>NZ_CP176772.1:2508728-3763092 GCF_046605375.1 Arthrobacter sp. MPF02 | reverse complement strand
CAATGGGTTCCCTCAAAACTCGCTGTGCCTGCAACGCTTGCAGCCCCAGTCCGGAACCAGGGTGCTGGCCCAGCATAATCCACAGGGTTATTCACACCCCGTGGATAATCGGCTACTGAGCCACTCTAGGGGATGAAAAGCCTAGAAGATAGCTGGCCTCCGGCTTGTGGATAATTACACCGTTGTGGTTTTTAAACCGGCCCTGTGAGCCAGTTCATCCACAGGCTGCAGGGGCAGGTTAGGAACAACTGGGGATAGCAGGCGGGGGCGCCTCCGGTTTGACTCAGGGGCTGAAATTGCCTAACGTTGTGAAGTCCTTTGTGTCCGCTTTTTGGTCCCATCCGACCCTCCCAGGCGCTCCGCGTCAGGGCAGCCGGGAAAGCGTGCACATACAAAACTTAGCGTCGGCCAGTTCTTCCCCATACTGATCGGGTGGGCGCACCTTTGATCCACTGGAGTAACTAACGTGAGCAAGCGGACTTTTCAGCCGAATAACCGCCGTCGGGCCAAGAAGCACGGCTTCCGCCTTCGTATGCGCACCCGTGCCGGCCGCGCCATCCTGGCTGCCCGCCGTGGCAAGGGCCGCACCGAGCTGTCGGCTTAAATACCTGATTTGTCGGTAGACATCCCATTGCGAGTTTAAGGTGCTGGCCGCCCGCAACCGCTTGAGGACTGCAGCCGATTTTTCAACAACCGTACGTTCCGGTGTCCGCAATGGGCGCCGGAACGTAGTGTTATATGCGACAGCTATAGCTGCCGACGAACCCAGCCGGATCGGGTTCATCGTTTCCAAGAGTGTAGGGAACGCTGTGGTCAGGAACCTCGTTAAGCGGAGACTGAGGGAAGCAGGTGCTGCATCGCTGCGTGAACACGGCACCGGTTTCGCCATAGTGGTCCGGGCGCTTCCCGCGTCCGCTTCAGCCAGCTGGGACCAGTTGCTGAATGACTACAACGCTGCACTGGAATCGACGCTCGCCCGGCTGGCCGGCCGCCTGCCAAAGGCAGCCGCGAACCGTTCGGCCGGTACAACACAGGAGGGGACACCGCGTGCGTAACGCCACCGCCGTCGTCGCCCGTCTCAGTCCTGTTGCCGCCGCCGTCGGAATGTTCCTGTGGAACCTGCCCCGGAACGTCCTCATCCTGTTGCTGAAGGCTTACCGCAAGGTGGTATCGCCCCTGTATGGGCAGGTCTGCCGATTTTTCCCTTCATGCTCGGCCTATGCCCTTGAGGCGGTCACTGTCCATGGCGCCGTCAAGGGCAGCTGGCTCGCGGTCCGGCGACTCGGCCGCTGCCATCCATGGAACGCCGGCGGTGTGGACCACGTCCCCGCCGGAAACCGGGAATGGCCGGAGAGCCAGACCCCCACGATTGTTGTGCTGAACAACCCGGACAAGTACCTGGCTGCTCGGACTAATGGAGAAGGCCGCAGCGCGGCCTGACGAATAGGGATAAGTATGGACTTCTTTGAAACAATCATGTTTCCGTTCAAATGGCTTGTGTCCATCATCATGGTGGGCTTCCATGAGGGCCTGACCGCCATCGGTATGCCCGAGGCATCGGGCTGGACCTGGACGCTGTCCATCATCGGGCTGGTGCTTGTGATCCGCGCTGCCCTTATTCCCGTGTTCGTCAAGCAGATCAAGGCACAGCGCGGCATGCAGCTCCTGCAGCCGGACCTCAAGAAGCTGCAGGACAAGTACAAGGGCAAGACTGACCAGCTGTCCCGCCAGGCCATGGCCCAGGAACAGATGGCCATGTACAAGAAGCACGGCACCAACCCGTTCTCCGCCTGCCTGCCCATGCTGATCCAGATGCCGTTCTTCTTCGCGCTGTTCACGGTGCTTTCAGGCATCTCGGGGGCCCGTGACAAGGGCGAGGGCATCGGTGCGATGAGCCATGACCAGGTTGTCCAGTTCGACGATTCCACCATCTTCGGGGCACCGCTGAACGCCACGCTGCTGCACGGCGGTGGCGGCGAAAACCAGGTGATGGTCGCAGTGCTGTCGATCCTGATGATTCTTGCCATGACTGCCTCGCAATTCATCACGCAGAAGCAGATTATGGCCAAGAACATGTCCGAAGAGGCCATGGCCAGCCCGTTCATGCGGCAGCAGAAGATGATGCTTTACATCCTCCCCATCGTGTTCGGTGTGGGTGGCATCAACTTCCCCATCGGCGTCCTGATCTACTGGACCACCACCAACCTTTGGACAATGGGCCAGCAGTTTTTCGTTATCCGCCGCATGCCGACGCCGGGATCCCCTGCTGCAAAGGCCCTCGCCGAACGCCGCGCCGCCAAGGGCCTTCCCGCCCTGCCGATCCTGAGCGGCAGAAAGGAAGCTGATGAGGCTGCGGCAACCGTCCCCGCCGAACCCAAGGGCCAGCGTGTCCAGCCACAGCGCAAGAACAGGAAGAAGAAGTAATGTCAGCCGAGAGCACCGAACGCGCACTTTCCGAGGACATGATGGACAGCCAGGACGAGTCCGCGAACGAAGAGACTTCCACTCCGCGGGTGTCAGCTGTGAGCCGGCTTGAAGAAGAAGGCGATATCGCTGCCGACTACCTGGAGGAACTACTCGATATCGCCGACATCGACGGTGACTTTGACATCGAAGTACGCAACGGCCGCACCTACATCTCGATCGTAGCTGACGAGGAAGTCGAAGGGCTGGAGAGCCTGGTTGGCGAGGACGGTGAAGTCCTCGAGGCCCTGCAGGAGCTGACGCGGCTCGCCGTGTTATCCGCCACGGAGAACCGTTCACGGCTGGTGCTGGACATCAACGGGTACCGGCAGGAGCGTACCGGCCACCTGCAGAAGATTGCAGAGGACGCCGCGGCGGCCGTGAAGGAAACCGGGAAGCCCGTTGCGCTGGAGCCGATGAGCGCCTACGAGCGGAAGATTGTCCATGACGCCGTTGCCGACCTGGGGCTCGTCAGTGAGTCCGAAGGCGAAGGCAATGGGCGCCATATTGTCGTATCCGCCGACTAGAGAATTGCTGGCCCCGCTAATAATGGTTGACATCACGGCAGCTGAACTCCGGGCGGCTGAAAAGATTTTTGGTGGCAGGCTGGACCTGGCCAAGCGGTACGTTGAACACCTCGCCACGTCGGGAACGGAACGGGGCCTGATTGGCCCGCGCGAGATTCCCCGGCTGTGGAGCAGGCATGTCCTCAACTGTGCCGTCATCGAAAGCGAGATTCCGCAGGGCAGCCATGTTGCCGACGTCGGCAGCGGTGCGGGCCTGCCCGGTCTTTGCCTTGCGATAGCACGCCCGGATCTTGAACTCACCCTCATTGAGCCCTTGGAGCGCAGGGTGATCTGGCTCCAGGAGGTCGTGGACGATCTGGGGCTGGATAACGTTACGGTAATGCGGAGCCGCGCCGAGGCAGCGGTGGGACAGGTAAATGCCGATGTGGTTACCGCCCGCGCGGTATCCGCACTCAGCAACCTGGCCGGGCTGACTATTCCGCTGCTGGCAGGGCACGGCGAGGTGGTGGCGATCAAGGGCCGCAGTGCGGCTGAGGAGATCGAAAAGGCCGCCAAGGCGATCCGCAAACTCGGTGGTGTGGAAACTTCTGTACTCACTGTGGGTGATGGCCTCCTTGAGGAGCCCACAACGGTAGTCCGCATCGTCATCAACAAGTCCCAAAAGAAGTCCTAGTCGTGGCCCGGCAGCCGATGTCTGCCGGGTCCAGCAGTTAGGCTAGTCAACGGCAGCAAAATTGGCTGAACGAGAGTGAGTGTGCCCCAGTGACCAGTAGTGAAGCCTCCGCACAACGGATACCGCCGTTCGTGTCATTGGGGTCAGCACGTTCTGTCGCTGGTCCGGGCATGGCCCCCGGCAGGGGTGGAAATCACCCGCGTTCGGTTGCAGGCGCCGCTAACTCTGCGTTGGTTTCACGTGAAACAACCCCTGCAGGGCGACCGAACATTATTGATGCGATAGACGACTCAAGCCCCATCGCCCGGGAGCTGGCCCATGAAACCAAGCGCCGTGAGCGCCTCATGGGACGCAAGTTGCCCCGGCCGGAGAAAACCCGCATCTTCACCGTCTCCAACCAGAAGGGTGGAGTGGGAAAGACCACCACCACCGTGAACATCGCTGCAGCCCTGGCTGCAGCCGGCCTCAACGTCCTGGTCATCGACATCGACCCGCAGGGCAATGCTTCCACCGCCTTGGGCATTGAGCACCACGCCGACGTGGACAGCATCTACGACGTCCTCATCAACGATGTTGCACTGGCAGATGTAGTGGCCCAGTGCCCCGATATCGATAAGCTTATTTGCGCGCCCGCCACCATTCACCTTGCAGGGGCCGAAATTGAGCTCGTTTCCCTGGTCGCCCGGGAGCAACGGCTCCGTCGGGCAATCGACGTGTACGCCAAGACACGCGAAAAGAACGGCGAGGAGCGGCTCGACTATATCTTCATCGACTGCCCGCCGAGCCTGGGCCTGCTGACAGTTAATGCCTTCTGTGCAGCGAACGAGGTACTCATTCCCATCCAGTGTGAGTACTACGCTCTCGAAGGCCTCAGCCAGCTGCTGAAGAACATCGAGATGATTCAGAAGCACCTCAATGATGAACTGGTCGTTTCCACGATCCTGTTGACGATGTACGACGGCCGCACCAATCTTGCTGCGCAGGTGGCTGCCGAGGTCCGAACCCACTTTCCCGAGCAGGTATTGTCTGCTGTCGTCCCGCGCTCGGTCCGCATCTCCGAGGCACCAAGCTACCAGCAGACTGTTATGACCTATGACCCATCCTCCAGTGGAGCTTTGTCCTATCTGGAAGCCGCTGCCGAAATAGCAGAACGCTAGAATCTTCAAACTGCAACGACCGGCGCCGGAAGTGCCTGGTTCTACCACTGGAGGGATTTATCCATGAGCGAGAAGCGACGGGGCCTAGGCCGCGGTCTTGGCGCGCTGATTCCAAGTTCCGCCGCAACGAACGGGCAGGCGAATGCCGCTGCTGCGTCCCGGCCTGTCGATCTCTTCTTTCCTGAGGGCCGCAAGAAGGCCGATGATACAAACGGCAAGGCACCCGGCTCGGCGGAGTCTGTCGCCGAAAAGCTGATCGCGCCTCGGACGCCCGGGTCAGCCGGCAAGCGTGCTGGAACGAAAGAACCCGCTTCGGAACGTTCCGAAAGCACTGAATCTACTGCCGCCGCGAAGAGCACACGTGCTGCCTCACGCCCGGCCTCCAAGAGTGCAAACCCAGAGGAGTCCGTCGAGGAACGGGTAACCGCTGCGCCGGATCCTTCACCTAACCAGGCCCGGGATGTGGCAATGGGAACGGAGCTTGTCGAGGCGTTTGCCGGAACCGACACCGGAGTGGAACTGGTAGAAGTGCCTGGAGCGCGCTTTGCTGAAATTGCGGTTGCTGACATTCATCCCAACCGCAAGCAGCCGCGTACCGTCTTCGATGAAGACGACATGGCGGAGCTTGTTCACTCCGTTCGGGAAATTGGCGTTCTCCAGCCCATTGTTGTACGTAACTCAACCGAAGCCGGTAGTGAGCCCTACGAGCTTGTCATGGGCGAGCGGCGTTGGCGTGCTGTACAGGCTGCAGGGCTCGAAACAATCCCGGCCATAATCCGGGACACCACCGACGACGATCTCCTCCGCGACGCATTGTTGGAAAACCTGCACCGGAGTCAGCTCAACCCCCTGGAAGAGGCAGCGGCGTACCAGCAGCTGCTGGAGGACTTTGGCACCACGCATGAGCAGCTTGCGGACCGCATTGGCCGATCCCGCCCGCAGGTCTCAAACACGCTGCGCCTGCTGAAGCTTCCGCCGCTGGTACAGCGACGTGTGGCTGCCGGGGTGCTGTCCGCCGGTCATGCCCGTGCTCTGCTGTCCTTGCCCGATCCTGCCGCCATGGAACGGCTCGCACAGAAGATCGTGGCGGAGGGCATGTCGGTGCGTTCAACCGAAGAAGCAGTAGCCCTTTACCAGGACCCGGCCAAACCTGCCAAGAACAACATTCCCCGGCCAGGTGCCCGGCATGAGCGGCTCGATTACCTGGCGTCCTCATTGTCGGACCGTCTGGATACGAACGTAAAGATCTCACTTGGCGTCCGAAAGGGCAAAGTCAGCATCGAGTTCGCCAGCGTAGAGGACTTGAACCGTATTATGGATGTCCTGGCCCCAGGGTCCACCAGTTAGTTATTCGTTTGTAAGAAGGCCCGGTTCTTTATGGATCGGGCCTTTTTCGTCTACGGACGCAGGGTGTTGGACCGAGCTGATACGTCAGCAACTTGGAATCGCCCTGGTAGGCGGAATTCAGAGAAGCTAATGGCAAGTCGGTGATCGGCCCGTATGGCTAGTTGGTTTGCGATGCAGCTATAGGTCAAGTGTTGTCCTGGTTTTCCGAGCTGTCCTACATCAAACTCACGCGCAAGAGTGCTCCGACTCGCGCTGGCCGCCTGTTCTGCAGCGCCTGATCGAGCGCGGACTTATCAGCATCCAGCGTCAGAGTCCAGTGAAGGGCCCGGCCTTCACTGGTTAGGAAGCGCCAGTGGTTCCACGCCCTACTAACGTCGCCACGGCGTTTCACGTGAAACGCGCGCGCCGTGGACGCTCCGCTGACGATAGTCCTCCAGTCTGTCGCAGGGACTTCGGCCTTCAACGGGGCTTCTTGTCAGTCGAGCGACCCAGCGCTCGTGGTGGACTGTGGGGCTTGGGATAAAAGCTGAGTAGTGGGACCTGGACGTGCGGTGTCGGTGATGTGTACAAACATGCGATATCTTCTGTCTGGACACGTGATGTGATGGCATAGTCGGTGTAAACTTGCGCTGCGTGGCAATACTGCAGGAGTGCCGAGCCTTACGGATCCCCTGCACGAACGCACACCGCATGCATAAGACTGACAGCGTTCTCCAATAGCGGTTACGCCATGGGGTATGTAGGCCGGCTTTGGGGTCCAGCAAGGTTGTGACGATCTGCCGAAGCTCAGCTTCCGGTATGAGCCGAACGGTTTCACGTGAAACAACGCGGATCGGTCCGGGATCCCCATGCGCGATGATGATAGGCAGAATGCCATGCAGACGGCGGAGACTGATCAGTACGGTGGATGACTTGTTGGCCAAAGTTCCAATTAGCATTGTATGCGCGTGTGGGTCGCGACCGTGGATCCTTTGTATAACGATCGACTGTGCAGGGCTGGGTCGTTGTTTCACGTGAAACGCAGCAGTTGCGCGTCCGCGCATGGCGCTGAGCGCCAATCCTGTGCCATCGCCAATCACACTCAGTGGTGAACGCGCCGCGCCGCCTAGGCGTCGCTGCTACTCATAAAATCACAGGTTGCATACCGGAGGTACGCGGCTGGAAGTAAACGTCTGGATCGGTGATGGCTTCTGACCGGCGTTTTTGAGGTTGATGGTTAGAGTAGACGGGCGGGCGCGCAAAGCTTCGCCAATTCCGCACATGCTTTATGCAAAGCGGTGGTTCTTGTGGGGCGCGGACGGGAGTCGATTTCCATGCTGATGAAGCCATACTACTGGACCTAGTATTGGCACAGCCGGTTGTCGCCGAACACTGACGCTGGATATGGACGCCGGCGTGAGGCGCGAGTTTCGAAGCGTACTTGTAGGGTGCGGGTGGACATTGGGCAATCGGCCAGGTGACTGGGAGTCGGATGGCATCAGTCGCCGCAGTTGCCCGAAGACTTTCCGGGCATCCCCTGTGGCTGAAACCGCCTGCCTATGTAGCTCGCAGGACATCGTGGGGTGCAGCGTCTAGAGCCCTACTATGTTTTTGTACTACCCGTGATTTGTCCATGTCTTATCGGTCCTTTTTGCTGCCCCCTGGCTCCATTCGCCCATGAGCGATCCGACCGTACTGGTACTCGAGAAGGAAGGTTTGCCTATGCCCCTATCCGAGACAGCTGTCCGCTGTGCGTACGGAATTCAGGCGTGAGTAGCTGTGCATTGCCCCGTGGATAATGTTGTGGATAACGATGGGGATAAACGGGTTGTCCGAGCCAGCCGTGCACCTCGCTGCCTATTCCTATGTGCAGATGATAAGTTCCTCTAGGCCGTTGCCCTGCCGCCGCCAGCAGGCGTAGCGACGGCGTTTCACGTGAAACGTGCGTCTGCACAGGCTTCGGCGACGGGACTCCGCGCTTACGTGCGCTTCGATAAGTCCAAAACGGTCGTATTCAGGGCTTTATCAGGCGATATGATCAGCGCCTAGACATCGGGCATGCCGACCTGAACGGTCGAGTCCCAGGATAACGGCCGCAACCGTCCCACGTTCGTCGCTGGGTACGCTGCGCTCTCGACCAGCTGGATGTACCGCCCACCATGAGGCCACTGTGGATAACCCTGTGCATACCGCAGGTTGTCGCTTGTGGATATCGTGTGGATAGTACCCCCGCAAGGTCGTCCCGCCATCTACGCATTGGGTGCGGAGGCCTTTCCCAGCGCTGGTCGCCTATTGCCGATTTGTGAGGGGACAAGTGCCTGCGCTCCCCAGAGCACGGACCTGGACGCGCGGACCTCATGCAGGCAGAGTTGACGGGCTGGTTTCCGCGTGATCCTTCATGCTCTTGTTGTCAGTCTTCCGCGCACTGAGGGGCTGTGTAAGTAGTGTTTGCCTTGTCCTTGGTGCCTTGACGTGTGTCGCTGCATCTCCAGGCTGCGGGTGTTGTCCACTGAGGCAGACCGCTATCCCCTGACGCTCATGTTTCTGCAGACAGGCATAGCACCGACAGTCGACACCCGTGCAACCAGAATTTACCGGGCAGAGGGTTGGAGGTGATCCCGACTTGAACATCCAGCCAGTGCTGAAGCCCAGTTGTAGTCTAGGGCAGAGGCGCATGGTGGAGCCTGCACGGACCGGCCGCGGGGAGTGCCGATAATTGTGCAACCTGCCACCAACGGCTTCGGCCCCCGCTCACATGCTTGATATCTGGGGTGCCCGCCTACGTACGGATAGACATTGGCTCCAGCGCGTTTTGTAGTCCACCCATGGCCGAGCCGCGGTGGCGAGTCCTGCACATCTGGGCCTTCGATCAGGAAGTCGCGCTGTCATCAGTGCCCGGTTATCGTCTACCCGCATCAGGGGTACTGGAAATGAGTGTGGCTGGCCGCTTCTTACCGATGCGCAGTGCTCTGGTAAAGCTTGGGCCAGGAGGCCGCCGCGCGCGTCATACCTGTGCTCGTCTGGAATTCTGACTGCGCCTGGAACCCAGCGGCTGGTTTCACGTGAAACGGCCGCATGAAATTCAACTGCCCGGTGCGGTGAGTGAATGTGAGCTTACCGCCCGGCTCTCCACCGAAGTCCGGCTGCTCGGCACGGATAAGCCGCCGATGAGCTGCAGTGCGTGAACGGTGCTGAACTGGCGCTTCTTGGTGGTAGCCCACCGCAGTGCACAGGTGCAATGGCTAACTGTGGTTAGCACCGGCATCATTACGGCGAACTCACGTATGAGACACAGGGCTGGTGGCTGTTGAGGGTCTGCCCGGTGGCTGGTGCTGGTAGGACTAATCAATGCAGTCGCCCTGCCTTAGGGAGTGTTTGTGGAGCTACGTCATGTCTTCAGCTGATTGACCAGTGACCGCCCCCGCTGCAAAAAGTTGCCGGTTGCTGTTAGTTGGGCTACTCCAACCTCATTCGGCGCGCTTCGAGTATCGGAACTACTTCGGGCTTTGTTGGCCCGTACCGTATGCAGCGCCTACATGCAGGCCAGTGTTCGAGGGACGCTTTTAGTGCCGGCCTTGTTGGTAGTAGCGCGCATGGCGCGTCCTGATGTTGTGGCCCGGTCCTGCTGGCTGTAGAGCGCAATCTGGCGTTTTTCGAATCCTACAGCCGGGTCCCAGGATCAGGAGTACTAGCCGCGACTTAGGAGCGCGATAGCTGATTGCGGAAGTTGGACCCGGTGTGCACCGCTAGTACGCATCCGCCTATCCGGGTTGCCTTTGAAGAATGGCGGGCGCTAGGCTCATTCGCGACAACTGATCCCAAGTTTGGGCAACTACTTCTCAGTTAGGTGGAGCCGCTTGTCAGAATTAGTGTAAAGACCGATTCACGAGCATTGTCGATGCAGATGTGCGGCCACGTGCTGCCCAGACGAATGTTGACAATTAACCCGGCCTTTAAGATTCTGTTCCGTTTCACGTGAAACACCCACCTCTTACTGTAACCGACAAGCGATTGCAATCGCCGCGGGCAGCATTCTCTGACGCTTCATCCATCGACGCCTTGCCTCGCCCCGCTACTGCTACTGAGATAGGCCAAGTGCCGAGATACACAACCGGACCTCACGTCAGGTGCACAGGCAAATTCGGGTTGCTGGGCGCGCTGCTACAAAGTACTCGACGACAGGGGGCGTAGCGTTTCACGTGAAACAAGCCTCACACTGCCGCAGCCTGTCGGATACGGCAACTTACGACAACCCACCCGCGTGCAAACACTTCTCCCCCGCAAAGGTGGTTGGTGCCAAAAAAGTGGTCACCACCCGAAGGTGGTGACCACTTCTGATGAAACGCCGAGCGCCCCGGGCTTAGCCCTAGGACAGAACGTCTGAGAACTCCTTCTCAAAGAACTGCTTCGGCTTAGCACCGATAACGGTGTTCTTCACTTCGCCGCCCTGGAAAAGGTAGACGGCAGGAATGGACGTGATCCCGTATTCTGCGGCAATGGAGGGATTGTCGTCCACGTTAACCTTCACGACGTCAACCTTTTCGCTGTATTCAACGGAGATCTCGTCGAGAATGGGCCCGAGCTTGCGGCAGGGACCGCACCATTCAGCCCAGAAGTCTACTATCACCGGCTTTTCGGAGGACAGCACGTCCGTTCCGAAGCTTGCATCGGTTACGTCTTTAGCGTTGCTCATACCTATTTCTCCTCTGATCGTGATTCTAGTGGCTTAGACGGGAAGGTCGGCCAGGTAGTGCTCCACATCAAGGGCGGCCACACATCCTGAGCCGGAAGCAGTAATAGCCTGCCGGTACGTGGGGTCGATGACATCACCGGCGGCGAAGACACCCGGAATGCTGGTCCTGGAGCTACGGCCTTCTACGGCAATGGTTCCTTCGGGCGTCAGGGCAAGGACATCCTTAACGAGGTCGGTCCGGGGATCATTGCCGATAGCCACGAAGACGCCGGTGACTGCAAGGTCAGTTTCAGTGCCGTCGAGAACATTCTTCAACTTCAGGCCGGTGACTTTGTTGCCACCGAGAACGTCTTCCACCGTGGTGTTCCACATGAAATCGATCTTCTCGTGGGCGAGTGCCCTGTCAGCCATGATCTTGGACGCCTTGAGGGAGTCCCGGCGGTGCACAACCGTTACGGACCTTGCGAACTTTGTGAGGAACAGGGCCTCTTCCATGGCTGAATCGCCGCCGCCGATAACGGCAATCTCCTGGCCCTTGAAGAAGAAACCGTCACAGGTTGCACACCAGCTAACGCCGTGTCCGGAAAGCCGCTTTTCGTTCGGCAGTCCGAGCTCCCGGTAAGCTGAGCCAGTGGAGAGGATGACGGCCCGTGCATGGAAGGTCTCCCCCGTCCCGATGGTGACGGTCTTCACCGGGCCCTCGAGATCCAGCGAAGTGACATCCTCGAACTGGATTTCGGTGCCAAAACGCGCTGCCTGCTTTTCGAAGTTCTCCATGAGATCCGGCCCCATTATGCCCTCGGGGAAGCCCGGGTAATTCTCCACGTCGGTGGTGTTCATCAGTTCACCGCCCGCAGTAACGGAACCGGCGATTAGCAACGGCTTAAGGTTGGCACGTGCCGTGTAGACGGCTGCCGTGTAACCTGCCGGACCGGAGCCGACAATAATGACATCACGTACTTCGGACGCGGTGTTTTCTGCGATGGTCACGGAACGGTGAACCTCTTCCTTACTTGACGCGCCTCCTTGTGGAGGCCGGCCACATGGCACAACTGAAACTGCATGCTGAATATTCCGGCGCCGGACACGGGAGACCGCCGGTGCATGGCAAAAGCCATCCCCGTCAAACGCTCATTCCAGATTACCGTTCCTGCAGACACTCCAAACCGACTGAGACGCTTTGCAGCGGATTCCCGGGCCAGCAGTGGAAGTAACAAAAAAGGCAGCGGCCCTCCCCCAAACGGGGAAGGGCCGCCAACGCGGTGCGCTGTGCCGTTACTGCACCTTAATCTCGGCCAGGCGGATTCCGTAACCGTAGCGGGTTTTGGGTGCTGCGAGCCGCGGAAGGGAATTGATGGAGACGATGACGTACTCCGCCTCGACAGGCTCCGCCAGCGGCATGTTGAGGTCTGTGGACGTGAAGCTGTTGGTTCCCACAGCCTTTGCTCCGTCCAGTGACGGGCGGTCGTTCGTGTAAACGGTGATATTGCCGCCGGAGCCACCCAGCTGCGAAAGGGTGATGGACGATACCGTTGCGGGGTTCTCCAGCTTCACAACGAGCGGGACACCCTGCGGTGCCAGGCCACCCCAGTTTTCAGTGGCGAACTCCATGTCAGACCAGTAGCTGGCGGCGTTTCCGTCATACGCCTTAACCAGGTCGCCATCAAAAGTTGCGGCGAAATCGAAGGTCCCCTGCCGGGAGACGCTTTCGATAGCCGGCGGCACTACTGGCGGGGCAGAGGTCGGAGCCTGGGTAGGTGCTGCAGCGGTACCTTGCGGCGCGCTGTTAGTGGCCGGTGCGGGATCGTTCGCCTGCGGCTGGGCGAAGAAACTGCCGAGGTTCGTTACCGCGAACACGAGGCCAGCAATGAGTACGACGGCGAGAAGGCCGCCAACCAGCCAGCGCATCGACCGGGGCTCCCGCCCGGGTTCGTCGCGGTCGCCGTCGTAATCGCCCTGGTCCGCAAAGGAGACACCAGCGGCTGCCGGCGCTGCGGCGCGGGCGAACATCGTCGATTTCTTGTTGACCGGCTGCTGCTCGTCCGCGGGCTCCTCGTCATAGTGGGCCTGGTGGTCGGCCTGGGCGTAGTCCTCATCGGACCACAGGGATACCTTGGGCTTTCCGGAGGCGGCCGCCGGGGCGGGAGCGTCCGAAGAAGCAGCGGCGGAAACGTCCCGTACGGGATGCGCGGCAGTTGCTTCCGGGTCATTGCCGGCAGCGTTCCTTGCGGTGGAGGCGGCAGAACCGGCGCCGGCAGCGCCGGCGGCGGCTGCCACGCCGCCAACAGCAGCAGCGCCGCCAACAGCAGCAGCGCCGCCAACAGCAGCCCTGCCGATAGCGGAGGCACCCTTCCGCTCCGGGGCATCACCGGAGCGTGCGGGGGAAACGGGAGCGGTGCGTCCGGCCAAGGGCGCTGCCGCCGGGCGTGCAGGCGGCTTGGGCGGCACAGCGGGAGCCGTGCGGTAAGGATCAACCTGGCTCCGGTGCGGGTCGCCGTAATTGATGTAGCCGGCGTCAACGTTGTCTTCCTCGTCGTACGGCTCGGGCTCGTGGGACCGGGGCTGGCCGAAGATTTCGCTGCCGAGGGTGTCCGTGAAGAAAGGCTCCACGTAGGGCGGGTTCGACGCCACTACGAGGTCCAGAAGGTCGGCGGCGGACGTGTGGTTGGTGATCAGGTACGTGGCGGCATCACTTACACCGAGGTCCAGCACCTGGACGGTGCCGGGCCGTTCCCCGGTGGCAACCTCGCGGGCGCTCTGGGCAACCTGTTCGGTATTCTGCGGTCCGGCCACCAGGATACTGACGGGCCGGTTCAAGACCTGGTCCACGCCATCCAGCACCAGATCGTGGTCGTGAGAGGCCAATACGGTGGCTGTCACCTTGTAGCGGCCGCCCAGTACTGATCCGACGTCGATCGGGTTGGACACGTGCTCCTCCTAGACTGTCCGGGGCCACGGCATTGGATAATCGGCCCCGTTCACGGACCTGCTGCCCAGCTTGCCCGTGAAGATAACTCCCCCTGTACCTTTTTGATCCTAGCCGATTGCGTCCGGCGCACTGCTGAAAACGGCCTTGGGAGACGGCGAGCCAATCACTTTTTCCGCGGCTTCCGGCGCTTGAAGTAGGGGTTCTCGCCGGCCTTCCCCTGGAAGGTGCGGCGGCCTGGAAGCGGGATCTGTTCGCGGAGCAGGCCTCCCCTTGCCGTACTCGGCTGGTCCTCGCCGGGCAGGTAGCCGCCACCGGACGTTCCGTCCCCGCCCGCGGACGAACCGCCGTCGTAATAATTTGGGCGTCCGTGTGGCCGCTCCGGCTCGGGCCCGGCACGGAAGGACGCCGCATCAAACTCTCCGGAGATCCGCGGGATGAGGCCGGTGTCCACCGAGGTGGTGGCGCGTTCGGGGCGGCGGGCACTTGCCTCGGCCGCGGCGCCTTCCACTGAAGGCGTCCCTTCAAGAGCGGACGACGGCGGGGTCCCCCCTGCCGCTGCAGGCGCAGCGGGGCCGCCGCGGCCCAGGCGGCCAAGCAGCGGTCCAAGCAGGTCGCGGAGTTCGGATACCCGGAACAGCCTGAGCAGCAGGAAGTACGCCACCAGCATGACGGGACCCACCACAATCACCGTTACCAGTGCGGTTACCCTGTCACGCCAGGCGAAGCCGTCCGGGCTGTAGCTGCCCATGAGCCACAGGGCACCCGCACCGGCGATGGCGGAACCGAGCGCGGCGTACCCCATGCGGATGTACGAGCTGGCGATCCGGGGCCCGTCGAGGTGGCCCAGGAGGCGGCGCAGGAACCAGGCGCTGATGACCACGGACAGGATATTGCCCACCATATAGAGGACCGCGATGGCGTAGATGATCTGGTTGACCGGCAGGAACTGGATGGCGAAGGCGCCCGCCACGTAGACCACGGCCAGCAGCAGCTGGATGTAGAACGGCGTCCGGGCATCCTCGTTGGCGTAGAACACCCGGGACATCATGAAGTTCGCGCTCATGAACGGTGTGCTGAGGGCCAGGATGGTGAGGGTCTGGGCCAGCATCACGCCGTCGTTGCGGAGCCCGCCTGAGAAAAACATCCCCAGGGGGCCGGCCAGCGCAAACAGGGCCAGTGCGCCGAAGACCGTGGCCACCGCCATGGTCCGCAGCCCGTGTGACAGGGCATCCCGCAGCTCTGCCCGGTTGCCGTCCTGCGATGCCCTGGTCATGCGGTTGAACAGGACCGTGGCCAGGGAAAGGGCGATGATGGAGTGCGGCAGCAGGTACAGCTGGCTGGCCACCTCAAGCACCGCGTTGCCGGGCAGCATCTCGGCGGCCGGATCGCCGGCCTCCTGCAGCCTCAGGCGTTCGGCGCCGGGGATGGTGGCGATGCGCATGACGTACAGGAATGCGAGCTGCCCGACGGCGGCGGTCAGCAGCGTCCAAACGCTCAGTCTGGCTGCCTGGCCGAGCCCCACACCCCGCCAGCCGAACCGCGGACGGAGTCCCAGGCGCAGGCGCATGACGGGAATCATCAGGATGGCAGTCTGGGAGACGACGCCGATGGTGGAGAACCCTGCGACAAACAGTGTTTGCGTATCGCCCCAGTTGTCCAGGGTGTGCGGGTTGAACTCGTTGCTGCCGAAGATCCAGATGAACATCCCCAGGCCGGCGATGGCCACCAGGTTGTTGAGGATGGGCGCCCACATTGCCGGCCCGAAGGCTCCGTTGGCGTTGAGGACCTGCGTGAGCAGGGCGTAGAGGCCGTAGAAGAAGATCTGCGGCAGGCACCAGAAGGCAAACGTCACTGCCAGGGCCTTCTGTTGCGGCGAGTAGCCCTGGGTGGTGGCGTCGATGACCAATGGGGCCGCAAGCGTCACCAGCGCCGTAAGGCCCAGCAGGAGAAGGACAGCCAGCGTCAGCAGCCGGCTGATGTAGTCCGCTCCCCTGTCCGGGGCTTTGCTGGCCTTGATGATCTGCGGCACCAGCACGGCGTTGAATACCCCGCCCGCCACAAGGAGGAAGATCAGGTTGGGCAGGTTGTTTGCGTTGATGAAGGTGTCATTGACTGTGGAACCGAGCCCCAGCGCTGTGCCGAGCATCCAGGTTTTCCCGAAGCCCAGGAAACGCGACACAAGGGTTCCCGCCGCCATGATGGCACTGGAACGGGTTTCGCTCGCACCCGACGCTGCCGGCGGCACTGACTCTGCCGGTCCGGCAGCCTGTGCCGCCTCCGCCGGAGCCACCTGCGGATTGCCTGCGTCCGGGCCGGCCAGGCTTGGGCTGTCCGCATCCGCGGGCAGGCCGTTGGGGCGGGCGCCGCCAGGGCGGCCGGCGTTGTCGGAAGGGAAGTTGGTAGCTGACATCGAGTTCATCGTCTCACCCGCGGGGGCTTATCACCGCAACCCGGGAAGCTGTGTGCAGGCCGGGCCCTACAGATGCCCGGGCAGGACCTCGCGCGCAAGATCGGCGATGCGCCGCTCATTGGGAAAGGACAGTTTGCGTGCCAGTTCCTGGATGGGCACCCAAGCCACGTCCACGGCTTCCTGGTCGGGATCATTTTCGATGGTCAGCTCGCCGCCGGTGGCGCGCAGGAGGTAGTGGTGCACGGTCTTATGGACGCGGTGGCCGCTGACCGTGAACCAGTAATCGATGCTGCCCAGCGGCGCGAGGATGCTGCCCTCGATGCCGGTTTCCTCGGCAATTTCCCTGACGGCGGCCTGCTCGTTGTTTTCCTTGCCCTCCGGGTGGCCTTTCGGCAGGCACCACTCCAGGCGTCCGCCCCGGTTAAGGCGGGCGATAATCGCAACCCTCAGTTCGGCGTCGGACGTATCCACCACCACGCCGCCGGCCGATACTTCCTCCACTGTGGGCAGTGAGGCCGGTGCCGGATGCTGGACAGGGGCAACGTGCGCACCGATCGCCGACGGCAATGGTGCGTTTGTCCTCCTGCCTGGAGCGCTCGGTACTGGATGGGCCATGGAGTCCACTCTAACGACTGTTGCCCGTTCCTGATGACCGGAACATGACACCAACATGGACGGCATATGACACGGTTTCCGGGCAGCCGGACGATTACCGGGGATCTTGACTCCTTTTTTGGCCTGCCATGCCTCCGCTTTCTGCCAAGCTTAAGTAACTATGGCGCACGCACATCACAAGACTGATTCCCACACCGTCGACTTCCAGGTGGACCCGGTGGTCCTGGAGCTTGGCCGGCGTTTTGTGGACGCCGGACATGAACTGTCGCTGGTGGGCGGACCCGTGCGCGACCTGTTCCTGGGGCGGAACTCCCCCGACCTGGACTTCACCACGGACGCCACGCCGGACCAGACGGTGGCCCTCATTAAGAAGTGGGCGGACAACTTCTGGGAGATCGGACGTGCCTTCGGAACGATCGGCATGCGCAAGGATGGGTTCCAGATCGAAATCACCACGTACCGGGCGGAGGCGTACGATCCCGAGTCCCGCAAACCAGTGGTGGCGTTCGGGTCCTCGCTGACTGATGACCTGCTGCGCCGGGATTTCACCATCAACGCGATGGCCCTGAAACTGCCGTCAATGGAGCTGGTGGACCCCTTCGGCGGCGTCCGGGACCTGCACTCCTACGTGCTGGCCACCCCCGGCGCGCCGGAGGCTTCCTTCTCCGATGATCCTTTGAGGATGATGCGGGCCGCCAGGTTCGCCGCGCAGCTGGGCGTGTCCGTCCATGACGACGTCCGGGAAGCCATGACCCGGATGGCTGAACGGATCAGCATCATCTCGGCGGAGCGGGTGCGGGATGAACTGGTCAAGCTTATTTCCGGTGCGCATCCCCGCACTGGCGTGGACCTGCTCGTGGACACCGGCCTGGCGGACCATGTGCTGCCCGAAGTTTCGGCGCTCCGCCTCGAGTCTGACGAGCACCACCGGCACAAGGACGTCTACCAGCATTCCCTGCAGGTTCTGGAACAGGCAGCGGAGCTGGAAACGGACGCCGACGGCCCGGTGCCCGGGCCCGACTTCGTGCTGCGCTTCGCGGCGTTGATGCACGACGTCGGCAAGCCGGCTACGCGGCGCTTTGAACCGGGCGGCGCGGTGAGCTTCCGCCACCACGACATGGTTGGTGCCAAACTCACCACGAAGCGTATGAAGGCCCTGCGCTTCGATAACGACACAACCAAGGCCGTTGCCCGCCTGGTGGAGCTGCACATGCGGTTCTATGGCTACGGCGATGCCGGCTGGACCGACTCCGCCGTCCGCCGGTACGTCACCGACGCCGGACCCTTGCTGGAACGCCTGCACCGGCTCACCCGCTCCGACGTGACCACCCGGAACCAGCGCAAGGCGGAACGGCTGGCCTTTGCCTACGACGACCTGGAAGCGCGCATCACGGCCCTTAAGGAACAGGAATCCCTGGACGCCGTCCGGCCGGACCTGGACGGGGCGCAAATCATGGCGCTGCTCGGCCTTAAGCCCGGCCCCGTCGTGGGCAGGGCGTATAAGTTCCTCCTCAATGAGCGGATGGAGAACGGACCTCTGCCACGGGAAGAGGCCGAGGCCAGGCTGCTCGACTGGTGGGCCGGACAGCCTGAATCCGCACCTGCCGCGGTGGAGCCTGATGAGTCTCCCGACGCCGTCGAACCTTCCCCTGCCAAGGAGTCCAAGTGACCTACCCTGCACTCGCCCCCCGCCCCCAGCTCTGGATCCTTCGCCACGGCGAGACGGAATGGTCCAAGAGCGGCCAGTACACGGGGCTGACGGACCTGCCGCTGACAGTGGAGGGTGAGCAGCAGGCAGTGGAAGCGCGGAAGGTGCTCGACGGCGTCGACTTCGACCTGGTGCTTACCTCGCCGCTGCGGCGTGCCCGGCGGACGGCGGAACTGGCCGGCTTTCCGGACGCGCAGCACGAGCCCCTGGCGGTGGAGTGGAACTACGGTGACTACGAAGGCATCAGCTCGGACCTGATCCGCAAGGACAACCCGGACTACCTCATCTGGACGCACGGCGTTCCCAACGGGGAGACGCTGGACGAGGTGGCGGCCAGGGCCGACAAAATCATTGGCAGGGTCCTGGAGTCCGGGATGGACAATGTCCTGATCGTGGCGCATGGCCACTTTTCCCGCATCCTGACCGCCCGTTGGCTCGAAATGCCGCCTACTGAAGGCCGGCATTTCATCCTCGGAACAGCCAAGGTCTGCACCTTGGGCTGGGACAAAAGGACTCCCGCGATTGTCCGCTGGGGACTGTAGACCTGTTGCACCAGCAGCTGGGTGGCCTGCGCAGACCCGGACATGCGGTGCGGGAGGCTGGGCATCAACCATGAAGGCACCCCGGTAAGCTCATCTGCATGGAGGAGACCCAGCCCCTGGGGCACCGAGGCCGGTCCCGCCTGGTGGTACCGAGCCGCAGTGACGTGCTGCTGCGGAATTTCACGGAGGTCATCGGCGGGCCCCTTGGCCGCAGGTCCGAGCCCGGCATCGTCTCACCGGGACTCTTCACCGTGGAACGGGTCCTGGTCCTCCTCACCGTCATCTCGGCATTCGTCGGGATCCTGGTAAAGGGCTATTGCCGTGTAAACGGCTGGGAGTCCCCCGCGCAGTTCTACGCCACCTGCTATTCGGACTTTCCCGATCTCTTCCGCAACCGCGGGCTGGCGGATGGCGCCTTTCCCGTCCTGGGCAGCCAATTCGAATACCCGGTGGTCACGGCGCTGGTGGCCGGACTGACCGCCTGGCTGGTTCCGGGAAGCGGCGTGACGGAGGGTCGGGTGCTGGCGTACTTCGATGTCAACGCGGCACTGTTGGCCTGCGCCCTGATCGTGACCGTGCTCGCTACGGCCAGGACGTCGGAACGCCGCCCCTGGGACAGTGCGCTGGTGGCCCTTGCACCGGGAATCATCCTTGCCGGGACCATCAACTGGGACCTTTGGACGGTCTGCCTTGTCGCCGTCGGCATGTACTTTTTCGCCCGGCAGCGGCTGGTGCCCGCCGGCGTCCTGATCGGTGTGGCCGCCGCAACGAATGTGTATCCACTGCTGCTGCTGGCGGGTATTGCCCTGTTGGGGGTGCGCACCGGCAGGATCCGCCCCCTGATGGTAACGGGAGGGTCAGCCGCTGCAGCCTGGATGGGAGTCAACCTGCCTTTTGCCGCCGCGAACTTCAGCGGATGGGCCTACTATTTCCAGTTCGCAGCCGGCCGTGATGCCGGCTACGGTTCCCCCTGGTTTGCCTACAACCTGGTGGCCGAAAGGCTTCGCTGGCCAGGGCTGGGTCCGGAAGGGGTGGACGTGCTGTCGCCGGCCCTCTTTGCTGTGCTGTGCGTGGCGATCGCCGTTATGGCGCTCAGTGCTCCGCGGCGACCGCGCCTCGCCCAGCTGGTTTTCCTTCTGGTGGCCGCATTCATCCTCACCGGCAAGGCATATTCCCCCCAGTTCGTCGTGTGGCTGGTTCCCCTGCTGGCCCTGGCCCGGCCGCGGTGGCGGGACTTCCTGGTCTGGCAGGGCGTGGAAAGCCTCCACTGGGCCGCAGTGTGGATGTACCTTGGTCAGGTGACGAGTTCCGGCTCATCCCAGCACAACCTTGACATGCCGTACTACGTCCTGGCCGTGGTTGCCCACATGTTCGCTGTGGCCTACCTGATGGTGCGGGTCACCTGGGACATCTACGACCCCCGCTACGATCCCATCCGGCGGCACCACCTGGATGACCCCCATGGGGGACCCTTCGACGGCGCCCCGGACAGACTCACGTGGCGGCTTGGCAGCCCCGCAGTCGCGAGCCGACGACGGAAGGACCTTTTCCATGCCTGACGTAGCCGTGGTGGGGGCCGGCCCCAACGGGCTGGCCGCAGCAGCAGTGATGGCCCGTGCCGGCCTGTCCGTTGAGGTCTTCGAAGCGTCCCCCTCGATCGGCGGCGGGACACGGACCACCGAGCTGATGCAGCCCGGACATTTCCACGACGTGTGCTCGGCGGTTCACCCCATGGCCCTGGCCTCACCCTTCTTTCGGGCATTCGAGCTGGCCCGAAGGGTGAAGCTGGTCAGCCCCGACATCTCGTACGCCTCACCCCTTGACGGCGGACGGGCCGCCATCGCATACCGGTCGCTGGACCGCACTGCTTTCGAACTCGGCCGCGACGGGGCAGCGTACCGGAAGCTGTTCGCGCCTCTCGTCAGGAATATCGACGGCGTCATGGACTTCACGCAGAACCAGCTGTTCCGGATTCCCCGAAGCCCGCTCGCCGCCGGGGTATTCGGACTGCGGACGGTGGAGCAGGGAACACCGGTGTGGAACGCCAGGTTCCGGGAGGACCTCGCCCCCGCCCTGCTGAGCGGGGTTACCTCCCACGCCATCGCCCACCAGCCCTCGCTTGCTGCTTCAGGTGCCGGATTGATGCTGGGCGCACTGGGACATGCCCAGGGATGGCCCATCCCGATAGGCGGTTCGATCGCCATTTCCACAGCACTCGCGGAGGACATTCGCGCGCACGGAGGCGTCATCCACACCGACGCCCCCATAAACCGGCTCGAGGAACTCCCTCCGGTCCGCGCCACACTGCTCAACGTGTCGCCCCGGGGCCTGGGTGCAATGGCGGGTGACTCGCTGCCTGCCCGCTACCGCTCGTCGCTGGAGTCGTTCCGTTACGGGAACGCTTCCTGCAAGGTGGATTTCATCCTGTCGGGTCCCGTTCCCTGGGCTGCTCCCGGACTGGCCGACGCCGGCACCGTCCACCTGGGCGGCAGCCGGGAGGAGCTGGCGCATGCCGAAAATGAAGTGCACGCCGGGCGGCACCCGGACAGGCCCTACGTGCTGGTGGCCCAGCCCTCACGCTTCGATCCTGGCCGGGCGCCCGCGGGACGGCATACCCTTTGGACCTACTGCCATGTCCCCGCCGGTTCGACCAGGGACATGACGGAAGCCATCACCGCCCAACTGGAGCGCTTCGCACCGGGCTTCCGCGACCTTATTATCCAATCCAATGTGGTCACCGCCGCCGGGCTGGCGGAGTACAACCGGAACTACATCGGCGGTGATTTCAGTGTGGGCGCCATGGACCTGCGGGGCCTGGTGCAGAGGCCTGTGGTTTCCACCGTGCCATGGCGAACCCCGCTGCCCGGGGTGTATCTGTGTTCGTCTGCCACACCTCCCGGGCCCGGCGTTACCGGGATGCCAGGGTTTCATGCGGCGACATATGCGCTAAAGGACATATTCAGGCTTTCGCTCCCTCCACTCGGAGTGAAAGCAACGGCCGGAAGATGACGCTCAACCGGTACCGCAACATAGCAAAAGGGCCAACAAAAGCGGGGGATAATGGCGCGATGGGGAAGATTACAAAAATTTCGGCTGCCGTCGCCGCACTCTTGCTCGGAACATCGCTTGCAGCCTGCGATGACGGCCGCAGCGGCGCAGAAGCCGCAGCCACACAGTTTGCCGGGGCTGTCTCAGCGCTGGACATCGCGTCCGTGGCTTTTGACGGCAAGGATGCCGGTGCCGCGAACGATCAGCTGAAGAACGTATTTGCCGCGCTTGACCCCCAAAAGCCCGTTGTGGAAGCCGGTGATGTCAGCCTCGACGGCGACAAGGCCTCCGCGCCCCTGAACTACACCTGGAAGTTCGGGGAGGCGGAATGGAAGTACACCGTTTCAGCCAATTTCAGGAAGTCCGGTGACAAGTGGCTGACCGTCTGGGATCCCGCCACGCTGGCGCCGGGTCTTGCGGACTCCGAAATCCTGAGCATGGGATCCCAGTCACCGCCGCGTGCCGACATCCTTGGCGCCGGCGACGCTCCCCTGGTGACTTACCGGCCCGTGGTGAACGTCGGTATCGACAAGCCTCAGCTCGGAGGTGCCGATCCCGGTGAATCCGCCGGCAAGCTCGCAGCCCTGGTAGGGATTGATCCTGCCGCCTACACGGAACAGGTCAAGGCCTCGGGCGCACAGGCCTTCGTCCAGGCAATCACGCTGCGTGAAGAGGGCCGTACCATCACGGACGAGCAGATCTCGGCAATTCCGGGCGCGCGCGCCATCAAGGCAACCATGCCGCTGGCGCCCAGCCGCACCTTTGCCCGCGCTGTTCTCGGTTCGGTAGGCGAGGCCACGGCCGAACAGGTTGAGGCATCGGAAGGGGCCCTGTCCCCCGGTGACGTCACGGGCATCGGCGGGCTGCAGCAGCAGTACGATGAACAGCTCCGCGGCACGGACGCCGTCGTCATCCGTGCCCAGCGCGCGGACCTGACCCGTGAGCAGATCCAGTCCTCCGCCACGGATCCGCGCCGGGTGCTGTTCGAGGTGGCGCCCACTCCGGGCACCCCGCTCAAGACCACGCTGGACGCCAGGTTGCAGACGCTGGCGGAGACAACACTCGCCAAGGTTGGCCCCGCTTCTGCCATTGTCGCCCTGCGGCCCTCGACAGGAGCCGTCCTGGCTGTGGCATCCGGGCCCGGCAGCAACGGCTACAACACAGCCATGCTGGGCCAGTACGCGCCGGGGTCGATCTTCAAGATGGTGGATTCCCTTGCAATGTTCCGCAATGGCCTCACGCCGGACTCGAAGGTGGAATGCACACCGACGCTCACGGTGGACGGCAGGACCTTCAAAAACGCCGAAGGATATCCGGAAGGCTCCCTGGGGTCGGTGACCCTCCGGGATGCCTTTGCACACTCCTGCAACACCGCCTTCATTGCTGCCCGGAATGACGTTTCACAGCAACAGCTTGAGTCTGCCGCCATGGCCATGGGCCTGGCTGTGGAGGCGCCAACGCTGGGGGCCGAAGCCTTCCTGGGTTCCGTTCCCGGCGAAGCCGCCGGCACGGAACACGCTGCCTCAATGATTGGCCAGGGCAAGGTCCTGCTTTCCCCGCTGGCGGCGGCCATGATGGCGGGTTCTGTTGCCAAGGGCGCGCCCGTGTCTCCGCAGCTGGTCCTGAACCCCGACGGCGGTGCTGCCGCCGCCGGGACCACCAGCGGCTCCACGGCGCCGGCCGCCCAGCCCTCCGCGACGGCCACCGCTGAGGCTCCTGCAGCTGCCTCGGACCAACCCATCACGGCGGAAGAAGCCGCCTCGCTCCGGGACATGATGCGCGCCGTCGTCACCTCAGGGCATGCCGGCTTCCTCTCGTCCGTGCCGGGCGAACCCGTAGGAGCCAAGACCGGAACGGCGGAGTTCGGCAACGAGAATCCGCCCAAGACCCACGCCTGGATCGTGGCCGTGCAAGGCGACCTGGCCGTGGCCGTGTTCGTCGAGGACGGCGGACTGGGAGCCACCACCTCCGGGCCGCTGCTGAAGGAGTTCCTCACCGCCGCGAGCTAGAGTTTTTGGGCAGATACGCGGACCTTCGCGCTATTTTGGCCGGCATATCTGCCCAAAAACTCTTGGAGCCGGGGCGTGGGAAGATGGAGTCCGTGGCCCATATTGATGTATCCGGAATCGACTATTTCCTCTCTGACGGCACGCAGCTGCTGAACGGGGTGACCTTCAAGGTTCCGGACGGCACCAAAACCGCACTGATCGGGCCCAACGGCACCGGCAAGACCACCCTCTTCCGGATCATCGCGGGCGATATCACCGCCGACGACGGCGTCATCGGCCGGTCCGGGAACATGGGAATCATGCGCCAGTTCGTGGGGCAGGTCCGGGATGAATCGACTGTGCGCGACCTGCTGGTCTCCGCGGCTCCGCCCGCCCTTGCTGCCGCTGCCCGCGAAGTGGACCAGGCGGAACTGGCCATGATGGAGCACGACGACGAGCCCACCCAGATGAGGTACGCCCAGGCCATCGTCGACTGGGGTGACGCCGGGGGATACGACGTCGAAACCGTCTGGGACGAAGTGTGCATGGCCGCGCTGGGACTCCCCTATGACCGGGCACAGCACCGGGCGGCGTCGAGCCTTTCCGGCGGTGAGCAGAAGCGCCTGGTCCTCGAGGCACTCTTCGCCGGGCCGAACGACCTGCTGCTGCTCGACGAACCCGACAACTATTTGGACGTACCGGGCAAGCGCTGGCTCGAGGAGAAGCTCAACGAGTCCAGCAAGACCGTCTTCTTCATCAGCCACGACCGCGAACTGCTGAACAATGCCGCCGGACGCATTGTGACGCTGGAACCGGGAATCAACGGCGCATCCGCGTGGATCCACGGCGGCGGCTT
Organism: Arthrobacter sp. MPF02; assembly: GCF_046605375.1. Taxonomy (GTDB): domain Bacteria; phylum Actinomycetota; class Actinomycetes; order Actinomycetales; family Micrococcaceae; genus Arthrobacter. The sequence goes on along the minus strand of NZ_CP176772.1, from coordinate 3,738,157 downwards.
CGGTTCCTATGTGGAGGCCCGCGCCGACCGCAACGCGCGCTTCGAGGAACTCCGCAAGCGCTGGGACGAGGAGCACATCAAGCTCAAGGAACTCGTCAACATGTACAAGAACAAGGCCGCTTTCCGCTCCGACATGGCCAACCGCTACCACGCAGCCCAGACCAGGCTGGCGAAGTTCCTGGAAGCCGGGCCGCCAGAGGCGCTGCCCATCGAACAGAACGTCCAGATGAGGCTCAGGGGCGGCAGGACGGCGAAACGCGCCATTGTTGCCGAGCGGCTGGAACTGACCGGGCTCATGAAACCGTTCTCCACCGAGGTGTGGTTCGGCGACAGGGTGGGAGTCCTCGGATCCAACGGTTCGGGAAAGTCACACTTCCTGCGGTTGCTGGCCACCGGCGGCACAGACCCTGATCGCGAGCACCTCCCGGTTTCCGACGTGCAGATCGCGGAGGTGCCGCACGAAGGGACGGTAAAGCTGGGTGCCCGCATCCGCCCGGGGTTCTTCGCCCAGACCCACGTACGGCCGGACCTCATGGGCAAGACGCTGCTGGAGATCCTGCACCGCGGTGACGAACACCGTTCAGGGCTCGGCAGGGAAGCGGCTGCCGGGGCACTTGACGGCTACGGGCTGGCGGGGCAGTCGGAGCAAAAATACGAGTCCCTGTCAGGTGGCCAGCAGGCACGGTTCCAGATCCTGCTGCTCCAGCTCAGCGGAGCCACGCTGCTGTTGCTGGATGAGCCAACAGACAACCTCGACCTGCATTCGGCAGAGGCACTCGAGCGCGCCATCGACCACTTCGAGGGGACAGTCCTCGCGGTCACCCATGACCGCTGGTTTGCCCGCACGTTCGACCGTTTCCTGGTGTTCGGTTCCGACGGCCGCGTCTACGAGTCGCCGGAGCCGGTCTGGGATGAGAAGCGTGTGGATCGGGCCCGTTGAGGGAGCGTCATACGGGGATTTTGATCAAATGCTCAGAATAACGTTTCATTTGATCATTTGTTGTTAGTCTTTTCCTATGAAGACGGAGGAACGGCACCGCGCCATCGCAGAAATCCTGCGGGAGCGCGCGGAAGTCAGCGTCGAGGAGTTGACCCTCGCCTGCGATGCCTCCGGAGCCACGATCCGCCGCGACCTGGAGGTGCTGGCGGCGAACGGTGTCCTCAGGCGTGTGCACGGCGGTGCGCGAAGCCTTATTGCGCAGGGTGAGAGTCCCGGCTACGGGCAGCGTGAACTGGAGGACCGGGACGTCAAGCGGCGAATCGCAGCCGCCGTCTCCGCTTTGCTCCGGGACCAGGAACATGTCTGGCTGGACAGCGGAAGCACGGCCACGGAAGTCGCGCGGACGCTGGCGGGCAGGGACCTGACGGTCATGCCCATGTCCTTGCGGTCGCTGGACGCTGCGGCCGGTCCTGAAGGTTCAGCAGGCGTCCGGCCCCGGCTCCTGCTGCCGGGCGGAAGCCTTATCCCCGGGGAACTGTGCTTTCGCGGGCCCCTGGCGGAAGCGAACATCCGCTCCCTCCGCTTCGATACCGCCGTCGTAACGCCCTGTGCGGTCAGCACCCGTGACGGACTGCTGGCCCACGACCTTGAGGACGCAGCGGTGAAACGCGCCGGCATCCAATCCGGGGCGCGGGTGGTGCTTGCGGCTGCGGCAACAAAATGGCATGCACAGGCACGGGTGCTGGTGGCCTCGCTGGAGCGGGTGGATGTGATGGTGACGGACAAGGATTTCAGCGCCGAAGAACGTGCGCAACTCGATGAATATTCAGTGGAAGTAGTGAACGTATGAGCACAAACACCGGCACGGTCCAGCACACAGGATTAACTGCTGCCGCTGCGGCCACGTTCGTGGTCTTTGGCATCAACGGCCTGGTTTTCGCCAGCTGGGCTGCCCGGATCCCGGCAGTGACAGAAACCCTCAACATCACCTCCGGCCAGATGGGCACCCTGCTGCTGTGCACAGCCATCGGTTCGCTCCTGGCGCTGCCTACGGCAGGGCTGGTGGTTGGCAGGATCGGGACAGCCAACACCGTCCGCTGTGGCGGCGTGCTCGCAGCCATTGCAGGTGCGGGCATCGCGCTGTCCCTCTCGGCAGAATCGATACCGGGCACCGCCGTTTCCCTGTTCTTCTTCGGCATCGCCATCGGCTTGTGGGACGTGAGCCAGAATATCGAAGGAGCCGACGTCGAGCACAAGCTCCGGCGGACCATCATGCCGCAGTTCCACGCGGCCTTCAGTGGCGGAGCCTTCCTGGGTGCGCTCATCGGCGCCGCACTCTCAAACCTCGGCGTGGACCTGCCGCTGCACCTGCTGGTCATTGCCGGCATCGTGGTCCTGGTGACCTTGATTGCCCCCCGTTACTTCCTCCCCCACGTGTCGACATCCCCCGCCAAGGGCGAAGCGAAGGCCGAGAGGGGACCGTCTGCCTGGCGGGATAGCCGGACTGTGCTCATTGGCATTGTGGTGCTTGGCGCAACCCTCACTGAGGGCGCAGGCAATGACTGGATCGCCAAGGCCTCAGTGGACGGAATCGGCACCACGGAGTCCACCGGTGCCCTGATGTTCGCCCTCTTTGTCCTCGCCATGACAGCCATGCGGTTCCTTGGCGGCCGCGTGATCGACAAGTATGGCCGTGTCGCCGTACTCCGTGCCAGCATGGCCGCTGCCGCCGCAGGTCTTGGGCTCTTTGTCCTTGCGGGGAACATCTGGCTGGCGGCAGCGGGGGCGGCCCTTTGGGGAATCGGCGCAGCACTTGCGTTCCCGATGGGCATGTCCGCCGCCGCAGATGACCCGGACCACGCTCCCGCGAGGGTGTCTGTTGTATCAACGCTGGGGTATATATCGTTCCTTGCAGGTCCGCCGCTGCTGGGCTACCTGGGCGACCTCACAGGCATCCACCTGGCCCTGCTGGCCATCATGGCACCAATTGTGCTGGCACTGCTGCTGGCGGGAGCGGCGAAACCCCTTCCTGCGAACCGGCAGGCGGACAGCGCATAGCACCCTGCCGCGGTAGGGTGTGCACATGGGGAGCATTTGGCGCAAAAGCCATCGGTGGATTGGCGGGCTGGATAGATACCTGGTAAGGCATATTTCAGATCTTCCCGGCGGCAACCACGATGACTTTTTTCGCCGTCTTTCGGCATCTGCCAACCAAGGGAAGCTTTGGATGGGAGTGGCCGCCGTCATGGCGGCGTTTCCCGGAAAGACGCGGCGGGCGGCCCTGCACGGCCTTATAGCCCAGGCAGTTGCCTCAGCCGTCACCAATGGCGTTTTCAAGACGCTCCTGCCCAGGAGCCGTCCGCTGCCTGAGCATCTTCCGGTGTTCCGGTTCGTGCACCCGCAGCCCACCAGCTCGTCCATGCCCTCCGGGCACTCGGCATCAGCCCTCGCCTTTGCCACGGGAGTGGGTCTGGTCCGGCCCACACTGGGCGCCGCCCTGGCACCGGTTGCTTTGGGAGTGGCCTACTCGCGTGTCCACACGGGTGCGCACTGGCCCTCGGATGTTGTCTTCGGTTCCGCTCTCGGCGCCGGGGCTGCGCTGGTTACCCGCAAGTGGTGGCCTGTCCGACCGCCTTTCCCAAAGCCGTCCAGGACGTGGACGCCGGCGCCTGAACTTCCGGAAGGCGAAGGACTCAGCATCGTGGTGAACACACTGGGCGGGTCGTTCAGGGAGGAGACAGCGGACGCCCTCCGGGAAGTATTCTCAAAAGCGTACATAACTACCGTCCTGCCGGAGGACAACCTGGTCACGGACATCCAGGCCGCCGCTGACAGACCGGGGACCCTCGCCCTCGGTGTGTGGGGCGGAGACGGAACCGTCAACGCAGCGGCCGCCGCCGCCGTCGAACGGGCAATCCCGCTCCTCGTGCTGCCCGGAGGGACGCTCAACCACTTCGCCCGCGACGCGGGAACCGGAAGCCTCAAGGAAGCCCTGGCGGCGGCGTCGCGCGGCGAGGCAGCACTGGCGGACGTGGGGCTGGTGACCATGGAACGCGGCCTTGCCGAAAGTCCGGAGACCGCGGTACTGACCATGCTGAACACATCCAGCGTCGGCCTCTACCCGGACCTGGTGCGGCGGCGGGAGCACCTTCAGCCGGCCCTCGGAAAGCCGCTGGCCGGTGTGGTGGCCATGTTCCGGACCTTCGCTGCCGGTACCCCCCTGACCCTCCGCGTGGACGGTGTGCTGCACAGGGTATGGATCGCCTATGTGGGGCGCGGGCGGTACTACCCCCGGGACCATGCTCCGCTGGTGCGTCCGGTGATGGACGACGGCATGCTGGACCTGCGGCTGATCACGGCCGATGAATCGTTCGCCAGGTTGCGGCTCCTGTGGTCCGTGCTCACAGGAACGGTGGCAAGCTCCACCATCACCCACCTGAGGGAGGCCGCGGAGGTGCGCATCGACGCAGGCGGCGCTCCGATGGCGCTGGCCGTTGACGGCGAGGCGCTGGCAGGAGTGCGCAGCGTGACTTACAAGGTACTCCCCCGGGCTTTGACCTACTACTCGCCGCGGCCCCAGGGCCGCGGCGAGTAGCCCGGTCATCCAAGGGGACTACCCTGATTGCTCCCTGAATCATCCCTGAGACAGGCGAAAAGCGGCTGCGGCGTCGGTAGCGTAAGGGATACACCACCCAGCTGAACCCGTCCGCAGCCCTGCGCTGCCAGCCAGAAGGAACATTCCATGATTGAGGCACGCGACCTGGTCAAGGTCTATGGCGGCAAGACCGCTGTGGCAGGGGTCAGTTTCACCGTCAGGGCAGGCCAGGTCACCGGTTTCCTGGGACCGAACGGTGCCGGCAAGTCCACCACCATGCGCATGATCATGGGACTGGACCGTCCGACGTCGGGCTCGGTCACCGTGAACGGCCGCCCATACGCCGACCACAAAGCGCCCCTGCACGAGGTAGGCGCCCTGCTGGACGCCAAGGCCGTGCACACGAGCTGCAGCGCGTACAACCACCTCCTCGCGATGGCCGCCACGCACGGCATCCCGAAAGCACGGGTGCACGAGGTCATCGAAATGACCGGGCTCGAAGCCGTGGCACGGAAGAAGGCGGGCGGCTTCTCCCTGGGCATGGGCCAGCGGCTGGGGATCGCCGCCGCGCTGCTGGGCGACCCGCAGACACTTATCCCCGGTCAATGGCCTGGACCCCGAGGGCGTCTTGTGGGTCCGCAACCTGGTCCGGTACCTGGCAAACCAGGGCAAAACGGTCTTCCTGTCCTCCCACCTCATGAGCGAAATGGCGCAGACCGCGGACCACCTGATCGTCATTGGCCGGGGCCGCATCATCGCCGACGCCCCGGTGAAGGAGATCATCGCCGGCACCCGCCAGGCCAGGACCCTGGTCCGCACGGACGCAGCGGCGCACCTGTCCCGCCTGCTCGCCAGGGACGGCGTCACCGTGGACCAAAGCGAACCGGAAGCACTCACGGTGACCGGCCTCGACCCGCGCGGGATAGCCCAGGTTGCCCTGGCCAATGGCGTCCTGGTCTACGAGCTCACCCCCCAAATGTCGTCCCTTGAGGACGCATATTTCGACCTCACCAAGGACGAAGTGGAATACCACTCGCACCTCACCGGCGGCGCCGCTGCGACCGCCCAGGAAACCACCTCGGCATCGGCAGGAAAGTAAGGACGATGAGCACCCAGACCACAACCACTGCCGCCCGCATGTCCTCCTCCGCCGGCTCCCGCGGCGTAACCTTCGGCGGTGTCCTGCGGTCCGAATGGATCAAGCTTTGGTCCCTGATGTCCACCCGCATCCTGCTGCTGCTGACCCTCGCGGCAATCGTGGGGGTGGGCGCCCTGGCCGTCCTCATCAGGTACACCTACCTGGATGAGATCGCGCGCAACGCCCGGGAGCAGGGGCAGACCATGACTCCGGAGATGATGGAACAGTCCTTCCCGCCCGGCTCCGGCTTCGAGCTCTACAACCTGCCGAACGCCGGGCTGCAGATCGGCATCCTGGTACTGGGCTCGCTGGCGGTCCTGTTCATGTCCTCCGAATACGCCACGGGCATGATCCGTTCCACCATGAACGCGGTTCCGCAGCGCACCCCGGCGTTCGCGGCCAAGGCCATCATCCTGGTGGTGATCTCCTACTTGATCACCACCATTGCAGGAGCCGCCACCTTCCTGATCGCCATGCCGGTGTTCCGGGGCATCGGCTTCGATTTGGACTGGTCCACGAACGGCGTGCTGTACAGCATCTTCACGGGCGGCCTCTATGTGGCCGGCGTGGCGCTGATCGGGCTCTCACTCGGAACCCTGCTGCGCAACTCCGCCGGCGGCATCACTGTCCTGGTGGGCATTTTCTTCGTCCTGTCCATCGCGGCAAGTTTCCTCACGCTCATCCCGGGCGAGTTCTGGAAGAAGGTTCCGCAGTACATCCCCAGCGAGGCCGGCGGCCGGTTCCTCTCCATCGGACACACGGACGGCGTGATCGATCCGTGGCAGGGCGGCCTGCTCTTCCTGGGCTACGTGCTGCTGTTCCTGGTTCCGGCCGTGATCCTGCTCAAGAAGCGCGACGTCTGACCTGCACGCCCGGATGAACCTGGAGGGACCAGCAAGGGACGCGGCAGCCGGACAGGCTGACGCGTCCTTTGCCGAGCTCACGGCGCGGCGCCGGGGGCTTGTCCGGCGCTACCTGTACCAGCATCAGCGCGTGATGGACGCCGTGGTGGCCCTGAGATATGCGCTGCTGGTTGCCCCCACGGTGGTTGACGCCGCAATGTCCTACAAGTAGCTGGTAACAGCGCTGCTGGTGGCGGTAGCGGGGGCGATGTTCCTGCGCCGTTCCCATCCCGTGGGCCTGGTGGCCTTCGTTGCGGTGGTTGAAGTGGCTGTCACGCTGCTGCACCCCTGGGGTTCCAACGCCTCCGCCGGGCTGTGGTTTTCGCTGTACACGGTGGCTGTGGTGCACTGCCGGCGCTTCTCCCTGATCACCATGGCCGTGTCGACAGCGCCCCTTGCCCTGCTGTACCTGCTGGCCGCCGTCGGGCCCATGGAGAACTCCTTCGTCCAGGACAGCGGAGCAAACCCGGGAGACTTCCATCTCCTGACCAGCATCGCCACCGGCGCCACGATCACCCTGTCCAACGTCATCGCCACCGGCATCGGCATCGGGGTCAAGCAGCGGCGGCAGCACGAAGAGGAGGTTGCGGCCTGGGCGGCCCGGACCGCGCGCCTGGCCTCCGTCAATGAACGCAACCGCATCGCCCGGGAGATGCACGACGTCGTGGCCCACTCGCTCACGGTGATGGTCAGCCTGTCGGACGGCGCCGCCGTCGTGGTCCGGAAGAATCCCGAGCGCGCCGGCGAGGTGCTGGAAGAACTGTCCCGGACCGGACGTGCCGCCCTCGCCGACATGCGCCGGGTCCTGGGCGTCCTGCGCGACGACACAGGCGCCTCGGCACCCAGGCGGCCCATCGCTGAGGGCGACACGCTGGTGAAACTCCTGGAAGGATTCCGCACGGCCGGGCTGCCGCTGCACTACTCGCACAGCGGACCTCCCCTGCCGGCGGACGCCGCCTTCCAGCTCACCGTCTACCGCATCGTCCAGGAATCACTCACCAACGTGCTCCGCTATGCACGGTCCCTGGGACGCGTGGACGTCAGCATCGCCCGATCCGGTTCCACGGTCACCATCGAGGTGCACGACGACGGCGCGGGAGTTCCGGGACAAGCGGCCGATGACGGCGGGGGCGTACAGGCTGACGCCTCCTACGGCACAGGCCAGGGGCTGGCGGGCATGGCAGAGCGGGCACGAATCTATGCCGGAACGGTTGAAGCCGGCCGGAGCGGGCGCGGCTGGCGCGTCCATGCTGTCCTGCACTGGCCGGAAGACGACATCCCCCATTCACGTCCCCACCCCTACCAGTTGCAAGGCAAGGCATGACCGACACCGCTCCCATCACCCTCCTGCTGGTGGACGACCAGCCCCTGCTGCGGATGGGGTTCCGCCTGATCCTGGAAGGCGAGGACGACCTGCAGATCGCCGGCGTGGCGTCCGACGGCGCCGAGGCGGTGCGCCTGGTCGAGGAGCTGAACCCGGATGTGGTGCTGATGGATGTGCGGATGCCGGTCCTGGACGGCATCGAGGCGACCCGGGCCATCACGGCGTCCGGGTCGTGTTCCCGGGTCATCATCCTCACCACGTTCGATGTGGACGAGTACGCCTTCGCGGGCCTGCAGGCGGGCGCTTCGGCATTCCTGCTCAAGGATGCGGCGCCGTCGGACCTGATCAACGCGGTCCGCGTGGTGGCCAGCGGCGACGCCGTCGTTGCTCCCCGGGTCACCCAGCGGCTGCTCGAAACCTATGTCCGTGGGGCTGCAGCCCGGCCGGCTCCCGCCGCCCCGGCCCCGGATCCCCTGCTGGCCGGGCTCACTCCCAGGGAACGGGAGATGCTGGAGGCGATGGCTGAAGGCCTGTCCAACGCCGAAATCGCCCACCGGTACTTCCTGTCCGAGGCCACCGTCAAGACCCATGTCCGGCGGATCCTCACCAAGCTGCACCTTCGCGACCGGGTCCAGGCCGTGGTGTATGCGTATGAAACAGGCCTGGTGGTGCCGAGCAACCCGGATTACTGACCCCACCCAGACCTATGCAAGGCCGGACCGACGTTCGGCATCTACCAGCTGGCCACGATGAGCGGATCTGCAGGGGAGGGTTACACGGCCGGGCTGAACGTCACCCTCTAGACTCGGGAGCATGCCTATCGAATCCTCCGCCGCAGACCACATCCGGGACCTCGGCGCGTACGTGATCGCATCGCCGTCGAGCTTCCATGCGGTGCACGAAGCGGGCAGGCGGCTGGCGGAAGCGGGCTTTGTCCGCCTGGACGAACAGGAGCCGTGGGAGGGCGGTGCGGGATCCTTCTTCATCATCCGGGACGGCGCGCTGATCGCCTGGGTGGTTCCGGAAGGCGCCGGTCCCGGGACCGGCTTCAACATCCTGGGCGCCCACACGGATTCGCCCTCCTTCAAGCTCAAGCCCAAGCCCACCACCGGAGCACACGGCTGGCTGCAGGCAGGGGTGGAGGTGTACGGCGGCCCGCTGATCAACTCCTGGCTGGACCGGGAACTGCAGCTGGCAGGCCGGCTGGTGATGCTTGACGGGACGGAGCACTTGACGGCGACCGGCCCCCTGCTCCGGTTTCCCCAGCTGGCGATCCACCTGGACCGGTCCGTCAATGAGGGGCTCACCCTGGACAAGCAGCGGCACATGAACCCGGTGTGGGGGCTGGGGAATCCGGCTGACTTCGACCTGCTGGAGGTCCTGGCGGAGTCCGTCCCCGGCGCGTCCGTCAATCCTGCCCAGATAGGCGGATACGACGTCGTCATTGCGGACACGCAGGCGCCCGCGGTCTTCGGGGGCAAGGGTGAGTTCTTCGCGTCCGGGCGGCTGGACAACCTTTCGTCCACCCATGCCGGCCTGGTTGCACTGATAGCCCATGCTTCTTTCGGTGCCCCCGCCGGCCCCATCGCCGTACTCGCGGCGTTCGACCATGAGGAGATTGGCTCCAACTCGCGCTCGGGTGCCTGCGGGCCCATCCTCGAAGATGTGCTGGTGCGCATCTGCGACGGGCTCGGGGCTTCGGTAAGCCAGCGGCGCCAGGCGGTAGCGGCGTCGTTCTGTGTTTCTGCCGACGCCGGCCACGCCATCCATCCGAACTACGCCGAACGGCACGATCCTGCCAACCACCCTCTGCTCAACGGCGGTCCGCTGCTTAAGATAAACGCGAACCAGCGTTACGCAACGGACGCCCACGGGGCCGCCCTGTGGGCGCGGCTGTGCGCGAAGACCGGGGTGCCCTACCAGGAGTTCGTGTCCAACAACGCGATCCCCTGCGGGTCCACGATCGGTCCGCTCACCGCCACCCGCCTGGGAATCCGGACGGTGGACGTCGGCGTGCCGCTGCTGTCCATGCATTCTGCACGGGAGCTGTGCGGCGTGGAGGACCCGAGGCGGCTGGCTGCTGTCACCGAGGTGTTCTTCCGCACGCAGTTTTAGGGTCAGCGCCCTTGGCGGCTGGAACCCCCTACCTACCGGGGTTATCCCGAAGTTAATCCCCTATCCCTAACGATTTCACCTTCCGTTAACCCCGTTACTTACGCAACGACCTTATTGGTGCCGCCGAAAAATCGAGTACCAACTACTGGTGATACCTGTCGGTAGCCCACATTAGGCTCTTCGTCACGGACAAGTCGTTGGCTGTGTGTGGCTGGGGCCTAAGACCAGACCTTGACCGGAAAGAGCGCCTGGCGCAACCACCACAAGTGGGCGCGCCACCGTCCCAATTCCGTCGATGTCAAGAAGTGGTGAAGTCTTTGTCTATCTCGACCCAGTTTTCGAGCATGTTTTCCGAGCCGTCGGTAGCAATCACGCAAGCCTCGGTAAGCGTTGTTATTCCGACCCTCAACGAAGAGAAGAACCTTCCATGGGTCCTGCGCCGGATGCCTTCCTACGTGGACGAGGTCATCATCGTGGATGGCCGCTCCCAGGACAACACGGTTGGTGTAGCGCGGGCGCTCCGTGACGACGTTGTCATCGTGGAGGAGAAACGCAAGGGCAAGGGCGTTGCCTTGCGTGCAGGTTTCGCCGCTGCTTCCGGCGACATCATCGTCATGCTGGATGCGGACGGCAGCATGGACCCCCAGGAAATTGGATGGTTCGTTTCCCCGCTCCAGCACGATTATGACTTCGTCAAAGGATCCCGCTACGTCACGGGGGGCGGTTCCGAGGACCTGACCTGGCTGCGGCGGACGGGTAACCGGGCCCTGACGGGACTGGCCAACACCATCCTGCGGAGTAACTACTCCGACCTTTGCTACGGCTACATCGCTTTCCGGCGCGAATGCCTCGAAGTCCTGGAACTGGAATCCGACGGTTTCGAGATTGAGACGGAGCTGATTGTGCGGGCCGCCCGCGCCGGTCTTCGGATTGCGGAAGTGCCCAGTATCGAACTGGACCGGATTTCCGGGGCATCCAACCTGCAGACCTTCCGTGACGGCTGGCGGGTCCTTCGGACGATGGCGCGGGAGTGCGCACTGTGGGAGGCACCCACAGCCGGTGCCCGTCCCGAAGCGCTGCGCCGGGTCAAGTACACCTACGCGAACGTCCGGTTCCCCAGAATCCCGGTTGATCCGCAAAGCCTTCTTTCCCTCCGGGAAGCGGCGTGACATGAAACATTTTCCGAAGTGCACAGTCACTGTGGTGATCTGCGCCTACACCATCGACCGCTGGGCAAATCTGCTCGACGTCATTGAATCAGTGCGTGCACAAACCGTGCGTCCTGAGGAAGTCCTGGTTGTCATCGACCACAACACCGAACTGTACGAGCGGCTTGTTGCAGTGGTGGACGACGTGACCGTCGTCGAAAACATGGGACCGAAGGGCCTTTCAGGTGCACGCAACACCGGCGTCAGCCTCGCGGACACGGACATTGTCGCCTTCCTGGACGACGATGCCGAAGCCGCTCCGGACTGGCTGCAGCATCTGGTGGCACTGTACGACGACCCCGACGTCCTGGGCGTCGGCGGCCGGGTGGTACCGGTCTGGGCAACGGGCCGGCCGAGCTACTTCGGTGAAGAACTCGACTGGATTGTGGGATGCAGCCATCGCGGCATGCCGCGGGTAGCCTCCGAGGTCAGGAATGTCATTGGTGCCAACATGTCGTTCCGCCTGGAGGTCCTGCGCCAGGTGGGGGGGTTTAATCACTCCCTTGGACGCCAGGGGAGCATCCCGCTGGGTTGCGAGGAAACGGAAATTTGCATCCGCTCCAGGATGGGATCGCCCGGCTCCCGCATCGTCTATGAGCCTGCGGCGGTGGTGCGGCACCACGTACCGGCCAGCAGGGCTACGCTCCGTTACATGCTCTCAAGATCCTGGTCCGAGGGGCTCTCCAAGGCCCAGGTCAGCCAGATTGTCGGGCACAAGAGAGCCCTGGGACCCGAACGGCGGTACGTGCGCAGTGTGCTGCCCCGCGCCGTGATGAGCGGACTGTATGACTTCGGCCGGGCAGGCAATCCGGGCGGCCTCGGCCGCGCCGGCGCAGTGATGGCTGTCCTTACCTGTACCGCCGCCGGATATTTCCGCGGCCGCCGGCTGAGCTTCCCGACGGCGGCGAAGACACCCAAGACCTCCCTGCAGCCAGCCTTGCCCTGGAGGAAAGTCCAGTGACGCAGGAGCCGGGGAGGGGACACCGTTGACCAGGCCAGCAGCATCCAGATCCGCAGCACCATCCGATCCACACAACAGCTCGACAAGGGGACAAAACATGCGTACCAGGCAGACCAAAACGTTGAACTTCGACATCCACGGCCGCGTCACGATCAGTGTTGACGCAGAGGCGCCGGCGGCTCACCAGCTCAAGACCATGTTGGCGTGCTTCGCCACCGACGCCGACCGGCCCGCCCAGATTGTGGTGGATGACCGGCCGGAGCCGATGCCGGATGCAGGCCTGCTGGAGCACGAGCTTGCGTACACGGAGGCCAGCGTGCGCTTCAACGCCGACCGGGTCCAGGTGGTGAGGGACGCAGACCAGTGGCGTATTCATGGCGCAGGCGAGCTGCTGACCTCCGTGGTGCCTGTCCTCGACGCCGCCATGGTGGAACGGGGCGCCGCAATGATCCATGCCGCGACCATGGCCTACAAGGGCCACGCCGTGGCATTGCCAGCTGCAGGCGGGACCGGCAAGACGAGCACCGCCGCCAAGCTGATGCGCCGCGAGGGGTGGTCATTCATGGGCGACGACTGGGCTTTCCTCGCCGAGGACGCCACCCTGCTGGGCTACGCGAAGCCGATGTTCATCAAGCCGCACCACCGCGCCATCTACCCCCACCTGTTCGAAGGTGTCCGCAAGCCCCTCGTCCCGTCCCGGCTCTCGCACAGCGTCGGCCGGCTCACCACGGTGGTGCACCCGTACGTCATCCGCTATCCCCGGCTGGCGGACTTCTCCCGCAAGTGGTCGCCGGAGCACCGCATGGTCGACGCATCCGCCGCTTTCCCCGGACGCGCAGTGACCACCTCGGCTCCGCTCGCCGCCGCCGTCTACGTCGAACGCTACGAGGGCGCACGTACCCGGATTGTCGAAAAAACGAACGACTGGATGGTGGACCGCATGATCGGCAACTTCCACATCGAGATGGCGGGCTTCTCCCAGCGCGTTGTGACGGGCCTGGCGGCGACATCAGTTGTGCCATGGCGCGAGCACTTCGCAGCGAAGGGGCTTGTGCTGGACAAAGCGCTGGACGGCCGTCCGTGCCACCTGCTCCAGGTTCCCTCGGCCTACTCTGCGGACGAGGCCTCGGACGATATTGTCCGGCATCTTGAGGAACTGCTGCCGTCGATCCTTGACGACCAGGCCTGAGGGGTGAGGCACAGTGGGTTACAGCCCTGCCAACGTCACCGCCGTCGTTCCTGCCCGTAACGCCGAACACCTGCTCCCGGAGTGCCTGGATGCCCTGCGCCGGACCGGTGTTGCGGAAATCATCGTGGTGGACGGTTTGTCCACCGACCGTACAGTCGAGATCGCCCGATCCGCCGGAGCGCGGGTTTTGAGTGATGAGGGACGCGGCCTGCCGTGGGCCAGGACCCTGGGCGTGAAAAACAGCAACACCCCGTGGGTCCTGCTCGTCGACGCCGACGTGGTGTTCAGCCCCACCGGTGTGGCGGAACTGCTCGCAGAACTGGAGGAAGATGGCTATGACGCCCTCCAGGCCGGCCTCGAAAGCGTCGCCGGGCCGGGTTACTGGGGACAGGCACTCGCCCATCATCACCGCACCGGCCGGAGCCGCAACTGGTTCGGGCTGGTGGCCACGATCGTGGACCGGGAACTCATGCTGAGCCTGGGCTTCGACGACTCGTTCAAGTCGGGCGAGGACATCGAGTTGCGCTGGCGGATGCGCAATTCGGGACTGCGGACGGGTGTGTCGCGGCGGGTCGCCGTCGAACACCGCTTCGCCGCAGATGACTTCGACTTTGCCCTCGACCAGTTCATGATGGACGGCACGGGACTGGGCAAGATGATCCGCAAGCACGGCTGGCGTGGCGCGAGACTTGCCTTGCTTCCGGCCGCTGCGGCGGTCCGGGGAAGTGCCCTGAGTTTGGTCAAGGGCCAGCCCCGCTGGTTGCGTTACTACGCTGCCTTCTGCTGGTACAACTACGCGGGCGTGGTCAAGGGCATCTCCTCGTGAGCATCGTCAAAGGTAAACCCGATGTGGACGGCATGCCCGTCCGCCACTCTCCATTGCAGAGCTCCTTTGGCCTCATCCTGGCCAAAGGAGCGCAGACGGGTTCGGGTTTCGCCTTTTGGGTAGTGGCCGCGCACGCGGCGACGGATCGTGAGGTCGGGCTCACCACAGCCGCGGTTTCGGCAGTGTTGATCTGTGCCCAGCTCGCAGTGCTGGGCGCTGGATCAGCAGTGATCGTCTCGGTGGGACGGGGGGAACCTCCGGCCCGGGTGCTGGACGCCGCGATCGCGATCGTGGCCGTCGCCAGTACAGTCCTGGCCCTCGGGTACCTCCTGCTGGAGTTGGTCGTGGCTCCGGTCACGGCATCGGTCTCGGTGCTCTTCTGGCTGATGTTTATCTTCGCGGCCGTCACCGGGACGCTGGGCACCGTGCTGGACCAGGCGCTGGTCGCCCTGGGCCGCGGTGCCACTGCCACCCTGAGGTACACGCTGGGCGGCCTGGTGTCCCTCGCGGCTGTGTCACTAGTGGCCTGGCAGTGGCACGGCGCCTCGGCCGACGTGCTGCTGGCCTGCTGGACCATCGGCAACGCCCTCACGTGCATGGTCGGTCTGGTCCAGTTGAGGAGGCTCGTGGGCTACCGGCCCCGGCCGTCACTGCACCCGGCGCGCGGACGTCCGCTGCTGGCAGTGGGCATTCCAAACCAGCTCCTCACCCTGACCGAGCGCGCCCCGGGCCTGCTGTTACCGCCCCTGCTTGCGCACATGGTGGCGCCCGAGGCCGCTGCCTACTGGTATCCGGCATGGATGATGGCCTGGGCGGCTTACACCGCGCCGATGCTTATGGGGATAGTCCAGTTCTCGGAGGGTGTCCGCGAGCCAGGCCGCCTCGTGGCGACAACGTGGTCGACTCTCCGGTGGTCGCTCGCCATCGGAGGCCTCGCCGCCGTCGTCCTCATTATCTTCGCCCGCCCGCTGCTCCACCTGTTGGGCCACCGTTACGCCGAAGCCTCCACCGGCGCCCTGCGGTGGCTTGCGGCCGGTGTGATCGCCTATGCCGTACTGCAGGCCTACAACGCCGTGTGCCGCGCGCGCGGCCGCTATGCGGAGGCAATCACGGTGGGCGTGGTCCTCGCAGTCGCCCTCTGCACCGCAGCGCTCTCGGCCGCCGAAAGGGGCGCCAGCGACATGGCCCTGACGTGGCTGGTTGTGCTGTCAACAGGAGCCCTGGCTGTGGGCATTCGATTGCTCGCCATCCTCCGGCGCGTCAAGAAGGAGATGACATGACCAGTACGCTCGTTCCAACCAGCCGCACTGATAAACGGCTGAAGCCACGCGATGTGTGGTGCGCCCTTGCCGGCGCTGCGTCGTTGGTCCTTGCCCTCGGGGCCGCTGCCAGCGTAGTTCTGCCCGTAAACAGCGATTTGGGGCTCGTGGCAGTCCTTCCCTACCCATACTGGGTCGGGGTACTGCTTCTGAACGTCACCTTCGTTGTGGCGCTGCGGGGCGACGCCACAGGCCCCGCGAGCCGCCCGGTGATGATGTGGCTCCTCGCGGTGCAGGTGCTCGTACTCTTTGGGGCCGCAGCATTCGTAACCGATGTCCCGCGCGGTGAGGTCGCGTTCCGGCACCTGGGCATCGCAGACGCCCTCGGGGACACCGGGGCAGTGGATCCGAATATTGACGCCTACTTCAACTGGCCCGGCTTCTTTGCCCTTTTGGCGACCGTGCTCCAGGCAACCGGCCTCGATCCCGTGACCGTTGCCCTCTGGGCACCTGTGTTCAACGTGGGTTTGTGGCTTTTAGCCGTGGCCGTGCTGATGCGCTACTTGACCCAGGACCCGCGACGGCGCTGGCTCGTGTTGTGGATATTCTGCCTCGGAAACTGGCAGGACCAGGACTACCTGTCCCCCCAGGCCTTCGGCTTTTTCCTCTACCTCGTTGTGGCCGTGCTGTTGATCGGCCCGTTGGCCGCGCAACCTTCGAAGTTCCGGGGATTCCGGCCAGCGGATCTTGTGGCGTGGTGGCGGGAGCGCTCGCCTTCGGAACACCGGCCAAGGTTCCGTGTGGGCGCCCTCGCTGCAGTAATCCTCCTCGTTACGGTGATCTGCGCCAGCCACCAGCTGACGCCATTCATGCTGCTCATCACCATCACCGTGCTCACCCTCAGCGGACGGGTGTGGCCCGGCCGGCTACCCCTGATCACCGCTATTGTGCTGGTCCTTTGGCTGGTCTATCCCGCGAGCACGTACCTCATCGGGCACCCGCCGATGGAGGACGCAGGACTGTCGGCCGCAGTCGAGTCGAACGTCGCTGAGCGCGTGAGCGGAACCCCGGGGCACGTCTTTGTGGTACAGGTCCGGGTAGTGCTCACAGTCCTGCTGTGGCTCCTCGCCCTTGCGGGTGCCGTGCGGGATTGGCGCAGGAAGCGGCTCGACATCCGGGTAGTCCTCTTCGCCGTCAGCCCGATGCTGCTCTTCCCGTCGCAAATGTACGGAGGCGAGATGCTCATCCGCGTGTCGCTGTTCGCACTGCCTTTCATCGCACTGCTCGCGTCTTCAGCCCTGCTTCCAAAACAGCGCAGCACACGCCCCTCCTTCAGAACCGCAGGGGCGCTGGTGCTTACCTTCTGCCTGCTGGCTGCGATGACTGTGACGGGGCGGTTCGGGAACGCACGGTATGACGTCTTCACCGACGATGAAATGGCGGCTATTGCCGCAGCGGAAAGCATGGCGCCGCCGGGGGCGGCAATCCTCTCGTCTGCCCACCCCACCCCATGGCGTACGGAGACGTACCTCGAGAACCCGCACCGGGCGATTGAAGACCTGTGCAAGCAGGACCTCACCGCGGCAACCTGCGGCCCGACCTTCTACAACTACGCACGAAACAACCCTGCGGGCGGGATTGTCGTGCTCATGCGCTCCACAGAGGCAAGCCTGGTGCTCCAGGGTGACAGCACCACCAACAACATGCAGGAGATGGAACAGTGGTTCAAAGCGCAGGACGGCGTGGAACTGGTCGTGAGCAACGCCGACGCACGCGTATATCGGGTAGTGCCATGAGCGGCGCCCTCAAGAGAGAGACCCTTGCGATCGGCCTGGCGGCCATTGCACTGTCACTGTTGACCATTGTGGGTCTGCCCGGGCCGCTGCAGGCCGTGGCCGCACTGGCGATCCTCATCCTGCTCCCTGGTCTTGCGCTGGCCCGGCTCCTGCCGGTGACCGGCCCCGCACCCGCAGCGCTGCTGGCCTTGGCGCTCGGCCTCGCAACACTCACGGCGGTGTCACTGGGGATGTTCTACCTGGCGGTGTGGTCCTGGCAGGCATGCGTCCTGGCC
Organism: Arthrobacter sp. MPF02; assembly: GCF_046605375.1. Lineage (GTDB taxonomy): Bacteria > Actinomycetota > Actinomycetes > Actinomycetales > Micrococcaceae > Arthrobacter. Next base: position 3,720,629 of record NZ_CP176772.1, on the reverse strand, counting down.
ATGGGCCTGCTTACAGTCCTCGCCACTGTGGCATGCGCCTGGCAGGACATGGCACGGACACGGAAGGAGGTTGCACAATGATCGAGCTGGCAGGACTGATCGCAGCTGCCATCCTGTTCTTCACCCTCGTTGCCCTCGAGGTCCAGTTCGTAGGACAGGACAGCACACAGCCCGCGCGCCCACGGCTCCTGGGCCTCACGATCAACCGCAAAGTAGTCGTCGTCCTGTGGGCAGTGTTCCTGCTCCTTTTCATTCCACGCCTGCTGGAGCTGCTCCTGTGAGCCCCGCAGCGCAGTGGTGGCTTGTCAGCGATCTCCATCTGGACGACAGCGACGAGGACCCGAGGTGCCCCGGCAAAGTCCTTCCCAATTTCCTGCGGAACGTGCCCGCCGGTTCCGGCACCGGTCAGCACGTCGTCTTCGTCGGAGACTCGTTCGAACTCGCCGGGCTGGGCGAGGATGAGAGCCTGGCCCGGCTGGAGTCCATTCTCAAGTTCCATCAGGAGGCGCTCCGGGCACTCAGGGAGTGTACGGCACGCGGCGTCCGTCTCCACTTCATGTGCGGCAACCACGACGTCGAGCTGGCACGCCCTTCCGTGGCGGACCGCCTGTCGGTGTTGCTCTCACCGGCCAACCCCGCCCGGGTCAGGGTGCACCCCTGGTTCCTGCATGTCCCCGGCGTGCTCGTGGCCGAACACGGGCATCAGCACCACGCACTGCACCGGATACCCGAGGTGCTCCGCACCGCCGTTAACGGCACTGACGAGCTGGGCCTTGCGCCGCTTGCCGCCTGGCACGCCTACGCATCCAAGCCGGCCCTGAGCCGTGCCGGAGCCCTTGCCCGGGCGTGCCTTGCGTCCGAGCAGGCCGAGCGCCGTATCCGGGGACTCGCGTACGACGAGTTGCTGCAACTGGAGTCCGAGCGGCTTGGGCTGAACGGGGAAGCGGTTCGGGACCTCGCCCGCCTGTCCCGGTTTCGGACCGTCTCAGCGCTCCCTGTTGCCGCGACGCGTATGGCGTTGGCGGCGGCAGGCCGCAGCATCGCCAGGGAAAACGCGCCGGCTGCAGCTGGCCGGGTCGCGAGGACACTGCAATCGCATGGCGTGGCGGTGCCCTGGTACATCTCGGCCCACACCCACCGCGCCCTCGAATCGCCCCTTGAGGACTGCCCCACCCGGTACATCAACACGGGTACGTGGAGCTGGGACGTGCGCGGCCACGGGCCCGACCAGGCGGACCAGCGGGCGTTCCCCTATGCCGTGGTCGAGGTCGCGGAGGACGGCAGCACCAGTGGCGGCCTGCGGTACTGGCGGCCGGACGTGTGGTGAACCTATAGCCGCCGGCCGGAGGTTTTCCACATGGACCGGCCCGCGCACACGCCCATGCCAAGGAACCGCTAGGCTCGAAGTCAAGCGCAAATCGCCTAAGCGGTCCAAATGCACTAAGATATTGAAGTCTGTGCTGCGTCCTGCCTCCGTTCCGGCGGCGGGGCTTTGCACAGCATCGCAAATGAACCTCCTGTTACGGAAAGACCGTAACCGCTTAGCCCAAAGGAGGTGGGTTCACATATGCGTCCTTACGAATTGATGGTAATCATCGACCCCGAGGTCGAAGAGCGTACCGTTGAGCCGTCGCTTCAGAAGTTCCTGAACGTCATCACCAACGATGGTGGAACCATCGAAAAGGTTGACATCTGGGGCCGTCGCCGTCTGGCTTACGACATCAAGAAGAAGTCCGAAGGTATCTACGCCGTGGTTAACTTCACCGCCACGCCGGACACCGCCAAGGAACTTGACCGCCAGCTGTCTCTGAACGAGACCATCATGCGCACCAAGATCATCCGCCCCGAAGAGCAGAAGGTTGTTGCTGAGTAATCTCGGCACCGAACTTCAATCTTTACCCCGCAGGAAACGCACTCTTCACCCATAAGGCTCGAACAAGGAGGCAGTAGATGGCAGGCGAAACCACCATTACGGTCATCGGTAACCTCACCAATGACCCGGAATTGCGGTTCACACCGTCAGGTTCGGCAGTAGCGAACTTCACCATCGCTTCCACTCCGCGCACCTTTGACCGCCAGTCCAATGAGTGGAAGGACGGGGAAACCCTGTTCCTCCGCGCTGCAGTCTGGCGTGAAGCTGCCGAGAACGTCGCCGAATCCCTGACCAAGGGCACACGCGTCATCGTGACCGGCCGGTTGAAGAGCCGTTCCTACGAAACCAAAGAAGGCGAAAAGCGCACCGTCATCGAGCTTGAGGTCGACGAAATCGGCCCCAGCCTGCGCTACGCCAATGCCAAAGTAAACCGCACCCAGCGCTCCGGCGGACAGGGCGGTTTTGGCGGCGGCAACAGCGGCGGTGGCTTCGGAGGCGGCAACCCTGGCGGAAACCAGGGCGGCAACTCCGGTGGAGGCTGGGGCGGCGGCAACCAGCAGGCTGCACAGGACGACCCCTGGGCTACGCCCGGCGTCTCCAGCGCAGGCGGCTGGGGCAACGGCCCCGATTCCGAACCTCCCTTCTAACAACCATTAACGGCCCGACGCCGGGACCGCGGCAGGTGCCTTCCGGCACCTGGGCGGCTGCCGCCGTCGGACCACCACCATCCCGTGGATCACAATCCACGGGCTCCCTAGAATAGGAGCTCCACGATGGCTAAGGCTGAACTCCGTAAGCCCAAACCAAAGTCCAACCCCTTGAAGGCCGCTGACATCACTGTCATCGACTACAAGGACGTAGCATTGCTGCGCAAGTTCATCTCCGACCGCGGCAAGATCCGTGCCCGTCGCGTCACCGGCGTCACGGTCCAGGAACAGCGCAAGATCGCCCAGGCAATTAAGAACGCCCGCGAAGTTGCTCTGCTGCCTTACTCCGGCGCTGGCCGCGGCTAAGGAAGGGATTAACTAACATGGCAAAGCTCATTCTGACCCACGAAGTAACCGGTCTCGGTGCTGCTGGCGATGTTGTCGAGGTCAAGGACGGTTACGCACGTAACTACCTGCTGCCCCGCAACTTCGCCCTGACCTGGTCGAAGGGCGGCGAGAAGCAGGTTGAGTCCATCAAGGCTGCCCGCGCTGCCCGCGAGCACGCTTCCCTGGAAGACGCTCAGAAGCAGGCCGCCGCACTGCAGTCCAAGCCCGTCCAGCTGGTCGTCAAGGCCGGCGAGACCGGACGCCTCTTCGGCACTGTCAAGCAGGGCGACGTCGCTGACGCTGTTGAGGCCGCAGGCCTTGGCAAGATCGACAAGCGCAAGGTCGAGCTGCCCGCGCACATCAAGTCGGTTGGTACCTACCAGGCCAACGTCCGTCTGCACGAGGACGTTGCCGCTGTAATCGAACTCGACGTGGTGGCCGGCAAGTAGTTTTTACCTCTGCTGCACCAGGAAGACCCCCGCTGCCGGATTCCGGCGGCGGGGGTCTTTTGTGTCATGCCTGTCGCCTTCGCGGCCGGTGGTAGCCTTCAGCGGTGACTTTCGAAACCATGCGCAACCGTCCGTTCCACCAGGTCGATGTCTTTTCCGGACAGGCCTACCGGGGCAATCCGTTGGCCGTGGTCCTGGACGGAGAAGGGCTGACCGGGGAACGGATGCAGCAGGTTGCCAACTGGACCAATTTGTCCGAAACCACGTTCCTGCTGCCGCCTACTGATCCCCGCGCCGACTACCGCGTACGCATCTTCACCGGCAGCGAGGAGTTCCCCTTCGCCGGACATCCCACACTGGGTTCTGCCCGTGCCTGGCTTGAGTCCGGCGGCAATCCGAGGGAGGAGGGCTACGTGGTGCAGGAATGCGGCGCAGGCCTGGTGCGGATAAGGCACGACGGCGGGCGGCTGGCTTTCGCAGCACCCCCGCTCACGCGGTACGAACCCGTGGACGCTGCACTGCAACGGCAGCTGGCTTTGGCGCTGCGCCTGCCCGAGGCGGACATCGTCGCTGCTTCATGGCTGGTGAACGGCCCCGAATGGATCGGTGTGCTGCTGCGGTCCGCAGGCCAGGTGCTCGCCCTAGAGCCGGACCTGGCGGCGATGGGCGACCTGAAGGTGGGGGTCATTGGCGCACATGGGCGGGGAACGGACGCCGACTTTGAAGTGCGTACGTTCATTCCCGGCGATGCAATGCTGGAGGACCCGGTGACCGGCAGCTTCAACGCCGGCGCTGCCCAGTGGCTGATCGACGCCGGCAGGGCACCCAGCGAATACGTGGCAGCGCAGGGAACCGTGCTTGGCCGGGCCGGCCGGATCCACATCAAGGCTGACTCCGGCGGCCTTTGGGTCGGCGGGGATTCCACCATCTGCATCAGGGGAACGGTGCGGCTCTAGATCCCAGGCGGGAATACTTCTGCGGTACCCGCAGTTCAGCAAGTAGATGCAAATGCATGTATGATGGATGAACCAGCAACAGGAGAATGCCATGGAAGCCCGCCGCGTCACAGTCCTTTCCGCCGGTCTCGGCGTCCCCTCGTCGAGCCGCCTGCTGGCTGACCAGCTCGCGGCTTCAGCCCAGCGGCAGCTGGCGTCGGCGGGTTACGACGTGACGGTCGACGTCGTCGAACTCCGCGACCTGGCCGTGGATATCGCCAACAACTTCGTGACCGGCTATGCCGCCCCCCGACTCGCCGAGGTCATCGCGGGGGTGGAGGCCTCCGACGGCATCATCGCCGTCACGCCTGTCTTCAGCGCTTCCTACAGCGGCCTGTTCAAATCGTTCTTCGATGTCCTCGATCCCAAGTCCCTGGACGGCAAGGCGGTCCTGCTCGGCGCCACCGGCGGTACCGACCGCCACCAAATGGTCCTGGACTACGCCCTGCGGCCGCTCTTCAGCTACCTGCGCACACGCATCACAGCCACCGGTGTTTTCGCCGGTCCCCAGGACTGGGGCACGGCGAACGGCAGCGGATCTTCCCTTGCGGACCGCATCGAACGCGCGGCCGGAGAGTTTGCCCGGCTGCTCGAGGGGCCGCAGCCCGCCCGCAAGCCCGCCCCCATGGAGTCCCTGCCCTTCGAACAGCTGCTGGCCGGGATCTCGGGCAACCGCTGATGACCAACCATTGAACGAACCATCCGGACGCCCCGGTCGTTAGGCGGAACATGAAGTGTCCCGTGGATTCTGTTGACCTGCTCATGACCGAGCGCAGCGGGGTGGAAATCGACTACTGCCCGCAGTGCCGGGGCGTATGGCTGGACCGTGGCGAGCTGGACAAGATCCTGGACCGCGCCCAGGACATGATGCCTGGTTCCGCGCCCGCCCGGGCAGTGACACCGGCCCCGGGCCCCACCCCACCGCCGCTCTACCCCAACTTCGATCCCGGGCGGAGCCAGCCGCGCTATGACGACCGCAAGTACGGCAAGCAGGGGTACGACCGGGACCATGAACGCCGCCGGCACAAAAAGAATGAAGGATGGCTGGGCGAGCTGTTCGACTTCTAGGTCCGGTGGCCCGCCGGCGCAGCTAGTCGTCCAGCAGCTCGATGAACTCCCGTGCCTGCTTCATGGAGATGTCCGAGTGCCTGGTCAGCGCCGTGGCCGCGGCTTCCCGGTCCCCGTTCCGGGCCAGGGTGCGGATCCTGCCGTAAATCTCGTCGTTGAGCATGTTGCTGCTGACCTCACGGGTCACGTCGCCCTTGCTGGCGATGGCCCGGTAACGGTATGGAAACCGCTGGGGCTCGTCGTCGTCATCCTCCTCCGGCGCGGCAGGGGCCTCGGGGCTCCGATAGGGCTGGGGGTGGGCCGCCAGCGCCCCGACGGCGTCGCGGGAGGCGCGCAGGCCGTCGCCGGTGATCTCGTAATACAGCTTGATTGCGGCCATCGCCTGTCCCTGCGCGATGAGCGCGTAGAGCCGCCGGTGCTCGTCCTCGGACAACTTGGCAGCTGCCGCCCGGGCCAGTTCCGCTGAGGTTGCGGCCGGCTGTACGGGTACGGCATCCCGCGTGGCTTTCCTTTTGCCCAGCGCACGGACAGCCAAAGCGACGCCTGCAACCACGGCGAGGAGGATAAGGGCAGGGACCACAAGCGATTCCATCGATCTCAAACCGTTCTATCTATGTTCCGGCCGGGGCCAGACCTGGCTGCCCCTGTCATGTTGCGGGGCGTTGGGAGGCCGGTGAGTCCTGGCCTCGATACGGGCCCGTGCGGCCATGGCGGATTGGACCTGTGCTGCATAATGCCGGGCCGACCGCTCCGCCAGGTCCCGCTGATACTTTTCCGCGTCGGACATGCCGGCGTCCCGCGGGCTCAAGGCCGTCATCAGACCCCAGATGAGCGCCACCAGGACAATTGCAGGCAACAGCACCAGCAGTAGTTCGCCCATAGTTAGAGCTTATGCCACATCGACTTTATCCACAGCAATATTCGCATCCCCGCATGCAGGTCTGGGGAAGGCTTGGGATGGAGTCGGCACGCGGAATATGAGGAGCGCCCCTTCACCTCTTCGCAAGGCCTTGAACGAGTGCGTCCTGATGGTCCCGCTTCTCACCCGCCCACAAGCCTGTGGATGAAATTCCACAAAAGAAATATTTACTCCACAGGTTGAAGAGCGAGTTTCCGCAGGTCAACGCGGGGTATCACGGTAAAGATTTTTTATATCCACAGGGTTCCGCACAGGCTGTGCACAAGCTATGCCCCTTACTACACAGGTTATCCACAGGGGCTCGGGTTGCCCGGCTTTGCGGCCGGGGCGCGGACAGTTAGCGTAGCGGGGTACCTGTTTTGGGGCCGGAAAAGGGAGTCCCGGCGGCCGCGAAAACGCAACCCTACGGCTACCAGCTGACCCCCAAGAAAGGGCTCCTGTGGAAAACCTGTGGACAGTGGGGATAACTTTCACAGGGCGCTGCGGGGACCGTTGCGGCAATGTCGGACCCGGCAGGTAGACCTGACGGGAAGGCGGAGCACGGACTACCGGGCGACGCCCCCAACAGGACGAATAGTTTCCGGGCAACCCAGCCCGGTACAAGTGGAGGACGGCAGCATTGTCAATTGCGCATCTGGACCCGGTGGAGACTACCCGCGGATCAGACACAAGCCGGAAGCCACCCCAGGACATTGCTGCAGAGCAGTCGGTCCTCGGCGGCATGATGCTCTCCAAGGATGCCATCGCAGACGTAGTGGAAATCCTCCGCGGCCAGGACTTTTACCGGCCGGCGCACGAAACCATCTACGAGGCCGTCATTGACCTGTACGGCCGGGGTGAGCCCGCAGATGCCGTCACCGTCTCCGATGAACTCACCAAGCGCGGGGAAATCAACAGGATCGGCGGGCCTGCTTACCTCCACGAGCTGATCCAGACCGTCCCCACCGCTGCCAACGCCGGGTACTACGCCGAGATTGTGGCCGAGCGCGCCGTCCTTCGGCGCCTCGTGAACGCCGGCACCAAGATCGTACAACTGGGCTACGGCTCAGACGGCGAGGTGGAGGACCTGGTCAACCAGGCCCAGGCCGAGGTCTACGCGGTGGCGGAACGGCGCACAGCCGAGGATTATGTTGTCCTCAAGGACGTCATGGAATCAACCGTGGACGAGATCGAGGCTTCCGGCCATCGTGGTGAAGGCATGGTGGGCGTCCCTACCGGGTTCTACGAGCTCGATGAACTGACCCACGGGCTGCATCCCGGCCAGATGATTGTCATCGCGGCGCGCCCCGCCGTCGGCAAGTCCACGTTCGCCCTGGATTTCGCCCGCTCCGCAGCCATCAAGAACAACCTGGCCACTGTCATGTTTTCCCTCGAAATGGGCCGGAACGAGATTGCCATGCGCCTGCTGTCGGCAGAAGCCACCATCAGCCTCCAGGACCTCCGGAAGGGGACTATCAAGGACGAGCAATGGTCCAAGATCGCCACCACTATGGGGCGTATGAATGATGCTCCGCTGTTCATCGACGACAGCCCCAACATGTCCCTGATGGAGATCCGTGCCAAGTGCCGCCGCCTGAAGCAGCAGCATGACCTCAAGCTCGTGGTCCTGGACTACCTGCAGCTGATGAGCTCCGGCAAGAAGGTGGAGTCACGCCAGCAGGAAGTCTCCGAGTTCTCCCGTGCACTAAAGCTGCTGGCCAAGGAACTCCAGGTCCCGGTCATCGCCCTGTCCCAGCTGAACCGTGGCTCGGAGCAGCGCCAGGACAAGCGGCCCATGGTTTCCGACCTCCGAGAGTCCGGCTCCATCGAACAGGACGCGGACATGGTGATCCTTCTCCACCGCGAGGACGTCTATGACAAGGAATCGCCCCGCGCCGGTGAAGCCGACATTCTCGTGGCCAAGCACCGTAATGGCCCCACGAAGGATATTGTTGTCGCATTCCAGGGCCACTATTCGCGCTTTGCCAACATGGCCGGCGACGCCGGCGGTGGCGGGTTCTAGGAAACCTCGCCCGCCGCAGCCTGCTGAAGCAGATGGTTCGGCAGCCGGTTCCCCGGCGCCGCGGCACGGATTTCCAACAGTTCACGCGCGTGCGCGTGCAGGCGTTTATCCTCGTCGCTGACCGGGACCCACGCGGGGATCGGCACCGACGTGCCCTCGTCGTCGCGCGCCACCATAACCGTGAGGCAGTACGTGGTGAGGTTCAGTTCGCGGCCCTTGGGGTCCCCTGAGCGGACGTGGACGGCGATATGCATGCCCTTGGTGCCGGTATATACAAGCCTGGCCTCCACCTCCACCACGTGCCCGATCAGGAGCGGACGATAGAAGCGGACACCGCCGGAAAAGACCGCCACGGTGTCCCGTCCGCAGTAGCGGGACGCGCAGACGTAGGCGGCCTCATCGATCCATTTCATGACGATCCCGCCATGGACTTTGCCGCCCCAGTTCACGTCCGTGGGCGCTGCCAGGAACCGGAGCGTCACCCTTTCCGCTGTTCCGGCATCGGTATATTCCTGGCGGTTCATGGCTTCCACGATTTGTTCGCGGACCTTGATCCTGGCAAGGGCGTGGTCCCGCTGTTCAATTTCCGTCGGAGTGACGGGCTCGAACTGCAGCACGGGAACCGGCTTTCCGTCCTGCCCGACGGCCACGAAGATCACCATGCACTGGCTTCGCATGGTGGCGGGACCGCCCTTTGGATCTCCTGAGGACACCACTGTGTGGATATGCATGGACGACCGGCCCGTGTAGACAATGTTGGCCTCGACCTCCACCATGTCGCCGCTGTTGACGGGGTCCGCGAAGTGGATGTTTCCCACGTAGGCGGTGACGCAGTAGGACTTGGCCCATCCCACGGCCGCGGCATAGGCGGCCTTATCCACCCACTCCAGCACGGTGCCAGCATCGACGGACCCGCTGTGGCCCACGTCGGTGGGGGCGGCCAGGAATCGGAGGGTCACAGAGTTCGGGGTGCCGGTCCGGGTCATGCTGCGATCATACTGGCGCTCCCGGTTACCGGCTGGTCGGCTAAGCAGGCCGCCCCGCAATCCGTCAAAACGCTGGAAAGCTGCGGGATCGCTGTACCGGAACAGCGTCCCGGCACCGTTCCAGCGATTCGGGCGGTTGAAGCACGACGGCGGCCGCGCATCAGGGTGCGCAGCCGCCATCGAGCGGTGGTTTGAGAGCGGGGGGTCGCTAAGCGAGGACCGCCAGCTTTGAGTTGCTGCGGCCGAAGAGCGCCCGGTCCACGGAGAGGCGGCCGGCGCCGGTAAGGGCCAGGGCGAAAGCAGCCGCGGCGAGGAGCAGGACGAGCTCGTAGCCGCCGTTAGACGCGAAGACTCCCGCGGATGCGTGCACCAGGAACAGGGCGCCCAGCATGTCGAGGGCAAGGAGTGCGGCCACCACGCGGGTGAGGATGCCCAGGATCAGGGCGATGCCGCCGGCGAGCTCCAGCACCGCGACCGCGGGGGCGGCAATCTCAGCGGCAGGAACGCCCATCTTGGCGAACGACGCCTGGGTGCCGGCGATGGTCCATTCGGAGAACTTCTGCCAGCCGTGGGCGGCAAAGAGGAAACCCAGGACAATGCGCAGGGCGGTCAGGGCAGTGGTGGTCAGTCGGGACTGGTTCATGTGGTTTCACCGTTTCGGATATCGGTCGGGAGCGGGGCGGGTGCGGGCGGGGCCGGCCGCTTCGAAGGTTGCACACTCAAGTTTCGGTCAAGAACGGTTGAAGGGTCAACTAATGTGGCGCCGCTGTGGGATATGTCATGCGCATCGGCCGCCACAGGCCGGCGGGACGGCGGACCGTTAAGCTGGCACGGTGCCCCAGCCTTCCACGTCCCTTCCCGTTGCCGGCGGCAAGAGCCACGCCCGGGAGATCCTCCGCCTCGCCGTCCCCGCTTTTGGGGCGCTCGTTGCCGAACCGCTGTTCCTGCTCGCGGATTCCGCCATTGTGGGGCACCTTGGGGTGGCGCAGCTCGCGGGCGTGGGGCTGGCATCGGCGGTGCTGCATACCGCCGTCGGGCTGATGGTCTTTCTGGCTTACTCCACCACCCCTGCCGTTGCGCGCGCCATCGGGGACGGACAGCTGGGCAAGGCGCTCGCGGCAGGGCGCGACGGCGTCTGGCTGGCGCTGCTGCTGGGTGTGGTTCTCGCGGTGGCCGGGTTCGCAGCCGCCGAACCGTTGATTGGGCTGATGGGGGCAGAAGGCGACGTGCGCGCCTTCGCCGTCGACTATTTGCGCTGGTCCATGCCCGGGCTGGTGGCCATGCTGCTCATCTTTGCCGGCACCGGCGTCCTCCGCGGCCTGCAGGACACCCGGACGCCGCTGGTAGTGGCAACCGCCGGTTTCGGTCTCAACATCGTCCTGAATTTTTGGCTGGTGTATGGCCTGGGCTGGTCCGTCACCGGTTCGGCCGTGGGAACCAGCGTGGCGCAGTGGGCCATGGCGGCGGTCTACCTGGTGATGGTCCGCCGCAACGCGGCGGCCCACGGGGTGAGCCTCCTGCCCAGCTGGCGGGGCATCCGCAGCATGACCAGGGTGGGTTCCTGGCTGATGCTGCGCACGCTGAGCCTACGCGCCGCCATCCTGGTGACGGTGCTGGTGGTGACGGCGCAAGGTGCGGTCAACCTCGCGGCGCACCAGCTGGCGATGACCATCTTTTCATTCCTGGCCTTCGCCCTGGACGCCCTCGCGATCGCCGCGCAGGCCCTGATCGGCAAGGAACTGGGCGCCTCCAACGCTGCCAAAGCACGGGCATTGACCGGCACCATGATCCGCTGGGGAACCGGCTTCGGCGTGGTCACCGGAGTCCTCCTGGCCGTAGCCGCCCCCTGGGTGGGCGCGCTCTTCACCTCCGACCCGCAGGTGCAGGCTGTGCTGGCCGTGGCCCTGTGGATCCTTGCCGCCGGGCAGCCGGTTGCCGGATATGTCTTTGTGCTCGACGGCGTCCTGATCGGTGCCGGTGATGCCAAGTACCTCGCCATTGCAGGGCTGGTCAACCTGGCGGTCTACTTCCCCCTGCTGGCTGCGGTGGCCTGGTCCGGTGCCGCAGGTGCTGCCGGCCTGGGCTGGCTCTGGGCCGCTTTTGCCATCGGCTACATGGCTGCGCGGGCGCTGACGCTGGGCGCCCGCGCGCGCTCGGATAGATGGATGGTCCTCGGTTCCGCCTAGCCGCTCAAACAGCGGGGACCGTCCGGCACTAAACTGGACCGGTGACCCAACCGCTTAAGCCCCTAGGAGCCATGCCAGCAACCGCACCCCGGCCGGACCTTTGGAAGCCGGTCCTGCTGCGCTCGGCGGCCGCGCTTGTCTTTGGGGCGGTAACCATCTTTTGGCCGTCGCCCTCGATCGAGGTGATGGGCTGGGCGGGCGGACTGTACCTGCTCGCCACGGGCGTAGTGGCCCTCCGGGGTGTCCCCGCCACGGGTTTCCAGCGGGACTCGGCACAGGGCAAGCTGCTTTCCGCGGCCGGTTCCGTCCTGGCCGGTGCCGGCTTCGCACTGGTACTGCTGCACGGCGACCTGCTGTTCGCCGTCATCGCAGCGCTGGCCCTGGGCGCCGCCGGAGCGCTCGAATTGTGGTGCGGTCTGCAGAACCGCGCCCGCCACGTACTTGCCCGGGACTGGATCGCCTCGGGCATCATCGGCCTGGGAACCGCCGCAGTCCTGCCGTTCTTTGTCAGCCTGGGCGCCCACGCCCTGCTTGGCGTGGCAGGAGGCGGGGCGATCATTTCCGGTGTGCTGTGGATCCTCTCCGGCCTCACGCTAAGGCACGATGCCCGGGGCGGCGCCGAAAAGCCGTAAACTAGGAAGGCGCGGTTCTACTCAGTGTAGAAAATTTGGCCGGGCGTACCACCACAGAACACACCAGGACGGCCTGCATGCCGCCTGCAGGGAGGATTTACCGTGGCAGACCAGCATCCAGGAAAACCGCGCAAGCTGCGGACCTCGGTGAAGGGGCCGCTGATGTTCTCCGCGTTCTGGGCCGCGGTCACGTTCGTCGCCGTGCTCATCTTCGCCTCCGGCGGCAGTGCCAAGGTTCCGCGCTTCGACCTCGCCTTCACCGGCGCCGGGATCGCGTTCATTGTCACCCTGGTGATCGCCGCCATGCTGTCCATGAGCTACAAGGAGAACGCCGAGCATCTGGGCAAGGGATCGGGCGTCAACCTGAGCTCGGCGAAAAGGCCGTCACACGGCTTTGGTGCCCCGGGTTCCCACAACCCGCCAGCGTCCGACGCCGGCCCTGACGGTTCCGCGGACCGCTGACCCTGGTGCCGTCCCGGTCCTAGTTCGCTGCCGCCTGCCGGGCGCGGTAGGCAGCCACGTGGGCCCGGTTGGCGCAGTTTCCGGTATCGCAGTACCGCTTGGACCTGTTCCGCGTCAGGTCCAGGACCGCCGCATTGCAGTCCTCCGCCTCGCACGTCCGCAGCCGGTCCATCTCCTTGCTGCGGATCACGTCCGCCAAAGCCATTGCCGCCTCGGTGCTCATCCTGTCAGCAAGCGGGGCCTCGGGCGCGGTGGCGTGCAGGTGCCAGTCCCAGCTGTCGTGCTTAACCAGCTGTGGGAGGGCATTCGCTTCCCGCAGCAGCCGGTTCACCGTGTCCACCGCCGCGTCCTCATCGGCTGTCCATAGCTCGGCGAGCCGGTTCCGCAGCGCACGCACGCTGTCCAGCTCGGCTGCATTCCGGGTACGTGAGCCCGAAAAACCTTCGGCCGCGAGGAACGCATCAAGGTCAGCCTGGCTGGCCAGTTCCTCCCTGCCGTTCGCCGCGGAATTGATAAGGTCCACCACGGACCGCAGTGCCACCTCAGTGTCAGGGGCAAAAACCATCTTGACTCCTTACAGCTCCCGGCGGTACTGTCATGACCATTACCCCACTTTACCCCTGACAGGAGGCGACGGTGCCTGCCGCAAAGAACAAAACACAGAGCCGTCCCGCACCGGCGTCCCCGCGGGGCTTCATGGCGTCCGGCCTGGGCGTCGCGCTCTTTTCCTCCGCGGTCTTCGGGCTTTCCGGCTCGTTCGCCAAAGCCCTGCTGGAAACCGGATGGTCCACCGGCGCGGCCGTGACCATGCGGCTCACCGGCGCCGCCCTGATCCTCGCCATCCCGGCCCTGTTGGCACTGCGGGGCCGTTGGCACCAGCTCCGGGATAACTGGCTGACCATCGTGTTGTTCGGCCTGGTCGGCGTGGCCGCCTGCCAACTGTTCTACTTCAACGCAGTGGCGCGCCTGTCCGTCGGCGTGGCACTGCTGCTCGAGTACCTGGCGCCCGTGCTCATTGTGCTGTGGCTGTGGGCCGCCAGCCGGAAGCGGCCGCGTGCACTGACGCTCGGCGGCACCATGCTCTCCCTGGCCGGGCTGGTGCTGGTCCTCGACCTTACCGGTGCGGTCAAGGTGGATCCTGTAGGGGTGCTCTGGGGCATCGCGGCGGCTGTCTGCCTGGCCATGTACTTCTTCATTACGGCCAAGGAAAACGACACTCTGCCGCCCATCGTGCTGGCCTCGGGAGGCCTGATGGTGGGCGCGGCGGTGATGTGGCTCACCGGCGCCACCGGCCTGCTGCCCATGGCCTTCAGCACCGCGGACACCAGGCTGGGGCCCTGGGTCACCCCGTGGTGGGTTTCCCTCGCCGGACTGGTCCTCCTGGCCACAGTCCTTGCCTATGTTTCGGGCATCGTGGCCGCCCGCGCCCTCGGTTCCAAGGTGGCGTCCTTTGTGTCGCTGACCGAGGTTCTGTTCGCCGTCGTCTGGGCCTGGCTGCTGCTGGGCGAGCTGCCCGGCGCCATCCAACTGCTGGGCGGGGTGCTCATTGTGGGCGGTGTCATCCTGGTGCGACTTGACGAACTACGCGCCCCAGCCACCCGGGCCGGTGCATCTGCCGGCGGCAGCGGGGGAGCCGCGGCGGCTTCCAGGGCGCCGTCGCCGCTGGAGCACGCGAACGACGTCGAGCCCGTTCCCTAACTGCCCCGGCAGCTCCGGACGTTCCTGAACCTGGCCGGGCAAGCCTCTTAAACGCTGCAGGGCCCGGACACGCTGTCGTGTCCGGGCCCTGCGCGCTTCAGCAACCGGTGTTAGCGGTCCCCCTAACCTGTACAGGAGGGATCGATCCCAGGCGCTCCGAAGCCTAGCATGGCCATATGTGCCGGAATATCCGAACCCTCCACAACTTCGAGCCGCACGCCACCTCTGAGGAAGTGCACGCCGCCGCCCTGCAGTACGTGCGCAAGATCAGCGGCAGCACACGGCCTTCGAAGGCCAACCAGGAAGCGTTCGATGAGGCGGTCCACGAGATCGCCCACATCACCCAGCACCTCCTGGACTCCCTGGTGAGCTCGGCGCCGCCCAAGGACCGGGAGGTTGAAGCGGCCAAGGCCAAGGCCCGCGCGGCCGTCCGGTACGGCGCGGCCTGACCGCCGCCTTCCCGGTGCAGCCTGCTACTTGCCGAAGGCCCGCAGCCGCAGCGAGTTCGCCACCACCAGGACCGAGCTGGCAGCCATCGCGGCGCCGGCAATCATGGGATTCAGCAGTCCCAGCGCGGCCACCGGGATGCCCACCGCATTGTAGAAGAAGGCCCAGAACAGGTTGGTCTTAATGGTCGAGAGGGTCTTCCGGGACAGCTCGATGGCCTGGGCCACCTGGCCGAGGTCGTTGCCCATGACCGTCAGGTCGGCTGCTTCGATTGCCACGTCCGTCCCGGAGCCCATTGCGATGCCAAGATCCGCCTGGGCCAGGGCGGCGGCGTCGTTGACGCCGTCGCCGGCCATGGCCACGGTGGCGCCGCCGGCCTGCAGCTTCCGCACCGCCTCGACTTTTCCTTCCGGCAGGACTCCGGCGTAGACATCCCTGGAATCAATCCCGACGGCGGCAGCCACCTGGGCGGCCACGGCTGCGTTGTCTCCGGTCAGCAGGATGGGACGGAGTCCCAGGTCCTTGAGCCGCGCCACGGCCGCGGCGGAGCCTTCCTTGATGGTGTCGCGCAGGCTGATGACACCGGCGGGAGTGCCGTCCACGGCAACCCAGACGGCAGTGGCGCCGGCGGCTTCCGCGGCCGCGAGCACAGCATGCTGCCCGCTGCCGGGCTGGATGCCGTTCTGCTGCAGCCAGCCTGACCTGCCCGCCACCACCAGCCGTCCCTCCACTGTGCCCCGGACTCCGCCGCCCGGGGCGGAACGGAAGCCTGAGACGGAAGGCAGGGCGCCGCCGTCGTACCCTGCCTCGGCTTCCCTTGCTGACGCCGCAATGGCGTGCGCCACGGGATGCTCGGAGGCAGCTTCCACCGCCCCGGCCAGCCGCAGGACATCGCGCTCCGTGAAGCCGTCGAACGCGGTGGTGCCGTCCACTGCCAGGACGCCGGCGGTCACGGTGCCGGTCTTGTCCAGCAGGATGGTGTCCACGGTGCGGGTGTCCTCGAGTACTTGCGGCCCCTTGATGAGGATGCCCAGCTGGGCGCCCCGTCCGGTGCCGGTCAGCAGGCCCACCGGAGTGGCCAGGCCCAGTGCGCAGGGGCAGGCAATGACCAGGACGGCGACGGCGGCAGTAAAGGCCGCACGTAGCTCCCCGCTTGTTATGGCAGGGCCCGCGAACAGGAGCCACAGAATGAACGTAACAGCCGCGATGGCCAGGACCACCGGCACGAACACGGCGCTGATGCGGTCCGCCAGCCGGGCGATGGGGGCCTTCCCGGTCTGGGCCTGGGACACCAGGCGGGCCATCTGCGCCAGCGTGGTCCCGGAACCTACCCGGGTTGCCCTGACCAGGAGCCGGCCCGACGTGTTGATGGTGGCGCCCGTGACGGCCGTGCCGGGCCCAACTTCCACCGGGACGGATTCACCGGTGACCAGGGACGCGTCCACCGCGGAGTTTCCATCCACCACCACGCCGTCGGTGGCGATTTTTTCACCGGGCCGGACAATTATGAGGTCCCCCACCTGCAGCCGGTCTGCGGGGACCCGGTGCTCCACGCCGTCGCGCAGCACCGCCGCGTCCTTGGCGCCGAGGTTGAGGAGGGCCTGCAGGGCGCTGCCCGCGCGCTGTTTGGCGCGGGCTTCGAGGTACCGGCCCAGGAGCAGGAACGTGGTGACAACGGCTGCCACCTCGAAGTAGAGGCCTCCGGTTCCCATGCCCTCCATGCCGGGATGCTCCGTCATGCGGGGATCCGCGGCGAGCTGCCAGGCCGAGAACAGGTAGGCTGCGGCCACACCGAGGGACACCAGGGTGTCCATGGTGGAAGCAAGGTGCCGTGCGTTGACGGCGGCGGCGCGGTGGAACGGCCAGGCCGCCCACGTCACGACGGGCAGGGACAGGGCGGCCGCAACCCAGCCCCAGTTGGCAAACTGGAACGCGGGGAGCATGGAGATCAGGAACACGGGCACGGTGAGGACTGCGGCGAGCAACAAGCGCGGGCGCAGCCGTGCGGCAGTGTGGGCGTCCTTCTCTTCCAGGGATCCGTCCTCAGCCGGCGGCTGCGGTGCACGGACGGTTGCCTTGTAGCCCGCCGCGTTGACCGTATCCACGAGTTGCTCGTCGGTGATGCCCGGGGGCACGGTGACGGAGGCCGACTCCAGTGGAAGGTTGACCGAGGCGTGGACGCCGTCGAGCTTGCCGAGTTTTTTCTCCACCCGGTTGACGCAGGACGCGCAGGTCATGCCTTCGATGTCGAGTTCCACCACCCGGACTGCGGGCCCGCGGAGAAGTTCCTGGTTGCTCATGGGGTTCCTCGTAAACAGTGGCGGACGTCAGGCCTCGTTGGCGACGACCAGGTATCCGGCTTCCGCCACGGCTTCCCCGATGTCGGCGGGTGCAAGTTCCTTGGTGGAGGTGATGGTGACGGTGGAGATGCCGCCGGCGTTCAGTTCAACGTCCACGGCCTCCACTCCTGCCAGGGCCTCGAGTTCCTCACTGACGGCGGAGACGCAGTGGCCGCAGGTCATGCCGGAAACGTTGACGGTAGTGGTGGTGGGGGAGGTGGTGCTCATGGCTGGCTCCTCGTGTTGTGCCGGCGGTGGCCGGCGTTGAATGGGGTGGTGTTTTAGCGCAGCAGCCGGCCGATGGCGTCGGCGGCTTCCTTGACCTTGGCATCTATGGCTAGGGCGCGGGCGGCAGGGTCCGGTTCGGAGGCGGCGCCCACCACGCAGTGGCCTATATGCTCCTCCACCAGGCCCAGGCTGACGGCGTGCAGTGCCTTGGTGACGGCGGAAACCTGGGTGAGGATGTCAATGCAGTACTTGTCCTCGTCCACCATCCGCGCGATGCCCCGCACCTGGCCTTCAATCCGCTTCAGCCGGCGCAGGTAGGCGTCCTTGTTGCCGGTGTAGCCGTGGTCCGCAGTATCTTCCCTTGCAGGCAGGGCGACAGCTTCTTCCGTGGGGTTCATGGTTTCAAAGGTATACCCCTTAGGGGTATCAGCGCAATTACCCCCGG
The DNA here is from genome assembly GCF_046605375.1 of Arthrobacter sp. MPF02. Classification (GTDB taxonomy): domain Bacteria; phylum Actinomycetota; class Actinomycetes; order Actinomycetales; family Micrococcaceae; genus Arthrobacter. The sequence goes on along the minus strand of NZ_CP176772.1, from coordinate 3,702,866 downwards.
AGGGTATCCCCGCGAACTGCCGGGAGGGCACAAAAAAGCTCCGGAGTGCGTTATTGGGGGATACGCACTCCGGAGCGGCTTTTGGGCAATTCCGGCTCCACGCTGGCTGACCGGGCTTGCTTGAATTAGCTTACTGGCTGGTACGTGGCGCCGCCAGCACCTCGAATAACTACTTTCACTTTATTTTCCGGAGCTGTTTCTGACGCGCCGAAGAACGAGGGGAACCGGGGTCAGGGCCGGTCTTCATGGCCCGGCATCCGGTACGGGACCACCAGGACGGGCCTGCTCTGGTGGTGGCTGAGCCAGGCCCCCACCGAACCGTTGAGTGCTTCCGCAAGCCGGTGGGAGAAACCCCGTTCAGAGGTACCCACAATGATCATGGGTGCGTTGGCTTCGGCGGCCAGCCGGCGCAGTGCGCGTGCAGGGTCCCCGGAGAGGGTGCGCAGTGTCCACTCCACCCGTGCGCTGCCGGAAGGAAGCTCATCCACGGCAGCCTGCACGGCCGTTTTGAGCTCCGTGGTCAGGGTCCGGATTTCCGTGTCATCCGCATCCGGATGGAGTGACAGGCGGTGAGCCGAGCGGGCAGGGTCCCACTCCACCAGGTAGCTGGCTTCATCCACATACGCGCAGAGCAGGGGAGTGCCGAGCCGGGCAGCAAGGGAGGTGGCGGTCTGCAGAACCTCGGGATGCTGCCTGGGCATGATCCCCACCAGCAGCGGGGCGGTCCCGCTGAAGCGTTCCGATGTCATAGCTCATTGTCCGCCCGTGCAGGGGGCAATGAACAGGTCACCGGCGGCTGCCGGACTAAGAAACCGCAGGTGAGGCCATGATGACCACGTTCTTGCCCCAGGGGTCCTCCGTGTAGCAGATGATGAGGACCAGCCGGTTGGGCACGATGTCCCAGACGGGGCTGTCCTTCAAGCCTGACTTCACATAGGTGGTCACGCTGTCCACCTGGTAGGCCATGGTCCCGGCCGCGGTGTCCACCTCAAAGCGGTCGCCCACGCGGGATGACGAACTGAGGTGGTTGAACGGCGCTTCGGCCCCGTCCCAGCTGTGGCCGATGACGTAGGTGGTGTTGGCGGAGCCCGCTCCGGGTGTCCCAAATGGGGTCAGCCAGTAACCGTCCTTGGTTTCCGGCGGCACGATGGTCTGGCTGGCCCGGGCTGCGCCGTCCAGTTCCAGGGGGTACACCGGCACATCGAAGCCGGTTGACGGGTAGCGGATACGCACAGGTGCTGCGGCCGTCGGAAGCACAGCGGCAGGTGCCTCCCGGCAGCCGGGGTGGCTGGCGCCGTCGTCATTCCGCTGCCTTCCGCGCGCCGGTAACGGCGATTGGTTCGGGCATTATGAACGAGGTGGCGGAGGGAACGGAGCCAGGGCTGCTTCCGACGGCGGCGGGCTGGGGCTGGGTAATCAGGGGCGCACCGAAAGTGATGGCCAGGAAGGCCGCCACGCCGGCCAGCATGATGTTAAGGTCGCCGCGGTTCCAGCGACACCCTTGTCCGGCAAAAGCACCGCGCCTAACGTTGGAGCTGAACGAAAGGTGGGCGTCATGGAAATCTACATGTGGTGGCTGGACCTGGACCTCGACTCCAAGGAGTGGCTGCGCGAGAACCTTCGCGCGGAGGAACTGCCGCTTCACGTTATCCAAGGCATTGCCGAAGCCGGCGGACCCCACCCCGAAAATCCGGCCGCCGTGCTCACCGATGCCGACTGGGACTTCATCGAAACCCAGTCCGAGTTCGTGGACTGACCTGGCGTTGAGGTCCCAGCCGTTGCGGGCTCCGGACCGCGGTGGTTGCATGGTGCGCATGGCATCCGCAGAGAGTTTTGTCTTAGCGATCGGGACCAAAAAAGGGCTCTGGCTGGCCACCAGCCAGGACAGGCGCGAGTGGTCCTTTACCGGCCCCCACTTTCTAATGAGCGAAATCCCCAGTATCGGGATCGACACCAGGGGCGGCCGCACCCGCATCATGGCCGGCGTCCGGAGCGAGCATTGGGGGCCCACCGTTGCGCACTCCGATGACCTCGGTGCCACTTGGTCCGAGCCCGGGCAGGGGGCAATCAGGTTCCCGGAGGATACCGGTGCGGCGGTTGAACGCGTCTGGCAGATCTACCCGGACGCGGCTTCCAGGCCGGGCGTTGTCTGGGCAGGAGCGGAACCCATTTCAGTGTGGAAGTCCACTGACGGCGGAGAGCACTTCGAGCTGAACCGCGGGCTTTGGGACCACCCGCACCGCAGCGAATGGGGTGCGGGCTACGGTGGTGCCGCGGCGCACTCCATCGTGGTCCATCCGGCGGGCGGGACTGTCCATGTCGCCATGAGCACGGGCGGCGTTTACCGTTCACTCGACGGCGGCACATCCTGGGAGCCGCGCAACAAGGGGATTTCGGCGTACTTCATGCCGGACCCCAACCCCGAATTTGGGCAGTGCGTGCACAAGATCGCCTCCGATCCCGCCGTCGAGGGACGCCTCTATGCGCAGAACCACCACGGTGTCTACCGCACGGACGACAACGCGGACACCTGGAACTCCATCGCGGAGGGCCTGCCCGCAGATTTCGGTTTCGTGATGCTTACGCACCCCCGGCGGGAGGGGACTGCGTGGGTCATCCCGCTGAAGGCGGACGGGGAGCGTATTCCGCCCGACGGAGAGCTTGCGGTCCACCGCACGGACGACGCCGGCTATACCTGGAAGCGACTCGCGTCCGGCCTGCCCACGGGCGAATACAACAGTGTCCTGCGCGATGCTGCCTCGGTGGATACAGCGGAACCGGCAGGGGTGTATTTCGGTACCCGCGGCGGGGCTGTGTACGCCAGCGCCGACGAGGGCTGGACGTTTATGGAAGTGGCAGCACACCTGCCGGACGTCCTGTGCGTGCGGGCGGCAGTGGTGGCCGGTGCCTGACATTGCGGTGGTGCTCCCCAGCGTGCTGCAACCGCTGGCCGGCGGGCAGTCCGTACTGACTGCGCCCGCCGATGGGCCGTTGACGGTGGGAAAGCTGCTGGACGCCGTCACGTCCGATTTTGCCGTGCTCGCCAGGCGGCTGCGCGATGAGACGGGCGCCCTGCGGCGGTTCGTGAACATTTACGTGGACGGCGACGAGGTGCGCCGGCTGCAGGGGCTGGAGACCGAGGTGGCGCCCGGGCAGGAGGTTCTGGTCATCCAGTCGGTGGCCGGAGGCTGAACCCGCCGGTACCGCGGTTGCGGGCAGTCCGTACTGACTGCGCCCGCCACCGCGGCTGGTTCTGCAACATGCCGCCGTCGAGGAGGAGCCTCAGGCGACCCTCCAGACGCTGCATTCGTCCGTGTTGATCGCTTTCCGCAGGCCCGTGATCCGGTCCATGATCCAGATGACGCCGATGCCCGGCGCTGTTTCCTGGACGCTGCCGCGGCGGATCACCACGTCGTCGTAGGAGGGCCCCACGGAAAGGCGGGCTTCGATTTCGTCACCCCGGTGGAGCTGGTCCAGGGCACGGACTCTGGTCACATGGGGGGTCGCTTTCTTCATCATGGCGTGGCCTCCTGGCTGGAGCTGGTGCCGGCTCTTGCCTGCAGTAACAAGTGTGGAGGGGCAATGTTGCAGAATGGTTTCCCGGCGGTTAGGCGCCGGTTAGTTGTTTGATCCCGCGTTGTTTCCGCCGGCGGTGATGCTGCCGGGAACCGTGGGAGGCCGGCACCTAAGGTAGGGGCATGGAGATCGTGCAGGGGATCTGGGCCGCGGTGGCCGGGGCGGCGGCCCTGGCGCCGCTGGCGACGTTCGGCGTCGTGCTTGTTGCTTACCTGGCGTACCGGCAAAAGGACCGCGCTGACCGCCGGGACCAGTGGTGGAAGCGGGCCCAGTGGGCCATCGACTCGGCCCTTAGCGACGCCGATCCCCAGCGCCGGCTGGCCGGGCTGAAAGTGCTGGTGCAGCTGATCGGCAGCGACCTGGCCACCGCCGAGGACGCCGACCTCATGAGCGCCCTGGCGGTGGGCATTCTGCAGCAGGAAGGCGCAGCGGATGCCAGGCGGGGTGCAACAGCCGCCGCCTCCAATACTGACAGGATTGTGCGTGAGGCCGAGCGGCTGCTGGAGGCGGCTGGCGCCAGGAGCCGGTCCGCCTAGGCCGCGCCGCGGCTGCGGTAACCCGCCAGGAAAGTGGCGATCCGCTCCACTGCCTCCTCGATGTCCAGGACGGAAGGGAGGATCACGAAGCGGAAGTGGTCCGGTGTGGGCCAGTTGAACGCCGTGCCGTGGGAGACGAGGATCTTTTGCTCCTGCAGGAGGTCCAGGACGAACTTTTCATCGCTCGTGATGGGGTACAGGTCCGGGTCCAGGCGCGGGAACAGGTACATGGCGCCCGCCGCCGGCACGCAGGTGACGCCGGGAATGGCGGTGAGGAGCTTGTGGGCGAGGTCGCGCTGCTCGCGCAACCGTCCGCCCGGCTTCACCAGCGCCTCAATGCTCTGGTAGCCGCCCAGGCAGGTCTGGATGGCATGCTGGGCGGGGACGTTGGAGCAGAGCCGGAGCGAGGCGAGCAGCTCCAGGGCTTCACGGTAGCCCGCAGTGGCGGCGAGGGGGCCGGTGATGGCCACCCAGCCGGCACGGTAGCCGGGCATGCGGTAGGCCTTGGACAGGCCGCTGAAGGTCAGGCAGCAAATGTCCTCGGCCACGGATGCGGTGTGGATGTATTTGGCGTCCTCGTAAAGGACCTTCTCGTAGATCTCGTCGGAGAACAGGACCAGGTTGTGCTTGCGGGCCAGGGCGGCGAACTGCTCCAGGATGTGCCGGGGGTAGACGGCGCCGGTCGGGTTGTTCGGGTTGATGATCACGATGCCTTTGGTGCGGCTGGTGATCTTGGCTTCGACGTCCGCCATGTCCGGCCACCAGTTCTCCGCCTCGTCGCAGAGGTAGTGGACGGGTTGGCCGCCGGTCAGGGTCACCGCGGCGGTCCATAGCGGATAGTCCGGTGCGGGGACCAGGATTTCGTCACCGTTTTCCATGAACGCCTGCAGGCACATGGAGATCAGTTCACTGACGCCGTTGCCGATGACGATGTCCTCGACGCCGATGTTCATCAGCCCGCGGGTCTGGTAGTACTGCGAGATGGCGGTGCGGGCGGTGAAGATGCCTTTGGAGTCGCTGTAGCCCTGGGCGCCGCGCAGGTGGTGGATCATGTCCACCACCACCGACTCCGGCGCCTCCAGCCCGAACGGTGCGGTGTCCCCGAGGTTCATCTTCAGGATCCGGTGCCCTTCGGCCTCCATGTTCTTCGCCGCCTGGAGGATGGGTCCCCGGAGTTCGTACCGGACGTTCTGGAGTTTGCTGGAAAATTGCATGGCGCGCATGGTTGATCTTTGCATAAAGCACGACGGCGGGCGGCCGGGTTGCGGGAGCCCGCCGGTGGGGCACGGGGTCAGGGCCAGAGTGCCAGGGCGCTGGAAGCGCTGTGCGGTTCCTGGAATTGATTCCGGCTCGTTGGCGTAGAAGGGGATGAGCCATACCGCCTTAGGTATAGGTGTTTTACACTTCGCAAAAACTTGGGTATAGGGGATCGATTGCCCGCGATTCTGCCCGGGTTTACGCTTTAAAATAGCTCGCATTCAGCCGCCGTTGTTTCTGGGTCGGCGCTGGCTCAGGCAGCCGGTCACGTTACTTTCCCAGTAGGAACAGCGATAAACATGGAAGCTACGAGCATTCAGCCGTTGCCCACACAGCGGAACCGGCGCGGCATGATGTTCAGGCGCAGATACTTGGCGGTTGCGTCGACAATTCTGTTTCTGTGCGCAGTTATCACTCCCACAACCGCAGGTTCCGCCGCGAGCACCTCTTTGCTCATGGATACTTACGTGCAGGCGGACAGGGCGACTACGAATTTTGGAACCAGCGTCCGTTTGTCCACAGAAGGCCGTGCGTATATTTGGCGGAATTCGCTCCTGCGGTTCTCCGTGCAGGTTCCCCCGGGTGAGCATGTTGTTTCAGCCAAACTTCGGGCGTATTCCGAGGCGTCTGCGACGTCCACTGAGTTTGTGGATGTCTTTACTACATCCGGGGGCTGGACCGAGAGGGGCGTGACCTGGAATACGTCGCCGGCACGGGGAACCTGGCTTGGAAAGGCTGGCGGGTTCACCTCCGGCTCGTGGGTTGAATGGGATGTGACCAAGGGCGTCAACGCGAAGGGCGGCGAGCACAACTTCAAGCTGGAAAGCAACGCGCAGAAGTGGATCGGGTTCAAGGCAAAGGAATCGTCGAACCCGGCCCTGCGCCCAAGGCTGGTGGTGATGACCGCGCCTGACACGGTTAGATCGACTGAGGCAGCCGTGATTTATGGGTGGGGACCGCGTGTAGCGGGGGATGAGTTCGATTACACCGGCGCGCCCGATGCCACGAAGTGGAATGTCTACAACAGTGCCGGCCACGCGGGCAACGGTATCCGGAGTCCCCAGCAGGTTACCGTGGACGGTTCCAAAATGGTCATCAAAGGAACGCCGGATGGCATGACTGCCGGGATGGGCGCAAGGTTCGCAAACCAGAAGTATGGCCGGTGGGAAGTCCGGGCCGCTGGGTCTGGTGATGACGAATACCACATGGTGTCCATCTTGTGGCCCGATAGTGAAAATTGGCCGTGTGACGGTGAGATTGACTACGCGGAGACGACTGGCGACTGGAGCGTCATCAAGTTCTTCCACCACTACGGATGTTCGAACCTGCAGACGTCCGCGTACAAGCCCCTGGACGTGACCCAGTTCCACAACTATGCCCTTGACTGGTCGCCGCACGGGATCGTGGGCTATGTCGATGGGGTGAAATGGTTTGAAGACACCGATCCCGCGCACCAGCCTCCCGGTCCGATGCACCAGACGTTACAACTGGACTGGTTTCCTGACAGCACCGCCAACGGCGCCGGCGAAATGCGGGTGGATTGGGTTCGGGTGTACGCGGCGGGGTAAAGCCCAACAGAACCGAAACAGTTTCTATTGGCGGCTTTTTTCGCGGTCCGGTTTGAGGTAGGGCAGCAGCAAATGATGTAGGCCCTGTGACAGGTTCAGCCGGAGCAGTCCTGCGAAACCCTGGGCTTTTCTGATGGCAGGCGCACTCCGGAGAGCTGCGCCGGAATCCGCCACAACCCTCCGCCCGCCGAATCCAGCCACCCCCGGGCCCGGCCCGGATCGTCAGCCGTTCCCCCGTCGGCGGCAAGGTCCAGAGCCAGGCACACGTCGTCGAAGCAGGCCAGGGGCCAGACGTGCACGTCAATCCCGGTCCGATGCAACCGGTCCACCTGCAGGGCTGTCAAATTGCGGAAGCCGCAGTACAGCGTGGTGGCCCCGGCGGCCGCGAGGGTGGCCGTCAAACCCTCCTGTCCCGTCAAAGTGGCCGGGAACTCGGCAAGGATCAGGCCCCGGGGGACATGGGGCAGGTTCCGCTGCAACTGGATCAGCGCCTCGGGCAGGAAACTGCTGAACCGGATACGCGGCAACGGGCCGGGGTGGCTGTTGACCAGGGCTGCAACTGCAGGCACGGCGGCCGGGTCCTTGATCTCCACCTGCACCGGAACTCCGATGCCGTCCAGTGCCTCGGCCAGCGTCAGGACCGGCTGACCGGAGGCAAGCGGCACAGCCTGCAGTTCCGCCAAAGGAAGTTCCCGGGCCGGCTTGTCCGCCAGCGGATGGGGTCCTGCCGCCAGACGCTCCAGCGTCGGGTCATGCAGGACAATGGGGATGCCGTCAGCGGTCACCCGCACGTCCAGCTCGATCTCGTCGGCCGTGCGCCCCGCCAGGTCAAAGGAAAAGGCACTGTTCTCCGGCGCCAAGGCCATCGCACCACGGTGGCCGGTGATAGTGAAGACCCACGGCGCCGGGTCCCGGAAAGGACCTGCCGCCACCTGCTCCTGCGGAATGGTAAGAACCTGGTTGCTGGTCACGCCATGACGCTAGGCCGCCAAAACCAACAGGAGGACCATGCTGCCTTAACCCGGGGCGAACAGCCTCCTAAGTGCCGGGACGGCTCACGGCGCCAGCCGGTCACCCTTGCGCTGCAGCCGGAACCAGCGGTGCCCGTACCTTCCCAGCTCGAGGGAGAAGCCGCCGTCGGGATCTAGGGCGACGTTGTCGCCGTCGAACAGGTCCAGCAGCATCGCATCCTTGTAAGCCTGCGGGTCGTCCCCGCCGCCCAGCCTGGCGCCGACCTTCACCGGATCCTCCCCGAAGTTGTGCAGCAGGACTATCGTGCCGCCGTCGGAACTGCAGGTGTGGGCCAGTACCGCCGGTTCGGGCTGGTCGAGGACTTCAAACCCGCCCCAGCCCAGCTCGGGCGCCTCCCGGTACCGCGCGATCAGCGCGGACATAAACGCAAACAGGGACCCGGGATCGCGTTTCGCGGCCGCTGCATTGACGTGTTCCGGCCCGTACCTGCCGCCTACCAGGGGCGCCACCAGGTCGGCGGCCTTGGCGCTGGAGAACCCGCCGTTTTTTTCGGCGGTCCACTGCATGGGCGTACGCACGGCCGCGCGGCTCTTCTGCCGGAGGTCCTCGCCCATGCCGATCTCCTCGCCGTAAAACAGCACCGGTGTGCCCGGCAGCGAGAACATCAGCGAGTAGACCATGCGAAGCCGTTCCTGGTCCCCGTCCAGCATGGGCGGCAGCCGCCGGCGCAGGCCGCGGCCGTAGATCTGCATGTTCTTCTCCGGTCCGAAGGCGGCGAACACCTCCTGGCGCTCGCCGTCGGTGAGTTTGTCCAGCGTGAGTTCGTCGTGGTTCCGCACGAACATGGCCCACTGGTTGTCCGGATGGATCGGCGGCCGGCTCTTCAGCGTCTCGACGAGCGGCCGGGCATCCTGCCGGGCGAGCGAAAGATAGATGTGCTGCATCGACATAAAATCGAACTGCATGTTCAGCTCATTGCCCTCCGGCCCGCCGAAATACTCCAGCTGCTCCTTGTACGGCAGGTTCACTTCGCCCAGCAGCACAGCGCTGCCGTTGCGGCGGCTGACGAAGCTGCGCAGCGCGGCCAGGTAGCCGTGCGGGTCCAGGTTGGCTGCCTGGTCCTTGGGCTGGCCCCGCGTCTCGAGGAAAAACGGCACAGCGTCCAGCCGGAAACCGTCCAGTCCCAGCTCCAGCCACAGCCCCATCGCCTTGGCAATTTGGTCGCGGACCTTGGGGTTGGTGACGTTCAGGTCCGGCTGGTGCTTGGCGAACATGTGCAGGTACCACTCACCGGTGGCCTCGTCCCGGGTCCACAGCGAGTTCTCCTCCCCGGGGAACACCACCTCCGAGGACGTGTCCGGAGGGGTGTCCTGCCGCCACACGTAGAACTCGCGGTACGGGTTGTCCGTGGACTTCCGCGCCTCCACAAACCAGGGGTGCTGCTCCGAGGTGTGGTTGACCACGAAGTCCGCGATCACCCGCATGCCCCGGTCCCTGGCGGCCCGGATAAACTCCACCAGGTCCCCGAGCGTGCCCAGCCGTGGGTCCACCGTGAAAAAGTCGGTCACGTCGTAGCCGTCGTCCCGGTCCGGCGACGGGTAGAACGGCATCAGCCAGATACAGGTCACGCCCAGCGCGGCGAGGTAGTCCACGCGCTGGGTGAGGCCGGCGAAATCACCGGTGCCGTCGCCGTCGTCGTCAAAAAACGTTTCCACGTCCAGGCAGTAAATGACGGCGTTTTTCCACCACAGGTCCGATGTCTCCGCGAGCCTCATGCCGAAGCGTCCGACGCCGGGACGGCAGTTGCGCGGACAAGCTGCGGTTCAGCGGCGGTACCGGCGGCGGTGCCTCCGGGGGTGCGCAACTGCGGCAGGACCTCCGCGGCGAACGTGTCGATGAAGGACGACTGCTGCTGCCCCACGAAGTGCAGGTAGAGCTCGTCGAAGCCCAGCTCCGCATATTCGGACAGCCACTCGACGTGCTGCTGCAGGCTGGCGGCGATGTTGACCGTTGTGCGGACCTGCTCTTCGGTCACGTGCTCGCCCACGAGGTCGAAGTGTTCGGCGGTGGGCAGGTCCCACGGGATGGGAGGCTGGTAGGTGTTGGTCCGCCACTGGTTTAGGGCGACAGCAACAGCCTCCTGCTCCGTTCCGGCCCACGACAGGTGGACCTGCAGGACCGCTTTGCCGCGGCCGCCGCCGTCCCGGTAGGCGGCCAGCATCTCACGCAGCTTTTCCGGCGGCTGGTTGACGGTGGCCAGGCCGTCAGCCCACGCGGCGGCCCGCCGGGCGGTGTCCACGCTGACCGCCGGGGCGATCAGCGGCGGAGGGGTTTCGGGAACGTCCCAAATCCGTGCCTGCTCCACGGTTACCAGCCCGCGGTGCGTGACTTCCTCGCCGCGGTGCAGGCGCCGGATGACATCCACGCACTCCTCCAGCCGGCGCTGGCGGATGTCCTTCGCCGGCCACCCGTCCCCGGTGATGTGCTCGTTCATGTTTTCCCCGCTGCCCGGGGCGAACCAGAACCTGCCCGGGAACATGGAGGCAAGCGTGGCGGAGGCATGCGCGATGATGGCCGGATGGTAGCGCTGGCCGGGGGCTGTCACCACCCCGAACCGGAGTTTTGTGGTGGCCAGGGCGGCACCAAGCCAGGACCAGGCGAAGCCCGAGTGCCCCTGGCGCGCGGACCAGGGTTCGATGTGGTCCGAGCACATGGCCGCGTCAAAGCCTGCACGTTCCGCGTGCTGGACGTCCTCGAGCAGCTGGCCGGGACTGATCTGTTCATGCGATGCGTGAAAGCCGACGGTAACCATCGTTAACCTCTATCGCCCCATGCGGTGCCGTGTCGAGGGTTCGCGGCCATCCGGTGAGAGCACATGGTCACTTGTCGGATAAGTTAGGGACTTGTAATACCGCGTGCCGCCGGAAGAAGGCGGGGACGGGCGGGACGGGAAGGAAGGACCTCAATGGGCGGCGTGCTGATCGGGCTGGCGGTGATCGGGGCCGTTATTGCCGTGGGATATGTGGCCGCCCGCTGCGGGCTGGGCGGAGAGCCGACCGTTTCGGCGCTGACCCGCACAGCGTTCTTCATCACCAACCCGGTCCTGCTGTTCACCGTGGTGCTGGAATCGGACCTCACGGTGGTGTTTTCCGCCTATGTGCCGCTGGCCCTGATCACCGCCGCGGCCACAGCATTGCTGTACGTGGGCATCAGCCGGCTGTGGTTCCGCCGGCCGCTTGCGGAAACGGCTGTAGGCGCCATGGCCAGCTCCTATGTCAACGCGAACAACATCGGCATTCCCATCACCCTCTACGCCCTGGGGGATGCCACCCCCGTGGCGCCCGTGCTGCTGGTCCAGCTGCTCCTGCTGGCACCACTTGTCCTTACCCTGCTGGACCTCTCGGCCGCCGGCCGGTTCGCGCCGAAGCTGCTGCTCACCCAGCCCTTCCGCAACCCCATGATCATCGCGTCCCTGCTGGGTGTGCTCCTCGCCGCGTTCCGCGTGCAGCTGCCGGAACCGGTGATGGCCCCGCTGGTGCTGCTCGGCGGCGCAGCCGTGCCGGTGGTGCTGCTGGCCTTCGGCATGTCGCTGCACGGCACCCGGATGCTCAAAAGCGGCGGGCACACGGCGGAAATCCTGACTGCCACGGCACTCAAGTCCGCGGTGATGCCCGCAGTGGCGTTCGTCGTCGGGCGTTTCCTCTTTAACCTGGACCAGCACATGCTCCTGGGCGTGGTGCTGATGGCGGCGCTGCCGTCCGCCCAAAACGTCTTCCTGTTTGCCAGCAAGTACGGGCGGGGAGTTGCCGTGGCGCGGGAAACCATCCTGCTCTCGACGGCGGCGGCAGCCCCCGCACTGATCCTGATTGTCTGGCTGCTGGCCGGCTGAGCAGGCGCGCCGCTCTACCCCCGGAGCCGCCCGCCGGGCAAGAATGGGCACATGGAACTTCCCGTGATGCCGCCCGTCCCGCCCATGCTCGCCAAATCCGTCAGCGGCATTGACGGCATCCAGGCAGGAGGCGGCCTCAGCTACGAGCCCAAATGGGACGGCTTCCGGTCCATCATCTTCCGCGACGGCGAAGACGTGGAGATCGGCAGCCGCAACGAAAAACCCATGACGCGCTACTTCCCCGAACTCGTGGCAGCGTTCAAGGAAAACCTGCCGCCGCGGTGCGTGATCGACGGAGAGATCGTCCTGGTAGGCTCATCCGGCGACCGGCTGGACTTCGACGCCCTGCAGCAGCGCATCCACCCCGCCGCCAGCCGGGTCAAGCTCCTGGCCCAGCAAACCCCGGCTTCCTTCGTGGCGTTCGATCTCCTGGCGCTGGATGATGACGACTACACCGGCCGGCCCTTCTCGGAACGCCGGGTGGCGCTGGAAAAGGCGCTCGCAGCGTCCAAGGCACCGATTCATTTAACGGCCGCCACCACGGACAAGGACACCGCCGGGCAGTGGTTCAACCAGTTCGAGGGCGCGGGGCTGGACGGCATCGTGGCCAAGCGCGTGGACGGCCGGTATGAGCCGGACAAGCGGGTGATGTTCAAGGTCAAGCACGAGCGCACCGCGGACTGCGTGGTGGCCGGCTACCGGCTGCACAAGAGCGGGCCGGACAGCATCGGTTCGCTGCTGCTGGGTCTGTACAAGGACGACGGCGGCCTGGCCAGCGTGGGAGTGATCGGCGCCTTCCCGATGAAGAAGCGCAAGGAATTGTTCGAGCAGCTGCAGCCGCTGGTGACCGGCTTTGAGGGGCACCCGTGGGCGTGGGGCAAGCAGGAGGAGGGCGAACGGACGCCGCGGAACGCCGAAGGCAGCCGCTGGAGCGCCGGCAAGGACCTGTCCTTCGTGCCGCTGCGGCCTGAGCTGGTGGTGGAGGTCCGGTACGACCACATGGAGGGCGACCGGTTCCGGCATACCGCCCAGTTCAACCGCTGGCGGCCGGACCGTGATCCGGAGTCCTGCACCTACGCGCAGCTCGAGGAGCCCGTCAACTTCGACCTGGCCGAGGTGCTGGAGACGGGGCGCCGCTAAGGCCTTCCCGCCCCGGTCCTGGCGGCGTGGTTCCTGGCGTCCAACATGCTCCACAGCCCGTCCGCCCGGCAGGGAATGGACGCATTGACGAGTGCCCGGCTGTGCGGATGTTGCGGCGCGGCGAAGAAGTCGCGGGTTTCGGCGACTTCCACCACCTTGCCGTTCAGCAGGACGGCCACCCTGTCGCACATGTACCGCACCACGTCCATGTCATGGGAGATGACGATCAGGGACAGGTTGTGCTCGCGCTGCAGGCGCAGCAGCAGGTTCAGGATGGTCCGCTGCGTGAGGGCGTCCAGGGCCGAGGTGGCCTCGTCGCAGATCAGGACCTGCGGTTCCAGCAGCAGGGCGCGGGCAATGGTGGCACGCTGGAGCTGGCCGCCCGAGCACTGGCCCGGCCGTTTGTCCAGCAACGCCGGGTCCAGTTCCACCTCCTGCAGGGCGGCCGCGACGCGTTCGTCCCGCTGGGCGGGGCTGAGGTCCCGGCGCGGGCGGAGGGGCGCCTGCAGGCTGGCGCGCAGTGTCATCCTCGGGTCGAAGGCGTTGTGCGGCTCCTGGAACACGAGCTGCACGGCCGTGGGCTGCCGTGTCCCGCCGTCGAACTGCCGGGTGATGGTTCCGCTGCTGGCCGCATCCAGGCCCACGATGGCCTTGGCCAGGGTGCTTTTCCCGGAGCCGGATTGTCCCAGGACACCCAGTATTTCGCCGCGGCGGAGGGACAGCGAGACGTCGTCGAGCACGGTGCCGGTCCGCTTCCGGCCGAAGCGTTTGCCTACCCTGTCCAGGACAAGGACTTCACGTTCCGCGGGAGACGGACGACGCCGGGTCTCGGGTGCCAGCTGCGCAGCGGCGAGGAGGTCGCGGGCGTAGCCGGTTTTGGGTGCGGTGAGCAGCTCACCGGCGGGCCCTTCTTCCACGATGTGGCCCGCGTTCATGACCAGGACCCGGTCCGCGTACGCGGCCACGGACGCCAGGTTGTGGGTGATGTAGAGGATGCCCAGCCCGCGCTGCCGGCGTTCGCGGTCCAGCAGCTGGAGCACCTGGCGTTCCAGGACCTTGTCCAGGGCGGAGGTGGGTTCGTCGGCGAGCAGCATCTCCGGCTGGCCGGCCAGGGCGAGTGCCGTCATGGCGCGCTGCGCCATGCCGCCGGACAGCTGGTGCGGGTAGGCGCGGATGCCCTTTACGGGATCGGCGAAGCCAACCTCCTCGAGCAGCTCCACGGCTTTGTCCCTGGCTTTCCGTCCGCGCAGGCCGGCGTGCAGGCGCAGCGGCTCCTTAAGGTGGCTGCCGATGGTGCGGTTCGGGTTGAACATGCGCTTGGGCTGTTGGAACAGCATGCCCAGCCGGCCCCCGCGGACCGTGTTCAGTTCGGTTTCCGCGGCGCGGGTGAGGTCCACCTCGCCGAGCCGGATGGAACCGCCCGTGATTCCCAGTTGCGGTGGCAGCAGGCGCAGGCAGGACATGGACGTGAGGGTCTTTCCGGATCCCGAAGAGCCCACCAGCGCAACAAACTCGCCCGGGTCAACGGCGAGGGAAACGCCGGCGAGGAGCGGCTTTCCGCCGGGACCGCCGTCGTCGTCCTTCCGCCGTACCTCCAGGTCCTCCAGGACCAGGCGCGCACTCATGCGTCCACAGCCTTTGGGAGGAGCAATGGGGCGGCAGTCATGCGTGCGGCGCGCTGGCCGAGCAGCGTGATGCACAGGGCGACGGTGAAGATGACCAGCCCAGGGGCCAGGATGCCCAGCGGTGCGCGGTCGGCGAAGGGCTGGGCGGCGGCGAGCATGGAGCCCCAGTCGGACTGCGGCGGCTGGACGCCCAGGCCAAGGTAGGAAAGGGCGCCCACGCTGATCAGCAGGTGCCCGAACCGCAGGGTGGCTTGGCCCAGGACCGGCGCGGCCAGGTGGGGGAGGACGTGCCGGACGATGATGAAGCGCGGGGTGCAGCCCAGTACGCGCGCAGCATCCACAAACCCGCGGGCCGAGACGTCGTACGCGAGCGTGCGTGCCAGCCGGGCGAAGGGCGTCCAGCTGGTGACGGTGAGTGCCAGCAGGAGCGGGCCGAACCCTGTCCCGAGTGCCGCCACGATGAACAGCGCCACCACCATTTCCGGCAGGGCGAGCAGGACGTCGTTCGTGCGGGTGAGGAACTCGTCCACCCAGCCGCGCCGGCGGGCGCTTAGGATGCCGATCCCAACACCCAGCAGGCAGGTGAGCACGGTGGCCAGGGCTGCCACGGACATGGAGAACGCGCCGCCCTCGAGGATCCGGCTCAGGGTATCGCGGCCCAGGTTGTCCGTGCCCAGCCAGTGTTCGGCCGACGGCGGCGCGAGGCGCTGCGCCAGGTTCTGCTCCGAGGGCGGATAGGGCGAGATCCAGGGTGCCAGCAGCACCGCCAGGACGATCAGTGCAAGTACTGCTCCGGCGACGCTGGTGACGGTGATCCGGCTACGCAAGGGAACCTCCCACGGTGGGGCTCAGGAAGCGGTGCACGAAGTCGGCCAGCGTGGTGACGCCGACGGCAAGCGCCACGACCACCACTACACCGCCCTGGGCGAGCGGGACGTCGCTGTTGACCACCGAATCGAAGAGCAGCCTGCCCATGCCCGGAACGGCGAAGATCACCTCCACGATCACCGAGCCGCCCAGCAGCCCCGCGAACCAGACCGCGAAGAGCGTGGACAGGGGAACCAGTCCGTTGGGGATCACGTGCCGCAGGATTGACTGGGCGGAACTCAGGCCGCGGGCCCGGGCGGCCGGAACATGCTCGGCGGCTGCGGCGTCGATGATGCCCGCGCGGACCGCCGAGGTAAAGAAGCTGATGGGGCGCAGGGCAAGGGTCAGGGCGGGCAGGACCGCTGATGAAAGATCGTTCCAGCCTGCGGTGGGCAGCACGGACAGCTTGAGTGCGAACACCAGGACCAGCACCGGCGCCACCCAGTATTCCGGCATGGCGATGAACGCCTGGGTGACCGCCGTGATGGTCTTGTCCGGCAGGCTGCCGGGCCGGAGTCCGGAAATGATCCCCAGCGGAAGCGCGACGGCGGCCGCCAGCCCAAGTGACATGGCCACCAGGCTGAGGGTGACGGCCAGTGCGGGCAGGACCTGCTCCACCACGGGGGTGCGGCTGGTGTAGGACAGGCCCATGTCGCCGGTGAAGAAGTTGCCCAGCCAGCGGAAGTACTGGACGGCGAGGGGATCGTCCAGGCCCAGGCTGTGCGCCACGGCCTGGACGGAGGACTCGTCGATGGCGTCGCCGGCCACCCGGGACCGGATGATTTTCCGGACCGGGTCGCCGGGGGTGACGTAGGGGATGAGGAACACCGCAAAGGAGGACACGGCGACGGCGGCCAGCAGCGTGGCCGTCCGTTTGGTGATGAACTGCAGCATGCGGTGTTGTTCCGGTGGCTGGGGCTAGGAGGCGGCCTTGGCCGTCTTCGCCGTCAGGACATAGCGGGACAGCGGATCCTGGACGTAGTTCAGGACGTTGGTGCGGATGGCGTCAGTTGCCTGCTCGTTGACCAGCCAGGCGTTGACCGCCTTGTCCTGGAGGATCCGGCCTGCCTCCGCGTACAGCTTGTAGCGTTCCTGGGTGTCCACGGTCCGGGCGGCGTCGGCGACAATCCGGTCATACTCGGGGTCGCAGAAGTGGCTCAGGTTGTAGGTGCCCTTGCACGAGTAGTCCGCAGTGAGGAACCCAATGGGATCGGCGATGTCGATCAGGCGGTTCCGCTGGCTGAGGATCATGTCGTAGTTGCCGGCCAGGACGTCAGGCTCGGCGGAAGCGTATTCCTTGGCCTGGATGGAGAGCGGGATGCCGATATTCTTCAGGTTCTCCTGGATAACAGCCGCCACATCGGCGAATTCCGCACGCTCAACGATGGCGATGATTTCCAGCGGACGGTCCGCCGTGTAGCCGGCGCCGGCCAACAGCTTCCTGGCTTCCTCGACGTCCTGCTTCTGTTCCTCCGGGGTGTCACCAGCCCACGGCTCGGACGGGGCAAACGGGCCCGTGGCGGGAAGGGCGGCGCCTTCGTAGACGCTGGCGGCGAGGGCATCCAGGTCCAGGGACTCCCGGATTGCCTTCCGGACGTCCACGTTGTCCAGGGGAGCGCGGCCGTTGTTCATGTACATGGTGGCCGTGCGGGGCGAATCGGCGCCGAGGACGGAGACGCCCGCAGCGCCCTTCAGGGTGGCAAGGCTGGCGACGGGGATGGACAGCGAGATGTCGGCTTCACCGGTCTGCACCTGGGCTGCGCGGGTTGCGCCGTTGGTGATGAAGCGAATCTCGGCGCCCGCCAGCTGGACGTCGCCGCCCCAGTAGTTCTCGTTGCGGTCCAGGGTGAGGGACTGCTTGGCCTTTTCCGAAACGGGCGTGAAAGGGCCGGTGCAGTGGCCGAACGGGTCCACCTCCGTGTCCTTGTACGCCGCGGGGGCCAGGATGCCGGTGTTGACGCTCGCCAGGCGGTAGGGGACCAGCGGGTTCTCGGCGGGCGTGCTCACCCGGACGGTGTTGGCGTCCACGGCCGTGACGCTGCTGACCATGGTGCGGTTGAAGGCGCGGGCCGGAACCTTGGCGTCGAGGACGTGGTTCAGGGCTGCAACCACGGACTCCGCGGTGAGCCGGCTGCCGTCCTGGAAGGCCACGCCCTGCCGGATGGTGAAGTCCCAGTCCAGCGGGGAGGACTGCTTCCACTCGGTGGCCAGCATGGGGACCACCTTGCCCTCCGTGTGGTCGTACTTGGTGAGCGTCTCCAGGCACCCGGAGAGGGAAAGGATGTAGGCGGCGTCGGACTCCAGGGCCCAGTTGGCCACCGGCGCGCGGAAGTTGTCCACCACAATCCGCTGGCTGGTGTCCGCCGCGGCGGTACTCTGGACGGCCTGGGTCTGGGTGCCGCTGAAGCCGCAGCCGGTCAGGGTGAGGGTGGCCAGTGCTGCCACGAGGACGCGGGGCCGGAGGAACGAGCGCACAAAAAACCGCCTTGCAGGGCTGCCATGGGGGAGGGCAGATCAAAAATGGGGACTACTTAGGGTAGGCTCACCTTCCGCAAAAATTGGAATCGGCGTCGCGGGGAGCCCGCAGATGACGCGTACTACGCCTCGTTCCGGGCCGGGCTGCGCGCCCACTCCGGCCCGGAATGCGCAGGGACAGTCCCTGCACATTCAACAGCGGGTTCATTGCGCCGGCCGGTGGACCCTTGTATCGGATGGCCGGCCGGGCAGGGACAAGTGGCGGCAGGTAACGTTTGCCCATCCAAGCCGGCCGTCCTACTCCCGCCGCGGCGGTACGGGCCATAGACTCTAGCCAGTTACGTGCAGCAGCGCCGCTCCGCGACCCCCGCCCTGATGAGGGCAAGACAGCAGAGCCGTTGCCGCACCCTTTTTATCAGAAAGGGGAGTCGGCGGGTGAAACTGGGCATACCGCGGGAGCGCCGGGAAGGCGAGCGGCGCGTAGCCGCGACGCCGGAGACGGTGAAGCAGCTCGCCGGCATGGGCCTTGACGTGCTGGTCGAAGCGGGGGCAGGGGAAGCCGCCGGTCACACCGACGAGGATTACCGCAAAGCCGGGGCCGCCGTCGTGGCCCTGCTGGAGCCGCCCCACCTCGACATCCTTGCCCACGTCCGGCCGCTGGACCCGCACACCGCCATGTCCCTCAAACCGGGGGCCGTCACGGTGGGCATGGCCTCGCCGTCCTCAGAACTTGATACCGTGCAGGCGCTCGCGGAGGCGGGCGCCACCTGCTTTGCCCTGGAACTGGTGCCCCGCATTTCCCGGGCCCAGTCCATGGACGCGCTGAGCTCGCAGGCCCTGGTGGCCGGCTACCGCTGCGTCCTGGAAGCCGCCATCCGGCTGCCCCGCTTCTTCCCGCTGTACATGACCGCCGCGGGAACGGTGCCGCCGGCGAAGGTCCTGGTGCTGGGCGCCGGCGTTGCGGGCCTGCAGGCGATCGGCACCGCCAAAAGGCTGGGTGCCCGCGTCTTCGCCAATGACATCCGTCCCGCCTCGGCGGACGAGGTCGCCTCGATGGGCGGCACGTTCATCAGGCTGGACCTGGAAACAGCGGAAGCGGCAGGCGGTTACGCCCGGCAGCTGAGCACCGATGCCGGCACCCGCCAGCGCCAGTTGCTGGCACCGCACGTGGCACAGTCGGATGTATTGATTACGACGGCCGCTGTCCCCGGCAGGCCCGCTCCCCTCCTTGTGACCCGCGAGATGGTCCAGGGCATGCGCCCGGGGTCCGTGGTCGTGGACCTCGCCGCTGAGTCCGGCGGCAACGTGGAGGGGGTGGTTCCCGGCGCCGACATCGCCGTGCCCACCGCGGACGGCGCGGGCCATGTCACCCTGGTGGGACTCAAGGACCCCGCTTCGGCGATGGCCTCCGACGCGTCCCGGCTGTACGCCAAGAACGTAGCCAATCTGCTGGCATTGCTGGTCCGGGACGGCACGGTCAAGGCCGATTTCGACGACGAGGTGCTGGCGGGTGCCTGCCTGACGCATGCCGGCGGGGTGCGGCACCAGCCCACTGCGGAGCTGCTGGCCCGGAGGATCCACGCACCGCAGGAAGGGGCGCACTGATGGACGGGATGAGCCTGCTGACCATCACGGTCCTGGCCGTTTTTGTCGGGTTCGAGGTGGTTTCAAAAGTCTCCAGCACCCTGCACACGCCCCTGATGTCCGGCGCCAACGCCATCCACGGCATCATCCTGGTGGGCGCCATCATCGTGGCAGGGCAGGCGACGGACACATGGGTCCTTGCGGTTGCGCTGCTGGCCGTCGTCCTGGCCACCGCAAACCTGGTGGGCGGCTTCGTGGTCACGGACCGGATGCTCCATATGTTCCACGCCAAAAAAGAGGTGGCCCGGGCCGCGAAGGCGGACGGCAAATGAGCGTCCTGGACCCCACCTGGACCGCGCTTCTCTACCTCGTCGCCGCGGTCTTCTTCATCCTGGCGCTTCGCGGACTCAGTTCCCCGCGGACCGCACGCCGCGGCAACCTGGTGGGGGCGCTTGGCGCGTTGGTTGCCGTCGTTACCGTCTTCCTGTCCGCCCGGCTGGAAAACATTCCGTGGATCCTGGGCGCCATCGCCGTGGGCAGCGCCGTTGCGGCCCCGGTGGCCCGCCGGGTGAAGATGACCCAGATGCCGCAGCTGGTGGCGCTGTTCAACGGTGTGGGCGGCGGCGCAGCGGCTTTGGTGGCCCTGCTCGAGCTCACCCATGCGGGTGATCCCTGGGTGCGCCTTGCCATCGTCTTCACGCTCCTGGTGGGCGCGGTCTCGTTCTCCGGCTCCAGCGTCACCTTCGCCAAGCTCCAGGAATTGATGACCACCCGCCCGGTCGTGTTCCCCGGACTCCCCGTGGTGATGGCAGCGGTGCTGCTCGCAGCGGTGGCCGCCGCCGTCGTCGTTATCCTCACCGGTTCGCCCGTGCCCGCGGTGCTGCTCCTGCTCCTGGGACTGGTCGCGGGCGTCCTGCTGGTGCTGCCGGTGGGCGGCGCGGACGTGCCGATTGTGATCTCGCTCCTGAACGCGTTCACCGGCCTGGCGGTGGCGGCGTCCGGCGTGGTGCTGGGAAACGTGCTCCTCGTCGTGGCGGGCACGCTGGTGGGCGCCTCCGGTACCATCCTCACCCGCGCCATGGCGGCGGCGATGGGACGCAGCGTTGCCGGCATCCTGTTCGGCGCCTTCCGGGGAGGTTCGACGGCGGGATCCACCGCTGTGAGCGAACGTCCCGTCCGGTCCTCCAGCCCGGAGGACGTGGCAGTGCTGCTTGGCTACGCCCAGCGCGTGATCATCGTGCCGGGCTATGGTCTGGCCGTGGCCCAGGGGCAGCACACAGCGGCGGAACTTGCGGACGCCCTGGAAGCCCGGGGCATCGACGTCGACTTTGCCATCCATCCCGTGGCCGGACGCATGCCGGGGCACATGAACGTGCTGCTGGCCGAGGCCAACGTGCCATATGAATCGCTCAAGGAAATGGGCGAGATCAACCCGGAGTTCAAAACGGCGGACGTGGCCCTGGTGGTGGGTGCCAATGACGTTGTGAACCCCGCCGCGAAGACCTCCTCCGGCTCGCCAATCTACGGCATGCCCATCCTGGAGGTAGCGGAGGCCCGGCAGGTGGTGTTCCTCAAGCGGTCCATGCGCCCGGGTTTCGCGGGTATCGAGAACGACCTGCTGTACCAGCCGCAGACGTCCCTGCTGTTCGGTGACGCCAAGGATTCGCTCGCGCAGGTGCTCGGTGCTGTCAAGGCTCTGTAGCCAGGCCGTGCTTCTGCCCGATCCGCGGGCACGCTAGTCTTCTTTCATCAGTAGCCTTTCCATATGCCACCGAAGGACGCCATGACTGCCAACAGTGTTCGTGCACCCCAGCGCGCAGCCATCATCATCAATCCGGCCAAGACGGTGGACATCGATGTGAAGGAGCTTGCCGCCCGTCATGCCGCTGAAAACGGGTGGGGTGAGACGCTCTGGTTCGAGACCACGCTCGAGGATCCCGGTGTCGGCCAGGCCAAGGAAGCTCTGGCCCAGGGAGCCGACATCGTCATCGCCGGCGGCGGTGACGGCACGGTACGCTGCGTGGCTGAGGTGCTGGCCGGGGGTGACGTCCCGATGGGGTTGCTGCCGCTCGGGACGGGGAATCTGCTGGCGCGGAACCTGGGCATGGACATCACTGACTACGAGGGGGCCATGGCCGGAGCCCTGGCCGGAACGGAACGGAAGATTGACGTGGTCCGCGCCCGCCGCATGAACCCCGACGACGAACAGTTGTTTTTGGTGATGGCCGGGGTGGGGTACGACGCCACGATCATGGCCGACACCAATCAGGAGTTGAAGCACAAAGTCGGCTGGCTGGCCTACGTGGACGCCGGTATCCGGAACCTGCCGGGCAAGCCGGTCAGGGCGACAGTCCTGGTTGACGGTAAGCGGGCCGTTCGGCGCGGGGTGCGCAGCGTCATGGTGGGCAACTGCGGCAAGGTGCAGGGCGGCCTGGAAATTTTCCCCGAAGCCAAGATGGACGACGGGCTGCTCGACGTGGCCGTGCTGGCGCCCCATCACGGACGGCTGGGCTGGCTCTCTGTACTTGCGGGGATGATAGTCAAGGGCAAGAACAACTCCACGTCTGTTGAGTATTTCCAGGGCAAGACCGTGGAAATTATCCTGGAGCACAACGACGACTACCAGCTCGACGGGGACCACGAGGGCCAGGGCAAGCACGTCCTGATGACTCTTGTTCCATCTGCCCTTACCCTCCGCATGTAACCCCCCCAACTAGGTAGCGCGAAGTGTCGTTTTGGGCACCCAAAACGACACTTCGCGCTACCTAGTTGGGCCGGGCCGTGGTGGAACGGTGGGCCAGGATTTCGGCGAGCTCTGCGAGCCGGTGGGCGCGCGCTGACTCCGCCGGGGTGAACGGCTCGCCGGGCCGGACGAAGGTGATGGGCCCGTGCCAGGCGGTGGGGATTTTCAGCCGGGTGCCGTCATCGGGCGCCTTTGCTGAAGCGTCCGACGGCGAGGCGATGCGTGCGTGCAGCAGCTCGGCTACCGCGAGGGGCAGTTCGTCCGGGGCATCGGCGATCCTGGCCGCAAGGCTGAGGGCCTTGGTTTGTCCGTCTGCCATGGCAAGCTCCGTGGTGGGCCAAACGCGCGAACGCGAGCCACCGGCGTCGTGCAATGCATCCAGCAACTGGTGTTCAAGGAGGTGTCCGGGAGCGGACAGCACAAACTCGTCCATAACCCCGCCGGGAACGGGGTGGACATGGATGCCCAGGATGTTTGTGTCGAGCCGGGCCAGCGCGCGGGTTATCTTCTGCAGGGAGCCCGGCTCATCCCGCACGACGGTCCTGGCCCGCCACAGTGCCGGCGCGGCGGCCAGCTTCCGCCGGTGCCGCAGGGCCGGGGCATGCAGCCAGCCGCGCAGGATCCGGGCAGCGGAAGGTTCGGCCACCCAGATCACCAGGACCGTCGCGGTGACGGCCAGCACCAGGACCTTGGCCACGTACGGAAGCTGCGTGTCCACCACCGCGGCATGGACCAGCAGTTCAATCGGAAGCATTACGGCCACGTTGGCCAGGGTCAGCCGGGTCTTGGTCGGTTCAGGCATCAAGCCGCATACGTCACAGCTTAGGTCGGCCGCAGGATGGTGCTGGGGTGGCTTCATGACACAAGCATCAGGGGGAGCTGTTTCACACGCGTTGCCTGCGGGTTCCATTCATGGGAACGCAACCGGAGGGTTTCCCGGCCTGCGTCATAGGATTTAGCGTGAACGTCAGCGTGGCCGCCCGAAACATCCCGCCCAGAGGAAGGCGCCAGCCCCACGTGAAGATGCTCGCTGAAATGTTCAGCATGGCCCCCGCCAACAAGGACCACCAGCCCGCCCTCCGGTGCGCCGTGGGGGTCTTCGTTCCGTTGCTTACCCTGGTGCTGCTCGGCCGCCTGGACCTGGCGATCTTCGCTTCCTTTGGAGCGTTCACCGGCATCTACGGCCGCGGCGAACAGCACGGGACCCGCTTTGCCCTGCAGTTGCGGGCCGGCCTCCTGATGCTGCTGGTGATCCTGCTGGCATCGCTTGCCGCGGGGATGGAAACTGCGTGGGGACTGGGCGGCGCCGCCGCCACCTGGTTCCTTGTCCTCGCCACTACGCTGGTTGCCGGTGCTTGTTCGGTTGCCATCTCCTGGCTGCGGCTGCGCCCTGCAGGCTCCCTCTTCCACATATTCGCCTTCGCTGCCATCGCCTCGATCCCCGGCCAGCCCCCGCTATGGCAGGGGATGCTGGTCTCGGTCCTGACCACGGCCTTCTGCCTGCTCATCGGCATCTCCTCCCGGGTCCTGCCCGGCCACCGCACTCCCTGGACCCGGCCGCCGCGGATCCGCAGGACCCCGGAGGAGAAGCGCGCGGCCTGGCTGGAGGGCCTCGGTTACCTGGCGGCCGCCGGGGTCGCCGGGTCCCTGGCCACCTGGGCCGGGGAGCGCCTCGGGTTCGGCCACAACTACTGGGCAATGGTGGCCGCGGTGGTTCCCCTGGTGGGACACACAACCCGGCACCGTGTGCGCCGCGGCATCCAAAGGATCATCGGCACGGTGCTGGGACTGGTGCTCATGGCCGGCGTCGTCCTGTTGGAGCTGCAGCCCTGGCAGACCGTGCTGGTGATGGCGCTTTGCCAGTTCGGCGCAGAGCTGTTCATCATCCGGCAGTACCTGGTGGCGCAGGTCTTCGTGACGCCCCTCGCGCTGATTTCCACGCTGCTGGTTGTCCCGTCCTCGCCGGAAATACTGCTTCGCGACCGCATCATCGAGACGGTCATCGGAGCCGTCGTCGGAATTGCCGTGGTGCTTGCCCCGGGAGTTTGGCGGCGGCTGGGGCGAAGTACGACGGCGGGTACCTAGGGGGCGAGCAGCCGCCGGACCGTTGCGGCGACGGCAGCAACGTCCGGCTCGTCGTCCCGCCTGACGGTCAGCAGGTGGAGCAGGTGTCCGTCGCCGTAGTCGGCCACGTCCCGTGTCCGGGCCGCCGCGTCAGCCACGCCCAGGGCGGTCAGCGCCCGTTCCAGGTTGCCCACCAGCAGGTGATGGCCGGCGGTCACAGCCTCCGGGCGGTCCAGTGAAAAGGCCATCCGTGCCCGGTTGACCGGGTGCTGCCTGGCCAGCGTCACCACCACCTTGTGGACGCCGTGACCCTCGCTGATCTCCTCAACACGCGCCAAGGGCCAGGCCCTCCGCGCCTATGACCGGCAGCGGCGGCTGCGGACCCGGGCGCTGAGCCTGGCCTCCTCGGCGCTCGGGCGCATTGCCCTCGCAGAAGTCGCCCAGCCGTTCCGTGGCCGCGTGCTCAGCCTCGCCCGACGGCGGAACGCGCGCGCCGCCGTCGGAAGCCGTTTAGCTGCCTGACCGGCAGCAGGAACTTCCCGCCTAGGCCATAGCCGTGTGGGCGGCGCTGCGGGCGTTGATGGTCTTTGCGTAGCAGTAGGAATGCTCCACGCCGATGTAGGGGCCAAAGTTGGGCACCGGCTCGAAGCCCGAGTTCTGGTAGAAGTTGCGCCCGTCCGGCTGGGCGGAGCCCGCCTCGGCCTTGATGCGCGTAAACCCCTGTTTGAACGCCTCGGCTTCGAGGGCGGCCAGAATGGAGCTCGCCACCCCGGATCCCCGGGTATAGGGAAGGACGTACAGCCGCTTGATTTCCGCCGTTGTGGCATCGAGGAGCCGCAGGCCTCCGCAGCCCACCGGCTGACCCGACCCCTTGTCGTAGGCAACAATGAACACGGCGCAGTCAGCTTCCGACGGCGGCGGGCCAGGTTCGTGGTCGACCGTGCCAAAACGGGCGTCGAGTTCCGCCTGCTGGGCACGGCGCAGGTCTGCCCCGACAGGATTGGACCAGGAAACCTGCCGGATGTTGAGCCGCGGATTGGTTTGCATGTCTGCCTCGATTCGCCGAAGGATCTATGCCAGACAAGGCTAGGAGCAGGCGGTTACGCGATTGTTTCTTCCGCGTAAGCGTCAGGAGAACCGCGGAAGGGCGCCTGCTTCCCAGTATCTTGGCAGTCTAGTAAGCAGTCTGCCTAAAATGAGCGCATGGTTTCTACTGGCAACGAAGGCTCCGGCTACTGGTACGGGCCGGACGGGCAGCTTGACTATGGTGCTGCTGTGCTGAAGGCCCTGAGGGACTACCGTACTGCAGAAACGTCCATCCGCCGGTCCACCCGCGACTCCATGGGCATGGGTGAGACGGACATCCTGGCCCTGCGCTACCTCCTGCGCGCGCAGGCCTCGGGAAAAATGGTCGTGCCCAAGGACCTCAGTCAATTTCTTGGCATTACCAGCGCTTCCACCACCTCGCTGATAGACCGGCTCGTGGCCAGCGGCCACGTCCGCCGTGAGGCACACCCCTCCGACCGCCGTTCGGTGGTGGTCATCCCCACGGTCGAGTCAGACCGCGAGGTCCGCGAAACACTGGGCGCGATGCACCGCCGGATGATGTCCGTGACCGAATCGCTGACAGCGGACCAGGCCCGTACGGTGGTGGAATTCCTGGAGCGGATGACGGCGGCGCTGGCCCTTACGGAAGAAGTTCATCCCAAAGCTGCTAGTCGGACTAGCTAGATTGGCTAGCAATATGTAGGCTTACGATCAGCCCCCAACGTACTACCAGATGGAGTCGTGAGCGAGTTGATCCCCTTGAGTGGCTTTTACCGGCAGGAGACTTGCCCATCGCATTGTGCTGCACCCATGGAACTGGTCACCCCTGCAATCGGAGGGCCCGCCGTCGGCTACAGCTTTGACACAGAGACCGGCACGCCGGTGGAGTTACCTCCGGTGTGGCGTTGCCAGTGCGGTTTCCAGCTTGACGCCTGGTTTCCGCTCGCTGCCGCTTTTCCGGCCAGCGCCGCATGACCACCTACGCCGTGGCGCCCCCGAAGCGGGCACCCCATGCCACGCTCCATTCCGGGCGCCCTGCGGTCGCAGGCCGTTTCCAGCTTCGGGAGCGCCTGGGGCGGGGGTCGGTAGCCGAAGTCTTTCGGGCGGTGGACCTTGCCGGCGGCCCGGACGTTGCCGTCAAGGTGGCAGTGGACAATTCCGTAAAACAGCAGGAACGGATCCGCAATGAGGCTGCGGTGCTCGCCGCGCTTTCGCACCCGTCAATCATCAGGTTCGTCGCCGAGGGGCCCTTTCATGAAGGCGGACCGCACACGGGCCGGGCCTTCGTGGCCGAGGAGCTGGCCTTGGGGTACAGCCTGTCCGAGGCGTCCCTCCGCAACAGCCACAGCGCCGCCGACGTGGCCCTCTGGGCCCGCGGGCTGTTCAGCGCGCTGGCGCACATCCATGGCTGCGGACTTGTACACCGCGACATCAAGCCCGCCAACCTGATGCTAAGTGGCCTCCGGCGAAGCCCCGTCCGCATAATCGACTTCGGCATCGCCGCCCTGGCCGGTTCGGCGCCGGAACCAGGCATTTCCTCCGGCACCGTGCACTACATGAGCCCTGAGCAGGCGTCCGGAGGTGCGGCACAGCCGTCGTGGGACGTCTACGCCATGGGGCTTGTCCTGCTTGAACTGCTGACAGGCACCAGGGCGTTTCCGGGGACTGCCATCGAGTCCCTGGTGGCCAGGACGCTCCGGAGTCCGGATGTGCCCGGGTTCCTCGGGCCCCGCTGGCGGCCCTTCCTCCGCTCCCTTACGGCGATGGATGCTGCCGAACGGCCAACAGCGGCTGAGGCTGCAGAGCTTGCAGCCCGCCTGGTCCCGGCCTAGGCTCCCGCTGCGTCCCGCCCCGTAGGGTCCTCCGCGGTGGGGTCGGCGAGGGCCAGCCCGCCCACCGGACTGCCGTCCCAGTGGATCAGCTTCCAGCCGGAGCCGGGATTTCCCTCCAGGGCCACGATCCCGGTGTTCGCCAGTACGTGCTTAGCGGCGAATTCATGGTCGGCGTCCTCCGCCCGGCGTCCGGTCCATGTGCGGATGGCGGCGCCGTGGCTTACCACCACTGCTGTCCCATGCTGCTGACGCTCCGCCTGCTCCACCACCTTGGCGATCGCTGCATCAAAGCGGCCAAAAAACTCGTGCCCGTCGGGTCCCGCGGGCATGCGCCGGTCAAGGTCTCCAGCCGCCCACGAAAATACCGTTCCCATATAGCGCTTATGTGATTCGTGGTCCGTCAGTTTTTCCAGGGCCCCGGCCTCAATCTCGTGCAGGCCCTCCAGCACCTCCACGTCGAGGCTCTGCAACTTAGCCAGGGGCGCAGCCGTGATCTGGGTCCTGATCAGCGTGGAAGCATAGATTGCACCGATCGCTTCGTGGGCCAGGGACCTGGCCATGGCCTCGGCCTGCCGCTCACCGAGTTCCGTCAGTCCCGGCCCCGGATGGGCGGTATCCAGCTGGCCAAGGACGTTGCCGGGGGTCTGTCCGTGGCGGATGAGGAGCAGTTTCATGCTCTCCAGTTTCGCACTCCGCAGACGGAGCAGGTCCGGCCGGCCCCTCCCATCAAACCGCTGGAAGCGCGAAGGCGCCGGGCCTTCCCAGGCCCGGCGCCGCCGTCGTACTTCCTTCCCTGCCGGGACCTACTTGAGGTGGTCCACCAGCTGGTCCGCGATGCCCGTGTACGTGCCGGGCGTCAGCGCCAGCAGGCGTGCCTCGGCCTCCGGCGAGAGCCCCAGGCCCTGCACGAACTCCTGCATGCGGGCGGCGTCCACCCGGTGCCCGCGGGTGAGTTCCTTCAGCCGCTCGTACGGGTTCTCCATGCCCTCGACGCCGGCAATCGCCTCGGCGCGCATAACCATCTGGATCGCCTCGCCGAGGACTTCCCAGTTGGTGTCCAGGTCTCCCGCGAGGACGTCCTTGGCAACGTCAAGGCGCTCCAGGCCCTTGGCAACGTTGGAGATGGCAAGCAGCGAATGGCCGAAGGCCACGCCGATGTTGCGCTGGCTGGAGGAATCGGTGAGGTCGCGCTGCCAGCGGGAAGTGACTAGGGTGGCGCCCAGGGTGTCCAGCAGGCCGTTGGAGATCTCCAGGTTTGCCTCGGCGTTCTCGAAGCGGATCGGATTGACCTTGTGCGGCATGGTGGAGGAACCGGTGGCACCGGCCACCGGGATCTGCGCGAAGTAGCCGATGGAGATGTAGCTCCAGATATCCGTGCAGACGTTGTGCAGGATGCGGTTAAACCGGGCTACGTCCGCGTAAAGCTCTGCCTGCCAGTCGTGGCTTTCGATCTGGGTAGTGAGCGGGTTCCAGGTCAGTCCCAGCCCTTCCACGAAGGACCGGGCCACCTGCTGCCAGTCGGCGCCGGGGACGGAAGCGACATGGGCGGCATAGGTGCCGGTGGCGCCGTTGATCTTGCCCAGGTATTCGGTCCTGGCGATCCGCTCCAGCTGGCGGCTCAGGCGGTGGGCGATGACAGCCAGTTCCTTGCCGAGCGTGGTGGGGGTTGCGGGCTGGCCGTGCGTCCTGGACAGCATGGGGACGGCGCGGTTGTCCTCGGCCATCCTGCTGATTTGGGCCACCAGGCTGCGGGCGGCGGGCAGCCACACGTCCTCCACAGCACCCTTGACGCCCAGGGCATAGGAAAGGTTGTTGATGTCCTCGGAGGTGCACCCGAAGTGCACCATGGCGGTCAGGTTCTCGATCCCGATGGCGGGAAGCCGGCGGCCGATGTAGTACTCCACGGCCTTTACGTCGTGGACCGTGACAGCCTCGATCTCGGCCAGTTCAGCCACCGACGCTGCATCGAATTCGGTGACGATGGCACGCAGCCCGTCCTGCTGTTCCTGGCTGAGTGCGCCGGCGCCGGGAAGGACGTTGTTGCTGGTCAGGTGGATGAGCCATTCAACTTCAACAGCCACGCGGTCGCGGTTCAGGGCGGCTTCGGACAGGTAGTCCACCAGGGGCGCGACGGCCGACTGGTAGCGGCCGTCCAGCGGACCGAGGGCGATTTTTTCCGGTGACGCGGCAAGGGCCAGGCGTCCTGAGGGCGTACGTGTAGCAGCTGTGGCGGCGGTTTCAGGCATGTGCTGATTCTTTCATGAACTGCAGTTGCCCCTTAAGCGGCCTTGTTCGGGTTACTTGTCCACATACACGACGACGGCGCTCAGCCTGGCAGGACGCCTTCCTTAGCCTTGACGCATCAGCAGGCGCGGTACCTGGCGGGATCCGGGGCCGGGTTTCGGGCAAGGGAGTGGGCATGGGGACGGTGAGCGGCGTTCTGCCGCCGGAATTTGGTGAGCACCAGGCTGCCGAAATGTACTCTTTGGTGGCGCGGCTTGAGTCCTGTGGAGCGAGGGTAGAGGAAGTCGTGGCCGGTTCACGGGACATTCAGCTGCTTGACTGGCAGTCGCCGGCAGGGGAGGCCTACCGGGAAACCGTGGCACGGCAGGGCGTTCAACTGGGCCAGGCATTGGACAGCATTGAAGAAGCCAGGATAGCCGTGGCAAGGCACGCGCAGCAGCGGGCACAGGCGGCTCCCACCGATGACAGTTGGCGCTGATGCGGGGGACTCACAGTGGACGGTGACCGCATTCGGCTTTTTGGCCCTTCCCGGGACGGGCACCTGAGCATTCGGGGTGGCGCCACCGGCATCAGCGTGCAGCTTGAGGAGCTGACGGCCGGAGCGGAGAAGCTGGATGCGCTGGCTGGCAGCCTCGCATTCGTTGAGCAGGAGGTCGGACGGGTGCTGGACCAGCTCTGCTGGCTTGACCGGCAGCCGCCCTGGTCCGCCGTGCCGCATCTGGCCGCCGTGCGGAACAGCCAATGGCGGGTCCAGGCCGCCCGGGCGGAAATGCAACGCATCAGCAGCCAGATCCGGGCGTGCATCCGCGATTACCAGGACGCGGAATGGCGGGCGAACGTGGGCAGGTTTCTCGGCCTCGCCACCGTGGAGGAACTTGGCCGTTCCTGGAATACCAGCATCGCTTCCGGAGTGCCGGATGGCCGGACCACCGAAAGGATCATCGCCCTGATGCAGCTTACGGCGCCCGAGGTCCGGGAGCGCATTGAACAGGAGCCGTTCGTGCGGGATGCCTTGATGCTTTTGGTGGCCAATTACATCCCCCGCGACATCACCGTTCGCCGTGAGGAGAGCGTGCAAGTGGAACTCGATTCCTCACCCGCCGGCCTTCTGGAGCGGATCCGGCAGATCGATGCGCGGGGAGCCGGCTACATCGAGGTTGTCGAGGTCGATAACGGCGGCGAGAAGGTCTTTCTGGTTGTTGTGCCCGGCACCCAGGCTGCAGGTACAGGAGCCGGCCAAGATAATCCGTTCGACGAGGCCGGCATTGTTGAGGGGCTGCTGTACGAATCCGCCGCGGTTAATGCCGCCGTCCTTGACGCCCTGGCAGCCGCAGGCGCCGAGCCCGGCGCGCCCGTGGTTGCAGTGGGGTACAGCCAAGGCGGCATCCACGCCACGAACCTGGCAGCGGATCCCCGCGTTTCGGACCGATACGACATGCAGTACGTTCTGACTGCCGGTTCCCCTGTTGCAGGAATCGTTCTGGAGGAAGGCGTGAGCACACTGCACCTGGAGCACGAGGCCGACTGGGTGCCCGGGAGCGACGGTGCAGCCAACCCGGAGACCCGCAGCCGGGTCACCGTCACCATGGCTAACCCCTGGGAACCCGGTGGGGACAAAGGCCTCGGCCCTGGTCACCGCCTCAACGGCTACCAGGAAGGGGCCCGCCTTGTGGCAAGCAGCGATGACCCCGCCCTGCTGCAGTCGTCCGCGGTGCTGGGCTCCGTACTCGGTGCGGGTGGTGCTGCTACCGCAACCCGGTTCTCGCTCGCCCGGACCAGGGCCCCGTCAACTGTCCTTCCGCCCCAGGACCCGCGCACTCACGAACGTGGGCGTGGCGGGCGGTAGGTGGACAGCCGGGCGCCTACCGCTTCCGGCCACCGGGCAGGATTCCGGCGGCCAGTGAGACCAAAGAGATGATGATGGCTGCGAGGACCGCCGTCCAGAAGAAGGAATCGATGGTGAATTCCACCGGCGTGTAACTGCTGATCCAGGAGGTCAGGTAGAGCATTCCGGCATTAATGACGATGGTGAACAGGCCCAGGGTCAGGATGGTGATGGGCAGGGCGAGGAAACTGATGACCGGCCGGACAAGCGCGTTGACAAGGCCAAAAATCGCACCGATGAACAGGTAGGCCAGGACCACCCCTATGGTGTCCGTGCCCTCCGTAACGCCGGTCTTCGCTACCGCCTCTGAGGCTGCGGCGGTGGATATCCCAAGTCCCGGCAAGACCCAGCTTGCCACCCACAGTGCGGCTGCGTTGATGATGACCCGGAGGATAAGGGAACCCATGGAAACCATGCTTGCACAAGGGCCTGTAAATTTGCTGGGCGGGACCGGCAGGCGCACCGGGCGGGGAGGCCTCCTCCCGGTCAAATCGCGTACATAGTCTTGACACGAGAGAAAGCGATTTCTCAGACTGTAGAAAGCGCTTTCTAGCGTGAAGCAGAGTAGTCCGCCGCCTAGCGCCCGTTCATTCCATTGGAGGAAGAGAGAACATGCGCATCAAACGTTCCCTGGCGTTCGCCGCCGCAGCAGCTGCCCTGGTTGCCGTTCCGGCACAAGCAAACGCAGCGCCCGAATCATCCCAGTCGTCCCCAACAGGGCAGACAGCACAGCAACCCGTCGAGCGCCAGGTACTGCCAGCCGGGGACGGGTGGGCGTCTGCCGGCGCGGGCACCACGGGAGGAGCTGCAGCATCGCCGGAAAGGGTCTTCGATGTGCATAACCGGGCAGGGCTCCTGGCCGCCCTCGCAGCTGCCGGCACCGAACCCCGGATTATTCGTGTCCACGGAGATATCTCCGCGAACAGCGGCCCGGACGGCAAAGCACTGACCTGTACGGATTACGCGGCAGGAACCGGATACTCCCTCGAGCAGTACCTCTACGACTATGACCCTGCCCGCTACGGCACGGACCAGGAGCCCGCGGGGGAGCAGGAATCAGCCCGCCGCCGGGCCGCCGCCAAGCAGGCAGCGACCATCCGCTGGGACATCCCGGGCAACACCACCATCGTTGGCGCCGGACCGGACAGCAGTATCACCGGGGCAGCCCTGCGCATCAACCGGGCGGAGAACGTGATCTTCCGGAACCTCACGGTCCGGGACGCGGCCGACTGCTTCCCCGCCTGGGATCCCACGGACGGTGCCACCGGCAACTGGAACAGCGAATATGATCTCCTGCAGATCATCAACGGTTCAAAGAACGTCTGGGTTGACCACTCCCACTTCACCGACGCGCCCAACCTGGACAATCTTCAGCCCACCTACTTCGGCCGGCCCTACCAGGTCCACGACGGCGCGGTGGATGTCACCAACGGTTCGGACCTGGTCACCATGTCCTACAACCGCTTTTCGGACCACGACAAACTCCTGCTGATCGGCTCCACGGACTCCACCACCAGAGGAGACGTTGGAAAACTGCGCGTCACCATCCACCACAACTCCTTCGAAAACGTGGGCCAGCGCGCACCCAGGGTCCGATTTGGCCAGGTGGACGTCTACAACAACCACTTCGTTACTGCCGCCGGATCGCCCGTGCCCTACGGCTACACCTTCGGCGCAGGATTTGACTCGCACATCAATGCTGAAGCCAATGCCTTCACCCTGCCCGGTAACATCCCGGCTTCAGCCATCATTGGGCACTTCAAGGGCAAGGTGATCACCACGACCGGTAACACCATCAACGGCAAGCACGTGGACCTGCGCGCTGCCTATAACACCGCCGCCGCCGCGGACAAGCAACTGGCCGAGGACACATCGTGGACGCCCACGCTGCGGACGCAGGTCCACCCGGCGCAGGCAGTACCGGCGCTGCTCAAGGATCATGTGGGACCGGTCTTCACGGCGGGAGACAACCACTGATGCGGGACTTCAGGCCCACCCGCCGGACGGTCCTTGTCGCCGTCGCCGCAGCAGCTGTCCTTGCCGGACCGGGAGCGCCTGCCCACGCTGTTTCCCGGCCGGCTGCGCCGCGTCCGTGCACCAACCCGGTGATTTTCGTTGTTGGTGACTCCACGTCCTCCGCCTACCAGCACTCGGAGCGGCCCCGTGCGGGCTGGGCCCAGGCCCTCCCGCTGCTTCTCGGCCCGCAGGCATCCGTCTTCGACTACGCCTGGTCCGGTGCTTCGTCCAAGAGCTATTTCGACGCCGGTTTGCTGGACGAGGTGGCGTCCGCGCTGCAGCCCGGCGACTACCTGCTCATTTCCTTCGGCCACAACGATGAAAAAGTGCAGGACCCCGCCCGGGGTACGGACCCCCAGACCACGTTCAAGGAGTACCTGCAGAAGTACATTGATGCTGCAGCCTCGGCCGGGGCCAAACCGGTCCTCGTCACGCCGGTTGAACGCCGGAGGTTCAGTCCTCTGGGTGTCGCCCAGGACTCCCATGGCGCCTACCCGCAGGCCGTCCGGGAACTGGCAGCAGTTACCGGGACCCCACTGGTGGACCTCACCACGTCATCCAGGGAACTGTGGCAGCAGCTCGGCCCGGAGGGAACCAAAACCCATTTCCTCTACGCCACGCCCGGCCAATACCCGCAGTACCCCAACGGGGTTACGGACAATACACATTTTCAGGCCGAGGGAGCGCTGGCTGTAGCAAGGCTTGTCGCTGCCGGGCTGCAGGTGCAACAGATAACGCCGCCGGGTTGGTTCCAGCACGCCGATGCGCCGCTGGACGCGCTTGCAGGCATCTACTGGCCAAGCGAGCGGCCGGTGGACAAACCGCTGGTCCTGGAAGTCGGGGCGGGACGGCAGTTCGGGACAGTGCAGGCCGCCGTCGACTCCGTGCCCGCAAACAGCGCGCGCCGTACTGAGATCCGTATCGCGCCCGGTACCTACCGCGGGCTTGTCCGGGTTCCGGCCAACAAGCCGCGAATTTCGTTCCTCGGGCTTGGGCAGACACCGGAGGAGGTGGTGCTTGTCTTCAACAACGCCTCGGGAACCCCCAAACCGGACGGAACCGGAGCCTATGGAACAGGCGGCAGCGCCAGCGTGCGGATCGACGGGCCGGACTTCCTTGCCCGGAACATCACGTTCAGCAACGACTTCGACGAAGCCGCCAACCAGGACATGAAGAACCGCCAGGCGGTGGCACTGTTCCTGACAGGGGACCGCGCGGTCCTTTCCAATGTCCGGTGCCTGGGAAACCAGGACACACTCCTTGTCGACTCGCCCGCCCGCGGAGTGCAGGCCCGGTCGTACTTTAGTGACACGTACATCGAGGGAGACGTCGACTTCATCTTCGGCAGGGGCACAGCCGTCTTCTCCTCCTGCGAAATCCGCTCCCTGGACCGGCGGTCAGACAGCAACAACGGTTACGTCTCCGCGGGCAGCATCAATATTGGAATAAAGCACGGATACCTGTTCAGCCAATGCCGCTTTGTGTCGGACGCAGCGGCAGGAACTGTCCACCTGGGCAGGCCCTGGCATCCGAGCGGAGATCCGGACGCCATCGCCCAGGTGCTGGTTCGGGATTCCTGGCTGGGCGCGCACATCTCCGATACGCCCTGGACAGACATGAGCGGCTTCTCCTGGCGGGAAGCCCGCTTCCACGAGTTAAACAACAACGGTCCCGGATCGCGGATCACTTCCAACAGGCCGCAACTCGAACCGGGCCTGGCCGCAGAGTTCACCGTGCAGGACTATCCTCACGGCGCAGATGCGTGGGCGCCGCAGCTGGCGGGCAGCCGGACCGACAGCACGGCACTTCAGGTGCCGTCGTCGTAGTCCACTCCTGAAGGACAGGAAGCCTGGCGGGACATGCCAACAGCAGGTCCCGCCAGGCTCTCCGCCGCCGTAACAGCCACGCTCCCCGCGCGCGGCAGGAGAAGTAGGCTGTTCTGCATGACGTCATCAGAGACCGTGGCCGACGGAATTGCGCCGCGCCCGGTGGTGGGCCGGTTGCCGCGCTACGCCGCCGGAAAGCCGCCTGCCGCCGTCGAGGGACTGGCAAGCTACAAGCTGTCCTCCAACGAGAATCCCCTCCCGCCGATCCCCGCGGTATTGGAGGCCGTTGCGCAGCAGGCGGATTTCAACCGGTATCCGGACCCGCTGAGTACCCGCCTGCGTGCCGCGCTCGCCGACTTTCTGGATGTTCCCGCCGAAGACATCGTCACGGGCGCGGGCAGCCTGGGCGCGCTGAACCAGATCCTGGCCGCGTTCGCGGGCCAGAACGATGACGGCAAGCCGGATGAGGTGGTTTATGCCTGGCGTTCCTTCGAGGCCTATCCCATCAGCGTCGGCCTGGCCGGAGCACAAGGCGTACCCGTCCCCGTGACACCGGACGGCCGGCACGACCTGAAAGCCATGGCCGCCGCGGTCACTTCCAGCACCAGGGTGGTCCTGCTGTGCACACCGAACAATCCCACCGGCCCGGCGCTCACTGCAACGGAGACCGAAGCATTTATCCGCTCCGTCCCATCCAACGTGGTGGTGGTCATTGACGAGGCATACCAGGAGTTCGTCAGGGCGTCCGACGCCGTGGACGGCCTGGCCCTTTACCGCAAATACCCCAACGTGGTGGTGCTCCGCACCTTCTCGAAGGCTCATGGCCTGGCCGGGCTGCGCGTAGGCTACAGCGTCTCCAACCCGGGGCTGACGCAGTACCTCAGGGTGGCGGCCACACCGTTCGCCGTGTCGCAAATAGCCGAAAATGCAGCCGTCGTGTCCTTGCAGAACTTTCGACAAGTTGTGGAAAGGGTACAAATGCTCGTGGTTGAACGGGCGCGGGTGGCGGCAGGGTTGAAGGACCTGGGCTTGAACCCGCCGGACGCGCAGGGCAACTTTGTGTGGCTGGCCTTGGGCCCTCACAGCTCCCGTTTTGCGGAGCTTGCAGCGGATCGGGCTTTGTCCGTGAGGGCTTTTCCCGGCGAAGGCGTGCGGGTGACCATCGGCGAGCCCGAGGCGAACACGAGGTTCCTTCACTTGTGTGCGGACTATACAAAGGCTATGAAGCCTTCCTAGCGCTTAACAAGTGGTTCCGTGGCTACCTACTGAAGATAAAGTTAGGATCAGTAGGCGCGCATATATGCCCCAAAAGGAATGTATTCCTTGAAAGGCATATATCCCAGCAACATTGCAGAGCATCCGGATGCGGGAAAGCAAGGAGACGGTATGGGCACACATCTGCCTTCCACCGAGTTTGACGGAACAGCGGCTGACGACCAGCGGGAAGCTGACGCGGAAGCCGTGATGGGCGAGCCGCCGGCCCGGATGGTGCAACTGCTGGGTCCCGACGGAACGCTGGCCGCCGACCCCGTCTACAGCGAATATGCCAACAGGCTGACCCCGGAGGACCTGAGGGGACTCTACTCCGACATGGCCTCCATCCGCCGGTTCGACGTCGAGGCCACTGCCCTGCAACGGCAGGGACAGCTGGCGCTTTGGGTGCCCCTCACGGGCCAGGAGGCCGCGCAGATCGGCTCCGGCAGGGCCAGCCAGCCGCAGGACTACATCTTTCCCACCTACCGGGAACACGGTGTGGCGCTGACCCGCAACGTGGATCTGGCCGAACTCCTCCGACAGTTCCGTGGCGTGTCCAACGGAGGCTGGAATCCCAAGGACACCAACTTCCACCTTTACACCCTTGTCCTTGCCGCCCAGACACTGCATGCCGTGGGCTACGCGATGGGCATCCAGCGGGACCAGAAGTCCGCAGGCAAGGCGGCACAGGAACCCGACGCCGCTGTGATCGCCTATTTCGGGGACGGTGCCAGCTCGGAAGGCGACGTCCACGAATCGATGGTCTTCGCCTCGTCCTACAACGCGCCCGTGGTGTTCTTCTGCCAGAACAACCACTGGGCCATCTCAGTTCCCACCAACGTGCAGACCCGCGTCCCGCTGTCCAACCGCGCCAAAGGCTACGGCTTTCCCGGCATCCGGGTGGACGGGAACGACGTCATCGCCGTGCACGCCGTCACCGAGTGGGCGCTGGAGCATGCACGCCGGGGCAACGGCCCGGTACTCATTGAGGCATTCACCTACCGCGTCGGCGCGCACACCACCGCCGATGACCCCACGAAGTACCGGCACTCCGCGGAAGAGGACGCCTGGCGGGCAAAGGATCCGCTGTTGCGGCTCGAAAAATACCTCCGCGCCGAGGGCCTCGCCGACGACGCCTTCTTCGCCAAGGTCAAGGCCGACGGCGATGAGCTCGCCGTCTATGTCCGGCGGACCACCCACGACCTCGAAACCCCGGATATCCGCTCCGCCTTCGCCAACACCTACGCCGAGGCCCACCCCCTGGTGGCAGAAGAGCTCGCATGGTTCGAGGAATACAGCGCAGGGTTCGCCGGCGAAGAGGAGTTGGACGCGGAAAACGCCGGACCGGCAGCAAAGGCAGGCCACTGATGACCACCATGACCATCGCGAAGGCCATCAACGAGGGCCTGCGCGCCACCCTGGCCGGCAACCCGAAGTCGCTGCTGATGGGCGAGGACATCGGTCCGCTCGGCGGCGTGTACCGGGTCACTGACGGGCTGATCGGCGAGTTCGGGCCTGACCGCGTGGTGGACACCCCGCTGGCGGAGTCCGGCATCATCGGCACCGCCATCGGGCTCGCCCTCCGCGGCTACAGCCCGGTGTGCGAGATCCAGTTCGACGGCTTCGTCTTCCCCGGCTTCAACCAGATCACCACCCAGCTGGCCAAGATGCATGCCCGCAGCAACGGCAACCTCACCGTCCCGGTGGTGGTGCGCATCCCCTACGGCGGCGGCATCGGCTCCGTGGAGCACCACTCCGAATCGCCGGAAGCGCTCTTCGCGCACACTGCCGGCCTGCGCATAATTACCCCGTCCAACCCGCATGACGCCTACTGGATGATCCAGCAGGCGGTGGAGTGCGCGGATCCGGTCATCATCTTCGAACCCAAGCGCCGCTACTGGCTCAAGGGCGAGGTGGATGTGGAGTCACCCGGCCCCTCGGCGGATCCGTTCAAGGCCCACGTCCTCCGGGAAGGCACCGACGCCACCATCGTGGCCTACGGGCCCCTGGTTCCCGTGGCCCTGGCGGCGGCAAATGCCGCGGAGGAGGACGGGCGCAGCGTCGAAGTGATCGACCTCCGCAGCATCTCCCCGCTGGACTTCGATACCGTCACAGCCTCCGTGCAAAAGACCGGGCGGCTCATCGTTGCGCATGAAGCCCCCACGTTCGGCGGAATCGGCGGCGAAATCGCCGCGCGGGTCAGCGAACGCGCCTTCCATTCGCTCGAAGCCCCCGTGATCCGCGTGGGCGGCTTCCATATGCCGTACCCCGTTGCCAAGGTTGAAGAAGACTACCTTCCGGACATCGACCGCATCCTGGAGGCGCTGGACCGCGCCCTCTCCTACTGAGGACACTATGACTCTTAATAAGTTCAACCTGCCGGATGTCGGCGAGGGCCTTACCGAGGCGGAAATTGTTTCCTGGAAGGTCAAGCCGGGGGACGCCGTCGCCATCAACGATGTCCTCTGCGAGATCGAGACGGCCAAGTCGATCGTGGAGCTGCCGTCCCCCTTCGCCGGGACCGTGAGGGAGCTGCTGGTCCCTGTAGGTGTGACCATCGACGTCGGGACCGCCATCATCAGCGTGAGCGACGACGTCTCCGGCGACCCAACCCCGCCGGACACGCGCGCCCCGGAAACCCCGGTGCAGCCGCTCTACGGCAAGCTCCCCGAGGGGGAGGCGATGGCAGGAACGTCCGACGGCGGCACTCGGGACAGTGCCCCTGCCGGCGGTCCGCTGGTAGGTTCCGGGCCCAAGGCCGATGCCGTCAAGCGACGGCCACGCAAAGCGGCTCCCGCTGCTGCCGTGACGGCCAACGCGCCGGAGGTGGAGCCGGTCCAGCCGCTGACACCAGCCGCCGTGACCACCCCGGTTGCTCCCGCCGTCGATACCCGCCCCACCCTGGGCGGCACCATCACCGGGCTGGTCAACCGTGTCCTGGCGAAGCCCCCGGTCCGCAAGATTGCCCGTGACCTGGGCATCGACCTCGCCGATGTAGTGGCAACCGGTTCCAGGGGCGAGGTGACCCGCGAGGACCTGGTCAGCTACCAGGCGCAGCGCGACGCCGAACTGGACAAGGCGGACGGCTTTTGGGGCAAGGCCGGCAGGCCCCAGGATCAGCGGATTGAACGGATCCCGGTCAAGGGCGTCCGGAAGGCAACGGCAAAAGCGATGGTGGAGTCCGCCTTCTCCGCCCCGCACGTCAGCATCTTCGTGGATGTGGATGCCAGCCGCACCATGGAGTTCGTCAAGCGGCTCAAGGCGTCCCGGGACTTCGAGGGCATCAAGATTTCACCGCTGCTCATCCTGGCCAAGGCGGTAATCTGGGCCGCCGCGCGGAACCCGAGCGTCAATGCGGCGTGGGTGGACAACGGAGACGGTGCCGAAATCCATGTCAAGCACTACATGAACCTGGGCATCGCGGCCGCAACACCGCGGGGCCTGATGGTGCCGAACATCAAGAACGCCCAGGACCTGTCCCTCAAGGAGCTGGCGCTGGCCCTGAACAACCTGGCCACGACAGCCCGGGCCGGCAAGACCCAGCCCGCCGAAATGCAGGGCGGCACGCTCACCATCACCAACATCGGTGCCCTGGGTATCGATACCGGCACGCCCATCATCAACCCTGGCGAGGTGGCCATCGTCGCCTTCGGCACCATCAAGCAGAAACCGTGGGTCCTTGACGGGGAGGTGATTCCCCGGTGGATCACTACCCTTGGCGGTTCCTTCGACCACCGTGTGGTGGACGGTGACCTGTCCGCCCGCTTTATGGCCGACGTCGCCGCCATCCTGGAAGAGCCGGCGCTGCTGCTGGACTGAGGACGTGGCCGCAGACAGCAGCACCATCCGGGTAAAGAACAGGACCGCCAGGTGGCTGACCGAGGTGTTCCAGCCGCCGGTGGTGGTCACCGTCCAGCTGCTGCTCAGTCCCCTGGCCCAGGAAGGGTTCCCCGAGACAGTGGTCTACGGGGCGCTGGCGGCCCTGTTCGTTTGCGTGCTGCCGCTCGTCATGCTGCTGTTCCTGGTGCGGCTGGGCAAGGTCACGGACCATCACGTCAGTGACCGGAAGCAGCGGGCACCGGTGCTGCTGATGGCGCTGGGTTCCATCCTGGCCGGGCTGCTGGTCCTGCACGCCGTGGTTGCCCCGGCGAGTGTTGTTGCCATGGTCCTGGCCGTGGTGGGCGGAGTGGTGGTCCTGGCGGGCGTCAGTCCGTTCTGGAAGATGAGCGGCCACGCAGCCGCAATTTCCTGCTCCGTGGTTATCGCGGTGCTGATGCTGGGGGCCGCGTGGGCTCCACTGCTGCTCCTGGTCCCGGCCGTGGGCTGGTCACGGGTTGTGCTGCGCGCCCACTCGGTGGCCCAGGTGGTGGCGGGCTCGCTGTTCGGCGGAGTGGTGATGGCCGGAATCTGGTGGGTGCTTCAGGGCCTGATGGTGCCGTAGGACAGTGCGGTGAACATCTCGAGCGTGGCCGGGTCCGCGGTGGTTCCCAGGGCCACGGCGGCGGCGGTCATCAGGACACCCATCGCCGCGGCTATGCCGGCCCAGGCGGACAGCAGCTTCCAGTCCTCACGCAGGACGCTTGCCACGGTTTCAGGCAGCTGCAGATCCGGGGAAATAAGGTTCGGTGCACTGTCCACGCTGCCGTCATCCAGGAGCGCCACAACGGTGCCATTGCTGCGGTCCACCCGCATGGAGCAGATGTGGTTTCCGTGCCGGGCCAGGAGGATGTCATGGCCCACAAGGTGGCGGCGCTGAAGAGTGATCAAAGGAGGCCCCTCGGTAGTGGTGGTTGCTGGGTGTCCGCACCGTTGGGGCCCTGTTCAATTTTATCTTTGCGCCCAGAGCAGAAATGGCGTATAAGGCGTGAGAACGGACACCCCCCGCAGCGATGTCCGCCACGAGGGGGAGTATCCGCACTTGTTGCTAGTCGGCGTCGTAGGTGTTGGCGATGTAGACGTCGCAGGGCGCGTTATGCGCCACGCTGTTGGCCACGCTGCCCAGGACCCGGCCGATGCCCCGCATCCTGCGGTTGCCCACCACAATCACTCGTGCGTCCATGCGGACGGCTTCCTTGATCAGGGCGTCGGCGGGGCGGCCGCGCGTCGCGGAGTAGGTCACCTTGATGCCCCCGCCGAGGGAGTCTGCCACGGTGCGGGCCACGTGCTCGGCTGCGTCAGCGTCCGAGACGATCCACTGGTCGCTGCCGCTGCCGAAGACCTCGGTCCGGTCACTGTCGAAGGCGGACACCACGTGGAGCGATGCCTGCAGGGCGGCGGCGAGGTCCCGCGCGGACTCTGCTGCCTTTTTCGCCGTTCCGCTGCCGTCAACCCCCACAACGATGATTCCACCCATATGCGTGCTCCTTTGCTCCGGTTTGCGGCCTTGGTGGGGCCTACGCTACAACGCCGCGATGGCTTTCCGCAGGACGGGTGCCAGCCGGCGCACGCCTTCGGCAATCGACTCAGGGGGCACCGCGCTGAAGGCAAGGCGCAGCTTGTTGGATGGCTCGTCCGACGGCGTGAAGGCGGCGCCGGGGATGAACACCACGCCGGCGTCAATCGCCTGGTGCAGCAACGGGTAGGTGTCCACCCCTTCCGGCAGCGTCACCCATACGAAGAAGCCGCCTTCGGGGGTGGTCCAGGTTGTCCCTTCGGGCATATGCTCCCTCAACGCCGTGAGCATGGCCTGGCAGCGTTTGGCATAGAGGCCGCGGTAGGTTTCGATCTGGCCCTTCCAGTCATAGTCCCGCAGGTACGCTGACACGAGCATCTGGTTGAGGGACGGCGGGCAGAGGGTGACAGATTCGGCGGCGAGGTAGTAACGGCGCTGCAGATGCTCGGGCACCAGCGCCCATCCGATCCGCAGGCCGGGGGCGAAGATCTTCGAGAAGGACCCCATGTAGATGACGTCGTCGGGGTTGTCCGCACGCAGGGGAACCAGCGGCTCTCCGCCGTAGCGCAACAGGCCGTACGGGTTGTCCTCGAGGATCAGAATATTCGCGTTGCGGCATATATCGACGATCTGTTGCCGGCGTTCCTTTGCCAGGGTGATTCCGGAGGGATTGTTGAAGTTGGGGATGGTGTAAAGGAACTTGATGCTCTTGCCCGCAAGCTGGAGGGCTGCAATTTTCGCCGCCAGCATCGCGGGCACCAGCCCGTGCCTGTCCATCTCCACGGTTTCCACGCTGACCTGGTAGGCCTCCAAGGTGTTGAGTGCGCCGACGTAGGTGGGGTCCTCCACCAGGACAACGTCACCCGGGTTGCAGAAGACCTTGGTGGCGATGTCCTGGGCCGACTGCGAGCCTGCTGTGATGACCACATTCCGTGGATCGGCGCCCAGGATGCCTTCGGCGGCCATGACCTCGCAGATCTGGCTGCGCAGCTCCTCGGTCCCTTGTCCCGGGCCGTACTGCAGGGCAGCCAGGCCGTCCCCCGCAATGATGTCCGCGGCTGTGGCGGCGAGGCGGTCCAGGGGCAGGGATTGCAGGTAGGGACTGCCCCCTGCAAGTGACACCAGGCCGGGGCGCATGGAAATGTCAAAGACATCACGCACCGCTGACTGCCTGATATTGGCTGCCCTTTCCGAAAACAGGGCCTCGTGCCGGTGCGCAGAGGTGGCGGCACGTTCAATTGCATCGATGGCTTCTGCCGGCAGCGTCCCTGCTGCATCAAGTGTTTCGTGGCTCACACGGACAGGATACAACCGGATGTTGCCCTAAAAGCAACATTCGTTGCTCTTGCATCACACTCCTGCTACCGGTCCTGCCGCAGAACCTCGGTCAGAGGTTGTCCGTTGACGTAGATTTCGGCGCGGACGGCGCCAACCGCCGCAACGGCAGTCTGGGTGAGTTGCGCCTCGACCCGCGGGACATCGCAGGTGCCGCCGAGGCTCAGTGTGCCCGCGAGGTATACCGTTACCGTGGTTCCGTCGAAGGTCCCCGAGAGGAACGTGAGCCGGGACGCCGCAAGTGCGTTGTATACCCCGGAACCGGACGCTGTGCCGGCAGGTCCGGTTCCCTCTGTTCCTGCAAGCAGGCCGTTCAGGGCGGCGGGAAGCGGTTCATCCGCTCCAGCGTTTTCCGCGTCCATGCCGACCAGGCTGTCATTGCAGCCAAACCGCACACCGTTGCTGCCGCCGTCGTCCAGGAGGACGTAGTAGGCGGTGACGGTGGCCGGGGTTCCTGGACTGCTGGCGGACGGTATTGGTGAGGGCTCGGGCCGGGAAGTTGGTGTTTCGGCTTCAGGTTGGGGGGCCGGCGGCCGTGCCGGAGCCGGTGCTCCTGCAGGCGGGGCCGCCGCCGGGGCGCCCGCGGATGGAAGCGGTCCCGGTTCGGCCTCCGGAAGAATTTGCGGCTGCTGCGTTGGAATGCCGGTCTGTGGTGCGGCGGGCGGAGCGGCGGCGGGACTGGAAGCGGCAGGTTCGACGGCGGGATCCCGGCCCGTGCAGCCGGCAAGCACGAGTGCAAATGCCAGCCAGGCCGCTGCTCTCCCGCGCCTGCCTCTCCATCGCCTCCCGGCGTGCCACCCTGCTTCCACGACTGCACCGCGATTCCGTCTGCCACGTACCGTGAATTAACGTTACGGCGGGCCTTCCCGGGGGCGTATGTCCGGACGGTACCGGTTGGGACAAGACTTGGTCACGGCTGCTGTCTCAATACAGCAAGCGCCCGGCACGCGTCTTGCGTACCAGGCGCTGCGGGCTGGGGCCTAGGCTGCGGGGGCTGCAGCGGCAAGAGCGTCGAACACGCCCTTGATCTGCTCCACCACCTCGGCGTCATCCTTCGGGTGGATCTCTGCGAAGCGGACCATGGAACCGGGGACGGCGAGCTTGACGTCTTCGAGCACCTTGGCTCCGGCGATGCCGGCGGCCTTGCGGGCCTCATCCTGCGCCCAGACGCCGCCGTACTGGCCGAAGGCGGTTCCGACGACGGCGGTGGGCTTGCCGGCCAGCGCGCCGGCACCGAAGGGGCGGGAGAGCCAGTCGATGGCGTTCTTCAGGGCCGCGGGGACGGTGCCGTTATGCTCCGGAGTCACCAGCAGGACGGTGTCAGCTTCGCTGGCGGCTTCGCGCAGGGCTGCAGCGGCGGCGGGAACCTTGCCTTCGACGTCAATGTCCTCGTTGTAGAAGGGGATGTTGCCCAGGCTTTCATGGATCACAACGTCCACCTGCTCGGGGGCGTTGAGCTTGATGGCCTCGGCAAGCTTCTGGTTGGTGGATTCAGCGCGCAGGCTGCCGACAAGGGTGAGGACTGTGCTCTTGGTCATGCTAACTCCTAAAGTATGGGCGCCAGGCCCCGGGGACCTGAGGCTTTTGGTGCCTGCACCAGACTAAACGGACTGTGGTCCGCTTATATTCCCCGGC
The DNA here is from genome assembly GCF_046605375.1 of Arthrobacter sp. MPF02. GTDB lineage: Bacteria > Actinomycetota > Actinomycetes > Actinomycetales > Micrococcaceae > Arthrobacter. The sequence continues at coordinate 3,658,104 of NZ_CP176772.1, read as the reverse complement.
GCTAGAATGACGATGTGAGGTCCATCCCACTGCGGCCGGGAACGCCGGCATCGGCCGCTGAACGCAGTGATGCCGTCCGCAACCGTGAACGCCTGCTGGCCGCCGCCCGCGAGTTGATCCAGGAGTGTGGCGCCGGGGGCCTCACCATGGACCGGCTGGCTGAGCGTGCTGGCGTAGGCAAGGGCACCGTGTTCCGCCGGTTCGGAAGCCGGTCCGGGCTCATGCTGACATTGCTCGACGATGCTGAAGCCGATTTCCAGGCGCGGTTCATGTTTGGTCCCCCGCCCCTTGGGCCTGGGGCGCCCGGGCTGGACCGGCTGGTCGCCTTCGGAAGCGCGCGCATCAGGTATGTGGTGGAATCTGCCGACCTCGTGCTGGCGGCGGAAAGTGCACCGCGGGGGCGGTTTGAAGTTCCGGCGGCGGCGCTTTGGCACCGCCATGTCGAGATGCTGCTGAGGGACGCCGGATTTGAGTCCGACCCTTGGCTGATGGCGGGCTCGCTTAGTGCCACCCTTGATGCCGGCCGACTGCTGAACCTGATCCGGTCCCACGGCGTAAGTGTTGAAAGACTGGAGCACTCCTGGCGCGACCTTGTCACACGCGTGGTCAAGGACCCATAGAGGAACCGTCACAGCGCCCAGTTGGACCAGTCAAATCAACTTCACAGGATTATTCATAACAATCTGGTACGGCCAGTGTGTCTCCGCCCCGTAGCCGCCATTTTGCTGGTGACCTTGTGATAGTTTCCTCTGGAATGTGACCCGTGACATAGTCCTGGGATGGTCCGGCAACGGGCCGCGGAAAGCCGGCCACCCGCTGGCGACGGGCCCGGTGGCGCGGCACAACTCCCGCTGATCCGGGTGGGGACGGAAGGATCTTGCTTGTGAATGTGGATGTGTCCGGCATGACAGACCCGGGGGCGGCAGCAGAGCTGCTTGCCAGGTGCGGTTCCCCGCTTCGTGCCGCGGCGGCGAAGCGGAAGTAGCGTGCTCAGGTACCTCGCGAGGCGCGGACTCACCTATCTGGTCATGATCTTCCTGACCACGTCCGCCGGATATCTCCTGGCCGTCAGCACCCTTAAACCGGCACTGCTTGAACAGGAACGCATTCCCCGCCCCACTCCGGAACAGGTTGCCACGTCCATGCGCCTGAAAGGCCTGGACCCGGACCTTAGCCCGTGGGAACGCTACGTTGAATGGCTAACGGCCGTCGTCACCCGCTGGGATTGGGGCAGGAGCCCCAATGGTGCCTACATCAATGCCGAGTTCGGGGACAGGGTGTGGATCTCGACCCGGCTGTTCCTTGCGTCCATCATCCTGACACTGATCATCGGTGTGGCTTTGGGTGTGTATTCAGCTGCGCGGCAGTACAAGTTCCAGGACCGGGTGATTACGTCCTACAGCTACCTGGCCTACATCGTGCCTGCACCCATCGCCTACTTCCTTGTCCAGTTGGGCGCGATCAACGTCAACGAGTCCGTAGGCGAACGCATTTTTTTCGTCACGGGGATCTCCACGCCCGGCATCGAGCCCGGCTGGGCCCAGTTCGTCGATATGCTGGCCCACTATGCAGTGCCAACGGTGGCCATAACGCTGGTGGGGTGGGGCTCCTACCAGATCGCGCAGCGCCAGTACCTGCTGGACAACGTCAACGCCGATTTTGTCCGGACCGCACGGGCCAAGGGGCTCACCCGCAACCAGGCCATCACCCGGCACGCCCTCCGTGTTTCCTTCATCCCGGTGGCGCAAAGCATCGCCTTCACCATCCCGGCCATTTTTGCCGGCGGGTTCTTCGCTGAAAAGATTTTTGCCTGGCCCGGTGTCGGCTCGTGGAGCATCGACGCCATTTCGCTGCAGGATGTCAATGCGGCCACCGCTACGCTGGCCTATGGTTCCGTCATCTTCGCCATAGGTGCCATCCTGGCCGACTTCGCTACCACGCTGGTCGATCCGAGAGTGCGGGTGCAGTAGCAATGACAAACCTGAATGCCGTTGACCCGGCCGCCGTTGCGCAGGACGCGCACCTTGACAACTCCGACGTCGTCATCGGAAAGTCCACCATCATTTTCCGCCGCTTCATGCGGAACAAGACAGCCGTGGCCGGCCTGGTCATCTTCCTTGGGCTGACAGTCTTCTCCTTTGTAGGCGGGTACTTCACGCCTTGGGACAAGGACACCATCGATCCCTTCAACATCGGGATGCCGCCGTCCGCCGAGCACTACCTTGGGACCTCACAGGCGGGCATCGACCTCTACGCGATGACCGTGGAAGGTACGCGGATCTCCATCCTGATCGGCCTGGTCGTCGGCCTGGTCTCGGTCCTCATCGCCGCCGTCTACGGATGCACCATGGCGTACTTCGGGGGCAAGGTGGACAAGGTCATGCTTTTCCTCCTTGAAGCGCTGATCATGATGCCGGCGCTCCTGGTGGTGGCTGTTGCCACCAGCGGGGGAGGGGCAGGGCTGAAACGGGACCTGCCCTCGTGGCTGCTCCTGATCATCGTGCTGCTGGTCTTCAGCTGGATGGGAACCGCCAGGCTGATCCGCTCGATGTCCATGTCCCTCATGCAACGCGACTTCGTCAAGGCAGCGCAGTACATGGGGGTCCCGCCGCGGCGCATCGTCTGGCGGCACCTGGTTCCGAACATCGGTTCGCTGCTGGTCCTGGACATCACCCGCGGCGTTACTGGCGCCATCCTCGCCGAGGTTGCCTTTTCGTTCATCGGCATCGGCATCAAGGTGCCGGACGTGAGCCTGGGCGTGCTGATCGGCGGTGCCACCTCACAGGTGCAGACCTTCCCCTGGATGTTCTGGGTGCCCCTGACGGTCATGTTCCTCCTTACGGGTTCCCTGGCAATGATGAATGACGGCCTCCGGGACGCCTTCGATCCCAGTTCCAGTTCCTCGGGCAGGGCCAGAAGGAAGATCGCCAGAATCACCAGCGCAAAGAAGAAGGCGTCATGAGCAGTGAAACCACCACTGGACCGGCAGAGCCCACAGGGTCGCCGGTTGAGCGGCTGCACGTGGCCGGACTGCACGCGCCCACCGACGCCGTATTGTCCGTCCGGGACCTCCACGTCCGCTTCAACTCCGAAAACGGCGTAGTGCACGCCGTGCGCGGCGTGGACTTCGACCTGATGCCGGGAAAGACCCTCGGCATTGTGGGGGAATCCGGTTCCGGCAAGTCGGTCACCTCCCTGGCCATCATGGGCCTGCTCCCCGGCACCGCGGACATCTCCGGGTCCGTCCGGCTCAAAGGGCGCGAACTCCTGGGGCTTAGCGACAAGGCCATGTGTGAATACCGCGGCAACGAACTGTCAATGGTCTTCCAGGACCCGCTGTCCTCCCTGACGCCCGTCTACACCGTGGGCACCCAAATCGTCGAGGCGCTCACCATCCACAACCCCACCATGAGCAGGCAGGCGAAAGAAGCCCGCGCCGTCGAACTCCTCGCCATGGTAGGCATCCCCAGTCCCAAGGCCAGGCTGAAAGCCTTCCCGCACGAATTCTCCGGCGGCATGCGCCAGCGCGTCATGATCGCCATTGCCATCGCCAACAATCCCCGTGTCCTCATTGCCGATGAACCGACAACCGCCCTGGACGTCACCATCCAGGCGCAGGTCCTTGAGGTGTTGCACACCGCCCAGGAGGAAACCGGCGCCGCCGTCGTCATGATCACCCACGACCTTGGCGTAGTGGCGGGCATAGCGGACGACATCATGGTCATGTACGCCGGCAAACCCGTGGAAACCGGACCCGTGGACGAGATCTACTACAACCCGCGGATGCCCTACACCATGGGCCTCCTTGGCGCCGTGCCGCGGGTGGATGCGGCCGAGAAGTCCCCGCTTGTGCCCATCGAAGGGATGCCGCCCAACCTCCTGCACGAACCCACCGGCTGCTCGTTCGCGCCCCGCTGCCCGCTCGCCTCCGAGGCGTGCCTGGCGGGGGAACCTGCGCTGGTTCCGGTTTCCGGCGGCCCCCGGCACCACGCGGCCTGCATCAAATCGGAGGCCCTGGGCGGCGACGTCGATGTCCTCGACGTTTTCGCCGCTCCACCCGTTCCAGCCTCCCGCTTCGACGCCATCCCCCGGGACGAACGGGCAACAGTCCTGCAGCTCAAGGACATCCGGAAGCATTTCCCGCTGACCAAGGGGTCCCTGCTCAAGCGCCGCATCGGTACGGTCAAGGCCGTCGATGGGCTGAGCTTCGACATCCGCGAGGGGGAATGCTTTTCCATCGTGGGCGAGTCGGGGTCCGGGAAGACCACTACGCTCCTGGAGATCATGGAGTTCCACAAGGACCAGGACGGGGAGGTGGTGATCGGCGGCATCAGCAACAAGCAGGCCGCCGATTCCCGGGCCAGGAATGCAATGCGGCGGGAACTGCAGATGGTATTCCAGGATCCCACCGGCGCGCTGGACCCGCGGTTCACGGTGTATGAGGTCCTTGCCGAACCGCTGCAGAACGCCGGGATGGACAGGCAGGCCATCAGGAAACGCATCATGGAGCTGATGAAGCTCGTGGGCCTGCAGCCCGACCACGTCAACCGCTTCCCCAACCAATTTTCCGGCGGGCAGCGGCAACGGATCGGCATCGCCAGGGCGCTCGCCGTGAATCCTAAACTGGTGGTGCTCGACGAACCCGTTTCCGCCCTCGACGTCTCCGTGCAGGCGGGCGTCATCAACCTCCTGGACAAGCTCCGGGCGGAACTGGGCCTGAGCTACCTGCTGGTGGCCCACGACCTGTCAGTGGTCCGGTACATCTCCAACCGGGTGGCCGTGATGTACCTGGGCAAGATTGTGGAAATCGGCGAGGTGGACCGGGTCTTCGACCAGCCGCGCCACCCGTACACCCGGGCGCTGCTGTCCGCCATTCCCGTTCCGGATCCCCAGGTGGAAAGAACCCGCGAACGCATCATCCTCAAAGGCGACCTGCCGTCACCGCTGGACGCCCCCAAGGGCTGCAACTTTGCCACACGGTGCCCCGTTTATGCTGCGCTTCCGCCTGTGAAGCAGGAAAAGTGCCGCACGCTCGAGCCGCCGCTTGAGGCTGTGGCACCGTCCGCCGCAGCCCGGGCATTGGAAGCCCATCCCGTTCCCGTTCCGGACCAGCGTTTTGCCTGTTTCTTCCCTGACGGGGAACTCGACGAAGACATGCTGGTGGTCCATGACCAGGCGGACCACCATGCACCTTAGGATCACCCGACCCATCACCAGCACCACCCGCATCAACGAAGGGAAAACCATGAGGAATCTGAACAGGATCGGCGGAGCGGTGGCCATTGCCGCAGCTCTGGCGCTGACGGCCTGCGGCGGTGGTGGCGGTGCCACCGGGCCGGAAACGGCCAAAGGGCAGGAGGCAGGCGACGACCTGTCGAAGCTGATCAGCATCAACGAGAAGCCCGCAGCCGATCTTGAACAGGGCGGGAAGGTCACCCTCCCGCTGGGCAGCATCGGCCCGGACTTCAATGGCTTCTCCAACGGCGGCAACAGCTCCGACACCTCAGCGCTGATGGCCCCGATCAATCCCGTGGCAGTCAGCGGCGGCGGCATCGGCGGCTGCTGGAAGGTCGACTTCAAGGGCAAGGCGACCCCCAACACTGATTTCTGCGAGTCGGTGGAAAGCGAAATGGTTGACGGCAAGCAGACCATCACCATCAAGGTCAACGAAAAAGCGACCTACAACGACGGCACACCAATCGACATCAAGGCGTTCCAGAACACCTGGAACATCCTCAAAAGCCCGGACAATGGCTATGACATCGTCACGTCAGGGTCCTACGCCTTCGTGGAGTCCGTGGAAGCGGGCAGCAGCGACAAAGAAGTCGTCGTGAAGATGACCCAGCCGGTGTACCCGCTGGAAGACCTGTTCTTCGGCCTGATCCACCCGGCCGTTAACACGCCGGAGATCTTCAACGAAGGTTTCGTGGGCGAGATGCACCCCGAGTGGATGGCGGGCCCGTTCAAAGTGGACCAGTACGACCCCGCAGGCAAGACCCTGTCCCTGGTCCCGAATGAGAAGTGGTGGGGGGCCAAGCCGGTCCTGGAGAACGTGGTCTTCCGCCAGCTTGAGACCAGCGCCCAGATCGCCGCGTTCAAGAACGGCGAGATCGATGCCATGTCAGCGAACACCATCGCCCTGTACAAGCAGCTGGAAGGCAGCAAGGACTCCGAGGTCCGCCGCGGCCAGCGCCTGTTCGCAGGCGGCCTGAACATCAACGCCCAGCGGATCACCGACGTAGCCGTCCGCGAGGCCATCTTCGCAGCCGTGGACCGCGAGGCCCTGCGCAAGGTGCGCTTCAACGGCTTGAACTGGGAAGAGCCGAGCTCCGGCTCCATGATGCTCCTGCCGTTCTCCGAGTACTACCAGGACAACTACCCGGTGAAGGAAACCGGTGCTGATGCGGCCAAGAAGGTGCTGGCGGACGCTGGCTACACCGAGAACGCCAACGGGATCATGGAAAAGGACGGCAAGCCCGTATCCTTCAAGATCAGCAACTTCGGCGATGATCCCACCACCCTGGCCTTCACCCAGACCCTGCAGAAGCAGCTCCAGGACGGCGGCATGGACGTCGGAATCGACCAGCGCGCCTCCGCCGACTTCGGCAAAGTGGTGGGCGGCCGCGAGTTCGACCTGAGCGTCTCCGGCTACACAGTGGGCGCCGACGCCACCTCCGCGGTTAAGCAGTACTACGACTCCAAGACCAACGAGAACGGCCTGGGCGACGAGGAACTGGACAAGAAAATCGCAGAACTCGCCTCCATCGAGGACAACGCGGAACGCAACAAGGCGGCCATGGAAGTGGAGAAGGAGCACATGGCGAAGTACTTCTCCATGGGCGTGGTCATGAACGGCCCGCAGATCTCCTTTGTCCGCACCGGGCTGGCCAACTACGGCCCGTCCCTGTTCCAGAGCCTGTCCCAGGTTCCGGACTGGACCACGCTGGGCTGGGAAAAGAAGTAACCCTCGCACGAAGCGTGCCAGCGCTCTCCCACTTCCCGCCGCGTTAGCGGTGGAACGTGGGGGAGCGTTTGGGTTTAAGCCGCAGGATATGGGCGCGCGTCCGGAGTAGCGTAGGTCCCATGACCGGAACTGATGCTGCACCCGCCATCCGTACTGCCGTTGTCGGGTACGGGCTGTCAGGGAGCGTTTTCCACGCCCCGCTGATCGCCGCGGACGGCAACTACTCGCTGGACATCATTGCAACGTCCGACGCTGGCCGGCAGGCAGCTGCCAGCGGCAGCTTCCCGGGGGTCAGGACCGTTCCCGACGGCGACGCGGTGCTGAACCGCGCCGACGAACTGGACCTTGTGGTGCTGGGGACGCCACCGGCCACCCACTACCCCTTGGCGAAAGCGGCGCTGGAATCCGGGTTGGACGTGGTGGTGGACAAGCCCTTCACCGTCACCAGTGAGCAGGGCGAGGAACTGATTGCGCTGGCCGGCGGGCTGGGCCGCGTCCTCACGGTGTTCCATAACCGGAGGTGGGACGGGGACTTCCTGACCCTGCGCAAGCTGCTGGCAGTGGAAGCCGTGGGCAATGTGACCCGGTTCGAGTCCCGGTTCGAGCGCTGGTCCCCCATTATCGCCAAAGCCTGGAAAGCGCGGGCCACGGCAGAGGACGGCGGGGGCGCCCTCTTCGACCTTGGCAGCCACCTGATCGACCAGGCGCTCCAGCTGTTCGGCCCCGCCACAGTGGCGCACGCCGAGCTGCGGGCGCGCCGCTCCGATGAACGGGCCGACGACGACGTGTTCCTGGTGCTGCGGCACCACTCCGGGGTGCTGAGCCACCTCAGCATGAACATGCTCTGCGCGCAGCAGGCTCCCCGGTTCCGGGTGCTGGGGTCCGTGGGCGGCTTCACCAAGCACGGCGTGGACCCGCAGGAACCGTATATCGTCGCCGGCGGCAGCCCCCTGGACGAGGACTACGGCGTCGAGGCGCCGGAATGGGCAGGGCTCCTTGGCCGCGACGGCCACCTGGATGCCCTGCCCACGGAGCGGGGTGCCTATCCGGAGTTCTACCGGCTGCTGGCGGAAAAGCTGCTCGACGGCGGCGCCTCCTCTCCTGCCCCGCTCCCGGTGGACCCGGCAGACGCCGTCGAGGGCCTCAGACTTATCGAAGAGGCACGGCACGTGGCCCGGAAGACTACGCCGTAACCAGTTCGTGCCAGTCCGCCACCAGGGGCAGGTTGTGCGCCTCTGACACGGAGTGATGCGCCACTTGGCCGGCGGCGATGTTGAGTCCGGCGGCGAGGGCGGCGTCGCGGTCGAACGCGGCCTTCACACCGAGGTTGGCCAGTGCCACAGCGTAGCGCAAAGTGACGTTGGTCAGCGCATAGGTGGACGTGTTGGGCACCGCGCCGGGCATGTTGGCCACGCAATAGAAGATGGTGTTGTGCACCTTGTAGGTGGGTTCCTGGTGCGTGGTGGGGTGGGTGTCCTCGAAGCAGCCGCCCTGGTCCACGGCGATGTCCACCAGGACAGAGCCGGGTTTCATCCGGGCCACGAGGTCGTTGGTGACCAGCTTGGGAGCCTTGGCGCCCGGGATCAGGACCGAGCCGATCACCAGGTCGGCGTCCACCACGGACTTCTCGATCTCGTAGGAGTTGGAGGCCACGGTCTTCAGCCGGCCCTGGTACTGGGCGTCCAGTTCCCGCAGGCGGTTGATGTTGATGTCCAGGATGGTGACGTCGGCGCCGAGGCCCAGGGCCATGGCGGCGGCGTTGGTGCCGGCCACGCCGGCACCGAGCACCACGACCTTTGCCGGGCGGACGCCGGGCACGCCGCCCAGCAGGATGCCCTTGCCGCCGGCGGGAGCCATCAAGGAAGAGGCACCCACCTGGACGGAAAGCCGGCCGGCCACCTCGGACATCGGGGCGAGCAGAGGCAGTGCGCGGCCCTCCTGGACGGTTTCGTAGGCGATCGCGGTGACGCCGGAGTTGATGAGCTCCCGGGTGAGTTCGGGTTCGGCCGCGAGGTGCAGGTAGGTGAAGAGGATCAGGCCCTTGCGGAAGCGGTGGTATTCGGCCTTGATGGGTTCCTTGACCTTCATCACCATGTCGGCGCGGGCCCACACGTCGTCCGCTTCGTTGACGATCTCGGCGCCGGCAATCGAGTATTCCTCATCGGTGATGCCGGAACCGAGTCCTGCGCCGCGCTCCACCACCACAGTGTGGCCGTGGGTGCGGAACTCGTGGACGCCGGCGGCGGTGATGGCCACCCGGAATTCGTTGTTCTTGATTTCTTTGGGGACACCGATGATCATCGTGGGCTCCAGGTTCTCGGCGGTTGTGCACCGGAAAGTCGGGAAGGAATTGCGTGTTTCCACGATAAATCCGGCTGTGAGCCAGCTGACATGGAGCAGAAGGAGACGCCGCACAGGAACCGCATGATTGCGCGGATTTTGCTCCGCGATCCTCGACGTTTGTCGAGCCTGCGGGCGTCAAGTGTCGCCTGGTGTCCGTTCGGTCGGGGCCGCGCCCAGGCAGTAATGTTGCCCCATGCAGCAGCAGGGTGTGGAACAGCTCGTCGAGCAGGTGGCACTGAAGCTTGGCCGCGGGCTGTCGCTGGAGGACCTCGACGGCGTGTTGCTCGCATACAGCTCCAACCAGTCCCACGCGGACCGGGTACGGGTGAACTTCCTGTTGAGCAAGAAGGTGCCGGCGGACGTCAGCGCGTGGCAGCTTTCGCACGGCATTGCCACAGCCGTGCGCCCGGTGGTGGTCCCGGCCAACCCGGACCTGGGCATGCTGGGCCGGGTCTGCGTTCCGTTGATGGTGCGTGGTTTCCGGGTGGGGTACCTGTGGGTACAGCAGGATTCAGCGGAGGAAAGCCCGACGGCGATCCTCACCCAGCTGCCGGTGGTCAATCACGAGCTGGAAATGCTGTCCGGGCTGCTGCTCGATTCCAACACAGCAGAATCCGAATTCCGGCGGGGCCGGGAGCGGGAGTTCCTGGCAGCGTGTGCCGGGGAACCGAACGCGGTAGCCGCCGTCGCGGGGTGGAAGGAAGTGCAGGGAAAAGGGCCCTGGCAGATGGTCACGGTCCTGGACGCGGACGGCTGGTCGAGCGGCCCCGACCCGATCGCGGCCACCCTGATCCACCGCTCCACCGCGCTGCAGGCCACGGTGGGTATGGACGCGGCACTGTTCAGCGCAGGCACCGAGACCCACTCCGTGGTGTTGTTCAGGGAAACGACCGGCCGGGCGAACCACGCGCAGGTCCTGGTCCACTACCAGCTGGAACTCGCCAAGCGTTCAGGCCGCCCCGTGCACCGGATCATCCTCGGAATCAGCGAGGGCTTCAGCCGCACCCGCCAGCTCTCCGAGGCGTACCGGCAGTCCCGGATGGCCGCGCAGGCCGCCGCCGTGGACCCGCAGCTGGGCGAGCTGGTGGACTGCCGGTCCGCGGGCGTCTACCAGCTGCTCGCCTCGGCCGGCGGAGGGGTGGGCGCGTGGGCGGACTCGGGCTCCGTGTACTTCCGCTTGCTGGAGGACCACGACCGCAACAATGAGCTCATCCCGGTCCTGGAACTCCTCTACGACAATGACGGCTCCGTCCAGGATGTGGCCGCCAAGCTCCACCTGCACCGCAGCAGCATCTACAACCGGCTGGCCCGGATACGCCAGCTGCTCGGGGTTGACCCGTTGAAGGGAATGCCGCGGCTGGAACTGCATGCCGCCCTGAAGATGCGGCGGTGGGCGGGAAGGCCCCGGATCTAGCCTTCCGGGTCCGGGTCTTCCGCGGAGCCGACCTTCTTCCGGGCTTCCTTTTTTTGCTGCTCCAGCTTTTGCTGTTCGGCCTTCTGTTTCTCCAGCCAGGCCATGATCGCCGCCAGCGGGATGCGCCGGTGCGTGCCGCGGTATTCCACTGGGATCTCGCCCCGGTCCGTCATGTTGCGGAGGTAGGTGTGGGAAATGCCGGCCAGTTCCGCCGCCTTGGAGGTGGTAAGCATTTCCTCCACGCTGCTTACGGTCACAGCCTCGCCACGGCTGAACCGCGCCAGGAGGTCGACGACGGCGTCCCGGGCCAGGGGAGGCAGCCGGTGGACCGTGCCGTCGACGAAGACAGTGACGTCCTCGCTGCCGTCGAGGGCGCGCTGCAGGCTTGCGGCGTCCTCCGGCGGGAGCGCGCCCGTCATCCGGGGAGCTATCAGTGCCATGGCTTCAGCCTACCGGTGCCCGGCGGCGCCGGACGGTATGCTCGGCTGATGGCATTGAGTGGCGGACGGGATGTGGAGTACGGCGGTTTGCAGGGGAAACTGTATGCCTCTGCCGTGCCGGCGGAGGCTGCCCCGGGTGCAGCCGGAAGGCCGGCCTTCGTCCTGCTGCACGGCATCGGCGTCTCCCACCGCTACCTTGCCAGGCTGCATGAGGAGCTTGCACGAAGCGCCGATGTTTACACCCTGGACCTGCCCGGATTCGGGAAATCCTCGCGCCCGGGGCGGCAGTTGCAGGTGGCGGATTATGCCGCCTTCGTCAAAGGCGTCCTCGCGAAGGCCGGAGTCCGGAACGTCATCGCGGTGGGCCACTCCATGGGTACCCAGTTCGCGGTGGAACTGGCGCTGCAGGAGCCGGAGCTGGTGGCGGGCACAGTCCTGATGGGCCCGGTGGTGGACGACAGCAGGAAGTCCGTGGCACGTCAGGCCCTGGCGCTGACAAGGGACTCCTTATTCAGCGAATCCCTGCCCTGCAACGCCATCGTCTTCAGCGACTACTTCCGGGCCGGGCCCCGCTGGTACCTGACGGAACTGCCCGTGATGATGGAGTACCCCCTGCGGGACAAGGTGGCGGCGGTACGCCAGCCGGTGCTGGTGCTGCGCGGCACCAAGGATCCCATCGCGCAGCGGCCCTGGTGTGAAGCGCTGGCAGGCGCAGCCCAGCACGGCACCATGGCGGAAATCCTTGGACAGGGCCACGTCTTCCAGCACACCGCACCGGATACCGCCGCGGAAACCATCAGCGGATGGGTCCGCGCGGTCAACGGCTTCGACGTCACAGCCTGAGGCACCGGACCCCGGGTCCAATGCCCGGGGCCACGTTGTACTGCAGAAGGCGGCTGCTAGAGCCCCAGTTCCTCCAGGACCGGAAGCTTCTCCCGCACCCACGCGCGCGCCTCGGTGGCGCTTGGGGCGGACAGCGCCAGCTTGGCCAGCTCCTGCGCCTCGGGCAGGGTGACCGTCTTCAGGACGGCGGCTACCGCGGCGAGCGAACGGGCGGTCATGGACAGGGTGTTCACGCCCAGCCCGGTAAGGACGACGGCGAGGGCCGGGTCCGCGGCCGCCTCGCCGCAGACGCCCACGGGCTTGTTGTTGCCTTCCGCCCGGGACCCCTCCACAGTGAGCCCCACCAGGCGCAGGACGGCGGGCTGCCAGGGGGTGTTGAGGTTGGCGAGCGGGCCGAGCTGGCGGTCCGCCGCCATGGCGTACTGGGTGAGGTCATTGGTGCCCAGGCTGGCGAAGCCCACTTCCCGCAGGATCGCTTCCGCGGTCAGGGCGGCGGAGGGGACCTCCACCATCACGCCCGGGTTCTTGATGCCGGCGCTGGCGCACATGGAGGCGAAGTGCGCTGCTTCCTCGGCGGTGGAAATCATGGGCGCCATGACCCAGACGTCCGCCTCGGACTCCTTCTCGGCCAGGGCGATGGCCTGCAGTTGGCGCTCAAGCACGCCCGGCGTGGTGAAGTCGGTGCGGTAACCGCGGACGCCAAGTGCCGGATTGGGTTCGGTGGCGTCGGTAAGGAACGGCAGCGGCTTGTCCGCACCTGCATCCAGGGTGCGCAGGACCACCTTCTTGCCGGGGAAGGCGTCGAACACGCCCTTGTACGCCGCGGCCTGTTCCTCCACGCTGGGTTCGGTATCCCGCTCCAAAAAGCAGAACTCGGTGCGGAACAGCCCGACGCCCTGGGCGTTCAGGCCCGCGGCCGCGGCAGCGTCCTTGGCCCCGCCCACGTTGGCGAGCAGCGGCACCAGGTGGCCGTCCGCCGTCGTGCCGTTGCCGTCAAACGTGGCCAGCAGCGAGGCGTTGCCGGCCCAGGCGAGGGCAGCGGCGCGCTGGGACTCGTCAGGATCGACGCTGATAAAGCCGGCGGCGCCGTCCACATACATTTCGGTGCCGTCCGGCAGTTCGTCCACGCCTGCGGCGGCCACGACGGCGGGCAGGCCCAGGGAGCGGGCGATGATGGCTGTGTGGGACTGGGGTCCGCCGCCCGAGGTGACCAGGGCCAGGACCTTGTCCGGGTCCAGGGTGGCGGTGTCGGCCGGGGCGAGGTCCTCGGCCACCAGGATGAAGGGCGTGCCGGCGGACGGGATGCCGGGGGCGGGAACGCCGCGGAGCTCGGCCACGATGCGGGCGCGGACGTCCAGGACGTCGGTGGCGCGCTCGGCCATGTAGCCGCCGAGGTTATGCAGCATTTCGGAGACGGACGCCCCGGCCTCCCAGATGGCGCGCTGCGGGGACGTGCCGCGGCCGATAAGTTTGCCGGCGCTTTTGAGGAGCATGGTGTCCTTGGCCATCAGTGCGGTGGCTTCCAGGACGGCCTTGCCGTCGCCGGTTGCCGTCTCGGCGCGGGCCTTCAGTTCGTCATGGACAGCGGCTGCTGCTGCCTTCAGTGCGGCGGTGGCTTCCTCTGCAGTGGTGTCCGGCGCCAGCTGTTCGCCGGCGGGAGGTTCGCTGATCGGTTTGGGCATCTGCCGGATGGTTCCGATAACGCGGCCTGGACTGACGCCTACTCCTGGGAAGTTCTGCACTGAAGGTCCTCATTCTCTTCCGGTAGCCAGGCCCGCCAGGTTCTCCGGCGCCGTGCCGGGACCGCCGGTGGACTGCTACGTCCAGGGCGGGAAACGTGCCTGAAAAATTGTATGTGATTCAGTTCATATAGCATTGCTATAGGTGCTAGGGTAGCGGTTATGAGTTTGGATGGCCAGCTTCCCCCCAAAATGCGGCTGCTGCGTGCAGCGGCGGAATTGCTGGCAAACTCTGCGGGAGCTCCCGTCTCCACCCGCCAGATCACGCAGCTGGCCGGGGTTTCGGCTCCCACCCTGTACCACCACTTCGGGGACAAGGAAGGCTTGTTCGACGCCGTTGTGGCCGCGGGATTTGAGGAATATGTCGCGGGCGAAAGGGATTTCGCCCCCTCCGGGCATCCGCTTGAGGACATCCGGAGGATGTGGGACAACCATGTCCAGTTCGGGCTTAACCAGCCCGAGCTGTACCTGGTGATGTTCGGCAATATCCGTCCGGAAAGCCGCCCGGCCATCGTGGCCGATGCCGAGGCGCTGATGGAGGAGATGCTGAACAAGGCAGCGGTGGCGGGACAGCTGAACGTCCACCCCCGGGAAGCAGCCAGGTCCATCCTGGCGGCGAACGTGGGTGTGACGCTGATGCTGATTGCGGACCCCGCCTCCGAACGGAACCTCGAACTGTCCACCATGACACGGGACGCCATGATCTTTGCGGTGTCAGCCGAGCCCTCCGGCGGCGCGGCCCCGGACGGCACCGGAAAGTCCTCGGTGGTGGTGGCAGCGATTGCCCTGAACGCCGCACTTCAGGCCTCGCACTCAGACCAGCTCTCCAGCTCGGAACTCAAACTCTTCCTCGAATGGCTGCACCGGATCTCCACCAGTCCGGCCTAGGCCACAACCCGCAGCACCCGTTCCACCAGCAGTACGTCGCTCGTCATCATCGGACCATCCTGCGGAGCAGCAGGACAGACGGTTAGGAAATCACATGGCAACAGAAACAGTTGCAAAGCCCCGTACCAGCGCCCGGGTACACGTCCAGAAGTTCGGGACGTTCCTGTCCGGAATGATCATGCCCAACATCGGCGCCTTCATCGCCTGGGGCCTGATCACCGCCCTGTTCATCGAGAAGGGCTGGCTGCCGGTTCCGCAGCTGGGCGGCTTCGGCGAGACGGGTGGTGTGCCGAACACCGGCCTCGTGGGACCGATGATCACCTACCTGCTGCCACTGCTGATCGGCTACACCGGCGGCAAGATGGTCTATGACACCCGTGGCGGCGTGGTCGGCGCCATCGGCACCATGGGCGTGATCGTGGGGGCCGGCATTCCCATGTTCATTGGCGCCATGATCATGGGCCCGCTGGGCGGCTGGACCATGAAGAAGATCGACTCCATCTGGGACGGCAAGATCCGCCCCGGATTCGAGATGCTGGTCAACAACTTCTCCGCCGGCATCTGGGGCGCCGTGCTGGCCATCCTCGGCTTCTACGGGATCGCACCTGCGGTACAGGCCTTCAGCACGGGCGCCGGGAACGTGGTGCAGTTCCTCGTGGACAACGGCCTGCTGCCGCTGACCAGCATCTTCATCGAGCCCGCCAAGGTCCTGTTCCTGAACAACGCCATCAACCACGGCGTCCTGACCCCGCTGGGTGTCCAGCAGTCCCTGGAGCAGGGCAAGTCCATCCTGTTCCTGCTTGAGGCCAACCCCGGACCCGGCCTGGGCATCCTGCTCGCGTACATGTTCTTCGGCCGCGGTGCTGCCAAGGCTTCCGCTCCCGGCGCGGCGATCATTCACTTCCTGGGCGGCATCCACGAAATCTACTTCCCGTACGTGCTGATGCGCCCGCTGCTGATCCTGGCTGCCATCGCCGGCGGCATGACCGGTATCGCCACGCTGGCCATCACCAACTCGGGCCTGGTTGCCCCCGCGGCCCCGGGTTCCATTTTCGCGGTGCTGGCCCAGACCTCCCGCGACAGCTACATCGGCGTGATCCTGGCGGTCCTGCTGGCCGCAACGGTGTCCTTCCTGGTGGCCTCGGTCATCATGAAGACCACCAAGCACAGCGACGAGGTGGACCTCAACGACGCCACCTCCCGGATGGAGCAGATGAAGGGCAAGAAGAGCTCCGTTGCCTCCACCCTGACCGGCGCCGGCGCGGGTGCCGCCGCCGGCGGCGTGGGCGTCCTGGCCGGACCGGTCAAGAACATCGTGTTCGCGTGCGACGCCGGCATGGGCTCCAGCGCCATGGGCGCCTCCGTGCTGCGGAACAAGATCAAGGCCGCAGGGTTCCCGGACGTAAAGGTCACCAACGCGTCCATCGCCAACCTCAGTGACAGCTACGACGTGGTGGTTACCCACCAGGACCTGACCGAGCGTGCCAAGCCGGTCACCTCCAGCGCTGTTCACTACTCCGTGGACAACTTCATGAACAGCCCGCGCTACGACGAGATCGTCGAACTGGTACGCGAAAGCAACACCGAGGGCGGCACCGTCCCCGGCACCGACCCGGGGGAGGGAACCCCTGGCGGAGCGTCCGGAGCAGGCGCAGGGACCGCAACCGGCGGCACTGAGGTCCTGGCGCGCGAGAGCGTTGTCCTGGACGGCTCGGCCACCACGCGCGACGCCGCCATCGACGAAGCCGGCCGGCTCCTGCTGGCCCGCGGCGCCGTGGATGAGGGCTACATAGCGGCCATGCATGAGCGCGAGGCATCCGTGTCCACCTACATGGGCAGCTACCTGGCCATTCCGCACGGCACCAACGCCGCCAAGGACCACATCCGGAAGTCGGCGGTCTCCGTGATCCGCTACCCGCAGGGCATCGACTGGAACGGCAAGCAGGTCAAGTTCGTGGTGGGCGTCGCGGGCGTCAACAACGAGCACCTGCACATCCTGTCCTCCATCGCGAAGGTCTTCACGGACAAGCAGCAGGTGGCCCGCCTGGAAGCGGCAACGTCGGTGGACGAAGTCCTGGAGCTCTTCGGAAAGGTCAACGCATAGTGAAGGCAGTACATTTCGGTGCCGGAAACATCGGACGCGGTTTTGTGGGGCTGCTCCTGCACGACGCCGGGTATGAGGTGGTGTTCGCGGATGTTGCGGATGCCCTGATCGCCCAGCTGGCGGAAGCGGACAGCTACCGGGTCCACGAAGTGGGAGAGGACGCCACGGTGCGGCCGGTCACCAACTTCCGTGCCCTGAACTCCAACACCCAGGAGGCGGAGCTGATGGCGGAAATCGCGACGGCGGACATCGTCACCACGGCGGTGGGCCCGCACGTCCTGAAGTTCGTGGCGCCGGTCATCGCCAGGGGCATCGCGGCGAGGGAGGATGGGCTGGCGCCGCTGCAGGTCATGGCCTGTGAGAACGCCATCAACGCCACGGACATCCTGGCCCGGGAGGTGGCCTCCCGCCCGGAGGGCGCCAACGGGGCCCTGGAGGGGAGGGCTGTCTTCGCGAACACCGCGGTGGACCGGATCGTGCCCAACCAGGAGCCCGGCCAGGGCCTGGACGTCACCGTGGAGACGTTCTACGAGTGGGTCATCGACCGGACCGCCTTCGCGGGCTCAGCCCCCGCCATTCCAGGTGCCACGTTCGTGGACGACCTCTCGCCGTACATCGAACGCAAGCTCTTCACGGTGAACACCGGTCATGCCTCGGCTGCATACTTCGGCTTCGAGGCGGGGCTTGAGAAGATCTCCGACGCAATGGCGGACCAGGACGTGGCCGAGGACGTGCGGGCCGTGCTGGAGGAAACAAAGCAGCTGCTGGTGGCCAAGCACGGGTTCAGCAACGATGAGCAGGAGGCCTACGTCCAGAAGATTCTGGCCCGGTTCTCCAACCCGCACCTGCCGGACACCGTCCACCGGGTAGGCCGCGCGCCGCTGCGTAAGCTCAGCCGGCACGAACGGTTCATCGGGCCGGCCGCTGAACTCGCCGAGCGCGGAGTGGTGCCCGAGGCCCTGCTGGGCGCCATCACCGCGGCCCTGCGCTTCAATGATCCCGCCGACGCCGAAGCGACGGAACTGGCAGGCATCCTCGCTTCACATAGCCCTGCCGATGCCACGGCGAGGATCACGGGCCTTGAGCCGGAGCACCCGCTGTTTAGCGCCGTCGCCACCCTAGTGGAAGAGCGGCAGGCGGAGGTGGCGCGCACGCCCGCCTGACAGGGACCATCTTCGAAAAACGACGTACTGCACCAACAGGACGACGCCGGCACTTCCGCAAGTGCCGGCGTCGCCCTGTGTGATCTCTCCCACTTAAAGGCTGAAAAGCCTTCATCCATTTTGAAGTTAGCCTTTCCTTACTTATAGGCTCAGCCCATTAGGCAACGAAGTTGTGACCTATTAGTCGATGTGGAGTACACCGTGAAGAAAAGGCTTTCGAGCTACCTGGGGGCACTGGCTGCGGGAGCGGCTCTTTTGACCATCACCGCATGCGGAGGAAGCGCCACGGCCACCTCGTCCGTTGACGAAGCCGGAACCATAACGGTGGAGCATGCGCAGGGAAGTACTGCCAACGTCCCGGTCAGCCCGGAGAAGGTCTTCACGTTCGACCTCGGCGTCCTGGACACGATGAACGCGCTGGGCGTGGAACCCGCAGGCGTGCCCGAGGCAGCCTACCCGGAGTCCCTGGCGAAGTACGCGGACGCCAGGTACGCCAAGATCGGTTCCTTGAAGGAGCCCGACTTCGAAGCCGTAAGCGCCGGCGACCCGGACCTCATCATCATCTCCGGCCGCACCGCCGGTGCCTACGAGGAACTGAGCAAGATCGCCCCCACCATCGACCTGTCCATCGATGCCGCCCAGCCGATGGAAAGCTTCAAGGCCCAGACCGAAAAGCTGGGAACCATCTTCGACAAGTCCGCTGAAGTCGAAGAGAAACTCGCCGCCGTCAACGCCACCGTCTCCGACACCAAGGCCAAGGCCGCAAGCGCCGGCAAGGGCCTGATCGTGCTGACGTCCGGCGGCGAGGTTACCGCCTACGGCGCGGGCTCACGCTTCGGCATCATCCACGACGTCCTTGGCGTACCCGCCGCTGCCGACGTCAAAACAGAGGGAAGCCACGGCGAGGCCGTCTCCTTCGAATACATCAAGCAGGTCAACCCCGACATCCTGTACGTCATCAACCGCGACGTTGCCACCGGTGGGGACGCCCCGGCAGCCAACCCGCTGCTGGACAACGAGCTGGTACGGTCCACCAACGCCGCCAAGGACAACAAGGTCATCAACCTCGACCCCGCCGGCTGGTACATCGTGGGTTACGGCCTGAACAACGTCAAGGCCATGGTTGACGCCGTGGCCGGCTCCGTGGCCTGACCCCCTTTCCAACCCCTGCACGCCCATGACCACCAACGCCGTGCGCCCCGCCGCACAGGCAACCAGCAGCCAGGCCCGCCACCGTGCGGGCCTGGCTGCTGCCGCAGTCGCCGTCCTTGCCCTCGCGGCCGCCAGCATGTTCGTGGGCGTCAGCGACGTCTCGCTGCCGGCCCTCCTGGCCGGCGACCCTGCCACCGTTGAAGTCTTCTGGATTTCCCGGGTGCCCCGCACCCTGGCCGTCCTTCTTGCCGGCATGGCCGTGGCCGTGGCAGGACTCATCATGCAGCTGATGGCCCGCAACCGGTTCGTGGAACCGTCCACCGTTGGCACTGTTGAGTCCGCCACGCTGGGTATCCTGGTGGTCACCGTCCTTGCACCGTCCGCGCCCGTGCTGGTCAAAATGCTCGTGGCCAGTGCCTTCGCGCTGCTGGGGACGGCCCTGTTCCTGGCCATCCTGCGGCGGCTGCCCGCCCGCAACACCCTGCTCATCCCGCTGGTGGGCATCATGCTCGGCGGCGTAATCGCCGCCGTCACCACATTCTTCGCCTACCGGTACGACCTCCTCCAGACCCTGAGCAACTGGATGGTCGGCGACTTCTCCGGAGTCCTCCGCGGCCGGTACGAACTGCTTTGGATCGTTGCCGTCCTGGTCCTGGCCGGGCTGCTGGCCGCCGACCGGTTCACCGTGGCCGGGATGGGCCAGGACTTCACCACCAACCTGGGCCTGAATTACGCGCGCACCATGCGGCTGGGGCTGATCATCGTCTCGCTGATCTCCGCCGTCGTGGTCACCACAGTGGGTGCCGTGCCGTTCCTCGGCCTGGTGGTGCCCAACATCGTGTCCCTGCTCTTCGGCGACAACCTCCGCAGGGCCGTCCCGTGGACCGCGTTGTTCGGGGCCGCCTTTGTCCTGGTTTGCGACATCATCGGCCGCACCATCCGTTACCCCTACGAGGTTCCCGTGGGAATGGTCATGTCCGTGCTGGGCGCCATCCTCTTCCTCGTCCTGATCCTGAGGAAGCGCAATGCCTGACGCGCTCGCCACCGCCCCGCGTCCTCCCAAAGCCGCTGCGCCCGCCACCCGCCTCCGCGGCCGCGTCCGCAATGCCTCCCCGCACCTGGTGGTGGGCATCCTGCTCGCCGCGACGGCCGCCGTCGTCCTCTTCTTCCTCTTCTTCGACCTCAAAGGCAACGTGGACTACGTCCTGCCCCGCCGCGGCATCAAGGTGGCCGCCATGCTGCTGGTGGCCGTGACCGTGGGCGTGTCCACCCTGCTGTTCCAGACGGTGACGGCCAACCGGATCCTCACCCCGTCCATCATGGGGTTCGACTCCCTGTACATCCTGATCCAGACGGCGCTCGCCTTCACCCTCGGGGCTGCCGCAGTGGTGGCGGCACCACCCGCCTTGCAGTTCGGCGTCGAGGTGGTGCTCATGGTGGCCTTCAGCGCGCTGCTGTACCGGTGGATGTTCACCGGGGCCACCCGCTCGCTGCACCTGCTCCTGCTGGTGGGCGTCATCCTAAGCAGCCTGTTCCGCGGTTTTTCGTCACTGCTGCAGCGGCTGATGGAACCCAGCGAGTTCATCATCCTGCAGGACCTGTTCTTCGCGTCGTTCAACAACGTGGACCCGTCGCTGCTGGCCGTGTCCGCGGTGATCATCGCCGTGGTGTGCGCCGCCGTGTGGCGGGCACGCCGGACGCTTGACGTCCTCGCGCTGGGCCGTGAAGTGGCCATCAACGTGGGCGTGGACCACCGCAAAACGGTGATGCTGGTCCTGCTGGGATGCTCCCTCCTGGTGGCCGTGTCCACCGCCCTGGTGGGACCGGTGACCTTCTTCGGCCTGCTGGTGGTGAGCCTCGGCTACCAGCTCTGCCGCACCTTCAGCCACGCCTGGCTACTGCCCATCGTGGTGCTCATCGGCGCCGTTGCCCTGGTGGGCGGGCAGCTGGTCCTTGAACAGGTCTTCGGCTTCGCCACGGCCCTCAGCGTGGTCATCGAGTTCACCGGCGGCATCCTGTTCCTCTACCTCCTGCTGAAAGGCTCCCTAAAATGACCATCGCGGTCCGCAACGTCTCCAAGAGCTACGGCGGCCAGGCGGTCCTCGACGACGTCAGCTGCGTTATCCCGCAAGGGGGCATCACCTCGATCATCGGCCCCAACGGGGCCGGCAAGTCCACACTGCTCTCACTGATCAGCCGGCTGCAGCCGCTGGAGTCCGGGGAGGTGTCCGTGGCCGGGCTGGACGTCGCCGCCACGGACAGCCGCGAACTGGCCAGGACCATGGCCATCCTGCGGCAGGAGAACCACTTGACCATGCGGCTGACCGTGCGGGACCTGGTGGCGTTCGGCCGGTTCCCCCACTCCGGCGGCCGCCCCACCATCGAGGACCTCGCCAAGGTGGAGGAGGCCATCGCGCACCTGGACCTGACACCCATGGCGGACAAGTTCGTGGACGAGCTCTCCGGCGGCCAGCGGCAACGGGCCTTCATTGCCATGGTGCTCGCTCAGGACACCCGGTACCTGCTCCTCGACGAGCCGCTGAACAACCTGGACATGAAGCACTCCGTGGAAATGATGCGGCTCCTGCGCCGGCTGGCCGACGACCTGGGCAAAACCATTGTCCTGGTGGTCCATGACATCAACTTCGCGTCCTGCTACTCGGACACCATCCTGGCCATGAAGGACGGACGGCTGGTGCACCAGGGCAGCCCGCGGGAGATCATGCAGCAGGCCATGCTCCGGGACGTCTACGACATCGACATCCGGATCGAGGAAATCGACGGCAACCGGATCGGCGTCTACTTCGCCTGACGCTCTTTAACTTGCTGCGGCTTTTCGCCGGCGCTGGCTAAACCCTGGCGGATCCCTTGGCCACGAACAGCGTCTCGGCCTGCTCCAGGGACATGCCGTTGGTTTCGGGCACCTTGTACATCACGAAGAAGAAGGAGGCCGCGGCGAACAGCGCGTACATGGCGTAGGTCAGCGGCAGGGAACCGGCCGCCATGACAGGGAAGCTGAGGGTGATCGCGAAGTTGGCCACCCACTGCGCCGCCGCGGCAAGGCCAAGGGCCCGGGCGCGGATCCGGGACGGGAAGATCTCACCGAGGAGCACCCACACCAGCGGGCCCCAGGAGGCGCCGAAGCTGACCACGAACACGTTTGCGGCCACCAGTGCCAGCGGGCCCCAAAAACCCGGAAGGGTGATGTCCCCTCCACTGCCCGTCGCCGACGCAAAGGCCAGCGCCATGGCGGCCAGCGACACGGCCATGCCAACGGAACCGGCCAGCAGGATGGGCCGGCGCCCGATCCTGTCCACCAATGCGATCGCCACCAGGGTCACCAGGATGTTGGTGACGGACGTTGCCACCGAGATGGTGAGGGAGTCCTTCTCCTGGAAGCCCACGGCCTTCCACAGGGTGGTGGAGTAGTAGAAGATCACGTTGATGCCCACGAACTGCTGGAGCACGGACAGGATGATGCCCACCCAGACCACCGCCTGCAGGCCAAGGGTCTTTCCGCGCAGCGACCCCTTCTGGCCGGCCAGCCGGTCCTCCTCGATGGCTTCCCGGATCTCGCGGATGTGCCGGTCCGTGTCCTCGGCCGGGGCGATCGAATCAAAGACCTTCCGCGCCTCGTCCTCCTTGCCCAGGAACACCAGGAACCGCGGGGATTCGGGCAGCGTGAACGCCACCCATCCGTACACTACTGCGGGCACGGCGGCGGCCAGGAACATCCACCGCCAGGCCTCGATCCCCAGCCAGAAGGCCTGGTCCGCGCCGCCGGCGCTGGTGGCCAGGAGCGCGTCGGACAGGAGCGCAGCAAAGATGCCGGTGGTGATGGCCAGCTGCTGCAACGAAGCCAGGCGGCCGCGGACCTTGCGCGGCGAAATTTCCGAAATGTACGCCGGGGCGATGACGGAGGCGAGGCCGATCCCCAGCCCACCCACGAGGCGCCAGAAGATCAGGTCCCACACGCTGAAAGCGAAACCGGTACCCAGGGCGCTGACCAGGAACAGCAGTGCGCCGATCTTCATCGCCGGAATCCGGCCGTAACGGTCGGCCACCTTTCCTGCGAGGTAGGCACCTGCAGCGCAACCGAGCAGCGCGACGGCCACGGCAAAGCCTGTCACCGCTTCCGACAGCGCGAATTCGTCCTTCATGGCATCCACGGCGCCGTTCACCACGGAAGAGTCGAAGCCGAAGAGGAATCCGCCCACCGCCCCCGCGAGGGCAAGCCAGATCACCCGCTGCGGTATCCGGCTGGTCGTCTGCTCCTGTGCAGTGGGCATGGTTCTCCCTGGGTCTGGGTTTTGATGGATGCGGTGCGGACGTCGTCGGCTGCGGTACCGGCCAGGGGGGCCGGCGCACTCGCGCCTAACAGTGTTCCATGCCACGGCGCCGCGATCCACTTGGGCGTGTCCCCGCCACAGGGAGGACGACGACGGCGGGCCGCGCCGCCGTCGTCGTGGTGCCTACCGTTCCACGAGGATGCCGTCCGGATCGCACCAGACCATCGCCCCGGTACGGAAGGTCACGCCGTCGATCACCACATCCACGTCCGTTTCACCGGCGCCGGCCTTGGCACTCTTCCTCGGGTTGCTTCCGAGCGCCTTCACGCCCAGGTCCAGGAGGGCAAGAGCCTCCCGGTCCCGGATGGCGCCATGGATGACGACGCCGGCCCAGCCGTTCGCCACGGCGCTTTCGGCGATCATGTCCCCCATCAGGGCGGTGCCGAGTGAGCCGCCGCCGTCCACCACCAGGACGCTGCCGTTGCCCGGCGTGGCCAGGACGGACTTCACGAGGGCGTTGTCCTGGAAGCAACGGATGGTCCGCGCCGTCCCGAAGAAGTGCGATCGGCCGCCCAGGGACTGGAACTGCAACGAAACAGAGGTGAGTTCGTCGCCGCGCTCATCGTAGAGGTCGGCGGTGTTGATGGCGGTCAGGGACTGGTCTTCTGCTGCTGCCAATGGCTTCTCCTGCTCTTTGCGGCCCGGGCCTTGGTGTGGCCCCCGGGTTGATGCTGCCCACGATAGTCTGATTTCCGCATCACGACGTCCAGGGGGAACAGCCATGACTTTGCCGAACACGCCTGTCCCGCCGGACCTTCCGCAGGCGTCGGCGGCGCTCGCCGAGCCCACGGAAAAGGTCACCGCACGCTGGGTGACCGGGCTGGTCCTGGTCAACGTCGGCATCAATGCTGCGTTCTTCGGCCCCATCAATGTCTTCATCGGCCAGCAGGCCATCAGCATCGATGCGCCCAGCAAGGAAGCCATCCTTTCGCTGGTCACGGCCTGCGGCGCGGCAGTCTCCCTGGTGGCCAATCCGCTCTTCGGTGCGCTCTCGGACCGGACCACCTCCCGCTTCGGGCGCCGCGCCCCATGGGTACTCGCAGGGGCGGTCCTGGCAACCGCGGCACTGCTGGCGATGTCCGTGTCGGGAGCCGTTGCGCTGATGGTGATCTTCTGGTGCCTGGTCCAACTGGGCGCCAACGCCGCCTATGCGGCCATCACCGCGGCTGTGCCGGACCGTGTCCCGGTTGCCCAGCGCGGCGGAGTGGGCGGACTGGCTGCCATGGGCCAGACCCTGGGGATCCTCACCGGGGCGGTTTTCGGCGCCGTCGTGTCCGGCAACTTCATGGTGGGCTACTGGCTGTGCGGGGCGGCGCTGCTGCTGTCCGTCCTGCCGTACCTGTTCCACCGGAATGACCCTGCACTGCCAATGTCCGAGCTACCGGCGTTCCGGCTGCGGTCCTTCCTTTCCGGCTTCTACATCAGCCCGGTGAAGTATCCGGACTTCGCATGGGCGTGGCTGACCCGGTTCCTCGTAAACGTAGGCAACCAGCTGACCATCGTCTATCTGCTGTTTTTCCTGCGCGACATCATCGGCCACGACGATCCGGCCGCCGGCGTGCTGGTCCTTACCGGCATCTACGCCGTCATGGTGATGGTCACTGCCGTCCTGGCGGGGCCGTGGAGCGACAGGGTGGGCCGGAGAAAGCCCTTTGTCATCGGGTCCTCCGCCACCATAGCCATGGCCGGCCTCATCATGGCGTTCTTCCCCGTCTGGCCGGGAGCACTCGCCGGGGCCGCCGTCCTGGGCATCGGCTTCGGCGCCTACCTGGCCGTGGACTTCGCTTTGCTGACCCAGGTTTTGCCGTTTGCCGTCAGCCGTGGCAAGGACATGGGCGTGATCAATGTGGCCAACTCCCTCCCGCAGGTGGTGGCACCCGGGTTGGCGCTGCTGGCCGTGACCGAATGGGGAGGCTACGACGTCCTGTTCCTCCTGGCCGCTGTCATCGGGATGCTCGGAGCCGTCTTTGTGGTGATGATCAGGGGCGTGGACTGACCCGCCCTGACAGGGATGGTAAGAACGCTGACGAATTCGTCAAACTGCTGTGCCGTATAGTTGAACCGGACTGCAGGCGGAGTCGGGATGGGGGCGCTCCCGGCTGCCAACACACAGGATTACAACCGGAATGCCGATGCCCGAGACCATTTCAGACCATCCGCCCATGGCCGCCAGGCCATCCGCTCCGCGCCAGCGGCTCCGCTATACCCGCATTTTGGAAACCGCCGCGTCCTTCGCGCGCAAGGGGCTGGACTCCGTGGAACTGGCCGAAGTGGCAGCCAAGGCTGATGTCCCGCTTGGCACGCTCTACCGGTACTTTCCGTCGCCCACGCACCTGATGCTTGCCCTTTACCGCCACCAGCTCGACGAGCTGCAGGCCGGTGCCCGAAGCGCCTCCACCCGGTTCCGCGGCCGCGCCCTTGCCGGGCTGGTTATGGAGATCTTCCACATGCGGGTCATGCAGCCGGCCGTGGAACAGTGCCTCAGCCGCGGCGTCTACCTGCCAGACCGCGACACCACTGCCCTGTTGCGCGAAATCGACGCCCTCGGCGAGAAGGTGGTGGGGGCAGCCGCCAGTGATGAGGTGGCGGCACGGGTATTGCTGCTGACCGTCACTGGTCTGGTCCAGTCCGTCCGCAACCGGCGGCTGTCCTTGTTCGAGGCCGAGGAAGACCTCAAAAAGGCCTGCGCCAGGCTGTCACCTGGAACTGATTCCCGCTTCACACTGCACCAAAGTGCGTAACTGGCCTAGACCAAAAGGCCGATAAATACGCCTTAATAAGGTGTCCTGGATCACAAAAGCGCGGGCAAAAGCGTTTTAGCGCGCCTTTGCCGTGTCAAGCCGTGCTTTCGTCCTTTCAGCGGCTGCCTACCATGGGTCAACCGGAGCAGCAGGGTGGAAACATCCCCTACGCTCCTGCGGACCCGCCACCCCTGGGTTTCCTGTTCGCAGCATTTCATCACCCCGGGTCCGCCGGACCGGGGTACTCAGGTGCCGTGCATGCACGGCGAGAACCAGGAGACAACGACGTGTCCATTGACGCAATCACCGCAGTTGACGATTCCGCAGCCACCGCCCTGACCGAGGAAGAGATCTTCGGCGCGCACCAGGGCGGCAAGCTCTCGGTCGCCACCACGGCGCCGCTGTCCAACAAGCGGGACCTGTCCATTGCCTACACCCCCGGTGTGGCCGAGGTCAGCCGCGCCATCCACAAGCAGCCCGAACTGGCCCGCACCCTGACCTGGGCCGAACGCCTGGTGGTCGTGGTCAGCGACGGCACCGCCGTCCTGGGCCTGGGCAACATCGGCGCCAGCGCCTCGCTGCCGGTGATGGAAGGCAAGTCCGCCCTCTTCAAGACCTTCGGCGACCTCGACTCGATTCCCCTGGTCCTCAACACCAGCGATGTTGACGAGATCGTGGAAACCCTCGTCCGGCTGCGCCCCAGCTTCGGCGCCGTCAACCTCGAGGACATCGCCGCGCCGCGCTGCTTCGAACTCGAGGAAAAGCTGATCGAGGCCCTTGACTGCCCGGTGATGCACGATGACCAGCACGGCACCGCCGTCGTTGCCCTCGCCGCCCTCACCAACGCCGCCAAGGTCACCGGACGCCCCCTGGAGAGCCTGCGCGTGGTGGTCTCTGGTGCGGGCGCCGCCGGCATCGCCGTCGCCGAAATCCTGCTGGCCGCAGGCATCAGCGATGTGGTCCTGCTTGATTCCAAGGGCGCCATCAACAGCACCCGCGCGGACCTGGCCGGAGACAGCACCAGCAAGAAGGCGGATATCGCCGGGCGCAGCAACCCCCGCGGCGTGACCGGTGGCCCGGCCGAGGCATTGGCGGGCGCCGACGTCTTCATCGGTGTTTCGTCCTCCAAGCTGGAAGAGGCGCACCTGGCCCTGATGAACCAGGACGCCATCGTGTTCGCCCTCTCCAACCCGGACCCCGAGGTACTGCCCGAGGTGGCCGCGAAGTATGCCGCCGTCGTCGCCACCGGCCGCAGCGACTTCCCCAACCAGATCAACAACGTCCTCGCCTTCCCCGGCATCTTCCGCGGTGCACTGGACGCAGGTGCCCGACGCATCACCCCCGCCATGAAGCTCGCCGCGGCGCAGGCCATCGCCGAACTCGCGGCCGAGGATCTGTCCGCAGACTACATCGTCCCCAGCCCGCTGGATCCGCGGGTCGCCCCGGCAGTCACCGCCGCTGTGGCCGCGGCAGCAGACGCGAAGTAAGGCTCCTTCCGCCCGGGACAACAACGACGGCGGCGCCTCCTTGCCCAAGGGAGGCGCCGCCGTCGGGGGTCAAGCAGGAAATACACTGAATTCCATGACTTCCGAGACCGTGGTGACCATTTTGTGCGGCCTGGCCATTGCGGTGGGGGTGGCCGGCACCGTTATCCCCGTCCTGCCCGGCAGCATCCTGATCGGTGCCAGCCTGCTGGCCTGGGCCATCTGGGGCGGCGCCGGCGCGGCGGGTTGGGTGGTCTTTGCGGTGGCCATGCTGTTCGTGGCCGCGGGGATGGCAGCCAGCGCTGTCCTGACGGGCAGGAAGCTGAAGCAGCACGCCATTCCAAGCCGCAGCATTGTGGCCGCCCTCGTGGCCGGGGTGGTGGGCATGTTCCTCATCCCCGTGGTGGGACTCTTCGTCGGGTTCGCGGCCGGCCTGCTGCTCAGCGAGTTCCTCCGCACCCGCAACATAGGCAGGGCCACCACCTCGAGCTGGGCGGCACTCAAGGCCACCGGGCTGGGCATGCTCGCCGAATTCGGGCTCGCCTGCCTTGCCGCGAGCACCTGGGTCATCGGCGTGTGGGTCGCGGCCATCAGCGGCTGAACCGGTTGCACCACGGCGAAACCCAGGCGTAGAACAAATGGCATAACTGAGCCTGATACAGCACGGGAACATATTGCGGCCTGGATGCAGAAACTACCAGGCCGCATGGAGCAGCAACCGGCCCGCGGACATCCAGGCCCGCCGACTGGACCTTCAGCTGGAAGCTGCTGGAGGCCGACGGCGATACGGGGATGACCCGCTAGTTGCCCAGACCTCCGAGTTTGTTGCCGAGGCCGCCAGGAAGTTTGCCCAGCAGCTCGGCGGGGTTAATGCCAAGCCTGGACAGCAGGTCTGCATGCCACTTTTCCTGAAAACGGCTGATCGGACAAGGGGTTAGCCGGCCCGGGCGGCCCGGTTAACATGGAAAGATGACCGCCGGGGACACTGCACCGATCTACTGGGACAGCCGTGACCTCACTCCCTTCGGCCATCCGCTGGTCCGCACACCGGTCCATGACCTCGCCGGCGGAGTAGGCGGCCTGCTAAACGGCGTCCTGGGCGGACGGAATCCCGCACTGCTGGCCGTCGACGGCGAAGTCCCGCGCCTGAAACTCCTCCTGCCCAAGCCTGCCAAGGCCGTTCACGAAGCTGTCTTCAGCAGCCGGGAACCGGACCGGCTGATCACCTTGGCCCGCGCCCACCCAGGCTGGGCGGGCCTCTGCTACCTGATGGCGGGACTGCTCTCATACCAGCACGGCGGCTACCTGCGCGCCTCGGAACTCTTGCAGCGCGGCCTGACCACCCGCAACGAGGACGACGCCAACCGCTACTCGTCCACGTACCTCACGCGGGTTGTCACCCGGATCGAAGTCGCCGAACGGGTCGAGGTGCCGGTCCTCTTCAGCGAGGAATCGGTATTCCTGGCGCTGTCCCATGCCCTGCGCGAAACCGGCCGGACGGAAGCTGCGCTGGACGCACTGACCGGACTGCCGCCGTCGCTCCCCATGGCGCTGGCACGATGCTCGCTTGCCTTGACGCTGGGCCGCAGCCGGACCGTGATCGACTGGACGGACGGCCTCCTGAATGCGGACGATCTTTCCGCGGCGCTGCTGCTGGTCAGGGCGCGTGCCCTACGACGCGAAGGGCGGTACGAGGCCGCGCACCAGGCCATCGGCGAGGTGTTGCGCCGTCGCAAGACGCACCTGGTGCTGCGGAACGATGCCTTGACTGACCGGGCGCTGCTGCTGCTGGAATCCAGCCGCCGGTCACTGAATCCGCGTGACTGGGGAAAGCGCCGGCCCGATCCCGAGCCCCAGCGTGAGATCGCCGCGCCCATTCCGATCCGCAAGGACGAGGAGATGCGCCGGATCTGGGAGCAGGACTGGAAGAAGCTCAGCGACGACTAAGCCGCCGCGAGCAGTGGCAGCAGTTGCTCTACCAGCAGGACAACGCCCGGCAGCACCATGATGATGCCGCTGGTGCCCATGCCCTGCAGGAAGGTCCGGAGTTGGGCGCCGGGCATCCCGGCCAGGACGGCCGCCAGTCCGGCAACTTCGAGAACCGGGTGTCGGACCATCCCACCATCATGGAGGCGCAGCGGCTGTTCGGTTCGCCGGGCCACCGGTGTAGCGGGCCGGGTGGCCGTCAATCGGCAAGCAGCCCGGTGGTGCGGTAGGGAATGACCTCCCGGAGGAACATGCTGGTTGAGGTGCGGACGATGCCGGGACACAACCTGATCTCCTCCGAAACCCGATAGAGATCGTCGGGGCTGGTGGCCACCACCCGGATCAGCAGGTCGGTATCACCTGCCGGCGCATGGCACTCCAGGACTTCAGGGATTTCCTGCAAGGCCGCGATGGCTTCGTTAAGGTGGCTCTGGTCGAGCTCGGCACTCACGGAAGCCGCTACACCGCGTCCCAGCGCCGCCGGCAGTACGCGGCTGCTGTTGGCGCGGAGCGCGCCGGAGGACGCCATCCGTTCCAACCGGGACTGCACGGTGCCGCGGGCCAGGCCGAGCCGCTGGGCCAGCACCATGATGGGCACCCGGGGATCTTCGTCCAATGCCCGGAGAATCCGCTTTTCCGTTGTGTCCAGTTCCAGCAAATTGATCAGTTCCTCCTTCTCTGCCCACGATGATTTAGGCAATTTGACCAGTTGAAGCAGTCGCGGTTGCACCAACTGTAGGGCGGCTGCTGAAATGTTGGCAACAGGGCCAAGGCTACCGCCGAAGTCCACCGGCTACTGGCTTTTCCGGCACACCACCCGGGCGCTGCAGACCGCCTCCCGCAAGGAGGTTGCCGCTGATTGACTCTTGTTCACGCATTGTCATTCCGCACGCTTTTCACGGCAAGAGCCCCTGAGCCACCGATCACCGGATGCCCGGACCATCGGTAGCTGAGGGGCTCTTGTGCTGTTCCCGCTTAGGCTGGAGCCATGACTTCCGCCGGCCGCTTCGCCCCCAGCCCTTCCGGTGAGCTTCATGTCGGCAACCTGCGGACCGCCATCCTGGCGTGGCTGTTTGCCAGGTCCAGCGGGCGCCGGTTCCTGCTCCGGGTGGAGGACCTGGACCGGGCGCGGGCGGGCGCGGAAGCGCTGCAGTTGCGGGACCTGGCGGCCGTCGGCGTGACATGGGACGGGGATGCGGTACGGCAGACTGCCCGCGGGACGCTCTACGAGGACGCCATCGGGCGCCTTCAGCAGGCAGGCCTGACGTACGAGTGCTACTGCACGCGCCGGGAAATCCAGGAAGCGCCGTCCGCTCCGCATGCTCCGCAAGGTGCGTATCCGGGGACCTGCCGGAACCTCGATGCTGCCGAACTGGAATTCAAGCGGTCCACCCGGCCGGCGGCCGTCCGGCTGCGGGCAGGCGTCCAGGAGTACACCGTCCGGGATGTGCTGCACGGAGAATATACGGGCGTGGTTGACGACTTCGTGCTCCGCCGCAACGACGGTGTCACCGCCTACAACCTTGCGGTGGTGGTGGACGATGCGGCCCAGGGCATTGACCAGGTGGTCCGCGGTGATGACCTCCTGCCGTCCACGCCGCGGCAGGCCTACCTGGCATCGCTTTTGGACATTCCGCTGCCGGAATACGCGCATGTTCCGCTCGTGGTCAATGACGACGGCGCCCGGCTGGCGAAGCGCGACGGTGCCGTCACGTTGGCCGACCTGGCGGAAACGGGGGTGTCCGTGCAGGACGTGCGGAACCGGCTCCTGGTGTCACTCGGCCTGCCGCCGGGAACCCTGCAGCAGGCCCTTGCCTCCTTTGATCCTGACCGGCTGCCGAAGCAACCCTGGGTGTGGAAAGCCTGAGGGCGGCTAGGCCGGGTGTGGGGCCTCTTCCGCTTCCGCAAGGCGGTGTGCAGGCGTTCGCTGCCCCTGCGTTCGTCGATGACGATGGAGGCCGCAAGGGCAAGCACCATCACCAGCATGCAGACGGGGACCGAGGCGCCCAGCGCAGCGAGGCCCACCGAGCCCGCCAGAACCACCAGGATGCCAGCGGCCACCGCAATCACCGTGCGGTCCGCGCCCATCATCACGCTGTACAGCCAGGTGAGGCGGGTGGTGGGGACGTCGGTTTCCAGCACCAGCACGGCGACCCAGCCCAGCTGCACCATTGCCAGGTACCTCGCATACCGCAGGCAGGTTTCCCGCCGGGCGGGGTCCTGCCGTGAGGCCCTGATCCACTGCGCCACCAGGGCGAGCCGCATCAGCACGTAGCCGGCGACGATCACCCGGTTGTCCACGTGGTGGCCCTCGACGATCGAGTGGAACATCGGTTCAATCCCCATGGTGAGGATCAGCACCCCGACAATCTGCACCATGGTGACAACCCGGAATACCCAGTCGTCCGTGTCATAGGCGCTGGCGAACCAGGTGAAGTTGATCCAGGCCCAAATCACCGCGAACATCGCGAACCCGAAGCCCAGCAGTCCCGGCACCAGGTGGGCCTCGGCGATCTCATGGGCGAACTGGCTGCCGGCCACGCCAAAGGCAATGACGAAGGTCAGGTCAAAAAAGAGTTCCAGCGGCGTGTTTCTCCCGTGGTGGTTCGTCATTGAACTGCGCTGGTCTACCTGCCGGACGGGCAAGCGCCGGCGCCTTATGCCGCTGTGCAGAGCATAGGCGATCGGCTCCCGTGCGGAGGTTGCGGGAGCGTTGCATTACGCGGGCCGGATTGCGCGACTACAGCTTCTGGGCCTCGCCGCCCCTGGAGCCCTTCCACAGATGGTGCGGCCGGTGCTTGTCATCGGTGTGGACCACCAGGACCGGGCAGGCGGCGTGCGAAACGCATGCGGAACTCACGGATCCGAGATGCATGCCGAGGAAGCCGCCGTGGCCGCGGCGGCCCACAACCAGCATCGCTGCGCCTGCGCTGGCGTCCACCAGTTTGGCAGGCGCGGGTCCGCGGACCAGATCCTGGCTGATGTTCGCCGGGACGTCCGGACCGAAAGCCTTCCCAAGTGCTTCCGCTACGGTTTTGGCGGCCGCGGCTTCAAACTCCTCAAAGTCCGGCGGGACGTATCCCGCATAGATCTGCGGAAAATCCCAACAGGCCACGGCCTGGATCCGCGCATCGAGGGCGGGCGCCAGTCGCGCTGCAAACCGTAGGGCCTCCACCGAGGAATTGGAACCATCCACGCCCACAACGATTCTTGCTTCCGGATTGTCCATCATGGTTCTCCTTAAGAAGGAATACGGACGACGGCGGCACCCGGGCGCCCCATCGTCGAACCACCAGGATGGGGCTGACCATAGACCTGGGCCCGGAGGGCGTCAAGGGGGCCGTTACCTGCAGTTTGGCATTGAGGGCGCCAGCCGCGAGGAGTAGCGTGTGAGCCACCTCACCCGCACCCCATCAGGAGCAACCATGCCACATCTGGGACGCCGGCTAGGAGCCATTACGGCTGCGCTGGCGATGAGCGTGACCACCGGGGCACTAACGAGCCCAGCCTCCGCCCACCAAAAGCACTGGGCGGACAACGTCGAAAAAATCCCCACGGCAACCGGATACGGCGGCGCCGTCAGCACCGTGGACCTGGACGCCTCCGCCGCAGCCCTCGAAATTCTCCGCAAGGGCGGCAACGCTGTTGATGCCGCTGTTGCGGCTGCAGCCACCCTCGGCGTCACCGAACCGTACAGCGCCGGCATCGGCGGCGGCGGATACTTTGTGTACTACGACGCGAAGCGCGAGAAAGTGTATACCCTCGACGGCCGCGAGACCGCGCCTGAGGCGATGCCACGGGACGCCTTCCTCAAGCCCGGCACCAACGAGGCCTACGAATTCAAGAAGCAGGCAACCAGCGGCATGTCGGTAGGTGTGCCGGGCACCCCCGCCACCTGGGAAAGGGCACTGGAACGCTGGGGCAAGAAGGACCTGGCGAAGGTGCTGGAGCCGGCGATCGAAGTAGCAGAAAAGGGTTTTGTGGTGGACGAGACCTTCCGCCTGCAAACCCTCGAAAACAAGGAGCGCTTCCTGCCCTTCGAGGCAACGAGAAAGCTCTTCCTGCCCGGCCCGAACAACGATGCGCCCGCGGTGGGCTCAGTCTTCAAGAATAAGGACCTGGCCGAAACCTACCGGCTCCTGGCCCGGGAAGGCATGGACGAGTTCTATGACGAAGGGTTGGCAAAAGAGATCGCAACCACCGTGCGGAAGGCGCCGTCTTCCACTGATCCCAAAGTTCCTGTTCCCGGGCCGGCCGGGGTTATGACGGAGGAGGACCTCGATGACTACGAGGTCCTGGACCAGGACCCCACGCACGTGAACTACCGGGGGTACGACGTGTACGGCATGGCGCCTTCGAGCAGCGGCGGCACCACTGTGGGCGAGGCGCTGAACATCCTTGAGACATTCGACCTGCCCGCGTTGAAGGCGGACAGGGCCAAGGTGCTCCATCACTACCTGGAGGCTACTGCCCTTGCCTTCGCGGACCGCGGCAAATATGTGGGCGATCCCGCTTACGTCAAGGTGCCCACCAAGGCACTCCTCGACCCGGTCTTCGGCAAGGAGCGTGCCTGCGAAATCAGTCCACTGAGGGCGGCAACCAAGCCAGTGCCCGCAGGCGACGTCAGGAATTACGACGGCGTGTGCCCGGTAACGCCCGCAGCGCTCGGTGATGCTGCGGACACGGAGAACATCAACACCACAAACCTCACCGTGTCCGACAGGTGGGGAAACGTGGTGGAGTACACCCTGACCATCGAGCAGACGGGCGGCTCCGGCATCACCGTTCCGGGTCGCGGATTCATCCTGAACAACGAGCTGACGGACTTCTCGCCCGTGTACAACCCAACCGATCCAAACCGGATTGAGCCCGGCAAGCGGCCGCGTTCGTCCATGTCGCCCACCATCGTGCTCAAGGACGGCGAGCCGTTCCTGGCGCTGGGTTCCCCGGGCGGCTCGACCATCATCACCACGGTCCTGCAGACGCTGATCAACCGGATTGACCTGGGCATGAGCATCGACGAGGCACTGGCTGCCCCGCGCGCCACCCAGCGGAACACCGCCAACGTCACGGCAGAACAGGCGTTCATCGATGCGCCGTACGGGCAGGCTCTCAAGTCGCAGTACGGCCACACCTTCACCGCTGCCGGGCAGCCCGGTACATCCGCTGCGGAAATAGGTGCGGCAACGGCCATCGAGTTCCTGCCGGGCGGCAGGACGGTTGCCGCGGCCGAGCCCGTCCGGCGCGGCGGTGGTTCGGCCCTGGTGGTCAAACCGTCACGGTAGCCCCTAAACAGGGCACTTTAACCCCGACGGCGGCACCCCGGTTCCTTGATCCAGGAACCCGGGTGCCGCCGTCGGACGTTTGGAACCGCTACTTCTTGAACGTGTCAGCCGGCGGGTTGGCGACCACCGGAGCGGTGCCGGTGAAGCCCTTGCGGGTTTCGGCGATCTCGTGGATGCGCTTCCGGCAGGCGTACCAGCCGAACACCATCAGGATGGACGCGATGGCCGTCACCAGCATGGTCAGCGGCGAATCGATGAAGACCATCACCAGGACGCCGATGAGGAACAGCAGCGAAAGATATCCCGTGTAGGGGGCACCGAACATCCTGAAGGAGGGGCGCTTGACCCATCCCTTGTCCGCCCAGCGCTTGAGCTGCAGCTGGCACAGGACGATGGTGGCCCAAGTCATGATGATGCCCACGGACGCGACGTTGAGGACAATCTCGAAGGCCTCGGCCGGGACCAGGTAGTTCAGCGGGACGCCCAGCAGGGAAACGCCGGCGGTGATGGCGATGCCGCCGTAGGGAACACCGGCCTTGTTCATCCGGGAGGCGAACTGCGGCGCGGAGCCGTTCACAGCCATCGAGCGCAGGATGCGGCCGGTGGAGTAGAGGCCGGCGTTGAGCGAAGACAGGGCGGCGGTGAGGACCACGAGGTTCATGATGACGTCCACGCCCTGGATGCCGATGGAACCGAAGAAGGTCACGAACGGGCTGACGCCTGCCTGGTAGGAGGTGTAGGGCAGCAGCAGTGCCAGCAGGATGACCGAACCGACGTAGAACACTGCGATCCGGAAGACCACGGAGTTGATGGCCTTGGGCATGATCTTTTCGGGGTTCTCGGTTTCACCGGCGGCGGTGCCCACCAGTTCGATGGACGCGTAGGCGAACAGGACGCCCTGCATGAGGATGATCATCGGCAGCAGGCCGTTGGGGAAGATGCCGCCGTTGTCCGTGATCAGGCTGAAGCCCACTTCCTGGCCGGCCACCGGGGTGCCGAAGATGACGAAGTAGGTGCCGACGATGAGGAAGGCCACCAGCGCGGCCACCTTGATAAGCGCGAACCAGAATTCCATCTCGCCGAAGACCTTCACCGAGACAAGGTTGAGGGCGAGGACCACCACGAGGGCGATCAGTGCCCAGGCCCATTGCGGAACGGCGCCGATCCAATGGACGTAGTTGCCGAAGAAGTTCATGTAGAGGGCCGCCGCGGTGATGTCCACGATGGTGGTGGTGGCCCAGTTGATCCAGTAGAACCAGCCGGAAACGAACGCGGCCTTCTCGCCGAAGAATTCACGGGCGTAGGACACGAACGAGCCGGAGGACGGGCGGTGCAGCACCAGTTCACCCAGCGCCCGCAGGATCAGGAACGCGAAGAAACCGCACACAGCGTAGGCGAGGACCAGCGACGGGCCCGCGGCGTTCAGGCGTCCGCCGGCGCCGAGGAACAGGCCCGTGCCGATGGCACCGCCGATGGCAATCATCTGGATCTGCCGGGGCTTCAGGTTCTTGTGGTAACCCTTGTCCTCCGCGTGCAGGGCCTGCTCGGTGGCATGCGCCTGCGGGGGAACAGTGTGGTCTGTGATGGGGGAATTCGACATGGGGTCCTTTTGGCTACTTGCTGAGGTTCGCGAGGCGTTCGGGGCTGAGGAGTTCCTGAAGCTGGGCAGCGGTGAGGAGCCCATGCTCGAGGACGAGTTCGGCCACGCCCTTGCCGGTGGCCAGGGCTTCCTGGGCAATGGCTGTTGCGGTGGCGTAGCCCAGGTGGGGATTCAGGGCTGTGACCAGGCCGATCGACTGCTCCACGGTGAGGCGGAGGTGTTCGGTGTTGGCGGTAATGCCGCGGATGCAGCGGGCCGTCAGGGTGCGGCAGGCTGCTTCCAGGTGGGAGATGCTCTTGTGGAGGCTGTGGACAATGACGGGTTCGAAGGCGTTGAGCTGGAGCTGCCCGGCTTCGGCGGCCATGGTGATGGTGACGTCGTTGCCGATGACTTCGTAGGCCACCTGCGAGACCACTTCCGGGATCACCGGGTTGATCTTGCCGGGCATGATGGATGAGCCGGACTGGACGGCCGGCAGGTTGATCTCGCCGAGGCCGGCGCGGGGGCCGGAGGAGAGCAGGCGGAGGTCGTTGCAGATCTTTGACAGCTTGACGGCCACGCGCTTGAGGACGCCCGACAGATGCACGAAGGCGCCCACGTCCTGGGTTGCCTCAATGAGGTCGACGGCGGTGACCAGCGGCAGGCCGGTGATCGCAGCCAGGTGCCGGCAGGCTGCCTCGGCGTAGCCGGCCGGCGCGTTCAGGCCGGTGCCGATGGCGGTGGCGCCAAGGTTGATCTCGTGGATCAGCAGTTCGGCCTCGGCCAGGCGGAGCCGGTCCTCGCCGATGGTCACCGCGTAGGTGCCGAATTCCTGGCCCAGGGTCATGGGCACGGCGTCCTGCAGCTGCGTGCGGCCCATCTTCACCACAGTGCGGAACTCGAGTGCCTTCTCTGCGCAGGCTCCTTCGAGTTCGGCCAGGGCGTCCAGCAGTTCCCGGGCGGCGAAGATGGTGCCCAGCTTCACGGCGGTGGGGTAGACGTCGTTGGTGGACTGGCTGAGGTTGACGTGGTCGTTGGGGTGCAGCCGGGCGTAGTCGCCCTTGGGGTGGCCCAGGATTTCCAGGGCACGGTTGGCGATGACCTCGTTGGCGTTCATGTTCGACGACGTTCCGGCGCCGCCCTGGATGACGTCCACCACGAACTGGTCGGCAAGCCGACCATCCAGGATGTCCTGGCAGGCCTGCCCGATGGCTTCCGCCCGCTCGGCGTCGAGCAGCCCGAGTTCGCGGTTGGTCCTCGCTGCGGCGAGCTTCACCGCTGCGAGGCCGCGGACCAGGTGCATGTTGGAGGAGAGCTTCTGGCCGGTGATGGGGAAGTTTTCCACGGCGCGCAGGGTGTGCACGCCCCAGTAGGCGTCGGCGGGGACGTCGCGGTCGCCGAGCAGGTCGTGCTCTGAGCGGACGTGTGCCGCGGTTTCGGTGATGGTCATGGGGTCCTTACGGGGCTTCGTTGACGGGTCTGGACAGTTCTATTTCAGGAAGTCGGTGGCCTGGAGCAGGCCCACCTGGTGGCCGCCGCCCAGCACGGGAACGGTGGCGATGGACGCGAGTCCGGCGCTGTCCACGCCGAGCGATTCCAGCAGGCGTACCGTGGCTGGCATCCGGGCGCGGTCACCGCCGTCGGAAATTTTCACGGCCACGGCGCTGCCGTCCGCCAGGCCCACCAGCTGGACGCCTTCAAAGCCGTCCTTTGCCACGGCGCCCGGGAGCAGGCGCATGAGGGCGGTGACGTCGCGCCCTTCCCCGGCCACCATGTCCGGGTGCTGCTGCATGGCGAGCCCGACGGCGGCTTCCGGGCTGCTTGTGTTTAGGACAGTGCCGCGGTCGTCATCCCTTCCAAGGGCGGCTGCCCGGGCGATGCGGGCGAAGGCGCGGGCCATGCCGTGCAGGGTCAGGGCGAAGAGCGGGGTGCCGCAGCCGTCTGTGCTGACGGCGGCCGGCTCCTCGTGGGTCAACTCCGTAACGGTGTCCCGCACGAGTTGCTGCAGGGGGTGGTCGGGGCGGAGGTAGCCCTGGACGGGCCAGCCGTTGATGACGCAGGTGGCGGCCATGGCGGCGTGCTTGCCGGAGCAGTTCTGGGTGAGTTGGGTGGTGCTGCCGCCGCCGCGCAGCCATTCTTCGCGCTCGCGGGCGCCGTAAGGGAGGTCAGTGCTGTTTTCGAGTGCGGTGACGCTGAGGCCGTGTAGCTCGAGGATGCGCAGGGCGCCGTCGCGGTGTTGTTCCGCGCCTGAGTGGCTGGCGGCTGCCAGGGCGAGGAGGTCTGCCGGGATGTCCAGTCCGGCGCGGACCATGGCGACGGCCTGGAGCGGCTTGAGCGAGGACCGCGGGTAGAAGGGGGCGTCGGGATCTCCCGCGGTGGCCTGTGTTGTTCCGTCAGGCGCCAGGGCTACGGCTGAGCCGTAGTGGATGCTCTCCACCAGTCCGTCGCGGACGGCGGCGACCAGGGGAACGTGCTGCGGGAGGCTTTGGAGGGCCGGGGCAGCGGTGCGGGCAGCGGAAAACGCTGGGGAGGGCATGGAGTCCTAGGGGGTGGTTGCTTGGTTAGTTGTTGAGGATGGAGTCGAGTGCCTGGCCTACGGCGTCCAGGTGGAAAGCCATGGCGGCGCGTGCGTCCTCTGCGGAGCCCGCTTCGATGGCGGTGAGGATCCGCTGGTGTTCGATATCCGAGGCATGCTGGCGGTCAGCCACCATGTTCAGGGTTTCCGATTGGTGCGCGAGGGCACCGCGGATATCCGCCACCACGCTGGCGAACACCTTGTTGCCGCTGGCGCGGGCAATTGCCGCATGGAAGGTGGAGTCGAGGGAAACCCAGGACTCCGGATCAGTCTCAGTGGCCATGGCGGCCATGATGTCGCGGAGGTTCTCGAGTTCCTCGTCCGTCCTGCGTTCGGCAGCAAGGCCTGCGGCGGGGACCTCGATGTGCGGGCGGGCCTCCGTGAGGTCCCGCGCCGAATACTGGCCGAGGGTGAGATCGTTGGCCACCTTGTTCGCGACCACGAAGGTGCCTTTGCCGGTCTTGGTTTGTGTCAATCCCAGTGCGGTGCAGGAGCGCAGCGCTTCACGGATCACGGAGCGGCTCACCCCGTACTGCTGCGCCAGGGTGGCTTCGGAGCTGAGCTTTGTGCCCACCGGAACCTGGCCGGATTCGATGTCGCCGCGGATGGCATTGAATACCGCCTCTGCAGCGCTGAGCCGCGCGAGGGGGACCACAGGCTGTCCTGCTGTCCGGCTGTCTGACAGGTTCACGCTTTAAATATGGCACCGGTCACAGGAGGTGTCAATTGCAAGTCAGGGACGGCCTTCGCCGTCGTCAATTACAACAAAAGGAACGACGACGGCGGGTCACCCTTTCCCGTCAGGTTGTCATCAGGGGAGGCATCCTCGAAGTCTCGCAGGACCTGCCAGCGGATGGCGGCGTGGCCGTCGAGGAGCCAGACGAGAACGTCCTGCATGTGAAGCGTTAGAGATGCTGGATGCCGGCGCGCTGCATCGCGTCTTTGTATGTCTCGACGTTCTTGGCCAGCAGTTCTTCCTGTTTGGCCTCGGAAACGGCGAACGCCCGGCCACCGAGGGCCGTCGCCTTGTAAATCTTGATGCCGTCGTTCTTCAGGGCCGAGTGGTAGGTCTTTTCGTAGAGAGTGAGGAAGGTGGAGGCATCCGTGCCATGGGCGATGATGGCTGAGACGCGCGAGTTGATTTTCAGGAACTGCCGGAATGGCCGAAGGCCGTCGGTCTTTTCCTGCACGCTCAGTGCCGAGGGGCTGCCAGGCTCGCGAACCCACGGGTACGCGTTCCACGGCATCACATAGCGGGGATCGAGTTCGGCCAGTTCGTAGATCTGGGTGGCGCGCCGGGCAGCTTCATCGTCGTTGTAGTGGGAGACGAAGCCGGACTGGGTGCCCTTGCCGGGGCTGCCCTGCAGGCTGATGATGCGGCACTCGTCCTCGTCGTGCACGGGATCGATGTACGGGACGATTGATCCGGGCTTCTTTTCCATCAGTTCGTCGCAAAGTTGGGTTACCTTCGCGATGTTCGGTTCCTGTAGCAGGGCCTTTTTTTCGTCCCAATCAATCGTCACGATGTCTCCCTTAGCGGCAAAGTCGTCCAGAATCAGGCGTCTTAAGCCACTCTACGCTTTCGGCCATGAGGGTGGGCAGGGAAAAGTTTCCCGGTTAGCCAGGTCCGCCCACCCCGGACGATCTCACCGCAGGGCGGCGCGCTTAACGCCACTACTACACCGGAACGAACGGCCTGAAGTGCGCCCGCTTCAGCGCCTTGGTCCGCTCACGGTGAGCCCGGCGACGGCGGGCACGCGTATCTCGTGCAACCGCGGGCCCATCCGGTGGCAGAGTCGTACCAGGAAGCGGCGGTGCGGTGGATGTGTAGGTGTGGCCGGTTGGGGTTTTGAGTCGTACGGTGTGCCGGGTTCCGGGGATCGGGAGTGGTTTGGCTGACCAGCCTGGTGTTTCTTTGGTGTGGTTGCAGGCTTCGCAGAGGCCTTGGCCGTTGCCGGCGCTGGTGGGTCCGTCTTTGTGCCGGGGGATGATGTGGTCGTCGTGGCGGATGGGCGCGTCGCAGTACGGGGTGCGGCAGACGTCGTCCCTGACTTGGATGAAGCGGCGGAGTCCGGGAGGGAAGAGCCGGGCCCGTGAGTCCATCGCTACCAGCTCCCCGGTGCCCGGCGCGGTGTAAAGCCGCCGCAGCCAGACAGCCGGCTCGTGTTCCACAGAGTCTTTGGCTGGAGCTTCCAGTGCCGTTGCGCTGGCTAACGGCTGCTTTCCTGCCCGCTCTGATGCCCGGCTCTGGAGCGCTTTGCGGGCCCATTCGGCGGGGACGGTGCCGTAGCCGGTCAGGCGGGCCGGTTTGCTGTCGCCTTGGAGGAGGGTGCGGTCGGTCATGACGAGCTGGATTTCGATGCTGCTGACCCCGCCCTCAATGCCGGTGGCTCTTTTGACGAGGGTGTCGGCCATGATCTGGCCCTTGCCCCGCTCATCTCCCGTAGCCCTGAGCGTGTCGGCTTCCTTTGACAGCGCGGCGTACACGGCCACGCCCTCCGCTACGGGCAGCAGCGCGGTCACGCGCGCCATGGTGTCCGGCGCCGGGCGCATCGACACGGTCC
Source organism: Arthrobacter sp. MPF02 (assembly GCF_046605375.1). Classification (GTDB taxonomy): domain Bacteria; phylum Actinomycetota; class Actinomycetes; order Actinomycetales; family Micrococcaceae; genus Arthrobacter. The sequence continues at coordinate 3,616,491 of NZ_CP176772.1, read as the reverse complement.
GTTCGTTCACCGCGTGGCTGGCGCGCTTGGCCACCGACCGCGGGTCCCTCCGGTACGCCGCGGCCTTCACGGCGGAGATGATGGCACGGTCTCCGGCGCCGTCGAAGGTGCCGGTGTCGGCGGCGAGTTCCTCATCCACCGCGGCCCGGTCCTCCACCGACAGGCACACCGTCTCCCTGACAATCAGCGTGGTGCGCCACTCATTCAACCGCCCGGACCGGAACGCCGCACTCGTGCGGGGCATTCCGGTCAGGGCCCTGGCCAGGCCAAGGAGCCTCCCGCCCCGGGTAGGGGACTCCCGCCGCGCCAACGCCACCTGCGCCGCCACCCCGGCGCCCTGCTCCTTCGCAGGGACACCCGCGGCCGCCTGCTCCCGCCGCTGCTGCAGGTCAAAAGCAACAGTGACTTCGGCCTGCCGCGCCGCCGCCAGCGCCTTCACATCCTCAAAGTGCCGCAGCTGATCAATCATCCCCGGACCATCAGACGCGACAGGCACAGCAGCCAGAATCCTCAGGGCATCGGCAACAGTCACGGCGGCTTTATGTGCGACACCAAGGTGCCTTGCATCCACTACTGCTGCCCCAAACGCCTCCATGAACAAAGTCTTCCAGCAGCCACCGACAAAACCGGCCAGCCAAAAGCCCTATGTGGAAAACAACCGGTCCGGGCGGGCAGAGGGCCAAAAGGACGCGCCGCCGTCGTGCAGAAAGGCTGTCTCAGCCCTGCCCGCGGAGCCGCTCCATCTCGCGGCGGTCCTTCTTCGTGGGTCGGCCGGCGCCCCTGTCCCGCTGGGGCAACCCGAGAGCCGGTGCTAGGGGCCGCGGCGGTGTGTGGTCCGTGAAGCAGTGCGACGCGGCTTCCGCACCGACTCGCTTGGCGATGAGCCGCCGCACTTCAAGAATCCGCTCGTAGCCCGGCATCCGAACTGTCACGGTATCGCCGGTCACCAGCGTGGCGGAGGCTTTGGACGGGCTGCCGTTCAGCCGAACGTGGCCGGCACGGCAAGCGGCGGTAGCGGCGGAGCGCGTTTTGTAGGCACGAATAGCCCACAGCCAGGCGTCGATGCGGACGCTCGCTGGGGCGGAAGGAAGACTGGTCATGGCTGGCACCGAGTATAGCCCCGGCCACGCCGGAGTCAGGCGCTGGATTCCTCCACCGCGACGTGGATCCGCTGCACCATGTTGTTGCCCATTCCCTGGTAGTTCCAGTTTTGCTCCAGGGGCTGGACGGCGCCGGTCGCGTCCGTGGCGCGGCACGACAGGACGTGCTCGCCCGGCTCGGCAATCCACGGCAACGTCCAGTTCCGCCATGCGAATCCGCCGGCGGGCTTCTCCAGCTGTGCGGGCACCCAGTTGTTGTCAATGCCCACCTCAACGCCCGTTACCGCACCCTCGCCCGACCAGGCCCGGCCCTGCAGCAGCACCGGACCCGGGTTGAGGATCCGCCTGCGGGTGAAAAAGTCGGGGACGCCCGGCGGGACCATCAGCGAACGCACCCTGATCCGCGAAACCGGAATGCCGGCGTCGTCAGCGGACTCCTGGTAGCGGTAGGCGACCTTCTGCTGGTACCCGGCAAAGGGGGCGGTAACCACCTCGATTGACTCAAGCCATTTCACGCTGGCCATGCCGTACCAGCCGGGGACCACCAGGCGCAGGGGGTAGCCGTGCTGGGGCGGCAGTTCGGTGCCGTTCATTTTGTAGGCGAGTACGACGTCGGCACGCAGGGCTTCGCGGATCGGCAGGCTCCGCGCGTATCGGTGGGGGACGCCGCCCTGGACTCCGGCGTCGGCGCCGGTGAACACAACCTCCACGGCGTTCTGCAGCACACCCGCTTTCCCCAGGAGGTAGGCCAGGGGAACACCGGTCCAATTTGCGGTGCCTACCCCTTCCTGGACCCACGGCTGGCTCATCGGCCGGGGCGAGAGGAGGGACCGGCCGTTACCGGCGCACTCAAGGGTGACGGGCACCGTGATGGCGGGGTCCCTGCGCAGCGCGGCCATGCTCAGTTCCAGGGCACGCTCCACGGCACCGTTGATCCGCAGGTGCCACGAGGAGGCCTCGATATCCGGAATGTCGAAGTGCGTCAGGACATAGTGCAGGCCTGGGGGCGTGACATCCCGGCGCAGCGCTTCCAGCGGCATGGAGTGGTTGCGGGCGGAAAGCTGCAGTTCCTCCCTGGTCAGGGGGCCGGTGGTGGGCCCTGCCGCGGGCGGTGCCGGCGTCTGCTGCTGCGCCGCCTCTGGACGGGCGTGCGGGTTGCTGAAGGTCTCCGTCATGGTACTGCCATCCTGGGTGGGCTGGAGGAGCTTGTGATCTCTGGTTTACGCCCGCCGCGCCGGCCCGTCAACGCCCCGCGCCCCGGAGTTTTGTCCAGGCATGCAGGCCCGGAGGTACCGGGACCGTGCATACCTGGACAAAACTGAGAGGGCCGGCGGGGCCAGTAATTCCGCGCGGCTACGCTTCCCGCTTGGCCGGGGACTTCGTCTGGGCCGGGTCCCGCTCTGCCAGGGAACCGATGGCGTCGTCGATCTTCTTCATGACTTCCGGTTCCAGCTTCACTCCGGCGGCGGCAGCGCTGTCCGCGAGCTGCTCCGGACGCGACGCACCCACGATGGCGGAGGCCACGTTCGGGTTCTGCAGCACCCAGGCCACGGCCAGCTGTGGCATGGTCAGGCCGGCTTCGTCGGCGATCGGCTTCAGCTCCTGCACGCCGGCCAGGACGTCGTCGCGCATCCACCGTTCGATCATCTTGGCGCCGCCCTTGTCATCCGTGGCCCGGCTGCCCTCCGGGGCAGGCTGGCCGGGAAGGTACTTTCCGCTGAGGACTCCCTGGGCCATGGGGGACCAGACAATCTGGGACAGGCCAAGTTCTTCCGACGCCGGCACTACCTCAGCCTCGATCACCCGCCACAGCATGGAGTACTGGGGCTGGTTGGAAATCAGCTGGAAGCCAAGTTCCTTGGACAGGGCATGGCCTGCGCGAATTTGTTCCGCAGTCCACTCGCTCACGCCGATGTACAGCGCCTTGCCCTGCCTGACGATGTCCGCGAACGCCTGCATGGTTTCTTCGAGCGGCGTTTCGTAATCGTAGCGGTGCGCCTGGTAGAGGTCGATGTAGTCGGTCTGCAGCCGGCGCAGCGAGCCGTTGACGGAATCCATGATGTGCTTGCGGGACAGGCCAAGGTCGTTCTTACCCTTCGGCCCGGTGGGTCCGTAGACCTTGGTGAAGATTTCCAGGGATTCGCGGCGCTCACCCTTCAGGGCTTCGCCCAGGACCGTTTCCGCCGCTGTGTTCGCATAGACGTCCGCGGTATCGAAGGTGCTGATGCCCGCGTCGAGTGCGGCACGCACGCACTGGGTGGCGACGTCGTTCTCCACTTGGGAGCCGTGCGTGAGCCAGTTGCCGAAGGTGATTTCCGAGACTTTGAAACCGCTGTTTCCGAGGTATCTGAATTCCATGCGTTTCACGCTAGCCCAGATGGTTGCTCAGGATAAGGGCTTTTTCCCGTTCCCTGTAACACCGTTGGTCCCGGCTTCCTTGAGTACCTGCTGCGGACCGGTCAGGGAAACGAGCGATCCCGTGTCCAGCGGCACCAGTGTTGGCGGATGCGGCGGCGGTTTCTTGAAGGACCGCGGCACCTCATGCAGCGGACGGTGGTTATGCAGGCTGGACTCCACCAGGGGAGCCACCTCTGCCACTTCCTCGGCGGGAACCTTCGGATCCGGCAGGTCCCGGACGGACAGCTTGATCTCGGGTGCCGCCGCCCGTGCCCTGGCCATGGCCCGGGCATCCGCCTCCGCCACCGCCGACGCCCAGTCTTCCGCCAGCACCGGCGGCTCCCTGCGCGCGGCCGTGAGCGCGGGGTGATGTTCGACGGCGGTGCGCAGCGACGACTTCAGGTGGGCCGGCTTCAGGGCAGCACGCCAGTTTCGCGGCTGGCGGCCGGTGTTATCCCCGGCCGCGGCTTTGCCGGAGAGCCGCGCGAGCAGGCCGGGACCGGCAGTGCCGGAAGCCGCGGCAGCGCCGGCGTCGGACGAGTCCCCGTCCGGGAGGCGTGTCCCGTACAGCTGGACCAGGGGAAGGGACTCTTTCCCGGAACGCCCGCTTAACAGGCCCATGATGACGACGGCGGCCAGCCGGCCGACGCCCGCCAGCACCAGGGTGATGACCCCCAGCAGGAAGAGGACGAAGAACATCAGGAACGCGATGCCTACGGTGCCCAGGAAGGTCAGGTTGAGGATGAGCGTATCCGGGTTTTCCACGTCATCTCTCCTCTCTGCCGGCAGCGCGGCCCACGCCTGCGCCCATCTGCCCAGGCCACAACTCCTTCTCCACCATACGGATTTTCGATGCCCCTTGCCGCCGGCTGCGGCGGCGGGTCGGGGGTTGTAGCAAAGCTGTTACCGGATATGACAGCATCCGGGTATGACAAAACTTGCGGGCCAGGACAACTGCCCCTGCCTCTCGGGGGACCAGTACGGGGAGTGCTGCGGAAGGTTCCATGCCGGGACGGCGAAGGCCGCCACGGCGGAACAGCTGATGCGGTCCCGCTACAGTGCCTTCGCGCAGTCGGACGCAGGCTACCTGCAGCACACCTGGCATCCGGACAAGGCGCCCGCGACGCTGGAAACCGACCCCGGGATGGTGTGGCGCCGCCTCGACATCCTGTCCACCACCGGTGGCGGCCCTTTTGATAACGCCGGAACGGTGGAGTTCAAGGCGTACTACCGGCATGGCACCGAGCGGGGGATCCTCCACGAGGTGAGCAGGTTCGTGCGGGACGGCGGCCGCTGGTACTACGTGGACGGTGATGTCCTGGCCTGAGGGCAGGACCGGCAGCAAAGAAGCCACTGCTCCGCCACCGGCTTACTCGTCGTCGTAGTCGCTGTCCGGCGTGAATCCGGCGCGGTCCACTTTCCGGTGGAACCTCATGCCCGCCAGGCCGCCCAGCACCGCTCCCACCAGGGCAACCGCGGCAACAACGACGGCGGCGATGATGCTGGTGGTGGTGAGCTGGCCCTCGTTAATGGGGATCCGCGGGAAACTGTTCAGGTTGGCGAGCACGTTGAACTGCTGGCCAAACACGAGGCCGAGGATGGAGACGAGGATCGCCACGATCAGCGCCCAGACCCACACCATCAAACCCTGTTTGGCACCGTTGAAGCGTGCCATGCGCCCGGCCACGTATCCGCCGCAGTAGTAGGACACGAAGAGGATTACCAGCAGGACAATGATGCCCACCAGGCCAACCGTGCCCTGGTTCTGCGCGGCCTGGTTCACGGCCTCATTGACGTCCGTGTTGCTGGCAAGGCCAACGGCGGTTCCGGCGGCAGCCACCAGGGCGGTCAGGAGCACTGCCATGCCGGTGGCGGTGAGCCAGCCAAAGAAGGCCGAGCCAACCTTGATGCCGCCGAACTGTTCCTTTTCACGCGCGACGGCGGTGTGCCGGTCCGTGAGGTTGGGATCGACGGCGGGTGTAGCGGTTGTGGGCGAGTAGTCCCGTTCGGCGTAGGCTGCAGGCCGCTCCGAATAGGTGGAGTCCGGCCCGGCGTCCCTTGCCGGCACCTGGTCGAAGGAGCGTGTGCTCTGGCTGTCCGCATCGGCAGCGCGGGAGCTTCCACTAGTGTTGTCGTCCCCCCGGGCATGCCGCGGAGGCAGGTTCTCTGGTTCCGTTGAGCTGCTCATGGCTCCACTCAACCACCCACCCACAGTTAATAGCAAGCGTGCTTACTATTTTGTGACCTGCGCTTTTACCTGTATTTGCGGTGCAGGCTTTCCTTCTTCGAGGGGCCGGGGGAGGCGTCAGCGATCCACGGTCCGGTTCCTTCCGACTGGTCCAGGATGCCTTCCTCCAGCCAGGTGTATTCTCCGGCGAGGACCTTCTTCGTGAGGTCATGGTCGCCGTCGTCCGTGTTCCGCCACAACTGGTCAAAGTACTCGTCCACGCGGACACGGGCCTGCTCGCAGTACGCCTCCGCCAGCTCATACGCGCTCGCCGCCCGCTCCGGTGCGGTGCGCAGGAGCATCTCTGCGCGCGTGCAGCAAGCAGTCATGGCGAACAGTTCGGCGCCAATGTCCACGATGCGGCCCAGGAACGCCTGTTTCCGCTCCAACTTCGCCTGCCAGCGGCCCATGCCGTAAAAGGTCTGCCGGGCCAGGCGCCTTGATGACCGCTCCACGAACCGCAGATGCTTGGCCAGGCGGCCGAATTCACCGTAGGACCGAGGGTCCATGCCGGCACCGGCAACCAGCTTGGGCAGCCATTTCGCGTAAAAGCCGGACGCGCCGACGGCGGCCCTCGCCTTGTCCTGCAGGCTTGCGTCCATAGACGCAAGGTCGCCGGCGGCGGCAAGGTGGGCGTCCACCGCTTCACGGGCGATAAGGAGGCGCATGATCTCCGAGGAGCCCTCGAAAATCCTGTTGATGCGCAGGTCCCGCAGCTGCTGCTCCGCGGCAACAGCCCTTTCGCCCCGTGCCGCCAGCGATTCGGCTGTCTCGAAGCCGCGACCGCCCCGGATCTGGACCAGCTCGTCCGCGATCCGGCAGCTGATTTCGGTGGCCCACAGCTTGGCCAGTGCCGCCTCGATCCGGACGTCCTTCTGGCCGGAGTCAGCCAGCTCCGCGGACAACTCGAAAACCGCGTCCAGCGCAAAGGCGGAAGCGGCAATAAAGGCGATTTTCTTTCCCACTGCCTCGTGTTCACCCACCGGCCTGCCCCATTGCGTGCGGGCGTTGGACCATTCACGGGCAATTTTCAGGCTCCAGCGGCCCGAAGCCACGCACAGCGCGGGAATGGACAGCCGCCCTGTATTAAGGGTGGTAAGCGCGATCTTCAGGCCCTGGCCTTCGCGGCCCAGCCGGTTGGCTGCGGGCACCCGCACCTGGTGGAACCGGGTGACGCCGTTTTCAATGCCGCGCAGGCCCATGAAGGCGTTGCGGTTCTCCACCGTGATGCCCGGTGAGTCCATGTCCACCACGAAGGCGCTGATGCCGCCCTTGTGCCTGGTGCCGTCCCGGCCGGTATAGGCGGGCACCACCGCCATTACCACTACAAGTTCGGCGATCACACCGTTGGTGGTCCAAAGCTTCACGCCGTCCAGAAGGTACGCCTCGCCGTCGTCCGTTGGCCTTGCGGTGCTGCCCATCCGGGCAGGATCGCTGCCCACGTCCGGCTCCGTAAGGAGGAACGCGGTGACGGCACCGGCCGCGCAACGGGGCAGGTACTCGCGCTTTTGTTCCGCGGTGCCGAACACCTTCACGGGCTCCGGGACGCCGATGGACTGGTGCGCTGACAGCAGTGCTCCCGGGCTGGGGTGCACACTGCCCAGCAGGGCAAGGGCCCGCCCGTAGTAGACAAGGGAGAGACCCAGGCCGCCGTACTCCTCCGGAATCTTCATGCCGAAGACTCCCAGTTCGGCAAGGCCCCGGATGTATTCGTCCGGAATCTGTGCCTCCCGCTCGATGACCCCGCCGTCCATGGTTCGGGCGAATTCGGTGAGCCGGGCTATAAAAGCCTCCCCGCGCTCAACATCGGCCGGATCCGGGGTTGGCCACGGATGCACCAGTCCCAGGTCGAAGCTGCCAAGGTACAGTCCCTTGGCGAAGCTGGGGCGGTCCCATCCCGATTCGCGCGCGGCTTCGGCGACGGCGCGGGCATCGGCGGCGGTGGCCCCGGCACCAATCTTGCCGGCAGGTACGGGGACTTCCTCTGAAGCGTCGGTGGAGGGAGTGTCAGTTGCGGAGGTCATGGGTTATCTCCTTGGCCGGATTGGCCGCTGTAGCCATGGATCCGCCGGGTTGGAGAACCCTTTAGCTGTCCCTCAATATTACCCGCGGGTAAGTTCCGGTACTAGGGGCAGGCTGGGGCTGGAAGTTGCCGGAAACATCCACTGTTGACGCGCGGTGCACCAACCGGTCCCAGACGGAGTTAACGCCGTGGACAACCGTAAGGAGCGTGTTTGCAACTACCATCCACGTCAGCTTCCCTGCTCCCACAAGCACCAGGGCTATCAGTCCGGCGGCGAGGACGAAGGCTGCCAGGATGAACGCGAACACCAGCGTTCCGATAAAGACCAGAGTGCCGGTTTCGAGCGAGCTGATGTCGAACTGCATGGATCCCCCTGTTGCGACGTTGCTAAGGCCAAGTTGCTGTGGTGAAGACCAGTAGCAGAAGAGTAGGGGGACTGCTCTGCGCGGAGCCAGAGCCGCGGCGCCCCGAACCGGAGGTTGATATGGGATCGAAATCTTACGGCGAAGTAGGTCACGGAGCGGTCGCGGACGCTGGGCTACCCTTGTAGCTGGCAGTTTTCCGTCCCTGCCGACGCCCCCGCCCCGCGACAGCCCAAGGAGAGTGTGTGCCCCGCTCCGCCAGGTCATCCGCTGACGCCATCAGCGCCCGGCTCCGGGACCTCGAACTCCTGACGAAGGGTCCCGCCTGGGCATTGACCCGGTCGGCGCCCTGGGTGATCGCAGTGCTCCAGGCATCCTTTACGCGCACCCGGCCGCAGGTGCCCCTTGAGGAGTTCCATGCCGACGTCGACTCCTTCCTTGAGGAGCTCCGCCGCCAGGATCCCGGGCTGGGTGGAGGAGCCAACGGAAAGACCTTTGGCGACGAATGGACCCGCCGGCAGTTCCTGACCCGCCGCAACCAGTCCGGCCAGATCGTGTATGAGGTGACCGAGCCAGCCGCACGCGTGCTCGCCTTCCTGGACAGCCTGTCCAGCGAAAGGTCCACCCTGAACGGGTCCCGGTTGGGCACGTTGCTCGGCGACGTTGAAAAGCTCGCCAACGAGACCAACCCGGACCAGAGTGCCCGCCTTGAGGCGCTGGAAGAGGAGATTGAGGAGCGCCAGCAGCTGATCGAGGACATCAGCAGCGGCGAGTTCGACGGACTGCTGGATGATGACGAAGCGGTGGAGGCCGCCGGGAACATCCTCGACCTCGCTGCCAGCCTTCCCGCTGACTACAAGAAGATGCGCGACCGCATCGAGGACCTGGTGGGCGAACTGCGCAACCAGATCATCGAGGAGTCCTTGACCAAGGGTGCCACCATGGCGCAGGTGCTGGAGGCGGACAAGCGGCTCCGGCAGAGCCCGGAAGGCAGGACCTTCCGTTCCTTTACCGCTTTCCTGGAAGATCCGCAGCAGCAGCTGAGGTTCCGCTCAGCCATCGGCGAGGTGCTGAGCCGGCAGTTCGCGGACGACCTGTCCCCAGAGGACCGCGAGACCCTGAAGAACCTGGTGGCCGAACTGCGGCAGCAGCACAGCCAGATCCAGCGGATCTACGGAAAGCTGAGCGAGAGCCTCAATACTTACGTCCAGAGCGACGACTTCCGCCAGTCGGTGCGGCTCCGCCAGGTGTTGCGCGAGGCTGAGCAAGCCATCCGGGCCATGCCGTATGAGCGCGACCGCCCCGGCCTGGTGCCGGGGCCGGTGCTGTATAACGCGGGCTTCGAGTCACTCTCAATGGTGAAACTCTTCGATCCCGATGAGTTCGCCGCGCCGCCCAAGCTTGCCGATCCCATCGCCTTCACCGATTTGGACCGGGTGCGCTCGCCGAGGACCGGCAAAGCCAAAACCCCCGTCATCCGTGCCGCTATGGCCGGGGCCGCAACACTGGCTGAGGCCTGGCAGCAGCTGCCGCCGGAGGAGCAACACATCAATTCCATCCGCGCGCTCCTCGCGGAGGCCCTGCACGCCGGGGCCGCATTCAACCCCGGGGCCGTGGACGGCCTGGACTTCGAACAGATAGACGGCACCACACGCAGGGCCTACCTGCCGCTGGTCACGCTCGCAAAGGATTCCGATGACTGAAGTTACAAACGCTACGAGCACAGCAGCATCGGAAGCTGAGCGACCCCTGGCGGCTTCCCTGTCACCCCGCGATACCTTTGTCGACGGCGCCGCTCTGTTCCCCGGGGACACCGGGGTGCTTCCGATGAAGGTGCGGCAGGCGCTGGTCAAGCTTCTGAAGGGCCCGTACATCGACGGCGGCCGCGACGAGAAGCTTTGGACCGTGTTGCTGGACAACCAGGTAATCCTGCGAAGCCGGCTGTCCGAGCTCTTCCTGGCCATGCAGCTGGACCACGAACGGAAGATCGCCGTCCTCCGCCCGGTGGACCCGGATGCAATCGGAGCCAGTGCCCGCTCGAGCATCCTGCGGCAGCAGCGCGCACTGAGCCGCGTGGAAACCATCGTGCTGCTCCGGCTGCGGCTCCTGCTCGACCGGCACGTGACTGCCCAGACCGACCCCACCATCACCCGCGAGGAGATCGCAGACCTGGTGGCCCACTACCAGCCGGCAGGCCAGCAGGACGCGCTCCGGGACTCGGATGTCGTCACCCGCGCCATCACCAAGCTCCTGGCCCGCCAGCTTCTCCTCCCCACCGGCCTGGACGACGTCTACACCATCTCCAACGCCCTGCCCCTGGCGCTCCCGTTCGAAAACATCGGCGACATCCCGGCCCACATCGAAGCCTTGGTAGCAGCATCAACAGACCAGTCAGGAACAGAACCCCTCCTCGACCTCGACAGGGACCAGGCAGGGGAGGACGACGACGCCGATGCCGCCCCCGCCCCTTCGCCGGGCGGCATTCGTCCTGCGGACGATGCGCCCGGCTCCGACAGGCCCGATGCCACTCCCAGGGCGGCATCGGCGTCGCCGTCCGTGGTTGCGCAAGGTTCCGGCGCGGGCGGCGGTGCCGCGGCAGACGAGGACGCGCTGGAAGTTGAAGGAGAATCCAAGTGAGTATCGCCAGCATGCTTCCGATGGGTGAACTCACGAACCCCGGCCAGATGCGGCTTGCCCTGGTGCAGGTGGTCAACTGGGGAACATTCCATGGGGCGCATACGATGCACGTTGACCGCGACGGCACGCTGCTTACGGGCAACTCGGGCGTGGGCAAGTCCACGCTGTTCGATGCGATGCTGCGGGTGTTCGATGCCCGGCCGCGGTCCAACGAGGCGGCGGCGCAGCGTTCCGGCGGTGCCGTGGAGGACAAGCGCACCACGTTCACGTACATGCGCGGCAAGGTAGGCGACAAGGCGGTGGGCGAGGGCTCCGCGAGTGCGTTCCAGCGGCCCGGTGCCACGTGGTCCGCCGTTGCGCTGACGTTCGATAACGCCGCGGGCACCAAGGTGACCATCTCGGCCCTGTTCGACCTGCCGAAGAACGGCACCGAATCCAGCGTGGGCCGCTTCTACCTGATCGACAGCACCCCGCTGGACCTGGAGGCCGTTGAGGGGATCGCGGACAAGCGCTTTACCAAGGCGGCGCTGGAGGTGATCTTCCCGCACGCCCAGGTCTTTGATGTCCACAAGGCGTTCGCGGAACGGTTCCGCAGGCTGCTGGGAATCAACTCGGACCAGGCGCTTCCCCTGCTGCGGGTGATCCAGGCAGGCAAGGGCCTGGGCGGCAGCGTGAACACGTTCTTCCGGGACCAGGTGCTTGACGCCCCGGCCACCCTTGCGGCGGCTGACGACGTGGTGGAGGAGTTCAGCAACCTGATGTCCATCCGGCAGCGGCTGGAGGACGTCCGGCAGCAGCGGGACCAGCTCGCGCCGGTCCCCGGACTAAACAGGGAGTACGCACAGTCGCTCCTGGACGCGAACCGGCTGCGGGAGCTGGCGGGCGGGGAGTTCGAGGCGTACCGGCAGAAGCTTGCGGTCACCGTGCACCAGCAGACGCTGGCCCGGTTCAAGGAGCTCGCCCAGGCGAAGGCCAAGGAGTTGGGCGCCGAGCGTACGGTCCGCGACGCCCTGGCCAAGGAACTCCGCCAGCTGGAGGCCGACTACAACAACCAGGGCGGCAACGCGATTTCGGCGATCGAGCAGTCGCTGGAGAACGCACGGGTGGGGCTGAAGCTCCAGCGCCAGGTTGAGGCGGCGGCGCAGCAAGCCCTGTCCGACGCCGGGTTGCAGCTTGAGTGGTCGGCTGAGGGCTGGGAGCAGGCGCACGAGCAGGCGGCTGCCCGGTCGGCAGAGCTGAAGGACGATTCGCAGGCCCTCCAGGAGCTGCGGTTCGAGGCCTTTGATGCCCACGCGACCAAAAAACGCGAACTCGCCGCAGCTGAGCAGGAACTCGTCTCGCTGAAGACGCGCAAATCCCTGCTGCCGCCGTCGAGCATAGAAAACCGCGCCGCCATAGCCGCAGCCACCGGCATTCCGGAGGACCGGATGCCGTTCGCGGGTGAGCTTATGGACCTGGCAGAGGGCGAGGAACGCTGGCGGCCGGCAGCAGAGCGGGCCCTCCGCAGCCTTGCCACCACGCTGCTGGTGCCCGGCGAGCATTTCGGCGCCGTCACCCGCTACCTGAACGGCAACAATGTCCGCGGCGCGTTGCGCGCCGTGGATGTGTCCAAACCGCTAGCCGGGGGCGCCCTGGCGGTGGAGGACGCGCGCGACGGCGACCTGCTCACCAAGCTGGACATCCTCACCGCTGGTGCGGCTGCTGAAGCGGGGACCTGGGTCCGGGAGCGGATTGCCGTGGACTTCGCCTACCAGTGCGTGGAGGACCCGGACGAACTTGCCGCGCTGGACAAGGGCCTGAGCCTTGGCGGCGTTGTGAAGCGCAACCGCCACACCGTGGAAAAGGATGACCGTTTCACCAGCCGGCAGGATTACGTCCTGGGCTTCGACAACGCTGCCAAGCTGGAACTGGTGGCCGGACAGGTGGAGGACCTCCGGCAGGAGGTGGCCAAGGCCGCCGAGCTCGCGCAGAGCCGCGAGGACTCGCACCAGGGCATGAGCCGGCAGCTGGATGCGTTGCGCCGAATCGCCGAGGACGACCGCTCCTGGGAACAGGTGTCTGCTGCGGTGGCAGCGGAGGAGCTGGCGCGCATCGAACAGCGGCTGAAAGACGCGCTGGCGGCGCAGGCGGACTTGGAGCCTCTCCGTGCCACCATCGAGGAGGTCCGGCAAAAGCACCAGTCCAGTACCGAGGCTGCCGCTGTGCTGCAGAGCGAGTACAAGGCCCTGGACCGGCAGCTGACCGCTGCCGATGCGATGCTCGAAGCTGCGCGTGAACGCCTGGCCCAGGCGCCGCCGTCGGACGCTGCCGTGGCCGCGCTGGAACCGTACTTTGCCGGTTTCGGCGACGTGACGGAGATGCACGAACTGGACAACCTGGCCAACCGGGTCCGGACCGCATTGATGGGCGAACTGCATGCCGCCGAGTCCCGCGGGCAGGCAACCGCCGAACGGCTGACGCGGATCTTCGAGGGATTTGTTCGCGAGTGGGGCAGCGCCATTTCGGCGGACCATGGCACAAGCATCGGTGCCGCCAGCGAATTCGAGAGCCGCTACCACGCCATCGTCAGCGATGGGCTGCCCGCGCAAGAGGCGGAGTTCCGGCAGTTCTTCAACCAGCGGACGCACGAATCCTTCAGTACCCTGCTGCACCTGCTGGACGAAGAGCGGCGCTCCATCACCAGCCGGATCCTGCCGCTGAACGGCATCCTGTCCCAGGTGAACTTCCACGAGGGCAGCTACCTGGAACTCGATATCAAGCAGACCCTGCCGCCCACGGCCAAGCAGTTCAAGGACGCCATCCAGAACGCGCTAAAGGCCCGCCACACCCGGCTGGCCCGCACCGAAGCGGGACGCGCCGAGACGCTGGACGACGACGCGGAGCTCACCGCGCGCTACAAGTCACTGGAGACCCTGGTGAAGCGGCTGGGCTCGCAGGCACCGGAGGACCGGCGCTGGCGTGCCGAGGTGCTGGACGTCCGCGGGCACCTGTTCATCCAGTGCAAGGAGCACCGCGAGGTCACCGCACCCCGCGGCGGCAAGAAGACCGAGGTCTTTATGCACGCAGACACCGGCTCGATGTCCGGCGGCGAGCGGCAGCGCTTCACCGCGTTCATCATGGCCGCCGCGCTGAGCTACCAGCTGGGCATTGCCGAGCAGGGCTTCACCACCTACGGCACCGTGATGATGGATGAGGCGTTTGTGCTCGCGTCCGAGGAGTTCGCCGGTGCCGGCATCAAGGCGCTCCACGAGTTTGGGTTTCAGCTGCTGCTGGCAGCACCGGAGAACGTGATCGACCTGTCCCGGCACCTCGGCTCGGTGACCGAGATCCTCCGCGACCGGCGCACCAACCGGTCCGGAGTCCTCACCGCCCCTGTCATCAAGCCGCGGCCGGGCGGGGAAGGGGCATGGCGCTCCGAGGCGAATCCTGTGGACATCGTCTTGCGCTGATGTAACGGCAGCCGAAGCAATATAACAAGTTGATGGATTTATTGCTCGGGCTCTGGTGACGAGTCTTTCTGCTGTGCCACTCTGGGCTTCACCAACCCACCTCGCCAGAGTAATTCCCATAGGTACTGCGGACTGCTGGGTCCCGCACTGTTCCCCAAGAGAACGACGGCGTCCTCTTGAAAGGCACTGCAATGCGCCCACCACAACGCGCGTCAGTCTTCCTCGCTGCAACGGCCGCAGCAGCGCTGGCCCTGGCCGGCTGCGCCACCGAGGCCTCTCCAGGGGTATCGGGCCCGGCCACAGAGCCGGCGGTGGAGGCAACCACGACGAGCCCGCCGCCCACCGTTGTTCCTGCCGCCACATCATCCCCTGTTCCTAAGGGTCCGGAAGCCTTCACATTCGCCGACGGCCGGCTGTCCTTTGCGTACCCGGAGGGCTGGAGCGTCAAGCATGAGCAGGTGTCGGCATCCCCCGCAGTGGAGACAGCCACTGTCCGCGATGCCGCCGGCAAGGAGCAGATCAACATTTATTACAGCCAGGTTGGCGACGCCACGGCGGGGCCCGGCACCAGGAACGTGGTGGAGACGGATCCGGTACCTGGACTGATTGGCGCCTTTGTACCCACGCCCCATTCGTCGTTCTTTGTTGATCGAACCGAAAGCGGTGCGCAGTACCGCATGGGGCTTACACCCGGCTTGCCGGTCTCCCCGGACGGGCAGGTGCAATACGGGCCCGTAAAGCTTGGTGACCGCATCTTGAGTGCGGACGTGCTCTTCACCGAACCGCGGTTTGACGGCGATGAAGCGGCACAAGACTGGTACTGGAGTGACGAAGGCCGGGCGCTGAAGTCCGTCCTGATGAGCTTCTCCTACCGCTGACCGGCAGCTGAGGAAGCCCTCCTTCGCATGGGTGTGGGAGGGCTTCCCCGTGTCCGCCAGGCAGGCGGGAGACGGCTACTTGGCCTGCACTCGGCCCAGGAACTGGGCCGTCCGGTCCTTCAGTCCTTCAATCTGGCGAAGGACGACGGCGGCCGGGTCCGGGTTGATCTCGTTGGCCGGCGGTTCCTTTCGGGCGTTCCCGCAGCACAGGAAATCGGCGCAGATGAGCGTGCCCACGGTGTTGCCGTCGCGTCCGGACTGGCCGGCGCGCCTGGCAACCCACAGAAGCACGTCCTTGTTGGAGAACACGTCGCGGCAAAGCTCGCAGAGCACCGAACGGTTCTTGCGCGCCCCGCCCTCGGGCGCGCGGAGCATCACCCCGGTCAGGCCTTTGGGCCCGGGGACGACGAGGTAGCCGCGGAGCGGCATCTTCTCGTCCCGCCAACCCAGGAAGTCCAGGCTCTCCCAGTCCAGGGAATCGAAGTCCTTGGGCAGGTTGAGCTTGGCGGCCTCGGACCGGCTGGCGTTAACGAATGATGACCGGATTTGTTGGGGCGTGACTGATTTCATGGTTGATCCTCTGCAGGGAAAAGGGAAGCCCGGATGCGGGCAAATTAAGGAGGGGTCAGTCGTTCCCCGCCGAGCAGGCCAAAGCGGCCGCCCCGCTTTCCATGGCAGCGGGGGCCTGGGTGGCCGTACGCATGCTCATTGTCCCTGTTTCCCATCTTTTCCACCCCAGGCAGATCCGTCCTGCCCGGCAGTGACATCCTGCCAAAGCCCATGCCGTCTGTCCAAGGCCGCATGCACCGCGGTCCCGCTGCGACGCGAAGGAGGAGGTGTGTCCTTCGTCACGCTACCGAATAAGATACAGAAAGCTTGCGTAATAGTAGCGAGGATAGGCTAGCCTTACTTGGGTTCGCATCGTTCACCTAAGGAATTTCATGGCTTCCCCCCTCTTCTCCGGCGCCGGCACCACGCGCCGCACGCTCTTCAAGTCAGCCGGCAAGGCAACGGCAGTCCTGGCCGCAGCAGCCCTCTCCCTTTCGGCCTGCTCCACCGGCCCTGCGTCCTCGACGTCAGACGCCAGCGCCACCAGCTCCAACAGCTCGCAGTTCCCGGTCACCATCAAGCATGTCTTTGGTGAGACCACCATCGAGAAGCAGCCCACCCGCGTGGCCACCGTCTCCTGGGTCAATGACGACGTTGCCGTTGCCCTGGGCGTTGTGCCCGTAGGTGTCCCCAAGATCGAATGGGGCGGCAACGAACAGGGCTCCACCCCCTGGAAGGACGAAGCCCTCGAGGAGCTCGGTGCCGGCTTCGGCTCGGACAAGGCTCCCGCCCAGTACTCCGAGGCTGACGGCATCAACTTCACCGAGATTGCCAAGCTCACCCCGGACGTCATCCTCGCGGCCTACTCGGGCCTCACTGAGGAGGACTACAAGAAGCTCACCGAGATCGCCCCCGTGGTGGCCCACCCCGAACTGGCCTACGGCACCTCCTGGCAGGACTCCACCTCCATCATCGGCAAGGCCCTCGGCAAGGAAGCCGAAGCAACCAAGCTGATCTCCGACACCGAGGCCACCATCAAGGAAAAGGCCGAAGAGTACCCGCAGATCGAAGGCAAGAGCTTCATCTACGGCAACCTTGAGCCCGCCAAGGGCGACGGCGTCAACGTCTACACCGCCATCGACAACCGCCCCCGGTTCCTCACCGATATCGGAATGAAGCTCGCCCCCGTGGTGGAGCAGAACACGAAGAGCAACTCGGAGTTCTTCATCCCGTGGTCGGCCGAAAAGGCCAACGAACTCGAGTCCGACGTCTTCGTCACCTGGGTGCCGGACGCCTCCACCGCCGACGCCATCAAGGCAGACCCGCTGCTCAGCCAGATCCCGGCGATCAAGAACGGCGCCCTCGTGGCCGATTCGGACAACACCCTCACGCTGTCCATCTCCGCAGCCTCCCCGCTGAGCCTGCCGTGGTCGCTGGACACCTTCCTGCCGCAGCTGGCCACCGCAGCGGACGCTGTGAAGTAAGCACAGTCCCATGACGCACAGTACGACGACGGCGGCCTCCGGACACGGCAGCACCGGCACCGAAGTGCCGGGAGCGGTAGCCCGTACCCCGGTCCGGGGCTCCGCCTCCGGGGGAAAGCGAGCCGCCTGGCTGCTGGCCGCCGTCGTTGTGCTCGCGCTCCTGGCCGGAGCTTCCCTTGCCGTCGGCGCAAGGGCCATTCCCCTCGCCACGGTGTGGGAGGCCCTGACCCAGTTCAATGCCGCTAATGGCGACCACGCCGTGGTCCACTCCCGCATCCCGCGCACTGCCCTTGGCCTGCTGGCCGGCGGTGCCCTCGGGTTGGCGGGCGCAGCCATGCAAGGCGTGGCCCGCAACCCGCTGGCCGACCCCGGCATCATCGGAGTCAACGCCGGCGCCGCCCTCGCGGTGGTCACGGGCATCTATGTTTTCGGCGTGGCCACCTTCTCCGGCTACATCTGGTTCGCTTTCGTCGGCGCGGCGAATGCCGCCGTCGTGGTTTACCTCATCGCGTCCCTGGGCCGGGAAGGCGCCACCCCGGTAAAACTGGCCCTCGCCGGCGCTGCCTTGAGCGCGGGCCTGTTCTCCCTTATGAATGTCATCCTGGTTTCGAGCCAGGACACCCTGGACCGCTTCCGCTTCTGGCAGGTGGGCGGCGTGGCCGGCCGTGACTGGTCCGTGGTCCTGCCCGGTGTTCCGTTCCTGGTGGCGGGCGCGGTGATCGTGCTCCTGACCGGGCGGATCCTCAACAGCCTGGCCCTCGGCGACGACATTGCCCGCGGGCTGGGGCAGCGCGTGGGCCTGGTCCGCGCCGTGACCGCCCTGGGCATCGTACTCCTGTGCGGCACCGCCACCGCCCTTGCCGGTCCCATCGGCTTCGTTGGCCTGGTCATCCCGCACGCCGTCCGGTTCCTCACCGGCCCCGACTACCGCCGGATCCTGCCGTTCTCCCTGGTGGCGGCGCCGGTGCTGCTCCTCGGCGCGGACATCATCGGCCGCGTGGTGCTGCTCCCCGGCGAAGTGCCCGCGGGCATCATGACCGCCCTCGTCGGCGCACCCGTTTTTGTCTGGCTTATCCGACGCGGCAAGGGGGCGGGACTGTGATCCTCATATCTCCCGTTGCGCCATCAGATATGGCTGCCATAACCGCCCCTCAAGAACCAAAAGTGACAGGGCAACGCCGGGAACGGCCGGGGCTGAACCGGACCGCCGTCCTGGCTGCCGCCGTCGTTCTCCTCTTTTTCGTGTCCGTCCTGCTGGGCAGCTACACGGTGACCATCCCCGACTTCTTCACGATTGTTTACAACCACCTCACCGGTGGCCGGAAGATCCCGGGTGCCAGCTTCATCGTGATGGAAAACAAGCTGCCGCGGGCGGTCATCGGGACCATGATCGGGCTCGCGTTCGGATTGGCCGGCGCGCTGTTCCAGACCATGCTGCGCAACCCGCTGGCCAGCCCGGATGTGATCGGCATCAGCTACGGCGCCAGCGCCGCTGCCGTCGTCGCCATCGTCGTCTTCGGCGCATCCGGCGCCGGGGTTTCCGGTGCGGCGCTCGTCGGGGCACTGGCCGTCGCCGCCCTCATTTACGCCATCTCCGCCGGCGGGGCACTCCGCGGAACCAGCCGCGGCAACGCCGCCGGAAACCGGCTGGTCCTGGCCGGCGTCGGGATCGCCGCAGCCCTCCACGCGGTGGTCAACTTCCTCATGACCCGCGCGGACATCCGCACCGCCGCCGACGCCCTCGTCTGGCTCAACGGCTCCCTCAACTCCGCCAACTGGGACCGGGCCGGCGTCCTTTTCCTCGCCTTGCTCATCCTGCTTCCGGCCGTGGCCGTCATCGCCGGACCGCTCCGGATGCTGGAGCTGGGTGACGACGCCGCAGCCGGCCTGGGCGTCAAGGTCAACGCGTCCCGGCTCGCCCTGGTGATCATCGCCGTCACCTTTGCCGCAGTGGCGACGGCGGCAGCCGGCCCGGTCTCCTTTGTCGCCTTCCTTGCCGGGCCCATTGCACGCCGCTTCGCCGGCAAAGCCAGCCTCCCGGCGTCGGCCCTGGTCGGTGCCCTCATTGTCCTCGCGGCCGACTACTTCGCCGCCAACCTGGCCCCCGTGCTGCTCGACGGCACCGTCCTGCCCGTGGGCGTCATCACCGGCGCGCTTGGTGCCCCGTTCCTGCTGTGGCTGCTGGTCACCGCCAACCGAAAGGATGCCTGACGTGGCTGTTCTCAAAGCCCAGGACCTGACGCTGAAATACGATCAGCGCTGCGTCGTGGACGGCCTCAGCGCCGAAATCCCCGAGGGCAAGGTGACCATGATCGTGGGCGCCAACGCGTGCGGGAAATCCACGCTGCTCCGCGGGCTGTCCCGGCTGCTCAAGCCCGCCGCCGGTGCAGTGACCCTGGACGGCAAGGACATCCACTCCCGCCCCGCCCGAGAGCTGGCCCGCACTCTTGGCCTCCTCCCACAGCACCCCACCGCACCGGACGGCATTACCGTGCGCGACCTCGTGGGCCGCGGCCGCTACCCGCACCAGGGCTTTTTCCGCAGCTGGAGCGACAAGGACGACGCCGCCGTGCAGCGCGCGCTGGAAACCACCGAAACGCTGGCCCTCGCCGAACGCGACGTGGACGAACTCTCCGGCGGGCAGCGGCAGCGCGTCTGGATCGCCATGGCCCTCGCCCAGGAAACCGACGTTTTGCTGCTCGATGAACCCACCACCTACCTGGACCTTGCGCACCAGGTGGAGGTCCTGGACCTCGTGACCGACCTGAACCGCCGGCGCGGCACCACGGTGGCCATCGTGCTGCACGACCTCAACCTCGCCGCCCGCTACGCGGACAACGTCATCGCCATGAAGGCCGGTGCCGTGGTGGCCGTCGGCGACCCGCGCGAAGTGGTCACCGAAAGCCTGGTCCGGAACGTCTTCAACTTGGAATCGCGCGTCATCCCGGACCCCGTGTCCGGAACACCCCTGATCATCCCCATCGGCCGCCACCACGTCCCCACCGAACTGGAGCTTGTCTCATGAAGACCCGCGCTGCCGCCGCCACCGAGGCCGTGAACCCTGCCTCCATAAACACCGAGCCGATGACCCTGGCCTTCGAGGTCACCGTCTCCTCGGTCCAGGAACTCAGCCCCAACTTCCGCAGGATCACGTTCGGCGGCTACTCCCTGCGCGACTTCGGCGTCCACGGCGACACCCTGGACCTCCGGATCAAGCTCATGATCCCGTCCCTCGCCGCGAACGGCACGCAGATCCCACTGCCCGTCTTCGAAATGAGCTCGTCCGGCTGGTACCGGGAATGGCTGGCGATGGACCCGGCCGTGCGCGGCTCCATGCGCACCTACACGGTGCGGCGGGCCCGGCTGGACGAGGTGTACCCCGAAATTGACGTCGACTTCGTCATGCACTTCGACGACCACGGCAACGGCGGCCCCGCTGCCAACTGGGCACTGAACGCCAAGCCGGGGGATGCCATCACCATCATCGGCCCCAACAACCGGGCCGCGCACTGCGTCACCGCCGAGATCTACTCCGGCATCGAATGGCGGCCGGGCCTGGCCCAGCGTGTCCTGCTCGCCGGCGACGAAACCGCCATCCCGGCCATCTCCGCCATCCTCGAAAGCCTGCCGGAGTACATGACCGGCCATGCCTTCCTGGAAGTCCCCGAAGCCGGCGACTTCCTCGAGCTCAGCTCGCCCGCCAACGTGGACATAACCTGGCTGGCGCGTGGAGCGCAAATCGGCCGGTCCCGGCCGCACGGCGAACTGCTCCAGCAGGCCGTCCGGAAGGCCGTGCCCGTGCCCGGCTGGGTCGGGTTCAAAGAGGCCGACGGCGCCGGGCCGGAGCCCGAAGACGTCAACGTGGATGAGGACATCCTGTGGGAAACGCCGTCCCGGATGGAAACAGCCGAGATCATCGCCACCAAGAACCCGGACATGCCCGCCGGCGCCATGCCTTTCTACGCCTGGATTGCCGGTGAAGCAGCCGTCATCAAGGAAATGCGCCGGTACCTGGTCCGGGACGTCGGGATCGACCGGAAGCAGGTTGCGTTCATGGGGTACTGGCGGCAGGGCAAGGCCGAGGGGTAGTCTTCCTGCGCCTCGTTTGGGTGCGCCGGCGACGCTATTTCGCCGTCGCTTAGCGGTTGGACCCTTCCCAAACTTCGCAAGCTCAGTTCGGGGCCCTCGGGTCCGCCCTTCCTCCCGGCGCTCGGTGCAGCCGCGGGCGGCCTTCCTCCGCTCCGGTCGGCGATGCGCTCCTTTGCAAGCCGCCGGCTGCGGCCTTGTGCGTGCGACACCTTCGCTTTACCTCGGCTTTCCCTGCGCGTTTCTTCTGCTGGCTAGGTTGGCGCCGTGGCGCCTGAACCTTTGCTTCCCAATTCCGGGCGGCGGGTGTTTGTTGCACTCGGTGACTCGTTTACCGAAGGTGTCGGCGACCGGGACGAGCGGCTGCCCAACGGGGTGCGGGGCTGGGCGGACCGGGTAGCGGAAAAACTGGCCAAAGCACAGCCCGGATGGAAGTACGCAAACCTGGCCATCCGCAGCAAACGGCTCCGGCAAATCTTCGACGAGCAGCTCGAACCCGCCCTGCGGATGCGGCCCGCGCTGGTCACGCTATACGCCGGCGGCAACGACATCCTGGATCTGAAAACGGACATGGCCGCCCTCATGGACGAGTACGAACAACTCGTTGCCCGGCTCGCAGAGACCGGGGCCACGCTGGTCCTCTTCACCGGCTTCGATGTCAAGGTTTCAGCGCTGCTCGAGCCACTGAAGAGGCGCAACACCTTCTACAACCAGCGCGTCCGGGACATCGCCGAAAAGTACGGCACCGTGCTGGTGGACTACTGGTGCCTCGATGCCTTCCATGACCGGCGGATGTGGGACTCGGACCGGCTGCACATGTCCAAGGCCGGCCACAAATACCTGGCCGGGCAGGTGCTGGACCAGCTCGGGGTACCGCACAAGATCAGGCCCAAGGACTGGGAACCGCCCACCCGGCTCACCCTGCGCGAATGGGAACGCCGGCAGCGCCGCTGGATCCACGACTGGGTCCTGCCGCTCTTCGGACGCAAACTGCGGGGTGTCACTCTGGGGGACCAGCTCGCCCCGCGCTGGCCCGAACCGGTCAAGGTGCCAAAGAAGGGCGGGCTAAAAAAGCTGGCGGCGGAGCTGGAGGCAGCGGAGAACGCCTAGCCGTCCAGCAGATTCTCGAAGCCCGGCGCCACACGGCCGGCATGGAACTCCACAACGTCAAAGTCCGCCACACCGTTCGTGTAGAAAGGGTCCTGTGCCAAACTGGCGTCCAGGGTGGCGCGGTCCACCCGTGACAGCAACATCCCGCCGGTACGCGGAACCTTGCGGCCGGCAGCAATGAAGACGCCATCGTCGAACGCCTTCTGCAGCCAGCTGATGTGGGCGTCATTGTGGAAGTCGACAATGTCCTGCGGAACCCGGTAAGTCAGGGAGACAACATACATGCGCCCCAGCCTACCGGGGGTTGCGGCGATCAGTTGAAGGATCAATCGTAGAATAGGGGGATGACCGAACCGCGGTGGCTCAACGCCGATGAAAGACGCGCCTGGCTGGCACTGGTGAGCATCAACACCCTGCTGCCTGCCGCCTTGGACACCAAGCTTCACGCCGCAGGCAAGCTGTCCCTCTTCGACTACACGGTCCTTGCCATGCTGTCCGAGGCGGACGACCGGTTCCTGCCTATGAGTGAGCTGGCCGCCCGCAGCAGCGCGTCCCTGTCCCGGCTGTCGCACGTGGTCACCAAGCTGCAGAAGCGCGGATGGGTGGAGCGCCGGCCGCATCCGCATGACGCGAGGGTCACCATTGCCCACCTCACCGAGGAAGGCATGGCAACCATCGTTGGCCTCGCGCCCGGCCACGTTGAAGACGTCCGCGACCTCTTCCTGGATGCCCTCACCGAGCAGGACGTCCTGGACCTGGCACGGATCGGCGAGAAAGTGGTGGGCCGCCTTGATGCCGACCACTGGATCCTCCGCGAAAGCTAGCAGCACCCCCAGTTGGTTGCTTTCAGCAACCGGTGGCACACTAACCGATATGGAATTCACCACCCGCTTTGTGGCCCTGGGCGACTCGTTTACCGAAGGCGTGGGGGATGACGATCCCACCCGCCCCAACGGCGTCCGGGGCTGGGCGGACCGGGTGGCTGAGCAGCTCGGCGCCGCGGATCCCGGCTTCGGGTACGCCAACCTCGCCATCCGCGGCAGGAAGCTGAGGCAGATCCTCGCAGAGCAGGTGGACGCCGCCGTCGAGCTCAAGGCCACCCTGGTGAGCATTTATGCAGGAGCCAACGATATCCTGCGCCCCAGGATAGATATTGACGACCTTTTGGCCGAGTACGACGACGGCATCCGCACCTTGACTGCCACCGGTGCCACCGTGGTGATGTTCACCGGCTTCGATGCGCGGGGCTCGAAGGTGTTCGGCACCATGCGCGGCCGTACCGCGATTTACAACGAGCTGGTCCGCGGCATCGCCGGCGACCACGGCGCGCTGCTGGTGGACTACTGGCGCTTCAGCGAGTACTACGACTGGGGCATGTGGGCGAAGGACCGGATGCACATGTCCGCCGCCGGGCATGCCAACATGGCAAAGCGCGTCCTGGAGGTCCTCAAGTACGACCACTCCATCGACATCCCGCCCATGACACCGGTACCAGAACTCCGCGGAACGGAAGCCCTCCGCGCCAACGCCCAGTGGTTCCGCGAATATGCCGCCCCCTGGGTGGTCCGCAGGGTCACGGGCAAGTCTTCCGGTGACAACCTGTTGCCCAAGTACCCCCAGCTGACGCGGCTCTAGGCAGGGTGGCGGACGCCGCCGTCGTCCGCTGCTTATACACCTAAAAGCCGTGAATTGGTCTTTAATTGCGCGAACTCGTAGACTTGGTAGGCGCTAAGTGCGCGGAGCGTGCGCAATTGCTCCGGTTGCCCGTTAAATCCGGGAGGCCGGTAGTTAGGGGCTCAAGTTGCGTGACTAACCGTTAGCCCTTCCGGGCCGCCCTTAGACGCATGGTCCTGCAGCAGATTTGCGGATCATTTCATTCAATCTTTGAGGAGAAGTCATGGCAGCACACTGCCAAGTGACCGGGGCCGAGCCGGGCTTTGGGCACAGCATTTCGCACTCGCACCGCCGCAACAAGCGCCGGTTCGATCCGAACATCCAGAAGAAGCGCTACTGGGTTCCGTCCCTGCGCCGTAACGTCACGCTGCAGGTCTCTGCCCGTGGCATCAAGACCATCGACGTACGCGGCATCGACGCAGTCGTCGCCGAGATCCTGGCTCGTGGGGTGAAGCTCTAATGGCAAAGGACAAGGACGTACGTCCGATCATCAAGCTCAAGTCGACCGCCGGCACGGGCTACACCTACGTGACCCGCAAGAACCGTCGTAACGACCCGGACCGCCTGGTCCTGAAGAAGTACGACCCCAAGATCCGCCAGCACGTCGAATTCCGAGAGGAGCGCTAAACAATGGCTAAGAAGTCCAAGATTGCTCGCAACGAGCAGCGCAAGGTCATCGTTGAGCGTTACGCTGCCAAGCGCCTCGAGCTGAAGAAGACCCTGGTTGACGAAAACGCAACCGACGAAGCACGCGAAGCAGCCCGCCTGGGCCTGCAGAAGCTGCCCCGCAACGCGTCCCCGATCCGTCTGCGCAACCGCGACGCCATCGACGGCCGCCCCCGCGGCACCATACAGAAGTTCGGCATCTCCCGTGTCCGCTTCCGCGACATGGCGCACAAGGGCGAACTTCCGGGCATCACCAAGTCTTCCTGGTAATCCCGCACTGCTGATCCCAGCTGCCTGAAGGGCCGGCAACCTCCGTGGTTGCCGGCCCTTCCTGCGTTTAAGCCACGGCCCGTTGGTTGTTTGTGGGCATGCAGATGGTGGTTGAGCTTGTTGGAATTTGCTGTGCTGCAGCCCACAGAGATGGGTTTCGACGGCGGGGGTTGGCTTGGGTGGCCTTGTGGCCTGTTTTTCCGCGTGTTTTAGGGCTTTTTGGGCCTTGTGTGGGGTGACTTGCGGTGGGGTTTGTGGGCGTGTATTGTTTTCTGAGTCGCCGCGAGGGGGACAGCGAAGAGCTGGTCACCTGGGCGGTCAAAACCCCCACAAACAAGCCATATCTGGTGGTTCTTTGGAGCGCCGGGAAGTGGCGGGGGCCGGCTTTCGGGCTGGTGCGGGTCCTGAAGATGGATTTGCATCGGGCTGGTGGGTCGGGTAAGTTTGAAAAGTTGCTCCGGAGCGATCCTGAATGTTGGTTTGGGTGGTGCCGGGTGTGTCTGTTGTTTGAGAACTCAATAGTGTGCCAAGTTTGTTGATACCGATTGTTTTATTGATTGGTTGAATTTGCCGGGTCATGCCGCCCCTGTGGTGTGGTCTGGTGTTTTTGGCTGGTTTCAAATTTTGTGCAGCCTTTTCCGGTGTTATTTCCGCTGGTTTTGGTTGTGTCTGTTTTACTTCAACGGAGAGTTTGATCCTGGCTCAGGATGAACGCTGGCGGCGTGCTTAACACATGCAAGTCGAACGATGATCTCCAGCTTGCTGGGGGGATTAGTGGCGAACGGGTGAGTAACACGTGAGTAACCTGCCCTTGACTCTGGGATAAGCCTGGGAAACTGGGTCTAATACCGGATATGACCTTCCATCGCATGGTGGTTGGTGGAAAGCTTTTGTGGTTTTGGATGGACTCGCGGCCTATCAGCTTGTTGGTGGGGTAATGGCCTACCAAGGCGACGACGGGTAGCCGGCCTGAGAGGGTGACCGGCCACACTGGGACTGAGACACGGCCCAGACTCCTACGGGAGGCAGCAGTGGGGAATATTGCACAATGGGCGCAAGCCTGATGCAGCGACGCCGCGTGAGGGATGACGGCCTTCGGGTTGTAAACCTCTTTCAGTAGGGAAGAAGCCGCAAGGTGACGGTACCTGCAGAAGAAGCGCCGGCTAACTACGTGCCAGCAGCCGCGGTAATACGTAGGGCGCAAGCGTTATCCGGAATTATTGGGCGTAAAGAGCTCGTAGGCGGTTTGTCGCGTCTGCCGTGAAAGTCCGGGGCTCAACTCCGGATCTGCGGTGGGTACGGGCAGACTAGAGTGATGTAGGGGAGACTGGAATTCCTGGTGTAGCGGTGAAATGCGCAGATATCAGGAGGAACACCGATGGCGAAGGCAGGTCTCTGGGCATTAACTGACGCTGAGGAGCGAAAGCATGGGGAGCGAACAGGATTAGATACCCTGGTAGTCCATGCCGTAAACGTTGGGCACTAGGTGTGGGGGACATTCCACGTTTTCCGCGCCGTAGCTAACGCATTAAGTGCCCCGCCTGGGGAGTACGGCCGCAAGGCTAAAACTCAAAGGAATTGACGGGGGCCCGCACAAGCGGCGGAGCATGCGGATTAATTCGATGCAACGCGAAGAACCTTACCAAGGCTTGACATGGACCGGACCGCCGCAGAAATGTGGTTTCCCCTTTTGGGGCTGGTTTACAGGTGGTGCATGGTTGTCGTCAGCTCGTGTCGTGAGATGTTGGGTTAAGTCCCGCAACGAGCGCAACCCTCGTTCTATGTTGCCAGCACGTGATGGTGGGGACTCATAGGAGACTGCCGGGGTCAACTCGGAGGAAGGTGGGGACGACGTCAAATCATCATGCCCCTTATGTCTTGGGCTTCACGCATGCTACAATGGCCGGTACAAAGGGTTGCGATACTGTGAGGTGGAGCTAATCCCAAAAAGCCGGTCTCAGTTCGGATTGGGGTCTGCAACTCGACCCCATGAAGTCGGAGTCGCTAGTAATCGCAGATCAGCAACGCTGCGGTGAATACGTTCCCGGGCCTTGTACACACCGCCCGTCAAGTCACGAAAGTTGGTAACACCCGAAGCCGGTGGCCTAACCCCTTGTGGGAGGGAGCCGTCGAAGGTGGGACTGGCGATTGGGACTAAGTCGTAACAAGGTAGCCGTACCGGAAGGTGCGGCTGGATCACCTCCTTTCTAAGGAGCGCCTACAACAACCGTCTGCCAGCGCATGTTGGTGGTGGGTGTTGTCAGGAAGCAGCCCGCAGCACAGACGAGTGTTTTGTGGCGGGTGCTCATGGGTGGAATATCAACAAATAGCGGCTGCTTGTTTCTGCTTTTCTTTCCTAGTACGGACCCTGGTGGTTTTGGAACGGTGGTGGCGGGGATGGGTGGTTTAGTGTTTGGCACACTGTTGGGTCCTGAGGCAACAGGACTGTTGGCGGCCCCCGTTTTGGGGGTTGGTGGCGGGGCGTTGTTTCTGGTTTCCCTGCCGTACCGGTCATGCACGGGTGGCTTCCTTTGTTGGGGGCTGTGTGTGGGGTGTGTGGTGTGGGGTTGTTGTTTGAGAACTACATAGTGGACGCGAGCATCTTTTATAGAAGCAATTTCCAAGACATGAACCTGGATCTGGCCGCATCGTTTTGGTGTGGTTGGTTTCCGTGGTTCTCTCGAGTGTTTTTGTTCTTGATTTTTGTGGTCAAGTTTTTAAGGGCACACGGTGGATGCCTTGGCATTAGGAGCCGAAGAAGGACGTAGGAATCTGCGATAAGCCTGGGGGAGTCGATAACCGGACTGTGATCCCAGGGTGTCCGAATGGGGAAACCCCGCCAGGCGCGCGAGTGATCTGGTGACCCGTACCTGAACTCATAGGGTGCGTGGAGGGAACGCGGGGAAGTGAAACATCTCAGTACCCGCAGGAAGAGAAAACAAATTGTGATTCCGTTAGTAGTGGCGAGCGAACGCGGATCAGGCTAAACCGTTCCATGTGTGATAGCCGGCGGGCGTTGCATGGTCGGGGTTGTGGGACTTCCCGTACTGTCTCTGCCGGGGCAGTGGGGTGATGTGTGCGTATAGGTGAACGGTTTTGAAAGGCCGGCCAGAGAGGGTGTTAGCCCCGTAACCGTAATGCGTGATGCAGCCTGTGGAGGTTATCCCAAGTAGCACGGGGCCCGAGAAATCCCGTGCGAATCTGTCAGGACCACCTGATAAGCCTAAATACTCCCTAATGACCGATAGCGGACCAGTACCGTGAGGGAAAGGTGAAAAGTACCCCGGGAGGGGAGTGAAATAGTACCTGAAACCGTGTGCTTACAATCCGTCGGAGCAGCCTTGTAGTTGTGACGGCGTGCCTTTTGAAGAATGAGCCTGCGAGTTAGTGTTACGTCGCGAGGTTAACCCGTGTGGGGCAGCCGTAGCGAAAGCGAGTCTGAATAGGGCGTGTGAGTGGCGTGATCTAGACCCGAAGCGAAGTGATCTACCCATGGCCAGGTTGAAGCGACGGTAAGACGTCGTGGAGGACCGAACCCACTTCAGTTGAAAATGGAGGGGATGAGCTGTGGGTAGGGGTGAAAGGCCAATCAAACTTCGTGATAGCTGGTTCTCCCCGAAATGCATTTAGGTGCAGCGTTGCGTGTTTCTTGCCGGAGGTAGAGCTACTGGATGGCCGATGGGCCCTACAAGGTTACTGACGTCAGCCAAACTCCGAATGCCGGTAAGTGAGAGCGCAGCAGTGAGACTGTGGGGGATAAGCTTCATAGTCGAGAGGGAAACAGCCCAGACCACCAACTAAGGCCCCTAAGCGTGTGCTAAGTGGGAAAGGATGTGGAGTTGCCCAGACAACCAGGAGGTTGGCTTAGAAGCAGCCATCCTTAAAAGAGTGCGTAATAGCTCACTGGTCAAGTGATTCCGCGCCGACAATGTAGCGGGGCTCAAGTACACCGCCGAAGTTGTGGCATTCACACATGTTCTTAGCCGTCATGGTTCAGGAGTGTGGATGGGTAGGGGAGCGTCGTGTGGGCGGTGAAGCTGCGGTGTAAACCAGTGGTGGAGCCTACACGAGTGAGAATGCAGGCATGAGTAGCGAAAGACGGGTGAGAAACCCGTCCGCCGGATGATCAAGGGTTCCAGGGTCAAGCTAATCTGCCCTGGGTAAGTCGGGACCTAAGGCGAGGCCGACAGGCGTAGTCGATGGACAACGGGTTGATATTCCCGTACCGGCGAAAAACCGCCCATGTTGAACAGGGGATACTAACTGCCCGAAACCTGCCCGACCGTCCTTTGGACGGAAGGGTTTTGGTGGAGCGCAGGGCCTGATCCTGGGAGGCAAGCGTATTAACAGGTGTGACGCAGGAAGGTAGCCGAGCCGGGCGATGGTTGTCCCGGTCTAAGGATGTAGGGCGAACGGTTGGCAAATCCGCTGTTCATGTGCCTGAGATCTGATGGGACCCCCGTATGGGGGGATTCGGTGATCCTATGCTGCCGAGAAAAGCATCGGCGCGAGGTTTTAGCCGCCCGTACCCCAAACCGACACAGGTGATCAGGTAGAGAATACTAAGGCGATCGAGAGAATTATGGTTAAGGAACTCGGCAAAATGCCCCCGTAACTTCGGGAGAAGGGGGGCCCCAACCTTGAACGGACTTCGCGTCCGGGAGGGGATCGGGGCCGCAGAGACCAGGGGGAAGCGACTGTTTACTAAAAACACAGGTCCGTGCGAAGTCGCAAGACGATGTATACGGACTGACTCCTGCCCGGTGCTGGAAGGTTAAGAGGACCGGTTAGCCTCACGGCGAAGCTGAGAATTTAAGCCCCAGTAAACGGCGGTGGTAACTATAACCATCCTAAGGTAGCGAAATTCCTTGTCGGGTAAGTTCCGACCTGCACGAATGGAGTAACGACTTCCCCGCTGTCTCAACCATAAACTCGGCGAAATTGCAGTACGAGTAAAGATGCTCGTTACGCGCAGCAGGACGGAAAGACCCCGAGACCTTTACTATAGTTTGGTATTGGTGTTCGGAGTGGCTTGTGTAGGATAGGTGGGAGACGTTGAAGCCCGGACGCCAGTTCGGGTGGAGTCATCGTTGAAATACCACTCTGGTCACTTTGGACATCTAACTTCGGCCCGTGATCCGGGTCAGGGACAGTGCCTGATGGGTAGTTTAACTGGGGCGGTTGCCTCCTAAAAAGTAACGGAGGCGCCCAAAGGTTCCCTCAGCCTGGTTGGCAATCAGGTGTCGAGTGTAAGTGCACAAGGGAGCTTGACTGTGAGAGAGACATCTCGAGCAGGGACGAAAGTCGGGACTAGTGATCCGGCGGTACATTGTGGAATGGCCGTCGCTCAACGGATAAAAGGTACCTCGGGGATAACAGGCTGATCTTGCCCAAGAGTCCATATCGACGGCATGGTTTGGCACCTCGATGTCGGCTCGTCGCATCCTGGGGCTGGAGTAGGTCCCAAGGGTTGGGCTGTTCGCCCATTAAAGCGGTACGCGAGCTGGGTTTAGAACGTCGTGAGACAGTTCGGTCCCTATCCGCTGCGCGCGCAGGAAATTTGAGAAGGGCTGTCCTTAGTACGAGAGGACCGGGACGGACGAACCTCTGGTGTGTCAGTTGTACTGCCAAGTGCACCGCTGATTAGCTACGTTCGGATGGGATAACCGCTGAAAGCATCTAAGCGGGAAGCTCGCTTCAAGATGAGATTTCCACACACATTGCGTGTGAGAGGCCCCCAGCCAGACCACTGGGTTGATAGGCCGGATGTGGAAGCGAGGACTAACGACTCGTGAAGCTGACCGGTACTAATAGGCCAACAACTTACACCACAACACCATATCGAGTGCTTGCGTCCACTATGTGGTTCCCAACCAACAACCCAACCCGGGTTGTAACGGGGAACCAACCACAAACTGAATAACCACTACTAGTTTGTAACCACAACACAGTTTTCCCACACCCCCAAGAGGGTGACGGGTGAAAGGGTTACGGCGGTCATAGCGTGGGGGAAACGCCCGGTCCCATTCCGAACCCGGAAGCTAAGACCCACAGCGCCGATGGTACTGCACCCGGGAGGGTGTGGGAGAGTAGGACACCGCCGGACAACACATCACGGTCGAGGCCCCAACCACACGGTTGGGGCCTCCCACATTTAACAACCAACCATCCGGGACAGTGTTGCAGGGGGAGCGGTGATAGGTGAGAGAGGGTGCAGTCGGGTACAGTCCCAGATCCGGTCTAATACCTCCCCGCGCCCGCGCTTTGCCAGCCGGTGTGCCACGTTCCTGGACCTTGCCGCCCGAAAAGGACTGGTCCAAGGAGTCATGGCAGTGCCAGTGGACTGGGTCGCCGTCGAACGACTGACACCACAGGTTGACGCCCTCGTCGGGTACCTTGGCTGGAATGCGGTCAAGGCCCTGCCGCTCATGGGCAGGAGGCCAGTGCTAGGCCTCGACTATCCGGACACTCGTTCGGTCCGGCAGCATTGCCTTCCGACAACCAGCCGGCTCGCCCTACAGGACCTTCGCTCCACAGGGCGAGCGAGAATCGCGTTCCTTGACGCGGACAAGGGCGGCGCCGCCGCGAGCTGAGGTACTCAAGGACGCGCGAGGAGCCACCCTGGCAGACTGTGCGGTAGCTGGCTGGAGGGTATTCCGATGGCCCTGGTTTTGCCTGAGTGTGGCTGGAGCACGACATTTCCGTTTCGTCCTCGGACCAAGCCCCGGCCCGGCCTGCTGGACTTCAAGCGGGTTGTTGAACCGCTCCGGATCAGGGTGGCTGAGGATTGGTCCGGCTTCACGCTTTGGAACGGTTATGACTATGCTGACACTTCCGCCCTTGCCTTCCGCTATGTGGTGGAGTCCGACCGGCGGCAGGCTCGACGGCGGGTCAGTAGCGGTTCCGCCGGTGTCGCTCAGTCCCGGGCCGCGGTGTCATTGCCCGCGGATGCTGGCTGCCCAGCTGGGTGATCGGGCCGCTGTCCTTACCGTCAGCGCCGAGCTGGCCCATGGTTACGCCCGGGATGCGGCGGGGCACGAAATCGCTTGGGCCGGGGGTACGTGGTGGTGCAGCCGCTTTACCGGTGCCGTCCACTGCTTCGGTCGACGTTGCTGCCGGTCAACTCATCCTTGGACCTTCTGTGTTCGCCCGCGCCATTGGGCGCGCCGACGGCGAGTCCCTGGCTCATCGGACGTAAGTTCGTCCCGAGGGGACATGGGTCAACGCCGGCTATGAGGTGGACTGGGCCCGCATAGGCCTGGAGTTCGTGCTGGGTACGGAGACGTCTGCGGCGTCATGGCACGGGAAGGGCCCGCACCAGAGTTACCCGGACACAGGCGAGCGTGCGCGTCCTGAATGGCTAACCTTTCCACTCGTTGCTGTGGAGGTGGACTATGTCCGGACGGGTGGTCCTACCTATGCCTGAACCCGCGCTTACGTGGACCTGCGCTGCGGGGTATGGGAACGGATGTGCCGTGGTCCTGGGGTTCTGGACTGCTACCGGGGGTGCCCCAGTGCGCGGCCTTCACTCTGACTTCCCGGGTAGGCCCTCATGCCCCTGCAATGTGAGCCACTCCATAAAATCATTTGTCGGCGGATGAGTGGGGACGCAGGAACGTAAGTGCCCGGAATCCCTTGTGATTACAGGAGTTTCGGGGGCCTTGGCGGCGCAGGCGACTGGATTTGCGGGCGGGCTTCCGGGCGTGTATTGTTTTCTGAGTCGCCGCCGCTGAAGCGGAAAAATAGCGGCCAAACCCCACTGATAACAGCCTGAAAATGGCGCGCTCTAAGCGCGCCGGTTTGGGTGGGGCTGACCTTCTGAAACTCTGGTTCGCAGGAATGCGGATTTGCGAAGTTCCGGTGGGTCGGGTAGGTTTGAAAAGTTGCTCCGGAGCGATCCTGAATGTTGGTTTGGGTGGTGCCGGGTGTGTCTGTTGTTTGAGAACTCAATAGTGTGCCAAGTTTGTTGATACCGATTGTTTTATTGATTGGTTGAATTTGCCGGGTCATGCCGCCCCTGTGGTGTGGTCTGGTGTTTTTGGCTGGTTTCAAATTTTGTGCAGCCTTTTCCGGTGTTATTTCCGCTGGTTTTGGTTGTGTCTGTTTTACTTCAACGGAGAGTTTGATCCTGGCTCAGGATGAACGCTGGCGGCGTGCTTAACACATGCAAGTCGAACGATGATCTCCAGCTTGCTGGGGGGATTAGTGGCGAACGGGTGAGTAACACGTGAGTAACCTGCCCTTGACTCTGGGATAAGCCTGGGAAACTGGGTCTAATACCGGATATGACCTTCCATCGCATGGTGGTTGGTGGAAAGCTTTTGTGGTTTTGGATGGACTCGCGGCCTATCAGCTTGTTGGTGGGGTAATGGCCTACCAAGGCGACGACGGGTAGCCGGCCTGAGAGGGTGACCGGCCACACTGGGACTGAGACACGGCCCAGACTCCTACGGGAGGCAGCAGTGGGGAATATTGCACAATGGGCGCAAGCCTGATGCAGCGACGCCGCGTGAGGGATGACGGCCTTCGGGTTGTAAACCTCTTTCAGTAGGGAAGAAGCCGCAAGGTGACGGTACCTGCAGAAGAAGCGCCGGCTAACTACGTGCCAGCAGCCGCGGTAATACGTAGGGCGCAAGCGTTATCCGGAATTATTGGGCGTAAAGAGCTCGTAGGCGGTTTGTCGCGTCTGCCGTGAAAGTCCGGGGCTCAACTCCGGATCTGCGGTGGGTACGGGCAGACTAGAGTGATGTAGGGGAGACTGGAATTCCTGGTGTAGCGGTGAAATGCGCAGATATCAGGAGGAACACCGATGGCGAAGGCAGGTCTCTGGGCATTAACTGACGCTGAGGAGCGAAAGCATGGGGAGCGAACAGGATTAGATACCCTGGTAGTCCATGCCGTAAACGTTGGGCACTAGGTGTGGGGGACATTCCACGTTTTCCGCGCCGTAGCTAACGCATTAAGTGCCCCGCCTGGGGAGTACGGCCGCAAGGCTAAAACTCAAAGGAATTGACGGGGGCCCGCACAAGCGGCGGAGCATGCGGATTAATTCGATGCAACGCGAAGAACCTTACCAAGGCTTGACATGGACCGGACCGCCGCAGAAATGTGGTTTCCCCTTTTGGGGCTGGTTTACAGGTGGTGCATGGTTGTCGTCAGCTCGTGTCGTGAGATGTTGGGTTAAGTCCCGCAACGAGCGCAACCCTCGTTCTATGTTGCCAGCACGTGATGGTGGGGACTCATAGGAGACTGCCGGGGTCAACTCGGAGGAAGGTGGGGACGACGTCAAATCATCATGCCCCTTATGTCTTGGGCTTCACGCATGCTACAATGGCCGGTACAAAGGGTTGCGATACTGTGAGGTGGAGCTAATCCCAAAAAGCCGGTCTCAGTTCGGATTGGGGTCTGCAACTCGACCCCATGAAGTCGGAGTCGCTAGTAATCGCAGATCAGCA
This sequence comes from Arthrobacter sp. MPF02, assembly GCF_046605375.1. Lineage (GTDB taxonomy): Bacteria > Actinomycetota > Actinomycetes > Actinomycetales > Micrococcaceae > Arthrobacter. The sequence goes on along the minus strand of NZ_CP176772.1, from coordinate 3,582,124 downwards.
ACGCTGCGGTGAATACGTTCCCGGGCCTTGTACACACCGCCCGTCAAGTCACGAAAGTTGGTAACACCCGAAGCCGGTGGCCTAACCCCTTGTGGGAGGGAGCCGTCGAAGGTGGGACTGGCGATTGGGACTAAGTCGTAACAAGGTAGCCGTACCGGAAGGTGCGGCTGGATCACCTCCTTTCTAAGGAGCGCCTACAACAACCGTCTGCCAGCGCATGTTGGTGGTGGGTGTTGTCAGGAAGCAGCCCGCAGCACAGACGAGTGTTTTGTGGCGGGTGCTCATGGGTGGAATATCAACAAATAGCGGCTGCTTGTTTCTGCTTTTCTTTCCTAGTACGGACCCTGGTGGTTTTGGAACGGTGGTGGCGGGGATGGGTGGTTTAGTGTTTGGCACACTGTTGGGTCCTGAGGCAACAGGACTGTTGGCGGCCCCCGTTTTGGGGGTTGGTGGCGGGGCGTTGTTTCTGGTTTCCCTGCCGTACCGATCATGCACGGGTGGCTTCCTTTGTTGGGGGCTGTGTGTGGGGTGTGTGGTGTGGGGTTGTTGTTTGAGAACTACATAGTGGACGCGAGCATCTTTTATAGAAGCAATTTCCAAGACATGAACCTGGATCTGGCCGCATCGTTTTGGTGTGGTTGGTTTCCGTGGTTCTCTCGAGTGTTTTTGTTCTTGATTTTTGTGGTCAAGTTTTTAAGGGCACACGGTGGATGCCTTGGCATTAGGAGCCGAAGAAGGACGTAGGAATCTGCGATAAGCCTGGGGGAGTCGATAACCGGACTGTGATCCCAGGGTGTCCGAATGGGGAAACCCCGCCAGGCGCGCGAGTGATCTGGTGACCCGTACCTGAACTCATAGGGTGCGTGGAGGGAACGCGGGGAAGTGAAACATCTCAGTACCCGCAGGAAGAGAAAACAAATTGTGATTCCGTTAGTAGTGGCGAGCGAACGCGGATCAGGCTAAACCGTTCCATGTGTGATAGCCGGCGGGCGTTGCATGGTCGGGGTTGTGGGACTTCCCGTACTGTCTCTGCCGGGGCAGTGGGGTGATGTGTGCGTATAGGTGAACGGTTTTGAAAGGCCGGCCAGAGAGGGTGTTAGCCCCGTAACCGTAATGCGTGATGCAGCCTGTGGAGGTTATCCCAAGTAGCACGGGGCCCGAGAAATCCCGTGCGAATCTGTCAGGACCACCTGATAAGCCTAAATACTCCCTAATGACCGATAGCGGACCAGTACCGTGAGGGAAAGGTGAAAAGTACCCCGGGAGGGGAGTGAAATAGTACCTGAAACCGTGTGCTTACAATCCGTCGGAGCAGCCTTGTAGTTGTGACGGCGTGCCTTTTGAAGAATGAGCCTGCGAGTTAGTGTTACGTCGCGAGGTTAACCCGTGTGGGGCAGCCGTAGCGAAAGCGAGTCTGAATAGGGCGTGTGAGTGGCGTGATCTAGACCCGAAGCGAAGTGATCTACCCATGGCCAGGTTGAAGCGACGGTAAGACGTCGTGGAGGACCGAACCCACTTCAGTTGAAAATGGAGGGGATGAGCTGTGGGTAGGGGTGAAAGGCCAATCAAACTTCGTGATAGCTGGTTCTCCCCGAAATGCATTTAGGTGCAGCGTTGCGTGTTTCTTGCCGGAGGTAGAGCTACTGGATGGCCGATGGGCCCTACAAGGTTACTGACGTCAGCCAAACTCCGAATGCCGGTAAGTGAGAGCGCAGCAGTGAGACTGTGGGGGATAAGCTTCATAGTCGAGAGGGAAACAGCCCAGACCACCAACTAAGGCCCCTAAGCGTGTGCTAAGTGGGAAAGGATGTGGAGTTGCCCAGACAACCAGGAGGTTGGCTTAGAAGCAGCCATCCTTAAAAGAGTGCGTAATAGCTCACTGGTCAAGTGATTCCGCGCCGACAATGTAGCGGGGCTCAAGTACACCGCCGAAGTTGTGGCATTCACACATGTTCTTAGCCGTCATGGTTCAGGAGTGTGGATGGGTAGGGGAGCGTCGTGTGGGCGGTGAAGCTGCGGTGTAAACCAGTGGTGGAGCCTACACGAGTGAGAATGCAGGCATGAGTAGCGAAAGACGGGTGAGAAACCCGTCCGCCGGATGATCAAGGGTTCCAGGGTCAAGCTAATCTGCCCTGGGTAAGTCGGGACCTAAGGCGAGGCCGACAGGCGTAGTCGATGGACAACGGGTTGATATTCCCGTACCGGCGAAAAACCGCCCATGTTGAACAGGGGATACTAACTGCCCGAAACCTGCCCGACCGTCCTTTGGACGGAAGGGTTTTGGTGGAGCGCAGGGCCTGATCCTGGGAGGCAAGCGTATTAACAGGTGTGACGCAGGAAGGTAGCCGAGCCGGGCGATGGTTGTCCCGGTCTAAGGATGTAGGGCGAACGGTTGGCAAATCCGCTGTTCATGTGCCTGAGATCTGATGGGACCCCCGTATGGGGGGATTCGGTGATCCTATGCTGCCGAGAAAAGCATCGGCGCGAGGTTTTAGCCGCCCGTACCCCAAACCGACACAGGTGATCAGGTAGAGAATACTAAGGCGATCGAGAGAATTATGGTTAAGGAACTCGGCAAAATGCCCCCGTAACTTCGGGAGAAGGGGGGCCCCAACCTTGAACGGACTTCGCGTCCGGGAGGGGATCGGGGCCGCAGAGACCAGGGGGAAGCGACTGTTTACTAAAAACACAGGTCCGTGCGAAGTCGCAAGACGATGTATACGGACTGACTCCTGCCCGGTGCTGGAAGGTTAAGAGGACCGGTTAGCCTCACGGCGAAGCTGAGAATTTAAGCCCCAGTAAACGGCGGTGGTAACTATAACCATCCTAAGGTAGCGAAATTCCTTGTCGGGTAAGTTCCGACCTGCACGAATGGAGTAACGACTTCCCCGCTGTCTCAACCATAAACTCGGCGAAATTGCAGTACGAGTAAAGATGCTCGTTACGCGCAGCAGGACGGAAAGACCCCGAGACCTTTACTATAGTTTGGTATTGGTGTTCGGAGTGGCTTGTGTAGGATAGGTGGGAGACGTTGAAGCCCGGACGCCAGTTCGGGTGGAGTCATCGTTGAAATACCACTCTGGTCACTTTGGACATCTAACTTCGGCCCGTGATCCGGGTCAGGGACAGTGCCTGATGGGTAGTTTAACTGGGGCGGTTGCCTCCTAAAAAGTAACGGAGGCGCCCAAAGGTTCCCTCAGCCTGGTTGGCAATCAGGTGTCGAGTGTAAGTGCACAAGGGAGCTTGACTGTGAGAGAGACATCTCGAGCAGGGACGAAAGTCGGGACTAGTGATCCGGCGGTACATTGTGGAATGGCCGTCGCTCAACGGATAAAAGGTACCTCGGGGATAACAGGCTGATCTTGCCCAAGAGTCCATATCGACGGCATGGTTTGGCACCTCGATGTCGGCTCGTCGCATCCTGGGGCTGGAGTAGGTCCCAAGGGTTGGGCTGTTCGCCCATTAAAGCGGTACGCGAGCTGGGTTTAGAACGTCGTGAGACAGTTCGGTCCCTATCCGCTGCGCGCGCAGGAAATTTGAGAAGGGCTGTCCTTAGTACGAGAGGACCGGGACGGACGAACCTCTGGTGTGTCAGTTGTACTGCCAAGTGCACCGCTGATTAGCTACGTTCGGATGGGATAACCGCTGAAAGCATCTAAGCGGGAAGCTCGCTTCAAGATGAGATTTCCACACACATTGCGTGTGAGAGGCCCCCAGCCAGACCACTGGGTTGATAGGCCGGATGTGGAAGCGAGGACTAACGACTCGTGAAGCTGACCGGTACTAATAGGCCAACAACTTACACCACAACACCATATCGAGTGCTTGCGTCCACTATGTGGTTCCCAACCAACAACCCAACCCGGGTTGTAACGGGGAACCAACCACAAACTGAATAACCACTACTAGTTTGTAACCACAACACAGTTTTCCCACACCCCCAAGAGGGTGACGGGTGAAAGGGTTACGGCGGTCATAGCGTGGGGGAAACGCCCGGTCCCATTCCGAACCCGGAAGCTAAGACCCACAGCGCCGATGGTACTGCACCCGGGAGGGTGTGGGAGAGTAGGACACCGCCGGACAACACATCACGGTCGAGGCCCCAACCACACGGTTGGGGCCTCCCACATTTAACAACCAACCCCTAACACCCCTGTAATGCCCTACCGGGTCCGGTCCTTAAAACCCCTGGTTCGCAGCGTTATCAGATAGAGCAATGCGGAAAACCCTGCAGGACGCGGGGCAGGGTTCCGGTGGGTAGCCGCAGCGGCTCTGGAGGGAGTCCGGAAAGGCTTAAAAACCCTTAAGATTCCGGTGATTAACCTCAAAAAGTCGCGGAAACACGCGGAATTCGCGGTCCCGGCCCCGTCAAGCTGGTAAGTTTTCGAACAGTGGCTTGTGCGCATGCCGCGTACAGGCTCCATAATCATGACCGTCCAGGAGGACATAAATGGCTAAGAACCGTAGTGAACTTGTTGCAGAGGTTGCGGGCAAGGCCGGCACCAGCCAGGCTGCCGTCAACTCCGTTCTCGACGCACTGTTCGAGGTTTTCGAGACTTCTGTCGCCGCGGGCGAGAAGATCACCATCCCGGGCTGGCTCGCCGTCGAGCGCACCGACCGTGCCGCACGCACCGGCCGCAACCCGCAGACGGGTGAGACCATCCAGATCGCAGCAGGCCACAGCGTCAAGCTGACCGCCGGTTCCAAGCTGAAGGCTGCTGTCTCCAACAAGAAGTAGAGCTTCTTCCCTGCAGGCGATAGCGCCAAAGGGTTCAGAGGGCGGTGACCACGTGGTCACCGCCCTCTTGCTTTAAGTGCAGCCGATTCGCCGCCCGGGCAGGCGTAGCGGACAATGGAATGGTGTCTTCTGCCGCAAATCCACGTTCCACAACTCCCCGGCCGGCTCCCTTCAAGGGAGACCGGGGCCAGGACGGCGGCGCCTTGGGCATCTCCACGGGCTGGCAGCTCGCGGGGCTTGCCGCCCTGGTCCTGGGGCTCGTCGCGGCGCTGATCTTCTCGGGTACAGCGGCTGCCCGCGGAGTCGCCGATCCGGGCGCCCTGGTGCGCTGGGGGCTCCCCGTCAGCAAGGCTGTCCATAACATCTCCGTGGCAACCGTTATTGGCGGACTGATCTTCGCCGTCGGGATCCTGCCCAGGAGTTTGTCAGTCCGCGGCAGGGGCGAAGAAGAAGGCCCGGAACACCCCGCCTTCAGCCGGGCACTGGCCGCTGCGGCGGCCGCCGGTGCCGCGTGGACCCTGTCCGCGATCGCCGTCCTGGTCCTCACCTACGCGGATGTCGCCGGGCAGGGCCTGTCCGGGGATGCCGCTTTCACGCAGGCGCTGGTGTACTTCATGACGGACATCGAGACCGGGCGCGCCTGGCTCGCCGTCACCATCATCGCGGCGGTCGTCACCACGGCGCTGTTCGGCGTACGGTCCCTGGGCGGGCTGGCGCTGACCTTGATCCTTGCACTCATCGGACTCGTTCCCACAGCGCTGATCGGCCATTCCTCCAGCTCGTCGGACCATGAAGGCGCCATCAACTCCCTCGGGCTGCACCTGGTGGGTGTCACCACGTGGGTTGGTGGCATCATCCTGCTCACCCTGCTGTCCGGCATCCTGGCCGGCGCGAAGGCCGGTGCTGCCGGCGACATCACGGAAGCAACCCTTCGCCGCTTCTCAAGCCTGGCAGGTTTCGCGTTCGTGCTGGTGTTCGCCTCCGGTGTCATCAACGCGAGCATCCGGATCACTAACTGGGGCGACCTCTTCGGCTCCGCCTACGGGCAGCTGATCCTTGCCAAGACGGCGGCAACGCTGGTCCTTGGCGGCATCGGTTTCATGCACCGCCAGTGGGTGATCCCGCAGCTGAACCGCAAGGGCTCAACCATGTCGTCGAGGCGCGTCCTCTGGCAGCTGGTCCTGGTGGAACTGCTGGTCATGGGTGCCACGTCCGGCGTCGCAGTGGCCCTTGGCCGCTCCGCACCACCGCAGCCCACCACTTACGCCGCGGATGCCTCCCCGGCCTTTATCCTGACCGGCTACGAGCTTCCCCCGGAGCTCACACCGGAGCGCTGGCTGACTGAATGGCGCCTGGACTGGCTGTGGGTCGCCGTGGCGCTGTTTGGCCTGGTTGCCTACTTCCTCGGCGTGGCAAAGATCCACCGCCGCGGCGACAAGTGGCAGTGGTTCCGGTCCGTGAACTGGGTGATCGGCCTGGTGGTGCTCACCTACATCACGTCCGGGCCACCGTCGGTCTACGGCCGGGTCCTGTTCTCCGCACACATGGTGGACCACATGGCCCTGACCATGGTGGCCCCCATCTTCCTGGTGCTCGGCGCCCCGGTCACTCTCGCGCTGCGCGCACTGCAGCCGCGAGGCGACGGGTCACGGGGCACCCGCGAGTGGATCCTGGTGTTCGTCCATTCGAAGTTCTCCCAGGTGGTCACGCACCCGCTCTTCGCCGCAGCCAACTTCGCCGGCTCGATTGTCCTGTTCTACTACTCAGACCTCTTTGGTTTTGCGATGCGCGAGCACGTGGGACACGAGCTGATGATCCTGCACTTCCTGCTCACCGGGTACATCTTCGTGCTGGGCATGATCGGGATCGATCCGTTGCCGCGCCGCGCACCCTACCCGCTGCGGCTGCTCCTGCTGCTGGCCACCATGGGCTTCCACGCGTTCTTCGGGGTCGCGATCATGGGCGGCGACAATCTGCTCGCCGCGGACTACTTCGGCAACCTGGGCCGCGACTGGGGAGACTCCGCACTGGTTGACCAGCAAAAGGGCGGCGCGGTGGCCTGGGGCATCGGGGAGGTGCCCACCCTCCTGGTGGCGATCGGCGTCGCCATCATGTGGTCCCGCTCCGACGCCCGCGAGACCAAACGTGTGGACCGCGCGGCGGACAGGAATAACGACGCCGATCTCACCGCTTACAACGATATGTTTGCCAAATTGGCCGAACGCGACGCCAAGCTGGCTGAACGCAACAAGCTGGAAGGACGCTGATGAGCGAAACCGTACGCACCCACGCCCGGGTCCGCGCCTCTGAACTGGTGGGCCGCAACTGGTTGAACACCGGCGGCAAGACACTCGACCTCGAGGCCCTGCGCGGCAAAATCGTGCTGCTGGACTTCTGGACGTTCTGCTGCATTAACTGCCTGCACGTCCTGGACGAGCTGCGTCCGCTGGAAGAGGAGTACTCGGACGTCCTGGTGACGGTCGGGGTCCATTCGCCCAAGTTCGAGCACGAGGCCGATCCCGTGGCCCTCGCTGCCGCCGTCGAGCGCTACGAAATCCACCACCCCGTGCTGGACGACCCTGAACTGGAGACCTGGAAGGCCTACACCGCCCGCGCCTGGCCCACCTTGGTGGTCATTGATCCCGAGGGGTACATCGTGGCGCACCTGTCCGGCGAGGGCCACGCGGACGGGTTGGCGGTCCTGATCCCCGAGCTCATCGCCGAACACGAGGCCAAAGGCACGCTCCACCGCGGCTCCGGCCCCTACGTGGCCCCCGAGCCGACCTCCGGTACCCTGCGGTTCCCGGGCAAAGCCCTCTTCCTGCCCACCGGTCGCGGGTCTGCCTCAGGAGCAGCGGACGACGGCGGCGCGGCGGCAGGTGCCGCAACGTCCGGGTCCTGGCTGGTCACCGACACCGGCCATCACCGCCTGGTGGAACTGGACACCGACTTTAAGACGGTCCTGGCAACCTTCGGCTCGGGCACCAAGGGCTACGCCGACGGCCCAGCCGCCGGTGAGGACGCCACCGCGCGCTTCAACGAGCCCCAGGGCCTGGTCCTGCTGCCGGAAGATGTGGCAGCCAAGGTTGGGTACGACGTCGTTATTGCAGACTCCGTCAACCACCGCCTGCGCGGCCTGTCCCTTACGGACGGCAAGGCCTCCACGCTCGCCGGCAACGGGATCCAGCGCCTGCTGGAAACCGGCCCCGCCCGCGTGGATGAGGACGCCGCCGGGTTCACAGGGAAGCTGAGCGAGCACCCGCTTGAAGTGTCGCTGAGCTCCCCGTGGGACCTGGTGTGGTCACGGAAGCTGAACGCCGTGGTGGTTGCCATGGCCGGGACGCACCAGATCTTCAGCTTCGACCCCGTTGGCGGTGAAGTGGATATCATCGCCGGCAACGGCCTCGAAGGCCTGCTGGATGGGCCGGCCCACGAGTCGTGGTTCGCCCAGCCCTCCGGCCTGGCCGAGGATGCCGAGGGCAACATCTGGGTGGCGGATTCGGAGACGTCCGCCCTCCGCAAGCTGGTGATCGCCGACGACCGCACCCTTACCGTGGAGACCGCCGTCGGCAAGGGCCTGTTCGACTTCGGTTTCCGGGACGGCGCAGCGGCCGAGGCGCGCCTGCAGCACCCGCTGGGCGTGACGGTCCTGCCGGACGGTTCCGTGGCCATAGCAGACACCTACAACGGTGCCGTCCGCCGCTACGATCCTGTAGCCGGGACTGTTTCCACCCTGGCCCGCGGCCTGCTTGAGCCCTCGGACGTGATTGTGGACCACACCCAGTCGGCCGGTGCCGAGCCGCTGCTGGTGGTGGTTGAGGCGAACCAGCACCAGCTGGTGTACGTCCCGATCCCCAAGGAAGCGCAGCAGGTGGATGAGGGCGCGTCCCAGACCCACCGGCCGAAGAGCCCCGTGGCACCCGGCCCGTTGGAGCTGACCGTCCGCTTCACCGCCCCCACCGGGCAGAAGCTGGATGACCGTTGGGGCGATCCCACACAGCTGAAGATCTCGTCCACCCCGCCGGAGCTGCTCGTGTCCGGCGGCGGAACCTCCGTGGGCCTGCTCCGCACGCTGGAACTGTCCTCCGAAATTCCGGAGGGCGTGCTGCACATTACCGCCCGCGCCGCAGCCTGCGACGGTCCGGAAACCGAGGACGGCGAGATCCCCGACCACGCCGCCTGCCACCTGTACCAGCAGGACTGGGGCATCCCGGTGGTGCTGCAGGGCGACGGTGACACCGAACTGGTCCTGGACCTCCGCGGCATGGACTGACGCGCCGCCGGCGTATGTCTTTGAAGGGCTGCTGCCCGTGACTTATGCGTCACGGTCAGCAGCCTTTTGACTCTCCGGCTTCGGCGAAACCGCGTGATTCCGCGGCTCCGCCGTGGGGCACGACCCAAAGCATGCCCCGCGTGACGCCGGATCTGCGGTGGCGGGTTCTCCACATAGCTCAGATGCCGTTCGCAGCGCCCTCGAGCGCAGGACCACCATGGCCTGATGGACGTTGTAACAGCTCTGGAACATTGTGGCGGAGCCGCGCGCCGACCAGCCCTTGCCGGGCTGGGAGTCAACGACGCCGCGCTGCGCCGCGCGGTCCGTAGCGGAGGGGTGCTGCAACCGGACCGCGGCCTGTACGTGCTGCCGACGGCGCCTCCGGAATTGGTCGCCGTGGTCCGGAACCGGGAGCTGCTGACCTGTTCCAGCGCGGCTGAGGACTACAACCTTTGGCGACTGCCTTCCGCCGGAAGGCGCCATGTTTACCATCGCCGTGCCGAGGCTGTGGGGAATGAGGCCGTTCACCACGCCGGGCTGCTGCTGCCACCTTCACCGCACCGACCGGTGGCGGCCCTGGCCGATGTGCTGATTCACGCCCTGCGCTGCCTGAACTTCCCGGAGTCGCTGTTGATGGTCGAATGTGCAGTGTCCCGCGGCGACATGACCATCGGATTCCTGCGCGAGCGGCTGCCCGGTAAACGGAACGGGAAGGCCAGGGCAGTGCTGGACTGGGTGGACACCGGAGCGGACTCACCGCTGGAGACGTTGGCCAGGACGTACTTCCGCCGAGCCGGTATCCCGGTTCAGGCGCAGGTTTACTTGGAACGTGTCGGGTACGTCGACCTGCTGTTGGACGGCTGGCTGGTGGTGGAGCTCGACGGCCGGCACCATGCCGAGTGGAAGCAGGTACAGAAGGACCACCGGCGGAACAACGAGTCGGTGCGACAGGGGTACACCGCCTTGAGGTACTACTACGCGGACGTGGTGCACCATCCCGAAGCTATGGTTGCCCAGGTGCTGCAGGTCCTGAAACGACGGCGCTGAGGAACCTCGGCGTCACGCAGGGCACGTTTTTACCGGTCACCGCGATCCGAAACCCCGGAAACGCAAGGGCCCGGCGGTGCAGTTGGTCCAAAAGTATGCCCAGCATGACGCGGCAGAAAAGCAGCAGCCCCTAGAAGCTCAGCATCGGGGTGACCTTGACCGTGTCGCCGGCGACGTCCAGGCGGGTGGTGAAGCTGAAGTCCACCTCTTCCTCGAGTGGATACCAGACACCGGTGAACAGGTTCTGCTGCAGGGCTTCGACCTTGGCCTTGCCGTCCAGCGGGGCCACCACCCAGCGGCCGTCGAAGGGTTCAATCGAGACGTTGGGATACTCGGTGACGGTCCACTTGATGCTGCCGTCCTGCACCCTGTTGTTGCTGGCGTAGTAGAACGGGCAGTCAGGCTGCAGCCGCTGCTCCTTCATGGCTTCCGCGGCACAGCTGTCCAGGAACTCCTTGACCTTGCCGGCGACGTCTTCCTTCAGCTTCCCCGTGGCTTGGGTGAGGAGGTTGAGCGGCGCCACGGGAGCGTCGCGGGCGGTTACTGTTGCCCGGCTCGCAGGGGCGGAGAAGTACTGTCCATCCAGGGCGGCCTCGTATTCGCCGGGGTAGAACACGGCGAAGGAGTTCCGGCCGTTGGGCATGTTCACCGGCACGCCGTTGACGTTGGCCTGGTTGCCGTTCACCACGGTGATGTCGATGGTGGGCAGGCGGGTGGGAACGAACGCCCACGTGTTGAAGAAGATCCATTCGGTGCCGGTCTTCTCCAGCAGGAAGTCGGTGCGGAGCCTGCTGCCGTCGATGGTGTACTCCATGGGCACCACCACCTGGTCCCCGGGGCGTTCCTCCGGATCACCGATCTCGATGTTTGTCAGACGGGACGCCGCAGTCTGCAGTCCCGTCCCGTCCAGCATCGCGGCGTTGCTCGGCGGAACGGTGGCGCGCAACAGCCCCAGCGCCTTCCCGCCATCACCGTCCTGCAGCGCGTCCAGATACTCGCGCACAGGCTGCTGCGGGCTGGCCACGGTGTTGTTCACCAGGTTCACGGCCACCACGGCTCCGGCAACGGCAAGCATGAGGCCAAGCAGCCACCCGGCCGCGATCCTCACCAACGCTTGACTCATCTGCACGGTTCTTACAGTAACGGCAGTGCGAACGGACACTAAAGTTAGTGTCTCCCCTCATCCTGTGCGGCCGGGCGGGGGAAACGTACGACGACGGCGCTTGGGACAGCCGGAAAAGGGGCGCCTTGGGCAGCGCGAAAGTCAGCGGCGGCGGCGCCGGGAAGACGTGCCGAACACCCCTCGCAGCAGCTCCCGTCCCAGCTGTGTTCCAACCGACCGTGCCATGCTCTTCAGCCCGCCGCCCAGGGCACCGCCGAGTACCGCGCCCAGATCGTCAATCACCCCGCCGCCGGGCTGGGCCGAGGGCTGCTGCCTGCGGGGAGCGTCATGGCCAGCGTCCCTGCCCGGAGTGTCCCGGCGCGATGCGGACCTACTGCTGGGCCTGCCCAGGATCTCCTCCTCGATCCGGCGAGCTTCCGCGTCGACGTCATAACCGCCCTCCGGGGCGCCCGATTCCGGAGCAGGCCTATCGGGGGTGGCCGGACCGGTGGGCGCTGCCGCCTTGCCGGTGAGCTTCTCGTAGGCGGACACGTTGTCCACGGCGGTCCCGTATTTGGGCAGCAGCGCAGACCCTGCCACTGTGCTCCGGACCAGGGCTTCGTCGCTGGGCCCCATCACGGACTCGGGGGCCCGCAGCCGGGTATGCGCTACGGGGGTGGGGGCGCCCCGGTCATTCATGACGGTGATGACCGCTTCGCCGATGCCCGCGGAAGTCAGGGTCTCCTCGAGGTCGTAATCGCTGACGGGGAACGTGGACACCGTGGCTTTCAGGGCCTTGGCGTCCTCCGGCGTGAAGGCGCGCAGGGCGTGCTGCACGCGGTTGGCGAGCTGGCCCAGGACGTCGGCCGGGACATCCTTGGGCGTCTGGGTGACGAAGAAGATGCCGACACCCTTGGACCGGATGAGCCGGACCGTGGTGGTGATGGCCTCCAGGAACGCCTTGGACGCGCCGTTGAACAGCAGGTGGGCCTCGTCGAGGAAGAACACCAGCTTGGGTTTGTCCAGGTCGCCGGTTTCCGGGAGGTCCTCGAAGAGGTCGGCCAGCAGCCACATCAGGAATGTGGAGAACAGCAGCGGCCTGGTCTGCAGGGTGGGCAGTTCAAGGCAGGTGACCACACCGCGGCCGTCCGGGGCCGTCCGCAGCAGTTTTGCGGTGTCGAACTCGGGCTCGCCGAAGAACTTTTCCAGTCCCTGGGCCTCCAGGTTCACCAGCTCACGCAGGATCACCCCGGCCGTGGCTTTGGACAGCCCGCCGAGCTCCTCGAGCTGGTCCTTGCCTTCGGCCGAGGTGAGGAACTGAATGACTGCCCGGAGGTCCTTAAGGTCGATCAGCTCCAGGCCGTTCTTGTCCGCGAAGTAGAACACCAGCTGCAGGCTTGACTCCTGCGTGTCGTTCAGCTCCATGATGCGGGACAGCAGGATGGGGCCGAACGATGTCACCGTTGCCCGGACCGGAACGCCGTTGCCGTCGCCGCCGAGCGCCAGGAACTCGACCGGAAACGCTTTCCCCTGCCAGGGCTGTCCGATGCTTTCGGTGCGGCCCCTGAGCTTTTCGGTGGCCTCCGCCGCGGTGGCCAGGCCGGACAGGTCACCCTTGATGTCGGCGAGGAAGACGGGAACCCCGGCGGCGGAAAGCTGTTCGGCCATCATGTGCAGCGTGACCGTCTTGCCGGTGCCCGTGGCGCCCGCCACCAGTCCGTGCCGGTTCATCATGGCCAGCGGCAGCCGCACCGGCGCGTCCCTCCGGAGCTCGCCGTCCACAATCGCGGCGCCGAGCTCGATGGTGGCACCCTCCAGCGTGTAGCCCTTCTGGATGGTGGCAAGCTTCTCTGCAGTGGTTTTCCCGGCCATGGCGCTAGCTTAGCCGGGCAACAACCGGGAGCCGAGGTACCGGGCCGGTCAGTTGTCCGAGGTTGCCGGAGGTCCTTGATGAACGCCGTGCTGAATCCGCTCCGGCACTACCTCAGGGCGATGGCGGCGGGGTGAGTGCCGCCGTCGAACTTCAAAGCCGCAGGGCGCGGACCGCGTGGGCCGCGCCCTGCGGTTTCAAGCTGACGGACTAGTTGAAGACCGGTTCTCCGGCGCGGGTGAGCTGCCAGTTCTCCACGAAGAAGTCAGCCGGATCGATGGTGCCCTCTGTGGTGAGGTAGTCGATGAGCAGTTGGCGGATTTCAGTGGTTTGGTTTACCAGCACGGGCGCTGTGGCGATGTGCGGAAAATTGCCGCCACCTGACTGCCGGTAGTTGTACGGCACTGTGGACATCGTAAGCAAGGACGCAAGGTACTTATAGGTCTGGATTGGCGGTCAAAGCCAAGTCCTGATCTCTCATGGCGCCGGAACAGTAATTAATAAAGCCCTGGCTTAGCACCCGGGGAAGGTTTCGCCGATCAGTGCGACCATGGCAATACTCAGGACGCCGCCGCAGATCACGCTTACGTCATTGACTTTGACGTTGTCACGCTTTTCCGGGAGATCAGCGGCGGTTCTTATCCACCCTGGCGGGTGCTATTTGACGGTGAGGGTGCCTTTCATGTTGCCGTGGAAGTTGCAGTGGTAGGGGTAGGTCCCGGGTTCGGTGGGTGCGGTAAAGGTGGTGGTGCCGCTGCCTGTGATGGTGACGTCGAACGCGTTGCCGGTATCGACGGTGACGGTGTGCGGTTCTCTGTCTTGATTAGTGACGGTTATTTCTGCGCCGGGGCCCACAGTTTTTTCACCTTGGTATCTGAAATCTTTGATCAGTATTTCGGCTGGGCCCGCCGCAGGTGTTGAGCCCGTACCGGAAGCTGTAGGAGCGGGTTCTGTGGTGGCGGCAGGAGCTGAAGGGAACTGCTCAGCCAACGTCGGGGCCGCTGTCGTGCCGGAGCCGGACATACCCCCGCAGCCGGACAGGGCGAGTGCAACTGCTGCTGCCGCGAGTCCGAGTGCGCTTCCGGTTCTTTTGCTTGCCTTCATGATGGAAACCTTTCAATGGACGGGCCGGAACGAAGGGGCGTGCGTGTCAGGGGTGTTCGATCCAGCAGGCGAGGATGGTGGTGGAGAGCTGGTAGGCCAGCGCGTTCCTGGTGATGTCGTCCGGTCCCAGGGTTTCGGGCAGGTCGGAGGCGTCCACCTGGAGCACGAAACTGTCCTTCTGGAACACTGCTGACCCGTCAGCGGTTTCATAGGCGGGGAAGCCGAGGTTCGCAAGCCCTTCGACGGGTGTGGCGTCCTTTGCGAGGGCCTGCATCGCATCGAAGTAGGTCAGTGCCGTGGACTTGTCCTTGGCTTCCTTGACGGAGATGATCAGGTCGCCGTCGTCCAGGTGGTAGGTGCAGGTGAAGGTGCTGTCAGCCCAGTCGTTGATGGTGTGCGGGTCCTGGTCCAGGTCCAGGATCGCGGTGAGGCGGTCCGTCGGCTGGTCCCCGCAGACCATGAGGGCAGCCTCGCTGGGCCCATCGGCCTTGGCGGTTCCGGGCGATGATGGCCCGCCGTGGTGCCCGCCGCCGTGGCTGTCAGTGTGCCCGGTCTCGATTGAAGTCACGGCTGGGGCTGGTGTCTGGGGATTCGATGGTGCAGTGACGGATCCGGCTGCTGTGGCGCAGCCGGAGAGCAGCAGGGCAGAGATGCTCAGGGTGGCCAGCAGGGGCTTGTGCTGTTTCATCGCTCTTTTCCGTCCTGGCCGCCGTACCTTCCGGTCGACGGCCGTTGTCAGGCTTTGAGGGTGGCGTAGATGACGTAGTTATCGTCAAATTCCCCGGTGGCGGGGTCGTAGCCGTCGCAGGTGATCAGACGCAGCTCAGCACTTTTGGTGTTGCCGTAGACCTCGAGGGTGGGGAACCCGTCTTTGGGGTAGAGCGCGCCGCGGTCAACGGTGAACACGGCCGTGCTGCCGTCGGTTCGGGAGACGTTGATTTCGGCGCCGGGGGTGAGTTTGCGCAGGTCCGCGAAGACGCCTCCGCGTCCGCTGGGTGAGTTGACGTGGCCGAGCAGTACCGAGGGGCCGCGTTCCCCCGGGGTGGGGGAACCGTCGTACCAGCTGGCAGGTGCACCGTCGCCGGTGTCTTCGGGTACTTCCAGGGAGCCGTTGTCCTCCAGCCCCAGATGGATCAGGTCGCTCCGGACCCCGATCGAGGGAATACTCAGGGTCACCGGAGCCGACGCATCCATGACCGGAGGCAACTGTTCCGCGGGTGGGGCGGCTGTGGGGGCAGCCGGTGAGGGTGCGGCCGGAGCCGGGGACGGGACCAAAGTATTGGTGGGTGCCGCGGACGCTGAGACGGGGGCGGAAGGTGCTGCTTCGGCGTCGGGAGTGGCGGGTCCGGCGGCGCAGCCCGCCAGGGACAGCGCGAGCAGAACCCCGGCCGCCGTAGCGGCCAGGGGGCCTTCGCGGCGGCCGGGGTTCATGGTTGTCACAGTAGTGATCCGCTCAGCTTTGGCTAGGCTGCTGCGTTGCGGCGGCGGACAACGTAGGCGCCGCCGGCGAGGGCGACCAGGGCCAGGCCACCGCCGAGGGCAAGAGCCCCGGTGTCTGTGCCGGTCTCCTGGGGGACGCCGGTCGCTGCGCCGCCTGCGGGCATTTTCATTTGCCCGGCCGTCAAGGTCCCGCACAGGGCAGGTGAAGTGGCGGCAAGCGGAAGCTCAGGGACAAGATCGCTCTTGGCTGCTTGCGCAGCAGGGCTCAGCGTCGCGGGGTCAAGGCCGTGGACAACCACCACTGCGGTGCCTGCTTCCAGGGCGGCCTTGGTTTCGGCGTTCAGTTCGAACGTGCGGTCAATGGTGTACGCGGCGCCCTGGCCGGCGACCTTGAGGTCAAGGCCTGCTGCGGGGCTGGTGTCCCCGCTGGTGGACAGGGTGGTGACGATGCCGCCGTAGGACGGTGCACCCTCGGTGGTGTTGACGACTCCGTCACCATTGCCATCTGCCGCTGGTGTGGGGCACACGCCCTGCGCACCGCCGTGGATGTGCTGAACGTGCGGGTATGGAGCATCCATGAAGGTCGGGGCAAGACCCGAGACCTTCAGGACAACATGGGCCTGGTTGCCCGTGACGTCAACAGTGACGGTGCCGGAAGCTGAGCTGCCGTTGAGCTGCTTAAGGGTGGTCTGGTAGGACTGGTCGGCGGCCATGGCCGGGGAACCGGAAAGGGCAAGAGCGCCCAAAGCGAGAGTGGGAACAGCCATAAAACGGAGTGTCTTATTCATTCGAAAAATCTCCTCATACACGCGCGTGTGATGTTGATATCCCCGGGAGGGGATACCAGTACTTCGCAACTGCCCCGGAAAAGGATGGGTGCGGATGTGGCCGGATTCACATATTTCTGCAGGACGTCGCCGCGCGGGCACCTGAAGGCGCCCCTCACGGGCAGTCACCAGAGGAAAGGGTCAGGCGGCGGCTGAGGTGCCCCGGTGCCGGCCCCGGGCAGCCCGCCCTGATCCAGCCTGGTTCTTGTGCAGCAGGGCGTATCCGGCCGCCGCCAGGACTCCTGCTGTGGCTTCGGCTACAGCGGTGATGACCTTGGCCGTGTACCAGACCGGTTCATACATCGACGGCACCGGCCCGATGGCCGGGACCTGGACATACCGATACAGGATGACCGCGGCCAGGGACGACAACGCTACCACGGCGGCCGCAGCGAAAGCCGTACGGGAGTTTCTGAGCAGCACAAACAGTGCCGCCAGGGCCGCAGCGCCGGCCTGGACCAGAAACAGGGTCCCCTGGCCGATACCGCCCGGGGCGCCCTGCTGATAGCCCGGGGCGAGCTGGACATGGATGGCGGCGCTGACCACCAGAGCCGCCGCAACTCCTGCGCGCAATACCCACAGAGACCGTCCCTGAGGTTTTGACTCCGCCCGGCTCATTTCACGACCAGCGCCCCGGTCATCTGCGGATGGAAGCTGCAGATGATGTCGTACTCTCCCGGGGCGTCCGGGGCCTGAAAGATCACCGTCGCACCGCCCCGAACTTCATTGTCGAAGCCGCCCTTGTCCTTGGCAGTGACGGTGTGCGGCGCGCTGTCCGCGTTCGTGACCGTCACCATCGCACCCGGTTTTACCGACGCCGGAACCTCATACTTGAAATCCTTAATCGTGATGACCGCTGCGCCCGTCTGGGCTGATCCACTCGCTGACGGGGCAGTGGAGCTGGCCGCAGGCGGGTCGGAATTCGCCTCATCCTGTGCGGCGCACCCGCTGATGGCCGCCATCGACACGGCGGCGGCTACGGTCAAAGTACGGTTGATCCATGTCATGGCAGTCCCCTTCACGGGGATATGTCCTGCACCCGCCGGACGGCGCGCCCATCAGGAAACTACCCCACACACCTTATTCGTCACCCCAGCCCTCACGGACTGCCCTACGAGGCGGAAGCCTGCCCCCAATCAGACCGGGCGAACGAAAGGGTAGGGGCGCCACCCATCCCCGCCCCACTGAGGCGCGGATCACAAAAGACCGCCGAATTCCTCGGCGGCCCCATGATAGGGAGCGAAAAACATGAAAAGAAACTCAAAGCTGGCTCTTGGTGGAGCGGCAGCAGTCGTCATCACCGCGGTGTCGATGGGAGCAGGCCCCGTCCTGGCCCACAACGGCAACGGCAAAGCGTCCGACAAGTTGGTGACGCTCACAGCCGAGCTCACTGAGCTTAACGGTTCCGGCGCTTCCGGGACCGCCACCGCTGTGGTGAAAAACCAGAAGATCGAACACATCGAGGTCCACGCTGAGGGCTTGACCCCTGACGCACCCCATGCCCAGCACATCCACTACGGCAACCAGGCCCTGAACGAATGCCCAACCCTGGCTTTGGACGAGAACTGGGACGGGCGCATCAACACCGTTGAAGGGATACCCGCCTACGGACCGGTTGTCGTGTCGCTCACCACGACCGGGGACACCACCCCGGAAAGCTTTCTGGACGTTGCCCGGTTCCCCGTCTCCCATGACGGGATCTTCAACTACAGCCGGGACAACATCGAATTCACCGATGTCGCCGGAACTGGCTACCCCGGTCCAGGCGGACTCGGCACCGCCAAGGACATCGCCGACTCCATCCGGGACGGCGAAGGCGTCCTGGTCATCCACGGGCTTGACTACGACGGCAACGGCACCTACAACTTCAGTGACCCAGAAGGCGGCAGCGAACTAGACCCCGCCCTGCCCGCTGAAGCAACAGACCCGGCCGTCTGCGGCGTCCTGCGCTGACACCCTGAACGGACTGGCCGCTGCTGGGGGCGGCCAGGCCCGCCCGTATAATCATGGAGGCAGCTACCGAATTCGACGGCGGCATCAACTCCATCATGATTTCCTCCACCTACGCCCAGATCGGCATAATCCAGATGCCTGCGGCTGGTCGAAAACGCCCGGAACACCGCCGGTACCACGTCGGAGACCTGGGCTCGAATCTCCTGGGGGTGAATGGGGCGTCGTCCTCCGGCCATTCCCCTCAGGGCCCGAAGGGCCGATAACGGATATCCCGTCAACTTGCCCGAGCCTCACGTAGGCCCTGTGTATTTGAGGACAGCAAGGAAAAGCTAGTGGGTGGGTTCGAGGGCCAGTTTCACTCCGACACCTACGAGGACCGATCCGGTGATGCTGTCGATGATGCGTATGCTTCGGGCGCCCTTGCACCAGCGCGTGGCGTAGCCTGTGCCGAAGATCAGCAATGTGAACCAGGCCATGGGAAGCAGGCACTGTCCGGCGAGTGTGAGCACACGCTAGGCCAATTCCGAAGCGGCTACTCACCGAAAACCTTGGACCCGTCGTGTGCCAAGAGGCCCTGCCGGGTGACGTGCCTCGGGTTTCGCTGGCGGGGCAGGGAATTGTGGAACGATCGAAGCCAACGGCAACCGTGGCCCCATCGGACGGCGCCCCAGTAAGGGCGATCGCCTGGCTAGATCGACTGTGATTTTCTTGTCTGATCAGGTCGCAGACCAAAACGCTGATAAGGGATACTTCCTCAATCTGCCAACGCCCGAACCAGGCCCTTACTTGCGATGCGGGAAGTTCTATTGCTGTACGTCGCCGTCGAGGTGGCGGAGGGTTTCCAGTCGCTGCTTGGCCAGTTCGATGTCGGTGGAATTGACCATATCAGCCTTGCCAGGTTGGCTCGGGGAGCGCCGCAGCTGGCCACTGTTGATCAATGCCAGCACTTCGTTGACGTCGGTATCTAATGCCTTGGCTGCCTGTTCAATGGTGAGGTAGTGGTGGTAGCGGCGAGTCACGTCTCACTCCTGGCGGGGTTGTCGGTTGAATGGTGTACTGAAGCCCGTCGGCGCGGAGCCGTTGTTGCAGGGCTTGGAGCATGTGATGGGGTTACAGCCGCCGCGTGGGCGCCGGTTCCGGCTCTGTGCCGGGCGTCAATGCGGGAAGTCGCTTTCCAGGTCTTCCATGGCCCAGGCCAGAACGGTGAGTTCAAACGGGGGAGGTTCCTGGATCTCGTACAGGTGGGCGTCGAAGTCGAAAGGGTCGGCGCTCCCGCCGTTTCCCCAGTACCTCAACCAGAGGCCTTCGACGCTGATGATGTCGAGTTCTACCAGGGCTCGTGCGGTCTGTCGTGGATCGCTCATCGCTTCTACCTGATCATCATTGCGGGACAGCGCCCGCCTATTGGTCAGCATACTTACTAATTCGAGGTTACGGGATTCGGGCGCGTCAGCCAACAGAGGCTGCAGAGCTTTTTTGGCGAGAGAGCGCCGCATGTCTTGGCTGCGATGGTGCCGGGCACAAAATCAGCCTGCACGGGCTGGTGGCAGGCAGTGCTGACATTCAAACGATTTCGAACGGCGTGACCGGATTTGTGGCGGCCGCGATCAGCAAGGCCCAGTGCCTGGGCGTGAGCAACAGGCCGTCCACCGCAAGTACGGGAAGCAGTAACGCTTTACAGGCTTCGAACCCATTCCTACTGCCGGCAGCCGGGGTGACAAAGCCCAAATCCCACGTTCCCCGGAACGGCGCCGGAGGAAGCCTGTGTTTTAGGCCACCGGGGACAGTACGAGTTGTTGTTGTACCGCTCACCTGCATGTCACATACCCGCCATCGCCCTTCCGTAGCGTGCGGGCATGCGTATTCCAAAGATTGCCGCGTTACTGTCCGCCGCATCTACCCTGCTCGCGCTCTCGGTCGCCCCGGCAGCGGTCGCCGTCCCTTCCAGCGAGGCCTCGGACCACACCCCGGATACTTACTCAGTGCTCCAGCTCAACCTGTGCCTCTCCGGCCTCGCCGGCTGCTACCCGGACACGGAGTACCCGCGGGTGGTAGACGAAGCCGCCGCCAAAATTGAAACCACCGGCCCTGATGCCGTGACAGTCAATGAGGCCTGCAGCGGCGACATCGCCCGCATCGCTGAAGGGACCGGCTACGACTACCGTTTTGCCACTGTCATGTACCGCGGGGCTCCACTCGAATGCACCAAGCCCGGAGGACGGGGAGTCTTCGGCAACGCAGTCCTGGTGGACGGGACCATCACGGCCAGCGAGGACCAGGCTTTCCGGTCTCAACTGGGTTCCGAAGAACGCCGCTGGCTGTGCGTTGAGACAGAGCAGGGCGTTCGTGCCTGCACCGCCCACCTCAGCGTTGCCGGCTCCGCTGCCCAGGCAGCCACCAACCAGTCCCAGTGCGAGGAACTGACCTCGGTCCTGGCCAGGGACGGCCAGGCCAAGGCGACCATCTTTGCCGGCGACGTCAACCGCAAAAAAGGCTGCGCTCCGGCAGGTTTCTGGACGGCCACGGATGCTGACGCCGGGCAAGCTCCCGGCATCCAGCACGCCTACGGCTCCCGAGGCTGGCTGCCCAACCCCACCACCGTCATCGTCCCGATGACCTACACGGACCACGACGGCCTCTTCGTGGAGTCAATGCTTCGCCCCAACAACTGATTGAGCACAAAACGCTGGAGCCCCAAAGCTGTTCGGGGCTCCAGCGTTTTCCCGGGCCCGCACCCAAGGACTGCTTAGACTGAAATCCTGTTCACTGCTGCTTCGCCGGTGGAGGCGGGCAAAGCACAAGACGCGACGGCGGGTGGCCGCGCAACGCAGCCACCCGCCGTCGTCCTTTGAAAATGCCTACGCGGTGACTTCAGAGGTGAGTGTCCTGTGCAGTCCTTCACACGCAGCCGGCCGCCGGCCGGGGCTCAACAATGGCCAGCTGGCCGGTAGTGTCAGGGACGCCCGGAAGCTGGGTGGCAGGCGCCTCGCCGACGGACGGTTCCCGGGCCGAGCGCATGCGGAATAGCGCAACAGCGGAAATCAGGAACCAGGCAACGTTTGTCACCACAGACGGCCATGCGCCATGGAAGGCGCCGTTGACAATAAAAGCACAAGAGCCCACAAGATTCGCGGTTTGGAAACCCTGGCCTGCCTTCCACCAGCCCATGGAGACGGCCAAGTAGGCACTGAGAATTGCAACCGCGCCGCCCCAGCCGGCAACTTCCCACAGCAGTTCCATGTTGTCCTTTCCACCTTGCTGCCCGTCACGATGCAAGAGACCAATAAAAAGTCGGCAAGCAAGCGCTATCACGGCAATTATTGGGCTCCGATAATCTTAAGTTCAATTGCATTCTTCTGAAGATGTGGTTTAGAACTGCTTAACATGGATATCGACCCCCGCCGGCTGCGCGTACTCCTTGCTGTGGCCCGTACAGGCGGCGTCCTCGCAGCTGCGGACGAGCTGCGGATTACGCCGTCTGCAGTGTCCCAGCAGCTCACCAAACTGGAGGACGAAACAGGCCACGCTTTGGTGGTGCGAACCCCGAAAGGATCGCTGCTGACACCCGCCGGACTGGCGGTAGCAGAAGCCGGTGAAGAAATTGAACGTGCACTCAGCGTCGCCCTTGCCCGCATAGAAGGCGGGGCCACGGTCCAAGGCGTGGTGCGAATTGGCGGGTTCACGAGCTTCGTGCGGACGGTGGTGATCCCGCGCCTCCCGGAATGGCGCAGCCAGTACCCTCAGCTGCAAATCCAGATCGTGGAAGATGATTTCCCGGCCCTGATGCGGCTCCTTCGCCAGCGCCAGCTCGACGCGGTCGTGGTCGAACTCGATTCAACTACGGCGGAGCAACAAGCACTTCCCGCCGGAACGATCGAAGAACCGCTGCTGGACGAGCCATGGAAACTCGTGGTCCCCTCCGGAACGCTCCTCACCACGGAGAACGTCGACCTCGGCCGGTTGCCCCTTCCTTGGCTGGGAGTGGAGCCCTCGGCCGCGAACGTGTCAGTGCTGGGGCGGCTGAGCCGCTCCACAGGCGCCCGGATGGAAATTCTGCATCAGTACCAGGACACCCTGACCGCCCTGGCACTCGTGGCTGCGGGCGAAGGCGCCGCAATCGTGCCCACCCTGGCGCTGACCGGCGTCGTCCAGGACGGCGTTGACGTCCTGGACGTCCCCGGCCTCGGGACCCGGCGTATCGTCCTGCGGCGGTTTCAGCGGCGCCGGCCGGCAAACCTGCCGGTGGACACGGTGGCGCGCCTCCTGCGCGAGTCGGCGGCCGCCTTCGACACGCGGTCCGCTGCATAGGGGGTCTCAGCGGTCGGACCATCCCGACGGCGGTGGCGCGTCCAGGAACGTCGTCACCACGAGATCAGCGCGGCGGAAGCAGCCCTGCAGCCTTGCAGGACCAGTCGCTTGTTCTTGATCGTCAGATTACGGAGGAACAGAAGAAGCTGGCAAATCTTCAACGCCAGAAGAAGATCAATAAGGATGCAGTGGCGGCGCAAACCCTGGTCGTCAATTCCTTGACCGCCAAACTCGGCGACATCCAGAAGCAGATCGCGGCGATCGACGGAACAAAAGCCTTGGGCGGCTGCACCGTTGGCCTCGCCCTGTCCGGTATTTCGCAAATCACAGAAATAAGCCCGGACCCGCCGTCGTTATGCCCTAAGTGCCCGCCGCGATTCCGCGGGCCGCATACGAAACTTCCTTGAAAGGCCGGCACCCACGTGACTCTCCCGCTTTCCATCCTTGACCTGGCAACCATCGGCAAAGGCCAGACGGCGGCGGAGAGTTTCGCAGGCAGCGTGGCCATGGCGCAGAGCGCCGAGAAGCTGGGCTACCGGCGTGTCTGGTACGCCGAGCACCACAACATGTCCTCCATCGCGTCGTCCGCCACCAGTGTGCTCATCGCCCACGTTGCGGCGCACACCGAAAGCATCCGGCTGGGGGCCGGCGGGGTCATGCTGCCCAACCACTCGCCGCTGACCATCGCCGAACAGTTCGGCACCTTGGAAACCCTCCACCCCGGCCGCATCGACCTCGGCCTGGGCCGCGCCCCGGGCAGCGACCAGAACACCCTGCGCGCCCTGCGCCGCGACCCGATGTCCGCCGACAGCTTCCCCCAGGACGTCCTGGAACTGCAGGGCTACCTCACCGGCCCCACCCGCATCCAGGGCGTCGAAGCCACGCCGGGCAAGGGCACCAACGTCCCGCTCTATATCCTGGGCTCGTCCCTGTTCGGCGCCCGCCTTGCCGCCCAGCTGGGCCTGCCGTACGCCTTCGCCTCGCACTTCGCGCCGAATGCCCTGCAGGACGCCGTCGCCCTCTATCGCCGCGAATTCAAGCCGTCGGCCCAGCTGGACGCGCCGTACGTTATCGCAGGTGTCAACGTGATCGCCGCCGATTCCGCTTCCGAGGCGCAGGCCATGCTGCAGGCCACCAAGCGCGCCCGGGTCTCCCTGTTCTTCGGCGGCGGCACCCGGGAGTTCACCGACGACGAGGCAGACATGATCCTCGACTCGCCGCAGGGCCAGCACGTCTCGCAGATGATGACGTACTCGGCAGTGGGCACCCCTGACGTGGTGATCGATTACCTGGACAGCTTCGGCAAGCATGCCGACGCCGACGAACTCATCGTCGCGCACCAAAGCACCGGTACCGCTGAGCGGCTGCGGTCCGTCGAACTGCTCGCCGAGTCCGCCGGCCTGGTCCGGGTCTGAGGCGCCCCGTGGCAGCCAAAACCGAAGGCGTAGGGTTCCGATCCGACCGCGGGCCCATCCTGATCGCCCTGATGCTGGCCACCGGGCTGGTGGCCATCGACTCCACCATCGTGGCCACCGCCGTCCCGTCCATCGTCCGCGATGTCGGCGGCTTCGAGTCGTTCCCCTGGCTCTTCTCGGCGTACCTGCTGGCGCAGGCCGTCTCGGTGCCCATCTACGGCAAGCTCTCCGACATGCTGGGCCGCAAACCCATCATCCTGGCCGGCATCGGGCTGTTCCTGCTCGGGTCCATCCTCTGCGGCATCGCCTGGAGCATGCCCGCCCTGATCGCCTTCCGCGCGCTGCAGGGCCTCGGCGCCGGCGCCGTGCTGCCGGTCTCCATCACCATCGCCGGTGACATCTACTCCCTCGAGGAACGCGCCAAGGTCCAGGGCTACCTCGCCAGCGTGTGGGCCGC
The DNA here is from genome assembly GCF_046605375.1 of Arthrobacter sp. MPF02. Classification (GTDB taxonomy): domain Bacteria; phylum Actinomycetota; class Actinomycetes; order Actinomycetales; family Micrococcaceae; genus Arthrobacter. The sequence goes on along the minus strand of NZ_CP176772.1, from coordinate 3,557,590 downwards.
GTCCTCCGTGGTGGGCCCCAGCCTCGGCGGCATCTTCGCGTCCCTCGGTTTCTGGCGCGGCATCTTCCTGGTCAACATCCCGCTCTGCCTGCTGGCCGGGTGGATGCTGGTCCGGACCCTGCACGAGAACGTGGACCGAGCGAAACACCGCGTGGACTACGCCGGTGCCGGCCTGCTTGCGGTGTCCCTCGGCCTGCTCATCCTTGGTGCCCTCCAGGGCGGCCAGGCCTGGGCGTGGAACTCCCCGGTCAGCATTGCCATTTTCGCTGTGGGCACCGTGCTCCTGGTCCTGTTCCTGCTGGTGGAACGGCGGGTCGCGGAGCCCATCCTGCCGGCCTGGGTCATCTCCCGGCGGCTCCTCGGCACCACCGCGCTGGTGTCCTTCGGCGTCGGCGCGGTGATGATCGGGCTGACGTCCTACGTGCCCACGTTCCTGGAAGGCGCACTGGCCACCTCGCCCCTGGTCGCCGGCCTGGCCCTGGCGGCACTCACCCTTGGCTGGCCCATCAGCGCCTCACAGGCCGGCCGCTTTTACCTGCGGATCGGTTTCAAGGCCACGGCCCTCGTTGGCATTGCCGTCACCGTTGCAGGACTCCTGGTCCTGACGCTCACGGCGGCGGCACCCAACGTGCTGCTGGTCGCCCTGGGCTGTTTCGTCGTCGGGCTCGGCCTGGGCCTGGTGGCAACCCCCACCCTGATCTCCGCCCAGTCCAGCGTCCCCTGGCACGAACGCGGCGTGGTCACCAGCACCAACATGTTCGCCCGGTCCATCGGCAGCGCCCTGGGTGTGGCCGTCTTCGGCGCTGTGGCAAACGCGATCTACGCCGACGCGCCGGGTGGCGAAAGCAATGGCCCGGCCGTGGTGGCAGCTTCCGGAGCCGTCTTCCTGGCCGCGCTGATCGCGGGCCTGCTTACCGTGGCTGCGGTGCTGGCCATGCCGGCCGTCAGGGCGGGTGCGTCCGGGGACTCCGGAACGGACGACGGCGGCGGCGCGGCTGAAGAGCCGGCCCTCACCGAGGCGGAGGAGACTCCCCGCTGACCCCCACCCCTCCCAACTAAGTAGCGCCAAGTGTCGTTTTGGGGGTTCAAAACGACACTTGGCGCTACTTAGTTGGGCAGGTGGCTACCGGGTCGCGCGGAAGATCTCCGGCGCGGGTCGCGTTCCGGTGGCCAGGTCCGCCAGGATCCGGCCGATCACCGGTGTGAACTTGAACCCGTGCCCGGAGAACCCTGCTCCGACCACCACGGGACCTATCCGGTCCAGGATGAAGTCCTCGTCGGGCGTGGTGGTGTAGGTGCAGCTGATGGCGTCGAACGAGTCGGCGTCCACGCCCGGCAGCCAGGTCCGGGCGTAATGCTGCAGCGCCGCGAGCTGCTTCGGTTCCGGCAGGAACGAGCGCCGATCCGGGTCCACCACCGGTCCCACCCCGTGCCAGCCGGCCTTGATCCCTTCTCCGGGGGTGAGCATGCCGTATACGGGGGAGTACCAGTCCTGGTACTCCGGTCCCGTCCCCGGGTAGTGGTTGAAGCCGGGCCAGACAGCGCCCTCGTCCGCCACCCGGAAATGCAGCGGCTGTTCCTGGGTCACGGTGAGCTTCGGGAGCCGGAAGCCGCCTGCGCCGCCGAGGAGCTTCTCAGTCCAGCCGCCCGCCGTTACCACCACCTGGGCTGCGGTGACCGTCTCCGTTCCCGCCGCCGACTCGAGAACCAGCCGGACACCGTCGTCCGTCACCTGGAAGTCCACCACCTTGGTGTGGTGCCGGATGTCGGCGCCCCGGGCTGAAGCCAGCCGCTGGAACGCGGGGAGCGCGGCCTCGGGGTTGAGCTGGCCTCCGTCAGGCATGTGCAGGACCTGCTGGTCAAAGCGGATGCCGCGCCAGCGTTCGCCCGCCTCGTCAGGGTGCAGGAGCTCAGCGCGGAGGCCCGCCTGCGTCAGCGCGGCGGCGATTCCGGGCAGCTGCGGGTCCGGCCCGTGGGTCACAATGCCTGTCCGCGTGAGCAGCTGTTCGCCGCCCTCCTGCTCCAGCTCCTCCCAGAGCGAGAAGCTTTCGGCGAGCATGGCCACGTATTCCTGCCGCTCGTAGCCGGGATTGAGGTTCCGGGTGCTGCCGTGCGAGGCGCCGATCTTGTGCCCCGGACCGAACTGCTCCACCAGTGTCACCTGGCGGCCGCGGCGGGACAGCGCCCAGGCAGCGGCCGAGCCCATGGCGCCGCCACCGATCACCACGGTGTCGAGAATATGATTCATCAGGCCTCCAGCCTTGCGTGAGGTCAGGGATCAGGTCAGCAGCAGCGCGACGCCGATCATCGCAGGAACAGCCACCACAGTGGTAATGAGGACCGTATCTTTCGCCACGGTCAGTCCCGTTTTATACCGGCTGGCGGCCACGAAGACATTTTGCGCGGTGGGCAGGGCAGAGGTCACGACGACGGCGAACAGCAGGTGCCCCTCCATGCCAAGCGCATAGCGGGCAAAGACGTAGGCAAGCGCCGGCTGGACGGCCAGCTTGAAGACGCTGGCCAGGAGGGTGTCCACCCGGCGTCCCTCTGACGCCTGCAGCGGGCGGCTGCCGTTCAGGCTCATGCCGAACGCGATCAGCATCGCCGGGATCGCAGCGCCGCCGATCAGGTGGATCGGCTCCATCACCAGGTCCGGCACCTGGAAGCCGGTGCCGGCCACCAGCAGTCCCAGCGCGGACCCAACAATCATCGGGTTCCGCAGGATCATCACGATGAAGCCCAGGGGTGTGGTGCGGTGCGAACTGGTGCTCGAGTCCAGGATCATCAGGAATAACGGCGTGAAGAAGGCGAGCTGGAAGATCAGCAGGGGAGCCACATAGCTCGCGTCACCCAGGACATATACCGCAATTGGAATACCAAGGTTGGCGGAATTCACCAGGGACGCCGACATGGAGGACATCAGCGACTCCGGCAGTGAGCGCCGGAGCCAAAACTTGGCGAGGACAAAAAAGATGGCCGCCGTGGCCACGGCCGAAACCGCAGCCACCAGCAGCGGCTCCGCGAAGACTTCCTGGAGCCGTGCCTTGCTCAGCGTTTCGAAGAGCAGGGCCGGACTGGCCACAAAGAAGGTGAGTGCGCTCAGGACAGGCCGGGCGTTATCCCCGAGGATCTTCTGCCGGCCCACGAACCATCCCACCAGGATGATGCACCACACCACGAAGAAGCCGGCCAGCACTCCTAGCAAGGGTCACCCCGGCGGGCATGGCGGGATAAGGAACCGGGGCGCACGCTCCGGTCTAGACTGTGGCGTTGTTGAGGGCGTGCGGCGGGCGGAGAAGCCCGGGCGTCAGGCCCTCGGCGGGGTCGTTCCCCAGTTGGATCACCTTATTGTTCTCGTCCACGTGGACCACCTTGGGCTGGTAGGCCTTAGCCTCTTCGGTGGTCATCTGCGCGTAGGTGATGAGGATGACAATGTCGTTTTCCTGCATCAGGTGGGCGGCGGCGCCGTTGATGCCGATCACGCCGGAGCCGCGCTCGCCGGCGATCGTGTAGGTCTCAAGCCGGGAGCCGTTGGTTACGTCCACAATGGACACCAGCTCGCCGGGAAGGATGTCAGCGGCCTCGAGCAGGTCCAGGTCCACGGTGACAGAGCCGACGTAGTGCAGGTCAGCGTGGGTGACGGTGGCCCGGTGGATTTTGGACTTGAACATTGTTCGATTCATAACGGCTCCAGTCTAGCGCCGGGGTGCTTTTGCCGCAGTGACGCAGGGAACATCCCGGCTTAAGCAGGGTCCCCGGAGATTGCGTCGGCTGCCGCGGCGAGTGTCTCCCTGGCCGCGAGGATGGCCGGCCGCTTTGCGCTCGAGCGCCGGACGGAGGTGAAGATGGTGCGGTGCGGCTTGCCAGGCAGCTCCAGCAGCTGGGCAGTGGTGCCGCGGCCGGTCCACACCAGGTCCGGCATGAGCGCGACGGCGTTGCCGGACTCGATCAGCCGGATCTGGGCCTGGAGGTCGGCGGTTTCGAAGCGCACGTCGGGTTCGAACCCGGCGCTGCGGCAGGCCTGTTCCGCCCAGTGGCGGGATGCAGCACCCCTTGGCTCCATGACCCAGGCGAGTTCCGCGGTGTCGGCGATGGAGCGGATGGTTGTGCCGCCGTCGGACGCGGGGGGTACGGCGAGCCGGATGGCGTCTGTGGTCAGCTTGATCCGGTCCAGTTCCGGGTAGCGGGGCGCGGCATGGCCGGGGTACTGCTCGGCGATCACCAGGTCGAAGTCGCGGGCCCAGGTTTCGTGAAGCGCGGTTTCGGGCTCGCGCTGGATCATTTCGATCCGGACCTCCGGGTAGTTGGCGGCCATCCTGGTGAGGGTGTCCGGCATCAGCGCCAGCGCCGCGGACTGGAACACCGCAATCCGCACCGTCCCGGTGACCGTGGTGAGCGACGCCGCGAGGTCCGCCTCCGCCTGCTCCATGGTCTGCAGCAGCTGCGCGGTGTGCGCCACCAGCACCTCGGCCTGCGGCGTCAGTTGCACCCGGCGGCCGGTCTTCCGGAGCAGCTCCACGCCCACCTCCTTTTCGAGGAGGGCCAGCTGCTGGGAGACCGACGACGGGCTGTACTGCAGTGCCTCCGCCACCTCGGCAAGGGTCCCGCGGATGCTGAGCTCGCGGAGAAGCCGCAGCCTGCGCACGTCGAGCATGAGGAAATCCTTACCGAAACTAACGAATATAGGTTAGAAGTAGCCACTTTATCTAATGCAAGGGTGCTTGCATACTGTTGGGATCGAGTTACCCCCGTCACAGCCATTTATTGGCGTGCCGCGGCGGGGTCGCACCCCAAGCAGGAGTTCCTGATGAGTAGTAGAGATATGAGCCAGTCGGTCATGAGGCGCAAGCCCATCGACGATATCGAGGAAGAGAACAAGCACAGCGGCCTCTTCAAGTCGCTCGGGCTGTGGCAGCTGACCGCCATCGGCGTTGGCGGCATCATCGGCGTCGGCATCTTCTCCCTTGCGGGGCTGGTGGCGGCGGGAAGCGAAGGCACGCCCGGAGTGGGGCCCGCGGTGCTGATTTCGTTCCTCGTGGCCGGCCTTGCCTCCGCGGCGGCCGCACTGTCCTACGCCGAATTCGCCGGCATGATCCCGCGCGCGGGTTCCGCCTACACCTACGGCTACGTGGCCCTGGGTGAAATCGTCGGCTGGTTCATCGGCTGGGACCTGCTGCTGGAATACATCGCCATCGTGGCCGTGGTGGCCATCGGCATCTCCGGCTACTTCGACGCCTTCCTTTCCGGCATCGGCATCAACATGCCAGCGTGGATGACCTCGACGGCGGACGAGGGCAAGGGCGGCATCGCCAATATTCCCGCCATCCTGGTCTGCCTCCTGGTCACCTGGATCCTGTCCCGCGGCACCAAGGCGTTCGGCCGCTTTGAACTCGTGGCCGTGGCCATCAAGGTCCTGCTGATCCTCTTCATCATCGGCCTGGGCGTGTTCTACATCGACACCAACAACTACAACCCGTTCATGCCCAGCGGCTTCGGACCCGTCCTCGCGGGCGCCGCCACCGTCTTCTTCGCCGTCTTCGGCTACGACGCCATGAGTACCGCCGCCGAAGAGGCCACCGACGGCAAGAAGCACATGCCCAAGGCCATTGTGCTCTCGCTGATCATCGCCATGCTGCTCTACGTTGCCGCCACCCTGGTCCTTACCGGCATGCAGAACTACCGGGACATCGACCCCACCGCCGGGTTCGCTTCAGCCTTCACCGGCGTGGGCCTGCCCGTGATCGCCACCATCATCTCGGTGTTTGCCGTGCTGTCCATCCTCACTGTCATGCTGACCTTCCTGCTGGGCGTCACCCGCGTCTGGTTTGCCATGAGCCGCGACGGGCTCCTGCCGGGCTGGTTCTCCAAGACGGACCGCCACGGCACCCCGCAGCGCGTCACCTGGATCGCGGGCATCGGCTCGGCATTCCTGGCCGGCGTCTTCCCCATCAAGGAAGTCGCCGACCTCACCAACATCGGCATCCTCGCCGCGTTCGTCGTCGTCTGCATTTCGGTGATTATCTTCCGCTACAAGCGCCCGGACGCACCGCGCACCTTCCGGCTGCCGCTGATGCCGCTGGTTCCGGCGTTCGGCGTCCTCGCCTCTGCCTTCCTGATGTTCCAGCTGCACTGGGAGACGTGGATGCGCTTCGGTATCTGGCTGGTCATCGGCCTGGCCATCTACTTCTTCTACGGCCGCAAGCACTCGCTGATGAACCCCAGCAGCCCGCGGCACGAGGAACTCGTGGAGATGCACCGCCCCCTCGGCTGACGCCTCTCACCGGACAACGCTTCCCGCACGGCAGGCCTTCCACCCCAAAACCCCCGGTTGCCCTATCGCTTTTGGTCCTTAAACACCCGATTTAGGACCCAGTAGTGATAGAGCAAACGAGGAGGGCGGGAGGCCTGCCGCCTGTTGTTTAAGGACCTGTAGAATCATCGATTTTTCTAACCTATATTGCTTAGAAAAGATCGCTTTATCTTATGTGATTCGAGGCCCATACTGGTGGAAAGACCACCTCGCCACCCCAGGAAAGAACGGGAAAAACCATGACCCACGTAGCAATGGAACCGGCAGCTGCCACCGGCATTGCGCCCCAGACTGTCGACGTCGACGTGCCCCAGGCGAAGGCCCTCGCCAACGAGGCCGTCGCCCTGGTCCGCCGCTGGCTGACCGAGGCCGCCAAGGTTCCGGTTGACGCCTCCGCCGAGCAGCTGGCCGGCGTCCTGAAGGACCCCAACGGATTGGACTTCACGGTGGGCTTCGTTGACGGTGTGGTCCGCCCGGAGGACCTGCACGTCGCCGCCCGCAACCTCGCGAAACTTGCCCCCAAGGTTCCGGCGTTCCTGCCCTGGTACATGCGCAGCGCCGTCGCACTCGGCGGCACCATGGCCCCGGCCATGCCCCACGTTGTCATCCCCATCGCACGCAAGGTCCTGCGCGAAATGGTGGGCCACCTGATCGTGGACGCCACCGACGCCAAGCTCGGCCCGGCCATCGCCAGGATCAAGAAGGACGGCATCAAGCTCAACGTCAACCTCCTCGGCGAGGCGGTACTGGGCGAGCACGAGGCCTCCCGCCGCCTTGAGGGCACCCACACCCTGCTGGCCCGCCCGGACGTGGACTACGTCTCCATCAAGGTGTCCTCCACCGTGGCCCCGCACTCCGCCTGGGCCTTCGACGAAGCCGTGGAGCACGTCGTAGAAAAGCTCACCCCGCTGTTCGAACTCGCCAACTCCTTCGCCGCCCCGGGGAGCAGCACCGGCGGCAAGGCCAAGTTCATAAACCTGGACATGGAGGAATACAAGGACCTGGACATGACCATCGCGGTCTTCACCAGGATGCTGGACAAGCCCGAGTTCAAGAACCTCGAGGCCGGTATTGTCCTCCAGGCCTACCTTCCGGACGCGCTGTCTGCCATGATCCGGCTGCAGGACTGGGCCGCCGAACGTCGCGCCAACGGCGGCGCCGGCATCAAGGTCCGCGTGGTGAAGGGCGCCAACCTGCCCATGGAGCAGGTGGAAGCCTCCCTGCACGACTGGCCGCTGGCCACCTGGGGCACCAAGCAGGATTCGGACACCAGCTACAAGAGCGTCATCAACTACTCGCTGCACCCGGAGCGGATCAAGAACATCCGGATCGGCGTGGCCGGGCACAACCTGTTCGACATCGCCTTCGCCTGGCTCCTGGCCAAGCAGCGGGGCGTGGAAGCCGGCATCGAGTTCGAGATGCTGCTGGGCATGGCCCAGGGCCAGGCCGAAGCCGTCAAGAAGGACGTCGGCTCCCTCCTGCTCTACACCCCGGTGGTGCACCCGTCCGAGTTCGACGTTGCCATCGCCTACCTGATCCGCCGCCTCGAAGAGGGCGCCAGCCAGGAAAACTTCATGTCCGCCGTGTTCGAGCTGGACAAGAACGAGGGGCTGTTCGAGCGCGAAAAGCAGCGTTTCCTGTCCTCCCTGGAGGCGCTGGACAACAGCGTTCCGCTGCCGAACCGACGGCAGGACCGCAACCTGCCGCCGGTGCCGATGCCCCACACCGGGTTCCACAACACCCCGGACACGGACCCGTCCCTGCCCGCCAACCGGGAATGGGGACGCGCCATCCTGAAGCGCATTCCGTCCTCCACGCTGGGAAACGCCTCCGTTGCTGCCGCGTCCATCACCGACGAGGCCACCCTCAACAGGGTGATCGAAACCGCCGTCGAAAAGGGCAAGGCCTGGGGTGAGCTGTCCGGCGACGAGCGCGCCGACATCCTGCACCGCGCCGGCGACATCCTTGAAGCCCGCCGCGCCGACCTGCTTGAGGTCATGGCCAGCGAGACCGGCAAGACCATCGACCAGGGCGACCCCGAGGTCAGTGAGGCCGTGGACTTCGCGCACTACTACGCCGAGTCGGCCCGCAAGCTGGACAGGGTCGACGGCGCCACGTTCGTTTCCGCCAGGCTCACCGTGGTCACGCCGCCGTGGAACTTCCCGGTCGCCATCCCGGCAGGGTCCACGCTTGCGGCACTCGCCGCCGGCTCCGCCGTCGTCATCAAGCCCGCCAAGCAGGCCGCCCGCAGCGGCGCCGTAATGGTGGAGGCGCTCTGGGAAGCCGGCGTGCCCAAGGACGTCCTGACTATGGTGCAGCTGGGTGAGCGCGAGCTCGGCAAGCAGCTCATCTCCCACCCGGCCGTGGACCGCGTCATCCTCACCGGCGGCTACGAAACCGCCGAGCTGTTCCGCTCCTTCCGCCAGGACCTGCCGCTGCTGGCCGAGACCAGCGGCAAGAACGCCATCATTGTCACCCCGAGTGCGGACCTGGACCTGGCAGCCAAAGATGTGGCCTACTCCGCGTTCGGCCACGCCGGCCAAAAGTGCTCGGCAGCCTCACTGGTGATCCTGGTGGGTTCGGTGGCCAAGTCCAAGCGGTTCCACAACCAGCTGATCGACGCCGTTACCAGCCTTAAAGTGGGCTACCCGCAGGATCCCACCAGCCAGATGGGCCCCATCATCGAGCCCGCCAACGGCAAGCTCCTCAACGCGCTCACCACGCTGGGCGACGGCGAAAACTGGGCCGTGGAGCCGAAGAAGCTGGATGAGTCCGGCAAGCTTTGGAGCCCCGGCGTGCGCTACGGCGTCAAGCGCGGTTCCTACTTCCACCTGACTGAGTTCTTCGGCCCCGTCCTCGGCGTGATGACTGCCGAAACCCTGGAAGAAGCCATCGCCATCCAGAACCAGATCGAGTACGGCCTCACCGCCGGCCTGCACTCGCTCAACGCGGATGAGCTGGGGGTGTGGCTGGACGGCATCCAGGCCGGCAATCTCTACGTGAACCGCGGCATTACCGGCGCCATCGTCCAGCGCCAGCCCTTCGGCGGCTGGAAGAAGTCCGCTGTTGGCGCCGGCACCAAGGCCGGCGGGCCCAACTACCTGGCCGGCCTGGGCGACTGGCTTCCCGCGGAGGCGTCCGCCACGGCCGAGGTTTCGCACCCCGCCGTCCGCCGCATCCTCCACGCCGCCGGTCCTTCCCTCGAGCCCGCCGCGCTTGAGTCCGTGCAGCGCGCCCTGGCGTCCGACGCCGAGGCCTGGGCCGCTGAGTTCGGCACCGCAAAGGACGTGTCGGGCCTGAGCGCGGAGCGGAATATTTTCCGCTACCGCAGCCTGCCCGTCACCGTCCGCCTCTCCGAGGGCGCACCGCTCGCGCACCTGGTCCGGACTGTGGCGGCCGGCGTCCTGGCCGCGTCGGAGCTGACGGTGTCCACCGCCGTCGAGCTTCCCGCCCAGCTGCGTGCGGTGCTCACCGCCCTGGACATCGAGGTGACTGTAGAGTCCGACGCCGGCTGGCTGGCTTCGGCGGGCCGCCTCGCCCCCGCGGGCAAGTTGTCCAACGGACGGATCCGCCTGATCGGCGGCGACCCCTCCGCAGTCGCCGATGCAACGGGCGGCCGGCCGGACCTGGCTGTGTACGCGCACCCGGTTACGGAGGCCGGCCGCGTTGAGCTGTTGCCCTTCCTGCACGAGCAGGCCGTCAGCATCACGGCGCACCGGTTCGGGACACCGAACCATCTCTCGGATGCCCTGATTTAGTCCGCGCAGGCGGAAGGCCGGGCAGCCACTCTTTCGGTGGCTGCCCGGCCTTTTGCGTGAAGGCAATTGAGACCCGCGTCAGTTAGCCCAGGTACCACCCGGGCGGCGTCCACGTTACGGGAACACTGTGTGCGGAGAAGTCCTCGCAACGGGTGCAGGTGTAAGCCACTTCCCCAAGAGAGGCGACGGACCCGTCACGCCGGTAGGTCGGCGGGATGTAGGACTCAAGGTAGATAAATTCATCGGTGCGGCATTTGTCGCAGGTAGGCTTGCCCACGTAACCGGAATCGGTGGTTGCTATCCCGGCGCCTAGGGTGGTTTGGCGGGTTGAAGGCCGTGAGGTGGTGTGCGGACGTGCATGGGCCGCGTTGAAGTGGGTGTTCCTGGCTGTCGTCATTGGCTGCCTGTCCCGGGCGCAAGAGCCCTGTTGTTCAGGGGCGCGCTCGAATTAGTAAACGGCCGGCTGCTTGACCATGGGGAAACAAGCATAGGTTATGTAACATTCCCGCATCAATGGGGAACGGGTTGTCTTCCTTTTCTTTATGATCCAGACTTATTCGTTTCCGGTCGTGAAATTCCGGAAAGTGATCCCGCCTGCCGCACATGCACCGGTAACGCTCTTTTCTTACGTCTGCCGCTTGATAGTACGGCCCACGATGGACTGCGTCAGCGCGTCAATCACTTCGGTGTTGGCCAGGGGATTGCGGATCAGCGTGAAGTCGACATCGCCCACCGGCGGCAGGTCGAAGCGGCGGGTGATGATCTTCAGGTCATCGGGCACCAGCGAGGACGGCATTACCGCCACGCCGATGCCCGCCCTTACGGCGGCCAGGACACCGCTGATTTGGCGTGTGGTGCAGGTAATCCGCCATGTCCTGCCATGGGCCTCGAGTGCGTCAATGGCCAGCTTCCTGCTGAGGCTGGGGGAGGGGTACGCAATGAGCGGCACCGGGCTCCCCGGTTCAAGGGTGGTTTGCTCGAGGCCCACCCAGGAGAAGGAATCATGCTGCACCACGGTGCCGTCCTTGGCCCCTGCCACCCACTTCACGAACACCAGGTCCAGCTGGCCGGCGTTGAGTTTGCGGTAAAGCTGGTCGCTTTGGCCCACCGTTAGTTCGAGGTTGATTTGGGGATAGATCTGCCGGAACTCGCGGAGGATCCGGGGCAGGCCGGTGATGGCCAGGTCGTCCGCGGTGCCGAAGCGCAGCCGGCCGCGCATCGCTGACCCGGAAAAGTAGCGGGCGGCGGCGTCATGGGCGGACAGGATGGTGCGGGCAAAGCCGGCCATAGCATCGCCGTTGTCCGTGAGCCGGACGTCCCGGGTGTCCCTGGTGATGAGCACCCGCTTGGCCGCGGCCTCCAGTTTCCGGATGTGCTGGCTGATGGTGGGCTGGGCCAGCCCCAGCCGCTCCGCAGCCTTGGTGAAGCTCAGTGTTTCGGCCACGGCAAGGAAGGAACGGAGCTGGGCTGGTTCAAACACGGAGACTCCTGCGGCTTTCAATGCTGGGGCTTCATTGCATATTGCAATACGAGTTATAGGGACAATACGTCCCCATAATCGGCAAGGCCCAGCCTAGCGTTAAGGGCATCCCGGACCGCCCGCAAATTTGAGGACACTCCTGTGGCACCCCCACCGCCGTCGTCGGCAACCGTCACCCAGCCCGTCATCGACTCCGCGACTTCTGCGCCACAGAACGAAAACCAGACCCAGCCGCTGCCACTCGTCTCTGAGCGGCTCCCTTGGCGGCACACGTTCATCTCCCTGAAGGTGCCCAACTTCCGCATCTTCGCCATCGGGCACTTCATCGCCGTCATAGCCATCTGGATGCAGCGCATCGCACAGGACTGGCTGGTGCTGGAGCTCTCGGGTTCAGTGACGGCAGTGGGAATCACCGTAGCGCTGCAGTTCCTGCCCTCCCTGCTCCTGGGCCCGTGGGGCGGCGTGATGGCCGACCGGTTCGCCAAGCGCAAAATCCTGATCCTGTGCCAGGCCATGGCAGCCGTCCTGGCCGCAGCGCTCGCGGCCCTCGCCCTCACCGGAACCATCGAGGTCTGGCATGTTTATGTGATCGCCTTGGTCCTGGGGCTGGTCACCGTCCTCGACCAGCCCGCGCGGCAGGTGTTCGTCAATGAGCTGGTGGGCCCGACATACCTGCGCAACGCCATCAGCGTGAACTCCACAACGTTCCAGCTGGGCGGCCTGATCGGCCCTGCCCTGGCAGGGTGGCTCCTGACCGCCGTGGGTGCAGGATGGGCGTTTGCGGGCAACGCGTTCGCCTGCTGCTCCACGGTGGTGATGCTCCTGGTCCTTCGCAAGGACCAGCTGTTTGTCAGCGCACCCGCGCCCAAGAGCAAGGGGATGCTGCGGGAGGGCCTCCGGTACGCGCTGAGCAAGCCCACCATTTACTGGCCGTGGCTGATGGCCGGGTTCATTGCGGTCTTCGCCATGGGCCTTCCCGTGGTGCTCGCAGCGTTCGCGGACCACGTCTTCAAGGTGGGCGCCGGCGGCTACGGCCTGCTCAACGCCCTGGTGGCGCTAGGTGCCCTGTCCGGCGCCGTGGCGTCCACGCGGCGCCGGCAGCTCCGGCTCCGCTCCGTGGTGTTCTGTGCAGGCATGTATGGCGCCATGCTCTGCCTCGCCACGCTGGCGCCCTCGCTGGAGCTGTTCGGCGCCATGATGGTCCTGTCCGGTTTCTGGTGCCTGATGTTCCTGACCGGTTCCAACCAGCTGGTGCAGATCAGTTCGAACATGGGCATCAGGGGACGGGTGATGAGCCTTTACATCATGGTGCTGATCGGCGGGCAGGCCCTGGGCGGTCCCATGCTGGGCTGGATCGCCGAACACGCAGACCCGCACGTGGCACTGCTGGTCTCCGGCGGGGTGCCTGCGCTCGCAGCCCTGACGGTCGCCGTCGTGCTGGCCCGCAAAGGTTCGCTTCGGCTGCAGGTGGATTTGAAGGACCGACGACGTCCCTTGCGGATCGTTTCCCGGGCGGCTGCCTGAAAAGGCCACCGGCGCCTGGAGCAATAATTGGAGCGGCTGACGGGAATCGAACCCGCGTATCAAGCTTGGGAAGCTAGCGCTCTACCATTGAGCTACAGCCGCGCTGCCGCCGCTCGCGCGGGGCAGAACTTAGCTTAGCGCAGATGCGGCGCAGCACCCGCCAACCTGAAGCGCGGGACGCCGTGTCCCGGTCCAGGGACGTCATCCAGTAACTCTTCAATAACGTCAGCGGCCCTGGCTAGGTGGGGACGCGGAGCGCTGGCTAACGTGATCGGGATAGCTGTGACGTCAGGGGGAGGTCGGCTATCGAGCCAGGCCGACGTCAAAACAGGAAGATCTTCATGGCATCAGCAGAGCACGAGGTCCTCATCCGCCGCGACGCTATGACTGTTTACCTCTACTTGCTGGACGCCACCAAGCTGCCCACCTGGCGGGAGGCAGTCCGCAGCGTAAAGTTGCTGCAGGGCCCGTCCGCGACCAAGGGAGCCCTCTACCGGAAGATGGTGGCCGGCAGGTCCGGGCTGAGCATTCCGGCCGATCTGGAAATCACCGCTGCCCGGCCGGGAGCGGAAATCCAATTCCGGGTCACATCCGGACCTGCAAACCGAACCGGCGGCTACTACCTCAGTACGGAGGGCTCCGGGACCCGGGTGAGGTTTGCGCTTACGTCCGAGCCCGAGGGCATCTTTGGCCTGCTGGACAAGGTTGGCCTGTTCAACAAGATGGCCCAGCGGCGGGTCCGCGCGGAAGTAGCGCAGCTGGAACACCTCAAGGAAGTCCTGGAGCTGCAGCCGGCAGTCCAGTAGGCAGGAATAGTTCGGCTGCGGCTGCAGCAGCAGCCGCAGCCGCCAGGCGTCCCCTACTGGGCCAGCCGCTGGCCGGACCAGGGACCGGCGATGTTCGACGGCGACGCCAGGCTTCCGGCGCTGAGGTCCCAGTACTGCACAACGTCGGAGGCCCGCCGGAGCGCGACGCCGGTGGAGTTCAAGCCGGTTACGTCCCGCAGGGCCTTGATGCCTGTCACGTCCTGCCAGCCAGTAGCCACGGTTGCCCTGGCCTCTGCCCGCAGTGCCGTGGTTCCCCAGCCGCGGTAGAGCTGTACGCTGCCATCGGTGCGGATGCCCAGGATGTCCTGGAATCCGTCAGCGTCGTAATCCACCATGGCCAGCCGGGCGGCGCTGATGCCGCCGGCCACGGTGACCCGCGCTGCGAGGTCACCCGTGCCCTTGTTGGGGTACAGGTGGAGGTTCCCGGCGGTGTCCAGGGCGAGGATTTGAGGCATCCGGTTGTTGGCGCACCAGCCGCCCACCGCCAGGGTCAGGGACTGCCAGCCGCCGGCGCCGAGGGTTACGGGTGCCTGGAACCCGCCGGTGGCGATGCCCCGGTGGAGCGTGAGGTTCCCGTTGGTCCACTGGGTAAGCAGGTCATGCGCGCCATCACGGTCCCAATCGGTGACGAACACCTCCTTGGCCCCGGAAAATCCGGAACCAATCACCCTGGCCGTTCCATAGGACCGCGCTCCCAGGGAGGCCTGGCCGAGGAGCTGGCCGGCCGAATCCACGGAAACGAGGTCTGCTGGTCCCTTGATGGCGGCTGCGGAGAGGTCGAGCGTGGGTGGCATGTGCCGCCCGGGGGCATCGCACATGCTGGGCGCGGGCGGGGGTAGTGCGGCTCCTCCGCCGCCGCCAACCGGACCGCCGGGGGACTCGAGAGTACCTGCGGGAAGGGTGGTGTAGCCGAAAAAGTTCACCACGCCCCAGATCCTGTACGTGCTGTTCGTGTAGGAGATGCCGGCGCCCATGACGTTGAACCGGGGGTCCAGCAGCATGGCATTGTGCCCGGGGGAGCCCTTCCACCATTCCACAAGCTGGGCGGCGTCACGGTCAGTGCGGATGGCGATGACTTCACCGGCCCCGTTGTTCGGGTTGAGGGCGCGCGGGTCGGTCCAGAAGCTGGCGCGGTGTTCGATGACCTCGCGCGAGGCGATGCTGTCCGACCACTCCTGCGCCAGGCCCGCCACTGTGGGGTGGTATTTCACCGGGTTGAGCCGGTTGGCCGCACGGTATTCGTTAATCCTGTTAAAGACCGTGAGCACTGCGGCTGAGTTGTCGTCCTGCACCAGGGCTTCGGGGGCGGGAGCAGCCATGGTGGATTCGGGGGCCGGCAGCCGCGGAGCTGTCTTGCCGAGTTCCTCGTCCGGTGCCCACAGCGGTGGTATTGACGGAGGTTCCGGCGTGGTGGGAGCCTCGGTCGTCGCGGCCAGGGGAGCCGGCACCGAAGGCTGGGGCTGGACTGCGGGCGCCGCTTCGGTGGTGGTCCCGGCTGCGGTGGCCGGGTCAACGGTGGAGGTTGGAGAGGCCGCGCGGATTTCCGGTTCCACGGCCGGGGTAAGCGCGGAGCCTGCAGATCCGTCTCCAGTGGAGGAACGGGAGCCGGCCACGGCAGACTCCAGGAGAACGCTGTGCGGGCCGGATGAGGCCGCCTGCACGCTGCCCGTCACACCGGCCGGCGGAATGCCGCCTGACGAGGAAACCAGCACCAAGGCGCAGAGCGCGCCAATAAAAGAGGGCGCTACAAATCTATTCACAACATCCCCAGCTCTGTTGGGCCATCCGGGAGACCATCCGGCGCCTGAGTATCTGAAGCAACACTAGCCCCAGCAGGGCACAGCAACAACGCAAGAATGTGGGTGTGGATAACGCATACGGTAATTTGGGACGGTGCTGATCTCTGACCGCGACATTCGTGCCGAAATCGACTCCCAGCGGATCGTCCTGGAGCCCTACCATCCTGCGATGGTGCAGCCGTCGTCCGTGGATGTGCGGATCGACAAGTTCTTCCGCCTGTTCGACAACCACAAATACGCACACATCGACCCAGCCCTGGAGCAGCCCGAGCTGACCCGGCTGGTGGAAGTGGAAGAGAACGAAGCCTTCATCCTGCACCCGGGGGAATTCGTCCTGGGCTCCACCTACGAGACCGTGACGCTGCCGGACGACGTCGCGGCGCGCCTTGAGGGCAAGTCTTCACTGGGCCGGCTGGGTCTCCTCACGCACTCCACCGCAGGCTTCATCGACCCCGGCTTCTCGGGCCACGTCACCCTGGAGCTGTCCAATATGGCCACACTTCCCATCAAGCTGTGGCCTGGCATGAAAATCGGCCAGCTCTGCTTCTTCCGGCTCACGTCCTCCGCGGAGTACCCCTACGGGATGGGGGACTACGGCAACCGCTACCAGGGCCAGCGCGGTCCTACTGCGAGCCGGAGCCACCTGAACTTCCACCGCACCAGCATCTAGCCGGCAGGCAGCTACGCCTTCGCGGGAACGCCGGTGCTGCCGGTCGCGGCGACGATGGGTTCCACGTAGCGGGCAGCCAGCGGCCCCATCACGGCCATGATCAGCACGTAGGCCGTGGCCAGGGCTGCCAGTTCCCCCGGCGCTGCTCCGGAGGTCACGGCCAGGCCCGCGATGACGATCGAGAATTCGCCGCGGGCGATGAGCGCCGCTCCAGCCCTGAACCGGCCGCGCTGCGCGATGCCCGCACGTTTGGCTGCCCAGATTCCCGTGACCATCTTGGTGGCGGCCGTGACCACTGCCAGCAGCAGTGCCCAGCCGAGTACCGGCGGGATGGACGACGGGTCCGTGTTGAGTCCAAACGCCACGAAAAAGATTGCCGCGAAAAGGTCCCGCAGTGGCGCCAGGATACGGGTGGCGCTGTCTGCTGTTGCCCCGGAAATAGCGATACCCAGCATAAAGGCGCCCACCGCAGCTGAGACCTGCATCGCCGACGCCAGGCCGGCCACCAGCAGCGCCGCGCCCATGACGTTGAGCAGGAACACCTCGGAGTTTTCGCTGTGGACGGCCTTGGAGACGCGGTCTCCGTGCCGCAGTGCCACCATCAGCACCAGGCTCACCACCGCCAACGCGATCCCGACCGTGGTGAGGCCGCCCAGGAAGCTGACGCCGGCGAGGATGGCGGTGAGGATGGGCAGGTAGACGGCCATCGCCAGATCCTCGAACACGAGGATGGAGAGCACCACGGGAGTCTCGCGGTTGCCCAGCCGGCCCAGGTCCGTGATGACCTTCGCCGCGATCCCCGAGGACGAGATGTAGGTGACACCGCCCATCACCATGGCGCCCACGCCGCCCCAGCCCAGGAGCAGGGCAAGCAGCGCGCCGGGCAGGAAGTTCAGGACCAGGTCCAGGACGCCGGCCTGCCAGGACCGGCGCAGGCCCGTAAAGAGCTCGGCGGCCGTATATTCCAGACCGAGCATAAGCAGCAGCAGGATGACACCGATCTCTCCTGAAAGGTGTGCGAATTCATGCATACCTTCCAGCTTGATGATGCCTCCGGCGCCGAAGGCGAGCCCGCCCAAAAGGTAGAGCGGGATGGGCGACATTCCGATCCGTCCGGCCAGCCTCGCCAACAGGCCGAGGCAGAACACAACGGCCCCCAGTTCAATGAGGGTCAGGGCCAGCGGGTCCATAGGGCTTATCCGTGGCGCAGGATTTCGGCCGCTGTGTCGAGGCCTTCCTGGGTTCCGACAGCGATCAGGAGGTCTCCGGTGTGAAGCACGACGTCGGGTCCCGGCGAGGGAAGAACCTCGCCTTCACGCATGATGGCGACGATGGAGACGCCACAGCGGGTGCGGATGCAGGCCTTGCCCATGGGCTGGTTATGGAACGGGGAGTCCGGAGCGATGGAGAACTGCCGGGTGACGATCCCGGGGACGTCCTTGTGCTCCTCGGTCAGCTTCATGGCCAGGTGCTGTCCGCCCAGCAGGTTGCCCAAGGTGGCAGCTTCGTCGCTGGTCAGCGGAATGGACGCCTGGCAGGTATCGGGGTCGTCCCAGGTGGAAACGATGAGTTCCGTCTGGCCTTCCCGCAGCTCCACAACGCCGATCCGGCGGCCTGATGCTGTCATGAAGTCCTTCCGCCGCCCCAGGCCCGGAAGGTTGGTCTCATCCACGTTCATGGTCCAAGCCTAGTCTTCCCACAGCGTGCGTGGTGGCCGGGCGGGCCCATGGAGGCAAGCTGGAGAAGCGGGGGCTCCCGCAGGGTTTTCTACGTTGCCGGAACCACCGCGATGGGCGCCTTGCCGGGCGACTTTACCGGCAGCAGCACCAGGAGCCCCGCCAGCAGGACCACCATGATGCCAAGGATGCCCCAGCGCTGCGCTTCGCCCGGAGTCACCAGCGGCGTGGCCACCGTGATGCAGAGGGTGAACAGGGCTGGAGCCAGGAAACTGACCGCCCGGCCGGTAGTGGCGTACAGGCCGAAGAGTTCCCCCGATTCGCCGTGCGGCGCCAGGCGTGCGAGGTAGGCGCGCGACGACGACTGGGCAGGACCCACAAACAGGCAGAGGAAGAGGCCGAACACCCAGAACGTGGTGCTGCCGTCCCACTCCATGCCGAAGAAGACGTAATCGCCGTTGCCGAGGACCAGGATCACGGTGCCGGCCACCAGGAGGCCCACCAAAGAGCCGATGATCACCGCCTTCGGTCCCACCCGGTCATCCAGGAACCCGCCGATGACTGCCCCGACGGCGGCCACCACGTTCCCGAAGATGGCGAAGAAGATGACCTGGGACAGTTCGAAGCCGAAGGTGCCCGCGGCGATGATCCCGCCGAAAGTGAAGACCGCCGCCAGGCCGTCCCGAAAGACGGCACTGGCCAGCAGGAAGTAGATGGTGTGCGGGCTGGTGGCGTAGATGGCCTTGATCCTGCGGACCAGGAGCCGGTAGCTCGCCAGGAATCCCAGCCGCGCGGACCGGTCCGCCCTGGGCAGTTCCGGGACGGCGAACAGCACGGGCAGGGCAAAGATGAAAAACCACAGAGCCGAGAAGACCGCGACCAGGCGGATGTTCAGGCTGTCCTCGGTGGACGCGCCAAACCAGTCAAAGGCGGGCTGGACGAACAGTTGCAGGACGATCAGCAGCGCAACGATGCCGCCCAGGTACCCGGCCCCCCAGCCGAACCCGCTGACCTTGCCGATGTTCCGCGGCGTTGAAACCTGGGCGAGCATGGCGTTGTAGTTGACGCCGGCGAACTCGAAAAAGACATTGCCCAGGGCGATCAGCGTGACGCCGAGGAGCAGGAATTCAGGACGCGGGAAGACAAAAAAGCACAGTGCCGTGAGGACTGCGACGGCGGCCGTGTTGACACCCAGCCACAGCTTGCGGCGTCCTCCCGCGTCCGAGCGCTGGCCGGTGACCGGGGCAAGCACGGCGATGGCGACGCCGGCTGCGGCCAGTGCGCCGCCCAAGACAGCAGACGCCTGGTCTTCCCCGCCGAAGGCGTTGGACGTCAGGTAGACGGTGAATACAAAAGTGGTCATCACGGCATTGAAGGCGGCTGATCCCCAGTCCCAGGAAGCCCAGGCCAGAATCCTTCCGCGGCCCGAGGCATGTGGTCCGGATTCAAGTTCCGAGGCCGGCTGGATAGCCCCCGCGGCGCTGGCGCTGTTCATACGTTGCATCGTATCCGCCTCTGGCGAACAGTCCGGGGACCCCGGCCCCGCGGGAGCGCGGAAAACAGGGAGTGCACCCCTGGACCCCCGGGCGGCCCGATTACAGGGACTTGATAAACTGTCCTCTCCCGAACCTGACTTTGTTGCCGCCTGCTTTAACTTTTGACAATCGAATTCCTGACGTTGCGGAGAACCCAGTGATTACAGTCCTTGCCGTGCACTTTTCGGTGGCTGTCCTGGCGCCGTTCCTCTTCAGGGCCTGGGGCCGCAACGCGTTCTATCCCCTGGCGGTTGTCCCGGCAGCATCCTTCGTATGGCTCCTGTTCCAGCACGACACCGTGTATTCGGGGGCCGGAGCTGTGTCGGAGGTGGTTCCCTGGATCCCCGGCCTTCGCCTGGAGTTCGCGTTCCGCATGGATGCGCTGTCCTGGGTGATGTCACTGCTGGTGCTGGGCGTCGGAACCCTGGTGCTTTTCTACTGCGGGCGGTACTTCAAACGGAAAGACCAGGACCTCGGCGCGTTCGGTGCCCAGTTGCTGGCCTTCGCCGGTGCAATGTTCGGCCTGGTGGTGGCCGATGACCTGCTGCTGCTGTTCATCTTCTGGGAACTGACCACCATCCTGTCCTACCTCCTGATCGGCTTTGCCCGGACCAGGCTGGCAGCCCGCCGGTCGGCACTGCAGGCGCTCATTGTCACCACGGCCGGCGGCCTAGCCATGCTGGTCGGCCTGATCATGCTCGGCCACGCTGCCGGCACCTACCGCATCTCAACCATCCTCGACCAGGCTCCCGGCCTGGTGGGCGGAACGTCGGGCGCCATGGTGGGTGCCGCCGTCGTCCTTATCCTGGTGGGCGCCATCACCAAGTCTGCCCTGGTGCCCTTCCACTTCTGGCTTCCCGGGGCCATGGCCGCACCCACCCCTGTCAGCGCCTACCTGCACGCCGCCGCGATGGTGAAGGCCGGCATCTACCTGGTGGCCCGCCTCGCTCCCGGGTTCTCCGAGACCGCATACTGGCAGCCGGTGGTACTCGGCCTGGGCCTGGCCACCATGCTGGTGGGCGGCTACCGGGCGCTGCGGCAGACCGACATCAAGCTCATCCTGGCCTACGGGACGGTGAGCCAGCTTGGCTTCCTCACGATGGTGGTGGGACTTGGCACGCCGGACGCCGCCCTGGCCGGACTCGCGATGCTCCTGGCCCACGGCCTGTTCAAGGCCACCCTGTTCCTGGTGGTGGGCATCATCGACCACCAGTCCGGCACGCGCGACGTCCGGAAGCTGTCCGGCGTCTTCAGCTCGTCCCGCGCCTTGGGCATCGTGGCCGGCATCGGCGCCGCGTCCATGGCAGGCGTGCCGCTGCTGGGCGGGTTCGTAGCCAAGGAGTCCGTTCTCGAGGCCTTTGTGCACCACGCGGAAGATTCTGCGGCAGGGCCGTGGGGAATGGTGGTCCTGGCCGGGATCGTGCTGGGCTCCGTCCTGACGTTTGCCTACAGCGCACGCTTCATGTGGGGTGCATTTGCGCTCAAACCGGGTGTGGAGCGCACGCCGTTCAAGGCCATCCGGCCGTCCTTCCTTGCCGCACCAGCCATCCTGAGCCTCCTAACTGTGGTTTACGGGCTATGGCCCGTCCCAGCGGACGCCTGGATCCAGCCGTATGCGGCGCTGTTCGCTTCCACCGTGCCCGACGCCGGGTCCCCGGCTGAGCAGGCAGGGCACCTCGCGCTGTGGCACGGTTTCACCCCGGCGCTTGGCCTCACCGCCCTCACCTTCGCCCTTGGCCTTGCCATGCACTTCGGCCGCAACGCCGTCTCGAACTTGCAGTCAAAAGTGCCGGACTGGGTGGACGCCGACCGCGCCTACCAGCTGACCATCGGCGCCCTGGACGACATTGCCGTCTGGATCACCGGCCGCACCCAGCGCGGCTCCCTGTACTTCTACCTGGCCGTCATCCTGAGCGTGGCGTTCGTGCTGCCCCTGGCCGTCATCCTGGTGAACGACAAACCGTTGCCGGAGGGCGTATACCTCGTGGACCCGGGCTCGCCGCTGCAGCTCGTGGTGGGCGCGGGCATCATCATCGGAGCGCTGGCGGCGGTCAAGGCCAACAAGCGCTTCCTGGCCGTCCTGATGGTGTCTGTCACCGGCTACGGCATCGCCCTGATGTTCGCGCTGCAGGGGGCACCGGACCTCGCCCTCACCCAGATGCTGGTGGAAACCATCATCCTGGTGGCCTTCGTCCTGGCAATGCGCAGCCTGCCTGCCGAACTCCGCGACCGGACCGGCGGGAAGTACCGGGTGGTCCGCGTCATCATCGGCCTGGGCTTCGGCGCCACCATGGTCTTTGCCGCCATCTTCGCCATGGGCGCGCGCACCGCCACCCCGGTCTCGCTGCAGTTCCCGCAGCTGGCCTACGAGGGCGGCGGGGGACTGAACGTGGTCAACGTGACGCTCGTGGATATCCGCGCCTGGGACACCTTCGGCGAAATCAGTGTCCTGGCGCTCGCGGCCACCGGTGTGGCCAGCCTGATCTTTGTCCGAGGCCGCGGTGACCGGATCCAGGCATCCGCCTCAGTAGCTGAAGGTTCTGTGGGCCGGCACCACGGCGTTGACCCCGGCTCCCGGGACGGCGCTGCGCTTGCCATCAGCCGCCGGTTCGCCACTGCAACCCGGGACGCCTGGCTGGTTGCCGGCCGGACGCTGGCCCCGGAGCGCCGTTCCATCATCTTCGAAGTGGTCACCCGCCTGGTCTTCCACTCGCTGGTGATCTTCTCCCTGTACCTGCTGCTGGCCGGCCACAACCTGCCGGGCGGAGGGTTTGCCGGAGGGCTGACGGCCGGCCTTGCCCTGGCCATCCGGTACCTGGCCGGCGGGCGGTTCGAACTGAGCGAGGCCACCCCCATCAGCGCCGGCACCCTGCTGGGCATCGGCCTGGCCGTGGCCGCCGCCTCCGGCGTCGTTCCGCTGCTGCTGGGCGGCCAGGTGTTCCAGTCGGCCATCATCCAGTTCTGGCTGCCGGTGTTCGGGGACATCAAATTCGTCACCTCCACCATCTTCGATATCGGCGTGTACATCGTGGTGGTCGGCCTGGTGCTGGATGTGCTGCGCAGCCTCGGCGCCGAGATCGACGAGCACTTCGAGGAGCGTGCGGTCGCCCCGGCGGATGACCAGGAGCCGGACGGCCTCACCGCCGAAACCAGTGTGAAGGGCAAAGCATGAGCGTCAACCTGACACTGCTGATTGTCATGGGTGCCCTCTACGCCTGCGGGATCTACCTGATCCTGGAACGGAGCCTCACCCGGGTGCTGCTGGGCCTGATGCTCCTGGCCAACGCCACCAACCTGTTGATCCTCGCTACCGGCGGCTACGCAGGCCTGGCGCCGCTGTACTCGAAGGACATCGCGGCAGAGGACTACAACGACCCCCTGCCGCAGGCACTGATCCTGACGTCAATCGTCATTTCCTTCGCGGTCACGGCTTTTATGCTCGGCATTATCTACCGCACCTGGGTGCTGGCCCGGCGCGACGAGATCCAGGACGACGTGGAAGACCTCCGTGTCGCCGAAACCCCCAGCTTCGACGCCGAGGACGATGCCGAGATCCCGGCGGAAACATCCGAGTTCCCGCTTGCGACCATAACTGCCGGCGGACGCGAAATGCCTGCCGGGCATGCTTCTGCCGAAGAGAAACCCGGCTCGGACAACGTACCCCCAAGTTTGGAAGGAGGCGGAAAGTGAACATCGCCAGCTTTGCCCCGCTCGCCGTCGTACTTCCCATCCTGGGCGCCGCCCTGACCTTCCTGCTGATCCGGCACTCCCGGGCCCAGCGGGCGGTCAGCATAGGCCTGCTATCCGTCACCCTGCTGCTCGAATGCCTCCTGCTGGCGCACGTATGGGACGGCGGGACAGCGGCGGTGACCATCGGCGGGTGGCTTCCGCCGTGGGGCATCGTGATGGTGGTGGACCAGTTCTCCTCGCTCATGCTGGTGGTGTCCTCGGCGGTGAGCCTGGCCGTGCTGGTGTACGCCACCGGGCAGGGCATGGCCGACGGCGACCACGACGCACCCGTGTCCATCTTCCACCCCACCTACCTGATCCTGGTGGCCGGGGTGTCCAACGCGTTCCTCTCCGGCGACCTCTTCAACCTCTACGTGGGCTTCGAGATCCTGCTGACCGCAAGCTACGTGCTGATGACCCTGGGCGGCACGGGCCCGCGCATCCGCGCCGGCGTCACCTACGTGGTGGTCTCCGTGGTGTCCTCGGTGTTGTTCCTGATCTCCATCGCCATGGTGTACGGCGCCACCGGAACCGTGACCATGGCGGACCTTGCCCTCAAGCTGGGCGAACTGGACCCGGGCACGCGGACCCTCCTGCACGTGATGCTGCTGGTGGCGTTCGGCATCAAGGCGGCCGTTTTCCCGCTGTCCTTCTGGCTTCCCGACTCCTATCCCACCGCCCCCGCACCGGTCACCGCGGTGTTCGCCGGCCTGCTGACCAAGGTGGGCGTCTACGCCATAGTCCGCACCGAGACCCTGCTGTTCCCCGGGGATTCGCTGAACACACCCCTGATGATCGCGGCGCTGCTCACTATGGTGGTTGGAATCCTCGGCGCCCTGGCGCAAAGCGACATCAAGCGTTTGCTCTCGTTCACCCTGGTTAGCCACATCGGCTACATGGTGTTCGGGCTGGCGATGTCCTCCGTTGTGGGCCTTAGTGCAGCGGTCTTCTACGTGGCCCACCACATCATCATCCAGACCAGCCTCTTCCTGGTCACCGGCCTGATTGAACGCCGCGGCGGCAGTTCCTCCGTGGACCGCCTGGGCGGCCTGGCCAAACTGTCGCCGCTGCTGGCGCTGCTGTTCTTCATCCCGGGCATGAACCTGGCCGGGATCCCGCCTTTCTCCGGCTTCCTCGGCAAGGTGGGGTTGATGCAGGCAGGCATTGAGCTGGGCACGCCGCTTGCCTATGCGCTGGTGATCGGAGGAGTGGTTACCAGCCTGTTGACCCTTCTGGCGGTGGCCAGGGTGTGGAATCGCGCGTTCTGGCGCCGGCCCTCGGACGCCGAGCACCCGGACCCGGTGCTGCTGGCGGTGCGTGGGGAAGACGAAGGCGCCCGCCGCGGCGGCCTGCTCACCTCAACCCGCACCCGTGCCGCCACCCTGATGCCGCGCACCATGGTCGGGTCCACCCTGGGCCTGGTGGTCCTGGGCGTTGCGCTGACGGTCTTCGCCGGCCCCCTGTTCGGGCTCTCCGACCGGGCAGCGGACGACATGCTGGACAGGACGCCCTACATCCACGCCGTCATGGGCGAGGACACGGTGGTGCCGCCGGTCCTGCCCGCTGCCGTCACCGCCCCTGGAGGAGGACGATGAGCCGCCAAAGGATTTCGCTGCGGCAGGAACTGCCGCTCCTCGTATGGCTGGTGATCGTCTGGGGTGCCCTGTGGCAGGACTTCAGCCCCGGGAACCTGTTGTTCGGCGCCCTGCTGGCCATCGCCGTCGCCCGCATGTTCTACCTGCCGCCCGTGGAGCTGAGCGGCCGGTTCAACATCCTTTACGCCATCCCGTTCGCCCTGGTGTTTTTGGCCAAGGTGGTCGCCGCCAGCGCCCAGATCCTGTACCTGGCCGTCGCCAGGGGACCCAAGGTGACAAACGCCGTCGTCGCGGTTCAGCTGCGGAGCCACCAGGACCTGCTGGTGACCGCCACCGGGCACGTGATCTCCCTGATCCCGGGGTCCCTGGTGGTGGAGGTGGACCGGTCAACGTCCACCCTGTACCTCCACGCATTCAACATCAGCACGCCCGGGGAGGTAGAGAACCTGCGCAACGAGGTTCGGTCCATCGAAGCCGGGCTGATCCGGATCATGGGTACCCGGGAAGAACTCGAAGCCGTGCGGATGGAGGCCGCATGATGCAGGCTGTCCTGGCCGTTACAGCCGTCATCTTTTCCCTCGCCGCCGGCGGGGCCATCATCCGGATCGCCCGCGGCCCGTCCCTGCTTGACCGCGTGCTTGCCTCGGACGTGCTGCTCGCGATCCTGGGCGGGGCGCTGTGTATCGACATGGCGGTGAACCGGCACCTCAACAACCTCATGCTGGTGGTGGCCATCTCCGTGATCGGCTTCATCGGTTCGGTGACGGTGGCCCGGTTCGTGGCCGACCGGAGGGAGCAGCCCAATGAGCCCTGACAGCTGGAGCTTTGACCTGACAACCGGGGACGGCTGGATCAACCTGGTCTCGGCCGTCTTTATGGTGCTCGGCGCGTTGATGTCGCTGGGCGCCGCGATTGGCCTGCTGCGCTTCCCGGACCTGCTTAGCCGGATGCACGCTGCCACCAAGCCGCAGGTGCTGGGACTGTTCCTGCTGCTGTCCTCCATCGGCCTGCAGATGCGGACCTGGTGGGTGTGGCCGGTGCTGCTGGTGGCCTGGATTTTCCAGCTCCTCACCGCGCCTGTGTCCGCGCACATGGTGGGCCGGGCCGGCTACCGCACCAAGCACCTGCACCGTGAGCTGCTGAGCACCGACGAACTGGACGCCGTGGTGCAAAAAGCCGCCGCCAAGGCGGCCCGGAAGGACGGCTTCGGCGACCCCTCCCCGCACTAGCAGGGGAGGGGGTTAGACGATGTCCTTGGTCTTGGCGAACCGGGTGATGGCCCGCTGCGTGCCGCGGTTGGCCAGTACCTGGATGACGGCGCTTACCGAGGCGGACACCAGCGCGAACGTCAGTGCGGTCCGCAGCGTGGTGGGGACGTCGTCCTTGTCGTGCTTGGGCGGTTTCTTGCCGGTGGTCTTCTCCCAGATCACGTCCACGGCCTTGGTTCCCGCGAATCCGGCCAGCAGGCTGATGCCCGTGCCCAGCAGCTTGATGAAGAAGTTCATTGCGTGCCTCCTAGCGTGATGAATGCAGGTCCTTCCCTAGCCTAGCGTCAGGGTGCCGGGACCAGGCCTTCCCACGCAACGGTCCAGTCCGCAGGGAACCCCGGGGCGTGCCGCTCCGGGCCGCCGTCCCAGCCCGCAGCCATCAAGGCCACGGCGGACAGCAGGCCGCCGTTTCCCGGCAGGTACAGCGGCAGGGAGTCGGTCTGCCGGTTGTGCCCGTTGAGCAACGCCACGTTCTTGGCCACACCCAGCAGGAGCGCGTTCACCGCGGTCTCCGGATCCTCCAGCCGGGCCGCGGTCATGGCCATCACCGGATAGTCCCAGCCCCACGTGCTGTCCCAGTCCCAGTCCGCAAGGACGCCGGCCAGCGTGGCGCGCATGATCTCCGGATCGATGATGTCCGTCTGTGGGACCACGCCCAGGGCGCACAGCATGGAGGGGTGGTCGGCGCGGATGGTGAAGGGTTCGACGTCGATCGCAGCGTAGATGCCGTCCCGCACCAAAGGCCGGACCATGCCGTCGGCCACGGCCCGCCACTCCTCCCGCGGCGGCAGCCCCAGCCGCTTCCGCCAGGTGCCGGCCACGCGCAGCGCCCACTGCCAGTAGGCGAGCTCGAATGTGGGGTTGCTGGCCGTGCCGCGGATGGACTCGTAGCTCTCCTGGGCAGGCACCAGCGGCGGGCCCAGTTCGAAGCCGTGTGCGGTGGGGAAGGCAAAGCTGGCCATGAATTCCGCAGTCTCGAAGACAATCTCCGCGAACTCCTCCAGCAGTTCCCGCGACGGTTCAGTCCGGTAGGCCAGTTCCGCCAGGTGGATGGGATGCGGCTGCTGCCAGATGAGGAACGTGCCTATGGGGCTTGGGCTCTCGCGCCCGTCCGGTCCCACCTGCTTGGGCCAGCGGACGCCGTCGAACCCCTGGGCCTTCGCGGTCTGCCGCGCGGATTCCAGGACGGACGCGTACCAGCGCAGGGCCGGCAGCAGGAGCTGGGGCCGGTTCCAGGCGGCGAAATGGGCCGCATGCCACCAGTGCATTTCAAGGTGGAAGCGCCCGCGCCAGGAGTTGCAGACCAAACCTGTCTCCTGCGGCGGCAGCGACCCGGAGCAGTTGATGGCGGTGAGGTATTGGGACAGGACCGTTCGGCGTTCCAGCTCCGCCGCGCGCGGGTCATCAGGCGCGGAAAGTTCGACGGCGCCTCCCGACTTCCAAAAGTACGGCCAGGACGCGCGGGAGGCTTCGACGACGGCGCTTCCCGACGTCGTGCCGGCGTCCGGGACGGTGCCGGTGCAGGCTCCTCCGATGCCGCCGGTGCCGCGCGGCAGGCAGTCACCCTTGCCGGTGCTGACGAAGTACACACTGAGGTCCAGGACGTCCTGCCCGTCCGCCGGCCGGACGGTGATCCCGTGCGGACTGGCCTGCTCCAGCTCCAGGCCGCTGCCCGTGACAACGACCTGGTATCCGCTGGCGTCAAGGTCCCGGTGGATCACCCACTTCCGGTTGCTGCCGGATGCCCGCACTTCTTCAAGCCGGGTGCTGTGGGCAGCGGGGCGGGTCCAGTCGGCACCGTTGTGCCAGGCTTCAGAGCCGTACGGGAAGGACAGCGAGACGGCCAGGCCGTGCTGCAGGGCGGCGGACTCGATCCGGAACCCCAGCTCGTCCCGGTCCGGGTGGCAGGCCGTTGTGACGCGGACTGCCCGGCCCAACAGGGTAAAGCTGCTGGTGGCGGTTCCGGTCCAAAGGTCCAGGACCTGGTTCGGATCCTCGATGTCCTCCGGTGCGAGGCCCGGGTTGTCCCGTTCCGGCAGGGTGAAGGCGATCCTGCCGAGGTCCAGCCGGTGCGGGTTGGCGCGCAGCCATATTTCACCCTTGGCGGTGCCGGTTTCCCGGTCGTCCACAATGCCGCCCACCATGTCCACGTAGGGCACAGGGCCGCGGGGTGAATCGTAGAGGACGGTGGAATCGGATAAGGGGTAGTCCTGCTCCGGCGGAATGGAGTGCCAGCCCCACTGCGACTGCGTTCCCAGCAGGGTCCCGGGCGGCAGTTCATCCCGGGCGGCGACGGGATATTCAGCGGGGAGGGACTGCAGGCCCGTGAGGTCGAAGGTGAAGCAGAATTCGCCGTTGCCCAACGACACGGGGCTCCGGGGGTCGAGGATGCCATGTTCCACGTTGTGGCGGCGTACCAGGGCTTCGCGGTCGATCTTTGTCTGCTGGCTGTGCACCGGCGCACGCCCTCCTCAGGTCAGGACAGTGAGAAAACGCATTCTGACTATCCTTGTAGTGGTGCGAAGGCGTGTCAACCAGTGCAGCGCGGACCATGAAGGCCGCGGGGTTAGAAGGAAGATCAGGAGGCGGGTGGTTCGGTCCGGAACTTGATCATCTTGTGCGTCCCGTCGCAGTACGGCTTGATGGCTGATGCGCCGCACCGGCACAAGGCCACGGTCTTCCGTTCACGCGGCACGGGATCGCCCGACGGTGTGACGATCTCGAAGTCGCCCCGCACGATCAGCGGCCCGTCGGGGCAGACCACAATGGAGCTCTCGGGCTGGTCCTGGTTCATGGCTGCTCCTTCATAGCTGCTGTTGATGTGCCGTCCTGTTGCGCAGCCGCCTCCTCCTGCCGGAAACGCCGCAGCTTGCCCTGGTGCCGGCGTCGGAGCTCCGTATCCGGGTTGGCCGCCGTTTTCAGCCGGGAACCCGCGTAAGGCACTCCTCCCGCCAGCCGGAACCCGAGGGCGCCCCAAATGCAGAGGGCGCGTTCGGCCGTCCACAGCGGTGCGAACCACACGGCGCGGACCG
This sequence comes from Arthrobacter sp. MPF02, assembly GCF_046605375.1. GTDB lineage: Bacteria > Actinomycetota > Actinomycetes > Actinomycetales > Micrococcaceae > Arthrobacter. The sequence goes on along the minus strand of NZ_CP176772.1, from coordinate 3,528,387 downwards.
GAAAGACTGCGGTCCCGCCATGACGGCGGCGTCCGGCCTCCGCCGCGGCAGTCGCGGCGAGTGCCAGGCCAAGGAGGACCCGGCCGCGTGCCCTGGCCGGGAGGAAGGAGGACCCGACGGCGGCGGGCAGCAACGCGAGCTCCGCGGCGAGGCGGCGGGGTTGGGCGAAGTCGTCGTAGGCCTGCCGGACGCGTTGCTTAAGAAAGTGACGGGCCTCTGGCGGCCGGCGGGCAACAAACAGGTCCGGCACCACACGTTCCCGTCCGCCGGCGGCTTTGACGGTCCGGATCAGCTCGAGGTTTTCGAACAGGACCGGTTCATAGCCGTCTGTCGCCAGCAGGGCGCTCCGGCGCACCCCCAGGGTGCCGGGAAAATCCGCGGACCAGGCCCGGTTGATCAGCGTGCGGGACGTGTCCCACGCGGCATGCCAGGGCAGCGGGTCGAAGTAGTTCTGCGGGCGTACCACGTCCGCCGTGCCCAGGTGGCCCACGACGGCGGCGAGGGACCCGCGCGTGTAGCGGACGTCGTCGTCGGCGATCACCAGCAGTTCCGCCCGGGCGGCGCGGACGCCCGTCAAGACCCCGGCGACCTTTCCGTTGCCGGGCTGCCCGGCGGTGCCGGCGGGATCGGCCGGCCGGAGGTGGCGGATCTGCGGCGGGAACTCCTCCCGGTGGCGCGCAAACAGCTCCGGGGCGGACCCGTCAACCACGGTCACAGGGATCCATGCGGAGAGGCGTTGCAGGTAGGCCGCCAGTTCAGGCAGCCCGGCGTCATCCGTCCACCGCAGCGGCAGGATGTACTCCGCCTGCAGCAGGCCCGGCTCCTTAGCCGAGGCGCCCAGCGTGCCGGATGCCTCAATGACCGGCGACGTCATGCGGCGGCAGGCACTGCAGACCTGAGCGAGGACCGGCCGTTCTCCCACGAATCAAGCAGGTGGGCGGAAAGCCGGGCGTCGATGGCCATCACGGCGGTGGCACCGAACAGGACGTCATCGAGCAGCGCCGGTTCGGCTTCCACCAGGCCGCCGGCGAGGTCGCGTCCGGCGATCTGTTCGTGGACGGCGTCTGCTTCCACATGCTCATCGAAGTAGTGGGTGACCGCGGCGTCAAAGCCGTGCCTGCGGAAGCCGTTACCGTAGAAGCGGTTCGGCTGGGAGGACGTCATTTCGTAAATGGCCAGGTGGCCGGTGATGGCCCCGCGGAGCCGCCGGTTCAGCCCGCACAGGGACATCAGGTTCACGGAGGCAAGGGATACGGCAGGGACGGCGTTGACGTAGGCACCGTACTGGTCGTCCAGGCCCAGTCCCCGCATGGTCTGCGCGAAGAGGGCGCTGTGCATCCGGTCCGGGCGGCCGCCGCCGTATTCGTCAGCCTGGATTTCCACCAGTGCGGCTTTTGCGCGTCCGGCAAGCCGCGGGATGGCCCAGGTGTGGGGGTCCGCTTCCTTCAGCTGGTAGACGGACTTGTGGATCAGGAACTCCTTGAGCTGTTCCAGGCTGGCCTTTTTGGCCACATACCGCGAGACGCTGGGGCCGGTGTCCCTTCCGGCCAGGCCGAATAGTACGTCAGCCACCGCGTCGCTGGTGAGTCCATCCGCGGGCAGGTCCACGTCGCCCACGGCCTCTTTCGCGGCTGTCCGCAAGGCGGCCTCGAACGGCTTCTCGAGCAACTGCCGGGCCTGGATCAGCCCGGGCTCCCATTCCCACTCGTCCTGGACGCCGTCGAGCCCGGAGTAGTGGAGCTCGTAGAGGCAGAACAGGGCCAGCTGGGCGTCGTCGTCGCCAATGATGTCATGGATCCCGGACAGCCGGGTGGTGACCAACCGGTGCAGCCGGGCAAGGGAGTCGCCGGCATTGCCGGGTTCGCCCGCCAGGAGCTCGAACAGGGCGCTGCTGATGGGCCCTCGGGGTTCCGGGATGTGCATGGTGTGCTCCTTGTTCTCAGGCGGGATGCGGTGCGGTGCCGTCTGCGCTGGCGGCAGTGGAAAGAATTGGACAAACCGGGTCAGTGCCTCCGGCCGCCGGCAGCGGTGGTGCGTGGGGACAGGAGGATGGCCAGTGCGATCATGGCCAGGCCGAGGACAAGGTGCAGCAGGTTGTCCGCGTAGTTCTCGGGGATGAAATTGGCCGGGGTTTCGTCCCCAATCAGCAGGCCGTAAAGCCACAGGACCAGGTAAATGACGCCGCCGTAGATGAGGAAGTTCCGTGCCAGCCGGTGGGTCCGTGCCATCACAACGCCGGCCGCTCCGAAAAGCAGGTGCACCACGTTGTGCAGCACGGACACCTGGAAGACGCCCAGCAGCAGGGCTTTGGAACCGGGACCGGCGGCAGCCAGGGCATCCAGATTGCTCGTGGCTCCGGGAACAAACCCGAGGATGCCCGCAAGCAGGAACACGGCACCCGAGGCCAGGGCGGACCACTGCAGGGCAGTGCGGACGCCCGGTGGGCGGGTGCTGACGGCCATGTCCTAAACTCCTCGTACGCTCTGGAACAACATGGTAAGCATGGTTACTAATAAAAGCTAAGCAGCCGTTGTTCCGGTACGGGGCGCCGGGGGCGCCGCCGCTTGCGTAACACAATACCCGCTATTGCCTGCCGCTCCAGGTGTACGGGTTGGGATGCTGTCCACCCAGGCGGCCCTGCTCATAACCCTGCTGCCAGGCCTTTCCGACGGCGGAGACCAGTTCGGCGAGCAGGGGATAGTAGGGGTGGTCCGGGCCGATGAAGATCATCTCGTCCTCGGCCTTGTCCAGCGCCGCCCGGACGGCGTTCTCGGCCAGCCCGCCGCTCATGGCGCACCGTCAGCACCTGTTGTGCGCAGCACCTCGCGCATCGCCTCCGCCACCAGGTTGTGGTCCTGCACCTGCGGCAGCCCGGAAACGGTCACAGTGGCCACGGCTCCCACCCCCGTGACGTAGACGGGGAAGGACCCGCCGTGCGCGGCGTAGCGGGACTGGTCAAACCATGCATTGTCCTCGATCCGCCCGCCGCGCAGCCGGCCGCGCAGCCCCACGAGCAGGGAGGGCACCTCATACCGGGCGGCTGTCCGTTGCTTGGCACGGATCCAGTGTTCGTTGTCCGGGGTGGCCCCGGGAAGGGCCACATGGAACAGCACCTGTGCGCCCTTGGTGATGTCTATGGCGATGGGCAGCGCGCGCTCCTTCCCCAGTTCCACCAGGAGCAGTCCAAGGTTCAGTGCATCGTCGAGGGAGAAGCCGGGGAACTGCAGTTCCCGGATTTCGCCCTCAATGCGGCCAATGAGGGCTTCCAGGGACCCCTCCGGCTGAACGGCATCGGAGTCCGGATCGAAGTCAGTCACATGCGGCGGATTGGCGGTCATGGCCCACAATCTACCCCTCCCCAGGTGTAAACTGGACCACGCCCGGAAGGGCAATCAATGCATTACCTACCAAGCATCACTTAACGACAGGGGAGCGCCGCCGTCGGGACTGGCCGGGCCAGGTACCGCAGGTGGGCGCTGAGAGTGCGGACAGCCGCAGACCCTCGAACCTGATCCGGTTAGTACCGGCGCAAGGGAGTCGAGTTCTCGAAGTGTTTGGCAGCGGCAAGAGTGCCGTTGCCGCGCTTTCCCCTCCTGTTTCCCAGGAGGATTTTTTATGAGCACTGCAGCAACCAAGAAGACCACCAGCAAGTCCTGGCGCGTCGTGGACATCGTGGTGGCGGCCCTGATCGCCGTCGCCGGCGGGGTTATTTTCTGGGCCTGGTCGCATGGCGCGGCCGCCGTGTCCGGGCCGATGAACGCCGTCTACCCGCCGCTGACCGGCCTGATCGCCGGCGGCTGGATGATCCCGGCGGTGCTGGGCATGCTGATCATCCGCAAGCCCGGCGCGGCGCTGTTCTGCGAGACGGTGGCGGCCACCGGCGAGCTGCTGATGGGCTCGCAGTACGGCGCGTCCGTGCTGTTCTCCGGCTTCGTCCAGGGCCTGGGCGCCGAGATCATCTTCGCCATCTTCGTGTACAGGAAGTTCAACCTGCCGGTGTCGCTGCTGGCCGGCGCCGCCGCGGGCCTGTTCTGCGGCCTGAACGACTCCTTCGCGCCGTGGGGCTGGAACATCGCCTACGCAGCCGGTGACAAGCTTGTTTACATCATCTTCACCGCGATCTCCGGAGCCATCATCGCCGGCGCCCTGTCCTGGGTAGCCACCCGCGGGCTGGCACGGACTGGTGTCCTGAGCTCCTTCGCTTCCCGCAAGGCAGCGACAGAGCCCGTCTTCTCCTGATGCCTGCTCCTACCCGCGCCGCGGGCACGGGCGTGCGGCCGGCGGCAGTCACGGCGCGCGGCTGGGGCTGGCGCCACGCCGGCCGGGCCAAGCCCGCGATCCATGGCCTGGACCTGGACATCAGGCCGGGGGAGCGCGTGCTCCTGCTTGGCCCGTCCGGTGCCGGCAAGTCCACGCTGCTGCATGCCCTGGCGGGGGTGCTTGGTGACGTGAACGACGACGGCGAAGCAGGCGACTCCGACGAGTCCGGTTCACTGCTGGTCGACGGCGGGTCCCCACGTGAGCAGCGGGGCCGTGCCGGGCTGATGCAGCAGGACCCTGAGACGCAGGTGGTCCTGTCCCGGCTGGGGGACGACGTCGCCTTCGGTGCCGAAAACCTCGCCGTGCCCAGGGACGCTATCTGGACCCGCGTGCACGAGTCGCTTGCCGACGTCGGGCTTTCCCACCTGCCGCTGGACCATCCGACGTCGGCCCTGTCAGGCGGCCAGAAGCAGCGCCTCGCGCTCGCGGGGATCCTGGCGATGCGGCCGGGGCTGATCCTGCTGGATGAGCCCACCGCCAACCTTGACCCCGCAGGCGTGCTGGAAATCCGGGATGCCGTGGCGCGGTGCCTGGACAAGACCGGGGCCACGCTGGTGGTGGTGGAGCACCGGGTGGCCGTGTGGAAGGACCTGGTGGACAGGATCGTGGTCCTGCAGCCCGGATCCGCCGCCGATCCCGCCGTCCTTTTGGACGGTCCGCCGGACAAGGTGCTCACCGAGGCCCGCGCCATGCTGGTAAGGGCAGGCGTGTGGGTGCCGGGCCATGTGCCGGCCACCCGACCCCGTGCGGCCGAACAGGCTGCCGGGACAGGGAACCTGCTGCTCGCGGCCGAGAAACTTGCCGTGTCCCGCAGCCGTCCGCGCCGCAGCGGCTTCCGGAAGATTCCGCCCGTCCCGGTGCAGGAGGACATCACTGCCCAGGTCCGGGCGGGGCAGGCGCTTGCCATCACCGGGCCCAACGGCGCCGGGAAGTCCACTTTTGCACTGACCATCGCGGGGCTGCTCCAGCCCGTTGCAGGGAAGGTGTCCGCCACCACCGTCCTGAGCCGTGGCGCCGGGATCGACCCCTACAAGTGGAAAGCCGAGCAGCTGATCGAACGGGTAGGCACTGTGTTCCAGGAGCCTGAGCACCAGTTCGTTACCGGGAGGGTGCTTGACGAGTTAATGTTCGGGCCGCGCCACCTGGGCCACGGAGGGGAGCGGGTCGACGAACTGCTGGAGCGCCTGCGGCTTACCTCCCTGGTAGACGCCAACCCCTACACGCTCTCCGGCGGGGAGAAGCGGCGCCTTTCGGTGGCCACCGTCCTGGCGGCCAGCCCGCAGGTCCTGGTCCTGGACGAGCCAACGTTCGGCCAGGATGCCAACACATGGGCCGAGCTGGCGTCCTTCCTGTCCGAGCTGCTGGATGCCGGCACCGCCGTGGTGTCCGTGACGCATGACGCGGAATTCAGTGCAGCCCTAGGCGGGGCCGAGCTCAAACTGTCCGCACGCGAGAAGGTGGCTCTGTGAAAAAGCCCGCAGTGAAAACGGTGGCCACTGTGAGAAAGGCAGCCTTTTGAGGCAGGAACTGAACCTGCAGGGCAACCACGCCCTCCTGAGCCGCGCCAATCCGCTGAGCAAGCTCACCGCCGTCGTACTCATCACCGTGGTGCTGGCACTGTCCATCGACTGGGTGTCCGCGTCCGTGGCGCTGGTCTTTGAGTTCCTGCTGTTTCCGCTGGCGGGCCTCACGCTCACGCTGCTGTGGCAGCGGGGGTGGCCGCTGATCCTCGCCGCCGCGGTTGGCGGCTGGAGCACCTCCATCCTGGCGCCGGACAGCGGCAGGACGCTGATCGACGTCGGCATCTGGACCATGAGCGAGGGCTCGCTGGAGATGGGCGCCGGGTTCATGCTCCGCGGGCTGGCCATTGCGCTGCCGGCGGTGCTGCTGATGAGCTGCACCGATCCTACGGACCTGGCGGACGCGCTGGCACAAAAGGCGCGGCTGCCGCACCGGTTTGTGCTGGGAACGCTGGCCGCGATGCGTCTGGTGGGGCTCATGGCAGAGGAATGGCAGACCATCGGCATGGCGCGCAGGGCCCGTGGTGTCGGCTCGCGCGGCAGTGTTGTCCAGCGAGTGAAGGCCATTCTGGGGCAGAGCTTCGGCCTGCTGGTGCAGGCGATCCGCCGCGCCTCCAGGCTCGCCGTCACCATGGAGGCCCGCGGGTTCGGCGGCGGAGCCCGGACCTGGGCCCGCGCCTCGACCTTCACGTCACTGGATGCCTGGGTGCTGGCGGGCGGCCTGCTCGTCGCGGGCCTGGCGATGGCAGCAGCCGTAACTGCAGGCACATGGAACATGGTGTGGCTGGGGAGCTGACCCTACATGCACGGGTGGTTGTAGTCGAAGCCGTTGGCGACGAACTGGGTCAGGACAACTTTGCCGCCACCGGTGAGCGGTGCGCTTGAGCAGGCGCTGCTAGCCCTGAACGCGTGGTGGTTCCATTACTGCTGTTCACCAAGGTTCCATTCCCGTCTCCCGCGGACCCGACGGCTGGACAAGAACTGCCAGTCAGGGTGTTTTCTATCGCATGTACCGGGTAAACGCCCTCCTGGCGGCGCACTGCGACGCCTCCTGCCAACGCCTTAACTCATTTATGATATATTTCCTGCATGACGCTGGAAACGACTGAGCACGTCGCCGCAATGCTCCGGGACGCCCGTAATGAGAAGGGCTGGACCCAGGGCCAGCTCGCCGCAGAGCTGGGGACCAGCCAAAGTGCTGTTGCCCGGATGGAGCAGGGGAAGCAAAACCTGAGCCTGAAGATGATCCAGCGCCTGGAAGCCATCTTTGACCGCAGCATCGTCAACGTAGGCAAGCCGCAGATGACGCATCTGCGCGTTGAGGGCGGGCGCACCCTGTCCGGATCCGTGGACGTGAACAGCAGCAAAAACGCCGGTGTGGCGCTGCTGTGTGCCAGCCTGATCAACCGCGGCACCACGGTGTTGCGCCGCCTGGCGCGCATCGAAGAGGTCAACCGGATCGTCGAGGTGCTGGCCAGCATCGGCGTCGAGTGCACCTGGCTCAACGATACCGATCTCAGGCTGCAGCGCCCGGCCGTCCTGGACCTGGAGGGGATGGACGTTGAAGCCGCCCGGCGTACCCGGAGCGTGATCATGCTGCTGGGTCCGCTTTTGGACGAGTCCGAGGAATACCGGCTGCCCTATGCCGGAGGCTGCGACCTTGGCACCCGCACGGTTGAGCCGCACATGCAGGCCCTCCGCCAGTTCGGGCTGTCTGTGGAGGCAACCGCCGGTTTCTACACCGTGCAGGCGCCGGCGGCTGACGCGCTCGACCGCTCATTTGTCCTCACCGAGCGCGGGGACACTGTCACCGAGAATGCCATCATGGCGGCGGCTCACCGTGAGGGAACCACCATCATCCGGAACGCCAGCCCCAACTACATGGTCCAGGACCTCTGCTTCTACCTTGAGATGCTGGGTGTGACCATCGAGGGCGTGGGGACCACCACCCTGAAAATCACCGGCCGGCCGCACATCGATGCCGATATCGAGTACTTTCCGTCCGAGGACCCCATTGAGGCGATGAGCCTCATCACTGCAGGAATCGTGACCAACTCCGAGGTCACTGTCCGGCGGGTTCCCATTGAGTTCATGGAAATTGAACTGGCCACCTTGGAACAGATGGGCCAGGAACTGGAGATTTCCGGGGAATACATGGCGCGCAACGGCCGGACGCGGCTGGTGGACGTCACCACCAAACCTTCCGAACTGCGGGCGCCCGAGGACAAGATCCATCCCATGCCGTTTCCGGGCCTGAACATCGACAACCTGCCGTTTTTCGCTGTCATCGCTGCAAACGCCACCGGCCAGACCATGATCCATGACTGGGTTTACGAGAACCGGGCCATCTACCTGACCGAGCTGAACCGGCTGGGGGCGCAGGTCCAGCTGCTGGATCCGCACCGCATCTACGTCAATGGACCCACCAAGTGGCGCGCGGCTGAAGTGGGCTGCCCGCCGGCGCTGCGCCCGGCGGCCTGCCTGCTGCTGGCAATGCTGGCGGCCCGCGGCGTGTCTGAGCTCCGGAACATCTATGTCATCGAGCGCGGATACGAGGACCTGGCCGAGCGCTTGAACACCATCGGCGCCAAGGTGGAGTACTTCCAGGACTGACCTTTCACGGTTCGTCATGAAGGCCGGGGTATCTTCATATGCCCGTGGGCTGGCGCAGAATGTGAGTATGCGTACTTTCGGCGTGGAGGAAGAGCTGCTGATTGTTCACCCGGAAACGGGTGAACCCCTTGCCCTGGCCGACGCGCTGCTGTCCAACCGGCGGGGCGCGGCCGGCGACGGCCCGCAGGATCCGCACGCGTTCGAAACCGAAGACAAGACGTTCTACGACGACGACGAAATGGGCCTGAGCGCCGAGCTGAAGCTTGAGCAGATTGAGACGCAGACCCGGCCCTGCCTTGAGTACGGTCCCCTCCTTGCCCAGATCAGGGCGGGACGGATGCTGGCCGACCAGGCGGCGCGAAGGCACCACGCGCGGGTGGCGGCGCTTGCCACCTCGCCTTTGGGGTTGAACAGCCATACAACCCCCGATCCGCGCTATGCAAGGATGCTGGAGCGCTTTGGCCTTACCGCGCAGGAACAGCTGACCTGCGGCTTCCACGTGCACACGTATGTGGAGTCACCCGAAGAAGGCGTTGCAGTCCTGGACCGTATTCGGGACAAGCTGGCTGTGCTGACCGCCCTCAGCGCCAATTCTCCGTTCTGGAACGGGCTGCAGACCGGATTCGAAAGTTACCGGACGCAGGCCTGGAACCGCTGGCCCACGGCGGGGCCGGCGGGCATCTACGGGACCTATCCCGCCTATCGCCGCCTGGTCACCCGCCTGCTGGACACCGGCGTGATGCTGGATGAAGGCATGCTCTACTTCGACGCCCGTCTCTCCCGCAACCATCCGACGGTAGAGGTGCGGGTTGCCGACGTGTGCCTCCGTGCCGAGGACGCAGCGCTGATCGCCCTCCTGGTCCGCGCCCTGGTGGAGACCGCAGGCCGGGAGTGGCGTGACGGCGTCGATCCTTCACCGGTGTCAACAGTCCTGCTGAGGATGGCAGCGTGGCAGGCGAGCAGCGAGGGGCTCAGCGGTGAACTCCTGGACTTCGGCACATTCCGCCCGGTGCCCGCCGCTGATGTGGTGCATTCCCTGGTGGACTACCTCGCTCCCGTGCTGGACGAACAGGGGGAGCTCGCACTTGCCCGCCAGGGCGTGGAGGACGTCATTGCGCGCGGGACTGGGGCCGCCGAACAACGCCGGGTCCGTGACAAGCTGTTGACAGGGCCGCCGCCTGAGGACATGGGCTTGGGCGCCGTAGTCCGGCACGCCGTCAAGGTCACCATGCGGGATGCGCTGGACCTTTCCGAGGTTGATGCCATCCCGGAGCTGATCCGGGTCCGGCAGACCTGAGCTTCGTGCCTGCGTAGGAGGCCTCGCAGGCGCATAAGACGGCGCGTAAGCAATAGGTCGCCCGTAAACAATGGCTATCGCATCACATGCCCTGACCTGCCTCCCGCCCGTCAACTTCCTGCCGGCAGGAGGAACCGCTCCAGTGCCTCCTCCAGAATGCTTTGGTTTGAAGCCAGGATGTCGGGTGGCCAGTGGGGTGGTTCCCAGTCCTGGTGTTCGCTGGTGTAGCGGCGTCCGGCGGGTGAGGTCCAGCCGGGTGGTTCGTTTTTGGTGGCGGGGGTGGGTGTCCAGGTGCTGGTGTGTTTCAGTTTGTGGTGTTTGGGGCAGGGCTGGGCGAGGTTGGTGATTCCGGTGGTTCCGCCATGGTGCCAGGCCAGCAGGTGGTCGGCCTCGTTATCGAGGGAGTGGTTGCTGCAGCCGGGGAACGGGCAGGTGCCGTCCCGGAGCCTGAGCCAGCGGCGCATCGCTTCGGGGACCCGGTAGCTCTTGCGCCCGATTTCCAGCGGCGCCCCGTCCCGAGGGTCGACCAGGACCCGGTAGAACGAGTCCGCCCCGCCGGCGACGAGTCTGCGTGCCATCGACGCCGGGATCGGGCCGTGCCCGTCCAGCACCGCAGGTTCCTCCGTGGCGCCCAGGAGCGAGAACACCGGCACGGTGACGAGCACCTGCGCCCGCGGCACCGGCGGCCCGGCCAGAGTGGTGCCGGGTTCGAGCACGTGAGGGCCGGCAGAGGCAGCGCGGTGGCCGGTTGTGTCATTCCCGGCGTCAGCGTTGGGGGCGTGTCCGGTGGCGAGGAGGGCTGTGGCGCCGATGTCTGCCATGAGTTGGGGCAGGGTGCGGGGTTCGTTGGGTCCCTGCAGTCCGCGGGCCAGGGCCCGGGTCCGGTTCCAGGCCGCGTTGGCCTGGTCCGCCGGCAGATAGATGGAGATCCAGGCCATCGCGTCCCGGTCCGGGGCGTATTCCATCCGCCGGTCCGCGACACTCCTGGCGTGGCGCTTTTCAATCAGGTCCGGGTGGTGGCGTTCCCGCCACGCGCGCACCCTGCACCGCAACCTCGCCGGCGCCAGCACCCCCGCAATGCCACCAGGTCCGGCGCCCGGCGCATCCGGGTCCAGGAAGTGCTGTTCCAGGGCTGTGGTGGCGGCAGGGTCCAGGCCGGTGGTTTCATCAACCAGGACCCTGGTGTTCTGCCATGACACCTCCCCGGCCTGCAACGCGTTCAACACTGCAGGCAAGGAACTGGTCAAGGCCTGGGCTTCACCGATCAGGGTACTGGCGGCGCGTTCACCGATGGTCAGGACGCAGGCGACCTCGGCCACGGAGGCCATTTCGCGGCCCTTGGCCCATCCCGGACCGGCCGCCGGGTCCTCCATCGCGGCGACGGCACCGATGTGCCCGTCGACCAGCAGCACCTTCACCGCGGCAGCGGCGGCCTCAAGCTTGCGCTGGACCGCCAAACCGTCCAGGCAGTCATCGGCGAACACCCGCAACGGATCACCACCAGCGGCCAGGGCATCAGAAGAACCCGCAGGGCTACCGGCAACAACGCGGGCGAGCTCATCCACGAAACCAGCCACCGACGCAACAGCAGCCAGAACCCCCGCCCTGCCGCCCCCGCCCTGGGATGCTCTGCTCCCGGCTGCTTCGCTGTCCATACCCCAAGCATGCCAACAGGGTCCGACAAAACCCGGTCAGATGCCGGGAGCACGGGAATCAAGGGTTTCGACGGGCTCATCCACCGGGTTTCGACGGCTCAACGCCGGGGCTTCGACAAGCTCAACCAACTGCTGGTGCCGCAAAAGGCGGACGTGCAATACTCGGCGCGTGACGCCGTCGTACATATTCACTGCCGAACTGTGGCTGTTCCCCGGCGAGGCCGGCTGGCACTTCCTCACCCTGCCGCCGGATGTGGCAGATGACATCGCCGAGCAGGACACCAGCAGCAAAGCGTTCGGATCGGTAAAGGTCACGGCGGAAGTAGCCGGACACAGCTGGCAGACGTCGCTTTTCCCCGACGCCAAAACCGGCTCCTACCTGCTGCCGGTGAAAAAGGCAGTGCGGAATAAAGCCGGGATCAGCGCCGGGGACAGCGTCGAAGCAAAGCTGGAGCTCCATCCGAGCGAGGCAAAGCCCAACAAAACCAGCTAGATCTGCTTCAGCGCCTGTTCGAGGTCGCGGATGAGGTCGTCGGCATCTTCAAGCCCCACGGACAGGCGCACCACGGCATCGCTGAGGCCAATGGCGGCGCGGCCTTCCGGGCCCATCGCGCGGTGCGTGGTGGTGGCCGGGTGGGTGATGAGGGACTTCGAGTCCCCCAGGTTGTTGGAGATGTCGATGATGCGCAGCCCGTCCAGCAGCGCAAACGCGGCTTCCTTGCCGGAACGTCCGCCCGAAGGGGCAAGCTCCAGCGTGAGCACCGTACCGCCGGCCTTCATCTGCTTCGCAGCCAGCTCATACTGCGGGTGGGATTTCAGCAGCGGATACTTCACCCAGTTCACGGCAGGCTGCTGCTCCAGCCACTCAGCCAGGCGCAGGGCGGTGGCGGACGAGTGGTTGACGCGCAGCGCCATGGTTTCCAGGCCCTTCGTGAGCACCCACGCGTTGAACGGGGACAAGGACGGCCCGGTGTGCCGCATCAGCTGCTTGACCGGGCCCTCGATAAACTCCTTGGTGCCCAGGATGGCACCGCCCATCACCCGGCCCTGGCCATCGATGTGCTTGGTACCGGAGTAGACAATGACGTCCGCGCCGAGCTGCCCGCAACGCTGCAGCAGGGGAGTGGCAAAGACATTGTCGACGACGACGGTGGCCCCGGTCGCATGCGCCAGCCCGCTCACCGCGGCGATGTCCACGATCTCCTGCATGGGGTTGGACGGCGATTCGAAGAAGACGGCGGTGGTGGGCTGGGACAGGGCCTCGCGCCACTGCTCCAGGTCCGGGCCGTCCACGAACACCGTCTCCACGCCCCAGCGGGGAAGGATCTCGTTCAAAATGACAAAACAGGAGCCGAACAGCGAACGGGCCGCCACTACCCGGTCACCGGCGCCCAGCAACGCACCCAAAGCAGTAAAGACAGCAGACATGCCGGACGCCGTCGCGAAGCAAGCCTCGGTGCCCTCAAGCAGGCGAAGCCGCTCCTGGAACGTGGCTACCGAGGGGTTGCCGTAGCGGGAGTAGACGAAGCGCTCGTCCTCACCCGTGAAGGCACGCTCCGCAGCGGCGGCGGACTCGTAGACGAAGCCCGAGTTCAGGAAGACCGGCTCCGCGGTTTCCTGGAAGTTGGTACGGTCCAGCCCGCCGCGGACGGCCTGGGTGTCGGGGCTCCAGCCGGCGGCGTCTTCATTGAAAGTCACTTAGTTGCTTCCCAGGTTCGTAGGCAGGCCACGGTTCTTCCAGCCGTTGACGGTGCGTTCACCGTAGCGGTCGGGTTCGCCTTCGAAGCCTTCGAGGACGTTGTAGGACGTGAAGCCGGCCTGCGTGGCGGCGATCGCAGCGGCGATGGAGCGCTGGCCCGAGCGGCAGATAAACAGCAGCTCCGTGTTTGAGTCCTCCGGCGCCTGCTGGCTCAGGTCCTTGAGAAAGTCCGGGTTGGGGATGCCGCCCGGGAACGTCCACTGGATGAACAGGGGATCGTTGTCCGTGGCTTTGGTGTCCGGGATGCCGATGTGGGCCCACTCGCCCTCGGTACGGACATCCACCAGGATGGCGCCCTGCTCCAGCTTGGCCCAGGCTTCCTGCGGCGTCAGGTCTCCGGCGTAGCTCATGCGTGGCCCTCGCCGTCGAACTCGAGGTCTTCGTTGGCTGCTTCCAGGTCATCCACGGCGGTGGCAACTGCCGCATCCGCCGAGGCGATCGCGGCGGGCAGGACCACTGCCTGGGCCACGATGACGCTGGTGCCGTTGAAGGCTGCCGCCGGGCTGCCGTGCAGCACGTAGCCCTCCGCGAGTGCGTTTGAGATTCGCTCGCAGAACTCACGGTTGTCCGGGCCACTAATCAGGCGGTAGGACAGTTTGTCTTCAGGGGCAGGCGCGTCAGACACGACGGATCTCCTTCTCTCACGCTTGCAGCTCGAATTCGGTCGATATGCCGAGTATTCACCTGAGGCACCCCGCCGCGGAAGGAGGGTTGCCGACCGGCCAGTCAGGGCTTGGCGCCGGTACTCATTACTCCCGAAAAACGTAACATCTGGCACGGATGCCCGCATCGCCGCCGTCGTCATGTTGCGTAACTGAAGCGGATGCGCTGCCGGAGCTGGTGGTGCGGAAGGGGGAAGGGAAAGTACGACGGCGGTATCACCGCAGGTGGGCGGGCTTTTCTTTCCGTTCGCAGCCAGGCGGCCGGATACAGTTCTTGGGGGGCAGCGCCCCGTCGCCAAAGAACAGCACCCGGGGGTCCCTATGAACACGCACGCGGAAGCGCCACGACACCGTACCAGTCCGCCCCGGGTCCCCCGCCTCCGTGCGCTGGCTTCGTTCCTTGCCGCCCTGTTTATTGCGCTGCTGGCCGTTGCCCTTTCGGCCGGGGCAGCGCGGGCGGCTGAACCTGTCACGGATGAGGGCAAGCCGCTGCTGGGTGCGGTCCTGGAGTGGGGCGAGGACACCGCCGCCGGTTTTGCTGAACGCCTGGGCGCTTCGCCTGCAGTTTTTGGGCACGATATCGCTTTTCCGTACCGTCCCTCCGAGCAGAACGACGTCCGGGGCTTCCTGGAGCAGGCGTCGCTGCAGGGCGCACACGCGATGCTGACAGTGAAGCCCACGGTACCCCTCGACCAGATCGATGCCGCGGCTGCCGGGACGTTCGCCGGCGAACTCCGCAACCTGACGTCCAGGTTCACGGGGAAGGTGCTGGTCCGGTTTGCGCCGGACATGAACTCCAGCTGGGTGGAATGGGGCCAGCAGCCCGCCGCGTACAGGGACGCCTTCAGGGCAATTTCGTCCGCTTTCAGGGATCGCGACGGCGGCAGCACCATCCTGGTGTGGGAACCGTACCTGGGCAAGGACTACCCCTTTGATCGGAACCGGAACGCCCCGGCCCCCGGAAGTGAAGGCTTCGCCCAGCTGGACACGAACGGCGACGGCGCCTGGGACAGATCCGACAGTGCCTACGAACCCTATTACCCTGGGGATGATGCCGTTGACTGGGTGGGCCTGACCGCCTACCACGACGACACTGCAGGCGGCGCAGCCGTCAACACTGTTCCACGGGCGGGTGAACTGCAGGAGATGCTGACGGCGTCCGGCGGCGAGAACTTCTATGCAACGTACGCCGCTGGGCGGGACAAGCCGTTCCTCCTGCAGACCGCCGCCTTCTACAGCCCTGCTTCAGGTGGTCCGGCCGAGGGTGACATCAAAGTCAGCTGGTGGGACCAGGTGGTGGGGGCGGCTACGTCCACAGACTTTGCAAGGACGGCCGCCATCGTGTGGGACGAGAGAACCAGCACCAGGGATACCGGGGTAGCAAGCATCGACTGGCTCCTGACCGGCAGCCCCAGCATCGCCAAGGCCGCACTGGACCGGATCGAGGCCTCGCCCGTGGTGACGGGGCCCGTCACCGAAGTCACTGCCGGTGGCGGGTACGTGCGAGCCAATACCCTGGCCGGCGCCGCAGCCTGGACCGTGGGGGCAGCACTCATCATCCTGCTGGTGGCTTTGTGGCAGATCCCCCGGCGGGTCAACGCCGCAGCAGCCTGGGCGTACACGGACCCGTCCAACAGGGACTCGCGTATGGACCTGCTGCGCGGGCTGGCCATCGTGTTCGTGGTGGTGAACCACCTGGGCATGACGTCCCTGTTCCAGCTGCTCACCCAGGAAGCAGTGGGTTTTGTGTCAGGTGCCGAACTGTTTGTGCTTTTCTCCGGCCTGGTGGTGGGCATGGTCTACGGGCCGCGGGTGAAGGACGAGTTCGGCTCGGTAGTGGACCTGACCTCCAGGCGCGCCGGCAAGCTCTACCTGACGGCCCTGGTGGTCCTAATCGGGGTCTTCCTGGTGTCCCTGCTGCCCATATTCCGGTCCGAGGCGCTCACGACCTTCGTGGACCAGGGCACCGGCGGGGCAGGGCACGACGGCGCCGGGCGCACCTACGACCTCTATGCCGGCATGGAGTCACTGTTCCAGTTCCCGGTACCCCCGCAGATCCTTCCCGCCATCCTGCTGCTCCAGTTCGGCCCATGGCAGTTCAACGTGATGGGACTGTATGTGGTGCTGCTCCTGGCCAGCCCGCTGATCCTCTGGGCGCTCAACCGGGGCAAGGCCTGGTGGGTGCTGGCCGGGACACTGGCGGTTTACGCGCTGGGAGCAATCACCCGTTTCCGGCTGCTGCCCTCGCAGTTCGAGGACTCGTTCCCGCTGCTCGTGTGGCAGGTGCTGTTCGTGATTGGCCTTGTGGCCGGATATCACAGGCACAGGATTGTTGCGTGGCTCTCGGCGCGGACTTGGATGGTGGCCGCGTGTGCGGCGCTTGCGTTCCTCTTCGCCTTCCTGTCGTGGGGCAACCCGTACCTGGCCAACGGGTTCGATGCCCGCCTGGCCCTCATTCCGGACACGCTGTACCGCGCCGCCTACGATATGCTGTTCGCCCGGACCTACCTGGCGCCCGGCCGGCTCCTCAATGTCCTGGTGCTGGTGGTGGCGGCCTACGCATTCCTCACGGCCTACTGGAAGCCCGTGCAGCGTTTTCTGGGGTGGTTCCTGATTCCGCTGGGCCGGGCCACGCTCTATGTGTTCATCATGCATGTGGTTTTGATCGCCGTCGTGGCCAACATTCCCGCTTTGCAGCAGGAGAACGTGCTGCTCAACACCGTTGCCTACGCGGTGGTGCTGGGGTTGCTGTGGGTGATGGTGCGGACCAGGTTCCTCTTTAAGATCATTCCGACCTAGCCCTACGGGTGACGGGGAAGCATAAGAAGGGTCAGCGCGGGCTGGCGTGGGCGCTACTGGATCCCGGCGAACAGCGCGGCCAGCTCGGCCGTCAGCTCCTTCTGCAGCGAAGGTGTCCCGATCTCCTTGCCGTCGATGCGGTTGACCGGCGCCAGCAGGCGCACGCTGGAGATGAGCCAGACGGCGTCGGCGTCCAGCAGGTCACTGGGCACCAGCGGTCCGTAGCCCAGCTGCCAGCCCGCCGCCTCGGCGGCCTTGAACAGGGCGCCCTGGGAGGTGCCCGCCAGGATGCCGCTGTCCAGTTGCGGGGTGACGAGGCGCTTGACTGTTGTGCCGTCGTCGGACTTTTCCAGCCGGGCAAGCAGCACTGTGGACGTGGGGCCTTCCAGGACGCGGCCATCGGAGGAGAAGAATATGACGTCGTCGGCGCCCTGCTTCCGGGCGTGGCGAAGCGCCGCCATGTTGACGGCGTAGGAGAGGGTCTTGGCACCAAGGAGTAGCCAGGGGGCACGCTCGGCCACGTTGCTGTCGTACCCCCGGTCAAGGAGAATGACGTCGATTCCCGTTTCACGCTGGCGGCGGCCTGCCGCTCCCGCGGGCGTCACCTGCACCCAGGCGGTGGGCGCAGCGGCGCCCTCCACGCCCCTTGTGACAACCAGCTTGACCACCAGTTCGTCCTCGGCCCCGGCAGGTGGATGCTGGGCGCGGTGCCCGTTCAGAGCGGTGGCGATGGCCCGCCGCCACTCGTCCTGCTCCGGGATGACCAGGTCCAGGGCCTCTGCCGAGCCTCCAAGCCTGTCCAGGTGCGCCTGCATCTTCCGGACATGGCCTCCGACGGCGAGCATGGTCTCGAAGACGCCGTCGCCCCGGGTGGCACCCTGGTCCGTGACCATCAGCTGCGGCTTGGTGGCGTCCGCCGGCCGGCCGTCCGGGAACGCGGGGTCGAGGAAAACGAGAACCACTGGGGCAGGTGAGGTCATGGCTCCAGCTTAGTGCGGCGCCGCGCGGATAAGCTGGGCGGAGTGCCCGGGCCGGGAACCGCCCGCCGGGAGCTCATTATCCGGGGGTTTCTTTTCCGTGTTGTGGCCTTTTTCGCTTGCCGGCACCGCGCCGATGTGGGTCGTGGTGCTGCTGGGCGTCGCCGACCTGGTCATCAGGGTCCTTGCCGTGGGCATCATCCCCGGGAACCGGCGTCCCACGACTGCGATGGCTTGGCTGCTGGGCATTTTCTTTGTGCCGTTCCTGGGCATCATCCTGTTCCTGCTGTTCGGAAACTTCCAACTCTCGCGCCGACGGCGGGAGCAGCAGCAGCTGGTCAATGACAGGGTGAAGGCGGGCATCTCCTCGCTCGCCGACGTCGAAAGCCATTACCCGGGCCCGGAATGGGTGACGTCCGCGGCGGAGCTGAACCGCAGGCTCGGGTCGCTGCCGATGGTGGACGGCAATTCCGTGGACCTCATTCCCGGTTACCCGGACTCCATCCTGGCCATGACCGAGGCGGTGCGGAAGGCGAAGAGATTCGTCAACGCAGAGTTCTACATCATGAGCACGGACCACATCACGGACGAACTCCTCACGGCACTGGAGGAAGCTGCCGAACGCGGTGTTGAGGTGCGGGTGCTCTTCGACCACATCGGCACCCTCCGGGTCCAGGGCTACCGGAAACTCCTCAAGCGGCTCAAAGCCGGCAAGATCCAGTGGAAGCGGATGCTTCCGCTCATGCCGATCCACGGCCAGTGGCGCCGGCCCGACCTGCGGAACCACCGGAAGATCATGGTGGTGGACGGCGAAATTGCCTTTACGGGATCACAGAACCTGATCGAGCCCTCCTACAACAATCCCCGGCACCGCAAGGCCGGCCGCGAATGGGTCGAGCTGATGGCGTGCCTGCGCGGACCCATTGTCACCACCCTGAACGTTGTGTTCGCCACGGACTGGCTCAGCGAGACCGACGAGTCGCTGGAAGACCAGCTGCAGCTGCCCGCTGACCACCATCCGGGCAACGTCACCGCCCAGGTGGTGCCCAGCGGCCCGGGGTTCAGCACCGAAAACAACCTGCGCCTGTTCAATACGTTGATCTATTCGGCCCAGCACCGTATCTCCATCTGCAGCCCCTACTTCGTGCCGGACGATTCCTTGCTGTACGCCATCACCACGGCGGCCCAGCGGGGGGTGGACGTGGAGCTGTTCGTCTCCGAGAAGGGTGACCAGTTCCTGGTCCACCACGCCCAGAGTTCTTACTACGAGGCGCTCCTCGAAGCCGGGGTCAGGATCTACCTCTACAAGGCTCCGTTCGTGCTGCATGCCAAGCACTTCACCATCGACGACGAGGTGGCGGTCCTGGGTTCCAGCAACATGGACATGAGGTCCTTCTCCCTCAACCTGGAAGTGTCCGTGATGCTGCTCGGTGAGGACATTGTCGCCAAGATGCGGGCCGTGGAGGATACCTACCGGGATATCTCCCACGAGCTGCGGCTTTCCGACTGGGTCAAGCGGCCGCTCGCCGCCCGTTACGTGGATAACGTGGCGCGGCTGACCGCGACGGTGCAATAGGCGCCGTTAGTCATCGGCAGGCAGGCGCTCGCCGCTGCGCTCAGCGGACTCCGGCCAGCCGCCCTTGCGGTAGGCGGACGTACCGGCCGCCAGCACCGCAACGGTCAGGAGGCAGCTGCCGATCATCACGCTGACCATCGAGAAAGCCGTGCCGCCGAACAGCCCCACCAGCGGGCTGACGAGGCCCGCCACGCCGGACTGCAAGGCGCCGATCACGGCTGCCGCAGTTCCGGCCATGTGCCCGTAGTTGTGCAGCGCGAGCACCGAGGCGTTGGCCGGAATCATTCCCTGCGCGGCCAGGACAAGCCACAGTCCCGCCATGAGGCCGAAGGCACCGCCGGCACCGGTGGCCACCGCCGCGAGGAGCAGCACGGCAAGTGCCAGCTGGACGACGACGGCGGTGCGCAGGAGGCGGACCGGCGGGAATTTCCGGACCAGCGCTGCATTGAGCTGCGCCGAGAGGACAAGTGCCGCGCCGTTCAGGGCGAAGGCAAGCGCGAACTGCTGCTCCGTGAAGCCGTACTCGTCCTGGAATACGAAGGGTGAACCCACCACGTAGCTCATGATCAGGGCAAGGCCCAGTCCCGGGATGACGGCCAGCGCCATAAAGTGTTTGTCCCGCAGCAGCGCCCAGTAGGCGCCGGCGACGTGTCGTGGGCGCCCGGGGCTGCGCCTGTCCTCGGGCAGCGTCTCCGGCATGAATTTCCACACGATGGCGACAAGGAGCACGCCGATGAGCGCCAGCGCATAAAAGACGGCCCGCCAGTGCCAGAGCCCCGCGATGGCCTGGCCGATCGTGGGGGCGAAGAGCGGGGCGACGCCGATCACCAGCATCAGGCGGGACAGCAGGCGGGCGGCTGCGGAACCCACGAAACGGTCGCGGATGACCGCGATGGCCACAACCGCTGCCGCCGCGTTGAAGAAGCCCTGCAGGACGCGCAGGCCGGTGAGGGTTTCGATGTTGGGCGTGATGGAGCACAGCAACGAGATTACGATGTGCAGCGAGATCCCGATGATCAGCGGCAGCCGCCGGCCGAACCGGTCGGAAAACGGGCCGATAACCAGCTGGCCCACCCCTCCGCCGAGGAGGGTTCCGGACAAGGTCAGCTGGGCGGCAGCCTGGCTGGTTTCAAAGTCCCGCGCGACGTCGGGCAGCGAAGGCAGGTAGATGTCGGTGGTTACAGCCGGAAGCGCGGCAAGTGCGCCAAGCATGAGGACATATTTTGTTGTCCGGGGCGGCGGGGACCCATGAGCGGGGGATGATGCGGTGTCCGTCACGCGGCAAACCTAACTAGTCTGGAGGCACTGATAATGGGGTTCCGCCGCATGTCTTGAGCGGGTTCAGCTGGCGGAGTCCCGGTGCGCCACGGATTCCCAAGTCTGCCCGTAGGGGACCTGGTCGCTGAGTTCAACCGTAAAATGGCCAGCGCCCCTCTTCGTCACGAGAATACCCCGTGTCGGATTTTGGATGGCGACGTCACGGAGCTGCTGGACCGAGCTGTTGAGCTTTTCCTCTGCCTCTGCACGGGTCGTTGCAAAGATCGTCAGGCGGTGAAGGCCGGTGCCCATGCCGCTTCCTTTCGCTTGGAGGTGCAGGAGTATGCGTTGCGGGGCGGGAAATTGCGGATGGCCGGGGCGCCCGGAACGGGACGCCCCGGCCATCGTGTCAGGCGTCCGGTGTTACCGTCACGCCGCAGTGCAGCCGCCGGGTGTGGTCCACAATCCGGGCTTCACCGGTGAGCGTTACTGATGCCCGCAAACAGATGTCACCGCTGGAGGCGCCGAAGCCGAGCTCGATATCGCCGGGTTCGACGATCCTGCGGCCGTCCCGCCCCGTGAACGAGGTGACGTCGGCCGGCACAGTGAAGGACACCTTGGCTGAGGCTCCGGGCTCCAGGGAGACACGGGCATAACCCACGAGCTTTTGCTCCGGGCGGACAACCGATGCGACGCCGTCGTGCAGGTACAGCTGCACGAGTTCCGTTCCTGCCCGGTCACCCGTGTTGGTGACGGTGATGCTGGCGGCGGCTTCGCCATCCACCGGAACCGAAGCGGGCCCGTCAACGGTCAAACCGCTCCACTCGAAGGTGGTGTAGCTGAGGCCGTGGCCGAACGGGAAGGCAGCCGCGGGATCAATGTTGGACACGCTGCTGGCACGGGCGAGGCGGGACGCCAGGTACGTGGAAGGCTGCGCGCCCGGGCGGGCGGGAATGCTGACGGGCAGGCGCCCGCCCGGATTGACCCGGCCGCTGAGGACCTTCGCCACGGCCGGTCCGCCTTCCTCGCCGGGGAAAAAGGCCTGGACAATCGCCGCGGCATCTTCCGCCGCGGAGCCCACGGCGTAGGGGCGGCCGGTGAGGAGCACCAGCACCACGGGTTTGCCGGTCTGGATCAGCCGGTCCAGCAGCTGCTGCTGGACGCCCGGCAGCACCAGGGATTCCACGTCGCAGCCTTCACCGCTGGTACCCCGGCCAAAGAGGCCGGCACGGTCGCCCAGGACGGCGACCACGACGTCCGCGGCCGCCGCGGCAGCAACGGCGTCGTCAAAACCCTCGGTGGAATCGCCGTCGACGGAGCAACCCTCGGTGACGGTGATCGGGCTGCCGGGGAACTCGGCCCGCAGGGCCTCGGCCACGGTGGGCAGCTCGATGCCGACCGGGACATCGGGATGTTGCCCACCGACGTGCGCCGGGAAGGAGTAGCAGCCCAGGAATGCCTGGGTGTTGTCCGCGTTGGGTCCGACGACGGCAATCCGGCCGGGGCTGCGGAGAGGCAGGACGCCGTTGTTGCTGACCAGCACGATGGATTCTTCGGCAATCTGTGCCGCCAGCTTCCGGTTGGCCTCCGTGTCCAGCGTGACGCTGCCTTCCAGGCCTGCGGCATCCTGCAGGTTGGCATCCTGCAGGACGGCCGGAACGGCGGACCAGTCCTCATCCAGCAGGCCCAGGTCGATCTTCTGCACGAGGACCCGGTGCAGTGCGCGGTCGATGAGGCTGACAGGGACGCGGCCGGCTTCGACTTCTGCGATGAGGTGGTCGCCGAATGCGTGCACGGTGGGAAGTTCGACGTCGACGCCGGCGGCCAGGGCGGCTGCCGCCGCCTCGCCGAAGGATCCGGCCACGGCGTGCAGGTTCTTGAGGAAAGCGACCCCGAAGTAGTCCGCCACCACGGTGCCGTTGAATCCCCAGGTGTCGCGCAGGAGATCCGTCAGCAGGGATGCGTCTGCGGCGGTGGGGACGCCGTCCAGGTCGGTGTAGGCATGCATAACGGAGCGCACGCCGGATTCCCGGATGGCCATCTCGAACGGCGGAAGGAGGACGTCAGCCAGTTCGCGGGCGCCCACGGAAACGGGCGCCAGGTTCCGGCCCGCCTTTGAGGCCGAGTAGCCGACGAAGTGCTTGAGGGTGGCGACGATGCCGCTGCTTTCGAGGCCCTGGATGTAGGCGGTGGCGAGGGTTCCGATCAGGTAAGGGTCTTCACCGATGGTCTCCTCCACCCGGCCCCACCGGGCGTCCCGGACGACGTCCAGGACCGGGGCGAGGCCTTGGTGCACACCGACGGACCGCATGTCGGCGCCGATTGCGGCGCCCATGGTGCGGATGAGTTCGGCGTTGAATGTGGCGCCCCATGCCAGCGGCACCGGGTAGGCGGTGGCCTGCCAGGCGGCAAAGCCGGCCAGGCATTCCTCATGGACGAGTGCCGGGATGCCGAAGCGGTTCGCCGCGGCGATGCGCTGCTGGGTCCGCTGCAGTGACAGCGCGCCCAAGGCCGGGTCCACGGGCGCGGTGCCGAACGGCCTGGTGAGCTGGCCGAGGCCGTGCGGCAGGATCGTGTCCAGGTCAACGGGCGGATTCATCTCGTTCTGGTGCGGG
Source organism: Arthrobacter sp. MPF02 (assembly GCF_046605375.1). GTDB lineage: Bacteria > Actinomycetota > Actinomycetes > Actinomycetales > Micrococcaceae > Arthrobacter. Next base: position 3,505,337 of record NZ_CP176772.1, on the reverse strand, counting down.
GCAACCTCGCCGCCCTCGCTGGAGGCACCTACCCATACTCCGTAGAGCTGGGCAGTCTTCTCCCGGAGCGTCATGGCTGCGATGAGGCTGTCGGCGCGCTCCTGGGCCGTGGCGGCAGTGTCGCGCCACGGCGCGCTGTGGGTTTTTGTTTCCGTCATGATTACTTTCCGCCAGCGCCCATGAGGCCCTGGACTAGTGCGCGGCGCGCGAAGAGGTAGGCGAGCAGAACCGGCACCATGGAGAGGGTCACGGCGGCCAGGAGGCCCGGGATGTTGATGCCGAATTGCGTCTGGAAGTTGAACAGGCCGAGGGTGACCACCCGGGTGGATTCCGACTGCGTCAGGATCAGCGGGAAGAGGAACCCGTTCCAGGCCTGGAGGGCCGAGAACACTGCGATGGTGGACAATCCACCCTTGGACAGAGGCAGAACCAGGCGAAGGAAGGAACGGGCGGGGGTGGCGCCGTCCATGGCCATTGCCTCGTACAGCTCGGGAGTAATATCCCGCATGGTTCCGCTGAGGATGATCGTGCAGATCGGAAGGGCGAAGGCCGCCGTCGGAAGGATAACGCCGAGCAGGTTGTCATAGAGGCCCACGGTATTGATCAGGTAGAACACCGGAACGATCACAGCCTGGGCGGGAATGGCCAGACCCAGGAGGAACACGCGGAAGATGACCGAGGCAGCGCGGCTCTGGCTCCGGACGATGGCGTAGCTCAGCGGGGGTACAAGGAGCAGGACCAGGCCAACAACGCCAACCGTAACGATGACCGTGTTCAAGAAGTACCGGCCGAAGCCGCTGGTGATGGCATCCACATAGTTCTGCAGCGTGAAGCTGGTCGGCAGGGACAGCGGCCCGTTGTCGCCGAACTCGGCACGGGTCTGGAAGGTAGCGGAGAGCATCACGTACAGCGGAACAGCGACGATGGCCAGCCAGATGAAGGCGCCGATGCCGGCGAGGTAATTCGGACGCGTTTTCATTTAGAGCCCCTCCAGGGAACTGCGCATCTTGTCGTATCCGGAAACGCGGACCACAGCAAATGAAATTGCCGTGGAGATGATGACCAGTACAAGGGCAATGGCGCTGCCGGCACCGAAGTCGAACCGTCGGAACGCTTCCTGGTACATGTGGAAAGCGGTGATGGTGGTACTGGTGCCCGGTCCGCCGTTGGTCAGGATCAGGACCGTTTCAAACGTGGTCAGGCCGCCCACCACCATCAGGATCACGGACGTGATGATGCTGTTTTTCAGCTGCGGAAGGGTGATGCTGAAGAACTGCCTGACGGTACCGGCGCCGTCAATCGACGCGGCCTGGTACAGGACCGGCGGAATCTGCTTGGCTGCACCCTGGTAAACTAGCGTGTGGAACGGCGTGAACTGCCACATGCCCACGAAGATCAGCACCGCGATGGCGCCGGTCTGGGTGCCCAGGACATTGCCGTCGCCAAACAGCCAGGACATCTGCCCCGGAATGCCGAAGTTGGGGTCAAGAAGGGCACGCCACAGGACGGAAATCGCGGCTGAGGACAGCAGCAGCGGAACAAAGTAGATGGCGCTCAGGATGGCGCGGTTTTTCTGCGTGCCGGCTGCCCAGACGCCCAGCAGGATGCTCAGCGGTGTCTGGGTCACGATGCCCAGCACAATAAACAGCAGGCTGAGCCAGAGGCTCTGGAGCATGACGGGGTCCTGGAAGAGGGATTCCCAGTTCTTGAGCCCTACGAATTTGGGGTCGCCGAGGCCTCTCCACGTGGTGAAAGACAGCACCGCCACCGCGATCAGCGGGACCAGCGCGAAGAGTCCGAAGAAGATGGTGGCAGGAAGGGCCCAGACAAAGCCGGGACGGCTCGAGGAGGAGCCGCCCCGGTGCACGGGACGGCCCTCTTCGGGGCCGCCCGCACGTGTCGGGCGCCTGCGGTTTGCAAGCGTCGTGGTCATGGTTTTTCCTAGAGGCTCTGCATGGCCTTGATGAAGCCGTCTTCGTCAATCTGTCCGCTGAAGAACTGGGAGACGGCGGTGAGGATGGTGACAGTCGCTTCCGGCGGGTACGCCTGGTCCCACGAAAGCTGGAAGGACGGCGCTTCCTTGACCAGGTTGAACTGGTACTTGGCGTATTCGGGATCCGCCGCCTTGTCGAGGAACTTCTCGGTATTCGTGGTGGTGGGGAGGTTACCGATGCCTACCTGCTCCTGCACGAACTGATCGGAGTACATGAGCTTCAGGAAATCGCGCGCGGCTTCCGGGTAGCGCGTGTTCTTGTGGATCGAGTAGAAGTTGTTGGTGTTGCCCACGAGGTTGTTCTCGTCGCCCTTTCCACCTTCGATCTTCGGGAACTCGCTGTAACCGAGGACCTCCGCGGCGAACTGCGCGTCGTTGCTCTGCTGGGTGGAGTACTCCCACGAACCCATCAGTTCAAAGCCGGCCTTGCCGCTCGCCAGCAGGGCGGGGGACCCGCCGTCGGTGAACTTCACCGAGTCGAAGTTGGTGCCGAACGCTCCTGCATCAACAAGCTCCCGCAGCATGCCAAGCGCTTTGCGGCTGTCTTCGGACTCCCAGACGCTGGTGTCGCCTTCGAGGGCCTTCTTGAAGAGGCCATCACCGGCAACCCGGTCGTAGAGGTACTCAAACCACATCAGTGTGGGCCACCGGTCACCGGCGCCCAGGGCGATGGGAGTGATGCCCTTGTCCTTGAGGATCTTGACGTCCTCGAGCAGTTCCTCCCAGGTTGCCGGAGGAGCTGTGATGCCCGCCTCGGCGAGGACCTTGGAGTTGTTGAAGAGCATGACCGGCTGCGTTCCACGCATGGGGATGCCGTATGCCTTTCCGTCTATCACTGCCGTGTCGAAGACCGACGGCAGGAAGGCGTCCTTCAGCTGGGGATCTTCCTTGATGAAGTCATCCAGGGGCAGCACCAGGTCCGCGTCCACGAAACTCTTGATGCTGCCGCCGCCCCAGTTGAATAAGATATCGGGAGCGGTGGGCGTATCCATGATGGTCTGCAGCTTGGACTGGTATTCGGCGCCCGGAATCTTGTCCAGGACCACCTTTACCTCAGATGTGGCGTTGAAGGTGTCGATGATCTTCTGTTCGACCGTATTGCCGGCATCTCCGTACATGGCAATGTGAATTTCATTTTCGGGCCGGTTCGCCGAGCCGGACCCTCCGGAGCAGCCGGCCATAGTAAGGCCAAGGGCCAGGGCCCCCAGGCCGGCAAGGCCCCGGGTAACCCATCCGTTCTTGTTCATCCTTGAACGCCTCTCGAAAGTTTCGATGCTTTGACCGAAAGTTGTTTGGTGGATCACAGTCTAGGACGGCTCCTCCTGCGGTGCAACCGTTTCGCCATGTTGCGAGCTTTTGACTGAAACTTTCGCTATGCTGTCCTCCATGACCAGCCCCGTTACTCCTTCCGATGCCCGCGTAACCTTGGCACAACTGGCGGAGGAGGCCGGCGTCTCGCTATCGACAATTTCAAAAGTCCTCAACGGCCGTTCCGATGTTTCCCGAAAAACCCGGGCGAAAGTTGAGGAGCTTTTGGAGGAACACGGGTACAAACGGCGCAATGCCGCGTCGAAATCTGCGCTACTTGAACTGGTCTTCCCAGAACTCGAGAGTGCCTGGGCGCTGGAAATCATCCGCGGGGTGGAGAATGTGGCCAAGGCGAACGGCATGAGCGTGATCCTTACGGAGAGCGGCACCAGGAAAGCGCCGGGTGAGGGCTGGGTTGAAGGAGTGATGGCCCGGCGGCCCGCTGGGGTGGTCCTGGTCTTCTCCGACCTGCCTTTGGAATACCGGCAGCAGCTGGAATCGCGCTCCATCCCGTTCGTGATCATCGACCCTGCCGGTGACCCCGCCCCCGATGTCCCGTCAGTGGGCTCGGCCAACTGGGCCGGCGGCATGATGGCCACCCGTCACCTGATCGAACTGGGCCACCGCCGCATTGCCGCAATTTCCGGTCCGGAGGACATGATGTGCTCACTGGCGCGCATCGACGGCTACAGTTCGGCCCTTAACACTGCCGGGATTCCGATTGACCGCTCCCTGATCCGCTACGGCAATTTCCATGTAGACGGCGGGCGTGGACACGCGCTCGAACTGCTGCAGATGAAGGACAGGCCCACCGCCATCTTCGCCGGGAGCGATCTGCAGGCTCTCGGCGTGCTGGATGCAGCCCGCCAGCTTGGGTTGTCCGTTCCGCAGCAGTTGTCCATCGTGGGATACGACGACCTCCAGGTGGCGCGGTGGTCCAGTCCTGCCCTCACCACCGTGCACCAGCCGCTGATCGAAATGGCCGAAGAAGCCGCCCGCATGGTCCTGCGCCTTCGGGAAGGTGACCGGCCCCAGAATCCGCGCCTTGACCTCGCAACATCCCTCGTTATCCGCCAGAGCACGGCAAGCCCCGGCGCCAGCTGACGCCTGTCCCAGTCCGGAAGGAACCGCATGTCATCCACCTCGAACCCCAACGGTGAGCTGATCACCCTTGAAGCGGGGAATTACGCAGCCGCTGTCACAACCGTTGGAGCGGGGCTGCAGCGCCTCTCCTTCCGGGGCCACGACCTGGTGCTGCCCTTCACCGCGGACCAGCTGCCCCCGGCTTACGCGGGGAAGACGCTCATGCCGTGGCCAAACAGGGTGGCGGGCGGAGCCTTTGCCTTTGGCGGCCAGCGCTTCGAACTGCCGGTCAACGAGGCGTCCACCGGAAGTGCGCTGCATGGGCTGGCGCTGTGGAGCGACTGGCGTGTGGAGCAGCGTACACAGGCCGCCGTGACCCTGACCCACGTGCTCCACGGCGAACCCGGATATCCTTTCCAGCTTGCCCTCTCCGTGTCCTATGCGCTGGATGAGGACGCCGGACTGCGGGTGGAACTTGGGGCACGCAACTGTGGCACTGCAGCGGCACCCTACGGCTGCGGCTCCCACCCCTACATCACGGTGGGCGGCGAGGACATTTCCAACTGCGAGCTGGGCTTCCGTGCCGGCAAGGTGCTTTTGACGGATGAGCAGCTCCGGCCTGCAGGGCTCATGGATACCAAGGGGACGGACTTTGATTTCTCGGAGATCCGGAGCGTTGGCGGTCAGTCGCTGGACCACGCCTTCACCGCCCTTCCCGAAGGGGAGTGGGACGTGACCCTGCGCAACCCGGCCCTCAAGCTGGCGGCCGCGGTGCGGTCAACGGGTACCCAGGCTCCGTGGGTGCAGCTCTACTCGGGCGAGTTGCGTGACCGCAAGGGGCTGGCGGTGGAGCCCATGAGCTGCCCGCCTGATGCCTTTAATTCGGGCCAGGACCTGGTCGTCCTGGAGCCCGGGCAGTCGCATGCCCTTGAATACCGGATCCACGCGCTGGAGGGGTAGGAAAAACGGCCCGGAACGTGGAGTTCCGGGCCGTTTCTTTGTTTCCAGGTTTCCGTGCGTCTACCGCTGGTAGGCCGGGTGCTGGCTGTAGCGCTTTTCCCCGCCCGGGTTCGCCGCGGCAAGGGTCGACTGCAGCGCGTAGTAGGAAGGCTTGCGGGTGTAGTCCTCCCACATCACCGTTGCCTCACCTTCTCCGCCGAAGAAGACAGGCACCCAGGAGTACTTGTCGTTGAAGCCCCAGATGGTGAAGGACTTGCATCCCTCAATGTTCAGGCATGCGTCCAGGGCCCGCTGGTAGTAGCTCGCCTGCTTGGCCAGCTGCTCGTCCGTGGGCTTGGTTCCGGCGGGAACGTCCATGCGGACGTCGATCTCAGTGACGGCCGTTTCCAGGCCAAGGTCCTCGAAGCGCTGGAGGTTTGCCTGCAGGTCGCCGGGGAAACCATAGCGGGTGCTCAGGTGGCCCTGGACGGCGAAGCCATCGACCTTCACGCCCTGTGCCAGGAGCTTCGAAATGAGGTTGACGTAGGCGGTGCTCTTGGGGTTGATGCTTTCCACGCCGTAGTCGTTGAAGAAGAGCTTGGCGCTGGGGTCGGCTTCGTGGGCCCAGTGGAAAGCGTCAGCGATGATTTCCGGCCCGAGTTCCCGGATCCAGATGTTGTCCGTGGTGCGCAGCGTGCCGTCGCCGTTGAAGATTTCATTGGCCACATCCCACTGCTGGATCTTGCCTGCGTACCGTCCCACCACTGTGGTGATGTGGTCCTTCAGGATGGAACGGAGTTCCTCCTTGCTGAAGTTGCCCTGTTCCAGCCAGGCGGGGTTCTGGCTGTGCCAGAACAGCGTGTGGCCGCGCACCACCTGTCCATGCTGCTGCGCGAATTCTACGATGGCGTCCATTTCCGCGAACCGGTACTGGTCGCGCTGGGGGTGGATGAATTCCCATTTCGCCTGGTTCTCAGGGGATACGGAGCTGAACTCCGCTGCCAGCACTTCCCGGTACTGGGCGTCAGAAGTGAAGGGGTTGGCGTAGGGCATTGTTTCGTGGTGGCCGCCGCCGGCGACAGCCGTGCCGATGCGGACGTCCTTGGGCGCGGCCCACCGCAGGGTGTCCTGCTTGGCCAGCCCGGGGGGCTGCGGCTTGTCCTCCTGTGCTGCCATGGCCGGCAATGCCGTGGGGAGGACAAAGGTCGACGCCAGGGCAGCGGCGGCGACGAGTTTTGCAACCTTCATGAAGAGCTCTCCCTTGAGGTACGAAAGAATCGGGCTAAAGCCCGACCAAGTTCCGGAACTTTCCGGAACTTGGTCGTAGTAGATTAGGAACATTCCGGAGAGACCGTCAAGGGTTTCGACAAAACTTCAGCCAGTTGTTGCAGCAGGCCGCCTATACTTGCAGCGGACCAGGAGGAATGCGTGCAGGAGAGTCACCGCCCGGCAGTCACAATTTCGGCCATTGCCGCGGAAGCGGGTGTATCCGTGCCCACGGTCTCCCGGGTGCTTAATGGCCGCGGCGATGTTGCTCCCCGCACCAGGGAACGCGTCGAAACCTTGCTCCGGGACTACGGCTACCAGCGCCGGGGAGCCCGCCCGGGGGCCGGGGCGCGCTCCGGCCTGATCGATCTGGTCTTCAACGACCTCGACAGCCCCTGGGCAGTGGAAATCATCCGTGGTGTGGAAGAGGCGGCCAACGAGGCAGGCGCTTCCACTGTTGTCTCGGCCATCCACCGCAAGTCCGGGGCCACATCCACGAGGCAGTGGCTGGACAACGTCAGCGCCCGGGCCAGCGACGGCGCTATCCTGGTGACCACCGACCTGGACTCGTTCCTCCGCGCCGAACTGCAGCGCCTCCAGATGCCCGCGGTGGTTGTTGATCCTGCCGGAGTGCCCGACCTCGACGTCCCGACTATCGGCGCCACCAACTGGACGGGGGCCGTGGGCGCCACCGAGCACCTGATTGGAACGGGGCACCGCCGCATAGGGTTCGTGGCCGGAACTCCAGGCCTGTGGTGCAGCAGGGCGAGGCTGGACGGCTACCGTGCGGGTCTTGACGCGGCGGGCATTGCATTCGACCCGGAACTCGTGGTTCAGGGGAACTTCGACTACCAGTCCGGCTTCCGGGCCGGCTGCGGGCTCCTGGAGCTGGCAGACCCGCCTTCAGCGGTCTTCGCATCAAGTGACCAAATGGCCCTTGGAGTTTATGAAGCGGTTCGCCAGAAGGGCTTCCGGGTGCCGGAGGACATCAGCGTCGTAGGTTTTGACGACCTTCCCGAATCCCGCTGGGCCTCGCCTCCCCTCACCACAGTGCGCCAGCCGCTGGCCGAGATGGGCAAGCTTGCGGCCCGCACGGTACTGCGCATGGTCCAAGGCGAAGGGCCGGAGAGTCCGCGCGTGGAACTCGCCACCCGCCTGGTAGTCCGCGAGAGCACCTCGGCGCCCGGCAGCCGCTGATTCCTTCCACAGGCAGCCCGAGGGCGCCCTTCTTCCGAAACAACCCTTGACGGCGCTTCCGGCAGGAGCATACGCTGAGCCCGTTCCGGAAACTACCGGAAATTCTCGCAATCCTCGCAGTGCTCCTCATCGCCTCACGCCCGAGCGCCAACCTTCTGGCGTCTTCAGCGGACCCCCGATGCCGTGATGCAGTGCGCGCGATGATCCGAAAGGACAGCAATGAAGCTCCCGATCCAACGCGCAGTCTCCCTGCGCCAGGCAACCCTCCCGCTCGCTGCAGCTGCCCTTGCCCTGGCCGCCTCGGTTCCGGCTGGCCTTGCAGGGGCTCCGGCCGCCCAGGCGGACACGGCAACTCCAGCAATCGTCGATTCCACAAGGCACGACGGCAAATACATCAGCCTTACATTTGATGACGGGCCGGACCCGGTGACCACGCCCAAGCTGCTCGCTGTGCTGGAGAAACACCATGTCAAGGCAACCTTCTGCTTGTGGGGGGACCACGTGAAGCAGCATCCGGAGATCGTGAGGCAGATTGCCGCCGCCGGACACCTGCTGTGCAACCACACCATGCATCACGACAACATGGGCACATGGAGCGCCGACGCCATCAGGGCGGACCTCCTGGAAACCAGTGCAGTCATCCGGGAAGCCGTTCCGGATGCAAAGATCGACTACTTCCGTGCGCCCTACGGAAGCTGGGGGCAGACACCCCAGGTGGCCGCCGAACTCGGCCTGCAGCCGCTCGGCTGGCAGCTGACCGTGAGCGACTGGGAGCCCCCGGGAACGGCAGAACTGATGAGGCGGATCCGCGAAGGCATTACGCCCGGCGTCGTGGTGCTCCTGCATGATGGCGGCGGCGACCGGACCCAAACAATGGAGGCAGTGGACCAGGTCATTCCGGAGCTCAAGTCGGAAGGCTGGAAGTTCGACCGTCCTGCCCGGCGCGGCTGACACTTCCAGGCAGGGCAGCGTCGGCCCGGCCGGCGCTGCCTCGGGACTTTCAGTCTTCGGGGAATGCGGATCCCAGCGTGGAGAGGACGCCGTAGGCCTTTGTCCGGATTTCCTCGTACTCCTCGTCAGGAATGGAATCAGCGGTGATGGCCCCGCCGACGCCGAGCGAAAGTTCCGCGGTACCGTCGCCTTCGTCGCTGATTACCAGGGTCCGGATGGCGACGGCGAGGTCGGTGGCCCCGTTCAGGGAGAAATAGCCGATAGCACCCGAATAGACGCCGCGGGGGCCATCCTCCAGCCGGTCGAGGATCGCCATGGTGCTGATCTTCGGCGCGCCCGTCATGGAGCCGGCCGGGAAGCAGGCGGCGACAGCCTCCGCACGCGATGATCCGGGCAGGAGGCGGGCGTCGATGGTGCTGACCATCTGGTGCACGGTGGCATAGCTTTCAATGGCGCACAGCCTGCTCACCGTGACGGTCCCCGGGACGGCGAAGTGGCTGAGGTCATTGCGCAGCAGGTCCACGATCATGATGTTCTCCGCCCGGTCCTTGAGGGAGGTGGCCAGGTCCGTCCGCAGCCGCTCATCCTCCGCCGGGTCAGCAGCCCGCCGGCGCGTTCCCTTGATCGGCTCGGCGCGCATGCCGCCGTCGGACGCGATCTTGAGGAACCGCTCCGGCGACGTGCTCGCCACCGTCAGGGCACCAAGCCGCAGGAAGCTTGCGAAGGGTGCGGGGTTCCTGCGGCGCAGCGCCAGGTATATGCCCCAGGGATCCAAGGTATTGGCGGGAACCCGGGCCGCCAGGGTGGTGGTGAGGCAGACTTCGTAGGTGTTGCCCTCTGCAATTTCGTGCTGCGAGGCGGCAATCTTCTTCCGGTAGGCGGTGCCGGTGTCCCGGCTGTAAAAGGCCGGAGCCGGTGAAAGCACGACGCCGGTGCTGCCGCCAACTTCCGCTGCTACCTCTCCTGCAGCATCCGCGCAGGCATCGTCCACGGCACGCCGCGCGGCCGCCAACCAGCCGTCCGCGTCGGGTGCTTCAAGGGCCAGGAGCCAGGTGGTGCCGTCGTGATGGTCCAGCACTACTGCCCGGCCAGCGAAAATCAGGGCGGCATCCGGGGTGTGCGCAGGCACGTCAGAACCGCCTGTTTCACGCTTCAGTTCGTACCCCAGGCAGCCCAGCCAGCCCAGCGTGAACTGGCCCGGATAGCCATCAGGGGCGCGGACGGCCCGGCGGCCCCAGACCGAATCGAGCAATCGGAAAAAGGGCCCGGCCACCCGGACGGTTGCCGAGCCGGCGCTGATCAGGCTTTCACCGGACCGGTGTGTCACCTCCTGCCCAAAGCTGCCGGAATTGTCCGCCATGATGGTGAACCGGCTGCGTTCGGCGGCAGTCGCGGCTTCTTCCCTGCCTGTTGCCCCGCTGGCCGTTGCCGCCGCGGCTGCCGCATTGGAGGAGTCCAGCCAGACGGCGCTGGCCGATCCGCTGTACAGTGACCGGAACAGGGCCGGGGCATCGGGTGTCCGGTCCAGCCGTTCCGCTTTGAGGCGGAGTCCCCTGCGGGCCGAGAGTTCCGGGGCGAGTACCGGGGCAAGCGCGGGAAGGTACGGAAGCAGGTTCAGCAGGTCAACCACGGCTGACCCGTCCGCGCGATTGAGCACACGGACCTCGGCGTGCCGCGGGACGTCGTCGGCCGCCAGCCATTCCTCTTCCTGCGCCGCCCATTGGTCCCAGTAGGGTGCATAGGTTGCACCGTCGCGCTCGAGGGCCCTGGTTTTCCGGACATCATCCGGCGAATCGGCCCATATGGCCGCGGCCAAAAAGGGGCGGGCCCCGGCGGCGGCTGCCCCCACTCCTTCCACGATGACGATCTCGGCCGGCAGCGTGACCCGTGCGCCGCCGTCGTAATGGTTTTCCCAGTCCCAGCTGACCCAGGTTGCTGCCTCACCGCGGCTCAGCGGGGTGAGGACGGTGGAAACATAGCGTTCGACGCCGGCCGCCAAACCGTTCCAGCCGGGGTAAATGTCCTCGAGGTGGAACAGGGAGACCTTGTGGTGGGCGCGCAACCGGGCGGCCAGTTCGACGGCGAGCGTGGTCTTCCCTGCGCCGGAGCGCCCGTCGATGGCGATAATGACGGGGGCTGGGCTCATATATTAGAGCGTACCGTTTTCAGAGGGCCTGCCGCTGCAGCTCTGCGGGGCTCCCGACTGCCGCTTTGATGTGGTCTACGATCCCCGGAATGGCCGCGTGGATCTGGCGCCAGACAACGTCGAAGTCCGCCTGCCCGCCGTACCACGGGTCTTCAATTCCCTGGTCCAACAGGTCTCGGCCTGCCATGGCCGGATCGAAGCTGCGGAGCATGCGGATCTTGCTTAGTGACTCGCCGTCCGGGGCTGCTTCACTCAGCCAGGCGTGGTGGTCGATGTCCAAAGCGAGGATCAGGTCCCGCTCCCGGAACCACTCGGGAAGCCACTCGCGTGCGATGTGCAGTTCAGAGGCGAGCTGGGTTGCCGCCAGGCGGCGGGCTGCGCGGGGGTCAATGGGCCGTCCGGCTTCGTAACCGGTAGTGCCGGCCGAATCGACTTCCACCAGGCCATCCAGCCCTTCCCGCTCCAGGGCCGCCTTCAGCATGGCTTCGGCCATGGGGGAGCGGCAGATGTTGCCGGTGCAGACGGCAATGACGCGGTATGGGCTCGGCGCTGAGTTCATAATGCTAAGCATGCGCGCTATTTGCGTCCGTTGGCTAGCGGCGCTTTCACATTACTTGACTGGTTTGTAAAGATGCATGACTTTCCGGCTCTTGGGTAGATATCACAGTTGAACCTGCGGGTATCTCCCGCGGGGTCAGTGCATCAAGGCCAGCAGGATGCCCACCGCGACGAAAAGCACCCCGAACACCTTGCTGAGGACCAGTTGGCCCCGGGGTGTCTGAGTGAAGCGCTGGAAGGACCGGGCCGCGGCGGCAAAGAAGAACCACATCACAAGGATGTCGATGGCTACGATGGTGGCAGTCAGCACTGCGTACTGCGTAAAGAGCGGCTGCCCGGGCCGGATGAACTGCGGTGTAAAGGCGAGGAAGAAGACGATGGCCTTGGGGTTCAGCAGATTGACCCAGAAGCCCCGCCTGAAGATTGACCAGGCAGGCTCATTCTGCAACGCTGCAGCTTGGTCCTGTTCCAGGTCCGGCTTGCTGAGGAACTGCCGGATGCCCAGGTAGATCAGGTAGGCGGCACCGGCGTACCTGATCACGTTGAAAACAACCGGCGAGCCTGCCACAAGGACGCCCACGCCCAGCGCCACGATCACCACGTGCAGCACAAGGGCCGCCTGCTGTCCGAGGATCCCCCAGATCGAGCGGCGGAACCCGGCGTTGAGCGAGTTGCTCATGGTGTTGATGGCTCCCGCGCCCGGGGTGAAGCTGATCAGGGCGCCGGCTCCGGCCAGGGCCAGCCAAAGGGAAAACTGCACCCATTAATCCTAGTGCCGGTGCCGCGCATGGTTTGACACCGCCGGCCGGACCTCCCGAGGCTAGGCCCGCGCGATAACCTCGCCGTTTGGAATCAGGAACCAGCCGTCGTCGGTGGAGCCCCAGCGGTGCCATCCGGCTGAGATGCGGGCAAGGTCGGCAGGGTTGGCGAACCCGTACTCCAGCGCCTGCTCCGCGAATGCGGAGTGCAAAACCCGCTCGCCCCACACCCTTGCCTGCCAGCGCCGCTGCTGCCCGGTGGCGTAAAGCCAGTTGCTGCTGCTGGGCGCAACATCAGTGAAACCCGCGGACTGGACCCAACTGACCAGCCGCCGCCCGGCGTCGGGCTCTGCTCCGTTGCGCCGCGCGATGCGCTGGTACAACTCCATCCACTCATCCAGCTCGGGAATTGCCGGATACCAGCTCATGCCATGGAAGTCGGCGTCGCGGACGGCAACGATGCCGCCCGGTTTTGTGACGCGGCGCATTTCGCGCAGGGCCTCGACGGGGTCCGTGAGGTGCTGCAGTACCTGATGGGCATGGACGACGTCGAACGTCTCGTCCTCGAACTCCAGGTCGTAAATGTTTCCCGCCACGAATTCGACGTTGGGCACTTCGCGTTCGACGGCGAGTTCCTTGGCCTGGGCGATGATGTCCGGCGAGCGGTCCAGGCCTGTGACCCTGCCGGGGCTTACGAGGGCGGCGAAGTCACAGGTGATGGTTCCGGGACCGCAGCCGACGTCGAGCACGTCCGCGCCCGGGGTCAGGTGCGGCAGGACAAACGCGGCGGAATTCTCGGCGGTCCTGGCGGCATGGGCGCGGATCACCGATTCGTGGTGGCCGTGCGTATAGACATCTTCTTCAGGCTGCTGGGCGCTCATAACCAAACGCTACCCCCAAACTAAGTAGCGCTAACTGTCTCTTTGGGCGCCCAAAACGGCAGTTGGCGCTACTTACTTGGGTGCGGGCGGGGAACCTGGCGGAGCGGCGGACTCCTCGCGCGCAGCCACGGTTGCTTCCACCATCGCTGTCATGAACCGGGAAACCGTCTCCAGCTCTTCCTCAGAAAAGTCAGCCATGGCGGTTCCCATTTTCTGCGAGAGCGGGGCGAAGATTGCGCCGCCGTCCTGGTACGCCTTGGGGGTCATCTTCAGCTGGACCTGGCGGCGGTCCGAGGCATGCGGCTCACGCACCACGTGCCCGGACCTGTCCAGCCTGTCGATCAGGGCCGTGGTGGCGGGGGAGCTGAGGTGCAGTTCCTTGCGAAGGAGGCCGGGCGTGACCACGTTGCCCCTGGCCGTGTGGGTCATGATGACGGCCAGCGCATTGAGGTCCGTCCGGTGCATGTCCTTGCGCCCCCCGGCGGTGTCCACGTACCGGTTCGCTTCCAGGGTGAACTCCTGGAGGAGCCGGACCAGGGGGTGCGGCGCATTGCCAGGGGCGGGTGCCACAGGCGGGGTGGGCGCAGTGGAAGGGCTGTTGCCTGCCATGGCCACCTCCTAGATTCATCCTGCTGACAGCGCCGGGACTGCCGGCCGTACTGACGGATACTACTTCAGCCTCCGGCCGCTTGCTCGATGGGGAGTAGACAAAAAACCTCGAACAGCACTTATCTCTACCGTGGAGATAGTCTATTCTGGAACTAACGTGATCGGACCCCTTAAGCACGGAAGGCATCCATGAAGCCTCGAACCGGAAGCGCCGGACGCGTCCCTTTCTGGCTGCGCTGGTTGGTCCCCGCCTTCCTCGTCCTCAGCTGGTTGGCGCTGGCTGGAGTGGGCGGGCCCACGTTCGGACGACTGGAGGAAGTGTCATCCAATGACCAGGCGTCCTTCCTGCCGGCCGGCGCCGAGGCCACCGCGGCACAGGACTGGCAGGCAAAGTTCCGTGACTCGAACGAGGTGCCGGGCGTCGTCGTCATTGAAAGTGATGAGCCATTCTCCCCGGCGGAACTCGGTGAAGTGGCAGCGCTCCGCACGGAACTTGGGGATCTGGACCTCGGCAGTGCTGTGGTTGGCCCCGTCCCATCGGAAGACGGCAAGGCCGTGCAGTTCATCGCACCCATCAGCGAGTCCTCAGTGGAAATCCAGGAGGCCGTCAAGGAACTCCGGGCAACGGTGGCTGAAGCTGCACCGGAGGGCATGCGGACATTCGTAACCGGTCCGGCCGGACTTGCCGCGGACTTCACCGCGGCCTTTGCCGGCATCGACGGCATCCTGCTGATGGTGGCGCTGGCGGCGGTGTTCGTCATCCTGCTGGTGGTCTACCGCTCCCTGCTGCTGCCCTTCATGGTGCTGCTGACGTCCGTCTTCGCGCTGTGTGCCGCCATCCTCCTGGTCTTCGGTATGGCGAAGGCCGGCTGGATCCAGCTCAACGGCCAAAGCCAGGGCATCCTTTCCATCCTGGTGATCGGTGCTGCCACCGATTACGCGCTGCTCTTCGTCGCCCGCTTCCGGGAAGCGCTGACCCACACCGCGGACCGCACCGCCGCCGTCCTGACAGCCTGGAAGGCGTCTTTCGAGCCCATCCTGGCTTCCGGCGCCACCGTGATCATCGCCCTGCTCTGCCTGCTCTTCTCCGACCTCAACTCCAACAAGGCCCTTGGTCCCGTAGCCGCTGCAGGCATCATCTGCTCGCTGTTCGCCGCACTTACCCTCCTGCCGGCGCTGATGGGGCTCCTGGGCCGCGCGGCCTTCTGGCCGTTCCGGCCAAAACTTGCACCCGCCGAGGAACGGGAACCCGGACTGGTCACCGGCCTTGAAGGCCAGAGGGGCCTGTGGCGGGCCATGGGTGCGCTGGTGCGGCGCCGGCCCCGGACCATCTGGATCGCCTCCGTCCTGCTGCTCGCGGTGGCGTCGGCCGGCGTGCTGCAGCTCAAGGCCAACGGCGTCCCGCAGACCGAAGTCATCCTGAGCGCCTCCAACGCCGTCGACGGCCAGGACGCGCTGGCACGCCACTTCGACGCCGGGAGCGGCAGCCCCGCCGTCGTGGTTGCTGACGAGGGCAAGGCACAGGAAGTGCTGGACAGGGTGAAAGCGGCCGACGGCGTGGGCGAGGCTTACCTGCTGGGCGCAGGCAGCGTGCCCATCACCGGAGCCCCGGGGACTCCCGGCGAGCCGGACGTCCGCGAGGGCAAGGTACTGATCAACGCCACCCTTGACTCAGCCGCGGATTCACTGGAAGCAGAAGAGGCGGTTAGAGCCTTGCGGCAGGAAGTCAAGACTGTGGACCCGGAGGCGTTGGTGGGCGGTGTCACGGCAACGGCCCTGGACACCAACACCACCGCCCAGCGCGACCTGGTGATCATCATCCCCGTGGTCCTGGTGGTGGTCCTCTTTATCCTGATGCTGCTGCTGCGGTCCATCCTGGCGCCGGTCCTGCTGGTGCTCTCCGTGGTGCTGTCCTACGCCGCGGCCATGGGAGTTTCCGCGCTGGTCTTCAACAACGTCCTGGGCTTCCCGGGCGCCGACGCCACCGTCCCGCTGTTCGGGTTCGTCTTCCTGGTTGCCCTGGGCGTGGACTACAACATCTTCCTGATGAGCCGCGTCCGCGAGGAGTCCCTGAAGCACGGCACCCGGCCGGGCATCCTCCGCGGCCTGGGCGTTACCGGCGGGGTGATCACGTCCGCCGGCGTGGTGCTGGCCGCCACGTTCGCCGCGCTGGGCGTCATTCCCATCATGTTCCTGGTGCAACTGGCCTTCATCGTGGCCTTCGGCGTCCTGCTGGACACCGTCCTGGTGCGCTCGCTGCTGGTGCCGGCGCTGGCCTACGACATTGGGCCGAAGATCTGGTGGCCCGGCAAGCTCGCCAAACCTGGCCTTTTTCCGGAGGCCCGGGGTGCCGCCGACCGGGAGGTCGCGGGGGTTTCCAGCCGAGGGTAGCCCACAGCAAGGGCCCTGTTGGCAGGTCCGGCTGGTGGATAGACTGCCTGTGCGCCCGGACGGACGCGGAACTCAAAGGAGAGATGCCTTATGACTGAGAATCCCGAAATCCCCGGCGAAGAGGCGCGGAGGGGCAGCAGTGCCCCCGGCCTTGAAGGCGAGGGAGGCCAGTACGTTGACGGCGATTACGGTGATGCCGGTTCCGTCGAATCCCCTGCCGCGAACCTCGAGGACGGCGAATATCCCGACGGCGACTACGGCGCCGCAGGTGCCGGCGGCGAAGCGCGCGCGGAGGACGGCATCCGTGAGCGGCTGACGGACGGCCAGGTCAACAGCACAGCCGACGAGCGCGGCCCGCTGCACGGCGGCCCGGACGTCGAACGGTAGGCACGTAGCGGCAACAGCAGCCCGGCGGCAGGTTCTCCCGCAGCGAAACGGAGGGTCGCCGTCGGGCCTTCTTTTGCCTGTAGCGGTGCCAAGGCGGGGAAACCGGGGGTGTCCCATGGGCCGGGAGGAGAAGTTGAGCGTACTCGACTCAACTTGGATTGACATCTATTGCTGCGCGAGTAAAGTTGAGTGCAGAACGCTCAATTAGCGGGCGCAACCAAGTTTCCAAGGAAAGAAGGAAGCAACACATGTCACGTGCAGTAGGTATCGACCTCGGAACCACCAACTCCGTCGTCTCCGTTCTCGAAGGTGGCGAGCCCACCGTTATTGCCAACGCCGAGGGTGGCCGCACCACGCCGTCGGTTGTTGCGTTCTCCAAGTCCGGCGAAGTCCTGGTTGGCGAAATTGCCAAGCGCCAGGCCGTCAACAACATCGAGCGCACCATCGCCTCCGTCAAGCGCCACATGGGCACCGACTGGAAGGTGGACATCGACGGCAAGAAGTACACGCCGCAGGAAATTTCCGCCCGTATCCTCATGAAGCTGAAGAACGACGCCGAGAGCTACCTGGGCGAAAAGGTCACCGATGCCGTCATCACCGTCCCGGCGTACTTCAACGACGCCGAGCGCCAGGCCACCAAGGAAGCCGGCGAAATCGCAGGCCTGAACGTCCTGCGCATCGTCAACGAGCCCACCGCCGCGGCACTCGCGTACGGCCTGGACAAGGGCAAGGAAGACGAACTCATCCTGGTCTTCGACCTCGGCGGCGGTACTTTCGACGTCTCCCTGCTGGAAGTCGGCAAGGACGAAGACAACTTCTCCACCATCCAGGTCCGCGCCACCGCCGGTGACAACCGCCTGGGCGGCGACGACTGGGACCAGCGCATCGTTGACTACCTGCTGAACCAGCTCAAGGTCAAGGGCATCGACCTGTCCAAGGACAAGATCGCCCTGCAGCGCCTCCGCGAAGCTGCCGAGCAGGCCAAGAAGGAACTGTCCTCCTCCACCAGCACCAACGTGTCGCTCCAGTACCTGTCCGTCACCCCCGACGGCCCGGTCCACCTGGACGAGCAGCTGACCCGCGCCAAGTTCCAGGACCTCACCAAGGACCTGCTCGAGCGCACCAAAAAGCCGTTCCACGACGTCATCAAGGAAGCCGGCATCAAGCTGTCCGACATCAACCACATCGTGCTGGTCGGCGGCTCCACCCGTATGCCCGCCGTTTCCGAGCTGGTCAAGGAACTGGCCGGCGGCAAGGAACCGAACAAGGGCGTCAACCCGGACGAGGTTGTGGCCGTTGGTGCAGCCCTGCAGGCAGGTGTGCTGAAGGGCGAGCGCAAGGACGTCCTCCTCATCGACGTCACCCCGCTGTCCCTCGGCATCGAAACCAAGGGCGGCGTGATGACGCACCTGATCGAGCGCAACACGGCCATCCCCACCAAGCGGTCCGAGACCTTCACCACCGCTGACGACAACCAGCCGTCCGTGGCCATCCAGGTCTTCCAGGGCGAGCGTGAGTTCACCCGCGACAACAAGCCGCTGGGCACGTTCGAACTGACCGGCATCGCACCTGCCCCGCGTGGCATCCCGCAGATCGAGGTCACCTTCGACATCGACGCCAACGGCATCGTCCACGTGTCCGCAAAGGACAAGGGCACGGGCAAGGAACAGTCCATGACCATCACCGGCGGCACCGCCCTCTCCAAGGAGGACATCGACCGCATGGTCCGGGACGCCGAGGAGCACGCAGCCGAGGACAAGGCCCGCCGCGAGGCCACGGACACCCGCAACAGCGCCGAGCAGCTCGCCTACTCCGTGGACAAGCTCATCGCCGACAACGCCGACAAGCTGCCCGAAGAGGTAAAGACCGAGGTCCAGACCGACGTCGACGACCTCAAGAAGGCCCTGGAAGGCACCGACGACGCCGCTGTGAAGTCCGCCTTCGAGAAGCTGCAGGCTTCCCAGACCAAGCTGGGCGAGGCCATCTACGCCCAGGCCGGTTCGCCCGACGGTGCCACCGGTGCTGCAGGCGGCGACGGCGCAGCAGGGGCCGGTGCCAAGGCTGACGAGGACATCGTCGACGCCGAAATCATCGACGAAGACGAAGCGAAGAAGTAGCCATGCCGCACCACGGTAACGAGGAAGAGCACATCTCATCCGCGAACCAGGAGGGCAAGGGCAACGACCAGGAACCGGTCATCCGGGACAACCGCAAAGTTGACCCGGTGACCGGCCAGGCCCGGCACCCGGAGGGCGGCGAGCCCGTCCCCGGTGCCGGGGCTTCGGATTCCGACGGCGACGCGCTGGCCCAGGCCGAGGAAATCCTTAACGGCGTGGAGGTGCCCGCCGCGGAATCCGTGGCCCAGGGTACCCCCAGCGCCGAGGCAGCCGAGCTGAAGAACGACCTCCTCCGCCTGCAGGCCGAGTACGTCAACTACCGCAAGCGCGTTGAACGCGACCGTGCCGTCGCAGGGGAAATGGCCGTCATCGGCGTCCTGAACTCCCTGCTTCCGGTGCTGGACGACGTCGACGCCGCCCGGCAGCACGGCGACCTCGCCGACGGACCCTTCGCCGCGATCGCCACCAAGCTGGAGAACGCGCTGAAGACCTACGGCCTGGTCCGCATTGACGAAACCGGCGTGGAGTTCGATCCGACCATCCACGAGGCCCTGATCCAGCAGCCCGGCGAGGACATCGAGGTTGACACCGTCAGCCAGGTACTCCGCTCCGGCTACAAGTCAGGAGAGCGCGTCCTCCGCGCAGCACAAGTGATTGTGGCCGTCCCGGCCTGACCCACCTTTCCACCTCCGCGGATGAGGGGGCCCCGCCCCTACGCTGGGCGGCTATGATCTTCGATCCATAGCCGCCCAGCTTCGGCAGCGGATAATGGCCTTCCCAACACTCGCAAGCTCGTGTCGGGGCCCTCGGCCAGATCCTTAGATGCCACTCCCGGGCCCCCTCATACGCTCCGGTGGAGCGGTAGTCTCGCCTTAATGCTTTTGTACTTTGAAAGGAAACGCCATTGGCTAGCCAGGATTGGGTGGACAAGGACTTTTACAAGATCCTTGGTGTTGCCAAGGACGCTTCCGACGCCGATATCAAGAAGGCTTACCGGAAGCTGGCCCGCGAGCACCACCCTGACAAGAATCCGGGGAACACCGCTTCCGAAAAGAAGTTCAAGGACATCTCCGAGGCCTATTCGGTGCTCTCGGATCCCGACGAGCGCCAGCAGTATGACGCCATCCGCGCCATGGGCAGCGGTGCCCGTTTTGCTCCCGGGAGTGCCGGTGCCGGCAACGGAGGGTTTGAGGACCTGTTCGGCGGCCTGTTTACGGGCAACACCGGCCGCCATGCCGGCGGGTTCAACCCCTCCGCGGGCGGCATTCCGCCGGAGTTCGCCGACCTCTTTGGCGGCGGCTTCGGGCAGACAGGCTTCCAGCGGGGACCGCAGAAGGGCGCGGACCGCACCGCAACCACCAGCATTTCGTTCGCCGGCGCCATCCGCGGCACCACCATTGGCCTGCGTGAGCCCAGCGGTGACGTCATCGACGTGCGCATTCCGGCCGGCATCAAGGACGGGCAGAAGGTTCGTGTCCGCGGCAAGGGCCAGCCGGGTCCGGCAGGCAACGGTGACCTGGTGGTGTCCGTCTCAGTCCAGCCACACGCGTTCTACACCCGCGACGGCGACAACCTCCGCATCCACGTCCCCGTCACCTTCCCCGAGGCTGCGCTGGGCGCCGACATCGAGGTGCCCACCATCGACGGCGAAAAGGTGCGGGTCCGCGTTCCGGCCGGGACGCCGTCGGGCCGTACCCTCCGGGTCAAGGGCAAAGGCGTGAAGACCTCGAAGGCAACTGGCGACCTGCTGGTGACCATCGACGTCGCCGTCCCCAAGAACCTGAACAAGGAAGCCGAGGCTGCCGTCAAGGCCTTCGCCGAGGCGACTTCCGGCTCCGATGTCCGGGAGGGCCTTGCCGCCAAGGCCCGGCTCTAGCAGGGGAGGCGTGCCGTGGACCTCAACGCTGACCAGCCGATCTTCGTGATTTCCGTGGCGGCCGAGCTGGCCGACATGCACCCGCAGACCCTCCGCCAGTACGACCGGCTGGGTATCGTCAAGCCCAGCCGGGCGCCCGGAAAATCGCGCCGGTACTCGCAACGGGACGTCAACATGCTCCGCGAGGTGCAGCGGTTGTCCCAGGAAGGCGTCTCGCTGGAAGGGATCAAGCGGATCCTGGAACTCGAGGACCAGGTGGCGGCCCTGCAGCAGCGGGTGACTGAACTGGCGGAGGAACTCGAACGCCGGCCCCGGCCTTTCGACTCCCGGATTTTTGCGGCAGGCGCGGCCGGTGATGTAGTGAGCCTGGCGCGCGGCCAGCGTCCCAGGCCCCGGTCGCAGGCCGTGGTGCTGTGGCGGCCCCGGGCGATCGGACAGTAAGTACTGCGCCAAGGCGCCGGCAAAAATTCGAGTACCCACTACTCGTGACCCTTCAGGCCCCCGGAAACTTCAATGGAACCACCGCTGGATCAGCAGTGGTTCCAAGTTTCTGGGGGTTTTCCATGTGTGGTTCTCAACGCAAGGCCCGGCCTTGAGCCCGGGAATGGAGGCAGTGGCCGCTTTCAGCGGCTCCGTTCCGGGCCAGGTGCTGTTGGCGCTCGGGCAGACGATCGTGGTGGTGTGCGTCTGCTTTGACATGGTCCGGGCGCTGTCCGTGCCACGGTCGCACCGCCGCTACCTGGCCAGCACGGTCTTCCGCACCCTTGCCGCCCCGGCCATGGGGTAGCGGCGGTCCGGCCGGCGCATTAGCCGTTGATGACCTGCGGAACGCCCAGGTGCTTCAGGCCTTCGATGCCGAACTCCAGGCCGTAGCCTGACTGCTTGGCGCCACCGAACGGGATACGCGGGTCCACCGCACCGTGGCGGTTGATCCAGACAGTGCCGGCCTGGATCCGGGACGCGACCTCGCGGGCGGCCTCGCGGTTGGCGGACCATACGGAGGCGCCCAGGCCGACGTCGAGCGCGTTGGCCTTCTCCACCGCTTCGTCAATGGTGCTGTAGCGGATGATCGGCAGGGCGGGGCCGAACTGTTCCTCCGCCACGAGCGGGTTGTCGTTGTCGATGTCCGCCACCAGGGTGGTGGGGTAGAAGTAGCCGGGCTGGTCCGTGTCCGGGTTCCCACCCACCAGGACGCGTGCGCCGGAAGCCTTCGCTGCCTCCACGAGGTCCGCGACGACGTCGTACTGTGCCTTGTTCTGCAGCGGGCCCAGGACGTTGTTCTCGTCCAGGCCATTACCCATGGGCATGGCTTTGGCCACGGCCGTGAGTTCCTGGCAGACGGCGTCGTAGATGCTGTCGTGCACGTAAAGGCGCTTGAGCGCCGCGCAGGTCTGGCCCGTGTTGAGGAAGGCGCCCCAGAAGACGTCCTCCGCGATGGCCTTGGGATCGGCGTCGGGCAGGAGGATGCCGGCATCGTTGCCGCCGAGCTCCAAGGTGAGCCGCTTGACGGTATCTGCGGAGGATCTGATGATGGCGCGGCCGGCTGCCGTTGAGCCGGTGAACATAACCTTGCCGATGGCAGGGTGCTCGGTGAGGCGGGCGCCGACCTCCCGGCCGCAGGACACAACAGACAGGACGCCTTCGGGGAGTTCCTCGTTGAGGACCTTGACAAGGGCCAGGACGGAGAGCGGGGTGTTGCCGGAGGGCTTGACCACCACGGTGTTGCCCATCCGCAGGGCGGGGGCGATCTGCCAGATGGCGATCATCATGGGCCAGTTCCAGGGGCCGATGGCCGCCACGACGCCGATGGGCTTGTAGTGCAGTTCGGCGCGGGTGTCGCCGTCGTCCACGATGGTTTCAGGCTCCAGCGGCAGGCCGGCGGTGGCGCGAAGCCATGCGACGCAGGCGCCGACTTCAAAGCGGGCGTTGGGCCCGTTCAGCGGCTTTCCCTGCTCGCGGGAGAGCAGCTGGGCGAGTTCCTCCGCGGAGCGTTCGACGGCGTCGGCTGCTTTCAGGAGCGCGGCTGACCGGGCACCGTGGCCCAGGGCAGCCCAGGCTGGCTGAGTGGCGACGGCTTCCGCGACGGCCTCCTCGACGTATTCGAGGGTGTGGACCGGGGCCTCGCCCACCGGTTCGCCCGTTGCCGGGTTCAGGATGGTCCTGCTGTCCTGGCCGGAGGCGGCTGAGATCGAAGCCAAAAGCGCGTCATAGGTTTCCAAGGGATACTCCACTTCGAGTAGGCATGGACGCCAGCCGGGCGGCGTAGCGGGTTACTCCCAAGTCTGGTGGAGGGGCCTGCCGGTCTCTTGTCCTTGAGCGCAGGACCGTTGACGCGGAGGGAACGGCAGTGAGATCACCCACGTTATTGTGAATTGCTCAAATTAAGGCCTAGAATGGAGAGCAGGCCGGCGCAGCCCTCGAGAAACCGCCGGGTGAATCCTCCCCGGATCCAGGCACATCGACCCCCACCCCCAGCAGCGAATACCACGCCCCTTGCTGCCCCCGCGGCCGCTCAGGTGCTGGACATTCCGCGCCGCCGCCATCCCCAAACAAGCAGGAGAACACCATGACTTTGCAATCCCAGCTCATTGAAGCCCCCGCAACAACAGCCACGCGCATCCCCCGCGGGGGCAGCTACATCACGCTTCCCGCCCACCTGGAAGCCGCACCCCGGGCTGAGGGCAGCTATGTCTCGCTGCCCGGTGCCCTCTCCGGAAGCGGCAGCAAGGCCCAGGGCACGTACGTGACGCTGCACTCGGCTCCGGCGGCGGAGACGGAGTTGAGCTACACCCGCGTGGGCTGACCCATCACAGAGCAGCGCCTGCCGCCCTTCCAGGGTGGCAGGCGCTTTTTGTTTTGGCCCTTGCGTCACAACCAGCGCGTTTTTGAATCACGAACGACGGCGGACCCCCGGTTTTCCGGGGGTCCCCGTTGAAAAGCTGGCCACTGTGGTTGAAAGTGTGCCCGGTGTGACGCTTCTGCGGCTGCGGCTACCTGGCGTAGGGGTCGGCGATGCCGATGTATTGGGTTGTGGTGTATTCGGCGATGCCTTCGGTGCCGCCTTCGCGCCCGAGGCCGGATTGTTTGACGCCGCCGAAGGGGGCTGCGGCGTTGGAGATGACGCCTGCGTTGAATCCGACCATGCCAAACTCGATTTGCTCCGCGACGCGGAGGAGCTTGTTGAGGTCGCGGCTGTAGAGGTAGGAGGCGAGCCCATACTCGGAGGCGTTGGCCAATGTGATGGCTTCTTCTTCGGTGGTGAAGGTGGTGACGGGGGCGACGGGGCCGAAGATTTCCTGGCCCAGGATTGCCGCGTCGTTGGGTACGTTGGCCAGGACGGTGGGCTGGTAGAAGTAGCCGGGACCGTCCACGGGTGCACCGCCGGTCACGGCCACGGCTCCGGCGTCGACCGCCGCGGTGACCAGGGCGTGGACGTCATCCCGGGCGCCGCCGTCGATCAGCGGGCCGACCTTGGTTTCCGGGTCGGTGCCGCGTCCGGTGGTCAGGGAGCCCATCGCCGCGGCGATTTTGCGGGTGAATTCCTGTGCGACGGATGCGTGGACGAGGAAGCGGTTGGCTGCGGTGCAGGCTTCGCCCATGTTCCGCATCTTTGCCGCCATGGCTCCTTCGACGGCGGCGTCGAGGTCGGCGTCTTCGAAGACGATGAAGGGTGCGTTCCCGCCGAGTTCCATGGAGGTGCGCAGGACGTTTTGGGCGGCGTCGGCCATCAGGCGTTTGCCGACCGGGGTGGATCCGGTGAAGGAGACCTTCCGGAGCCGGGCGTCTTTCAGCAGCGGTCCGGAGATGCCGGACGCCGAGGCGGAGGAGACGACGTTGAGGACGCCTGCGGGCAGGCCTGCGTCGATCATGGTCTGGGCGAAGTACTGGGCGGTGAGCGGGGTGAGCTTGGCGGGTTTGAGGACCATGGTGCAGCCGGCGGCGACCGCGGGGCCGACCTTGCGGGTGGCCATGGCGAGGGGGAAGTTCCAGGGGGTGATGAGCAGGCAGGGTCCGACGGGTTTGTGCTGGACGAGGATTTTGTTCTTGCCTTCGGGAGAAGGCAGGTAGCGGCCGTAGTCCCGGACGGTTTCTTCGGAGAACCAGCGCAGGAACTCCGCCCCGTACGTCACCTCGCCCCTGGCCTCAGTCAACGGTTTGCCCATCTCCAGGGTCATCAGCAGGGCAAAGTCCTCGGCCCGCTCGGTGACAAGGTCGAACGCACGGCGCAGGATCTCGGCCCGAACCCGGGGTGCGGTGCGGGCCCAGGAGGCCTGCGCGGCGTCGGCGGCGTCCAGCGCGGCGACCGCGTCCTCGCTCGTGGCGGAGGCGAGGGTGGCGAGCACTTGCCCGGTGGCGGGGTCGTGAACGTCGAACGTGCCGCCGTCGGACGCCTCCCGCCACTTCCCGTCGATCAGCAGTCCGGTCGGCACCGAGGCGAGGAGGGTTTGTTCGCGGTCGGACGTGACGGCAGGGGAAATTTCAGAAACGGTCATGAAAGTCCTAGGTTCAGTAGCTGGCGGGGGTTCCGCCGTCTGACGGCTGGATGTATTGGGCAGCGAGGGCTTCGGAGCCGCGGGCGAGGAGGGCGACGTCGGCGCCGACCAGGATGAAGTCCGCGCCGTGGTCCAGGTAGTGGCGGGCGGTGTCGGGGTTGAAGGCATTCACGCCGGCGGGCTTCCCGGCAGCCTTCGCTGCCGTGATGCAGTGCTCGACGGCGGCGCGTACCTCGGGGTGTTCCTGCTGGCCGAGCAGGCCCATCGAAGCGGCGAGGTCGGACGGGCCGATGAATACGGCGTCCACTCCGTCCACTTTCAAAATGTCTTCGACGGCTTCGACGGCGGAGGCGGACTCGATCTGGACTGTGACGCTGATGGTGTCATTGGCGCGGGCGAGGTAGTCCGGAACCCGGTTCCACCGAGCGGCGCGGGCCAGGGCTGAGCCCACGCCCCGGACGCCTTCGGGCGGGTAACGGGTTGCCGTCACCGCAGCTTCAGCTTCGGATACGGAGTTGACCATGGGGATGAGCAGGTTCTGCACGCCCAGGTCCAGGTACTGCTTAATGACTACGGTGTCGTTCACGGGCGGGCGGACCAGGGTGTGCACCGGGTAGGCGGAGATGGCCTGGAGCTGGGCGAGGATGGATTCGAGCCCATTGGGGCTGTGCTCGGCGTCCACCAGGAGCCAGTCCAGCCCGGATCCGGCGCAGAGTTCGGCGATGAGCGGGCTGCCGGAGCAGACCCACATCCCGGCAAGCGGCCGGCCTGCTTCACCTTTTTGTGCGGCGAGGGCGTCGCGGAAGGTGTGTTCTATTGGAAGCGGCATGTGACGCTCCCGAGGGGTCCGTAGTCGGCGTGGACGGTGTCTCCTTTGTAGACCCAGAGCGGGCGGGTGAAGGAGCCGGCGAGGATGATGTCTCCGGCCTTGAGGGAGTCGCCGTGGGCGGCGATCTTGTTGGCCAGCCAGTGGACGCCGTTGGCGGGGTGGTCCAGGACGCCGGCGGCCACGCCGGTTTCCTCCACGGTCTGGTTCTTGTAGAGGATCGCGGAGACCCAGCGCAGGTCCACGGCGTCCGGTTTCACCGGGCGGCCGCCGATCACCATGGCGCCCATCGCGGCGTTGTCGGAGATGGTGTCCACGATGGTCCGGCCCTTCATTTCGATCCTGGAGTCCAGGATTTCGAGGGCCGGGACCACATAGTCGGTGGCGTTGAGGACATTGAAGATGGTGACGCCTGGGCCCTTCAGCCCGTCTTTCAGGACAAAGGCCAGCTCCACCTCCACCCGCGGATGGGTGTACCGGTCCCACTCCATGGAGCAGCCTGTTTCGAGGACCATGTCGTCGAAGATGGCGCCGTAGTCGGGTTCGGTGATGCCTGTGGCGTCCTGCATGGCCTTTGACGTGAGGCCGATCTTCCGTCCCACGAGGGTCCGGCCGGCTTCCTCGTTGCGGCGCCGCCACAACTGCTGCACCGCGTAGGAGTCCTCCACCGTCATGTCCGGGTAACGGGCAGTCAGCAGCGGAACGGGGGTGCGGGAACGGCCGGCTTCCACCAGTTCGTCCGCAATGGCCTCAATCGTCTTCGGCTCAAGCATGGCTAGACCTGCGCTCCGAGCTTGAAGCCCACAGCGTCTTTGCCTGCTGCCGCGTCCTCGGGCCTGCGGGTGTAGGAGAAGCCGTCCGCGCCCACGGTCACGGCCATCTCGGACTTTTCCTCGCGCTCAATGACGGGCTGCGGGGTGCCGTCGAGGTCCAGGACCAGGGAGGCTTCGGTGTACCAGGACGGGACCACGGGGTTGCCCCACCAGTCGCGGCGCTGGTTGTCGTGGACGTCCCAGGTGATGGTGGGGTTGTCGGGGTCGCCGGTGTAGTAGTCCTGGGTGTAGATCTCGATGCGGTGGCCGTCCGGGTCCAGGATGTAGAGGTAGAACGCGTTGGACACGCCGTGCCGGCCGGGGCCGCGTTCGATCCGGTCGCTGATGCGCAGGGCGCCCATCTTGTCGCAGACCTGGATGATGTTGTGCTTCTCGTGCGTGGCGAACGCGACATGGTGCATCCGCGGGCCGTTGCCGCCGGTCAGGGCGGTGTCGTGGACGGTCTGCTTGCGGTGCATCCACGCGGCGTAGGTGACGCCGTCGGAGTCCTTGATGTCCTCCGAGACCCGGAAGCCGAGGTCCTCGAGGTACTTGCGGCCGCGGGGGACGTCGGGGGTGACCTGGTTGAAGTGGTCCAGCCGGACCAGTTCACCGGCGGAGTAGAGGTCGTAGCGCTGGGTGAGGCGCTCAACGTGCTCCACCTCGTAGAAGAACTCGTAGGGGAAGCCCAGCGGGTCCTCCACGCGGACGGAATCGCCCACGCCCTTGGTGAAGCCGCCGATGCGGCGCTCGGTGCGGCAGCCCAGTTCCTTGTAGTAGGCCTCGGCGGCGTCCACCTCGGCGGGGGACTTCACCCGGTACGCGAAGGCGGCGACCGCAGCGACAGGTCCCTTGCGGAGCACCAGGTTGTGGTGGATGAACTCTTCCAGGGAGCGCAGGTAGATCGCGTTCTCGTCTTCCTCGGTCACGTGCAGGCCCAGGACATCCACGTAAAACTCACGGGACTTGGCGAGGTCGGTGACCACAATGTCCATGTAGGCGCAGCGGACAATGTCCGGTGCCGGGACTGTGGGGGTGGGGATGGGGCCGGTGAAGGGGTTGGTCATGGTGTTCTCTCTTCTTTGAAAGGGGTTCTTTCCCAATTAGGTAGCAGTAGTTGTCGTTTGGGGTGGCCATAACGACACTTAGTGCGACCTAGTTGGGCTGCTAGTGGTTCTTAGCCTTCGTTGGCGGCGGAGGCTTCGATGCTGCCGAACTTGGGAGTGTGGACGGTGCCGAGGGTGATGTGCACGGCCTGCTGGTCGGTGTAGAAACCGATGGAGCGGTAGCCGCCCTCGTGGCCCAGGCCGGAGGCCTTGACCCCGCCGAACGGGGTCCGGAGGTCACGGACGTTATGACTGTTCAGCCACACCATGCCGGCCTCGACGTTCTGGGAGAAGTTGTGTGCCCGGGTGAGATTCTGGGTCCAGATGTAGGCGGCCAGGCCGTACTTGGTGTTGTTCGCCAGGGCGAGGGCCTCGTCGTCGTTCTCGAACGGGGTGATGGCCACGACGGGTCCGAAGATTTCCTCCTGGAAGATCCGGGCCTCGGGGGGAACATCTGCGAAGACGGTGGGTGCGATGTAGTTGCCTTCGGGAAGGTGCTCTGGCCGTCCGCCGCCGGCCAGGAGCCGGCCTTCGGACTTGCCGATCTCCACGTAGGAGGCCACCTTTTCGTAGTGCTCCGGGTGGACCAGGGCGCCCACTTCGGTCTTGGGGTCGTGCGGATCGCCCACCACGATGCTCTTGGCCCGGGCGGCGTATTTCTCGCAGAACTCGTCGTAGACGGCGCGTTCCACCAGGATGCGTGAACCTGCGGTGCAGCGTTCGCCGTTGAGCGAGAAGACACCGAACAGGGCGGAGTCGATGGCGGCGTCCAGGTCGGCGTCGGCGAAGACAACGCAGGGGGACTTGCCGCCCAGTTCCATGGACAGGCTCTTGAGGTTGGCGGCGGCGTTGCGGAAGATCGTCTGGCCGGTGGTGGTTTCCCCGGTGAAGGAGATCAGGGGGACGTCCGGGTGCTTGACCAGGGCGTCGCCGGCTTCCTCGCCCAGGCCGTTGACCAGGTTGAAGACGCCGTCGGGCAGGCCGGCTTCCTTGAAGATGGTGGCCCAGAGGGAAGCGGAGAGGGGCGTGAACTCGGCCGGCTTGAGGACCACGGTGTTGCCGGTGGCCAGGGCCGGGGCGAGCTTCCAGGACTCGAGCATGAACGGGGTGTTCCACGGGGTGATAAGCCCCGCGACGCCGATCGGCTTGCGGTTCACGTAGTTGATCTGCGAGCCGGGGACCTTCATGGCGTCGTCGAACTGGGCAACGATCAGGTCCGCGAAGAAGCGGAAGTTCTCGGCCGCGCGCAGGGCCTGGCCCTTGGCCTGGGTGATCGGCAGGCCGGTATCGAACGTCTCCAGTTCGGCCAGGCGGGCTTCCTGGGCCTCGACCGCGTCGGCGATCCGGTTCAGGACCCGGGCACGTTCGCGCGGCTTCATCTTCGGCCACGGGCCGTTGACGAACGCTTCGCGGGCGGCGGCGACGGCCAGGTCAATGTCCTCTTTCTGGCCGGCCGCGGCGGTGGCGTAATTGCGGTTGGAGACCGGGTCCAGGACGTCGAAGGTCTTGCCGGAGAGGGAATCGACAAACTGGCCGTCGATGTAGTGCTGGATGTGCGTCGGCAGGTCCTGCGGCACGTAGTGCGTGGTGGTTTCGGTTGAGGTCGTCATCGTTGAAGTCCTTTACTGGTGCTTTGCTTGAGCGAGGTAGGCGTCAAGGGTGGCGGCCCGGTGCTGGCGGGCTGCTTTTTCGATGGTGTCCGCGTCGGCTCCGGTTTCGATGAGCTTCAGCAGGTTTTCGTGTTCATCCACGGAGTCCCGGGCACGGCCGGGGACAAAGCGGAACGTGGAGGAGCGCAGTGAGGCAAGCCGGTTCCAGCCGCGGTGGACCAGGTCCAGGATGTGCGGGTTGGGGCAGTGCTCAAACAGGACGGAGTGGAAGTCCTGGTTGAGCTGCGTGAACCGGACCGGATCGAAATGGTCAAGGCATTCGCGCATGTCCCCGTTCACGGCGCGGGCCCGCGCAATTGCCGCAGCGTCGATCAGCGGTGCCGTCAATGCGGTGGCGGCGCCTTCGACGATGCTGAGGGTCTGCATGGTGTAGAGGTATTCAGTGGGGTCGATCCCGGCCACGGTGGCGCCGACGTTCCGTTCGAACGTCACCAGGCCCTCGGCCTCGAGCCGGCGGATAGCCTCGCGAACCGGGACCACGCTGAAGCCCAGGTCCTTGGCGATGGTGCCCAGGACCAACCGGTAGCCGGGTGTGTAGGTGCCTTCCACGATCCGCATTTTGACGGCCTGGTACGCCTGCTCGGCTTTGCTGCCGGCGGGGGCGTCGGTAAATTCGGCCACGGTTTCAGCCATGTGCGTTGCCTGCTTCCCATTCCTTGTATTTGGCCTGCCACTCGGCGTTCATCGGGTACAGGCCGTCCACGCTGTTGCCCTGCTTGACCATTTCGAAGATGAAGGCCTCTTCCTTTTCCTGGCGGATGCAGTCATCAACCAGTTCTTCGGCGATGGCCGGCGGGATGACCAGGATCCCGTCAGCGTCGGCCACGATGATGTCGCCGGGCTGGACGGTGGCACCGCCGCAGGCAACAGTGATGTCCGTATCCCACGGCACGTGGCGGCGGCCCAGCACGGCGGGGTGGGGGTTCGCGAACCAGGTGGGCATTTCCAAACCGGCCACGGCGGTGAAGTCGCGGACCCCGCCGTCGGTGATGATGGCCGCGGCGCCACGGACCTGGGCGCGCAGGGCGAGGATGTCCCCGACGGTGCCGGTGCCCCTTTCGCCGCGGGCCTCCATGACCAGGACCTCGCCTTCATTGACGGAATCGATCGCCCTCTTCTGGGCGTTGAACCCGCCGCCATGGGTCTTGAACAGGTCCTCGCGGTTGGGCACGTAACGCAGGGTCCGGGCCAGGCCCACCACCTTCCGGTCCGGGCGGGTACCTTGCAGCCCGTCGATGCTGACGTTGTTCAGGCCGCGCTTGCGCATCTGCGACGACAGGGTGGCCGTGGCCACGGACTCGAGCTTTGCCTTAAGTTCGGGGGAGAGGACGGGCCCGACGGCGGCAGTTGCCTCGGGTGCCAAACCGGCGGCTTCGCGGGATCCGTAGGCTTCCTCCCGTTGAAGGTCATCAACCTTGGGCCGGGCACCAAAGTCCGCGAACGGCGTCGTGCCTTCCTCAATGGTGGTGACCAGGCGGCCGGTGGTGAGGCCGCCGTCGAGCGTGCTGACTTCGACCTCGACGACGTCGCCGGGTTTGGCGACGGAGGCGCCGGCGGGGGTGCCGGTAAGGATGATGTCGCCCTCCTGCAGGGTGAGGAGTTGCGACAGGTCCGCAACCAGCCGGGCGAAGGGGAAGAGCAGGTCTTCGGTGGTGTCGTCCTGGACCACGTCGCCGTTGTGCCAGGTGCGGAGGCGCAGCCGGGCGGGGTCGACGGCGTCTGCCGGGATCAGTGCCGGGCCTACCGGGGTGAACCCGTCCCCGCCCTTTGACCGGACATTGGAGCCTTTGTCCGCCCAGCGCAGGTCGTAAACGCCGAGGTCGTTGCTGGCCGTGACGGCCGCGACGTGGCTCCATGCATCCTCGATGCCCACCCGGCGGGCGGCCTTGCCGATGACCAGGGCAATCTCGCCCTCGTAGCCCAGCAGCTCACAACCCGCAGGGCGTTCCACTGGACTGCCGCTCAGGGACAGGGAGCTGGAGGGCTTGAGGAAATAGGACGGTTGGGCCGGAGTACGGCCGCGCTGGGCAGCCCGGCTGGGGTAGTTGATGTGCACCGCAACAACCTTGCGTGCTGCCGCCAGCGTGTCCTCGTTGACCTGCTCCAAAACCTTCTCCTCATCAGGTACGAAATCGTATACGATCACTATCCGCTTGGCCCCGGCGGTTCGTCAACCCCCAAATTTTTTGTTGCGGCGACCCGTCGGCGGGCTGGGGATGCGAGCCCCTTGTCGCCCCCGTCACTCCGGCGTACAGTGGATGCCACATCCAACGTTTTCGATTATCGAATTTTGCGTTCTGATATAGAACAAGCTGCTCGGTAGTCAGCCACAAAGAAGTGAGGAAATTCCGTGCAGTTCCACCACCACGGCTACGTATCCGGTGACCCGAGGGTGAGGCCGGCTGCCGGCGTCGGCCTCAACCGCCCCGAGGAACTTCCCGAAGAAGTCGACGTGCTCATCGTGGGCACCGGCCCCGCCGGAATGCTCGCCGCTGCCCAGCTTTCCATGTTCCCGAACGTGCAGACCCGCATCATCGAACGCCGGCCGGGGCGCCTGGCGATCGGCCAGGCCGACGGCATCCAGGCCCGCAGCGTGGAGACTTTCCAGGCTTTCGGCTTCGCCGAACGCATCACCGCCGAGGCCTATCGGATCACGGAGATGGCCTTCTGGAAGCCGGACCCGGCGAACCATGCCAATATCCTCCGTACCGCCCGTGCTGTTGACGACGAGACAGGCATCAGCGAATTCCCGCACCTCATCGTGAATCAGGCCCGCGTGCTGGACTACTTCGCCGAGTTCGCAGCAAACTCACCCTCCCGGCTCAAGCCGGACTATGGCTACGATTTCCAGGGCCTCGAAGTCGCGGACGGCGGCGAGTACCCGGTCACCGTGACCCTCCTGCACACGGCGGGCCAGAACGAAGGGCAGCAAAGGACCATCCGCGCCAAGTATGTGGTGGGGGCGGACGGTGCGAGGAGCAAGGTCCGGCAGGCGATCGGCTGCACCATGGCCGGTGACCAGGCAAACCATGCCTGGGGCGTGATGGACGCGCTTGCCGTCACCGATTTCCCGGATATCCGGACCAAATGCGCCATCCAGGGCGAAAAGGGCAGCATCCTGCTGATCCCGCGTGAGGGCGGCCACCTGTTCCGGATGTACGTGGACCTGGGCGAGGTGGACCCCGCCACCCACCATGCCGTGCGCAACACCTCCATCGAGGAGATCATTGCCAAGGCGAATGCCATCCTGCACCCCTACACGCTGGATGTCCGGAACGTCGCCTGGCACAGTGTCTACGAGGTGGGCCACCGGCTGACGGACAGGTTCGACGACGTCCTGCCGGAGGACCGCGGCACCCGCACCCCCCGCGTTTTCATCGCCGGCGATGCCTGCCACACCCACAGCGCCAAGGCCGGCCAGGGCATGAACGTGTCCATGCAGGACGGCTTCAACATCGCCTGGAAACTGGGCCACGTCCTCGAGGGCCGCAGCCCCGAGAGCCTGCTGTCCACGTACTCGGCGGAACGCCAGGTGGTGGCCCGGAACCTGATTGACTTCGACAAGCAGTGGTCGGCGATGATGGCCAAGAAGCCCGAGGAGTTCGAGGACCCGTCGGAGCTGGAAGAGTTCTATGTCCGCACCGCCGAGTTCCCGGCAGGGTTCATGACCCAGTACGCGCCATCCCTGATCGTCGGCACCGATGACCACCCGGGCCTTGCGGCCGGGTTCCCCATCGGCAAGCGCTTCAAGTCCGCGCCCGTGGTGCGGGTGGCCGACACCAACCCCATCCACCTCGGCCACCACGCCACGGCGGACGGCCGCTGGCGGATCTACGTCTTCGCGGACGCCGCGCTGCCGGGCACGGACTCAGCCACGGACAAGCTTGCCGAGTGGTTCGCGGCCTCGCCGGAATCACCGCTGGCCGCAACGCCGTCGGACGCTGATCCGGACGCCTGGTTCGACCTGAAAGTGGTCTACCAGCAGCCGCACACGGGACTGGACATCGGCAAGGTGCCTGCCGTGTTCAAGCCGCAGGTGGGCCCCTTCAAGCTGACGGACTACGAAAAGGTCTACGGCACGGACCCGAATGCGGACATCTTCGAACTGCGCGGGCTGGACCGCAACGGCGTGGTGGTGGTGGTCCGCCCGGACCAGTACGTCGCCAACGTCCTGCCGCTCACGGCCACCGCGGAACTGGGCGCGTTCTTCGCCCCGCTCCTGAACGCCGCGCCACCCACACCGCCTCAGGCCGTGGCAGCCGCTGCGCGGTAGTCGGCCGCGGCGTATACGCCGAGGATCCGCACCTCGGTGGTGAAGAAGTCCAGTTCCTCCAGGGCCAGCTTCAGCGGCTGGTCCTCGGGGTGGCCCTCGACGTCGGCCATGAACATGGTGGCCGCGAACTCGTTGCCCACCATGTAGCTCTCCAGCCGGGTCATGTTGACGCCGTTCGTGGCGAACCCGCCCAGGGCCTTGTACAGGGCGGAAGGGACGTTGCGGACGCGGAACACAAAACTGGTGACTGCGGGTCCGGGAAGCTCGTCCCGGGCCGGCAGTTCAGTTTCGCGGGCCAGGACCACAAAGCGGGTGGTGTTCGATGGATCGTCCTCAACCCTGGATGCCAGCACCTCCAAGCCGTAGATCTCGGCGGCCAGCGGGGGAGCGAGGGACAGCTTCCGGGGATCATTCCACTCGGCAACTTCCCGGGCGGAACCGGCGGTGTCACCGGCGATCACGGGCTTGAGGTTGTGGTCGCGGATCAGGCGCCGGCACTGGCCCAGTGCGTGAATGTGGCTGTGGACTTCCGTGGCGGCCTCGATGGTGCTGCCCGGGATGCCCAGCAGGTCGAAGTGGATGGGCAGGAAGTATTCGCCCACGATCTGCAGGTTGGACTGCGGCAGCAGGATATGGATATCCGCCACCCGGCCCGCGATCGAGTTCTCGATCGGGATCATGGCCAGTTCCGCCTCGCCGCTGGACACCAGCTCGAACGCGTCCTCGAAGCTGGCGCAGGGAACGCTTTCCATTTCCGGGAACATCTGCTGGCAGGCGATATTGGAGTTGGCGCCGGGCTCACCTTGGTACGCAATCTTTTGGGGCATGGTCCGTATGGTTTCACGCCCCGCCCCCGCCCGCCCAACTGGGTAGCGCGAAGTGTCGTTTTGGAGGTCCAAAACGACAGATAGCGCTACCTAGTTGGGGTGGGGGAGGTCAGACGGGAGTGACGCGCAGCCAGAGGTACTGGCGGGGGAGGAGCGTGACGCCTTCGTCCAGTTGCAGCGTGGCCTCGGAAAGAAGGTCGACGGCGGCAGGCGAGTAGGCGCCGAAGGTTGCGGCAGGGAGGGTTTGGGCGAAGTCGCTGAAGTTTGCCAGTGCCAGGATGAGGGCACCTTCACCGCTGCTGCCCGGCCGCTGGTACGCCAGGACCGAGCGGTTCCCCGTATCAAAATCGATAAGCCGCGTCCCTGCCAGTTCCGGCGTGCTGGACCGGACCTGGATCATCCGCCGCAGCCCGGCCAACACTGCGCCTTCAGGGGTGGCCGGCTCGGTGCGCCGGGCGTACTGCTCCTCGGGGAAGCGGGGACGGTGCACCCAGCGGCTGTCCTCCTCGTGGCCCGGCTCCTGCGCATAGCTGTAGTCGTTGACCTGGCCTACCTCGTCGCCCAGGTACAGGAGCGGGATGCCTCCGGTGCTGAAGGCAACCGAGTGGGCCAGGAGGATCCGTTCCACCGCCTCAGCCGGGTTCACCTCCATGCCGCACAGGGACGCCGTCGTGCCTGAAATCCGGCAGTCGCCGGTCTTCGGATTGTCCTGGAAGGGGACGCCGCGGGCGAAGCTGCCCGGGAAGCGGTTGACGTAGAAGGAGTTCAGGAAGCGGCGGTGGTCGAAGCCGTTGATGCCCAGTTCCGCGGCGTCCTCGTCCGCGAAGGTCCAGCCGATGTCGTCGTGGCTGCGGACGTAGTTCACCCAGGACGTACCCGGGGGAATGTTGTGCCGCCGCTTCAGCGCCTGCGCCAGCAGTGCGACGTCCCGGGTGGCCAGGGAATCCCAGATGAGCGCCATCTGCAGCGGGTTGTAGGAAAGCTGGCATTCGGCGGGATCGATGTAGAGGGCCACCTCGTCCGGGTGGACGATCGCCTCGGACTTGAACAGCAGCGACGGCGCCGCCAGCCGGCAGACGGCGTTGAACGCCCGCAGCAGGATGTGGGCCTCTGGAAGGTTTTCGCAGGACGTGCCCAGCTGCTTCCAAATGAACGCCACGGCATCCATCCGCAGGATGTCCACGCCCTGGTTGGCCAGGAACAGCATCTCGCCGGCCATGGCACGGAACACCTCCGGGTTGGAATAGTTCAGGTCCCACTGGTAGGTGTGGAACGTGGCCCAGACCCAGCGTCCGTCGGCCATCCGGATGAAGGAGCCCGGGTGGTTCTCCGGGAAGATCTCCCGCACGTTCCGCTCATAGGCGTCCGGCATGGTCCGGTCCGGGAAAATCCAGTAGTAGTCACTGAAATCGGGATCACCGGCGGCCGCCTTCCGCGCCCACTCGTGTTCGTCCGACGTGTGGTTGAAGATGAAATCCACCACCAGGCTGATCCCGTTGCTCCGGAGCTCGGACGACAGGGAGCGCAGCTGCTCCATGGTGCCCAGCCTGGGGTTGACCTCCCGGTAGCTGGAGACCGCGTACCCGCCGTCGGAATGCGGTTCGGGCGCAAGGAACAGCGGCATGAGGTGCAGGTAGGTGAGTCCGAGCTCTCTGAAGTAGGGAATCCTGGCCCGGACCCCGTCCAGGTTTTCCGCGTACCGGTCCACGTAGCAGACGCCGCCCAGCATCGTGTTGGCCTGGAACCAGCTGCTGCTGCCTTCCCGCTCCGCGTCCAGCGCCTTCAGGTCGGCCGGCCGGTCCTGCCACGAACGGGCGCTTTGGACCACCAGTGCCGCCAGCTGCTCCTGCCAGTCAGGGCGGGAGGCGTACAAGGACCCGAAGAGGCCGGCCAGGAGGGGCAGGTACCGGTCAAGGCGCTGGTCGAAGGCCGGGTCCGGGGTGAGGCCGGCCTGCCGTGCCCGGGAGAGCGCCGCCTGGACGTACTGAACTGTCTCTTCGTCCACGCTGACGGATTCCTGCATGCCCATGGCCCCTTCCTGGTCCGCCGGCGGATCCGGCGGCACCCGTACGGAAGTATCCCACGTCACAAAAAGCAGGAGCGTCCCCGTACGCTGGCGCCATGGTCTTCCGAATCAGAGAACGGGTCCTGAACTGTGCCGACCCCGAACCGCTGGCCCGGTTCTGGTGCGGGGTCCTGGGTGACGAGTCATGGCACGTCCTGGCCGGTCCGGAGGGCAATGAATTCTGCCTGCTGCGCCGGTTGCTGGAGCAGTAGCCGTTCACGCAGGCCCCTTCAGCAGCTCCAGGAAGCGTCAGAGCACGCTGCGGATGGCTTCTTCGAAGCTGGAGACATGGTCGAAGGCGAGCTTGCCGGCGCGCTCGGAGTCCCCGTCCGCGATCGCCTGCAGCAGTTCGATGTGCTCCGAGATATGCCCGGCCACTGACGGCACCTTCTCCAGCACCATGCACCAAATGCGGGTGGCGAGGTTGTCGTAGCGGATCAAGACGTCCTCCAGGTGGGCGTTCCCCGCCGCACGGTAGATCAGGCGGTGGACCTTCATGTCGTACCGCATGAGCGCGTAGGGATCGTCCGTGGCGTCCATCATGGCGATCGCCGCCGCGGTTTCCCGCAGCTCCTCGCGGATGGCGGGCGTTGCAGCCTTGGCGGCACGCCGTGCGGCGAGCGGTTCAAGGGTCTCGCGGAGTTCTGAGACGTCGGCCAGTTCGGTGATGTCCACGATGGTGGCGAAGGTTCCGCGGCGCGGGTAGGACACCACAAGGTGGTCGCTTTCCAAGCGCTTGAGCGCTTCCCGGACAGGGGTCCGCCCTATCCCCATTTCCGCGGCCAGCTTGCCGTCATTGATGGCCTCGCCGGGCCGGATGTCCAGCATGATCAGCTTGTCACGGAGGTGCCGGTAGGCCTGCTCCGCGAGCGAAATCTCGCCCCCGGCAGTCAGCTGGTTGTCAAGCATCAGGCTCATTCCAGGCTCTCCCCTACTTTGGTATTGACTCTGCTGTGATGTGAAACATACTATGGCGTTAGTTCTAATATATCAGTTACAGATCAGTTGTGGGTCAGTAATTTTCAAGGGCACTAAAGGAGAAACATGCAGAACGTACTGAACGCCTCGCTCGCCCAGGTGGACTCCGACGTCGCTGCCGCCGTAGCAAAGGAGCTGGAGCGGCAGCAGTCCACCCTCGAGATGATCGCCTCGGAGAACTTCGCTCCGGCATCGGTCATGGAGGCGCAGGGCTCGGTCCTGACCAACAAGTACGCCGAGGGCTACCCCGGAAAGCGCTACTACGGTGGCTGCGAGCACGTGGACGTCATCGAACAGCTCGCCATCGACCGCGTCAAGGCCCTGTTCGGCGCCGAGTTCGCCAACGTCCAGCCGCACTCCGGCGCCCAGGCCAACGCCGCAGCCATGTTCGCCCTGCTGAACCCGGGCGACACCATCCTCGGACTCTCCCTCGCCCACGGCGGCCACCTGACCCACGGCATGAAGATCAACTTCTCCGGCAAGCTCTATAACGTGGTGCCCTACCACGTCCGCGAGGAGGACCTCCGCATCGACATGGCAGAGGTGGAAGCCCTGGCCCTGGAGCACAAGCCGAAGCTGATCGTGGCCGGCTGGTCCGCCTACTCCCGCCAGCTGGACTTCGCCGAATTCCGCCGGATCGCCGACCTGGTCGGCGCCTACCTGATGGTGGACATGGCCCACTTCGCCGGCCTCGTTGCAGCCGGCCTGCACCCGAACCCCGTCCCCTACGCGGACGTAGTCACCACCACCACGCACAAGACCCTGGGCGGCCCCCGCGGCGGCGTCATCCTCGCCAAGGAGGAGTACGCCAAGAAGATCAACAGCGCAGTCTTCCCCGGCCAGCAGGGCGGGCCGCTGGAGCACGTTGTCGCCGCCAAGGCCGTGGCCTTCAAGCTGGCCGCCGCCCCTGAGTTCAAGGAGCGCCAGGAACGCGTCCTGGAGGGCGCCCAGCTGGTGGCACAGCGCCTGCTCCAGGAAGACGTGGCCGCTGCCGGTATCTCCGTGGTCAACGGAGGCACCGACGTGCACCTCGTCCTGGTTGACCTCCGCAACTCGGAACTGGACGGCCAGCAGGGCGAAGACGCACTCCACCAGATCGGCATCACGGTGAACCGCAACGCCGTCCCGTTCGACCCGCGCCCGCCGATGGTTTCCTCCGGCCTGCGCATCGGCACCCCCGCCCTGGCCGCCCGCGGCTTCGGCGCCGCCGAATTCACCGAGGTCGCGGACATCATCGCCAAGGCCCTGATCGCCTCCGCCGGCACCGGCACCCTGCCCGGGGACACCGCCGTCGAACTCCGCGCACGCGTCACGGCCCTGGCGGAGAAATTCCCGCTGTACCCGCACCTCAACGCCGAAGCCGCACTGGCCGGTGCCGAAGCAGACCTGATTGGAGCAGCCCAGTGAGCGCCCCCCACCTTCCTGAGCACCCGGACTTCCTCTGGCGGAACCCTGAGCCCAAGTCCTCCTACGACGCTGTGGTTGTGGGCGGCGGCGGGCACGGCCTCGCCACGGCATACTTCCTCGCGAAGAACCACGGCATGACCAACATCGCCGTCCTGGAAAAGGGCTGGCTGGCCGGCGGCAACATGGCACGGAACACCACGATCATCCGCTCCAATTACCTCTGGGACGAGAGCGCGGCCATTTACGAGCACGCCCTCAAGCTCTGGGAAATCCTGCCGGAGGAGCTCGAGTACGACTTCCTCTTCAGCCAGCGCGGCGTGATGAACCTGGCCCACACCCTGGGCGACGTACGCGAAAGCATGCGCCGCGTGGGTGCCAACAAGCTCAACGGCGTGGACGCCGAGTGGCTGGACCCGCAGCAGGTCAAGGAACTCTGCCCCGTCCTGAACGTCAGCGACAACATCCGCTACCCCGTCATGGGCGCCACCTACCAGCCCCGTGCAGGCATCGCCAAGCACGACCACGTGGCCTGGGCCTTCGCCCGCAAGTGCGACGAGATGGGCGTGGACATCATCCAGAACTGCGAAGTCACCGGCTTCCTCAAGGACGGCGACCGCGTGGTGGGCGTCAAGACCACCCGCGGCACCATCAACACCGAAAAGGTGGGCCTGTGCGCCGCCGGCCACAGCTCCGTCCTGGCCGAAATGGCCGGCTTCCAGCTGCCCATCCAGTCCCACCCGCTGCAGGCCCTGGTTTCCGAACTGCACGAGCCGGTCCACCCCACCGTGGTTATGTCCAACCACGTGCATGTGTACGTCTCCCAGGCGCACAAGGGCGAACTGGTCATGGGCGCGGGCATCGACTCCTACAACGGCTACGGCCAGCGCGGTTCCTTCCACGTGATCGAGGAGCAGATGGCCGCCGCCGTCGAGCTCTTCCCCATCTTCGCCCGGGCCCACGTGCTCCGGACCTGGGGCGGCATCGTGGACACGACGCTGGACGCATCGCCGATCGTGGGCACCACCCCGGTGGAGAACATGTTCGTGAACTGCGGCTGGGGCACCGGCGGGTTCAAGGGAACCCCCGCCGCCGGCATGACCTTCGCGCACACCATCGCCACCGGAGCGCCGCACAAGCTGAACGCACCGTTCTCCCTGGAGCGCTTCGAAACCGGCGCCCTCATCGACGAACACGGCGCCGCCGCCGTGGCCCACTAGCTTCGAGAAAGACAACGCACATGCTGCTGATCTCTTGCCCCAACTGCGGCCCCCGGGATGAAACCGAATTCCACTACGGCGGCCAGGCCCACGTGGCATACCCCGAAAACCCGAACGAACTGAACGACGTCGAGTGGTCCCGGTACCTCTTCTACCGCGCGAACACCAAGGGCACCTTCGCCGAGCGCTGGGTCCACAGCACCGGCTGCCGGCAGTGGTTCAACATGCTCCGGGACACCGTGAGCTACGACATCAAGGCCGTCTACCCGATGGGCACACCCCGCCCCGACACCACCCCTGCCGCCCCGGAAGGAGCAGCCAAGTGACTTCCCAGAACGCCCGCCTCAGCACCGGCGGCCGCATCGACCGCACCATCTCCTGGCGTTTCACCGTCGACGGCGAGGAATTCACCGGACACCCGGGGGACACGCTTGCCTCGGCACTGCTCGCCAACGGACGCGTCGCCGTCGGAAACTCCCTGTACGAGGACCGGCCCCGCGGCGTCCTGGCGGCCGGCGTGGAGGAACCCAACGCCCTGGTGAAGGTGGCTGCCCGCTTCCCCGGCCACGTGGCTGAATCCATGCTTCCTGCCACCACCGTTTCCCTGGTGGACGGCCTGAAGGCAGAACTGCTCAGCGGCCTGGGCCGGCTGGACCCGGAGGAAGACCGCGCCGAGTACGACAAGAAGTACGTCCACACCGACGTCCTGGTGATCGGCGGCGGCCCTGCCGGCCTGGCCGCGGCCCGTGAGGCCGTCCGCACCGGCGCCCGCGTCATGCTGCTCGACGACCAGCCCGAACTGGGCGGCTCACTGCTCTCCGGCTCCACCTCGCCGGAGCTGGCCGAGACCATCGAGGGCAAGCCCGCGCTGGAGTGGGTTGCCGATGTGGAAGCCGAGCTGGTGTCCGGTGCGGAATCTACCGTGCTCAACCGGACCACCGCCTTCGGCGCCTACGACGCCAACTACGTCATCGCCGTCCAGAATCGGACCGACCACCTCTCCAGCCCCGCCGCCCCCGGTGTCTCGCGGCAGCGGATTTGGCACATCCGTGCCAACCAGGTGGTCCTGGCCCCGGGCGCCCACGAGCGTCCGCTGGTATTCGAAAACAACGACCGTCCCGGCATCATGCTTGCGTCCGCAGTCCGGAGCTACCTGAACCGCTACGCCGTGGCCCCGGGCAAGCGCGTGGTCATCAGCACCACCAACGACAGCGCCTACGCCCTCGCCGCCGACCTCCGCGCAGCGGGCGTCAAGATCGCCGCCGTCGTGGACGCCCGGTCCCAGATGACGGAGGCCGCAGCCGCCGCCGTTGAAGCCGGCACCCGCGTGCTGATCGGCAGCGCAGTGGCCAACACCTCCGCTGACGGAACGGGCCGACTGGACGGCGTCACCGTCCGCAGCATCAACGACGACGGCGAGCTCACCTCAGGCATCGAGCAGATCGCCGCGGACCTGCTGGCAGTCTCCGGCGGCTGGAGCCCGCTGGTCCACCTGCACTCCCAGCGCCAGGGCAAGCTGCGCTGGGATGACGGGCTGGCCGCCTTCGTGCCCGCCACCGAGGTCCCCAACCAGCAGATCGTCGGTTCCGGCCGCGGTTCCTTCGCCACCGCGGACTGCGTCCGCGAAGGCATTTCCGCCGGCGTCACCGCAGCCACCGCCGCGGGCTTTAGCTCCGCCGTCGAGGCATCCCCGATCGGCGAGCCGAAGGCCTCCGCCCCCACCCGCCAGCTGTGGCTGGTGCCGGGTGAGAACGGAACCCCGGACGACTGGCACCACCACTTCGTGGACTTCCAGCGTGACCAGTCCGTGGCGGACGTGCTCCGTTCCACCGGGGCCGGCATGCGTTCCGTGGAGCAC
This sequence comes from Arthrobacter sp. MPF02, assembly GCF_046605375.1. Taxonomy (GTDB): domain Bacteria; phylum Actinomycetota; class Actinomycetes; order Actinomycetales; family Micrococcaceae; genus Arthrobacter. The sequence goes on along the minus strand of NZ_CP176772.1, from coordinate 3,463,345 downwards.
GTGAAGCGCTACACCTCCATCAGCACCGCCAACGACCAGGGCAAGACCTCCGGCGTCAACGCCATCGGCGTGATCGCGGCGGCACTCCGCCAGGCCGGCGAAGCCTCGCGCGGCATCGGCGAGATTGGCACCACCACCTACCGGGCGCCGTTCACCCCGGTTGCTTTCGCAGCCCTGGCCGGACGCCAGCGCGGCGAGCTGTTCGACCCCGCCCGCGTCACTTCAATCCATCCCTGGCACGTGGCCAAGGGAGCCCTGTTCGAGGATGTTGGACAGTGGAAGCGCCCCTGGTACTACCCGCAGGCCGGGGAGGACATGGACGCCGCGGTGCTGCGCGAGTGCGCCGCAGTCCGGGAGTCCGTGGGCTTCATGGACGCCACCACCCTGGGCAAAATCGAGATCCGCGGCAAGGACGCGGGGGAGTTCCTGAACCGCGTCTACACCAACGCCTTCAAGAAGCTCGCCCCGGGATCCGCCCGCTACGGCGTCATGTGCACGCCGGACGGCATGATCTTCGACGACGGCGTCACGCTCCGCCTCGACGAGGACCGCTACTTCATGACCACCACCACCGGCGGCGCCGCCAAGGTCCTGGACTGGCTCGAGGAATGGCTGCAGACCGAATGGCCGGAACTGGACGTGCACTGCACCTCGGTGACTGAGCAGTGGAGCACCATTGCAGTGGTGGGGCCGAAGTCCCGCGAGGTCATCGCCAAGGTGGCACCGGAACTGGCTGCCAACGGCGGCCTGGAGGCCGAGACGTTCCCGTTCATGACGTTCCGGGAAACCATCCTCGCCTCCGGTGTCCGCGCCCGGATCTGCCGGATTTCCTTCTCCGGTGAACTCGCCTACGAGATCAACGTGCCCACCTGGTACGGGCTCAACACCTGGGAAGCCGTGGCGGCTGCCGGTGCGGAGTTCAACATCACGCCGTACGGCACCGAAACCATGCACGTCCTGCGCGCCGAGAAAGGCTACCCGATCGTCGGCCAGGACACGGACGGCACGGTCACCCCGCAGGACGCCGGCATGGAATGGATCGTCTCCAAGGCCAAAGACTTCATCGGCAAGCGCTCCTACTCCCGGGTGGACGCGCAGCGCGAGGACCGCAAGCACCTGGTCAGCGTCCTTCCGGTCGACGGCACGCTGCGGCTGCCCGAAGGTACCCAGCTGGTGGAAAAGGGCCGCTCCACCAACCCGGCTTACGGGCCGGTCCCGATGGAGGGCTTCGTCACCTCCAGCTACCACAGCGCCGCACTGGGCCGGTCCTTTGGCCTGGCCCTGATCAAGAACGGCCGCAACCGCATCGGCGAAACATTGGTGGCAGCCGCCGGCGACCAGCTGGTGGACGTCGTTGTGGCAGAAACAGTGCTTTTTGACCCCGAAGGGACCCGTAAAGATGGCTGAGACAGCAGCATCCCCGACCTCCGAGAAGAACCTCGCAGCCCAGAACCTGGCCGTCCGAACCAGCCCGGCACGGCAGCTGGCGGAAGCGTTCGCTTCAGGTTCCCTGGCAGGCACGGTTGAACTGGCCGAGGTGCCCTTCCTCACCCTGGTGGGGCTCCGGGCCCAGGCCGGTTCCGAGACGGCACAGCGGCTCGCGGCGGTCACCGGCGGACTGCCGGCACACTGCGGCGGAACCGTCACCAACGGCCACACCACGGTCCTGTGGCTGGGGCCCGGCGAGTTCCTGGTGGTGGCTCCAACGGAGGCGCACGAATCCCTAGGCGGCGACCTGATCCAGGCCCTCCAGTCCGCACTGGCGGACGGCCAGGGCCAGGTGGTGGACCTCTCCGCCAACCGCACCACCTTCGAGCTGACCGGTCCGCGTGCCCGGGCGGTTCTGGAGAAGGGCTGCTCGCTGGACCTGCACCCCCGGGTGCTCAAGGCCGGCACCGCCTACTCCACCGAGGTTGCCAACATTCCGGTGATCCTGTGGAAGACGGGGGAGGAATCCTTCCGGATCTTCCCCCGGGCATCCTTCGCCGAATTCCTGGGCCGCTGGCTCCTGGACGCCATGCGGGAGTACGCCTCACCCGAGGTTCCCTGATGGCGCTCAGCGTCCTTGACCTGTTTTCCGTTGGCATCGGGCCCTCGTCGTCACACACGGTGGGCCCGATGCGGGCGGCCAAGCAGTTCGCCGACGGCCTGAAGGCGGACGGGCAGCTGAGCTCCACCGCCCGCGTCCAGTCGGAATTGTTCGGTTCGCTCGGCGCCACCGGGCGCGGCCACGGGTCGGACAAGGCTGTGGTCCTGGGCTTGCAGGGCCTGGAACCGGAGACGGTGAACACGTTCACCGCGGATGACCAAGTGGCCGCTGCCGCGCTGGACGCCGAGCTGCACATCGCGGGTACGCACAGGGTGGACTTCAACTGGGAAGAGGACGTGGTCCTCCACCGCCGCAAGTCCCTTCCCGCCCACCCGAACGGAATGACCTTCCGGGCCTTCGACCACTCCGGGGCCGTCCTCAGCGAGCGAAGCTTCTATTCAATTGGGGGCGGCTTCGTGGTTGACGGCGACGCCGCGGGCGCGGACAAGGTGGTGGCGGACACCACCGTGCAGCCGTACCCCTTCTCCACCGGAGACGAGCTGCTGGAGATCTGCCGCAGGGAAAACATGTCCATTTCGGACGTGATGCTTGCCAACGAGCTGGTGTGGCGCAGCGAAGCCGAACTCCGGGAGAAGCTGTTGGACTTGTGGGACGTCATGCGTGAATGCGTGCAGAACGGCTGCAACGCCGAGGGGATCCTGCCGGGCGGGCTGAAGGTTCCGCGCCGGGCGCCGCAGCTCTACAAAACCCTGTCGCAGGACTCGGGCAGCACCGATGCGCTCCGCGCGATGGAATGGGTGAACCTGTTCGCCCTTGCCGTCAACGAGGAAAACGCCGCGGGCGGCCGGATCGTCACAGCGCCCACCAACGGCGCAGCGGGCATCGTCCCCGCCGTCCTGCACTACTACATGAAGTTTGTTCCAGGAGCGGACGACGACGGCGTGGTCCGTTTCCTCCTGGCGGCGGCCGCCGTCGGGATCCTGTTCAAAACCAACGCCTCCATTTCCGGTGCCGAGGTGGGCTGCCAGGGCGAGGTCGGCTCGGCCTGCTCGATGGCCGCGGCCGGGCTTTGCGAAGTCCTGGGCGGAACCCCCGCGCAGGTGGAGAACGCCGCGGAGGTGGGGATCGAGCACAACCTCGGCCTTACCTGCGATCCGGTGGGCGGGCTGGTGCAGATTCCCTGCATCGAGCGGAATGCCATTGCCAGCGTCAAGGCGATCAACGCAGCACGGCTGGCGCTGCACGGGGACGGTAGCCACAAGGTCTCGCTGGACAAGGCGATCAAGACCATGCGCGATACCGGAGCCGACATGAAAACCAAGTACAAGGAAACCTCCCGAGGAGGACTCGCCGTGAATGTGATCGAGTGCTGAAGCCATGACTGTGACTGAAACCGATATTGCCGGTACCAAAGTGCCCACCACGGTGGAGCACGTCCTTACGCTCGACTGCCCCGAAGGTCCGGGCATCGTCCACGCCGTCTCCGGCTTCCTGCTGGAGAACGGCTGCGACATCATCGACAACAAGCAGTTCGGTGACCGCGCAGAGGGGCACTTCTTTATGCGGGTGCACTTCGTCTCGGAAGGGAACGAATCCACGCTGGACACGCTGCGGAGCTCCTTCGCCCCCGTCGCCGACAAGTTCGGCATGCGGTGGCAGCTGGAGAGGCAGGGATCAAAGCGCAAAGTGCTGATCATGGTGTCCAAGTTCGGCCACTGCCTGAACGACCTGCTGTTCCGCGCCAGGATCGGTGAACTTCCGGTTGAGGTGGTGGCCGTGGTGTCCAACCACCAGGACCACCGCGGGCTGGTCGAATGGCACGGGATCCCGTTCCACCACATTCCGGTCACCGCAGACACCAAGCCTGAAGCCGAGGCCAGGCTGATGGAGCTGGTGGACGGGCTGGACGTGGAGCTGGTGGTCCTGGCCCGCTACATGCAGGTCCTCAGTGACGAGCTGACCCGCAAGCTGGACGGGCGCGCCATCAACATCCACCACTCGTTCCTGCCCAGCTTCAAGGGCGCCAAGCCGTACCACCAGGCCTACGCCCGCGGGGTCAAGACCGTCGGCGCCACCGCCCACTACGTCAACGCCGAACTGGACGAGGGACCCATCATCGCCCAGCAGGTGGTGGAGGTGGACCACACTTTCGGGCCGGAAGACCTGGTGGCCGCCGGCCGCGACACCGAATGCAAGGCCCTGTCCAACGCCGTGCGCTGGCATTGCGAGGGCCGCGTGATCCTGCAGGGCAACCGCACCGTGGTGCTCCGGTAGCAGCAGCGGATAACTGAAGAACAAGGGCGCGGCCGCCCACCCCTCAGGGTGGGCGGCCGCGCTTTTGCATGTCCTTTGTATGACGACGGCGGCAGGGGTTACGTGCCGGTGCCCGTGTCCGCTCCGTCCCGGCGCAGGACCACAACCTGGTGCACTTCCGGCGCCGTGGCGGCGCCGGCAGCCGGCCCTGCGCTGACGGACAACAACTGATCGCTGCCGGACAAAGGGCCGGGGGAGTCCTTTGCCAAGCTGAATTCCACAATATTTCCCCCCACTCATGACCGCTAAGAAGGATCGAATGAGTATTTCGAATTCCGGATCCCGGACCGTCGACGCTCCGGCCAAGGAGCATTCAACCGCCCTCAGGGCGGGCAGCATCGGCGTAATGGGCATTCTGTTTTTTGTCCTGTCGGCGCAGGCGCCCCTGACGGGGATCGTGGGCGCCTCACCGCTCGCCGCCGCGCTGGGCAATGGTGCCGGCGCCCCGGGCGCTTACCTGATCGTTGGCATCGTTATCGTCATCTTCGCGGTGGGTTTCGTGGCCATGAGCCGCAATGTCCAGGCGAACGGCGCCTTTTATGCCTACGTGACTGCAGCATTTGGCAGGAAAACCGGCGCCGGTGCGGCCTGGCTGGCCCTGCTCGCCTACAACACCGTACAGGCCGCCATGTACGGCCTGTATGGTGCGGCTTTTTCCGGACTGCTGGCCTCGATCGGCCTGGACGTGCCATGGTGGCTGCTGTCCCTTGCCACCATGGCCGGAGTCCAGGTCCTTGGTTCCATGAACATCGAACTGGGCGCCCGCGTCCTCGCCCTGCTGGTGGGACTGGAGGTGGCGGTGCTGCTGCTGTTCGGTTTCAGCGTGCTGTTCAGCGGCGGCGGTCCGGAGGGCCTGAGCATCGCGGCATCCTTCTCGCCGGAGGCCATTGCCGCCGGTGCGCCAGGCGTGGCCATCATGTTCGCCGTCGCGTCCATGTTCGGCTTCGAATCCACCGCCATCTATTCCGCTGAGGCCAAGGATCCACACCGCACGGTGGCACGCGCAACCTACCTGTCCGTGGGCGTCATTGCCGTCTTCTTTTCCTTCATCTCGTGGATGCTCGTCAGCTACTACGGCCCGTCCCGGGTGGCGGAAGCAGCAGGGGCAGCCCTGGAGTCGGGGGACGCCACCTCCTTCGTCCTCGGACCCATGGTGGAACTCTTCGGTCCCTGGGCCGGCACAGTCACCGGCATCCTGCTGGTCACCTCGCTGCTTGCGGGCATCATCGCCTTCCACAACGGCATCAACCGGTACCTGCACTCCCTTGCCCTGCAAGGTTCCATGCCCGCCATCGTTGCCCGGACCAACCGGCACAGCGCCCCTGCCGTGGCCGCCTGGATCCAGACGGCGGCCGCCGTCGTCCTGGTGGCGCCGTTCGCCGTCCTGGCGCTCGATCCTGTCCTGACGCTGTTCTCATGGTTCAGCGGGCTCGCCGTCGCGGCGCTGCTGGTGCTGTACATGCTCTGTTCGGCCGCCGTCGTCGGTTTCTTCCGGCAGGTACGCGGCAACGCCCCGCTGTGGCAGACGCTGGTTGCGCCGGCACTCGCTGCCCTGCTGCTGGGCTGGATCCTGATCCTGGTGGTCAGCAACTTCACGGCGCTGATCGGCGGCAGCGCCGAGACGGCGGGCATGCTGCTGGCGGCCGTTCCCGTGGTGTTCGCAGCCGGCATGCTGGTGGAGGCGCGGGTGCAGCGCCGGTGCAGCGCAGCGAGCCTGGGGCACCCGGCCGGCTAGCCCGGGCCGGCCCCTGCACCTGAGCCGACCTCACTGGCCCGGCGTGGAGTTCCTGCTCCCCGCCGGGCCAGTCCGCGTGCGGCGACAAAGACGGCGGCCAGGAAAACCGCTGCCACAACGGCCGCCTGCGGGCCCAAGGGCCATGCTCCTGCAAGGCCCAAAAAGGCGGGAACGGTGGCAGTGGTCTGGCTCGCCAGCACCAGCGCCCAGCCGGTGAACAGATCCAGGTTCGTCCGGCCCAGGGCCGAGGAAGCGAACAGCAGGCCCCACAGCGCTGCCCAGGCAAGCCACAGCACCGCCAGCAGGGGATCGGCGCCAAGCCAGGCGGCAGCCAGCAGCAGCCCAACAAAGGCCACCATGCCGCAAAACCAGCCCAGGCCTTTCGAGCCCAGGCCCAAAACGACATCCAGCCCTGCGTAGACGTAGGTCAGGCCGAACAGGAAGATTCCGGCCGCGGTCAGCGGCGCCTCCGCAGTTGAGGCCGAATGTACGACGCCGAGCACCAGCTGGGTGCCTCCGACCGCCAGGCTGAGGACGGCGGCATCGCGGCGGGGCAGGCGCCCAAGGGTGGCCAGGCCGTTGACCAGCAATGCCGCACCCGACAGGAGGAGGCAGAGGTACGCCATCAGGACACCTCAAAGGTATCCGGAACGCTGGTGCCGCTTTTCGTTATATGGAAAATAGTTGTCACAAGACGGACATTAGCGGAAGGCTGAATGGCTGCGGGCCGCGCGGCGGTCACATTCGGATAGTTGGTGCAGCCGGCCTAGCCCCCGCGTCGCCAGTCCGACGGCGAGACGCCGAAGGCGTCCTTGAATGTGCGGCTGAAGTGGGCGGCGTCAAGGAAGCCCCAGTTGGCGGCCACAGCGCCCACGGACTTCCCGGCGTGCAGGGGATCCCTCAGGTCGCGGCGGACACCGTCCAGCCGCTGGCTGCGGATGAAGCCGGCCACGGTGGTTCCGGACTCATGGAAGACGTTGTGCAAATGGCGGGTCGAGATGAAGTGGGCCGCGGCAATACTGGCCGGTGACAGCAGGGGGTCGGACAGGTTGGCCTCGATATACTCGCGCACGGACACGGCCAGGAGGGCCTGCGGCTTCATGCGGTCCGGCGTCAGGTCCATTTCGGCGTGGAGCATGGTGGACACCAGGTCCAGGGCGTTGGCCGCCAGGCGGGATCCGCTGGGGCCGTTCAACACTTCGAGTTTTTCGGACAACTGGCGGATGAACTGTCCCACGATCCCGCTGAGTCCGGAGGCTTGCATCCGAACGGCCGCGAGTTGCCCCACGTAGTCCGTGGGCAGCGACAGGGCATCGCAAGGAAACATCACGACCATGACCCGGGCCTGCTCCTCGAAAGTGAGCGTGTAGGGGCGGTTGGTGTCGTAGATGGCGAGGTCTCCGGGGCGGAGCACTGCTTCGCGGTTGTCCTGGACCAGCAGCCCGGTGCCTTCCAGCTGCAGGTTGAGCTTGAAATACCGCTCGTGCACCTGTGCAATCAGCGCCGGCGTCCGGTGGACCTCATGGGATGTGGCGGTAACTTCCACGATGGACATCCGGTCCAGCACGCGGGAGCGCATCTGTCCGCGGAAACCGTCCACGTCCGCCGTCTGCGCACCCAGCGGCACGAAGGACTCGGCCACCAGGTGCCGCCAGTGGTCAAAGGACGTGGCAACTTTGGAGGTGAGCTGTTGCTTTGCGGACGGTGCGGCAGGACGGGCTGGTGCTGGCATGGATGCTCCTGGCGACTGGTCAACTGACATCCCCCCGGCTGTGTCCTGGAACACAGTTACATCAGGTTAGTCCGCGAAGGAAGTTATTTTCAACACCCGGCGAAAAATGGTTTCGGTCTGTCGAGGGCTTAGTGGTTCCTGCCCCGGGCGGCCACCATCCACCGGTCCAGGAGTTCGCCGCCGCTGACCACGGCGACGTCGTCCACCAGGTTGACGGCAAGGCAGACGTGGTTTGGGACCACCCGCAGCCGTTCACCCACGCGCGGCATCGGGCCGGGGCCCGGCCATTCAATGGTGGCGTGGTGTTCGGAGAGGGCGGCAATCCGGGCGTCAGGGTGGTCCAGCAGCCGGCCAAAACCACTCGCCCAAGCCGGGCGGTCACTGCCGAGGATCTTGCTTCCGGCATCGAGGATAAAGCGCGACGGCGAACCGGCCGCCGGGGCGTGCCGGCTCACCACGGTGGCCGCCACCGTCAGGGCGATATCCGTCGGCGCACAGCGGCCGAGCTCCCATTGCTGCGCGTCCCCGAAGACATAAACGCCGGGCCGCATCTCGGTGGCAGCGGAGCCTTCAGTCAGCAGGGCGGTAGGGGTAGAACCGCCGCTGCGCACCGGAGCTTCGAAGCCGGCAGCCGCAAGGGACCCCGCGGCGCGGGACAGTGCATCCTGCTCCTGCCAGGCCGCCTCCACCGGCATGCCGGGAGCGTAGCTGTGGCCTGGAAAGGTGAAGACCCCTGCAACCTTCAGGCCGGCGCCCGCCGCTGCCTGCGCCACTGTTGCGGCAGCCTCCGGCGCAACGCCGCTGCGGTGGTGGCCGCTGTCTATCTCCACCAGGACGCCCACCCTGGCCGCTGCCGGACCCAGGCATGCTCCCAGGCGGGCTGCCCCCTCCGCCGAGTCCACGCCCGCGGTGACAGCTGCCTTCTCCGTGAGCGCGGCGAGCCGCAGGGCTTTCGCCGGTGACAGCCACAAGGGGTAGGCGATGAAGAGGTCCGCCACTCCGGCGGCGGCAAAGACCTCCGCCTCGCCGATGGTGGCCACCGTCAGCCCGGCGGCGCCCGCGGCCAGCTGGCGGGCCGCGATCTCCGGAATCTTGTGTGTCTTGGCGTGGGGGCGAAGGGCCAGTCCCTTCGCTTTGGCAATTTCCGCCATGCGGGTGATGTTCCGGTCCAGGACGTCCAGGTCCACGAGCACAGCCGGAGTGTCCACTCCGGAGGGGACGGTCATGGCACAGTCACTTTGCCAGCAGGGCAAGGAAGCCCTCGAGCTGGGCCGCGTGGCCGAAGCCGGTGCGGCGGGCGGGCGCCAGTGCTGCCTCGATCTGCGCCCCGAGCAGCATGTTCAGGAGTTGTCCGGCAATGACGGCGTCGTCGACGCCGGCCCGCACGTCGCCGCTGTCCCTCGCCTCTGCGAGGCAGCGCCGGATATCGGCTGTCCACTTATCCATGGACTCCTGGTGGACCTCCGCCTTCCGGGGGTCGTTCACCGCCTTCTGCCAGAACGGGATTACGATCCGCGCTTCGTTGATCCGCTCCTCGTCCAGGGGCAGCACCTCCAGGCAGAAGGCCCGGAGTGCTTCGAGGCCTGACTTTCCCTGCGTCACGTCCGCAATCCGTTTGTTGGTCCGGTTGAACACATGCCCGAACGCGAATTCCAGGAGCGTGTCCTTGGTGGGGAAGTAAGGCTTCAGGGCGCCGTTGGCGAACCCCGCCTCCATGGCGATATCCCGCATGGTGGCACCTTCCAGGCCGTGCCGGGCGATGATCCGCCAGGTGGCATCTACGAGCTCCAGGCGGCGCTCGTCGTGGTCAACTATCTTCGGCACCGCCGCTACACTCCCCGGAAATCTTTCGCTCAGACTCTTGTGAGCCATGTTACGGAGGTTTATTCTCTACAACTATAGAAAATAAAACCCGGTGACCGGAAACGGTCCGATCAAAGGTTTCCCATGACTCTTGCACCCACTGAAACCGCATCCGCCTTCCGCCTGGCAGCTGCGCCGGAGATCCTGGAGGTGCGGTCCATCCTGCAGTCCCAAGGCTTGCTGGGTCCGCAGCACCGCATCGCCTACCTGGGCCTCCTCGATCCTGGCCGCGGCACCGATTCCGCCAGGGCGGGCCGACGGTTCCGCGTCTTCATCCACGACGCCTCCGGGGCGGCGCCGCGGGATGTCGTCGTCTCCGTCACACACGGGAAGGTGGAATCCGCCGTCGAATTGGACACCGCGGTGACCGGCGAACTGCCGGTCCTCGAGGAGGAGTTCGAGGCCGTGGAAGCCTTGCTCGCCGCGGACGACCGCTGGCTCAAGGCCCTGGCGGACCGCGGCCTGGAGGTCGGGAAAGTGCGCGTCGCACCGCTCTCCGCCGGCGTCTTCGAATACCCGGAAGAAAAGGGCCGACGGATCCTGCGCGGACTGGCCTTTGTCCAGGACTTCCCGGAGGACAGCGCCTGGGCACACCCGGTGGACGGGCTCGTTGCCTACGTGGACGTGGTGAACAAGGAGGTCACGCAGGTGATCGACCTCGGTCCCATGCCCGTTCCCGCCGAGCACGGCAACTACACGGATCCGGAACTCACCGGCCCGCTGCGGACCACACAGAAGCCCATCAACATCACCCAGCCGGACGGGCCGAGCTTCACGGTCACCGGGGGAAACCACGTGGAGTGGGAAAAGTGGAGCGTTGACGTCGGCTTCGATGTCCGCGAAGGGGTTGTCCTGCACAACCTGGCATTCCGTGACGGGGACCGGAGGCGGCCCATCATCAACCGCGCCTCCATCGCCGAAATGGTGGTCCCCTACGGTGACCCGTCCCCCATCCGGTCCTGGCAGAACTACTTCGACACCGGCGAGTACCTGGTGGGCCAGTACGCCAACTCGCTGGAACTGGGCTGCGACTGCCTGGGCGACATCACCTACCTCAGCCCGGTCATCGCCGACGCCTTCGGCAATCCGCGCGAGATCCGTAACGGCATCTGCATGCACGAGGAGGACTGGGGCATCCTGTCCAAGCACTCCGACCTGTGGAGCGGCGTCAACTACACCCGCCGCAACCGCCGCCTGGTGATCTCCTTCTTCACAACGATCGGCAACTACGACTACGGCTTCTACTGGTACCTCTACCTTGACGGCACCATCGAGTTCGAGGCCAAGGCCACAGGCGTCGTCTTCACCTCAGCGTTCCCCGAGGGCGGCTCGGACAACATCTCCCAGCTTGCCCCCGGCCTGGGCGCCCCGTTCCACCAGCATCTGTTCAGCGCCCGCCTGGACATGGCCATCGACGGGTTCACCAACCGGGTGGAGGAGGAAGACGTGGTCCGCCAGGCGTTGGGGCCGGGCAACGAGCGCGGCAACGCCTTCAGCCGCAAGCGCACGGTCCTGGCCAGGGAGTCCGAAGCCGTCCGCGAGGCCGACGCCCGGGCCGGCCGGACCTGGATCATCTCCAACCCGGAGTCACGCAACAGACTCGGTGAGCCCGTGGGCTACAAGCTCCACTCCCAGAACCAGCCCACCCTCCAGGCCGATCCCGGTTCTTCCATCGCCGCCCGGGCAGCCTTCGCCACCAGGGATCTCTGGGTCACGCGCTATGCGGAGGGCGAGCGGTACCCCACCGGCGACTTCGTCAACCAGCACTCCGGCGGGGCAGGCCTTCCCGCCTACGTGGCGCAGGACAGGGACATTGACGGCCAGGACATTGTGGTGTGGCACACCTTCGGCCTCACCCACTTCCCCCGCGTGGAGGACTGGCCGATCATGCCCGTGGACACCGTGGGCTTCAAGCTCCGTCCCGAAGGCTTCTTCGACCGCAGCCCGGTCTTGGACGTGCCCGCCAACGTGAACACGGCGTCGGCCTGCCACACCGGGGGTGCCAGCGGTGGCTGCCACTAGCCCCGCCGCGCACTTCAGGGAAGGTACGACGGCGGCGCGACGGGTCCGGCGGTCCGGTCCCGTCCTGCACGCCAGGCTCTGCGCCCTGCTTACCGCCGGATCCTGTGCACTGCATCTGTGGCTCGCAGCGTCCGGAGTCCACGGGCTCTGGGCGGGCGTCCTGATGCTGGCGCTCGCCGCCGTCTGCCTGCCGTGCACGGTGCACCTATGGCGCCATGCCGGGGTGGCGGCGCTGCACCGGGTCTCCGGTGCCGCGCTGGTGATGGTCGCCCTGCACGCGGCCATGCTGTTCAAAGCGGGGGGCGCCGGACACGCCCATGGCGGGGCGCCGCCGTCGTATGCAGCCGGCCAGTCCGAACACGCCTGGCTCCTGCTGGTTATGGCGGCGGAACTGGCGACGGCATTGCTCGCCGCAACCCTGGTGGCGCGGCTCAGGCGGCAGCAGCCCGAGCCGGCCTAGCGCCGCTCTCTGGCGGGTTGGCCGGCCTTTCGGGACGCGACGGTAATTTCCGCAACCCGCTCAAGCCGGGGATCAACATGACTGCCGCGTTCCACCACCCCTTTCTCCCACCAGAGCTTCAACCCCTCCGGCACCACCTCCAGGATGGCGAGGTTGTTGTCGAACCACGGTCCCTTGATCCCGGACCAGTGGAAGGGCGGATCCTGGACCTTCGCGGAGCGGGCCACGGCTGCGCCCACCGGCGCGGCGAACCCGTAGGACATGACCGCCCCAAAGGAGCGCAGGAGCCGCGGGAGGGGGTTGCGGATGGGGGAGCAGACTGCCTGGATGACGCGGCTGCCCGAAGCCCGTTCCACCTCCGCCACGTAGGAGAAGTGCACGTCGCCGGAAAGGAACGTCACTGTTTCCGGTGCCGGCCCCCGTGCGCCGTCCGCCACTTCCGTCACCATGGCGGCCACCTGCTGGAAGCTCTTCTGGAACGCTCCCCAGTGCTCCAGGTCAAACGCCTGGCGCAGCTTCTCGCCGGCCTTCGCCGCAAGCTTCCCCCACGCGCCTTCGGAGACGGCCTCGTCCCAGGACTCCAGGTGGTGCAGGCCCATGGGAAGCAGGAACGGCAGCGACGTGGCCACCAGCAGGTGCCGGAAGCCGCCGCACATCCGCTCATCGAGCCAGGCCAGCTCCTGGTCATCCAGCAGTGCCCGGTGGTCCGGTTCCAGGTTCCGGGCGGCGCGGGAATCCAGCACGATGAGCCGGGTGTCACCGAAGTCGCGGCAGAAGCTCCACCGGTACGCCTCCGGGTCCTGGTCTGCCCGCTCCGCGAGCGCGTCCAGGTCCCGGGTGAGGTCGGGCTCCGCCCGGTCCGGGTGCGCAGCGGCTTTCTGCCAGACGGGGTCCGCCAGGCGCTCCTGCGGAGACATGTTGCCCAGGTGCTGGTACACCCAGTAGGACGCAAGGCCCGCCGTGATCCGGCGGCGCCACCACGGCTTGTCGGCCATCACTTCCCGCCAGCTGCGGGAGGAGTTCCAGTCATCGCGGATGTCATGGTCGTCGAAGATCATGGCGCTGGGAAGGGTGGAGAGCAGCCAGCGGTTCGCGGGGTCAGACCAGGCCAGGTAGTAGAGGTGGGCGTATTCCTCGTAATCCTGGAGTTCCCCGCCCGGAGGCTTACCGATGTCCCGGCGGGATTTGATGAACTCCTGCATCTGCTTGCTGGTGGCATCGGCATAGACCTGGTCACCCAGGAACACCACCTGGTCCGGCCAGGGCCTGCCGTCGCCGGCCTGGCCGAGCGCAAAGGAGCGCAGCGCATCCACCCCGTGGCTTCGGTTGCCCGCTGCGTCGTGCGGGACGCTGGTGCGGCAGGACCCGTACGCCAGGCGCAGGGGTTTGCCGGGTTTGAGCGTCGCGATGGCGGACGGCGGAAATCCGCTGGTGTCCTGCCCCGGCCAGACCTTCACGCCGTCGATGGTCACTGTGTACGGCGTGACCGTTCCCGGTTCCAGCCCGTCCACATCCACCAGGGCGTAATGGTGCCCGTGGACGGCGAAGGTGGAGGCCTGCCACTCCCTGCCGCCGGCCTGCACCGCTACCAGGGCGGTGTCCCGGGTTTCCACCCAGACGCTCGCCTCCGTCCGATCCACGAACCGCATCATGGGACCTAGCACCAGCGCCGGGTTAGTCATCTCTCAGTTGTACCCGCCCGGGACCTTCACCGCCATGGCGGAACCCGCAACTGAAGCGGACCGCTCCTAGGCCTGCCCGAACCAGTCCCGAAATGGGTTGGTGACCTCCGGAGCCGCACGCTGGAGCCCGGGCTGCGCCGCCCACTTGACCCCATTGGCAAGGACCCTCTGGATCTGCGGATGGTGGTAGACCGGATACTCCTGGTCCCCGGGGCTGAAGTAGAAGATCCGCCCCTTGCCGCGGGTGAAGGTGACGCCGGACCGGAAGACTTCACCGCCGGCGAAGGAGCTGATGAAGATGAGGTCATCCGGGTCGGGGATGTCGAACAGCTCCCCGTACATTTCCTGCTCCGGGATGACAATGGGGCTGTCCACACCCTCTGCGATCGGATGTGACGGCTTTACGGTCCAGACGAGTTCGCGTTCACCCTCGTTCCGCCATGCAAGGGAGCAACTGGTGCCCAGGAGGCGCGTGAAGACCTTCGCGAAGTGGCCTGAGTGCAGCACGAGGAGGCCCATGCCGCCGAGCACGTGCCGGTGGACCCGTTCGACGACGGCGTCACTCACCTCATGGTGCGCCTTGTGTCCCCACCAGAGCAGGACGTCCGTCCCCGCCAGCACCTCCTCGTGCAGGCCGTGCTCATCATCGGTGGCGAGGACCGCCGTCGTAATCTCCGCTTCCGGGTAGTGGGAGCGGAGGCCTGCGGCGATGGCGCCGTGGATGCCGTCGGGATAGATTTCGCCGATGTGGGGCGGCTCGTTGTTGGCCTCGTGGACGCCTTCGTTCCACACCAGGATCTTCAGTTTGTTGTCCATTAGAGCCGGACCTCCCTCTCCTCCCGCGCGGACTGGTAGCACGCGTCGATGACCCGGGCGCGGTAGAGCGCCAGGGAACCGTCATGCCCTGCCCAGACCTGCTCTCCGCCCCGGACTGCCGTCACGAAGTCTTCCACCACCGCGTCATGGGCCCGGCCCGGCAGTACCGGCGGGACGTAGTCGGCGGATTCGCCGTCCTTGTCCGTGAACACGCGGAGCTGGCCTACGGGCGGGAAGGGCGCCCCCTGCACTTTGAGCTCGGCGCCGCCGTCCGTGCCGTAGACAGTGAAGTCCAGAAGGTCGTCGGTCTCGCGGTAGGTGGCCCAGCTGGCCTCGATCAGCAGCGTTCCGCCGCCCTCAAGGCGCATGAACGCGGACGCAAAATCCTCCACCTCGAACGCATGGCTGGACGGCAGCGCCGAATACTGGCTTCCGCCGCCACGCCCCTGCGGGCCCAGCTCGGAGTGCGTGGCGGCGGAGACTGCCAGGATCTTGGGTTCCCCGAGGAGGTGCAGGGCGTAGTCGAGGGCGTGGACACCGATATCGGCGAGGGGGCCCCCGCCCGCAAGCTCGGGGTTGGTGAACCAGCTCCCGATCGTGGGGATGCCGGAGCGGCGCAGCCACGATGCCTTGGCGTAGTACGGGCGGCCCAGCCCGCCGTCGTCAATCACGCCCTTGAGCGCCTGGATGTCGCCGCGGCGGCGGTGGTTGAAGGCAACGTCCAGCACCCGGCCCGCCTTGCGGGCGGCCTCAACCATGGTTTGGCCTTCGGCCGCGTTGCGTGCGATGGGCTTTTCGCTCAGCACGTGCAGGCCGCGCTCCAGGGCCGCGACGGCGATCGGGGCGTGCAGGAAGGTGGGCACGGCCACGCTGACGGCATCCAGGCCGCCGTGCTCCAGCATCTCGGACCAGTCGGAGAAGGCGTTGGGAATCGAGTACTCGGCCTGCAGCTTGCCGCGGAGTTCCTGTTCCATCCCGGCCAGGGAAACGATGCGGACCCCTTCCAGGGCATCGTAGGCCTTCAAGTGCTGCTGTCCCGCCCAGCCGATGCCGACGACGCCGACCCTGAGTTCCTGGAGTTGCTGTCCGCCCGCTTCTGTCATTTCCGATAATCCTTCCGCGGCGTTCCGGTGCGTGGTTTTCCCCAGCTTATGCCCGTCCCTCACAGCCTGCCCACGAACCGCCGGGCGGCAAAGGCTTTCGGAAACATCCAATTAACCTGCCTGCCAGACGGCGGAAACCTACGCTTGGCTACTCTGGTGCAACAACGTTTACTATCAGCTAATGCCAACCCCGGACAGGAATGTTTCGATGACCAGTGTCGCAACCCCTGCTGTAACCCCCGCGTCTGAGCTGGCCCCGCAGGCTCCCGCAGCCCTGCCTGAACCCGCCATCTCCCTGTCGGACATCGCCCGCGCCCACAACGTCCGCTTCCTCCTCGCCACCTTCGTGGACATGACCGGCAAACCATGCGCCAAGCTGGTCCCCGTCGAAGCCGCCGGCGAACTCGAAAACGGCGGCATGGGCTTCGCCGGGTACGCCGCCGGCCTGATCGGCCAGAAGCCCCAGGACGCGGACCTGATTGCCGTCCCGGACCTCGCTTCATTCACCCCGGTGCCCTTCATAAAGGAGGGCCTGGCCATCATCCATTGCGACCCGCACGTTGACGGGAAGCCCTGGCCGTACGCCCCCCGGGTCATCCTCAAGAACGCCCTGGCACGCCTGGCGGAGCAGGGCATGCAGGCCAAGGTGGGCGCGGAGGTGGAGTACTTCCTGGTCAACAGGAACGACGACGGCACGCTGAGCACTGCGGACACGCGCGACGATGCTCCCCGCCCCTGCTACGACGCCAGGGGTGTCACCCGGATGTACGAGCACCTCACCTCCATTTCGGAGGCAATGAACACGCTCGGCTGGGGCAACTACGCCAACGACCACGAGGACGCAGCCGGCCAGTTCGAGCAGAACTTCAGCTACGCCGACGCCCTTACCACCGCCGACCGAGTGGTGTCCCTCCGCTACATCCTCAACGTCCTGGCCGGGCAGCGAGGCATGACCGCCACGTTCATGCCCAAACCGTTCACCGACCGCACCGGCACCGGCCTGCACTTCCACCTTTCCCTGTGGTCCGGCGGGCAGGCATTGTTTCCGGGCGGGGACGGAAATTCCGACGGCGGCCGCGGCCTTGGGCTGTCCGGCCTCGCTTATTCCTTCATTGGCGGCATCCTGGACCATGCTCCGGCGCTGCAGGCCTTCCTGGCCCCGACCGTGAACTCCTACAAGCGCACCGGTGCCACCACCAGTTCATCCGGCGCTACCTGGTCCCCGCGAAAGGCATCGTTCGGCGGCAACGACCGCACCCACATGATCCGTGTCCCGGACAGCAACCGGATAGAACTACGCTCCGGCGACGGCTCGGCCAACCCGTATCTGGCCATCGCCGCCGCCATCGCGGCCGGGCTGGACGGGGTGGAGAAGTCGATTGACCCGGGCACGCCGTCCGGGCCGGGAGAGTCTAAGCCGGACGCGCACTTCCTGCCGGCCACACTGCTGCACGCCGTGGAAGCGCTTCGTAAGGATCCCGTGATCCTGGCAAGCCTCAGCGGTGATCCGGCCATCGGCTCCTACTACGCGGACGCCAAGGAAGAGGAGTTCCTTAGCTGGCACAACCAGGTCAGCGACTGGGAAATCCGCACCTACCTGACGTCGATCTGATCCATTCAACTACCCAAGCAAAGGACCACCATGTGCGGAATCGCCGCGCTGCAGCTGCGCAATCCCTCGCTGCACCCCCTGATGGGCAGCCTGCTGTCCTCGATGCTCTGCCAGATTGTTGACCGCGGCCCGGACTCCGCGGGCCTCGCCGTCTACGACACCCCGGGCCTGGTTTCGCCGGGCACGTCCACCCTGAGCCTGCTGGGCAGGGACCAGGGCATCACGACGGCGGCACTCACCGCCGGCGTCGCCGCCCTCCTGCCGCCGGACGCAGGTGCCTCGGTGCAGGTGGTGGGTGACACCACCCTGGTGAGCGCCGCCGTCGGGACGGACCTGCTGGCAAAGGCCGTCACCGAAACCTTGCCCGGAGCCACCATCATCGGCCGCGGCGAACACGTCGCCGTAATGAAGAGCGTGGGCCACCCGGTGGAGATTGCCGCCGGACACGGGCTGGAGGCGATGGCCGGCAGCCAGGGCCTGTCCCACACCCGGATGGCCACCGAATCCGCTGTCACCGCCGGCGGCTCGCACCCCTTCTCCGTCGCGGACGACCTGTGCCTGGTGCATAACGGGTCTTTTTCCAACCACGCCACGGTCCGCCGGGACCTCAAGCGCGAAGGCGTGGTCTTCGACTCCGAGAACGACACCGAGGTGGGCGCCCGCTACGTCGCGTCCCGCCTGCAGCAGGGCGACACCCTCGAGGAAGCGCTGGTGAACCTGGGCAAGGTCCTGGACGGCTTCTACACCCTGGTGGTCACCACGGCGGACAGCATGGCCGTGGTCCGCGACCCCATCGCCTGCAAGCCCGCCATCATCGCCGAAACCGACGACTACGTGGCAATGGCCTCCGAATACCGCGCCCTGGCTTCCCTGCCCGGCATCAACGACGCCCGCATCTTCGAACCGGAACCCGGAAAGGTCTACACATGGTCACTCTGACAGCCCCCAAAACCACCGCTTCCCCTGTCGTTGCCGAACCGGCTGTTGTGGACCTCGCCGACGCCCCGGTCCGCGCCCTGAACCAGGAACTGCACAATGCCGGGGACGGCCAGTCCTGGACGGTCACCAACCCCGGCGGAAAACACAGTCTCGCCGTCGGCATCAACGCCGGCGTCAACGTCACCATCGAAGGGCACGCCGGCTACTACGCCGCCGGGATGCACCAGAAGGGGACCGTGACCATCACCGGCAACGCCGGCGTCGGACTGGCCGAAAACATCATGTCCGGCACCGTGCACGTGTTGGGTGACGCGTCCCAGTCGGCTGCCGCCACAGGCCACGGCGGCCTGGTGGTCATCGACGGGAACGCCGGAGCCCGCTGCGGGATTTCCATGAAGGGCGTGGACATCGTGGTGGGCGGCAACATCGGGCACATGTCCGCCTTCATGGCGCAGGCCGGCCGGCTGGTGGTCTGCGGCGATGCCGGTGACGCACTGGGCGACTCCATCTACGAGGCCCGGATCTACGTCAAGGGAAGCGTCGCCTCGCTGGGCGCCGACTGTATCGAAAAGCCCCTGAAGGACGAGCACCTCGAGGAGCTTGCCGGACTGCTCGCCGCCGCCGGCCGCACCGACAACCCGGCCGACTTCAGGCGCTACGGCTCCGCCCGGAACCTCTACCACTTCCACGTCGACAACTCGGCTGCCTACTAGGAGGCCCCTGTGACCATCACCTCCATTCCCGCCCCGGTTCCTGCCGCAGGATCTGCACAAAACGTCGCTTCTGACATCGCTGCGCCCGGCCTGCGCGAATCCGCCACCTTCGACCGCGCCACCATCGCCGACATCCAGCGCGCCGCCGCCACCGGCATCTACGACATCCGCGGCTGGGGCGCCAAGCGCAAGGTCCCGCACTTCGACGACCTGCTGTTCCTCGGCGCCTCCATGTCCCGCTACCCGCTGGAGGGCTACCGGGAAAAGTGCGATACCGATGTCGTCCTCGGCGACCGGCACGCCAGCTGCCCCCTCCACCTCCAGACCCCGGTGACCATCGCCGGCATGAGCTTCGGCGCCCTGTCCGCCAACGCCAAGGAGGCGTTGGGCCGCGGCGCCAGCGAGGTGGGCACCTCCACCACAACGGGCGACGGCGGCATGACGCCCGAGGAGCGCGGCCAGTCCAAGCACCTGGTGTACCAGTACCTGCCGTCCCGCTACGGCATGAACCCGGACGATCTCCGCAAGGCCGACGCCATCGAGATCGTGCTGGGCCAGGGCGCCAAACCCGGCGGCGGAGGCATGCTGCTCGGCCAGAAAATCACCGAACGCGTGGCCGGGATGCGGACCCTGCCTGTGGGCATCGACCAGCGCTCCGCCAGCCGCCACCCGGACTGGACCGGCCCGGACGACCTCGAGATCAAAATCGGCGAATTGCGCGAAATCACCGACTGGAAGACCCCAATCTACGTCAAGGTGGGCGCCTCCCGGCCGTACTACGACACCGCGCTCGCCGTGAAGTCCGGCGCCGACGTGGTGGTGCTGGACGGCATGCAGGGCGGCACCGCGGCAACGCAGCAGGTGTTTATCGAAAACGTCGGCATCCCCACGCTCGCCGCCATCCCGCAGGCCGTCCAGGCGCTGCAGGAACTCGGGGTGCACCGCAAGGTCCAGCTCATCGTCTCCGGCGGCATCCGCTCCGGCGCCGACGTCGCCAAGGCCATGGCCCTGGGTGCCGATGCCGTGGCCATCGGCACCGCCGCTCTGATTGCGCTGGGCGACAACGACCCCCGCTACGCCGCCGAGTACGCCGCTTTGGGCTCTGCCGCCGGGTTCTACGACGACTTCCAGGACGGCCGCGACCCCGCCGGCATCACTACGCAGGACCCGGAGCTGTCCAACCGCCTGGACCCGGTGGCCGCCGGCCGCCGGCTGGCCAACTACCTGCGCGTCCTCACCATGGAAGCCCAGACCATCGCCAGGGCATGCGGCAAGTCCCATCTGCACAACCTCGAGCCCGAGGACCTGGTGGCCCTGACCATCGAGGCGTCCGCCATGGCCCGGGTCCCGCTGGCCGGCACCAGCTGGATTCCGGGCGTGCAGGGGAGCTTTTGATGATTGACTCGTCAGACTATGTGGTGGTGGGTGCCGGCCTCGCCGGTGCCGCCACCGCCTGGCAGCTGGCCGCCCGCGGGCACCAGGTCACCCTGCTGGAGCGTGATGTCCCCGCCGCACACGATGGCAGCTCGCACGGCTCCGCCCGCATCTTCCGCTACGCCTACCCCGACCCTTTCTACACGCGGGCAGTGCTGGAGTCCAAGGGGTTGTGGGACGTGCTGGCCCAGGAGGCCGGGACCCAACTGATCACCACCACCGGCGCCGTGGACTACGGACCCGAGCGCAACCCGGCGCAGCTCGCGGAGGTGCTCGCCGGCGTCGGGATCGACCACGAGCTGCTGTCCGCGGCGGAGGCCCGGCAGCGCTGGCCGCAGATTGCCTTCGACACCGGCGTCCTCTGGCACCCCGGCGCCGGCGTCATCGACGCCGAAACAGCCGTCAACGCCATGGTGGCGCTCGCGGTCCGGAACGGGGCGGAGGTGCTGACGGGCTGGAACCTCGCGAGCGTGGAGCGGACGGGCGAAGGGTACCGGCTGTTCTCCTCCGCAGGGGATGCGCTCGACGCCGGCAACGTGGTGATCAGTGCCGGCGGCTGGCTGCCTGGGCTGCTGGAGTCCCTGCCGCTGCCGGCGGCCTTCCTCGCGGGTCTCCCACGGATCACGGTGCGGCAGGAGCAGGCCTTTCACTTCCGGTACAGGGATGGGAAAGCGTGGCCAACGTTTATCCACAAAACAGCCGGCATCCAGGCCTACGGGCTTCCCGGCGGCCGCGACGCCGGATTCGAAGGCCAAAAGGTTGCCGAATACAACGGCGGCCGGCTGGTACCTTCGGCCGTGGAGCAAACCGGCGTTGTGGATCCTGCCAACCGCGGTCGGATGGTGGAGTACGTCCGTCGCTACCTGCCCGGCCTTGACCCCGAGCCCTACGCCGAAACCACCTGCCTGTTCACCAACACGCCTACCGAGGACTTTGTCATCGACAGGGCGGACAACCTGACCATCCTTTCGCCGTGTTCGGGCCACGGGGCAAAGTTCGCCCCGCTGATCGGCCAGTGGGCCGCGGACCTCGCCACCGGTTCCGGCACAGTTCCAGGGCGGTTCCGGACCGCCACCGCACCGGCACTCACCAACTGGAACGGAACCCCGTGAACATTTCCCGGACAGCACCCGCCCCGCATGCCATGCCCGCTGACCTGGCCACCGCCTCCACGGTGACCGGCCTCCTGCAGGAGATTGCAGATGTCGGACGTGACACAACCCGCGGCGGCTACTCCCGGCCGGTGTTCTCCACCGCCGAAACCGACCTTCGAGCCTGGTTCATTGAGCAGGCGGAACGACGCGGGCTGGACGTGCACACGGACGCCAACGGGATCATCTGGGCCTGGTGGGACACCGTCGGCGGCACCCGGCGGGACGCCGTGGCCACCGGAAGTCACCTTGATTCCGTCCCCGGCGGCGGTGGGTACGACGGACCGCTCGGTGTCGCCTCGGCGCTGGTCGCCGTCGACCTCCTGAAAGCCCGGGGACTGCGGCCCCGCCGGCCCCTGGCCATCGCCGTTTTCCCTGAGGAGGAAGGCTCGCGGTTTGGCGTGGCCTGCCTGGGCTCCCGGCTGCTGACCGGGAAACTGGACCCGGACAAGGCGCGCCGGCTCAAGGACCCGGACGGCAACACCTTCGCCGACGTGGCTGCAGCAAATGGCCAGGACCCGCGCTTTATCGGGGCGGACTACAAGACGCTGCAGCAGCTGGGCGTGTTCGTGGAACTTCACGTCGAGCAGGGCCGCGGGCTGGCGGACCTCAACCAACCGGTGGCCATCGGCTCGTCCATCCTGGGCCACGGCCGGTGGAAGCTCAGCATTTCCGGGCAGGGAAACCACGCCGGCACCACGCTGATGAAGGACCGAAATGACCCTATGGTCGCGGCGGCCAAGGTGGTGGTGGGCATCCGTGACACCGCCCGGAAATACCAGGACGCCCGCGCAACTGTCGGCCGGTTGCAGCCCGTGCCCGGCGGCACCAACGTGATCGCCTCCCGGGTGGACCTCTGGATCGACGTGCGCCATCCGGAAGATGCCGTCACCGCCGCACTGGTGGAGGCGATCGGCCTGAACGCCCAGGTGCTGGCGGCGGAAGAAGGGTGTGCCGCGAGCCTGGGTGTTGAGTCGCTGAGTCCCACGGTGCATTTCGACGGCGGCCTGCGGGACCGGCTGCGGGAACTGCTGCCCGCCGCTCCGGTCCTGGCCACGGGCGCCGGGCATGACGCAGGCGTCCTGGCCGCACACCTGCCCACCGCCATGGTCTTCGTCCGGAACCCGACCGGAATCTCGCACTCGCCGGATGAACTGGTGGAGGACCGGGACGCCGAAGCCGGGGCACTTGCCCTGGCGGACTCCCTCGCGGGGCTGCTCGGCCAGGCGCGGCAGATCGGCTAGCGCCGTCGTCGTACGTGTTTTTCCCTACCGCTGCATCCGGCGCGTGATCAGCACGCAACCGCCGCTGCACTGCCCGCTTAAGATGGCTTCATGACCAACCACGCTGCGGACGAAGCCGGCACTGCCGTTTCTTCCCTTGGTCCTGCGGGCCGGCTGGAGCAGGTCATCGCCGCGCAGGTCAAGCACTACCGGGCGGCACAGGGGCTGTCCTCGGCTGAGCTCGCGTCCCGGACGGGGCTGTCCAAGGCCATGATCTCCCGGATCGAAACCGCCACCACGTCCTGCTCGCTGACCACGCTGCAGCGGCTCGCGGACGGGCTTAATGTCCCGGTGACCGCGCTGTTCCGGGGCGCGGATACGGACCGGGACGCCACGTTCACCAAAGCCGGCCAGGGCAGCCTGACGGTCCGCAGCGGCACCCAGCACGGCCACGAGTACCGGGTGCTTGGCACGCTTAAGGGCAGGACCGACGCTTTGGAACCCACCCTGGTGACCCTCACCGACGCCTCGGACGTTTTTCCGCTGTTCCAGCACCCAGGCACCGAGTTCATCTACATGCTCTCCGGAAAGATGGTGTACGGCCACGGTGCCTACGAGTACGCCATGGAAGCCGGCGATTCACTGCTGCTGGACGGCGAGGGGCCGCACGGTCCCCTGGAGTTGCTGGACCTTCCCATCAGGTTCCTGGCCATCTCCGCGAAGTAACTCCCGGGTGTTGCGGGACACCTGAAACCCGCGAGTGGATGACTGAAACCATCATTTAACACACCTGAAACCCAGCCCAATTTGCCCGCCATACAGTTGGAACCAGACGGCAATAGCCGCCCTCCGACGAACGTGGTTCTGATTCCGCGTCCCTCCTCCGGAGTGGCTCCTACCGGCGATTTCCGTTCTCTCCTCGCATCACGAAAGGGGTTTCCCAATGGATTCGGGAAATGTCGCATGGATTTTGGCCAGCTCGGCGCTGGTCTGCATGATGATCCCCGCCCTGGCACTGTTCTACGGGGGCATGGTGGGGTCGCGCCGCATTTTGAACATGATGATGATGTGCTTCGGCGGCGCCAGCCTGGTGGCCGTGCTGTGGGCACTGTTCGGCTACTCGATGGCCTTCGGGAATTCCGTTGGCGGAATGGGCCTGATCGGTGACGTCACGGAGTTCCCCGGCATGGGTCAGCTGCTGGCCGCGGACGAGGGGGCGTCCATCCCGGTCATCCTGTTCGCCGCGTTCCAGCTGTTCTTTGCCTGCGTCACCACCGCGCTGGTTGCAGGAGCGGCTGCCGGGCGCATGAAGTTCGGTGCGTGGATGCTGTTCGCCGGCATCTGGGCCACCATTGTCTACTTTCCGATCGCGCACTGGGTCTTCGCCTTCTCCTCTGCGGACGGTTCCACGGTGGGCGGCTGGATCGCCAGCGGCATCAAGGCGATCGACTTCGCCGGCGGCACTGCGGTGCACATGAATGCCGGCGCCGCGGCCCTCGCCCTGGCCCTGGTCCTGGGCAAGAGCTCCGGCTGGCCAAAGGTGGAACACGCCAAGCCGCACAGCCGCCCGCTGGTCCTGATCGGCGCCGGGCTGCTCTGGGTGGGCTGGTTCGGCTTCAACGCCGGCTCGGCGCTCTCTGCCGGCCAGTCGGCGTCGGTGGTATTCCTGAACACCGCTCTTGCCGCCTCTGCCGGATTGCTTGCCTGGGCCCTTGTGGAGCGGCTCCGGCACGGCGCCGCCACCAGCATGGGCGCGGCGTCTGGAATCATCTCGGCACTCGTTGCCATCACCCCGGCCTGCGGGGCGGTCAGCCCGCTCGGCGCCGTGGCAATCGGCCTGATCGCCGGAGCCGTCTGCTCCCTGGCCATCGAGCTGAAGTTCCGCCTGGGCTTCGACGATTCGCTCGACGTCGTTGGCGTGCACCTGGTGGGCGGCATCCTCGGCACCCTGCTGATCGGCCTGTTCGCCACGGACGCCGCCCCGAACGGGGTCAGCGGGCTCTTCTACGGCGGCGGTGTGGAACTGCTGGGCACCCAGGCCCTCGCCACG
The DNA here is from genome assembly GCF_046605375.1 of Arthrobacter sp. MPF02. GTDB lineage: Bacteria > Actinomycetota > Actinomycetes > Actinomycetales > Micrococcaceae > Arthrobacter. Next base: position 3,438,447 of record NZ_CP176772.1, on the reverse strand, counting down.
GTCACGGTGCTGGCTTACTCCTTCGGCATCACCTGGGTCCTGGCGAAAATCCTGGACAAGACTGTCGGCCTCCGCATCAACCCGGAGGACGAGCTGCGCGGCATCGACCTCGCTGCCCACTCCGAGCTTGCCTACCTGACGGACGAGGATCCGGTGGAGCTGGGTTCCCCGCAGCGGGGCTGACACAGACAGCCGGGCCCGCCTGCTGGGAGGCGGCCCGGTGCCTTAGTAAGGCAGAGGGCCAGGCCTTGGACCGGTGCCGGCAGCAGCCGGCTTATAGTTCCAAGGCCTGGCCCTTTTGTCATCTGCATCCCTTGGCGCCTGCCGGTCATTGCTCAGTGCAGACAAGGTTGCCGTCCCGGATTTCCAGCACGGCGGCCCGGACATGGCTCAGGCGTATGCGCGGGTCCGGGTCCATCGTGCCGATGTCCTCGCCGCCCCAGTAGGGGTGCGTGAAGTACACGAGCAGGGCCCGTTCCCGGCCGTCGTCACCGGGTGCGAGCGGAACCACGTCCGCGTGGCGTCCGACGACGGGCCGCCCCTCCGCCTCCTCCGGTCCGGTGAGGATGAGGCCGTCCAGGTGTTCCTGCCTGGTCCAGTTGCCGGTGCCGTCTTCTGACCGGTAGATGGCCTGGCCGCGCCACTCGTCCACGATCATCCAGTACGTGCCGTCCAGCAGGAAGACCTTCGGTCCCTCGTGCGGGCGGCCCGGAATTGCCACACCTTCGAGGACCCACGACGCCGGGTCCTGCGGGGTGTCGCTGACGGCGCTGTACGTGTTCGAATCGCGCGTTTCGTCCTTGTACCAGAGCCGGTACCGGCCGTCCCCGCAGCGCGCCACGGCCGCATCAATGACCCTCGCGGAGTCCAGATCAATGGCGCCCAGATATTCCCAATGTTCCAGGTCGGTGCTGGCGAACTGCGCGATGGAAGCACTCCCGGTCCAGTCGGTCCGGCGTCCGCCCAGGACGGACAGGTACATGATCCACTGGTCGCCAATGCGTACGACGTCGGGCGCCCACAGGGTTGCCGGCAGTTCCGTTCCCGGCGGAACGAGTCCGCCAACGGTTCCTTGATAGCGCCAGGTTGCGCCGCCGTCGGACGATCTTGCTGTGCCGATCGCCGTGCCGTGAACCCATTCGACGCCGGTCAGCCCAGGTTCTGTGGCGCGGCGCTGCGTGTAGAACAGGACCCATTCCCCTTTGAGATGGTCGGCCACCAGGATGGGGTCCGTGGGTCCGTCCCAGACGGGGTCGCGATAAGGAGCTGTGAAGGCGTCTGCGCGCAGGGGAGGGAGGGCCCGGGTTTGTTCGGGCGGCGCACCGGCGTGGTGCGCGATCTGCTGTCGAGGCAAAGCTTTCTCCAACGTTGTAATTAGGCTGATGTCCAGCTTAGGGCCGACGGCTCTGGGGACGTCACTACTTTTCAGAAAGTCCCAGAATCTTTTTTTGGAGGAGCCTTCCAGGCCGATGTTTTGTCGGACCCTGTTGGCATGCTTGGGGTATGGACAGCGAAGCGGCCGGGAGCGAGGCGACCTGGGGCGTGGGAGGCAGGGCGGGGATTTTGGCTGCTGTTGCGTCGGTGGCTGGTTTCGTTGATGAGCTTGCCCGCGTTGTTGCCGGTGGTTCCGCTGTTTCGGGTTCTTCTGATGCGGGGTCTTCTGATGCTGGTTCTTCTGATGCCCTGGCCGCTGGTGGTGATCCGTTGCGGGTGTTCGCTGATGACTGCCTGGACGGTTTGGCGGTCCAGCGCAAGCTTGAGGCCGCCGCTGCCGCGGTGAAGGTGCTGCTGGTGGACGGGCACATCGGTGCGGTCGCTGCGATGGAGGACCCGGCGGCCGGGCCGGGATGGGCCAAGGGCCGCGAGATGGCCTCCGTGGCCGAGGTCGCCTGCGTCCTGACCATCGGGGAACGCGCCGCCAGTACCCTGATCGGTGAAGCCCAAGCCTTGACCGGTTCCTTGCCTGCAGTGTTGAACGCGTTGCAGGCCGGGGAGGTGTCGTGGCAGAACGCCAGGGTCCTGGTTGATGAAACCACGGGTCTTGACCCTGCCGCCACCACAGCCCTGGAACAGCACTTCCTGAACCCGGACGCGCCGGGCGCCGGCCCTGGTGGTGTGGCAGGGGTGCTGCCGCCGGCGAGGTTGCGGCCGAAGGTGCGTTCGTGGCGGGAACGCCACCACCCGGAGCTGATCGAAAAGCGCCACGCCAGGGGTGTCGCGGCCCGGCGGATGGAATACGCCCCGGACCGCGACGCGATGGCCTGGATCTCCATCTACCTGCCGGCGGACCAGGCCAACGCGGCCTGGAACCGGACCCGGGCCCTGGCCCGCGGACTGCAGGGACCCAACGAACCCCGCACCCTGCCACAACTCATGGCAGACATCAGCGCCACAGCCCTCCTCGCCACCGGACACGCCCCCAATGCTGACGCGCGGAACGACACAACCGGCCACGGCGCTGCCTCTGCCGGCCCTCACGTGCACGGACCCGGCGCCGCTTTGGCCGGGCCCCCGGTGCCGCGGGCGCAGGTGCTCGTCACCGTGCCGGTGTTCTCGCTCCTGGGCCTAACAGAGGAACCTGCAGTGCTGGGCGGGCACGGCCCGATCCCGGCGTCGATGGCACGCAGACTCGTCGCCGGCGGGGCGGACTCGTTTTACCGGGTCCTGGCCGATCCCAGGGACGGGGCGCCGCTGGAGATCGGGCGCAAGAGCTACCGGATTCCGGAAGCGATGCGCCGCTGGCTCAGGCTCCGGGACGGCACCTGCCCGTTCCCCGGCTGCAGCAACCACTCCCTCGATAACGAAGCCGACCACCTGCTGGCCTGGCATCACGGCGGAACCACCGGAATCAGCAACCTCGCCCAGCCCTGCCCCAAGCACCACCGGATGAAACACACCAGCACCTGGAAACCCACCCCCGCCACCAAAAACGAGCCACCCGGCTGGATCTCACCGGCCGGACGCCGCTACGCCAGCGAACACCAGGACTGGGAACCACCCCACTGGCCACCGGCGCTGATGCAGGAATTCTTTCTGGATGATGTCCTGCCACCCGAAGCCTCGGACGGCCTTCTACCGGTCCCTGCAGTTAGAGAGCTACCCGGCGAACACCTCGTGGACCCCGGCGGCACCCCACCGGATGACGATCTATGGAACCAGGTCATCTTCCTCGCAACGCCCATCACCCTGCCCCCGGATCCGATCAAGAACTGGGAACCGGCCCTGACCTAGGGGATTTTCACACCATTGCTGGTTTATGCCCCTGGCTTGAGTCCTATGAGGCCAGGCGGGGCCGCGAGCTGCTGGAGCTGTTTGCCTCAGTTCCACCGTCGGCTTTGGTGATCTCACTCCAGACGTCATCGAGGGAGAGCCCCAATACACTGGCGATCGCGGCGATAGTGGAGAAGGCGGGTGTGGCTACCCGTCCGGTTTCGATTTTCCGAAGGGTTTCCGGCGAGACGCAGGCGTCCAGTGCCGTCTCCAGCATGGGCCGTTCTCCTCGTGCACGGCGCAACAGGGCTCCCAGCCGCTGTCCCCGTTCCACTTCTTCGGGCGTGAGTGGCAACCTGACCATGGCTCCAATAATAATACCGGGATAATATGGCCGGGATAGTTATTGGCAGGAATGCGAAGGGCGCCCCATGATCGAAATCCTGAACCACTCCGAACTGGCGCAAGCAAAGAAGACGGGCGCCCTGGTCGCGGACATCCTCCAGGCCATGAAGGGCCGCAGTACAGTTGGCACTAATCTCCTGGACATCGACAAGTGGACAGCGGAAATGATTGCCGAAGCGGGCGCGCAGTCCTGCTACGTCGACTACGCGCCGTCCTTCGGGCGCGGTCCGTTCGGACACTACATCTGCACCGGCGTCAATGACGCGGTGCTGCATGGCCGGCCCTACGACTACACCCTTGCCGATGGTGACCTGCTGAGCCTGGACCTGGCCGTTTCGCTGGGAGGAGTCGCAGCGGACTCTGCCATCAGCTTTGTTGTAGGCGACTCCCGGCCCAAGGAAAGCATTGCGCTGATCAACACCACCGAACGCGCCCTGGAAGCAGGCATCGCCGCGGCCGGACCGGGTGCCCGCATCGGCGACATCTCCCACGCCATCGGCTCGTTGCTCAGCGACGCGGGGTACCCCGTCAACACCCAGTTCGGTGGCCATGGCATCGGGTCGACCATGCACCAGGACCCGCACGTGCCTAACGCCGGGCGTCCCGGCCGCGGCTACAAACTGCGTCCCGGGCTGCTGCTCGCACTTGAACCCTGGGTCATGGCGGACACCGCCGAACTCGTCACCGATACTGACGGCTGGACCCTCCGCAGCGCCACAGGCTGCCGGACGGCCCACAGCGAACACACCATCGCCATCACCAACGACGGCGCCGAAATCCTCACCCTTCCAACGGGCTCCAGGGCGTAACCGGGCACATTCGGTACAGCGCTACTCCATGACAGGGCTATTCCTTGAACAGCCCCGCCAGGTCCTCGGCAGTGATGGCGCCACCGGCCAGGGCCTCGCCCTCCACCACGTCTGCAAACAACTGCGACTTTCGGGCTTTCAGCGCCATGACCTTTTCCTCGATGGTGTCCTTGGCCACCAGCCGGTACACCATCACGTTCCGCGCCTGCCCAATCCTGTGGGTCCGGTCCACCGCCTGTGCCTCGGACGCAGGGTTCCACCAGGGGTCCAGCAGGAAGACATAATCGGCCTCGGTAAGGTTCAGCCCGAACCCGCCCGCCTTCAGTGAGATCAGGAATACCGGCGCGCTGCCGTTCTTGAACTCGCTGACAACATCGGCGCGGTTACGCGTGGCGCCGTCGAGGTAGCAGTATTCAATCTCCTGCTCCTCGAGCCGCTCCCGGACCTTCCCCAGGAAGCCGGTGAACTGGCTGAAAATCAGTGCCCGGTGGCCTTCCGCCACCAGGTCCTCAAGCTGTTCGAACAGCACATCAAGCTTGCTCGAGCGCACGCCGGACAAGGACGGGTCAATCAGCGAGGCGTCGAGGCTGAGCTGCCGGAGCAGGGTCAGGGACTGGAAGATGGTGAAACGGTTCTTGTTCACGTCATCAATCAGGCCCAGGATCTTCTGCCGTTCGCGCTGCAGGTGGGTCTGGTACACCTTCTGGTGCCGCGGGTTCAGCACAACCTCCAGGACCTGCTCCTGCTTGGGCGGCAGGTCCTTGATCACCTGGTCCTTGGTGCGGCGCATCATGAGTGGGCGGACCCGACGGCGGAGCTTGTCCAGCTGCCCCTTGTCGCCGTTCTTCTCCACGGGCTTCTGGTAGTACTCGGCAAAACGCTTCGGGCTGGAAAACAGGCCGGGCGCCACAATCGACGTCAGCGCCCAGAACTCCATGAGGTTGTTCTCCAGCGGGGTGCCGGTGATGGCCAGCTTGAAGGACGCCGGCAGTTTCCGGGCGCACTGGTACGCCTTGGACTGGTGGTTCTTGACGAACTGCGCCTCATCCAGCACCAGCCCGGACCATTGGCGGGCCGAATAGGAGTTGTAATCGATCCGGAACAGCGCGTAGGAGGTGATGACCACGTCAACACCTGCAAGGGTCTCCGCCGGATTCAGGCCGCTTTTGGCGAACGTCTCACCAACTGCCTGCACGTTCAGCCCGGGGGCAAAGCGTGCCGCCTCAGCCGCCCAGTTCCCCACCACTGAGGTGGGCGCAACCACTAGGAAAGGCGCGACGGCGGCGGGCCGGCCAGCGCTGCCGGCGTCCGGGGCAACAGAACCGGCGGCAGCGGAAGCGTGTTCCTTTGCCGCGCACATCAGTGCCAGCGCCTGGACGGTCTTGCCGAGGCCCATATCGTCGGCCAGGACCCCGCCCAGGCTGTGCCGGTACAGGAAGGTGAGCCAGTTGAAGCCCTCCAGCTGGTACGGGCGCAATTCAGCGTTCAGGGAGGCCGGCAGCGGCAGCCCGTCGGTGCCGCCCTCGAGCAGGCCGCCGACCGCCGAACGCCAGGCCGCAGCCTGCTCGTCCACGATGCCCAGCTGTGCCAGCTCGTCCCACAACCCCGCCTGGAACCGGCTGATCTGCAGGGGCGCGTCCTTGTTGTCCTGCAGCGACCGCGCCTCTTCAATCAGGGCGCGCAGCTGGTGCAGCTCCGGCAAATCCAGGGAGAAGTAGGCGCCGCTCGGCAGCAGCATCTTGGTCTGCCCCGCCGCCAGGGCGGAAAAGACCGCCGCAAACGATACCGGCTCGCCCTCCAGCGTGATCTGGATGCCCAGGTCGAACCAGTCCCGCTGCTCGGTGGCCTTGGTGGAAATGGACACCACCGGCGCTTCCTCGGCCTCGCGGTAATCGGCGATGTCGCCCGCCGTCTCCACATCAACATCCGGAGTCTGGCGCAGCCGCGGCAGAACGTCCTCCGTGAAAGCCAGCGTGTCCAGGCCCTTCAACTCGGCCGACGCCGCCAGCCGGGGAGTGCCCCAGCCATCGGTAGCGGATTCACCCATAGCGGGGACCACTTCCCACAGCCGGCCGACACCTTCCAGAATGCGCGCCTCGGCAGCATCGTCGCGGTAGCCCTGGTCGCCCGGATGCCGCCACAGCGGCTGCGCCGTGACGAGGTTTCCGCTCTTGTAGTGCCACTCCCAGTGCAACCGCACCCGGTGGTCGGCCCCGTAGTTCGCCAGCAGCGAGAGCGTCGGAACGGCAAGGGCCGGCAGCTCCACCGATTCGTCACGGGCCGTGACTCGGGCCGTCTGCTTGAGCTTCGGATAGAAGCCGGTGAGGAAGCGCGACTCGTCCTTCGCCGGAATGTGCAGGGTGCTGCCCGCGGTGACGAACGCCAGAAGTTCCTCACTCAAACCACTTTCCAGCGGGGCGAGGGTGATGGTGCCTTCGGGGTCGGGAACGCCGGGCAGCGCCGCTTCGCCCGATGTGACAAACAGGCCGTGCGCGGGCCGGCCGATGGTGCCCACCGACGCCGGATCCACCTCCACGCCATCAACGGTGACGGTAGGCGAAAGTTCCAGGCCGCCGTCGGACACCGCGCTGGATGGTTCCGACGGTTCGGTACTGCTTGTGCCGTACCGCCCCAGATTAAGTCCGACGCCGGCAGGCGCCTCCGCCAACCGGACCGGCTCAGTGCCGCGCGAGTGGACCAGGGCCAGCCCGATCTTGCGGACGTCGGACAGCAGGCTCCACAGGTTCTTGCCGGAATAGGAGTTCAGGCTGAGCCAGAGGCCGGACGAGTTGTGCATCCGGCTGGCGGAGGCGGAGTGGCTGGCCAGGAACTCCTGCATCCACTCCACGTGCTTCTCGTTGCATTCCCGCCGGAAATTCAGGTAGCTCAGGGTGTTCCAGGAGACATCGCCGCGGATCCATTTGCCCTTGGCGCCCATGATCACCGGACGCGCCTTGAGCTGCCGAACACCGCGGACCGGACCCCGGCGGCCGGTGTAGGAGAAGTGCGGTGCCGGTTCCTCGATTTCGAACTGGAGCGCCAGCGGGACACCGTTGCCGGACGCGGCACCGCCGGGCTGCGAGATGAGCGGGCTGAGGGCCTGTTCCCAGTCGGACAGGACTGTGGCGGGCCCGCGGGCCACCTGCGCGGCCGTGGACGGGGAAAGGAGCTGGACGCGGATGGCCGGGTTGTCCTCCGCAGCGAAGAGCAGGGCCGCGACGTGCTTGCAATCCTTCCGCACGGGGCAGCTGCACACGCCCACCGTGCAGCTCCACCCGCCACCCTTGCGGACCAGTTTGGCGGTTGTGGAATAAGGCACGTCCGCACTGCCCCGGACCTTGCCAAGCATAAGTCCGGTGCCGGCGTCGAACGAGATGCCGGAGACCCGGCTGCCCATGGCATAGGCAAGGCCCGCCGCCAGGGAGCGGTCGTTGATGGCAGGGGTCTGAATCGCCAGGTCCGCACTCTCGTCCGGTTGGGGTGGCATGGTTGCGCGCTACTTTCAGCAGGACACGGCGGGGCCGGGTCCGTCGGTTGGTTATCTGATCCATCTTAGTTCGCCATCACCAGGGGCGCGGGCAGGCGTCTTTCCCGGCTGCCACCGAAAACTTCTTGTGACGTTCACTTCCTCCTCAACAGCCCCGTGGTCCCGCGCACGTAGCGTGAAAGCGTCCCAAGCACCACCCGCTATGAGCAGTGAGGATTGCCATGATCACCAGCCAGCAGCCCGTCATCCTGACCAGCAGCAGCGTTGAAGCAAGCGATGAAGAGGCAGTCGAGGCCAATGTGAGCGTGGTGGACGCCATGCATACCGCCCTCCTGCACACCGGGGAGATGTCCCCAGTGGCAGTCCGCAGCTACTACGTGGACTTCTACCTCACACAGGCGCTGGATGGCGGCTTTGCGCAGTACGCCTACATGTCTGCTGACCGCGCAGACACGGACACCCTGGTCCGCGAGGGCATGGCAGGCATGGGCGCAACCGCCCACCTGGACCTGTTCAACCGGGCGGTGGAGGCCTACGACCACCTGTCCGAGGAGGAAGAGGATTTCTACCTGGACGGCGGCCTGGACGCGGAGGAAACCCCCGACGGCGTCCTCCGGATGGAGGAGCTGGACAACGAGTTCGAGGAGCTGCTGGAGAGGGAAAACATCACCGCCCTGAACGCCGCCTGGCTGCGCAACCAGACGGACCTGCTGGTACTGGACGACGAGGAGGTGGGCGCCTACATCCAGGAACTCGTTGCCCAAATCCCCGACCTGCCCGAACGCAAGGCGCAGGCGGAGGCGGCAGCACTGGAGGACGCCCCGGATTTCGAAATCATCATCCGCGAGCTTTGCGCCATCACCGGCTACGAGCTGCTCAAGATCACCATGGGCGACCCCAACTACATCCACGACGGCGAAAAGACCCTTGCCTGGCACTTTGCCACCGATCAAGGGGACTTCATCATGGTGGAGGAGGACGACGAAGCGTTCATGATCAACCCGGAGACGCTCGAGATCGTGGCGGCCGTGGAGTTCGAGGAGTCCGACGCGAACCTGGTTGAGGCGTAGCAGCCAGACTTACGCCGGGGCCGCCGTGGATACACGGTGGCCCCGGCCGGCTTTGCCCCTGCCCTCTACCTGTTCTGTTCCAGGGCAAGCACAAGGATTTCCAGCAGCCCGTCATCCACCTGTTCCGGCGCAGTCAGCCGCACCCGGACGGTAAAGGGGTCATCCGCACGGGTCCGGACTTTTTCGAGCCTGCCCGCCGCCGGTGCGTCCAGGCGCAACGTGATGTCCACTGCGCTGTTGGTCGAACGCGTCAGCTGCGCGAACTTCCGGCGAGCGCTGTGCAGCGACACATAGCCCTTCCGCATCTGGATCTGCACGCCGTCGGTCGCTGATGCCCAGGCCAGGACAGCATCAGCGATCGGCCGCAGGTCCGGGTGGTTGGCGTACTGGCCGTCCAGCAGTTCGTCCGCATCCCGCAGCATGAACTCCGGGTAGCCGAACATCTCCCAGGACACCGCGTACTGCGCGTAGCCCGTCACGCCGAACTGGCCGCGCATCCAGTCCCGGAGCTCCCCGTCGCTGGCGATGCCCGCCGCGCGTGCCTGTTCCGCCCAGTAGGCCGTGTCCTTGCCTGTCTTCCGCAGGAGCAGCGCCTTGTTGTTGTCCACCATCGACTGCCACGTTCCGGCCTCTTTCCGGACAACCGGCTCCTCTACAGGCCGCTGCGGTGCACGTTCTTCAGGCTGTGTGGTTTCAGGCATGCACTGATCGTAATTGCGGCGGCGCCGGCAGGTGCGCCAGAAAACTTCTCCGGGGACCGTAACCTTTCCGCTGGCCCCGGCGATGTAGGAGGTGATGGGTCCGCCCGCCGGGCCCGCCCCCTAATCGTCTAGTTTTGGAGTGCTTCATGTCTGTGTTCACCGTTCTCGCCACCAGTAAAGTCGCCGCTTCCGTCCTGGCTGCCGGCACCCTGGCCGTTGGCGGAACCGGCGTTGCCGCTGTTTCCGGTGCCCTTCCCACCGAAGCCCAGCAGGCCGCCCACGAACTCTTCGGCGCCCCGGCTCCGGAACTGGCCGCCGAAGCAGCAGCTGACGCCCAGGCCGCCGCAGAATCCGCCGTTGACGGCGCAGCCAACGCCGACGCTTCCGCAGGTGCCGAAGCCGAAGCCGCCGCAGAGGCCGCCGTCAGTGGTGACAGCGTTGCCGCCCAGGCTTCCGGTTCCGCTGCCGCCGGTGCCGCCGTGGACGCCGCCGGAGCCGCGGCATTCGGCCTGTGCACCGCTTTCACCAACGGCGGCCTCAACGCCTCCTCCGAGGGCTTCTCCTCACTGGTGATCGCCGCTGAAGGCGAAGCCAATGTCGAAAGCTTCTGCGCCGACGTCGTTGCCGAAGCCGGCGCAGCTGCGGAAGCCGGCGCTGCCGCCACCGGTTCCGCTGCCGTTGAGGTTGAGCGTCCGGAGATTCCCGCTGTTCCGGCTGTGCCCGCCGTTCCGGGTGTCGACGGCGAGCCGGCCGTTCCCGCCGTGCCTGCTGTTCCTGCCGTCCCCACCGGAGCCGGCAACGTCTCGGTTTCAGTCCGCTAAGCAGCTTTAGCTAGGGTGGACCGCAGCCGTTCTCGGGCTGCGGTCCACCCCGGCACTGCAGGAACGTGCCGCCAGGCAGGGGTCCTGCAGGCCGCCGCTGCCGCCGTGCCGGGGCAGCCTGAAAGACCTTGGGGACTGGCAATCCACAGCGAATACCGGACAGGCGGACGCCGTGTTCCGGGATGGAGGAGCCGCTGGTGCTGGACACTTTGGCCCACGAAGAAACCGACATATTTGAAGACACAGCCGGAGCGGATCCCGCTGTGCTCTTCGGTGCTGCCTACCGGTCCTTCGCCGGCCCTGTGCAGGGCTACCTCAAGGCCCGCGGCGTGGACGATCCCGAGGCGGTTACCCAGGACGTGTTCCTGGCCTTCTATCCCCGCATTGATGAACTCACCGGCGGCCTGCAGGGCGCCAAGTCCCTGATTTTCTCCATCGCCCACGCCCGTATGGTGGACCACTACCGCCGGCTGGAGCGCAGGCCGCAGCTGACTCCTTACGATCCCCGGGATGACGGCCGCACCACCCCGTCCGCCGAGGACCATGCCGTCGAACTAACCGCCGGCGCCGCTGACATGCTGGCCGGACTTAGCGCCGAACACCAGGAAGTGCTGGCCCTCCGCGTGGTGGCGGACCTGTCCATCGAACAGGTGGCCGCCATCATGGGCAAGAGCACCGGGGCCATCAAACAGCTCCAGCGCAGGGCCCTTCAAAACCTCAAAGCACAAACGCTCACAAGAAAACAGGCGAACAATGAGTGACACCGCAGGATCCCGCAGCGACCGTTTCGTCGACCAGTTGCTGCTCGAGGCAGGTCTGGACAACGACGGCCAGCTCCGCCCCGCCCTCCTGCAGCTCCGTGCGCTGGGTACCGGGACCCCGGAGCCGTCCGCAGAAGTAGCCGCCTTGCTGGCGCGGGCCAAGGAGGCGCCGGCAGCTCCCGAAGCGACCGCAGCAGACACGGTTGTGCTAACGCCCGTCGATGAACTGGCCGCCCGCCGCCGGGCCAAGCGGCGCGCAACCCTCACCGCCCTTTCCGTGGCGGTCTCACTCTCCGCCGGAGGCGCAGTGGCCGTAGCGTCGGACCAGGGCCTTCGCGACTCGTTCACCCAGTTCAACCGGGCCGTCACCTCGTTCGTGACCGGATCAAGCCCGGCGCCTGCCGGAGACCAGGCAGAGGAACCCCGGCTGCCGGCTCCTTCCGGTCCCGCCACGCCGGCAGCGGTTCCCACCGTTCCCGCCGGGGCCGCGCAACCGGGCCAGGTGCCGCCGTCGGCCGTTCCTGCCACGCCGGAGACCACGGAGAAGGCCGCGGGGAACCCCGCAGCCCCCGGCAAGCCGGAAGACCTGCCGGTGGTCAAAGACCTGCCCACCGCCGTCCCCCGGGACCTGACCAACGGGGTGGGCCAGCAGCCGCAGGTGCCCGTTCCCGGCCCGTCAGATCTGCCTCTGCCGGGAACGCTCCCCGCAGTCCCACTGCGGTGAAGGCGCCTGCGGCCCGCTTTAGCGGCTGAGCCGGCTCTGCTTCCTAGCCGGCACCGCCCGTCATGATCATTCCGCCTGCCGGGTCGGCCAGGTACCAGACGCCGTCGACGCCCTGGCCCAGGATGTCACCCGGCTTGGTGTCCTCGGCGAAGTAGTACAGCGGCATCCCGTTCAGCGTGACCTGCATCTTGCCGTCCGGGGTGTTGATGGTGCCAAGCGTTCCCGTGACGCCCTCGGCGGCAGGAGTGGCAGAAGTAGTGACTACGGGGGGCCACGCCGCCAGGCAGGCATCCGTGCAGGCGCTGGTTCCGGAATCCTTCACATCGTTGGTGAAGAAGTAGACGCTCATGCCCCTGCCGTCCACCACGATCTCACCGGCGCTGGAGGACGCTGTCATGAGGTCGACGGCGGCGCCCGCCGTGGCGGTGGAGGTTGCCGAAGGCGGTGAAACGGACGCGGCGGGGGCCGTTGCAGAGGCGGCAGGCGAGTTGGTCGTGACAGCCGGGCTGTTTGCCGGCGCGGTTCCCGTGCCGCCGGCGCAGGCAGTCAGAACTGCGGAAAGGGCCAGGATGGCGAGGCCTGCGCCCACGTGGTGTTTCATGGGATGCTCCTTGGCTGGGCCCGGCGTCGAATCACCGGAGGGTAACCGCTACGACGTACCCGGGTGAAGAATGGTTCATAGCAGCGCCCCCTAATCTGAACTTTCCGCCCGGCAACAGCGTCTTCAGGTGGTAAGCAGGAATGGTGGGACGAAGGCCCGGGCGGGAGGGACGCTATGCCGCTGGACGAAGACGTGGTGGAGTCCATTTACCGTGAACACGGCCCCGCGCTCCGCCGTTTTGTCGTCAGCGCCTCACACGATCCCCAGATGGCCGAGGACGTGGTCCAGGAGACACTGCTCCGCGTGTGGCAGCAGGCCCCGGACATCAACGGCAGCCTGCGCAGCTACCTTTACCGGACAGCCAGGAACATCATGATCGACAACTACCGCCGTGCCCAGCGCCGCCCTGAATCCCTCGAAAGCAGCCCGGATCCTGCCGAGGTGATGGAGCGCGTGGATGACCTGCTCAACCGGGTGCTGGTCGAAGAAGCCCTGCTTCGGTTGACCAAGGAGCACCGGGACGTCCTGGTGGCCCTGCACTACCGCCGCTTTACCGTCAACGAAACCGCGGTCCAGCTCAACATCCCCAGTGGCACGGTCAAGTCCCGGGCGTATTACGCGGTACGGGCGCTCCGCACCATCCTGGACGAGATGGGGGTGGAACGGTGAACAGCGCGGAACGGCACCAGTTGCTCGGTGCTTACCTGCTGGGCGGCCTCGACTCCGCGGACCGGGCGGGTTTTGAAGCCCATCTGGAGGGCTGCGCCGAGTGCCGGGAGGAACTGGCAGGGCTGGAAAACGTTCCGGTCCTCCTGGATACCCTTCCCGTTCCGGACGCGGTGGCCCTGACTGCCGTTTCAAGCCTGGCTGCGTCCTCCAGCGTCCTTGCTCCGGCGCCGCTCCTCGCCCGACTCGCCCGCCGCCGTCGGACCTCCCGACGGCGGTGGTTGGCACTCGTGGGCGCCGTCGCCGCCGCGTGCCTCGCCCTGGGCATCCTGGCGGGACCGCTCCTGGCACGGCCCGACCCTCCTGATGCCACCTACTCGCTGCAATCCGGGGACGGCCTGCAGGTAAACATCGACCTTGCGCGGAAGAACTGGGGAACCGAGCTTGCCGTCAATGGCAGCAGCCTGCCGCAGGACGGAACATTATCGCTCTGGGTCCGCGACCGTGCCGGCAGCGAGGACCGCGCCTGCGCCTGGACGGCGACGTCCAGCGGCAGGGTCCGGATCACCGGGGCCACTCCCATCCAGCTGGCCAGCATCTCCAGCGTGGAACTGCGGGACGGGACGCAGCATGCCGTCGCCGTGATCACGGTGCCCTGAGACCTTACCCGCCCGCCGGCCACTGGCTCTGCCCCTTCCAGGCCGCTGCCGGGGCCTATTGGGTCATCGTGGCCAGTTTCGCCCGCACGATCATGAACACCCCGTAGCACATAAGGCCGGCACCCACGGCGGCCAGGAGATAGACGCCCAGCGGCTGGTCACGGAGCGCGCGGAGCCCGCCGTCGAGTCCCGTTGAGTCCTCCGGGTGGGCCTGCAGTGTGGCGACGACGATCAGCAGGCCGGCCAGCAGCAGCACGGCGCCCTTGGCCACGTAGCCCACGACGCCCAGGACCGTGACCGCTGTCCTTGCCCTGGGATTGGCGGGCATCGCCAGATGCTTTTCAAAGGACTTCCTGAGGCCGCGGATACCGTAGACCACGCCGGTCACGGCAATGGCCGCGCCCAGGAGGACCAGGATGGCGACACCGCCGGGTGCCTTCATGAGGGAGAAGGTGAGGTCGCTCGCGGCCTTCTGGTTGTCACCGCCAGAACCCGTTCCCCTGGCAAAGGACATCAGGGTCAGTGCCAGCCCTGCGAACACCAGCGCCTGCGCTGCCGCCTTGGCTTTCCGGCCGGCTTTTTCCTTCGCGGGCAGGCGGTTGTAGTCGAAGATGGCGTCGCTGGTCTGCCATAGAGCCAATGCGGCGCAGGCCGCGAAACTGGCCCACAGCAGGAACGGGCCGGCCGGCTGGGTGGCGAGTTCTGCCACGGCGCCGCTGAAGTCGGCGTTGCCCGTGCCGCCCATGGCCAGCCGGATGGCGATCACACCCACCAGCAGATGCAGGATGCCGCTTGCCGCAAAACCAGCCCTTGCCAGCACTTCCAGAGTCCGCGAATTGGTGGCGTTCTCTGCCGCTTCGACGGCCTGTTTCAGTTCTCTTTTGATGGCTGTTCCTTTGTGCGTGCGCAGCGCCTGCGCGGTGGTTCACTGGTGTTCGTGCCCCACACAACCGCAATAGTCCCACGCGCCCGCAGCCTGGAACAGTGGCTGCTGCCGGGCCGTATCCGGGCCTACCGCCGACGGTAGCAGAGGTCGAAGATCAGCCTGCCGGCCTCATGCGCCTTCGCCTCGAAGCTGGTGCGGATCCTGCCCGCAAACCGGGGTGCCCACCCGCCCGTTTCATCGATGCCCTCGTTGGGGCCGGTGTGTTCAGTGCTCACCGGGGCCCGTCCCTCACGTACCGGGGCGCCGCCCACCACGGTTTCGACGCCGGACTGCCACACCTGCGTAAGCGGGCTTTCGGGGCCGCGGCGCTCGCCGGTGTGCAGGTTCTCGAAGTCCTGTGACTCCGACAGCACGTCGCGGACGTGGATGGCGTAGTTGGACCAGTCGGTGGCGATCCGCCACAGCCCGCCCGGTTTCAGGGCGCGGGCGGCCAAGGCGGCGAACTCCGGCTGGATCAGGCGGCGTTTGTGGTGGCGGGACTTGTGCCAGGGGTCCGGGAAAAAGACCCAGAGCTCATCGATCGAGCCGGCCGGAAGCATGGTGGCGAGCACCTCGGGGGCGTTGGCTTCCACCACCCGGACGTTCCGGAGTCCGCGGCTGTTGATCTTCATGATGGTGTTCGCGAGCCCGGGGGTGTAGACCTCCACAGCCAGGAAATCCGTGTCCGGGTTCTGCTCCGCGGCATGGCAGATGGCATCGCCCAAGCCGGATCCCACCTCGACGATCAACGGCGCCTTGCGTCCGAACTCCGCCTCGGCGTCGAAAACGTAGTCCGGGTGGACCGAGGTGTTGGCAACGTGCCGTGGAACGTTGATGGCCCAACGTTCGGCGTGCTCCTCCCATGCTGCCTGCCGCCGGCCCTGAAGGCGGGTGCCGCGGCGCACAAAGCTGACCGGCCGGCCGCCGTAGGTGCCGTGGGACGCCTGGGTTCCGGGCGTGACCGGCCTGGGGACATGCGGCTGCTGGGGAGTTTCCGGGGATTCGCTCATCCCTTCCAGAATAGCGCCGGGAGAAGCCGGCGTGCCTTGGCCGGGGTTAACCATGGCGCCTCTTGCATCACCGCATCATGTACACAAAGCGCAGGGTGAAGATCAGGCCCGGAACAAAGAGGACTCCGGTGATGCAGAGCGAGGCCAAGGACAGGCCCCTGCTCTCTCCACTGCGTTTCGTCTTCCGGAGACTGTAGATGCCCAGGACCGCGGAAATGGTTCCGAAAACCATGGGCAGGCTCCAGAAGGCGAGGGGAGCCAGCCATGGATTTCGTGACGGGCCGTCATACGGGAAGGTCAGCAGCATGGCGAAGCTGGCAAAGGGGGCGGTAATGATGAGGCTCGCGGGCGCCGCAATGGCCAGCACCAGGCTGGCGATGGCTGCCGCGGTATGGCCGTTGCCCGGTGGCTCCGGCAGTGTGCCCGAAGCTGCGGGCGCTGGTTCCCCGCCGGCCTCCACGGGAAGGGGTCCGGAAGAGGGTGGCATGCCCATGGTTCTCCTTGTTTTCGGGGATCTGATGCTGTTTCAACCTAGATACGCCGGCCGGACCGCAGGAAGGCCGGCTGGCCCCTATGTGGATAAGACGGCGGCGGCCCTCCGCCTGCAACAATGGGCAGGTGACGGAAGCAACAGACTCCGCAGCAGGGAGGCAGCGGCGGACCGCAGGACGAGTGCCCGGTCCAGCCGGCCTTCACCGGGTAGAGACGCTCGTGGATGCTGAGGCTGACGAACTGCCCGCTCCTGCGCCAACCCGGGTGGGCAGCCGGTGGCAACTGGCGTACCTGGGCCTTTGTTTGGTCCTGATCGGGCTGAACCTGCGGACCGTCTTCTCCAGCTTCTCCGCCGTGCTCCCGGAGGTCACGTCCCAGGCGGCATTGCCGGGCTGGGCGGTAGTGGTGCTGACAACGGCGCCCGTCACGCTGCTGGGTGTGTTCGCCCCGCTGGCCCCGGTCCTGGCCCGAAGGTTCGGCGCCGAGCGGGTCCTGCTGGCTGCGATGGCCGTGCTTACGGCGGGGCTGCTGCTGCGTCCGCTCGGCACAGGGTTATCCGGGGCCGGCCACCTGCCTGGCCTGCTCGCCGGAACGGCGGCGTGTGGGGCGGCCATCGCCCTGTGCAACGTCCTGCTCCCCGGGTTGGTGAAGCGGGACTTTCCGCACCGCCTTGGGTTGATGGGCGGGCTGTACACCACCGCCATCTGCGCCTCGGCGGCACTCGGAGCGGGCTTTACCTACCCCGTCTACGCGGCCGCGGGGGAGTGGACCTTGGCGCTGTTGTTCTGGGCGGTGCCTGCCGCCGTCGTTTTTCTTTTGTTCCTTCCCGTGGCTGTCCGCCAGCGGACGGTGAAGCACCAGGTTGCCAGGGACGGGGTGAACGTGTGGCGCTCGGCGGTGGCGTGGCACGTGACCATCTTTATGGTGCTGCAGGCGATGATGTCCTTCAGCGTCTTTGCCTGGATGGCGCCCATCCTGCGGGAGCGCGGCGTGGACGGAGGAACGGCGGGGCTGATCGTCTCGGCCAGCATAGTGCTGCAAATGCTGGGCTCACTGTTCGCACCGGCGCTGGCAGCCCGGTTCCGGGACCAGCGCGCCATCAACACCATTGTTGCCCTGATGACCGGAGCCGGCTTTGCCCTCTGCATTTTCGGGCCGCTGGAGCTCGTATGGAGTTGGGCCGGTTTGCTGGGCCTGGGCCAGGGAAGCCTGACCGCGGTGGCGCTTACCATGATCATGCTCCGGACCCGGGACGGGCACACGGCGGCGCATCTTTCCGGGATGATGCAGGGTGTTGGCTACGGCCTCGGCTCCACCGGGACCCTCATGGTCGGCCAGCTCCACCAGGCCACCGGATCCTTCGCGGCCGCCGGAGTCCTGTTCCTGGTGGTCGGGTCACTGGCTGCGGTCTTCGGGTACCGAGCAGGCCGCAACCGGTACGTGGGCGGCTGAAATGGCCGTGCCCGACTCCACCGTCGCGGCCACGGGCCGCGCTGCAGGCATCTTCCACCGGACGTATATGTGGGTGACCATCGGCACCTGCTCCCTAGTGTTCCTTGCCGCCTTCGAGGCGCTGGCTGGTGATCACCATCATGCCCCTGGTGAGCGTCCCCGGCTCCGCGGGTCACCACCCCGACCCCTTGAGTTTTGGGGCAGCTACTACCGGATAGAAGGCCCGGAAGTCCCCGTACGTGTCCAAAAACTCCAAGGGGCGGGTCAGGGGAGGCGGGTGGCGCGCAGGACAACGTCCGCGATCGTGGCGTGCTGGCCTTCCGGTCCCGTCACCGGCCGCTCCCGGCTGGTCAGGACTTCCAGCTGCCACTCGGGCCCGTCCAGTCCCAGCTCGCGGACCAGGTCATCGCCGGTGTAGAACATCTCCCGGCGGTGATGGTGCGCGCCGCCCCACGGCGGCAGGTGGTCCGGATGATGACCCACCACCAGCAGCGTCCCGCCGGGTTTGACCGCGGATGCCGCCGTCCGCAGCGGCCCCTGCCAGGCGAGTTCCTCTGCATGCAGGAACTGCGAGGTCACAAGGTCGAACGATCCCTCGGGCTTCCACTCCTCCAGGTTTGCCTGCTGCCATGTGATGCGGCTGCCGATATTCCCCTCCGCCGCGTGCACACTCTCCCTCGCCAGCGCGGCCTTCTCGTGCGAGTGGGCACGTTCCAGCGCTACAGCGGAAACGTCGACGGCGGT
This sequence comes from Arthrobacter sp. MPF02, assembly GCF_046605375.1. Lineage (GTDB taxonomy): Bacteria > Actinomycetota > Actinomycetes > Actinomycetales > Micrococcaceae > Arthrobacter. Next base: position 3,419,910 of record NZ_CP176772.1, on the reverse strand, counting down.
CACCGTCCAGCCGTGCTGCGCCAGCCAGATGGCATCGGCGCCTTCGCCGCAGCCAAGATCCAGCGCCTTCCCGGGGTGCAGCCCGCCCACTTCGCGGACCAGCTGGGGGTTGGGCTTGCCGCTCCACATCTGCGGCTTCGACCGGTACCGCTCGTCCCACACCGAGGCTGCGTCGTCACCGCGGATTCCGCTCCCGATGCTGCCGCCGGTGCCGGTGCCGGTGCCGGTGTCAGTGCTTGTGCCGTTGCCACCTGCAGAACCTCGGCCGAAGGTGCCGCTGCCGCCTGTGGCCGTTCCGTCGTCGTGCGTTCCATGGAGGTGACCCGAGTGTTCGCTCATGCCACAAGCCTGCCCTGACCCGCCTGCCAAGGCAACGGCCCCAACTAAGTCGCAGAAAACGCAGTGGGATCGACGTTTGGCGACGTCATATGCCAGTCAGTTGGGCGGGCCGGGGAAGGGGCAGGGAGCGCGTGATGCTAGAATGGTGGAACTTGATGTGCAGTGATGCCCGCTCGCTCCTCTTTCCGGGAGCCCCTTGTTGGGGAGTGGGCATTATTCATGTGAGAGGCACATCCTGCGTCGATGAACGCGTTCTAATTGGTCCCGGCCGCCGTCCTGCAGATGGCAGCTGCCGGTTGATCACCTGACTTTTCTTCGGCGAACCCCCGGGTCAACCGGCACCGGGGCCGATATCCGCTTGGATACCGCCAGAAAGACTTTGACTTTAGATGACTACTTTTGCTGCCCTCGGCACGCCCAAAGCCCTCGCCGAGACCCTTGCGGCACAGGGGATTGAATCCCCGTTCCCCATCCAGGTGAAGACCCTGCCGGACACGCTGTCCGGCCGTGACGTACTGGGCCGCGGCCGCACCGGCTCCGGCAAGACCATCGCCTTCTCCATCCCGCTGGTGGCCCGGCTGGCCGAGCGGGAGGCAGCCCACTTCCGCAAGCCCGGCCGCCCCATGGGCCTTGTGCTGGCACCCACCCGTGAGCTGGCCACGCAGATCAACGCCACCATCGAGCCGCTGGCAAAGGCAGCCGGGCTGAACACCACCGTGATCTACGGCGGCGTCTCCCAGGCGCGCCAGGAGAAGGCGCTACGGGCCGGCGTCGACATCGTCATCGCCTGCCCCGGCCGCCTGGAGGACCTGATCCGCCAGCGCATCCTCACCCTGGAAGCCGTGGAGATCACCGTTCTGGACGAGGCGGACCACATGGCGGACCTCGGCTTCCTGCCCGTGGTCAAGAAGCTGCTGGACATGACACCCAAGCAGGGCCAGCGCCTGCTCTTCTCCGCCACCCTGGACAACGGCGTGGACAAGCTGGTCCAGCGATTCCTGTCCAACCCGCTCACCCACTCCGTGGACGACCCGCAGGCCGCGGTGACCACCATGGAGCACCACGTGCTGGTGGTCAACGACCAGACCGTCAAGAAGCAACTGATCGTGGAGCTCGCCGCCGGGGCGGGACGCCGCGTCCTCTTCATGCGGACCAAGCACCACGCCCGCAAGCTGGCCAAGACGCTGACCGACGCGGGGATCCCCGCCGTCGATCTGCACGGCAACCTGTCGCAGAACGCCCGTGACCGCAACCTGGCCGAGTTTTCCAACGGAGACGTCCGCGTCCTCGTGGCCACCGACGTCGCTGCCCGTGGCGTGCACGTGGACGATGTCGAGCTGGTGATCCACGTGGACCCGCCCACCGAGCACAAGGCGTACCTGCACCGCTCCGGCCGTACGGCGCGTGCCGGTTCCGACGGAACCGTGGTGACGCTGACCCTCCCTGAGCAGCAGACCGACGTGAAGAAGCTGATGAAGGCCGCCGGCGTGGACGTCAGCTTCGAGCGCGTAACGGCCTCCTCGCCGATCGTGGCGGAGCTGGTTGGCGAGGTCGCGGAGAAGGTGGACCCCCGCACCCGGGCCGCGCTGCTGGCTGCCAAGATGCCCACGCAGGGCGGCGGCACCTCAACCGGTGCCAACGCCGAGCGGAAGCGGGCCCGCCGCCAGGCGTCTCCCGCTGCAGGCGGCCGTGGCGGACGAGGCGGCCGCGGCAAGGTTTCCGCTGAGCCGGTCCGCACCGACGTCCCCCGCGCCCAGCGCCGCGCGGCTGCCTTTGAGGGCCGCACCGAGGTCCGCGCCGCGGCCGAGCTGGTCCGCGAGCAGAACGAGGACCGTGCAATCGCAGCTGCCGCCGCACGCCGCAATGCCCGCGTCCGCGGCACCGCCGGCAACACCCACCGCAACGACGTTCCCGCAGCAGGTGGCCGCCCATCGGCCGGCCGCGGTTCCGACGGGCAGCGCGGCGGACGTCCGGCCACCGGCCAGCGCGCTGCTGCCGGCACCTCAGGCGGCCGCGGCGCCCAGCGGTCCGGTTCGGGTTCCGCCGCCAGCGGCGGCAGCAAGGCCGTTTGGTCCTCCGCAACCGGAGGGGCTTCCGGCGGATCCTACGGTTCCGGCAACGGCGGCTCCGGCCGGCCCAAGCGCAGCGGCCCGCGCCGCGCTTCCGCTCCGGCTTCGAACGAGCGCCGCGGGCGGTAATCCCGGCCGGGGTTGATCCCCGCCGGCTCAACCACCGGCAGGTATTACCAACCCCGCTTGCGCCACTCCTCAAGGTGCGGGCGCTCGGCGCCAAGCGTCGTGGCCTTGCCATGGCCGGGGTGCACGACGGCGGAGTCGGGGTAGGTGCCGAACAGCCGCTCCGTGACGTCGTCAAGCAGCTGGTTGAACCGCTCCGGGTCCTTCTGGGTGTTGCCCACCCCGCCGGGGAACAGCGAGTCGCCGGAGAAGATGTGGGTGAGCCCGCGGGGCTCCTCGTACACGTAGGCGATCGAGCCGGGTGTGTGTCCGCGCAGGTGGACAGCCGCCAGCTCAAAGCCGTCCACAGCCAGGATGTCCCGGTGCCCGAGGCGCTGGTTCACGGGCACAGGCAACGCGTCGGCGTCGTCAACGCCTGCCGCGGTGGGCGCACCCGTTGCCTCCGCCAGTTCCTTCAGCGCCCGGACGTGGTCCCAGTGCTGGTGGGTGGTGGCGATCAGGGCGAGCCTGGGCGTGGCGGATGTGTCCGCGGCGGCGTCCTGCAGCAGCCGCTGGACGGCCGGCAGGTCGTCCGCGGCGTCGATCAGCACCTGCTCGCCGCTTGCTTTCGCGGTCAGCAGGTACACGTTGTTGTCCATCTCGCTGACGGAAATGCTGCGGATGGTCAGGGCCGGCAGGTCGTACAGAAGTGAGTCCATGGGCTTCAGTCTAAGGACGACGGTCCGCGGCGCAGGCTACTCCCGGCCCTCCGACACCCAGGTGGGATCCGCAGAGCGGGAGCCGACGACGGCGTCCGAGGCTTCGCCAAGCGCCTCCAGTTGCGCCGGGGTCAGCTGCAGGGCAAGGGCTCCCAGGTTCTCGTCAATGCGCTTCCGCTTCCGGGTCCCGGGGATGGGCACCACCGGCAGTTTCAGGCGTTTGCCCTGGGCGCCCGGGCGGTCACTTCGGACAGCCCCAGGTGGCGGACCTTGCCCTGCTGCACCAGCCCCGCCATGGCTTCCACGGCTTCCACAATCGGAACGCGGAGGTCACGGCGGTGCAGGTAGTACAGGTCAATCACGTCCGTGCCCAGCCGCTGCAGGCTCCGGTCCACGGCCTGCCGGATATAGGGCGGATCGTTCCTGACACCCGAGTATCCCTCGCCGGGGCTTCCCACAAGCGCAAATTTTGTGGCCAGCTGCACCTCACCGCGACGCTCCCGGAGCAGCCGGGAAATCAGCTCCTCGTTGCTGCCTGCCCCGTAGACATCAGCGGTGTCGATAAAGCTGATGCCGGCGTCCACGGCGTGGTGCAGGGTCTTGAGCGCGTCGGCCTGGTCCACCCCGCCGTAGACCGGGGTGAGGGCCATGCCGCCGAAGCCGAGGGGACTGACGCCCAGGCCGTCGCCCAGCATGGTCGTGGGTGCCACGGGAATCTCCTTTGTGCGGTGTGTTTGGGCGGTTTCAGAGCCAGGGGATCACGCGGTCCGCGGCCGGCCTGGTGAATCTGATCAGCCGGGCGTTAGCCTCGTCCGGTCCGGCAGCCCACGCTTCAGCCGCCGCCTGGTCCATGCCGAACTGCACGTGCCTGGCCACGAGCCGGCTCATCCGCAGCTGGTCCGGTGTTTCCAGAAACCACACCTCGTCCAGCTGCGCCCGGACCTCTTTCCAGGGCTCCTGCTCCGCCAGCAGGTAGTTGCCTTCGGTAATGATGAGCGAAACCTCGGCGGGGACGGCGATGGACGCGGCCACGGGTTCGTCGATGGTGCGCCGGAATTCCGGGGCGTACACCACCGGCTCGTCCCGGCGGACCAGGCGGCGGAGCAGCGAAAGGTACCCGCCGGCGTCGAACGTATCGATGGCTCCCTTCCGCTGGCGGAGCGGCGTGCCGTCGATGATGGCGTTGCCCAGGTGGAAGCCGTCCATCGGAACCACCACGGCCGCGCCCGGGCCGAACTGCTCCCGGATCCAGGCGGCGAAGGTGGACTTTCCGGAACCCGGAGCGCCAGTGATGCCCAGGATGGTTCGGCTGCCGGACGCCATCCGGGTGCGGAGGGCGGCCAGGGCCTGGGTGATCTCGGGGGAGTCCATGCCAAAAGCCTAGACCGGGCGAATGCTCAGCGGCGGGCGGGCTCGCGTGCCGGCCGCGGGTCCTTCCCGGGCTTTTTCTCCGCGGGCAGTGCCTTCAGTCCGGCGGCGCAGCCCACGATGCCCGCGATGAACAGCAGTTTCAGCAGGCTGAAGGGTTCCACGCCGGTAGCCATCGCCCAGCCGACGGTCAGGGCGGCGCCGATCCCCACCCAGATGGCGTAGGCGGTACCCAGGGGAATCGTCCGGATGGCCAGGCCCAGGCCGAGCATGCTCAGGACCGCGGTGACAACGAAAACCGCGGTGGGCAGGGGCCTGCTGAAGCCATCGGACAGGCCCAGGGCTGTAGCCCACACGGCTTCCAGGACGGCCGACACCAGCAGCACCAGCCAGGGAATTGAACGGCGGAACATCATGCCACCACCTTCAGGCCCACCACGCAGGCGGCGATGCCCGACAGCAGGAGCAGCCGCGCCGCCGTCAGGCGTTCCACTTTGGTGAGGATCGCGTAGGCGGAGGTCAGGACCACGCCGACCCCGACCCATACGGCGTAAGCGGTGCCGGTTGGAATGGACTGCATGGCGATCGCCAGGCCGCCGGTGCTGGCGGCCACGGAAACCAGGAACAGGGCGGCCGGTGCAATGCGGCGGCGGCCGGAGGCCTTGAAGGTGCGGTGCAGCGCGGCGGCCCAAACGGCCTCGAGTGCTCCCGCAAGTATCAGAATTATCCACGACATGACGAATCCTCCGGCCAGTCTTGTCGCGTTCCGGGTACTGAACCGTCGTCCGGAGGCTCGGGTGCGGAGCCTTGTTTCCAGCGTAGCAACGCCCGACGGCGGGCGGCCACGCTGGTGGCCAACCTCACCACAGGTGCCACCTCCCCAACTGGGTAGCAGTAACTGTCGTTTTGGGGGCCCAAAACGACAGTTACTGCTACTTAGTTGGGTGGGGTTAGAGGGCTCCGCCGGCAGCCTCGGGGGCACCGGCGTCCCGTCCGCCGTCGCCGACGGTCTCGCGGGCGATGAAGTTCTCGATGTCGAACAGGTTGTCCGCGCGCTCGGCAATGTTGAGCAGCGTGGTCATGGACGCCACCTCCTCCACCTGCTCCTTGAGGAACCAGAGCATGAACTGCTCGCCCAGGGCGTCGTTCTCGCTGCGGGCGGCGCGGAAAAGGTCCTCGATGTTTCGGGTGACATCCTTTTCCTGCTGCAGGGCCAGGGCCAGCGGCTCGGTCACGGAGGCGAAGTCGTTGCGGACGGCGGGGACGCCCGGAATGGTGAAGGGGATGTCCCGGTCCAGCATGTACTGCACCATCATCATGGCGTGGTTCCGTTCCTCCACGGACTGGCGGTAGAAGTACTTGGCCAGCTGGGGAAGGTCCTGGTTGGCGAACCACGTGGCAACGGCAATGTACTGCTGCGACGCCGTGAATTCGTTGGCGATCTGGGTGGACAGGAGCGAGTTGAACGTTGTTGTGGTCATAGCCCCGAGTTTAGGTACGGCGGGCGCCGGTAACCAGTGTGGAAAGGCTGTGCTTGGCAAGGCGAGGCTGGCCTGTCCAGTTCCGGAACTAGTCCTCCACGGGGTCGATGGAGACCACCGCCAGGAAACCCCGGCCCAGGACTTCCGGGGTGGCGTCATCCGAGCCGGCTATGGCGTCATAGCGTGCCAGTGCTTCCGGGCCGCTGGCGTTATCCGCAACCGTGGCCTGCCCCTGCAGAAAGATTCCCACCTGGCCGTCCCACAACGGCTGGGCCCGCTTCTTCGACAGCTCGATGACGGACGTGTAGGCCTTGTACGCGCCGGCCCTGGTGATCACGTTGAGGTTCCGGATGTCGCCCGTGGGAAGCTTGGCAGCGGTGGCCGCGCCGCCGTCGAACCGGAAGGGACGGTGCTTTTCCACGGGACGTTCGGCTCCCTCGATGGTGAGCAGCAGGAGGTCGCCCTCAACCACCGTCAGGAGCCGCTCCATGCCGGGAAATGACGAAAAGTCCCCGGCCCTGGTGACGTCCGCGATGCTCACGCGCCAGTCCCAGCCGGAGCCGTCTGCGGAGGGGCGGCCGGCCACTTGGCGGGTGACACCGCCGCCGTTGCGCCACGGCTCTGCCGTAAGGTCTGCGAAGCGGATGATCTGCATCAGCCCAGCCTAGTTCCCCCCAACCTCACACCCGTCGCGGGATAGGCCGGTGCCTGCTAATCTCCTCCGGGGGGGCAACGCGAAAACAGCCTGAAGGAGCCGGGAATGTTCGTCAAAGTGTGTGGTCTCAGCACGCCCGAGTCGGTCCGCGAAGCGGTGGAATCCGGAGCGGACGCCGTAGGTTTTGTCCTTACCGCCAGTCCCCGGGTGGTCTCGCCCAGCCAGGTCTCCGCGCTCCTGGCGGATGTCCCGGAGCGGGTTTCCCCCATTGGCGTGTTCCGCCATGAACCGGTGGCGGATGCCGTGGCCATTGCCCGCGCGGCGGGGCTGCAGTGGATCCAGTTGCACGGCGCGCGGACACGGGAGGACATCGCCACAGTGCACGACGCCGGCATGAAGGTGATCAGGGCCGTCACCATGGATGCCACCCGGCAGGAGATCGAGGACTGGGGCGAGGACCTGCTCCTCATTGATGCCGCGGTGCCTGGTTCCGGTGAGACCTGGGACTATGCCGCCATGGCGGAGGTGCCCGAACTGCAGGGCCGCAGATGGCTGCTCGCCGGCGGCCTGAACCCGGCCAACGTGGCGGACGCCTCCCTGAAGGCGAATGCGTGGGGTGTGGACGTTTCCTCAGGGGTTGAGGCTTCCCGCGGCGTGAAGGACCTGGCCAAGATCCGCGATTTCGTGCACGCCGCAAAGTCCGACGCCACGGTCTGAAGCGCCACGGTCTGACATCCGCGGTTCAGGGTCCGTTCAGGGGATTCCCCGACCATTTTGACGACCCCGGAAGGGACAATGGGTGGATGAAGACGCTGCTCAACATCATCTGGCTGGTTTTCGGCGGGTTCTGGCTCGCCCTCGGTTACTTCGCGGCCGGGGTGGTCTGCTGCCTGCTCATCATCACCATCCCGTGGGGCATCGCCTCGTTCCGGATTGCCGCCTACACGCTCTGGCCGTTCGGACGCACAGTGGTGGACAAACCGGGAGGGACGGGCGTCTTCCCGCTGCTGGGCAACGTGATCTGGCTGCTGGTTGCCGGGATCTGGATCGCCATCGGCCACGTGGTAACAGCCTTCGCCATGGCCGTCACCATCATCGGCATCCCGCTGGCCATCGCCAACCTCAAGCTCATCCCGGTGTCCCTGATGCCGCTGGGAAAGCAGATTGTGCCCACCAGCGCGCCGTTCGTGCCCGCGTACCGCTGACCGGCACACCGCCGATGGGAGCCCTGCCCGCCGTCCAAGGGGCAACGGGAAACGTCAGCAGGGGTTGAACGCGCCGTTCACCAGGATGGCCACAGCATTACTGTCGTCCAGTTCGGCGGCGATGTCCACGTCCTCCGTGTAGCCCCCGCCGGCAAGCTCCTGCCCGCTGGAACAGCCGTGCAACGTCTCGCGAAGGCGCGGCTCCGCGGCCTCGAAGACCGCCGCTGCCGCAACCGCTTCCGGGGAGTAGCCGTGCCGGCCGTCCTCCGCCTCATAGCCGCCCTTCCCGGCAGCCATCAGCCCGGCAATGAAGGCGCCGGCCCCGATCTGGTCCTCCACGGCAGGGCGGAGGTTTCCGTCCGGCCAGCGTTCTCCGGCCGCCACTACGGCGATCACCGCGTCTTCTGCGAGGTTGGCTGCTGCCCACTCTGCCGTGGCTGCCGCGTTGCGCAGGCACACCGCGGCCACCAGCGGCACCTCGCCGGCCAGCACATGGCACAAAGCGGAGCCGTTCGGAGAGGGAAGCACCACCCGGTCCAGCGACTCCGCTGCACGCAGGCTTGCAGGAGAGAGGCTCAGCCCGCCGCCGTCGCGGGGGCCGGCCAGCTCTGCCCCGTGCCGGGCGGCGAACTCCTCGGCGCTGGTGTCCTTCCAGGAGTAGGGAAACACCTTGGCTCCCCGGTCAAGGGCGACGCTCACGCACGTGCTGAAGGAGAGGACGTCCACCACCACCGCAAGGTCTGCCCCGGGAGCCACCGTCCGGGCGCCGTCGAGCCCCCACTCCAGCCGGACCGTGTAGGGAAGCTGCCGGTGCGCGGCGCTCGCTGAGTGCACATGCACGGTCTTGGACAAGGGTGCGTTCATGCCAGTTCTCCCAACAGGTTGCGATGCGCGGCGTCCTGCCACAGTTCCCTGGCCCGCCCGGTGTGGAAGAGCGGGTCGAGGTCCAGCAGGCGGCGTACGACGGCGGCGCGTCCGGCTGCGAAGTCGGCGTCACTTACATGCGCATAATCCTGGCGGACGGCGGCGAGGTAGCGGGCGTATTCGTCCGGGTCACCGCCCAGGACGGAGAGGTCGGCATCGCAGAGGAGGGCGCCGTCGCCGTCGCCTCCGTCGGGACGGTGGTGGCTTGTCAGCCGGACAAGCCGGGCCACCTCGGCCACGTCGGCCGATGGCAGCCCGGCGGCATGCAGGCGGTCCTCGGCAAGCCGGGCCGACTCCTCCTCATCCTGCCCGCGGATGCCCTGGTAGACGGCATCGTGGAACCAGGCCGCCAGGAGCACGGTCCGGGGCGGATCGGCCGGTTCGGTGAGCAGGTCCAGGGATTCGAGCACCGAGAGCAGGTGGGTGCAGCCGTGGTAGCGCCGGTGCGGCTCCGCCCAGCGGTCCAGGAGTTCGAGGAACAGGGCGTCGTGGCCGGGCATGGCGGCTTCCCACCGCAGCTGCAGCGGCACCTTGAGCGATTTGTTGCGCTGCCGTGCGGGGATGCGGAGGCCGCTGGCGATGAGCTTCCGGACCAGCACGCGGGCCTCCACGGGAACGGCACCCGCTGCCACCAGTTCCTCGATCCGGCGCTCCGGCACGTCGTAGTGGTCGCCGTCGAAAGCCCGCTCCGGGATGCCCTGTACGGCCGCAAAGGCGTGCAGCTCTTCCAGCGAGGTGTCCGAGACCAGATGGGAAAAATGCGTTCCGTGCGCAGGCCATAAAGGCGGGTCGACGTAAATGGCCATGGAGGAAGTGTAGTGCTGCACGTTAACAACCAGCGGCACGAACAATAAACAGTCACAGTCGAAAAAGCGGAAAAACAGCCCGATTCTAACCGCATCTGCGCTCTATAGTGGTGACATGACCATTATTCGCGTTTCCGAGGCAGCGCGGTTCCTTGGCGTCAGTGACGATACCGTCCGGCGCTGGACGGACAACGGCTCCCTTACCCCGCTCCGGGATGAGTCGGGCCGGCTCGCCGTCGACGGCCTTGAACTGGCCCGGCATGCGCAAAAGCTGGCCCAGCTGCCCCACGACCCGCACCGCTCGGGCAGCTCGGCCCGCAACCGGTTCGTGGGGCTCGTCACAGGCATCACCGCAGACAAAGTGATGGCGCAGGTGGAGCTGCAATGCGGCCCCTTCCGGGTGGTGTCGCTGATGAGCAGCGAGGCCGTACGGGAGATGGGGCTGGAGCCGGGCTCCGTGGCCACGGCCGTGGTAAAGGCCACCACCGTCATCCTCGAAACGCCCCAGGGAAAGGGAACGCTGTGAAACGGGCAACCGGAATCCTGGCGGCCATTGCGCTCGCGGCAGGCTTCAGCGGCTGTGGGAATGCCAGCACCAGCCCCCCGGCTGGAGGCACAGAAAAAACACTGACCGTCTTCGCGGCCGCCTCGCTGAAATCCAGCTTCACTGAGCTGGCGGAAACCTACGAGACGCAGCATCCCGGCACAAAGGTGGTCCTGAATTTTGCAGGATCATCGGACCTGGCCACCCAGATCGTCCAGGGTGCGCCGGCGGATGTGTTCGCCGCTGCCGACAGCAGGAACATGGGCAAGGTGGCGGACGCCGGACTCACGGATGGCGAACCGGCGGTCTTCGCCACCAACACCCTGGCCATCGCTGTCCCGGCCGGCAATCCCGCGGGCATCAGCTCCTTCGCGGACCTGGCGAAGGCCGGCACGCGGGTGGTGGTCTGTGCCCGGCAGGTGCCGTGCGGCGCCGCTGCCGCCACCGTGGCGGAACGGCGGGGGACGGCCCTGAAGCCCGTCAGCGAGGACAACTCTGTTACTGACGTCCTGGGCAAAGTCATGTCCGGGGAAGCTGACGCCGGGCTGGTCTACGTAACGGATGTGCGCTCCGCCGGGGACAAGGTGGAAAGCGTCCCGTTTCCTGAGGCCGAGGCTGCGGTCAACAGCTACCCCATCACCGTCCTGGCCGGCGCGCAGGACAAAGAGGCAGCCCGCGTGTTCCTGGACCTGGTGACCGGGGACGAAGGCCAGTCGGTCCTTGCCGATGCAGGCTTCGGGGCCGGAGGAAAGTGAACCCCCGGACCTACACCGGCCTTCCGCGCTGGCTCTACGGCCTGGCGGTCCTGGCCGCCCTGGTGGTGGTCCTGCCGCTGGCCGCCATCGTTGCCAGGGTCAACTGGGCGGATTTCCTGCCGCTGGTCATGTCTGAGTCGGCGCTGTCAGCCCTGGGCCTGAGCCTGCGGACGTCGGCCGCCAGCACCCTGCTGTGCATCGTCCTGGGTGTCCCGCTGGCCCTGGTCCTTGCCCGGGGAAGCTTCCCGCTGCAGGGGCTGCTCCGCTCCCTGGTGCTGCTGCCGCTGGTCCTGCCGCCCGTCGTCGGGGGCATTGCCTTGCTCTACACCTTCGGGCGGCAGGGCCTGCTGGGCGGCGCGCTGGAAGTGCTGGGACTCCAGATCGCCTTTTCCACTTCCGCGGTGGTCCTGGCCCAGACCTTCGTGGCACTGCCGTTCCTGGTGGTCAGCCTGGAAGGGGCCCTGAGGACGGGCGGGCAGCGGTACGAGGCCGTGGCCGCGACCCTTGGCGCCCCGCCCGGCGTGGTGTTCCGCCGCGTCACGCTGCCGCTGATGCTGCCCGGGCTGGCATCCGGCGCGGTGCTCTCCTTCGCCCGCAGCCTGGGCGAGTTTGGTGCCACCCTCACGTTCGCCGGCAGCCTGCAGGGGGTGACCCGGACCCTGCCGCTGGAAATCTACCTGCAGCGGGAGACTGACCCGGACGCCGCCGCCGCGCTGTCCCTGGTCCTGGTGGCGGTTGCGGTTGCCGTGGTGGCGCTTGCCTACCGGCGCCCTGCGGGCAGGGGAACGCGCCAGACTCCCGCGGAACGCACGACGGCGTCCGCAGCGCCGGGAGGGACGGCACCGTGACGTTCTCCTACCAGGCAGCCCTGGCTGAGCGGGGTTTCGACGTCACCCTGAGCGTGGCGCCCGGCGAAACCGTCGCCGTCATGGGCCCCAACGGCGCCGGCAAGTCCACGCTGCTCTCCAGCATCGCCGGCCTGCTCAAGCCGGACAACGGTCGCGCCGAACTCAAGGGACGCACCCTCTTCCACCTGGGCGGCACCAGCAGCCGGTGGACGCCCCCGCATGGGCGCGGAACTGCGCTGCTCGCGCAGGAACCCCTGCTGTTTCCACACCTGACTGCCCTTGATAACGTGGCTTTCGGACCACGCAGCGCCGGCGTACCCCGGAAAGCTGCAAACCGGGAGGCGGAACGCTGGCTGGCGGAAGTGGAGGCCGCTGATTTGGCCAGGCGGCGCCCGGCGGAACTCTCCGGCGGGCAGGCCCAGCGCGTCGCGGTGGCCCGGGCACTCGCCACCGATCCCGCGCTCCTGCTGCTGGACGAGCCCATGGCTGCCCTGGACATCCATTCCGCGCCACTGCTCCGCCGCCTGCTCAAGCGCGTCCTCGCCGGACGGCAGGCGATCATCGTCACGCACGACGTCCTTGATGCGCTGATGCTCGCGGACCGGGTGCTGATTTTGGACGGCGGACGGGTGGTTGAGCACGGCCCCACCCGCCAGGTGCTGGAGCAGCCGCGCAGCCGGTTTGCAGCCGGGCTGGCAGGGCTGAACTTTGTGCCGGGAACACTGATGAAGGATGGCATCCGGACGGACAGCGGCAGGGAAGTGGCCGGCCATCTTGAGGAAACCGGCCCCCTGCACGAGCCCGGCGGTCCCGGCGTGGCCGTGTTCCCGCCGTCGGCCGTTTCCGTGTTCCTCACGGACGCGCACGGCAGTCCACGGAACTCCTTCCCGGTGCCCATCACGGACCTGGAGCCGCACGGGGACCATATCCGGGTCCGCGCGGGCGGGCTTGCCGCGGACATCACGCCGGCCGCCTTGGCTGACCTTGGTCTGGTCCCGGGGATGACGGTGCACTTCGTGGTGAAGGCCGCCGCCGTTTCCGTCTACGAGGCCTGAGTTTTTGTCCAGATATGCCGACTTCAGGCCCGCTCAACCCTGCATATCTGAACGAAAACTCCAAGGGGGAGGTTACATGCCCGGGAGGTCCAGGGCCTCGTACACCTGGATGCTGGCGCCGGGCATCATCAGGTGCGGGTGGCCGTCCAGCAGCGCCTCGGCGCCGGCCAGGTCCTCGGCCTGCAGGATGCCGTAGCCGGCAACCCCGGTGGAAGCTTCCGAGGAGCCGGTGGCGGTGACTTCCTTGCCGGTGCCCAGCGGGCTGCCCATGTCCACGATGCCGTCGCCCGCGCGTCCGGCCCACTCCATCCAGGCCTTCATCCCCTCCTGGGCGGCCTCGGGCGAGCTTTCCGCCATTTGGGCCTGCGCTGACTGGTCTGCGATATAGAGAACAACAAACTTTTTCATTTCGTGTCCCGTCTCGAGTGCGCCGGCGGAACCGTCCTCCCCGGTCACGCGTCCGATCCTAGGGGCATCAGGCAGGCAAGGGAACAGCCGGCCTCCTGTTCGCCGTGGGCAAACAGGGGGCTTACACAGGAAATATTCCACCCCAATCCAAAGTTGAGCGTAGTAGACTCAACTTAGAAAAACTTCCCCTGAAAGGAGCTCTCTTTGGACGTCAAATTCACCACCAAGAGCCAGGAGGCTCTTTCGGCTGCGGCCATGAACGCCTCCACGGCCGGCAACCCGCAGGTGGAACCCGCCCACCTGCTTAAGGCGCTGATGGACCAGCGCGAGGGCGTCGCCGTCGCGCTTCTCCGTGCCACCGGCGCCGATCCCGACGCCGTCAGCGTGCAGGCAAGCAGCGCCATCAAGGCCCTGCCCGCCACCTCCGGCGGATCCAGCCAACAGGCGCAGCTTTCCCGGCCCGCCCTGCAGGCCATCCAGAACGCCAAGGAGGAAGCCGACCGCCTGGGCGACACCTTCGTCTCCACCGAGGTCCTCCTGCTGGGCCTTTCTGCCGGAAGCGACGCCGCCGCACGCCTGCTGCGCGACGCCGGCGCCTCCCGCGAGGCGCTCCTCGCCGCCCTGCCGGGTGTCCGCGGTGACCGGAAGGTCACCAGTCCGGACCCGGAAAACACCTTCCAGTCGCTGGAGAAGTTCGGTACGGACCTCACCGCGATGGCCCGGGCCGGCAAGCTTGATCCGGTGATCGGCCGCGACTCCGAGATCCGGCGCGTGGTCCAGGTCCTGAGCCGCCGCACCAAGAACAACCCGGTGCTGATTGGCGAACCGGGCGTTGGCAAGACCGCCGTGGTGGAAGGGCTGGCGCAGCGCATGGTGGCGGGCGACGTCCCGGAAAGCCTGCGCGGCAAGACGCTCATCTCCCTGGACCTCGGCTCCATGGTGGCCGGCGCGAAGTACCGCGGCGAGTTCGAGGAGCGGCTGAAGGCGGTGCTTGAGGAGATCAAGGGCTCCGAAGGCCAGATCGTCACCTTCATTGACGAGATCCACACCGTGGTGGGGGCCGGTGCCACCGGTGACTCCTCCATGGACGCGGGCAACATGCTCAAGCCCATGCTGGCCCGCGGGGAACTGCGGCTGATCGGTGCCACCACGCTTGATGAGTACCGCGAAAACATCGAGAAGGATGCCGCCCTCGAGCGCCGCTTTCAGCAGGTGTACGTGGGCGAGCCAAGCGTCGAGGACACCATCGGCATCCTCCGTGGCCTCAAGGAGCGCTACGAGGCGCACCACAAGGTGTCCATCGCCGACTCCGCCCTGGTGGCCGCGGCTACGCTGTCCAACCGCTACATCTCGGGCCGGCAGCTGCCGGACAAGGCAATCGACCTCGTGGACGAGGCCGCGTCCCGGCTCCGCATGGAGATTGACTCCGCCCCGGAGGAGATCGACCAGCTCCGCCGCGCTGTGGACCGGCTCACCATGGAGGAACTGGCCCTGGAAGGCGAAACCGATGAGGCTTCCGTGGAACGGCTTGCCGCGCTTCGTGCGGACAAGGCCGACAAGGAAGAGGAGCTAGCCGCGCTCAACGCCCGCTGGGAGGCCGAGAAGGCCGGCCTGAACCGGGTGGGCGACCTGAAGGCGAAACTGGACGAACTGCGCAGCGCCGCTGACAAGGCCCAGCGTGAAGGCGACCTCGAAACCGCCTCGCGCATCCTCTACGGTGAGATTCCGGCGCTGGAGCGCGAGCTGAACGCCGCCGCCGAGGCCGAGGCCGCCGTATCGGACAAGTCCGCGCAAATGGTGGCCGAGGAAGTCACGGCCAACGACATCGCCGAGGTCATCTCCGCATGGACGGGTATTCCTGCCGGCCGGATGCTGCAGGGCGAGAGCCAGAAGCTGCTCCACATGGAGGAGGAGCTGGGCAAGCGCCTGATCGGCCAAATGAAGGCCGTCGCGGCAGTGTCCGACGCCGTCCGCCGTGCCCGTGCGGGCATCAGCGATCCCAACCGGCCCACCGGTTCCTTCCTCTTCCTGGGCCCCACCGGCGTGGGTAAGACGGAGCTTGCCAAGGCGCTGGCGGACTTCCTGTTCGACGACGAGCGCGCCATGGTGCGGATCGACATGTCCGAGTACGGCGAGAAGCACTCCGTGGCCCGGCTGGTGGGTGCGCCTCCGGGATACGTGGGCTACGAGGAGGGCGGCCAGCTCACCGAAGCCGTCCGGCGCCGCCCCTACTCCGTGGTGCTGCTGGACGAGGTGGAGAAGGCCCACCCCGAGGTCTTCGACATCCTCCTGCAGGTGCTCGACGACGGCCGGCTCACCGACGGCCAGGGCCGCACCGTGGACTTCCGCAACGTGATCCTGGTGCTGACGTCCAACCTGGGCAGCCAGTTCCTGGTGGACCAGTCGCTGGATGCGGAGGCCAAGCGGAACGCCGTCATGGCAACGGTCAACGCGTCCTTCAAGCCCGAGTTCCTGAACCGGCTGGACGAGGTGGTGCTGTTCGACGCCCTGAGCGTGGAGGAGCTCTCCCGGATCGTGGACCTGCACGTTGCCGACCTGGGCCGCCGGCTGCACGAACGCCGGCTCACCCTGGACGTCACGGACGCCGCGAAGGAATGGCTCGCCATCTCCGGCTTCGACCCCGCGTACGGAGCCCGGCCACTGCGCCGCCTGGTGCAGCGCGAGATCGGTGACCGGCTGGCCAAGGCCATCCTGGCCGGCGACATCAGCGACGGCGACACCGTGCTGGTGGATACGGCGCCGGACGGCGAGCTGGATGGAGCTGATGTGGACGCCCTGACCGGGGCGCTGACCTCCGGCCTGTCGGTGAAGCGGAAGGGCTAACGCCTGGTACCCACTGCGTGCTGCCCTGGCGGATCTCTCGCTAGGGCAGCACGCTTGCGTTGATGACGTTGCCGCCGGGTGCGGTCACGTAGCAGTCCACCCTGCGGTCCCCGGATTCCCAGCTGGTGCTGCTGGGGAAGCTGCGCTGGTAGTTGAGCTGGTACTCGTTGGCCGCCGGTCCCAGCCGCGTCGCCTGGCAGGCTTCCAGGGCCTTTGCCTTCAGCGCTTCTGCGCCGGGGTAGTCCTCGGACTCCGGGTACCGGAAAACGGCCACCAGCTGCGCTGAATGGCCGGTGTCGCAGGCGACCACCCTGGAGGCCAGCGCTTCGGGATCGAAGTCGGCGAAGCAGTCGCCCAGCACGTATTCGGCGGGCTGCACGCCGTCGCGCGGCAGGGGCAGTGGTGTGGCGCGCGGAGTGGCGGTGGTTTCAAGAACACCTGCGGCGGCGTCGTCGTCCCCCGATGAGCCCGGGCTGCTGTTAAGCCAAAGGGCAAGCCACACCAGTCCGGCAATCACCGCCAGAAGTACGACGGCGAACAGCACCTTCCAGAGCGTCCGCCGGGTTCGTGCCGGCAGCTTCCGCGACGGTTCGCTTTCCGCCCGGGGCTGCGGCTGGGACCAGGTTACGGACGCCGGGGCCGGGACCGGCCCCTGCGCGGAGGCGTGGCCGTCAGCAGGGCCGTGGTCCGGGGCCTGTCCGGCAGGCACCTGGGGAGGGCCGGAAGTGGGCGGAGTGCCAGGCTTGGGCGGGACGTCCTGGTGGTTCACGGCGGTGCATCCTCCTGCGTTCTGTCCGGGGGTGGGCAGCCGGTCAGCCGTCCAGTTTCAGCAGTTGTTTAAGCGACTCTACCGAACAAAAAAGCCGAAAACTCGCGGGTGCAGGGGTGGAATGGTAACGCAAACCACCCCCGGGGGCCGCGCCTGGCAAGCAGGGCACCGCGAAAGCATGTAATCTAGGTGTACGACAAATTGACCAATCATTCCGGGGCCTCACCATCGCCAAAGGTGACCACCTCCGGTCCAAGTACAAAAGGGGGTCACGCCATGGGGCGCGGCCGTCAAAAGGCAAAAGCTACTAAGCAGGCTCGGGACATCAAGTACTACTCCCCGAACACTGACTATTCGGCACTTCAGCGTGAGCTGACGGGCCCGTCGAGTCGTACCACGAGCCATTATGCGAATGAACCGGCCGAGCCGGACTATTCGGCTTACGTGGACAAGTACGCGGATGATTTGGAAGAAGACGACGACGAGGTAGATTCCCGTCGCATCGGCTAGTTGTCGCAAGCTGCCATGCCAGGCGCTGGCAGCCCTGTGACGCCGCAGCACTAATGGATCCAGCGGTATAAATCCGCACCGTCCTGACGCTGGTGCAGCGCTTCTTTGTGGCACCCTGATTGAGATCCAGGGCCCGACTTATGCGCGGAAGCCCGGTGCCGGCACCTTGTGGTGCCGGCACCGGGCTTTTGCCGTCCCCCTATGTTGCGCCGGACCGATTCGGCGTTCCAGGCCAAACGCGCACGCGCAGCAGGCGGGGCAGCCCGACGGCGGGAACTGCCAGGAGTACCGCCATGAGGGCCCAGGGCCATGCGGCGGCAGGACCCGGAACCGCCGCGTTAGAGTAGAGCGGTCCGAGGAGGGTGTTCCCCAGCAGTACGGCACACCCGCCGGCGCTGGCCAGGAGGCCGTAGTAGATCCCCGACGGCCGTCCGCGGGAGAAGTCCAGGACCAGCGACATCGCCACCGGCACAACGCACATGTGGCCGAGGCAGAGGCCCGCAACGAACAGCAGCGGCGGGAGCAGGGGTGCCGTCGCGGGCGGGGCAAGTGGGGCCAGGCATGCCATGGTTGCGAACGCCAGGGACTGGAGCGCGAAACCCGCCATCAAGGCCCGCCCCGGACCGAGGCGCCCCATCAGGCGGGATGCCGGCCACTGCAGGGCAACCGTCAGGACGGACGCCACGGCGAACAGTCCCGCCAGGGCACCGGGCCCGCCGCCGCTGCGGGTCAGCTCTACCGGCAACCCGAAGTAGAGCTGGTTGTAGGCCAGCAGGTTCATGCTGTAAAGGCCCGCAAAGGCGAGGAAACGCTTGTTCTGCAGCATGGCGGACAGGCCTGCACGCACCGCCGGTCGCGCCGCTTCCGGTGCAGGTCCGCCGTCAGAGTCCAGCGGTTCCCGGTGTGTCCCGGCCGGCACGAAGGTCCACAGGACGCCTGTCATCACCGTGAAAACGGCTGCGCCCGCCAGCGCGGCGGACGTGAAGGAGACGCCGAGCAACAGGGCGCCCACCAGGGGGCCGGCCACGGCCCCAATCTCACCGCAGATGCTGAGGAGCGCGAAAAGTGTGGGGGACTTCCCGCCGGTGTCCCGCCGTCGTTCTTCCGCCATGCCAACCAGCGATTCCAGCGCGGGGGAGAACAAGGCCCCGCCCATGCCCGTTAGGACGGCGCCCAGGAGGAACAGCGGGAAACTGTCCGCCAAGGCAAGGGTGAGGTAGCCGGAGACCCGGACCACGCAGCCCACCAGCATGGCGCTGCGGGCTCCCCACCGGTCCGTGACCATGCCGCCGACGAGGAAGAGCCCCTGCTGGCTGAACACGCGGGCGCCCAGGACCACTCCCACGGCCGTAGCCGTCATGCCGAAGTCCCGGCTCATGACCAGGGCGAGGAACGGTACAACCGCGAAGAACCCGATGTTGAAGATGAGCTGGCTGGCAAGCAGGAGCCCGGGAGCCGGCCGCCGAAGGGCAGCAGGAGCTGCCTCTGTCCGTGCCGTCACGGTGCCGTCCTGCCTGGGAGGTGAGGGTTCCGGACCGGGATGGCAGCAGGCATGGTTACATCATTTCGAGGCAAGGGGAAGATTCGCCCCATGCTACCAAGCAGGGCCGGGGAGCGCCGGAATGATGAACGTCCCGGACGTCACCGTTCGCGGCGGACGGGCATCAATGTCAATCCGGCCGGCCATCCGATTTCCGTTCCCGCGCATCCCGCTGCTGGCAGTCTGTGCGACATTCTGCCTTCCTGGCCGCGGCGCCACAAGGCTTGCTAGCGTTGGCGGCATGCCAGAGATCACGGGATACAGTCACGGCGAACCGTGCTGGGCTGACCTGCAAACGCCCGATGTCGCCGCAGCGAAGGACTTTTACGGCAGGTTGTTCAACTGGACCTACCGGGATCTTCCCACCCCCGACGGGCAGGTTTACGCGCAGGCGTTCACGGACGGCCACCTGGTATCGGTCATCGCTCCGCAGGACCCGGCGCAGAGAATGGCGGGAGCTCCGGGGCAGTGGAACGTCTACCTCGCTGCAACGGACGCCGGGGCCCTCGTGGAGGAAACCTCCTACGCACAAGGAACCGTGGAGTTCGGGCCCGAGCGTGTGGCGGACACCGGCACCATCGCTTTCATCGCTCCGCCCGGCGGCGGCACCACCGGCCTGTGGCAGGCCGGAACGCACAGGGGCAGCCGGCTGTTCAACGAGCCCGGTGCCCTGGCCTGGGCGGAACTGGCCACGCCTGACCCGCAGGCCGCCGTCGGATTCTTCCAGCAGCTTTTCGGACACGAGGTCACCGAGTATCCGCAGGACGACGGCGGCAGCTACAGCGCGCTGATTATCGGCGGCAGGGAGGTGGCCGGCGTTGTCCCTGCCGAAGCAGGTGAAGCGGCGGGCTGGCAGGTCTACTTTGGTGTTGCCGATCTCCGGGCAGCGGTCGAGGCTGCGGTGACGGGCGGCGGCGAGGTGCTCGTGGAGCCCGACGGGGAGAGCCCTGCCACCGTCAGGGATCCGCAGGGCGGCATCCTCAGCCTCATCCAATTGCCTGCTTAAACTCCCCGGGTCCCCACCGGCAGAGACCGAGGGGGACCCCATGGCAAGTGTCAGGCGTAGGCGTTGACCAGGCGGACGGCGCCGCCGTCCACGCCCTTGGCGCCCTGGACGTAGTCCGGCCCGGATTTGAGGATCGAATCAGAATCCTCCGTGACTGTACCCATCACCCAGGAGGGCAGGCCGCGGTTGTTCAAACGCGTGACGGCGGCATCTGCGGCCTCCGCGGACACGATGGCCACCATGCCCACGCCCAGGTTGAGGGTGCGTTCCAGGTCGGCCAGCGGGACGTTGCCCAGCTCGGACACCAGTTTGAAGATTGCCGGCAGTTCCCACGTCGCGCGGTCCACGGTGGCAACCAGGCCCTGGGGCAGGACGCGGGCCAGGTTTGCAGCCAGGCCGCCGCCGGTGACGTGGCTGAAGCCGTGCACCGCGGCGTCGCCCGTGACGGGGAAAGCGCGGGCAAGGTCAAGGCAATCGGCGGCGTAAACCCGGGTGGGCTCAAGCAGTTCCTCGCCCAGGGTGCGGCCAAGTTCGGAGACCTGGCGGTCCAGTGCCCAGCCTGCGTGGTTGATCACGCGGCGGACCAGGGAGTAGCCGTTGGAGTGCAGGCCGGATGAGGCCATCCCGATGACGACGTCGCCGGCGCGGACGCGGTCCGGACCCAGGAGGTGGTCGGCTTCGACGACGCCGGTGGCTGCGCCGGCGACGTCGTACTCGTGCTCGCCCAGCAGGCCGGGGTGCTCTGCCGTTTCGCCGCCCACCAGGGCGGTGCCGGCGACGGAGCAGGCGGACGCGATACCGCGGACGATGCCGGCGATGCGCTCCGGAACCACCTTGCCGCAGGCAATGTAGTCCGTCATGTACAGCGGCTCGGCACCCACCACCACGATGTCGTCCACCACCATGCCCACCAGGTCGAAGCCAATGGTGTCGTGGATGTCCATGGCCTGGGCGATGGCCACTTTGGTGCCCACGCCGTCCGTGGAGGTTGCCAGCAGCGGCTTCTTGTAGGTCAGCAGCTTTGAGACGTCGTACAGGCCGGCGAAGCCGCCCACGCCACCGATGACGGAGGAGTTGTGGGTTGCCTTGACGGCATCCTTCATCAGTTCGACGGCGAGGTCCCCGGCTTCGACGTCGACGCCTGCGGAGGCGTAGGTGATGCCCGCCTTCTCCGATGCGGATCCGGCGGCGGTGTTAGCGGAAGTCATAGGGACTCTTTCTTGTCAGCGCCGGCGGCGGCATGTACGTCGGGGACGAGGTCGGCCTCGGTCAGCAGGTTTTCGAATTCCGAGTCCGGTCCGGGGTCGCAACCTGTGGCGCCGGGCTTTTCAGCCGGGTCGTCCTGCGGGTCCACGGCCAGGGCAGCGGTTTCACCGGGCAGCGCGGACGGCGAGGGCTTCAGTCCACCGAGGTCCGTGCGCTCAAGCAGGTTCTTCCCGAGCTTGTCGGCGTCCGGCAGTTTGATGGGGTACTTGCCGGTGAAGCAGGCGGTGCAGAGGCGTTCGCGCGGCTGGCGGGTGGCACCGATCATGCCGTCCTCGGAGATGTAGGCCAGCGAGTCGGCGCCGATAGCCTGGGAAATCTCGTCGATGGTGGCGCCGTTGGCGATGAGCTCGGCGCGGGAGGCGAAGTCGATGCCGTAGAAGCACGGCCACTGCACGGGCGGCGAGGAGATCTTGACGTGGACCTCTGATGCGCCGGCTTCCCGGAGCATCCGGACGATGGCCCGCTGGGTGTTGCCGCGGACGATGGAATCGTCCACCACCACCACGCGCTTGCCGCGGATAACGGACTCAAGGGCGTTGAGCTTGAGGCGGATACCCAGCTGGCGCAGCGTCTGTGAAGGCTGGATGAAGGTCCGGCCCACGTACGAGTTCTTGACGAAACCGTGGGCGAAGGGGATGCCGGATTGCTCGGCGTAGCCAACGGCGGCGGGCGTTCCGGATTCCGGGACGGGGATGACAATGTCCGCCGCGTGCGTGTTTTCGCGGGCCAGTTGGCGGCCCATCTCCACCCGGGACTCGTACACGGAACGGCCGGCAATGGCGGCGTCCGGACGGGCCAGGTAAACGTACTCGAAAACGCAGCCGGCCGGCGTCGGCTCTGCGAAGCGCTTGGACCTTACACCCTCTTCATCGATGGCGATGAACTCTCCGGGCTCGATCTCGCGGATGAAGCTGGCGCCCACGGTGGCGAGGGCGGACTGTTCGGAAGCTACCACCCAGCCGCGGTCCAGGCGGCCGAGGACCAGGGGGCGGATGCCGAAGGTGTCGCGGGCCGCGTAAAGGGTTCCTTCATCCATGAAGACGAAGCAGAAGCCGCCCTTGATCTTGGGCAGGAGCTCGGTGGCGGTCTCTTCCAGGGTCTTCCCCGGCTCGCCCTCCAGCAGCGCGGTGACCAGGGCAGTGTCCGAGGTGTTGCCCTGCTTCATCTCGCCGGTGAGTTGGCCGCCGTTGCGCTCGTGGATCATCGCGCTCAGCTCGGCGGTATTGGTCAGGTTTCCGTTGTGCGCCAGGGCGACGGTACCGGTGCTGGTGGCGCCGAGGGTGGGCTGGGCGTTGGCCCAGTGGCTGGCTCCGGTGGTGGAGTAGCGGCAGTGCCCCACAGCCAGGTGCCCGGTGAGGGTGTTCAGCGTGGTTTCGTCGAAGACCTGGGACACAAGGCCCATGTCCTTGTAGACGTTGATCCGCTTGCCGTCGCTGGTGGCGATGCCAGCCGACTCCTGACCGCGGTGCTGCAGTGCGTACAGCCCGTAATAGGTAAGTTTTGCTACTTCTTCGCCCGGTGCCCAGACGCCGAAGACGCCACAGGCATCCTGGGGTCCTTTTTCGCCGGGAAGAAGATCATGGGAAAGTTTTCCATCGCCGCGTGCCACTGATCGATTATCGCACGATATGGGGTATGGCTTTTCCCGCTGGCGGCTTTATGACCGGGGGCCGGTGTCCGGTTCGGAGTCCGGTACGGATTCCACCACCGCGCGCTGCCGGCGCTTAACGCTCCGCCGGTCCAGGATCAGCGCGAGCACGGCACCCAGGATTGCGCCGGCGCCGGCGAGCATAACCATGAAGAAGCCGAATACGGCGCCCCTGTCGAAGCTTTCGCTTCCCGGAAGCGCATATGCCACCATTGCCGCGGCCGCAATGCCCACCAGCGCCCCGAGGACCAGGAACGGCACGTATTTCGGGGCCCGGCGCACAGTGATCTCGCGCCGTTCGGCAGGCGGTTCTTTCGAAGACATGCCATCTAGCCTACTGCCGCTGTTTTTGTCCGGCTAAAGCAGCGGACCCGGCCGTCACGATCACTCTTGTATTGACAGTGAAGTGTGGCCACTGTCATATTTTCCAGTAAGCGTTATGCGCACCCTGTTGTGTAATACGCAATTGAGGGGCGCGTACTCCTGCTGCGGCGGGTCGACTAAATTGGCAAGTGGTTTGCCGACTCACCGGAACCAGGAAAGGAACACAGGAACAATGGTGCACAAAGTTCAAGCAGTCATCGTCCGGGAGAAGGACGCGCCGGTTTCGTTGGAGACCATCCTGGTGCCGGACCCGGGTCCGGGCGAGGCGCTGGTGGACATTCTCACCTGCGGCGTCTGCCACACGGACCTGCATTACAAGCAGGGCGGCATCGGCAATGACTTCCCTTACCTGTTGGGCCATGAGGCCACTGGCGTGGTCAGCGCCGTCGGCCCTGATGTCACCTCGGTGGCTCCAGGCGACCGGGTGATCCTGAACTGGCGCGCGGTGTGCGGGCAGTGCCGCGCGTGTGCCAAGGGCCAGCCGCAGTACTGCTTCAACACCCACAACGCCACCCAGAAAATGATCCTCGAGGACGGCACCGAACTGTCCCCGGCCCTGGGCATCGGCGCGTTCGCCGAGAAGACCCTGGTTGCCGCAGGGCAGTGCACCAAGGTCGATCCCGAGGTTGATGCTGCCGCCGTCGGCCTGCTCGGCTGCGGCGTGATGGCCGGTATCGGTGCCGCCATCAACACCGGCGAGGTCAAACGCGGCGAGTCGGTTGCCGTGATCGGCTGCGGCGGCGTCGGCATCGCCGCGATCGCCGGGGCAAAGCTGGCGGGTGCGACGACGATCATCGCCGTGGACATCGACGACAACAAGATCGAGATGGCTAAGTCCCTGGGTGCCACCCACGGAATCAACTCCCGGCAGGAGGACGCGGTGGAGGCCATCCGGGCCCTCACCGATGGCAACGGGGCGGACGTGGTGATTGACGCCGTCGGCCGTCCCGAAACCTATAAGCAGGCCTTCTACGCCCGCGACCTCGCCGGCCGCGTGGTCCTGGTGGGCGTGCCGAGGCCGGAAATGCAACTGGAGCTGCCGCTGCTGGACGTCTTTGGCCGTGGCGGATCGCTGAAGTCATCCTGGTACGGCGACTGCCTGCCGTCCCGCGACTTCCCGATGCTGGTCTCGCACTACAAGCAGGGCAACCTGGACCTGGATGCCTTCGTCTCCGAACGGATCACGATCGACCAGGTGGAGGAAGCCTTCCACAAGATGCACGAAGGCAAGGTCCTGCGTTCCGTTGTTGAAATCCAGCCGGAGAGGGCACCCGCATGAGCGTCACCATCGAAAACCTGGTCACCTCGGGCACGTTTTCGCTCGACGGCGGCACGTGGGACGTGGACAACAACGTCTGGATCGTGGGTGATGACACCGAGTGCGTGATCATCGATTCCCCGCACGACGCCCAGGCCATCATCAACCAGGTAAAGGGCCGGACGGTGAAGGCAATCCTGCTGACCCACGCGCACAACGACCACATCGGCGCCGCCCGCGAGGTCTCCGAAGCAGTGGGGGCCCCGATCTACCTGAACCCGGAGGACCTGGTCCTGTGGAAGCAGGTCTACCCGGACTTTGAGCCGCACCGGCAGCACGCCGACGGCGACGAGTTCCAGGTGGGCGGCGCAACGCTGAAGGCCATCCACACGCCGGGCCACTCGCCGGGATCCACTTGCTTTTACCTGGAAAGCGAAGGAACGGTCTTCACCGGGGACACGCTGTTCAACGGCGGCCCGGGTGCCACCGGGCGGTCCTACAGCGACTACCCCACTATCCTGGCTTCCATCCGCGAACGGCTGCTTACCCTGCCGGGTGACACCCTGGTCCGCACCGGCCACGGCGACAACACCACCATCGCGGCGGAGCAGGAAACGCTGGCCAAGGCTCCCCAGTAGCCAACGCAGTTATCAGTGTGTGCCATGGAGGCGCGCCAGGAAGCCCTGGCGCGCCTCCATGGCGAACGAACAACCCAAGCCGGTAAGGAAAGTTGGAACGATGAAGTTCGGTAAGCAGCCCGCCCCCGTGGAGGACATCAACGAAGACGACCTTGAAGTCCGTAAGCCCAAGACTGAGGCTGCCGGCGTCAAGGCCGTGATGGTTGCGCTGGAGCGTGCGGTGGCGCAGGCAGGCGTGACCCGTACGGCGCAGTCGCTGCTGCGGTTGAACCAGCGCGGCGGATTCGACTGCCCGGGCTGTGCCTGGCCGGAATCGGACAAGAAGCGCAAGGCCGCCGAGTTCTGTGAAAACGGCGCCAAGGCCGTGGCCGAGGAAAACACCCTGCGCACGGTGGGTGCGGAGTTCTGGGCCAGGCACTCCGTCAAGGAGCTCTCGGAGAAGACCGAGTACTGGCTGGGTAACCAGGGCCGCCTGAGCGAACCGGTGGTCATCCGCCCCGGCGATACCCACTACTCGCCGATTTCCTGGGCGGAGGCGTTCGAGCTGATCGGTGAACACTTCCGGGCCACCACCGCGGACCGGTGCGTGTTCTACACCTCCGGGCGCACCGCGAACGAGACGGCGTTCATGTACCAGCTCTTCGCCCGTGCGCTGGGCACCAACAACCTACCGGACTGCTCAAACATGTGCCACGAGTCCTCCGGCTCTGCCCTGAATCCCACGATCGGGATCGGCAAGGGCACAGTGTCCCTGGATGACATCCACGATTCCGAACTGATCTTTGTGGTGGGCCAGAACCCGGGGACCAACCACCCGCGCATGCTGTCGGCGTTGAAGGAGTGCAAGGACAAGGGCGGGAAGGTGGTGGCGGTGAACCCGCTGCCCGAGGCCGGGCTGTTCAACTTCAAGGACCCGCAGACCGTCTCCGGCGTCGTCGGCGGCGGCACCCCGCTCGCTGACGAGTACCTGCAGATCAAGGTCGGCGGCGACCTGGCCCTGTTCCAGGCCCTGGGCCACCTGCTCCTGGCCGAGGAAGAGAAGAACCCGGGCACCGTCGTCGACCATTCCTTCGTCGCCGCGCAGACCGACGGGTTCGACGCCTACGTCCAGGCCCGTGCCACCCTGGACTGGGAGGAGACCGAGAAGGCCACCGGCCTGACCCGGGAGCAGATCGAAAAGGTCGCCGGCATGCTCATTGCGTCCAAGGCGTCCATCTTCTGCTGGGCCCTTGGCGTGACACAGCAGCCGCACTCGGTGGACACCATCAAGGAAATGGTCAACGTCCTGTTGCTGCAGGGCAACTTTGGCAAGCCCGGCGCCGGCGCCTGCCCCGTCCGCGGCCACTCGAATGTCCAGGGCGACCGGACCATGGGCATCTGGGAAAAACCCAAGGAAGGGCTCCTGGCGGCCCTGGACGCCGAGTTCGGCATCAAGTCCCCCCGCCACCACGGTTACGACGCCGTGGAGGCCATGGTGGCCTTTGAACGCAACGAGGTGGACGTGTTCGTGTCCATGGGCGGCAACTTCTCCCTGGCCTGCTCGGACACTGAGATGCTGGAGGCCGGGATGCAGCGGATTGGGTTGACCGTGCACATCTCCACCAAGCCCAACCGCTCCCATATCGTCCACGGCCGCACCTCCCTGATCCTGCCCACCCTCGGCCGGACGGACAAGGACGACAAGCACCCCAAGGGCGCCCAGTTCCTCTCCGTTGAGGACTCCATGTCCGTGGTCCATTCCACCCAGGGCCGGCTCACCCCGGTCTCGGAGCACCTGCTCGCCGAACCCGTGATCGTGGCCCGGATGGCCGAGGCGACCTTCGGCCCGGACCACCCCGTCAACTGGCGGGCGATGGCTGAGGACTACGACGTGATCCGGGACCACATCGAACGGGTCCTGCCCGGCTTCGAGGACTTCAACGCCCGGGTGAGGACCAAGAACGGGTTCGTGCTGCCCAACCCGCCACGGGACACCCGCTCCTTTGCCACGGACATCGGCCGCGGCCGGTTCACCGTCAGCCCGCTGGAATACCTCACCCCGCCGCCGGGGCACCTGGTCCTGCAGACCATCCGCAGCCACGACCAGTACAACACCACCTACTACGGCCTGGACGATCGCTACCGCGGCATCTCCGGCGGCCGCCGCGTCATCCTCATCCACCCCGAAGACCTCGTAGAGCTCGGGTACCAGGACCGCGACCTCGTGGACGTCATCAGCACCTTCGGCGGCCACGACCGCAAAGCCGACAAGTTCCGCCTCGTGGCCTACCCCACCGCCAAGGGCTGCGCCGCCGCCTACTTCCCCGAAGCCAACGTCCTGGTCCACAAAGACAACGTCGCCCGCGAATCCAACACCCCCGGCTTCAAAGCCATGTTCGTCCGCTTCGAACCCCACAACGCCGAAGCAGCAGCTGCCTCTGAGGAAGCCCTGGAGCCGGCAACGGCAGGCTAGGAACCCACAGCGCCACAAAGCCCGCCTCCCCGCTGAATCAGCAGGGAGGCGGGGCTTTTGGCACAAAAAAGGCCGGAAGTGGAGGTTCCACTTCCGGCCCTTATTTCGGCGGCTCGAGCACCGCGGCGCATCAGCCGCGGAGGCGCTCCATTCCCGGGTCCACCAGCGGTTCGGCGCTGACGGTGGCAGCCACGCGCTTGCCGAAGTATTCAATTTCCACAGCATCACCGATTTCGACGGCGGACGGCAGCCAGGCGTAGGCGATCGGCTTGCGCACCGTGTAGCCGTAGGCGGCGCTGGTGACATAGCCCGCGGTTTCCCCGGCCACGTACACCGGTTCCTTGCCCAGCACCACTGAGGTGCCGTCGTCGACCGTCAGGCAGCGCAGCGTCCTGGCAGCGGGCTGCTCCTTGCGCTCCGCCAGCGCCTCCGCGCCCACAAAACCGGTCTTGTCCTTCGCCACGGAGAAGCCAAGGCCGGACTGGTAGGGGTGGTGCTCCGAGGTCACGTCCGTGCCCCACAGCCGGTAGCCCTTCTCCAGGCGCAGGCTGTTGAACGCGCCGCGGCCGGCGGCGATGATGCCGTGCTCCTGGCCGGCCTCGAACAGCAGATCCCAGAGCTTAAGGCCGTATTCGGCCGTGGTGTAGAGCTCCCAGCCCAGCTCGCCCACGTAGGACAGGCGCATGGCCGTGACGGGGATGCCGCCCACGGAGATTTCCTTGGTGCGGAAGTACTTCAGGCCGTCGTTGCTGAGGTCGTCGGTGCTGACCTTGCCGATGACCTCGCGGGCAAGCGGGCCCCACAGCCCGATGCAGCAGGTGCTGCCGGTGATGTCGGTGACGTGCACCCACTTGGCGGGATCCGCGGCCGACTGCTTGCGGGCCTCAACGCGCAGGTAGTCGAAGTCCACATTGCTGTTCACGCCGAGCTGGAAGTCTTCCTCCCCGAGGCGGGCGACGGTCACGTCGCTGCGGATGCCGCCGTCGCGCTCCAGCAGCAGGCAGTAAGTGACCGCACCGGGCTTCTTGGCAATGTTCCCTGTGCTCAGCCGGTGCAGCAGCTCCTGGGCGCCCGGTCCGTTGACGGCCAGCCGCTTCAGCGGCGTCATATCGTAAAGCGCGACGGCGGTACGCGTCTTCCACGCTTCGGCCGCGGAAATGGGGGAGGAGAACATGGCGGCCCAGGGCTCGCGTTCCGGAGCCTGCCACTCGGCCGGCAGTACGTCCAGCAGGGGGCGGTTGGCCTCGAACCAGTGCGGGCGCTCCCAGGCGGCAGATTCCAGGAAGAACGCGCCCAGTTCCTTCTGCCGGACATTGAAGGGGCTGACGCGCAGGTCCCGCGGGGACTCCTTGGGCTGCAGCGGGTGCAGGACGTCGTAGATCTCCACGAAGTTCTGCTGCGAGGTCTCGCTGACGTAGGCGTCGGAGGTCTGGACCTTCTCGAAGCGGCTGAGCTCGGTGCCGTGCAGGTCGGTGCGGGAGCGGCCTTCTACCAACAGTTCGGCGACGGCCTTGGCCACACCTGCGGAGTGTGTCACCCAGACGGCCTCGGCAACGAAGAAGCCGGCGAGCTCCGGGGCTTCGCCGATCAGCGGGCCGCCGTCCGGTGTGAAGGAGAAGATGCCGTTGAAGCCGTCCTGGATCTCGGCGCTGCGCAATGCCGGCAGCAGGTCCTGGCTGTCTTCCCACGCGGGCAAGAAGTCTTCAAGGGTGAAGTCCAGGCGGGAGGGCATGCGGTGCTCGGACATCTCGCCGGCCGGCACCTTCGGCAGGGCCGCCATGTCCACGGGCATGGGCTTGTGGGCGTAGCTGCCGATGCCGATCCGGTTGCCCCATTCGCGGTAGTACAGATCCCTGTCCTGGTAGCGCAGGATGGGCTTGCTGGCACCCTTCGGGAGCTCGTTGACGCCCTCGAGTTCGGCAAGGGGAGTGCTGACGGCGTACTGGTGTGCCAGCGGCAGCAGCGGCACCTCAAGGCCCACCATCCTGCCTAGCTCACGGCCCCAGAACCCTGCGCAGGACACCACGATGTCGGCAGGAACCACGCCGGAGGAGGTCTCGACGCCGGTGACCTTGCCGGCCTCCTGGGAGATGCCGGTGACGGTGGTGGACCCAAGGTAGGTCACGCCGCGTTCGCTGGAGCGCTCGATCAGCAGCTGCACGGCACGTGCCGCCAGGGCGAGCCCGTCGGTGGGGATGAGCAGGCCGCCCAGGATTTCGCGGCCGCCGGTGAGCTTGCCTGTGTTCAGCAGCGGGTAGATTTTCTGGCATTCGTCGGCGTCGATGATCCGGCTCTCGACGCCCCAGGAGGTCATCACGCCCATCTTGCGCTTGAGGTCGGCCAGGCGCTCGGGAGTGGTCGCCAGCTCCAGGCCGCCCACCTGGTTGAAGCAGGACTGGCCGTCCTTGCTCAGGCCGAGCAGCTTGTTGACGGTGTAGGTGGCGAACTCCGTCATGGTCTTGGAGGGGTTGTTCTGGAACACCAGGCCGGGTGCGTGCGAGGTGGACCCTCCGGCGAGCTCCAGCGGCCCCTGTTCCACCACTGTGATGCTGGTCCAACCGCGGCTTGCCAGCTCGTCGGCGAGGTTGGCGCCGACGATGCCGGCTCCGATGATGACAACGCGTGGTGCTGCGCTCATGGTGTGTGGTTCTCCTGGTTGGCGTTGGCGGAAGCCGGCGTCGTTGTAGTCATGGTGCTTCTTAGCGCCATAGGCAACAAGCGTCACGATATGCAACAACACAGTGACGCAGGTCACGGGCGATGTCAAGAATTTCCCGGTTTATTGCACCCTTCTCGTTACTGCGTCCGGCGCCTTAGACACGGGTGCAGGCGCCGGATGACGCCGTTGGGTACGTATGGCAAAGAACCGCCCTGCCACTGGTGTTGTGGCGGGGCGGTTCTGTGCTGGTTTGGTTGGGTGTGGGGTTAGCCGATCTTGTTGGCTGCCTCGGCTTCGGTGAGGGAGGCTGCTCCGAGGTTGGCGCGGAGTTTGGCGCCGAGTTCGGCGTCGACGTTGGTCCAGTACTGGATGGCGCGTTCTTTGATGCCGGGGCTCTTGACGCCGCCCACGGCGCCGGTGATGGTTTCGAGGAAGCGGGCCTTGGCTGCTTCGTCGTAGACCTCGCGGTAGAGGGTGCCGGCCTGGACGAAGTCGCTGTCCTCGGCGTGCAGGGAGTGCGCGGCGAGGGTCAGTTCGCCGTCGTTTTCCCAGCCGCCGGCGGGGTTTTGCGGTTCAACAGCTGCCGGTCCGCCCATGGTGTTCGGCGCGTACACCGGAACAGTGGGGGCGTTGAAGTGGTAGCGGGCTGCGCCGTCCTGGCTGTAGTTGTGGACGGTGTTTTTGGGCTGGTTGACCGGGATCTGGGCGTGGTTGGTGCCGACCCGGTAGCGGTGGGCGTCGGCGTAGGAGAAGATGCGGGCCTGGAGCATTTTGTCCGGGGACGCGGCGATGCCGGGCACGAAGTTGGACGGGGCGAAGGTGGCCTGTTCGATCTGCGCGAAGTAGTTTTCCGGGTTCTTGTTCAGTTCCATGGTGCCGACCTTGATCAGCGGGTAGTCCGCGTGGGGCCAGACCTTGGTCAGGTCGAACGGGTTGAACCGGTAGGTCTTGGCGTCCTCGTAGGGCATGACCTGCACGTGCAGGTCCCAGGAGGGCAGGTTCCCGGCTTCGATGTTCTCGTGCAGGTCGCGGATGTAGAAGTCGGCGTCGGACCCGGCCAGGGCTTCTGCTTCCTCGCTGGTGAGGTTCTTGACGCCCTGGTTGGAGTGGAAGTGGTACTTGACCCAGAACCGCTCGCCGGCTTCGTTGATCCACTGGTAGGTGTGTGAGCCGTAGCCCTGCATTTCGCGCCAGGACGCGGGCAGGCCGCGGTCGCCCATGAGCCAGGTGACCTGGTGTGCGGATTCGGGGGACAGGGTCCCGAAGTCCCACTGCATGTCCGCGTCGCGCAGGTGCGAGCCGGGCAGGCGCTTCTGGGAGTGGATGAAGTCCGGGAACTTGATCCCGTCGCGGATGAAGAACACCGGGGTGTTGTTGCCCACCAGGTCGTAGTTGCCCTCGGAGGTGTAGAACTTCACGGCGAACCCGCGCGGGTCCCGCCAGGTGTCCGGGGACCCGTTTTCACCGGCGACGGAGGAGAACCGGATCAGCATTTCAGTCTCGACACCGGGCTGCAGGAACGCGGCCTTGGTGTACTTCGAGATGTCCCCGGTGGTCTTGAACGTGCCGAACGCACCGCCGCCCTTGGCGTGCACCACACGCTCCGGCACCCGCTCACGGTTGAACTGGGCCAGCTTCTCCACCAGGTAGTGATCCGTCAGGATGATGGCACCATCGGCACCAACCGACTTCGAATGCGAATCAGACGTAACCGGCGCACCGGACTGGGTCGTCGAAATGGCAGTCAATTGTTCTCCTATTACTTTGTTTCTTGGGAAGGGGAAGAAGGAAGGGGGAGCACGCTCACAGCTGAGCAAACTCCTCGTCGCGGGCCACTGTGCGGGGACGTTCAAGCCGCTCCCGGCCCGCGTAGACGTTAAGGCTGTGGCCCCTGCTGAACCCCGCCAGGGTCAGCCCCGTCTCGGCGGCAAGGTCCACTGCCAGGCTTGAGGGCGCGCTGACCGCGGAGAGGACGGGAATACCGGCCAGTGCCGCCTTCTGGACCAGCTCGAAGGATGCCCTGCCGGACACCTGGAGGACGGTACCGGTCAACGGCAGCAGTCCCTGCCGCAGCGCCCAGCCCACCACCTTGTCAACGGCATTGTGCCGGCCCACGTCCTCGCGAAGGCACAGCAGCTCGGGCTCGCCGTCCTGTACGCGGAACAGGCCGGCAGCGTGGACACCGCCGGTCTTGTCGAACACCGCCTGGGCTTCGCGCAGCCGTTCGGGCAGCCCGGCCAGGACGTCCACGGGTATCCGCACCCCGTCCTGGCCGGGGTTGTAGTGCAGGGTCTTGCGGACCGCCTCGATCGACTCCGTTCCGCAGATGCCGCAGGAGCTGGAGGTGTAGACGTGCCGCATGGTGTCCGGGAGCGGGACGTCGGGCCGGAGCTGGGCGTCCACCACATTCAGGGTCTGCTCCTGGTCGGCGCCGGCGCAGAAGCGCAGGGACGTGAGCTCGGACTGGTGGCGGATGATGCCTTCCGAAACGAGGAATCCCGCCACGAGGTCGAAGTCATCCCCGGGGGTCCGCATGGTAACGGCGAAGGAACGCCCTCCAAGCCGGATCTCGAGCGGCTCCTCGGCGGCAATAACGTCTTCCTTGTGGCGGACGGGATACTCGGCGCCGGATCCGTCCAGGTGGAAGCGGTGGATTTTGCGGCGCTGGGTCATGCGTGCCATGGGGTGTTCCGTCCTTGGCTGCTCGTGGAATACGTGGGTGCGGGTGCCTGCGTCCAGGGAAGGGGGAGCACCGGAACCGGTTCGCCTGCGTCAACTCCGCCGGGAGGTACAGCCATCACGCCGTCCGCCCAGGCGAGGCCGCGCATCATGCCGGGAGCAGTGTGGGAAACCGGGAACACCAGCCCGGACAGGAACCGGCAGGGAATAAGGCGCGTCCGGCCCCTGCCCTCGCTGAAGCCGCTGTCTGCCTCGACGTCACTGCCGGAAAGAACCTGCTCCACTTCCTGCAGGGGTGCGCCGGCGAGGGCCGCCAGCAGGGGCGCGCCGAGAGTGCTCAGCGCCATCATGGCTGCCAGGGGATTGCCCGGCAGTCCGACGACGAACCGGCCGTCGGCGAGTTCGGCCAGGACGGCGGGGTGGCCGGGACGCATGGCAATGCCGTCCAGGAGCAGGCGCCCGCCGAGCGCTGCCACGGCCGCGCGGAAGTGGTCCGTTCCGGATTTTCCGGTTCCGCCGGTGGTGATCACCACGTCGGCGGGGGAAGTGGAATCCGCGGACGTCTCCTGGAGGGCCGTGGTCCAGCCGTCAAAGGAATCGCCGATCCTGCGGGTTATGCCGGGGATGCCGTCCAGCTGGGTGATTACGGTATCCAGTTGGGGTCCGAAGGTGTCCCGGACCTGGCCGGGAGCAGGAATACCCTGCGTCACCACTTCCGAACCGGTCAGGACGACGGCAACCACCGGCTTGGCCTTCACTTCGAGTTCATCCAGGCCTGCCACAGCAGCCAGGGCGGTGTGCGCGGGGTTGAGGACGGTGCCGGCGGGAATCAGTACTTCGCCTTCCAGCGCCTCGGTCCCGGCGGGGCGGATGTGCTGGCCCCGCCGCGGCTCGCCGGGCTTTGCATCCGGGCGGAGCGCCAAAACCGGTTTCCCTTCGGAACCGTCAGTGATGTGTCCGCTTTCCTTCCGCAGGACGGCGTCGGCGCCTGCGGGCACCAGGGCACCTGTGGCGATGGTGCTGGCCTGTCCCGGCGAGAGGGGCAGGCCAGCCGGCACCAATTGCCATGGCCCGGCGCCGTTGACGGACCAGCCGTCCATCGCGGCGGAGACATAGTGCGGCAGGTCCTGCAGCGCGGTTACCGGGCGGACCAGGGTGCGTCCGGCAGCCTCCCGAAGGGGGACGGAGACGGACGGCAGGGGCGCGGCGCACCCGAATGCCAGTTGCCTGGCCTCGGCCCAGGAAACCGAGTGCAGTCCCGCCGGTTTCCGGGAGGCAGGAGCGGCGACTGTGTCACTGGCGGTCATTGGTGCCCCCTACATACAAGTGGAACGCCCCGGCAACGGTGCCGGGGCTTCTGGTTTGGGGCTTTTGCCGCCTGCCCCCGTTGCCCGGGAGCGGTGCTTCGATGAGGAATACCTCCCCAGGTTTCAGGCCATCGAAGCACCAGTCTCGGGCAACGGGGGTTGAATATCTATCGCCGTATCAAAAATATATCAGTTGCATATTAGGCGAAAAGTGGAAGCTGTGTCTAGGCATTTTCAAGAAGGAGGGCTGGAGACTGCTTCCGCGCCGCTTCCACTGTGTGAAGCAGCAGCAGCGCGGTGGTCACCGAACCGACGCCGCCGGGGACCGGGGTCAAAGCGGCAGCCACACCATCAACGCTTGCCGCATCCACGTCCCCTACCAGCGAGCCGTCGGGCAGCACATTCGTGCCGACGTCGACCACCGTTGCCTTGGCGGAGACATGGCTGCCGCCAAGCAGGCCTGTCCTGCCGGCAGCCACCACCACGACGTCCGCGTCCTTGGTGTGCCGCTCCAGCGGGCCGGACCGGGAATGGCAGACCGTGACGGCGGCGTCCCGTTCCAGCAACAACAGGGACAGCGGCTTTCCGACGACGGCGGAGCGGCCAACAACCACCACGTCACGTCCCGCGACCGGGACCGAGTAGTGGTCCAGGATTTCGACGACGGAGCGCGCGGTGGCGGGCGCAAAGGCCGGCTGACCCACGGCAAGGCGGCCAAGGCTCAGGGGGTTTGCCCCGTCGATGTCCTTCTCCGGCGCAATCAGGCCCACCAGCGCATCGGCCCGGACCCCCGCGGGCAGCGGTGTCTGCAGGATGATGCCGCTGACCGATGGTTCCGCACTCAAGTCGCGGAGGACACTGGCCAGGACCTGTTCCGTCGCGTCATGGCCGAGGTCCACGATCCGGCAGCCGACTCCGGCGCTTTCTGCTGCCCGCTCGATGGAGCGGACATACCAGTGGGTGGATTCATCGTCGGTTGCAATGACAACGGCGAGGGCGGGGCGCACGCCGTCCTGCTCGAGGTTCCGGACTTCATCCTGGACCCGTTGCCGGATGACAGCCGCGAGGGGTTTTCCTGAAAGGGTTACTGTGCTCAACTGAGGATCCTTTCGCGTACACGGAAGACGAGGTTGTCTGCTGCCAGGACCACTTTGTCCTCAAGGCCGTCGGTCTGCCGCGCAAGCGATGAACGCGCAGCCTGGTCCTTGATGGCCACAACGTTGATGTCGATGTTCACCCGTGCGGTGGTTGCGGCTGCGCGGGCGGCGTCGGCGGCGGCTGCGACGTCGCTGATGACGTTCGCGTTGGCAACGTCGAAGAGTTCGGTGGCGAGGTCGACCACTCCACCGGCCACACTGATGAGCCGGGCGGGGGTCTGCGCCGCCTGGATGAGGGCTTCCTGGACAGCTGCCGTCTTTGCGGCTTTCAGCTCCGGGCTGTCGGACGGGAGCTTGTAGGCGTCGATGACGGCCTGGAAGGCATCTTCGTCGGCGTCGGCAAGGCGAAGTGCATCTGTTGTGAGCTGGTCGGCGGCTTCGGTGATCCGCTGCACCAGCGCGGCGTGCTGCTCGTATTTGCTGCCGGTGGTGTAGCGGGCAACCATGGCCACCAGGGCCGCGCCCTGTGCGGCGTGCAGGGCAGCTGCGGCCCCGCCGCCGGGAGTGGGCTGCCGGGAGGCGAGCCGGGTGAGGTAGCTGTTGATTGTCTCTGAACTGATCATGTGTCCGTTCCTGGCTGGAAGCTTTGATGGCCGGATAAAGGGCGGCGGCCCGGACTCGGTTGCGAGGGATGAGTCCGGGCCGCCGCCCTTGCAGATGGCCGGTGCACCGGCACCGGCCTGGCCTTTAGCCGCGGAGCCGGGTCATCTTGGGGTCGTACAGCGGGTCCTCGGTCACGGTCGCCGGGATGCGGCGGCCGAAGTATTCGATTTCGACCGAGTCGCCGATTGACACCGTGCTCGGCAGGTACGCGTAGGCGATGGGAGTTGCCACGGTGTAGCCGTAGGCCGCGCTGGTGACGTAACCCGCAACCGCGTCCTTGTAGTACACCGGTTCCTTGCCCAGCACGATGCTGCGGCCGTCGTCGACCGTCAGGCAGCGCAGGCGGCGTGCCGAGTTTTCCTCGGTGCGACCTTCCAGGGCAGCCTTGCCGACGAAGTTGTCCTTGGCCATCTTGACGGCGAAGCCGAGGCCTGCCTCGAAGGGATCGTGCTCCGTGGTCATGTCGGTGCCCCAGGAGCGGTAGCCCTTTTCGAGGCGGAGCGAGCTGAATGCCGCGCGGCCTGCGGCGATGATGCCGTGGGGCTGGCCGGCCTTCCACAGGGCATCCCAGAGGCGCTGGCCGTTGTCGGCGCTGGTGTACAGTTCCCAGCCGAGCTCACCGACGTAGGACAGCCGCATGGCGGTGACCGGGACGCCGCCGATGACGACCTGCTTGGACCGGAAGTATTTCAAGCCGTCGTTGGAGAAGTCGTCGCTGCTGACTGCGCCGACCACTTCACGGGCAAGGGGGCCCCAGAGACCGATGCAGCAGGTGCCGCCGGTGGTGTCGCGCACCTGGACCCAGTCGCTGGCGCTTCCGCTTTCCGTCTGGTGGCGGGCGGCGCGCTCGAAGTAGGCGGTGTCGATGTTGCCGTTGGCGCCCAGCTGGAAGGTGTCCTCGCTCAGGCGCGCCACAGTGATGTCGCTTCGGATGCCGCCGGCGTGGTCCAGCAGGAGGGTGTACGTGACCGCGCCGGGCTTCTTGTCCAGGTCCGCCGTGGTGAGCTCCTGCAGGAGCTTGAGGGCGCCCGGGCCGGAGATTTCCAGGCGCTTGAGCGGAGTCATGTCGTACATGGCGACGGCAGTGCGGGTCTTCCATGCTTCAGCGGCCGCGATGGGTGAGCTGAACATGCCGGACCAGGCGTCGCGTGCCTTCGGCTGCCACTCTGCGGGCATTTCCTTGAGCAGCTCGGCGTTGGCCTCGAACCAGTAGGGGCGTTCCCAGCCGCCGCCCTCCAGGAAGTACCCGCCCAACTCCTTGTGCCGGGCATGGAACGGGCTGACCCGCAAATTGCGCGGAGACAGCTTGGGCTGGAGCGGGTGCAGGACGTCGTAGATCTCCACGAAGTTCTGCTGGGAGGTCTCGCTGACGTACTCCGGGGTGAGCTGTACGTCCTCGAAGCGGTGGATGTCGCAGTCGCCCAGGTCGATGGAGGACTTGCCGGTGGTGAGCAGTTCGGCCACGGCGCGGGCGATGCCGGCGGAGTGGGTCACCCACACGGCTTCGGCCACGAAGAAGCCGTCCAGTTCCTTGGACTCGCCCACCAGGGAGCCGCCGTCGGGGGTAAAGGAGAAGATGCCGTTGAAGCCGTCCTCGATTTCGCTCTCGCGCAGGGCGGGCAGCAGCTGCTTGGTGGCTTCCCATGCCGGGAGGAAGTCCTCGACGGTGAAGTCCAGGCGGGACGGCATGTTGTGCTCGCTGATCTCGTTCGGCTTGAAGGTGCCGAGTTCGTCCAGGTCCACGGGCATGGGCTTGTGGGCGTAGGAGCCGATGCCGTAGCGGTCGCCGTGCTCGCGGTAGTAAAGGTCCTGGTCCTGGTGGCGGAGGATGGGCAGCTGAGCGCCATTGGGAAGCTCGTTCTTGCCCTGCTGCGCCGGGACCGGGGTGGTCTTTACGTACTGGTGTGCCAGCGGCAGGAGCGGTACGGACATGCCGATCAGCTCGCCGACCTTTGCGCCCCAGAATCCGGCGCAGGAGATCACGATTTCAGCCGGGATCACGCCGTCGGGCGTCTGGACGCCCGTAACGCGGCGGCCGGACTGCTCAATGCCGGTGACTTCGGTGTTGCCGATGTACTTCACGCCGGCGGCTTCGGTGCGCTTGATCAGCAGCTGCACTGCGCGGGCGGCGCTGGCAAGGCCGTCGCTCGGGACGTGCAGGCCGCCCAGGATCTCCTCCTCGTTCAGGAGCGGGTACAGCTCCTTGCATTCGGCAGGGGAGAGGATGGAGCCCTCAATGCCCCAGGAGGCTGCGTAACCGAGCTTGCGCTTCAGGTCGGTGAGGCGGGTTTCCGTGGTGGCAACTTCCAGTCCGCCTACCTGGTTGAAGCAGCTGACGCCGTCCTCGGTCAGGGACAGCAGCTTTTCCACCGTGTACTTGGCGAAAAGTGCCATGGACTTGGAGGGGTTGGTCTGGAAGACCAGGCCGGGGGCGTGGGACGTGGATCCACCCGGCATGTTGAGTGGGCCCTGGTCCAAAACCGTGATGTTGTTCCAGCCCCTGGTGACGAGTTCGTCGGCCAGGTTGGTTCCGACGATGCCGGCTCCGATGATGACAATGCGTGGCGTCGATTCCATGTGGTTCTCCTGCTGAATCTTGTTGTTGTTCTGCTGGTTGCGCGGTGCCGGCTAGCGGAAAACCACGGTGCTGGTCTCGTCCAGCAGGACCCGGTGCTGGCAGTGCCACCGGACGGCGCGGGACAGGGCAAGGGCTTCGGCATCCTGGCCAACGGTGGCCAGGGTGCTGGGGCCGTAGCTGTGGTCCACGCGGATGACTTCC
Organism: Arthrobacter sp. MPF02; assembly: GCF_046605375.1. GTDB lineage: Bacteria > Actinomycetota > Actinomycetes > Actinomycetales > Micrococcaceae > Arthrobacter. The sequence continues at coordinate 3,381,130 of NZ_CP176772.1, read as the reverse complement.
TGCTCGATGATCGGTCCCTCGTCCAGGTCGGCGGTGACGTAGTGGGCAGTGGCACCAATCAGCTTGACGCCCCGTGCGTGTGCCTGGTGGTAGGGCTTGGCACCCTTGAAGCCGGGGAGGAAGGAGTGGTGGATGTTGATGGCGCGGCCTTCCAGGGCGCGGCACAGGTCGTCGGACAGGACCTGCATGTAGCGTGCCAGCACGACGAGGTCGACGTCGTATTCCTCCACGAGCTCCAGCAAGCGGCGCTCGGCGTCGGCCTTGGTGTCCGGGGTGACGGGAATGTGGATGAACGGCAGGCCGGCGGCCTCGGCCATGGCGCGGTGGGTTTCGTGGTTGGAAACCACCAGCACCAGTTCGCCGCCCAGGCTGCCGCCGCGCCAGCGGAAGATGAGGTCGTTGAGGCAGTGCCCGAACTTGGACACCATCACCAGGACCCGCTGTTGGGTCTGGTCGTGGAAGCTGAACTTCATGTCGAAACGGTCGGCGATCGGACGGAACTCTTCCTCGAGCATGTCCGGGGTGTAGGCCGGGGAGCCGGAGAACGCGGTGCGCAGGTGCAGCGTCTCACGAAGGCTGTCATCGAACTGCTGGTGCTCGTCGATGTTGAAGCCGCGGTCGAACAAGAACGTTGTGACGGCCTGGACAATGCCGGCGCGCTCGCCGCATGACAGGGTGAGCACGAATTTCTGGGTCTGCTGCTGCTCCTCATCGAGCTTCGGCAGTGTGGCGGTCGATGCTGCGGTTTCCACAAGGGTCATGTCGCCCTCCTCCTTTAGATATATTCCTGAACATCGGACTGATATATTAGCTTGTTGATCAGCGTATACTGGTCCCTGAGTGAGGTCAACAGTTTTTCCGGGTTCAAAGAAAGAGGTTCTGCGGTGGCGTTCGAAACTTTGGCAGTCTCGGAAGATACCGGCAGGAAGTCGCTCGCGGATGTGGCCTACGAAAGCATCCGGGACAGGCTGTTGATGCTCGACATCAAGCCCGGGGAACTCTTGAACGATGACGCCCTGGCCAAGGCGCTCGGAGTCGGCCGCACCCCTATCCGGGAGGCCCTGAAGCGCCTGGAGCTGGACCGGCTGGTGGTCACCTATCCGCGCAGGGGCACTTTCGCCACGCGTGTGGACGTCACCGACCTCTCCTACATCTCGGAAATCCGCGCGCAACTGGAACCCCTTGCTGCCGCCCGTGCCGCGCGCGTGGCTTCCGAAGCGGTAAGGGCACACCTGCAGGACGTACTCGACGAAGTGCAGGCGTTCGACGTGCAGGCGGCCTCGGTCGTCGAGACGCTGCAGCTGGATGCCCGGGTCCACCAGGGAATGTATGCAGCTGCCGGCAACCCGCACTTGGAAGACATCCTGATCCGTTATGACAACCTGGCCACCCGCATATGGTGCATGGTGATGGACCGGCTGCCGGATCTGTCCCTGCACGTGCACGAACACGTGAACCTGCTGCGGGCGATTATCGACGGCGATGAGGACAAAGCCGCCGACCTGGCAAGGGTCCACGTTAGCGGCTTTGAACATGCCGTGCGGGAGGCGCTTTTCAGCGCCTAAGGGCAGGGGTGGTCCGCACCATCGTTGACACTCGATGTGACGTGGACCATACTTTCCTTCGTATCTGATATATCAACCAAATATCAGTATTTCGTGCGGGTCCGCCCGCGTCACACCACCGGAGGATAATGTGAGCCCAAGCGCACCCACCGTAGAAGAATCCACCGCGGATCCCGGCGTCGTCGACAAGACGGGCCACCGCATCAAGAAGGGCAGCGGCGTGGGGCTGCGTCCCGACTGGGCCAAACTTCCCGGTCATACGGTGGAAGTCTGGCTCAGGGGTGAGCACGTGGCCACGGGCGTTGTTGACCAGGCGGCGGAGGACGACTCTGTCCTGTGGCTCGCAGGCGCCGGGGCGGATACCCGCCGCCTTTTCGACAAGGGCACCGGCTACCAGGTGTGGGTGTAGCCCCGCCGCGGCCGCTGCCTTTACCGAAGGCCCCGGCTGTGGGCGAGGGCGATCGCTTCGCTCCGCGACGCCACCTGCAGCTTCCTGAAGAGGTTCCGGACGTGGAACTTCACCGTGTTCTCACTGATATTCAGTGCAGCCGCAATGTTGCGGTTCCGCTGTCCTGCTGCCAGCAGCTGAAGTACTTCCAGTTCCCTGCTTGCGAGGTTCCAGCCTGAAACGTCCCCGGGCGCGGCCGGCGCGTCGAGGGGAAGGGTAACGGAGATATCAGCTCCCCAGCCCTGCATCAGGTCAATCTCCATCCGACCCGCAAGCGCCTGCACCCGGCGCTGCAGCCTGCCCATGGCCGGAGCGTCCGTCGACAGGCCGCCGTTGCCGTCGTCCCTGACGTTGATGAGCAGATTCTCACCGTCGCAGTCCCACTGCGTGCGGATGCGCCGGACCTCCGGTTGTTCCATCATGGCCAGCAACAAGCCCCGGACAATGGCCCTGGCGGCTATGGCAACCTCTCCGGGCAGTGCCCTGCCGTTCAGGGGCGGCTCGATGAACTGCACTTCGATCCCGCTGAATCTCGTGAGCGGGCGCAGGTCGTCCCGCAGCCGCTCAAAGGCCGATGCCACCGGTTCCTCGATCAGGTCCGTTGTCCTGTCGTTATGGGTGCGGAGCTCAACCAGGGCCCTTGCCGCCACGTCCGTGACGGAGGCCCGTGCAGCAGCATCGTCCAGGGCGGAGGACCGCGCGGCCGCGAGGAGCGTTTCGAGTGTGGTGGAATGCAGGTCCACCAGCTCGCTGGTAACCCTCAGCCGCTCCGCCGAGGCTGCCCGGGACTCCACCAGGTAGGAGGGAGCGGCATCGTTAACCTTCTCCTGGATGCGGTGGGCGGTGAGGTCCCACAGATACCGGACCATATCAAGGGAGTCTGCTTCGCTGCCTGCTGCCCCGTCCGGGCAGGTGATGACCAGGAGCGCGTTGCTCGGCGGATAGGTCAGGGCCAGCACCCGGCGTTCCCTGCCGGCTATCAGGGCTGTTCCCGACCAGGCGGCCTCCCCGTCAAGTGATGACCTGAGGTGCTGCAGTTCCGCGATGGACACCTTGGCCACCACCTCCGCGGACCCCGCCTTCTTCTGCGGCCGCCCAGTGCATTCCTCGGTGAAGATGACCAGGGCGTCCCCGCCCGCGAACGGCAGGACCGCCTCCCGCAAACGCTCGGCGATCCTGCCGAGCGGCGCATCTGCAATCCGGGCTATGGCGTTGAGGAGCGGCCAGGGCGGCGCCGGTTCAGGCAAATGGGCAGGAGCTATCGACGTCGAGAACCCGGTCATGCAGCAAGCCTAAGCGACCGGCCAGGGCAGCGACTACCGGAAAGGGTAGTTGGAACCATCCGTTATTGGCGTTTTGCCTACCCCAAAGGCGCAGGACGATGGAGCAAGGCCCACACAAGAGGAGGATTAGTGAACTCGACCGTCATGACCGAGCCCGGCTTGGAGGTAACCCCGGAAGCTGTCGCCGGCAATGTCGCCCTCGTCCTGGAGGAGATCACCAACACCGCCAAAGCCATCAACGAAGAGCAGTTGGCCGCCGTTTCCGCGCTGTTGGGACGGGCTGACCGGATCTTCGTTGCCGGCGCCGGCCGCAGCGGCCTGGTGTTGAGGATGGCCGCCATGAGGCTCATGCACCTCGGCTTGAATGTCCATGTGGCCGGGGACACCACCACCCCCGCGATCCGCGATGGCGACCTGCTCCTGGTGGCGTCCGGTTCCGGCACAACCTCCGGGGTGGTCAAGGCTGCAGAGACCGCAGCCAAGGCACAGGCACGGATAGCTGCCTTTACCGCAAACCCTGGTTCTCCGCTCGCAGGACTGGCTGACGCCGTCGTGGTTGTTCCTGCCCAGCAGAAGACCGACCACGGTTCCGGTGTATCCCGCCAGTATTCGGGCAGCCTGTTCGAGCAGGTGCTCTTCGTGGCGGCCGAATCCCTGTTCCAGTCCTTGTGGGACGCCGCTGACGTGACCGCCGAACAGCTGTGGCTGCGGCACGCCAACCTCGAATAGATCCGTCCGCGACCCGCCGGACAAAACCCCTAACAACAAGAAAGCAGAACCATTGAAACTTCAGGTAGCCATCGACCTCCTGACCACCGCGGACGCCCTCGAGCTTGCCGGCAAGGTTGCTGAGTACGTCGACATCATCGAACTGGGCACCCCGCTGATCAAGGCCGAAGGCCTCTCCGCCATCACCGCAGTGAAGCAGGCCCACCCGGACAAGCTCGTTTTCGCCGACATGAAGACCATGGACGCCGGCGAACTCGAAGCCGACATCGCCTTCAAGGCCGGGGCCGACCTGGTGACCGTCCTGGGCAGCGCGGACGATTCCACGATCGCCGGTGCCGTCAAGGCGGCCAAGGCACACAATAAGGGCATCGTGGTGGACCTGATCGGCATCGCGGACAAGGCCACCCGCGCCAAGGAAGTCCGCGCCCTGGGTGCGAAGTTCGTCGAGATGCATGCCGGCCTGGACGAGCAGGCCAAGCCAGGCTTCGACCTGAACGGCCTCCTCCGGGCAGGTGAAGAAGCACAGGTGCCCTTCTCCGTTGCCGGCGGCGTGAACGCCAACACCATCGCAGCCGTCCAGGCCGCCGGTGCCGACGTCGCCGTTGCAGGCGGCGCCATTTACGGCGCTGCTGACCCCGCCCTGGCCGCCAAGGAACTCCAGGCCGCCATCAACTGACCCTTTTCTTTCAAAGCAGCGGCGGCCCCACCTGCAGAAGGTGGGGCCGCCGCTCTGTTGGCACCGGTAACTTCCGCCTGTAAGCCAGCCATCGGCTCGCCTGTGGGAACAACAAAAATCCGGCCCTGGTGGGTTTCCCACCAGGGCCGGATTTTGCTTGACTGCGGTTTGTCGGTTACTTGCGGTCTGTGTCCTGCACCGTACTGCCCCCGTGGCAGCCCTCCGGGTCCGGGCACTTGTCACCGCAATCGTGCCGGGTGACCAGGTCGAACTGGACGCCGCGGTGCTGCTCCACGCCGGTCTTGATGGCCCGCTCCACCACGGAGGTGGCGAGGCGGCGGCGCAGGGACAGCGGATCGCGCCGCAGGTCCTTGGCCAGGGCGAAACACAGCAGCAGCATGACCACCACGAAGGGGAGCGCCGCCACGATAGTGATCCGTTGCAGGCCGGACAACGCCTCGGAGGGCTCGTTGCCGCCCGCCAGCAGCATCACAGCCGCCACGGCTCCGGTCAGGGTGCCCCAGAAGATGACCAGGCCGCGCTTGGGCTCGGAGGCACCGTTTGAGCTCAGCGAGGACATCACCAGGGAGGCCGAGTCGGCGCCGGTGATGAAGAAGATGGCCACCAGCACCATGGCCAGGACGATGACAGCCGCGGTGAGCCAGGCCGGCATGGAAAGGTTCTTGACCAGGTTGAAGAGGGCTCCGTCGAAGTCGATGGAGGCCACTCCGTCGGTCACGGTCATCAGGCCCGGCTGGTTAGCCTTGTCGGCTTCCTGCTGGATGTTGAAGGCCGTGCCGCCGAAGATGCCGAACCAGATCACGCTGACGATGCTCGGCACCAGCAGGACGCCGGTGACGAACTGGCGGATGGTGCGGCCGCGGCTGATGCGGGCGATGAACATGCCAACGAAGGGCGTCCAGGAAATCCACCAGGCCCAGTAGAAGATGGTCCAGCCGGACATCCATGCCCGGAGCGCCTCGTCACCCACGGCCTCGGTCCGGGAGGACATTGTTGCCAGGTCCCGGGCGTAGTCCCCGACGGCGGCCGGGATGAGGTTGAGGATGAACAGCGTGGGGCCTGCAACGAAGACGATCAGGGCCAGGATGACGGCCAGGACCATGTTGATGTTGGACAGCCACTGGATGCCGCGGCTGATGCCGGACACCGCCGAGGCCACGAAGCAGGCCGTGAGGATGGCGACGATGGCAACGAGTACCGGGGTTCCGATTTCGCCCATCCAGCCGTTGGAGGTCAGGCCGCTGCCGATCTGCAGGGCACCCAGTCCGAGGGATGCGGCCGTGCCGAAGAGGGTGGCGAAGATGGCGAGGATGTTGATGAACTTCCCCACCGGTCCTTCCACCGTCCTGATGCCGAACAGGGACGTAAAGGCGGCCGAGATCAGCTGCTTGCGGCCCAGCCGGTAGGTGCCGTAGGCCATGGCAATGCCAACCACCGCGTACATGGCCCAGGGGTGCAGGGTCCAGTGGAAGATGGACGTGGCCATAGCCGTCTGGATCGCAGCCGGGGTGCGGCCGTCAACGGTCCCGGGCGGGGGAGTGATGAAGTGGTACAGCGGTTCGGCCACGCCGTAGAACATCAGGCCGATGCCCATGCCCGCTGCGAACATCATCGCAATCCAGGAAACGGTGCGGAACTCGGGCCTTTCCCCGTCCTTGCCCAGGGGAATGTTTCCGAACTTGCCAAGGGCCAGCCACAGGACGAAGACAACGAAGAGGGAGGCCAGGACCATAAAGAGCCAGCCCGTGTACTCCATGACCCAATCCAGGGCGGCTGTAGATGTAGCGGAGAGGCTGTCCTTGCCCAGGAATCCCCAGAGCACGAAGGCGACGGCGATGGCGCCCGTGATTCCGAAGGTGGCCTTGTCGAGGGTGAGCTTCCGGTTGCGGCGTTCGGAGACTGCCTGTTCGGTTTTGGTTTGGCGCAGCTCCTCAAGGATCTGCTCGTATTCTTCCGTTTCCGGCGGGACGGATGTCCCGGTTTCTTCCGGCGTTGCCGCTGCCGGGCCGGAGGGGTTGGCGGCGGAAAGCTCCTTGTCGGTGCTTCCTGTTGCTGGTTTCCCGGGAGCTTCCAGCGGATCGTTCTCCGCGGGCGGCTCCGAGGATTTAGGGGATGTTATTTCACTGTTTAGAGCCATGAGCGGGTCCTTTGCTTGGCTTGTCATGGGCTTGGGGGTTGTAACGGCCGGTAGGCGTAAGTCCGGGCGAAGGTTAGGGGCTCCGTCCGGTGGGATGACCTGGTGGTGCCGCCGACGCCGTCGCTAGCTAATACCGCGGCATCTTTAGCATGGGAAACGGCTATGGCGGAGTTCTATCCAGCCGTACTGCCTCCCCCGGGGCAAGTTCACTGAGCAGGCAGGCTCTGTGCAAGGTGCACCTCTTTTGTGTCAGGTCTTATTCGTTTATCCGGGCCCGAAAGCCCCAGTGGGGAGGTGTTCCGCAAGAATCAACAGATCTCGCGCTAAGCAACAGAGTGGCTTACGCCACAATCAAAAGTCAAGGTTTTTGGGCAGTTCCGCTGTAATCGTTGACACATACATGGGGCAACCCCGTAACGCGAAAAGGGCATCCCGCCGGGTATTACCAGGCGGGGTGCCCTTTTTCTGTTGGCCGAATCAGTACCGGATCAGCGCCGCGTGTACCCCATGTTGGCGCTGACCTGAAGGCCCGCTTCCTTGAGCGTTTCCACCAGTCCGGGTATCTGTTCGGGGTCGAAACGGAACGCCGGGCCGGAAATGCTGAGGGCGCCGACCACCGTGCCCTGGTGGTTGAAGACAGGCACGGCGACGGCGTTGAGGCCAATCTCAAACTCCTCGCGCACCACGGCGTAGCCCTTGCCGGCCGCCTCCAGCAGGTGCTGGTCGAGTTCCTTGCGGCTGGTGATGGTGCGGGAGGTGCGGGCCGGCAGCCCGGTCTCTTTCAGGATCCGGTCACGTTCGTCGGCGGTCAGGGCGGCCAGCAGGATCTTGCCGCTCGAGGTGGCATGCAGGGGAGTGAGGCTTCCCACCCAGTCGTAGGTGGCAAGCGTGGAAGGTCCCATCGCCTGGTCCACATTCACGGCGAAGTTGGACCGCAGGACGGCGAGGTTGACGGTTTCCTTGAACTCCTCGGCAAGGCTCTCCAAAACGGGCCGCGCTTCGTGCACCAGGCTCAGGCGCCCCGGAATGGAGCTCGCCAGCCGGAGGATGCCGAAACCCAGCTGGTACTTTCCCCGCTCGCTGTTCTGGTGGACCATGTCCCGGCTCACCAGCGAGCCCATCAGTCGTGAGACCGTTGATTTGTGGATGCCCATCTCTTCGGCGATCTCACTGACGCCGGCGTGGCCGTCCCGTGCCAGGATCTCCAGGACCGTCAACGCGCGTTCCACCGACTGCACGCCGCCGCTCTGACCACCCTCGGTGTCGGTATCGGGTTCCGGTTCATTTTTAGGAGCCATACTTCCTGATCCTATGCCGGGAAACGTGACCGTCGTGACATTGCGTTAACACGGTTGACCCTTAATCGACGTGTGGGATCAGCTGCCGCGGTAGGTGGAGTACGCGAAGGGGCTCAGCAGGAGCGGAACGTGGTAGTGCTCGCTGCCGGTCACCTCGAACACCAGGTCAACTTCAGGGAAAAAAGTGGCTGTCTGCAGGCCGGCGTAGTACTTTCCCGTGGCGAAGTTGAGCTTGTAGTGGCCGGGTTCCAGCTGTTCCGGGCCCAGGTCCTTTGCCCTGCCGTCCGCGTCGGTGGTGGAAGCTGCCAGCTCCTGCCAGGTGCCGCCGTCGTTCCTAGAAAGCACGACGGCGACCCCCGCCGCCGGGCGTCCGGCACCTGTGTCGAGGATGTGGGTGGTGACGTGGGAGATGCTCATTCGGTGATCAGTCCTTCCAGTCGCAGTACGGCAATTTCACGCAGCTGCCGCGCCACGATGGCGTCTTCCTGCGCGGGGGAGTTGGTGAGCCGCTCGTTCAGGGACTGCAGGATCTCCGGGGCGGTGCGTCCGGCGGCGCGGATGAGGAAAACGCGGCCAAACTTCTCCTCGTATTCCCGGTTTCCTTTGGCGAGCGCTTCTGCGGCCGCGGCATCCGCAGGGTCAACCCCGGCCTGCTCGGACCGGGACATGGACGCCTCGGCGGTGGCCGCCGTCGGGCGTTCCCCGATCCTTGGATGGTGGGCCATGGCAGCCTCAACCTCGTCCGGGGTGAAGGGCTCGGCGGCGGCGGACGCGAACGCGAGAAGGTCCTCCTTGCTCGCGAACGGACGGGCCGCCGCAACTGCATCCACCCACCGGGTCACGTCAATGCACGGCCGGAGTGTGTCCGCGGCTTCAGCATGGTTCGCGGCGTTAAATTCGGCAAGCTTCATGCGCTTGTTCCTTGTGGCAAATGCTGGCATCCATGGTGACGGCTATGCGGACGCCGGACAGCCCGGCACTCTCCAGCGAACAACGCAACCAGAAAGCTTCCGCATCATGGAACTGTTATTTCAGCATACGTAATATCTAAAGCCAGACAGCGAATGGTGTCAAGAGAACACAGCACACCCCGATATCATCACGGAAGGACCAGGCGGAAGTCCCGACACCCGATCAGCCACGACCTAAGGGCACCCCTCACCACCATCCGGGGTTACCTGGAGCTTGCGGAGGATGAGCCGGAGATTCCCTGTCGAAACCGGGTTTCGAACAACTCAACCACCGGCCAGGGCCGTTTAATCCTGGGACGAGGTGCGGGACAGGACCCAGGTGTTGGTTCCGTCCTGCCGTTCGAACGTGACGGTGGTGACCAGCGCTTCGATCAGTGCCAGTCCGCGTCCCGATTCGGCTTCTTCACCCGGATCCATCGGCTCCATGGGACCGAACGGCGGCTTGGCGTTGTACGCGCTGACGCGGGCCTGCAGCAGCGTGGGCTGGACGGTGATGTCCACGCCCAGCTCCACAGGCTCCCCGCCAGCCGGCTCCGCGTGCTGGACGATGTTCGACGCTGACTCGATGACCGCCGTCGTAAAAGTCATCTGGTCCAGGTCCTGCACGAACGGGACGTCCAGCCACAGGCTGTCCAGATCGTTGTGGATGGCTTCGATCGCGTCTTCGGCGGCCGGTCCCCGGAAGCTGCGTGAGGCAAGGACGTCAGTCATTGCTGAAAGCCTCTTCCGCCGAATCGTAGGCCGTGAGGACCTTGTCCATGCTGGTCAGCTGCAGGACCATCTTGACCTGCGGCTGGACGGCGGCGATCCGCAGGTCGCCGCCGGCCTGGCGTGCGGCCTTCAGGCAGCCGATGAGCGCGCCCAGCCCGGAGGAGTCCATGAACGCGGTCTTTTCCAGGTTGACCACGATCCGGTTGGAACCGCCGGCGATAACGTCGGTGACGAACTCGCGCAGCTTGGGCGCGGAGACCATGTTGAGCCGCCCTTCCGCCTTGACCTCCGCATACGAATCTCGCACTTCGTAACTGAATTCCATCAGGACTCCTTTTCTGTAGCTGCGGTATCTGACGCCGGGACGTAACCCTTGTAGAGCACTGCGCGGACCAGGATGCTCATGACCACCAGGTCGAAGATGACCCAGGCGACGTTCACCAGGGTGCCGAGGCGTTCGGCCAGGCCGGTGGCCAGGCGGATGATTCCGACGACGGCGGCCACGGCCAGCAGCACGGACACCACGATTTGGGGCCGGATCAGGCTCCAGCTGGGTCCGCCGCTCTGGCGGGCCTTAGGCGTGACGGCGAACCCGAGGGGACGCCCGAACCAAACGTTCTTGGCCGCCGTCGAACACGCCTTGATCCAGGTGGGGAACAGCGCCAGGCTGTACTGCTGCCCGCGCCACGTGGGGATGCCCCGGCCGGCGACGGCGAACAGGATCTGGTTGACCACCATGAACGGGATGAACCGGATAAAGAAGTCCCAGCTCAGGCTGGTGACCGGCAGGATGCCCAGCAGCAGGTAGATGATGGGGGCGGCGAAGTAGATGACGGCCGCATACCCGCTGAGGTAGGTCCACATGGTTGCGAAGTACATCAGCCGCTGGCCGATCTTCAGGCCCTTTTGCACCAGGGGGTTTTCGCGGAGCAGCACCTGGATGGTGCCCTGCGCCCAGCGGAGGCGCTGGGTGAGCATGGTCTTAAGGTCCTCCGGTGCCAGGCCGTAGGCGAGGATCTCGTGGTGGTAGACGCTCTGCCAGCCCATGGCGTGCATCCGCATGGCGGTGGCCATGTCCTCGGTGACGGAGATGGTGGCCAGCGGCATCACGGGCTGGGCTTCGTCGTTGCGCTCGACCGAGAGTGCGTCCAGGACGGCCTGCACGGATTCCAGGGCACCCAGGGGAGACCAGTCGCGGCGCGACATACGCTGCACGGCGTCATCGGCAACCACGGGCACGCCGGCCTCGCCCACATGGGCGAGTTCCATGGCGGCAATCTCCTCCAGGTCGGCCTGCAGGGCCTCGACGTCGGCCTGGACCAGGGTCTGTACGGCGGCATCGACGCGGCGGCGGACACGGTATGTGATCTCGCTGAGCGGCTCGCCGGCCTCGAGTTCCTTCTGGGCATCGCGGGTGGCTGCTTCCACCTCGTCCAGCACTTCCGCCACCAGCGGGGTGTCCATGTCCGCGGACTTCCGCGCCTTCCTGATGGCTGCCTGCGAGGCGGCCAGGGCGCGGCGGATGCCCTTTTCTGTTTCCTTGACGTAGCCCACCAGGCCCAGCTGCATCAGGGCCTCGCGGCGCAGGATGGCGTTGGAGCCGCAGAAGAATGCGGCGTTCCAGCCGTCCTTGCCCTGCTGGATGGGGCCGTAGAAAAGCGGTGCCTGGCTGCCGAGCGGATCGTCGCCGGGGACGTTGCTGAAGTACTGGGGCGTCTGTACCAGGGCAACCCGGCGGTTGTTGAAGTAGCCAAGCGTCTTTTCGAGGATGTCCGGCTCCGGGATCTGGTCCGCGTCCAGGATCAGGAGGAACTCGCCGTGCGTCTGCATGAGCGCGTTGTTGAGGTTGCCTGCCTTGGCGTGCCGGGGAAGGTCCGGGGTCCAGTCGCCGCTGCGGGTGACGTAGCCCAGCCCGTGTTTTTCCGCCAGCGCCTTGAGCTCCGGCCGGTTGCCGTCGTCCAGGATCCACGTGCTGTGCGGATGCCGGATTTTCTGGGCCGCCAGCGCGGTGGTCATCACCATGTCCATGTCTTCGTTGTAGGTGGTGATGAAGACGTCCACGGTGGCGTCCGGCGGTGGTGGCGGGGCGCCCTTTCGGATCTTGAGCCGCCAGACGGTCATGCCGAAGAGCATGACGTCGATGAGGCTGTAGGTTTCGGCGATCACCAGCGGCAGGGCGATCCACCAGGCTTCCCAGTTGAGGGATGCCAGCCAGCGCCACGTGATGTAGTTGACGCCGGTGATGACGGTCAGCACCACCACCAGGCGGGTCCAGAAGCGGGTCACGCGGTGACCACCTCGGGCAGCCTGCGGACCACAACCACTGTGACGTCATCTTCCGCTGTTTCCGCGGGGGCAAGGGCCAGGATGGCGCTGCTGGCGGCCTGCGCGGACTCGTTCGCCCGGGTGGCGGCCAGGACGGCTTCCGTGAAGTCCTCCACCTCATCGAACACGTCCAGGACACCGTCGCTCACCACTACCAGGGAGTCGCCGGGCGCAAGTTCCAGGGCGGACTGCGGCCATTCCATTCCCGGCCAGGCGCCGATGGGCGGACCTGCGGAAGGGAGGCGGTCAGCTGTCCCGCCTGCCTGGACGTGCAGCGCAAGGCCGTGTCCGGCGTCGACATAGCTCACCTTGCCGGACGCCGCGTTGAGGCGGGCGTGGAACAGAGTGACAAAGGAGTTGGAGGAATCCAGGTCCGTGGCGATGGCCTTGCTGGCGGAGGCGAAGGCGGCGTCAAGGTCTTGCCGGTGGCCGGTGGAGCGCATGACGGCGCGGACCGTGGCGGCGATCAGGGCGGCGCCCATGCCCTTGCCCATCGCATCGGCGAAGGTGAGGTGCAGCCCGTCCGCGGTCTGGTACCAGTCGTAGAAGTCGCCGCCCACGCTGCGGGAGGGGCGGAACAGCCCGGCCACGTCGTAGCCCTCCACCCGGATGTCCTCCTTGGGCAGCAGGCTTTGCTGGACCTCGGTGGCCCGCTGCAGCTCGTTCCGGACCGCGGTCTCCGCGGCAGGGTTGGGCCGCCGGCGGAACAGGGCATTGATGCGGGACTGGAGCTCGCGGGGGCTGAAGGGCTTGCTGATGTATTCATCGGCGCCGTTGTCCAGGCCGGTCAGCTTGTCCAGTTCATCGGCGCGGGCGGTCAGCATGATGATGAAGGCATCCGAGAATTTCCGGAGCAGCTTGCAGACCTCCAGGCCGTCCAGGTCCGGCAGGTTCAGGTCCAGGGTCACCAGGTCCGGCTGGAGGCGGCGGACTTCCTCCACCCCGGGCAGTCCCGCGCCCACCGGGGAAACCTCGAAGCCCTGCTTCTGCAGGACACGCACCAGCAGCCCCCGGATGTCAGGGTCGTCCTCGATGACAACGGCACGTCGGCTTTCGGAGGTTGAGACCATAGCTCTACTTCTACCCCATTAACCGCAAGGGGGCATGTCACAGGGGCCGCGCCAGGGCCTGGCAGGATCTTGCGTCAATCTTGGCTCCTGCTTGCCCGGACGTTGAGGAAGGTTCGGGACACTCGAAACGGGAACAGCTTCCGGGGCAGTGGAAAGGTCGACGGCGACCCTGCCTGAAGCGGAAGGCTTGCGGGAAAGCGGGGCAGCCACATGGAAAATATCGCCGACAAGGGCAGGGCGCTGCTGCGCCTGTACCTCCATTCGCGGAAGGTGCGGGCCGCGGCAAAGGCGCTGGCCGCGGCACTTGCCGAATCGCGGGAGGTTTCCAGCTGGCCGGGCGACCGGCTGCCGGTGGGCGCGGCGATGTCAGACCAGGTTGAAAGGCTGACGCGCCGGCTGAAGCTGGAGACCGAGGCCCACAACCGGCTGGAGGCGCTGTTCAGGTCTGTGGATGCGGGCCGTTCCGCCGCAGCGGTTTAGGTGCGACACTTAGGAGCAATCGAGTGGCTGGGGGAGACAGTCAGGAGATTGCAGTGCATTGGTATACCGGGTGGGCGTATCTGATCGCAGGACTTATGACCGTAGACGCGCTGCTCTTGGCGCTATGGGCCATCGACGAGGACTGGCCCGGCAAATGGTGGAAGAAACCCTAGCCGCTGGTTGACCGCGCAACGGGCTGCAGGGCGGACGGAACTGCTCCCGCGCCATCCAGGACGAATGAACCGCTGTAGCTGTAGGGATGGACCAGGCGGATCGGCGTGCCGTTGATATTGGTCAGGTGGCCGCTCCATGCCAGGCGGTACAGTTCCTTCAGGTCGCCCAGGTCCGCGTCCGTGAGTTTGCTCATCGACCCGTAGTTCATGATGGTGAACGGTTCGTGGGTGCCGAAGATCTCCGACGGCCAGGCCGTTTCACGGACGTTGGCGAAGAAGTGCCGCAGGCCGAAGACGTGCCCGAACTCGTGAATCATCGTCTCAATCTGTTCTTCGCGGACCTGCTGGAACATGGTGGGGTAGATGGTCAGCTGGTGCCGGCCGCCGTCGGGGAAAAATGCACTGGCCAGGACGCAGCCCGCAGGAGTGCAGTCCGGCGCGTTCCGCAGGACGATCTCGAAATCCCACAGGTCGTCGTCGCGGGTAAACCTCACCGGCGCGGCTGAACCCCACCGCAGCAGCGATTCACCCATCAGGCCGCCTACTTCCTGCTTGCTCTGTTCCGGGTTGGGGGCCAGCGCGAAGGAGCGCTCCTGGAAGCGCCATTTCAGGATGGTTCCGGCGTGCCACAGCGGGACGAATCCCTCCGTGGCATCGACAACTATCTCGCTGGGCGGGCGTCCCCCGGGGGTCGCGTGCCCGCGGCCCTCAGTGGCACAGACGAAGCCGTCAGCGATGCGGTGTAGCAGGTCTTCGGCAGCCGATTCCATAATTCTCCCTGGCCTTGGTTGGTCCTGAAAGGGAATTTCCGGGTTACGTCGGCAGGCTAGGAAAGGGGCCGTTACGGCGGCGTTACCGCCACCATGCCCTGCCACGCCACGTCCAGGGCCGCCCGGCACCGTCCCCTGGTGGCCGGACCGTCGAAGCTTTCGCCGCGCACCACGAGCTGGTAATAGAAGACCCCGGCAATCAGGTCGAAGCAGGCGTCCGGGTCAAGGTCGGGCCGCAGCTCGCCCTCCTCGATGCCGGCCCGCAGGGCGTTTACTATCGGGGCGCGGCGCCGGGAAACGTGGGAGGTCCAGTACATCCGCTGCAGGCTGCGGTCGCTCATCGCCAGGCGGATGCGTTGCCGGAACCGCTCTTCGGGGTAGTCCACCGGACCGGACCCGGCGGTTGCGCCGCCGAGCAGGGCATCCATGACGGCCTCCCGCAGGTTGCCGCCGGCCGGAATTGCCGGAGGCATCTCACGGCCCACGTCAAGTGCCGCCGCGGTCAGGGCCGTCAGTGAGGGCCAGCGTCGGTAGAGCGCCGCGCGGCTGACCCCGCTGCGTTCCACAATCCGTGCCGCGGTTACTTCCTCTTTGGCGTCAATGAGTTCCAGCGCCGCAGCCAGCACCTGGCCGTCGAGGCCTTCGTTCCGGGGCCGGCCGGGGCCCCGGCGCGCAGTGCGCTCCGGAGCCCCTGTGCCTGGCAGCTCCGTGGTCATGCCAGAGCCCTTTCCCACAGGCGGTTCATGATCCCGTCGTCCAGGCCGGCCGCGCGCAGGGGCGCCAGCGCATCGCCATGGCGTTCGCGCAGCCGGGCCAGCATGGTGTGCATGGAGATGTCCATCGGCTGGTCCGGGAAGCTCACTGCCATGGCGTCCAGGTCGAAGCCGAGCCGGGCCATCAGCGCGCCCATGGTTGGCCGCATGCGCTGCATGATGGCCGGCATGTTGGCGTGCGTGCGGGCGTAGTCGGCCACAATGTCATCGTCCTCGGAACCAAGCGCCAGCAGCAGCACTGCGGCGAGGACTCCGGTCCGGTCCCTGCCCGCTGCGCAGTGGAAGGCGGTGGCGCCGGGCGCAAAGGCGATGATCCCGAGGGCGGTGGTGAGCTGGGCAGCCGCTCCTTCAACCATCCGGGCGTACATCTCGCCCATGGCGACGTGTTCGATCACCCGCGTGCCGCCGTCGGACATTCCCGCCCTGATGCTCTCCATGAGCGGCAGGTGGTGGTAGGCCACCGGGTGCCCCGCGAGGGGACCCCGGCCGGTGAGCGCGGCCTCGTCGTGCGTGCGGAGATCAATGACCGCCGCCAGCCCGGCGTCGACCAGCATGCCTGCATCCCGCTCCGTGATGACTGACAGGTCATCGGCACGCAGGGCGAGTCCGTCGCGCAGGACGCCTCCCGCGATGGGAGTGCCGCCGAGGTCGCGGAGGTTGACCGGGGCGCTGAGTTCGATGTCGATGGTGGTTGTCATGTGATCTTCTTCCTGATGAGGGCGCTGCCTTGGTCGATGACCGTGACCAGCACGATGATGCAGATGATGATGGCGCTGAGGTGTCCGTAGTCGTACATCCGCATGGCGGTGGTGAGTTCAAGTCCAATGCCGCCGGCTCCCACCAGGCCAAGGATGGTGGCGCCGCGGACGTTGCCTTCGAACAGCAGCAGGGAGTAGGACACCAGCAGCGGCGCGGCCTGGGGAAGGATGCCGTACTGGATCACCTGGCGTTTGGAGGCACCCACCGCCTGCATGGCGACGATGGGGCCGCGGTCCACGGACTCCATCGCCTCGGCAAAGATCTTCCCGATAGACCCCAGGGATCCGAGTGTCATGGCGAGGATGCCGGCGAACGGGCCGAGTCCGACGGCGGAGACGAACATCAGCGCGAACACCAGGTCCGGGACCGAGCGGATGACGTTCATGATCCACCGGGCGGGGTAGTAGAGCCAGCGCGGGGCGATGTTGGACGCCGCGGTGAACGCGACCAGCAGCGACAGCACGGCGCCGAGGACGGTTCCCACGATCGCCATCTGCAGCGTTTCCACCAGCAGGGCAACGATGGTTCCGGACTTCGAAAAGTCGGGCGGGAACAGCCGGGACAGGAACTCGCCCATGTTCACGGTTCCTTCGCCGAGCTTGGCGAAGTTGAACTCGGCGCCCCGGAAGGACCAGACCAGCACAATCAGCGCCAGCGGGATGCCGGCGAGGAACCGGGCACGGGGTACCGAAAAGGCGCGTTCCAGCCGCAGCCGTTCGGCGTGGTCCAGCTGCCCGGAAGGACCTGCCGGGGCAGGGCCGGTTGCCGGTTTGGGGTCAGTGGTGGTCACGGGAGGTCCCTTCCTCGTCGTAGAGTCCTGCAAGTTTGTCCGCATCAAGGCGGGACACCGGTGCGGAGACCAGCATCCGGCCCTGCCGCAGCCCCACCACGCGGTCACAGTGCTCGAGTGCAAGGGGCAGCACATGCAGGCTCACCAGGACGGGAATGCCGTCCCGGGTGGCGATTTCGCGCATCAGTTGCAGCACTGAGCCGGCGAGCTTGGGATCCAGCGAGGCCACGGGTTCGTCAGCAAGGATGACGCGGGGCTGCTGCATCAGCGCCCGGGCGATGGCGACGCGCTGTTGCTGGCCGCCGCTGAGGGCACGGGCGGGCTCCTTGGCCTTGTGGGCGATGCCGACGCGGTCCAGGTACTCCATCGCCTGGCGGCGGTGCCGGCTGCTGAAGCCCCCCGCGAGATTGAGCGGCCCGGCGTCGTGCAGGGCGCCGGTGAGGACGTTGGTAAGGACGCTGAGGCGGGGAATGAGGTTGAACTGCTGGAAAACCTGCCCGACGTCGGAACGCAGCTTGCGCAGGTCGCCCCGCCGGAGGTTCGTGAGGTCGTAGCCGGCCACACGGGCGGTGCCGCCGGTGACGGGCGCGAAACCTGTGAGGCTTTTCATGAGCGTCGACTTGCCTGACCCGGACGCCCCGAGCAGGGCCACCATCTCGCCGGGCCGCACGTCCAGGTCCACGCCGGACAGGACCGGCTGGGCACCGTAGGCGACGTCAAGGTTGCGCACCGAGACCAAGGGGAGGGCCTGCCGCATTTGACCGGTATCCGGTGCGGCGGACGAAACAGGGGCGGTCATCAGCCCAGGTCCTCAAGCTTCACGTCGGCAACCGCAGCAATCTCGGCGAAGGAGTCGAAGATGGCCGGATCGGGGTCCATGATTTCCTCGAGGCCGATAAAGCCCTTGCCCAGGGCGCCGAGTGCTTCCGCGTTTTCCTCGGAAAACACCTTGGGAAGGGCGTCCTGCAGCGCTGCGCGGGTCTCGGCGTCGAGGGACTGGCGGGAAAGGACGCTGCCCATTACGTCCATGGCAGGGCTTTCGCCGATGCCGCGCCACTCGCCCTCGGCGAACGGGAACATGGGCGCGCCGAGTTCGGTGAGCATGACCGCGGTGCAGGCCGCGTCCACCTGCCCCTGCTTGAGTGCGGCGAAGCTGCCCTCATGGCCGCCCGCGAAGATTGCCTCGTAGTCCTCGCCCTTCTTCAGTCCGGCCTCGTCCAGCATGTACACCGGCATGAAGTAGCCGGAACTCGAAGCCTGGTCTGCGAAGGCCACGGTCTTGCCGCGGAGGTCTTCGAGCCGCTGGACGGGCGAATTGTCCAGCACCACGCAGGTGGAAACGGGATCGTCGCTGCCGGCCCAGGCCATCAGCGAGTCCACCTCGCCGGTGTTCACGGCCAGGGCGGACGGGAAGCCGCTCATAATGCCGATGTCCACGTGGTCGCCGCGGATGGCTTCCACCACGCTGAGGTAGTCGGGCACGTCGGTGACCTCCACGTCGCGGCCGGTTTCCTTCTCCAGCAGCCCGGCGAATGCCTCGATGGGGTTCGCCTGCGTGGGATCGTCTCCGAGCGGAATGGTGGCAATGGTGATGGGGGCCTGAACGGCGCCGGCAGGTTCGATGGGGGATGCCTGGCAGCCGGTCAAGGCGATCGCGGTGCCAAGGATGCCGAGGGCAGGCAGGAAACGGTAGCGCATGGTGTCCTTCAGGGGATGTTGGGGTTTCGAGAACACCGTTATCAAAACTGCGCCGCGCAACGGGAAATTACGAGAACGCCGTACTGCAAATCAAACGCCAGGTGAACAATCCGGTGTCCGGCTCCGGCGTGGGCGTGTTCTCCTGCCGGTTACCTTCCGTTGTTAAACTGCGGCCCGTCCAGCCCCTGGACGTGGACCAGATTGAGGAGCACGAATGACGCAGCCGCCAATGCCATTGATACCCAAGGACGAATGGTGGGTGCGGGACAACCTCCGGCAGACCATCGACGACCTCGTGGAGCTTGGCTATACGGTGAGCGGTGGGCAGGGCGACGATCCGGAGCTGATTGATCCGGGCGGATCCGCGGTGGAGACGTGGCGCGACGACTACCCCTACCCGGAGCGGATGACCCGGGACGAATACGACGTCGGGAAGTACCTGCTGCAGATTGAGCTGCTGAAGTTCCAGTACTGGGCCCAGGACAACGGGCTGAAGCACGTCATCGTCTTCGAGGGCCGCGACGCCGCCGGCAAGGGCGGAACGATCAAGCGGTTTACGGAACACCTGGATCCCCGGTCCGCCAGGACAGTAGCGCTGGGCAAACCGTCCGACCGCGAACAGGGCCAGTGGTACTTCCAGCGCTATGTCCAGCACCTGCCCACGGCCGGCGAGATCGTGATGTTCGACCGCTCATGGTACAACCGGGCCAACGTGGAGCGGGTCATGGGATTCTGCACGGAAGACGAATACAACATTTTCATGAACCAGGCGCCGGTGTTCGAGCAGATGCTGGTGGACGCCGGGATCCATGTCACCAAGTTCTGGTTCTCGGTCACCATGCATGATGCGCTACTTCCTGAACCAGTTCGACTATGAGGGCAAGGACCCGTCCGTGGTCCACGATCCGGATCCGCTCCTGGTGCAGCGCGGCCGGGACGCGGTGGGAGATTAGGTTCTCTGGAAATTAGGCGAGGTCCAGCCGCATCAGCACGCGCGGGAACCCGTTCAGCACCGACCCGGTGTCCGCGGCCTTGGTGAAGCCGGCGTCCTCGAAGAGCTTGCGGGTGCCCACGTAGGCCATGGTCAGGTCCACTTTTGATCCCGCATTGTCCACGGGATAGCCCTCGACGGCGGGCGCCCCGTAGGAGCGGGCGAAGTCCACCGCCCCTGCCAACAGGGCGTGCGAGATGCCCTTGCCGCGGTGGCCCGGACGCACGCGGATGCACCATACGGACCAGACCTCCAGGTTGTCCACATGCGGGATTTTACGGTTCCCGGCGAAGGTGGTGTCGGCGCGGGGGTGGACGGCCGCCCACCCCACGGGCTCGCCGTCGTCGTACGCCAACACGCCCGGCGGCGGATCCTGTGCCACCAGTTGCTTTACCAGCTCGCCGCGTTCGGGCCCGTGCAGTGCCTGGTTCTGCTTGGAGGGGATCCGGTAGCTCAGGCACCAGCAGACATTCGCGTCGGGCCGCTTTGGCCCCACCAGCGCCTTGACGTCTTCAAAAGCGGTTGCGGGACGCACCTCGATCGCCATGACGCCCATCCTGTCACCGCCGCCGGTAACGGGCAACGGATCCGGCGGCGGCACTCAGGCGGGCAGGAGGCCCCGGTCCTGCAGGTCCTGCCACAGCTCCTGCGGAACCTCCGCCGCCATGCGCTCCGCGCTTCCCGTGATCTGCTCGGGCTTGCTGGCGCCCACCGTGACGTTCACGACTGCGGGGTGCCGGAAGGGGAACTGGATGGCGGCAGTGGGCAGTTCCACGCCGTGCTCCTTGCAGATGTCGGCCAGCTTCCGTGCACGCGACAGGATCTCGTCGCTGGCCTGGGAGTAGTTGTAGTGCGCGTCATCCGGCAGCTCGGGTTTGGCGAGGATGCCGGAGTTGTAGACGCCCACGCTCACCACTCCGGTTTCCAGTTCCCGGCAGCGGTCCAGCAGGCCGGCGCCCGGGCGCCCGTCCGATCCAGGCTGTTCCAGCATGGTGAACCTGCCGGCCAGCATGAGCAGGTCCAGGTCGGCTGCTTCCACGCACTCCATGGCGGCGCCGGCCGTGTTGGTGCCGACGCCGATGGCCCGCACTAGCCCCTCGGCCCTGACCTTCTCGAGCGCGGGCAGCGCCGTCTTCACGGCGTCCTCCATGCTGTAGACGTCCGGATCGTGGAGGTAGGCGATGTCGATGTAGTCCAGGCCCAGCCGTTCCAGCGAGTCCTCGATGCTCCGCCGGACCCCTGCCTCGGACGGGTCCCATTCGCGCCGGAGGGTGGCGGGGACGTCGAAGCCGTCGGGGTCTTTCGAGTCCTGGGTTGCCGGCGACGGGACCAGGACCCTGCCTACCTTGGTGGACAGGACAAACTCCTCCCGCGGCTTGTCCTTGAGGATCTCCCCGATGCGCCGCTCGGACAGGCCCAGTCCGTAGTGTGGTGCCGTGTCGAAGTAGCGGATGCCGGCATCCCAGGCCGCCCGGATGGTTGCCGCCGCCTGCTCATCGGAGATCGCCCTGTACAGGTTCCCCACCCCGGTGCCGCCAAAACCAAGTTTCCCCATCCGGCCGCGCAGCTGTCCCTGATTGTTGTCCACTGTGTGCTCCATGCGGTGCCCTTACCCACAATGGCCGAAGCCTAAAAGGGCGCTTAATGCCGAACGCTCCTGCAGTTCGCACTGCAGGAGCGTTGGCGGAAAGGTCATTGAACAGGGGGAGACTAGATCCCCAGGGCTTCCTTGAGGGCTGCAACGTGGCCGTCGGCCTGGACCTGGTACTGGGCCAGGGTGACCTTGCCTTCGGGGTCCACCACAACTGTGGAGCGCACGATGCCCTCGACAATTTCGCCGTTGACCAGCTTCTCGCCCCAGGCGCCATAGGCCAGGGCGACGGCGTGGTCCTCGTCGGAGAGCAGCGGGAAGGTCAGGGAGAAGTCGCCGCTGAAGCCGGCCAGGGCCTCGGGGGCGTCGGGGGAGATGCCGATGACTTCGTAGCCCTTGCCCTGCAGGGAGGCCAGGCTGTCGCGGAAGTCGCAGGCCTCGGTGGTGCAGCCGGGGGTGGCTGCCTTGGGGTAGAAGTACACGATGACGTTCTTGCCACGATAGTCGGCCAAGGCGGTCTCGCGGCCCTGGACGTCCTTGAGGGTGAACTCAGGGGCCTCGGTTCCGGGCAGCAACCTGTTGGTCAGGGTGGGGCTCATGGTGTTCCTTTGGAAGGGTCGGTCAATAATGGCCAAGCATCTAGTGAAGCGGTTTCACGCTCAGTGGTACAACTCCGGCGTCATATGCAGTATTCCGCCGGGCCGCGGACGGTGGCGTTTTTGCCGGGCACAAACTGGTATCCGCCGCCGCGGACGGTGGCGACTGCATGGCGCGAGTTGCCCAGTTTCCGCCGGATCCGGCCGACGTAGACATCGATGGACCGGGCCGTGGCGCCGGGGAAGTGCAGGGACTCCAGGAACTCCTGCAGTTCCTGGCGTCCCACCGTGCGGGACAGGTGCGTCACCAGGTACCGCAGCACCTTGAATTCGACGCCGGTGAGCGGCACGGGCCGGCCGTCCAGCAGGACCACGTCGGCTGCCAGGTCCACGGCCATGCGGCTGACGGGGCCGGCCGACGGCGGAAGCCGGGTGCCGCCGTCGTCGTCCTCAGGTGCCGCGGGAGGAAGACCCGGCGCCTCCGCCGCGGAAGGAGTGCGGGAGGAGTAATCTGCGGCTCCTTCCGCGGCGGATGTGGGAGCTCCGGCAGCAGGCCAATGGACTTCCGCCTCCGGAGCAGTCTGCAGGGCCCTGGCGAGGACCAGTTGGGCGGCCTGGCGCAGGAGTTCCGGGCTGGTGCCTTCCGCCGGCACCACCCAGACGGCCAGACCCCGCGCGGCAGCCTTGGGAACCATCCTCGGCCGGTGCGCCGGCCGCGGATGATGGACTTCCACTGCCACGGCGGGGCCTATACGCCGCCGCGGCGGATCAGCTTGCCCGTGGGGGTCTGGCCGTCCACCACGGCACCGCGCAGGAACGTCTTGCGCACCACGCCGGAGAGGGTCTTGCCGT
Organism: Arthrobacter sp. MPF02; assembly: GCF_046605375.1. Lineage (GTDB taxonomy): Bacteria > Actinomycetota > Actinomycetes > Actinomycetales > Micrococcaceae > Arthrobacter. The sequence goes on along the minus strand of NZ_CP176772.1, from coordinate 3,358,423 downwards.
CATAGGGGGTGATGGGGTTCTTGTGCTTGAGCTTGGAGACGTCCACCACGAAGGCCTCATCAGGGGCGAAGACAGCGAAGTCGGCGTCGTAGCCCAGTGCCAGCTGCCCCTTGTTGGTGAGGCGGGCCAGTGCAGCGGGCTTCTCCGCCATCCAGGAGACCACCTGCTCCAGCGGGATGCCGCGGTGCCGGGCCTCGCTCCAGATCAGCGACAGTCCCAGCTGAAGTGACGAGACCCCGCCCCAGGCCACGGCGAAGTCGCCGTTTTCCAGGTCCTTCAGGTCAAGGGTGGAGGGGGAGTGGTCCGAGACGATGCAGTCGATGGTACCGTCCAGCAGGCCCTGCCACAGCAGTTCACGGTTGGAGGCCTCACGGATGGGCGGGCAGCACTTATAGGCGGTGGCGCCGTCGGGGATTTCCTCTGCCATCAACGTGAGGTAGTGCGGGCACGTCTCCACGGTGAGCTTGACGCCGTCGCGTTTCGCGGAGGCGATCATGGGCAGCGCGTCCGACGACGACAGGTGCAGGATGTGCGCACGTGCGCCGGTCCAGCGGGCCCGTTCGATGACCTCGGCGATGGCCTTGTTCTCGGCGCCTCGCGGGCGTGAGGCCAGGAACGTTTCGTAGTGGTCTCCGCCGGGGTGGGGTGCGCGGTCGATGGCGTGGGAGTCCTCGGCGTGGACGATCATGAGCGAGTCGAAGGACTTCAGCTCGGCCATGTCCTCTTCCATCTCGTCCGCGTCCAGGTGCGGGAACTCGTCCACGCCGGAGTGCAGGAGGAAGCACTTGAAACCGAAAACGCCGTCGTCGTGCAGCGGGCGCAGGTCCGCCTTGTTGCCGGGGATGGCGCCGCCCCAGAACCCGACGTCGATGAACGCCTGGTCCTCGGCCACCTCGCGCTTGAGCTTGAGGTTGGCCACGGTGGTGGTGGGCGGGACGGAGTTCAGCGGCATGTCGATGATGGTGGTGACGCCGCCGGCCGCGGCCGCGCGGGTGGCGGAGGCGAAGCCTTCCCATTCGGTGCGGCCGGGCTCGTTGACGTGGACGTGGGTGTCCACCAGGCCGGGCAGCAGGGTTTCGTCATCGGCCAGTTCGATGACCTCGGTACCGGCCAGGCCGTTGCCGAGCGGCTCGATGGCGACGATCTTTCCGTCGCGGACGCCCACTTCACGCGGGGCGATGCCGGCGGTGGTGAGGATGCGCTGGCCCCGGATGACCAGGTCAAAACGTTCTTCAGACACGGAGGTCCTCCTTGGTGCTTGGGGTGCGGGCAAGCCTGCCGGCTGCCAGCCTTCCACTGATCTGGGTGCCCAGCTGTTCCAGAAGCGGTCCAGCTTCTGATATGCACCTGTTTACATCGCTTTCGAGTTCGGTCAAAGAGTAGACGTCCTCGAATCCGGCTTCCGCCGCCTGGTGGTGCTCCAGGGTGGTCCGGCCGCAGACGGCGATGACCGGAACGCCCTGGCCTGCCGCGGCCCGGGCGACACCCATGGGCGTCTTGCCCAGCAGGCTTTGCTCGTCCAGGCTGCCTTCACCGGTGATCACCAGGTCGGCCCCGGCAAGGCGCTCGGCCAGTCCGGTGAATTCGAGGACGACGTCGATGCCGGGCCGCCGGGTTGCGGCCAGGGCCGCGATGGCGGCATAGCCCACGCCGCCGGCTGCACCGGCTCCGGGGGCCTCGGCAGCCTTGACGGCGCGGAATCCGATTTCCCTGGCCAGGACTTCGACAAACCTGGCCAGGGCGGCGTCGAGCATGCCGACGTCCTGTTGTGTGGCACCCTTCTGCGGGCCGAACACCGCCGCGGCGCCCTGGGCGCCCAGCAGGGGGTTGTCGACGTCGGATGCCAGCACAAAGCGTGTGTCCACGAGGCGGGGTTCAAAGGTTGTGAAGTCGATGCTGTGCAGGTTGGCCAGCGCCGCTCCGCCCGGTGGAAGTTCATTGTTCCCTGCGTCCAGGAACCTGGCGCCGAGCCCCTGCAGGAGCCCTGCGCCGCCGTCGGTATTCGCACTGCCCCCAACGCCCAGCACGATGCGGCGGCAGCCCGCGTCCAGCGCGGCCCGGATCAGCTGGCCGGTGCCCAGGCTGGTGGCGGTGGTGGCGTCCGTTGTGTCCGGCCGCCCGCCCTTCCGGACGTTTGGAACCAGCGCCAGCCCGGAGGCAGCGGCCATCTCGATGACGGCCTCGTGTCCCCGGACTGCGAACTCCGCCTCCACCTGCTGCCCGGTAGGTCCGGTGACGAGTGCCGTGCGGCGGGCGAAGCCCGAGCCGACGGCGGCTTCGAGGGTGCCCTCGCCGCCGTCGGCCACCGGAATCCCGACCACGTCAAGGTTGCCGCCCGCTCCGCGCTGCAGGCCCTTTTCCAGGTGGCTGCAGACTTCGGGAGCGGAGAGCGAGCCCTTGAACTTGTCCGGGGCAATCACGATCCGCATGGTTTAGTCCTGCAGTGCCAGGATGGCGGTGGGGGCGTCCGCGGCGGTCTCGGCCAGTTCCTCGAACTCGTTGACGGCGTCGATTTCCACGCCCATGGAGATGTTGGTGACCTTTTCCAGGATCACTTCCACCACCACGGGCACCTGGAATTCGCCCATCAGGGCCTTGGCCTTGTCGAACGCGGCGGCGAGGTCGTTGGGGTCCTCCACGCGGACGGCCTTGCAGCCCAGGCCTTCAGCCACCTTCAGGTGGTCCACGCCGTAGCCCCGGGTGTCCTCGGACAGGTGCGCGCTGTTGATGTTCTCGAACGCCAGGGACACGTTCTGTTCCATGTTGAACCCGCGCTGGGACTGGCGGATAAGGCCCAGGTAGGAGTTGTTCACCACCACGTGGATGTACGGCAGGTTGAACTGGGCGCCCACGGCCAGTTCCTCGATCATGAACTGGAAGTCGTAGTCGCCGGAGAGGGCCACCACGGTCTGGTCCGGGTTGGAACGTGCGACGCCGAGGGCGGCCGGGGCGGTCCAGCCCAGGGGACCTGCCTGGCCGGCGTTGATCCACTTGCGGGGGCCGAACACGTGCAGCATCTGGGCGCCGGCGATCTGGGACAGGCCGATGGTGGACACGTAGATGGTGTCGCGGCCGAAGGACTTGTTCATCTCCTCGTACACGCGCTGTGGCTTGATGGGGATGTTCTCGAAGTGGGTCTTGCGGTGCAGGGAGGCCTTGCGGTCCTGGCACTCGGCAACCCAGGCGCTGTAGTCCGGCAGGGACCCTGCCGCCTTGCGCTCCCTGGCGAGCTCAACCAGTCCGGCCAGCGCCGCGCCGGCGTCGGACGCGATGCCCAGGTCCGGTGAGAACACGCGGCCGATCTGCGTGGGCTCGATGTCGATGTGCACGAACTTGCGGCCGGCGGTGTAGGTCTCCAGGCCGCCGGTGTGGCGGTTGGCCCAGCGGTTGCCGATGCCGATCACGAAGTCGCTCTGCAGGTAGTTCTCATTGCCATAGCGGTGGGAGGTCTGCAGGCCCACCATGCCGGCCATGAGCTGGTGGTCGTCCGGAATGGTGCCCCAGCCCATGAGGGTGGGGATGACCGGCACGTTGAGGATCTCTGCCAGCTCCACCAGCTGCGCCGAGGCACCGGCGTTGATGATGCCGCCGCCGGCCACGATCAGCGGGTGCTTGGCCGCAGTGAGCATGTCCAGGGCCTTTTCCAGCTGCTTGCGGGAGGCCTTGGGCTTTTCGACGGGCAGGGGCTCGTACGCGTCGATGTCGAATTCGATCTCCGCCAGCTGCACATCGATGGGCAGGTCCAGCAGTACCGGGCCGGGGCGGCCGGAGCGCATCAGCTGGAAGGCCTTCTGGAAGGCGCCGGGAACCTGTCCGGGCTCCAGGATGGTCATGGCCATTTTGGTGACGGGCTTGGCGATGGACTCGATGTCGACGGCCTGGAAGTCTTCCTTGTGCAGCTTGGCCACCGGGGCCTGGCCTGTGATGCAGAGCATGGGGATGGAGTCCGCCCATGCCGCGTAGAGGCCGGTGATCATGTCCGTGCCGGCGGGGCCGGAGGTGCCGATGCAGATGCCGATGTTGCCGTCCTTGGCGCGGCTGAAGCCGTCGGCCATGTGGCTCGCGCCCTCAACGTGGCGGGCGAGCGTGTGGCGGATGCCGCCGTGGGCGCGCATTGCGGAGTAGAAGGGGTTGATGGCGGCGCCTGGCAGGCCGAACGCCTCGATGGCGCCTTCCTTTTCCAGGATGGCCACCGCTGCATCAACGGTACGCATCTTGCTCATGGGGTGCTCCTTGAAAGTCTGTTGTGGCCCGGTGGTTGAGCCTGTCGAAACCTGTTTTTGGGTGTGATGAGGGAAGGCCCGGCGCTGTGGGCCTGAGATTCTGTGCTGGGGTCGGAGGTTTTTGGGCAGATACCGGGACTTCAGGGGCCCTTAGGTCCCGTTATCTGCCCAAAAACTCTTGGGGCGGCTGGTTACTTGCGGCCGGAGAGCTGGAGGACCTGCTTGAAGAGTCCGGAGTGGTCCAGTGCGCCGTCGCCCTGGTTGACGGTGGCGGCGACGAGCTGTGCGACGACGGCGCCGAGGGGTACTGCGACGTTGGCTTCGCGGGCGGCGGAGGTGACGATGCCCAGGTCCTTGTGGTGGAGGGCGAGGCGGAAGCCGGGGTCGAAGTTGCGGTCGAGCATCTTCTGGCCCTTCTGGTCAAGGACCTTGGAGCCGGCGAGGCCGCCGCCGAGGACTTTGAGGGCGGCGTCGGTGTCCACGCCGTAGGCCTCAAGGAAGGCGATGGCTTCGCCGAGGACCTCGATGTTGACGGCGACGATGAGCTGGTTGGCGGCCTTCACTGTCTGGCCGGAGCCGGAGGGGCCGACGTGGACGATGGTCTTGCCGACGGCGTTCAGGACGTCCGAGGCGGCGTCGAAGTCTTCCTTGTCGCCGCCGACCATGATGGAGAGGACGGCGTCGATGGCGCCCTGTTCGCCGCCGGAGACCGGGGCGTCGAGGGGGCGGATGCCGGCTTCGCGGGCTTCGTCGGCGAGGCGCGTGGCGACGTCGGGGCGGATGCTGGAGGCGTCGATCCACAGGGTTCCCTGTTTGGCATTGGCGAAGACGCCGTCCTTGCCCGTCACCACACCTTCGACGTCGGGGGAGTCCGGCACCATGGTGATGACGACGTCGGCATCCTTGACGGCGTCAGCGATGCTGGTGGCGCCCTTGCCGCCTTCGGAGACGAGCTTGTCGATCTTGTCCTTGCTGCGGTTGAAGCCGGTGACGCTGTGGCCGGCCTTGACCAGGTTGATGGCCATGGGCAGGCCCATGATTCCGAGTCCGATAACTGCAACGTTGCTCATGATGGTTCTCTTTCTGGAAAGTCTGCGTGGGGTTTCCCCAACTAGGTCGCGCCAAGTGTCGTTTTGGGGACTCAAAACGACACTTGCTGCTACTTAGTTGGGTGAGGGGGAGGTTAGCGGGAGGCGCGTTCGCGGATGGCCCAGTTGAAGGCCGATTCCTGCGGCTCCTTGTATTCGAGGCCGATGTAGCCCTCGTAGCCGAGTTCGCGGCTGCGGGCGATCCATTCGCCGAGCGGGAGGGTGCCGGTGCCGGGGGCGCCGCGGCCGGGGTTGTCGGCGATCTGGATGTGGCCGAAGTCCTTGGCGTGGTTCTCGATAACGGATTCGACGTCGTCACCGTTGACTGCCAGGTGGTAGAAGTCGGCGAGGAGCTTGATGTTCCCGACGCCGGCCTCGGCCTTGACGCGTGCGATGACCTTGAGTGCGTCATCGGCGGTGAGGAGCGGGTATTTGGGTGCGCCGCTGACGGGTTCGAGGAGGACCGTGCCGCCGATGCGGGCGACCCCCTCGGCCGCTGCCGCCAGGTTCTTGACGGCGAGTTCGTCCTGCTCTTGCGGGGTGAACTCTTCCTGCCGGTTGCCGTAAAGGGCGTTGAAGGCCTTGCAGCCGAGGCGCTCGCCGATGCCGGCAACGACGTCGATGTTGTCCTTGAACTCGGAGCAGCGGCCCTTCCAGGAGACCAGGCCCCGGTCACCGCCCGGCATGTTGCCGGCGTTGAAGTTCAGGCCTGTCAGCTGGACGCCTGCGTCCCTGATGGCGTTCTCGAAGCTGGTGATGTCGCTGTCGGCGGGGACGGAGGTGTCGAAGGGCCACCAGAACTCGACGGCGTCAAAGCCTGCTGCCTTGGCCGCCGCGGGGCGCTCGAGCAGGGGCAGCTCCGTGAGGAGGATGGAGCAGTTCACTGTGTACGTCATCGTAGGTCCTTCCGAGGAGGGCTTTGATCTATCTTCCCGTGCTTCCGGCTTCTTCGCACTTTCCGCTTTGTGGAATTTAGATTCTGCTTTATGAAAAGTGTAGGGAAGGGTGGCGACGGGAGTCAAGGGGAAGCCCGAGTGTGCGGCAGCAGGCCGGCGGCAGAGGGCATGAAAAAGGCCGGCTGCAGTGCAGCCGGCCTTTTCGCGGTGACTATTAGCGCAGGTCGAAGCGGTCAAGCTCCATGACTTTGGTCCACGCGGCCACGAAGTCGGTGACAAACTTTTCCCGGCCGTCTTCGCTGGCGTAAACCTCGGACAGGGCCCGGAGCTGCGAGTTGGAGCCGAACACCAGGTCCACCGGCGTTGCCGTCCACTTCAGCTCGCCCGTAGCGACATCGCTGATCTCGTAAACGTCAGCTTCGTTTTCCGATGCCTTCCAGCGGGTGCCGGGGGACAGCAGGTTGACGAAGAAATCGTTCGTGAGGACCCCGGGGCGGTCCGTGAGCACACCGTGCGAGGAACCGCCCACGTTGGTGCCCAGCGCCCGCATGCCGCCAACGAGCACTGTCATCTCCGGCGCGGAAAGGTCCAGCATGTATGCCTTGTCCAGCAGGAGGGTTTCCGGCTGCAGCTTGTTGCCGGGACGCACATAGTTGCGGAACCCGTCCGCCCGCGGCTGCAGGTACTGGACGGACTCGACGTCGGTCTGTTCCTGGCTGGCATCCGTGCGGCCGGGACGGAAGGGCACGGTGACGGGGAATCCGGCGTCGGCTGCTGCCTTCTCCACGGCGGCACAGCCGCCGAGGACGATCAGGTCGGCCAGCGATACCTTCTTGCCTCCGTTTTGGGCGGAGTTGAACTTCTGCTGCACACCCTCAATGGCCTGCAAGGCAGCATCCAGCTGTTCAGGCTCATTGGATTCCCAGCCGCGCTGCGGTTCCAGCCGGATCCGCGCCCCGTTGGCGCCGCCGCGCCTGTCGGTCTTGCGGAAGGTCGCCGCCGACGCCCACGCAGTCCTGGCCAGCTGGGAGACGGACAGGCCGGAGTCCAACAGCTGTGCCTTGAGCGAGGCGATGTCCTGCCCGTCAATCAGCTCATGGTCCACGGCCGGGACGGGGTCCTGCCAGATTTGCGGTTCGGGCACCCACGGGCCGAGCATGTGGGGGCCGACGGGTCCCATGTCGCGGTGAAGCAGCTTGTACCAGGCCTTGGCGAACGCCAGGGCGAACTCGTCCGGGTTCTCCAGGAACCGGCGGCCGATCTTCTCGTAGACCGGATCGAAGCGCAGCGACAGGTCCGTGGTGAGCATGGTGGGCCGGTGCTTTTTCTCCGGATCATGGGCGTCCGGAATGATCTTCTCGGCGTCCTTGGCTACCCACTGGTGCGCACCGGCCGGGCTCTTGACGAGCTCCCACTCGTTCTCGAACAGGATTTCCAGGAAGCGGTTGCTCCACTGGGTCGGCCGGTCGGTCCACGTAACCTCAAGCCCGGAGGTGATGGTGTCCGCACCCTTGCCGGACCCGTAGGTGCTGAGCCAGCCCAGGCCCTGCGCCTCGAGGTTAGCCGCTTCAGGCTCGGGGCCTACGTGCGCGTCTGCAGGGCCTGCACCGTGCGTCTTGCCGAAGGTATGTCCGCCGGCGATCAGGGCGAAGGTCTCCTCGTCGTTCATCGCCATGCGCTTGAAGGTCTCGCGGATGAAGGCAGCGGCAAGCTTCGGATCAGGGTTTCCCATCGGGCCCTCGGGGTTGACGTAGATGAGGCCCATCTCGGTGGACCCCACATCTTCAGCCATCTGGCCTTCGCCGATGTAGCGCTCATCGCCCAGCCAGGTGTCCTCGGGGCCCCAGAAAATCTCCTCGGGCGCCCATACGTCTTCGCGGCCAAAGGCAAAGCCAAAGGTCTTGAAGCCCATCGACTCGAGGGCAACGTTGCCGGCGAGGACCAGCAGGTCGGCCCAGGAGAGCTTCTGGCCGTACTTTTGCTTGACCGGCCACAGCAGGCGGCGGGCTTTGTCCAGGTTGGCGTTGTCGGGCCAGCTGTTCAGCGGCGCGAACCGCTGGCCGCCGTCCCCTGCGCCGCCGCGGCCGTCGTGGACGCGGTAGGTGCCGGCGGCGTGCCAGCTCATCCGGATCATCAGGCCGCCGTAGTGGCCGAAGTCCGCGGGCCACCAGTCCTGGGAGGTGGTCAGGACTTCGATGATGTCCTGCTTGAGGGCCTCGACGTCGAGGTTTTGGAACTCTTCCGAGTAATTGAAGGTGGGTCCCAGCGGGTTGGCAGCCGGGTGGTGCGCGTGGAGGACGGAGAGGTCGAGCTGGTTTGGCCACCAGTCGGAGACCGTCCGGGGCCGGTGGCCCTTGGGCTGCGGAGAGTCAATCGCCGGGTTTTCGCTCTCGCTGCCATGCGAGGTCACGCTGTCATGGGCGACAGGGCAGCCGCCTTCCACCTTTTGGTCCAGCCCCTGTGCGCTTCCCGGGGTGGGGACAGGGGGATGGTCCTGGGGGTCCGTCATATGCTTCCTTCCCTATGGCCGAGGCCTCGGTCGGACTCGGGCAGCCGGTTCAACCTTCCCATTTGAACATGGGCGGAAGGCCACACTAAACCCCCTGCCGCCTATGTTCACTGTGTGAGATCCTTGCCCTTTGTCTCGGGTATGGTGAAGACGAATGCCGCGCTAATGACCAGCAGCAGGACCGCGTAGATGTTGAAAACCTGCGGCGCGTTCAGGGACGCGCCCAGCCACTGCTGCAGGTATGGCGCGGTCCCGCCAAAGGCAGCCACGCAGATCGAATACGGTACCCCGACGCCCACGGTTCGGATCGACGTCGGAAACAGCTCGGCGTACACGGCCGGGACGATGGCAGCGCTCGCGGCAATGAAGACCAGCATGACGGACATGCTGACGGCCAGCTGCCAGGCGGAGTCCTTCAGCAGCCAGGTCATCGGGAAATGGCAGACGGCGGAGCCGATGGCGCCGGCCCACAGAACCTTCTTCCGCCCGATCCGGTCCGAAAGCTTGCCCCATACCGGGAGGGCGGCGATGAAGACGATGTTGGCGACGACGCCGGCCCACAGCGCCTCGCCGCGGTCGATCTTCAGTGCTGTCGTGGCATAGCTCGGTGCCACCACGCCCCAGATGTAGTAGATCACCGTCAGGCCCACGGTCAGCCCGATCACCTGCAGCGCCTGCTTCCGGTAGCGGACAACCTGCGGCCATATCGGGGCACGCCTTTCGAAGGCGGATTCGCCCTCGAACGCATCGGTCTCATGCAGCCGTGCCCGCATGATCAACGCGTACAGGCCCATCGCGGCACCCAGCAGGAACGGGATGCGCCAGCCCCACGCGTTCATCGCCTCAGCGGTCAGCGTCATGTTCAGCACGGCGCCGAGCAGCGTGCCGAACAAAATGCCCACCGTACCTGAGGTGTAGATCAGCGTCGCCCAGAACCCGCGGTGTTCCCTGGGTGCCATCTCGGACAGGTAGGTTTGCGACGACGGCAACTCGCCACCGTGAGCCAGGCCCTGGATGAGCCGGGCCACCAGCAGCATCAGCGATGCCCACGCCCCGATGCTGGCGAATGTCGGCGCGATGCCGATCATCAGGCTGCCCAGCGAAGCGAGACCAACGGCGAGGGTCATCGAGGTCTTTCGGCCTACCCTGTCGCCAATCCAGCCGAACAGGAAACCACCGAAGGGCCGGGCAACGAAGCCGACGGCGAAGATCGCCAGGGTGGACAGCACGGCCGACGCCGGGTCGGCCTTGCTGAAGAGCTGGCTGGCGATGAACGGCGTGAACGTGGCGTAGATGGCCCAGTCGTACCATTCCACGGCGTTGCCGATGCCGGTGCCGACAATGGTTTTCGCGGTGGACACCCGTTCAGTCTGCTGCGTTGTTGCTGCAATGGACATTGTTGCTTCCTGGTGGTCGGTGTGGAGGGGAGGTGCCGGGCAGCGCGCTGCTGCCCGGCGGTCTGGCAGTTGTGGCCAGGCAGTGGTCAGGCGGTGGCGGACAGTGTGGCCAGCCTGGAGATGGCCAGCTCCGCGTAGAGCGCGGCACCGTCAGCCAGCACACCGTCGTCGAACGTTGCATAGGGGGAGTGGTTGAAGGGTGAGGTGGACGGGTCGCCGCCGGGGGCGACGGCGCTGAGTCCCACGAAGGTGCCGGGCACCTCCGCCAGCACGCGGGAGAAGTCCTCGGATCCGCTAAGCGGGGTGGCCCAGCGGGACAGGCGGCGCTCGCCGAACAGCTCCATGATCACTTTCTCGGCAGTGTTTGTTTCGTCCTCGTTGGTGATGGTGAGGGGGTACTCCGGCTGGTAGTCGACGTGGACCTCAACTCCGTGCGCCGCGGCGATGCCCTGCAGCAGGCGCGGCACCGCCTCCATCATCTTCATCCGGGAGGTTTCGGAGAATGTCCGGACTGTCGCCTCGATCCGTGCCGATTCCGGGATGACATTGCGTTTGGTCCCGGCGTGCAGCACCCCGACGGACAGCACGACGGGATCGAACATGTTGAACTGCCGGGTGACCATCACCTGCAGTGCGGTCACCATCTCCGCCGCCACCGTCACCGGGTCCTTCGCCGCGTGCGGAGCAGAGCCGTGGCCGCCGGCGCCCAGGACGGTGACCTCGAGTCCGTCGGAGGCGCTGAGCATTACCCCGGGCTTGGTGCAGAACGTGCCGTGCGGCTCCAGCGAGGAGAACACGTGCATCCCGTAGGCTGCCTGGACGCGCGGGCCGGCGGCGTCCAGGACACCTTCGCGGAGCATGTAGCCTGCTCCATCGCAACCTTCCTCGCCGGGCTGGAACATGAGCACGACGTCGCCGGCAAGCAGGTGCCTCTTCCCCGCCAGGAGCGTGGCGGCTCCGGCGAGCATGGAGGTGTGCAGATCGTGGCCGCAGGCGTGCATGGCGCCGTCGGTCCGGGAGGTGTAATCCACGCCGGTCTTTTCCTGCACGGGTAGCCCGTCCATGTCGGCGCGGAGCAGGACGGCCGGCCGCGGGGTGCTGTTCCCGGCACTGCCTTCCCCGCCGCGGCCTTCGTTGCCGTCACCGGCACCGCCGCGCAGGACCGCGGTGACCGACGTCGTTTCCTTGCCCAGGGTGATCTCGTAGGGCAGGCCGTCGAGCGCCTGGAGGACACGCTCCTGGGTCCGGGGAAGGTGCAGGCCAATTTCCGGTTCCCGGTGCAGGTCGTGGCGGAGGCGGATGAGGTCTTCATGCAGATCGCGGGCGTCGTTGGCAATGGGCACTTGTTCTCCTCAACTTGTACGGCCAGGTTTGAGGTTTATTCTGAAGTGGCCTGGTTCACAGGCGCCGAAAGTGCAGGAAATATGCTGCTTTTATAAGCCCGAAGCAGGAATCATGCAGGGAAGAAATTATTGATGGAGCTCAGCGAGGAAGACCTGGCACTCATCCAGGTCCTTCAGTCGCATCCCCGGCTTGGCTGGGCGGACGCGGCGAAGGTCCTTGGCGTGCATGCCACGACGCTGGCTGCCCGATGGGAACGGTTGAAGGCCAGCGGTTCGGCCTGGGTGACGGCGCACCTCGCGGGCGACCCGCGCCAGATGCTGCTCGCCTTCGTGGCCGTGGACTGCGACATGAACCTGAGGGACAGTGTGACGGCACAATTGGCGGCGATTCCGGAAATTGTCACGGTGGAGGAGGCGGCGAGCAACCGGGACCTCATGCTGACGGTCATCACAGGATCCCTCGAGGAGTTCAGCACCAACGTGGTCTCGCGGCTGAAAGCCATCGAGGGCTTGACGAAATACCAGACGGCGCTGTGCACCAGGCTTCACACCAGTGCCGACGAGTGGCGACTAAACATTCTGGACAAGTCCCAGCTCGCGACGCTCCGCTCGCTGGGGCAGGGAGTGCCGGGTGCCGGCAGGGAGGCAGCAACAGCCCCGCTCCCGCAGAGCCACCTCGACCTGCTCCCGTATTTGGCCAGGGATGGCCGGGCTACGGCGGCCGAGATCGCCCGGGACCTTGAACGGCATCCTGCCACTGTGCAGCGGCAGCTGAACAGAGTCCTCGCCAGCGGCCTGCTGCTCTTCCGCTGCGAACTGGCGCAGCGCTACTCGTCGTTCCCGGTGACCTGCCAGTGGTTCGCCAATGTGCCGGCAGGCCGGCACGAGGAAGCAGCGGCGGCCTTCCGCACCATCAGCAACGTCCGGCTCAGTGCTTCCACCACGGGCGCAACCAACTTCGTGATCATCATGTGGCTGCAGTCGCTCGCGGACGTGATGAGTGCTGAGCTGGCGCTGCAGCAAAAGGTTCCGGGCATTGAGCTGGTGGAGAGCGTGGTGATGCTGCGGACCGTGAAGCGCGTGGGCTGGATGCTGAACGAAGATACGACGGCGAGCGGCGCCGTCGTCCATCCGGGAACCCTGGCCGCTGGCAGCTGAAGCGTGCCGTGACAGGGAATTTGGCCGGAGGAGATTGAGCTGGCCGACGGTGAACGTCCAGGAACTCGACGGTGACAATCGGTTCATCGCCGCGCAACCGCGGCTGCCGAAGCTAGGGCTTCGGCAGCCTGGCGGATTCGGGTGCCGTAATCAGGGCCAGCGAGGCCGCCACGGAGTGGTCGGGCTTCTCCGGCGGTTTGGCGTAAGCCCGAAGGACCAGCAGCGACTTGGCGGCCAGTTTCACCGTGCCGTCTGCCTTGAGGAAGCCCTGGTCCGCGTGTTCGCCGGCTGTGTCGATCAGCTGCTCCCATGCCGGCGCGTACTCGGAGCTCGGCAGTGTGAAGTCGACGGGATGGTCCCCGGAATTGCAGTACAGCAGGAAGTGGTGGTCCCGGATCACCCGGCCGCGATGATCCTTGCCCACCGCCTCGCCGTTGTAGAAAACTCCCAACGCCCGGGCCAGCGGGTTGCCCCAGTCCTCAGGGACCATTTCAGTTGCATCGGTATTCAGCCAGACGATGTCCGGAAGCGGCTGGCTGAGGGCCCGCCGGACCGGCCGGCCGTCGAAGAACCGGTTGCGGCGGAAGGTGGGGTGTTCGCGCCGCAGGGTGCTGACCGCGGCCAGGAACTCGTTGAGCGGTTTATCGGCTTTGTCCCAGTTGATCCAGGACAGCGGTGAATCCTGGCAGTAGACGTTGTTGTTGCCCAGCTGGGTCCGGCCCAGCTCGTCGCCGTGCGCCACCATCGGCACACCCTGGGAAAGCAGGAGGGTGGCAAGGAAATTGCGTTGCTGGCGGGCGCGCAGGGCCAGGATTTCAGGATCCTCGGTAGGGCCTTCCACCCCGCAGTTCCAGGAACGGTTGTGGGATTCGCCGTCGTTGTTGTTCTCGCCGTTGGCCTCGTTGTGCTTGTGGTTGTAGGAAACCAGGTCGCGCAGGGTGAAGCCGTCGTGGGCGGTGACGAAGTTGATGGATGCCACCGGGCGGCGTCCGGAGCTTTCGTACAGGTCCGACGAACCGGCCAGCCGCGAGGCGAATTCGCCCAGGGTGGCGGGGGCGCCGCGCCAGAAGTCGCGGACGGCGTCGCGGTATTTTCCGTTCCACTCCGTCCACAGGGGCGGGAAATTGCCCACCTGGTAGCCGCCGGGGCCGACATCCCATGGCTCCGCAATCAGCTTGACCTGCGACACCACCGGGTCCTGCTGCACCAAATCGAAGAAACTGGACAGCCGGTCCACCTCATAGAATTCCCGGGCCAGTGCTGAGGCGAGGTCGAAGCGAAACCCGTCCACGTGCATGTCCAGCACCCAGTAGCGCAGGGAGTCCATCAGCAGCTGCAGGGCGTGCGGGTGCCGGACGTTGATGGTGTTGCCGGTGCCCGTATAGTCCAGGTAGTGCTGTTTCTCGTGGTCCACCAGCCGGTAATACGCCTGGTTGTCGATGCCCTTGAAGGACAGCGTGGGACCCATATGGTTGCCCTCGGCCGTGTGGTTGTAGACGACGTCGAGAATCACCTCGATGCCCGCGGAATGCAGGGACCGGACCATCGCCTTGAATTCCTGCACCTGCTGCCCGGGCCGGGTGCTGGAACTGTAGCTTTCGTGCGGGGCGAAGAAGCCAATGGTGTTGTAGCCCCAGTAGTTGCGCAGGCCCCTGTCTTTCAGCACGCTGTCCTGGACGAACTGGTGCACCGGCATCAATTCGATGGCTGTGACCCCCAGCTTCTGCAGGTGCTCGATTACGGCGGGGTGGGCTATCCCGGCGTAGGTACCGCGTTCGTTCTCCGGCACCTCGGGGTGGGTCATGGTGAGGCCCTTCACGTGGGCCTCGTAGATCAGGGTGTCGTTGTAAGGGATCTTTGGCGGACGGTCGTGCTGCCAGTCGAAGAAGGGACTGATGACCACAGACCGCATGGTGTTGGGCGCCGAGTCCTCTGCGTTGAAGGAGAGCGGATCGCCAAAGTTGTACGAAAACATTGGCTGGCCCCAGGTGATGTCCCCGCTCATGGCTTTCGCGTATGGGTCCATCAGGAGCTTGTTGGGGTTGCAGCGCAGGCCCTGGCCCGGGTTGTAGGGGCCGTCCACCCGGTAGCCGTAGAGCTGCCCGGGCAGGACATGGGGAAGGTAGCAGTGCCAGACAAAGCCGTCCACGGCTTCAAGCGGGATGCGCTGCTCTGTGCCGTCGTCACCGAACAGGCAGAGGTGGACAGCGTGGGCCGCCTCGCTGAACACCGCAAAGTTTGTGCCGCTGCCATCGTAGGTGGCGCCCAGCGGATAAGGGCTCCCCGTCCAGACTTCCATGTCCCGCCTCCATCCCCAATGAGGACACCATCCAACCACAGGGGTGCGACATCCGCGGAGGGGAGGTCGGCTTCAACTGGGCGGGACAAGACGGAGGCGGGCGTACGACGGCGGCCCGGCGCCGCCGTCGCTATTCCTACCCCGTGATCTGCTGCAGACTGTAGCCATGACTTTTGCCAATGTGGGAAGCCTCGGAACCAAGCCCGGCCAGCGCGACGCCGTCGTGTCCATCCTGCTCCGGCCGATGCCGGG
The DNA here is from genome assembly GCF_046605375.1 of Arthrobacter sp. MPF02. Classification (GTDB taxonomy): domain Bacteria; phylum Actinomycetota; class Actinomycetes; order Actinomycetales; family Micrococcaceae; genus Arthrobacter. Next base: position 3,343,258 of record NZ_CP176772.1, on the reverse strand, counting down.
CCTGAAGGAGGCCGGCTGCCTGCTGTACGAGGTTGGCGTCAATGACGATGCACCGGACACCGTATTTGTCAGCGAACTGTGGGAGTCGCCGGAGGCGCACCGGAACTCGCTGCAACTCGACAGTGTCCGGGCCGCAATTGCCGAAGCCATGCCCCTGCTGTCCGGCGAGATGGGCGGCCACCAGTTCACGGTGCTGGGATCGCCACTGCGTTAGCCGGCTCCTACAGGGGCACCCGTTTCCGTCCTGCTGCCCCTGTTGTCCGGGCCGCTGTACCGGCTAGGCTTCCGGGCAACGACTGGATACCGGGAAACCGGGTAAGGGAGATCCCATGAAGCCGCTGCCTGCACTTGAGCTTGTGACCCGCCTGGAAGATGCCGATTGGCTTGACCCGATCGCCAAGAGTGTCCGGAAAGCCGTGAAGAAGGTGGTCCGGCCACGCTGGGCCCGGGACATCCTGCACGGGGTACCGATCGGGCACCCCGTGCACCCGCTGGCGGTGCAGGTGCCCATCGGGGCGTGGGTCTCAGCAGGTGTCCTGGATGCGCTGCCCGGGACCGGCCATGCGGCCAAAGTGTTGGTTGGTGTGGGAACTCTGAGCGCCGTCCCGTCTGCGATCGCCGGCTTTACGGATTGGTCGCAGCTGCATAGCCAGCAGCAGCGGGTGGGCCTGGTCCATGCTGCCGCGAATATCACGGCAGCGAGTTTGTACGTTGCCTCGCTGGTGCAGCGTGCCCGGGGCCGGGAAACCAGCGGCAAGGTGCTGGGTTACCTCGGGCTCGCTGCGGTTGGCGGGGGCGGCTTCCTGGGCGGCCACCTGAGTTACCGTCAGGCAGCCGGCGTCAACCACAGCGAAGATGTACCCCACCGTTTCCCCTCCGGCTGGCATCCGATGGCCCAACTGTCCGACCTGCCTGACGGGCAGCTGTCCAAGCGCGAGGTCGCCGGCCTGCCGCTTCTTGTGCACCGCGAGGGCGATACGGTGAACGTGCTGTCCGACGTGTGCAGCCACCTCTCCGGCCCGCTGCACGAGGGCAAGCTCAAGCAGGGCAGCGTCAATGACGACAGCGAACCGTGCGTGGTCTGCCCGTGGCACCGCAGCACATTCTCGCTGCGGACCGGCGAAGTCCAGGCCGGTCCTGCCACCTCCCGCCAGCCGCGCTTCGACACCAGGGTTACCGGCGGCCTCGTGGAGGTCTGCCTGCCCGGCGCAGACTAGGTTTTCTAGTTACTCCGCCCGGGATTGAGGCTGGGCCGCTCCGGCTTACTAACCCATTCACCCCGGCGCAGCACCCCGGCGAGCGACAATCCGGCGTCCACCACGACGACGTCGGCAGGCATCCCGGCCCGAAGGTCACCAGCAGAAGAGGAAAGTCCGAGGACGTCGGCAGGAACCGAAGTTGCCGCGAGAACCGCATCCCGGAGCGGTACCCCGGCGGCTACCGTTGTGCGGACGACGTCCAGCAGGGTAGCGGTCCCGCCTGCGATGGCACCAGTGTTGTCCACCCGGGCAATTCCCTGTCCCACGGTGACAGCCAGGCCACCCAGGCGATAGTGACCGTCCGCCAGCCCGGTTGCCGCCATGGAGTCGGTGACCAGGGCAATGTTGGCAGCCCCCACAAGATCGAAAACCAGCTTGATGGTCTCGGGTGCCAGGTGGACGCCGTCGGCGATGAGTTCCACCACCGCGTTGCCGTTCCGGGCGGCGCTGAGGCCGGCTGCGACCGGGCCGGGAGAGCGGTGGTGCAGGCTGGGCATGGCGTTGAACAGGTGGGTGACGGTGGGGCGGAACCTGCCGGTGCGGTTGGTAGGAGCTGCCAGCCCGGCTGCCGCCTGCTCCAGGAATTCGGCTGCGGCGGCAGTATCCGCTGCGGTGTGTCCCAGCGAGGGGATGATCCCCCGCGAAGCGAGCAGGTCCACCACACCGGATGCCCCGGGAAGCTCGGCCGCCAACGTCATCGACGCCAATGCAGGCCCGGCAGCATCAAGAAGTTCGGTTGCCAGTGCAGGGTCCGGCATGCGCAACAGTGAGGGGTCGTGCGCGCCGCACTGTGCGGCGGCGAGGAAGGGGCCCTCCAGGTGGGAACCGGCAACCGTTTCCTCGCCGGCCAGCTCCCGGAGGACTGCAAGGTTCCGGACCAGGTCTTTGGAGGACCCGCTCACCAGGCTGCCCAGCAGGGTGGTGGTTCCGCGGCTGTGCAGGTAACGGGCGGCGGACCGGGAGGCATAGAGGGACCCCTCGGAAAAATCCGTGCCCAGCGCGCCATGGCAATGCAGGTCCACGAGTCCCGGCAGCAGGATGCGCCCGGTATCCCCGGGCCCCGCTGAACGGGGGAATGCCGACGCCGGACCCGCATAGGTGACCAGGCCGCCGTCGACCGCCACAACGCCATCAGTGACGTCCCTGCTGCCGGTGACCAGGCGGCCGCGCAGCACCAGTTCGTCGCTCATGATTGCAGGGCCTCCCGCCACGGATTATTCCACAGCAGTGCGGGTGGGCGCCGGGCCACGAAGCGGGCGGTATTTGCGTCGCAGCCCAAAACCTTTACGCTAGGGAACACTAAGCATGCTTCCTATTTCGAAAGGGTCCACCTGATGCGAAAAGTACCAGCGCTTGGATTGATGACCGCGGCGATGCTGGCCCTGGCCGGCTGCACCGGAGGTGGCGGCGGTGCTGCCAGCCCCACCGCAACGGCTACCGCCACAGCTTCGGCGACGGAAACTGCCCAGGAAAAGGCGTACACCGAAGATGAGCTGCGCAACCTCATCTCCGGGAAGACCGACGCTGACGGCAACGAGCTCAACCTCTACTCCAAGGAGCAGGTGGACCAGGGCGGCAACATCGCCAACCTGCTGCTGAGCACCGCCAGTGTTGACCCGGAGGACTGCAAGGACATTGCCACCGCTGGGCTCCTGGACACAGTGGAGGAAGGCGAGATCGCCGTCGCGATTTCCGAGGGCAACCAGCCGCGCACCCTGTCCGCCCAGTCCAGCGCGGAGGGGGAGAACGCGGAGCAGGTTCTGACGGAGATCAAGGGCAAGATGAGCCAGTGCTCCACCTTCACCGTTGATGCCCTGGGCCAGAGCTACGAAGTGTCCAGCGAGGAGCTCCAGGCCGAGACGGACGCCGAGGAAACTTTTGCCACGCTCAGCACCCGCAGCGGTGAGAACCAGCAGAAGCTGATGCAGGTGTCCGCTGCCGAGGGACGGCTGCTGGTGGTCGCCACCAAGAGCGGAGCGGACCTGGGCGATACGGACCAGAAGGAGCTTGAGGACCTGATCAATGAGGTGCTCGAGCAGGCGGACGACGGCGGCGCAACGTCCAGCCCGACGTCCACCTCCACTTCAACTTCCACGGGCACGGCCTCGCCTGACGAATCAGCGTCAGCGACGGCGACGGACACCGAGACCGAGGACGCCGAGACGTCGACCGCTTCGCCGACCGCCTCGCGCTAGCAGAACCCGAAAGGCGGGCAGGACCGTGGTGGTCCTGCCCGCCTTCGCGTCTCCGGCTTGGCGGAAGCTTCGTCAGTCCGGACTGTTGCCCGTTCCACTCCGGGCAGTCTTGCTCATTTGAAACTGCGGAACGTCCTCAGGACTTGGGCCGCCGCGGAACTTGGGCGAAGGCTGCTGTCCCTCGCTGATGCGCTGCAGCTCCTGGTCCTCAAAGACTTCTTCCTTACCCAGCATGATGGCGGAATCATGATTGGTGATTTCGCCTTTGAAAGCGCGCAACATAACGCTCCGGTCGAACTGGCCCTCCCACTTGGAGACGACGAACGTGGCGACGCAGTTGCCCAGCAGGTTGACGACAACACGCATGGAGTCCATTAGCCGGTCTGCGCCGAGGAGGAGCGCGACGCCGGCAACCGGAAAGATGCCCAGCGCCGCGGCAGTCGCCGAGAGAGCCAGGAACGAGGAGCCGGGAACGCCGGCCATTCCCTTCGACGTCAGCAGGAGGATGCCAAGGGCAGCCAATTGCTGGCCGAGATCCAGGTTGTGGCCGAAAGCCTGGGCGAGGAAAAGCAGGGAGATGGAAAGGTAGATAGCCGCCCCGTCCAAGTTGAAGGAGTAGCCGGTAGGAATGACCAGGCCCGTGGTGGCGCGGGAGCAGCCGGCGTTGGTCAATTTGGTCATGATCCGTGGCATAACAGCTTCGGTGGACGCGGTGCCCAAGGCCAATAGGAACTCTTCACGGGTGTACTTGAGGAATTGCCAGAGGGGAACACGGGCCGTTGCCCAGGCGACGATGAACAGAAGGCCGATGAACACGACGGCGGCGCCGTAGCAGGCGGCGATCAAGAGGGCGTAAGTGCTAAGCGTATCCAGCCCGTACTGGCCGATGATGAACGCCATGGCTCCAAAAGCGCCGATAGGCGCAATCTTCATTATCCAGGACATGATCTTGAAGACCAGTTCCAGGACGGTCTCCATGAGGCTGATGACCGGCATGCACTTCTCGCGGCCGATGACCACGATCGCCGCCCCGAAGAACACGGAGAAGAACAGCACCTGCAGCAAGCTGTTGTTGGCGAAGGCTCCAATGACGCTTGCCGGGATAACGTCCAGGATGAAGGCTGCCGCATCCTTGGATGCACCGGATCCGGTTTTGGCGTCCAGGTCTGCCTGCGACAGGGTGGCGGGATCGATGTTCAGGCCGGCGCCGGGTTGCACGATGTTGGCGACCACTAGTCCGAAGACCAGGGCAAAGAGTGTTGCTGCCGTGAAATAGACCAGGGCCTTTACCCCAACCCGTCCGACCGCTTTGACGTCGCCTACGGCTGAAATGCCGGTGACGATCACCAGGAAAATCAGCGGCGCGATGATCATTTTGATGAGTTTGATGAAGCCATCTCCGAGCGGCCTCAGTTGGGAGCCGAGGTCCGGCCAGAAATGCCCCAAAAGGACACCAGCGACGACGGCGATCAGAATCTGGAAGAAAAGCGACTTGTACAGCGGCTTTTTCTTCCCGGGCACCGAACTCGCCTTCAGTGCCTCAGGGTTTGGGATCTTCATTGACCTTTACCTATCCGGTGGGGGGACGTCCCGCTTTGCGGGCCTATGATCAACGTAATCCCGCTCACACTTCTTCCGCAAGAGGAAATTCATTTTCCGCTATGTGAAATCACTAATCCCGCTTTGTGACTGCTCCGCGGTGGCCGGCGACGGCGGGGCTGAGGTTGTGGATCACACGCCGCAAGCTGCCAAGTAGTTCCTCCGATGGGACTGCAGCGTCCACTTTGATGAAGCTTTCGTATTCAGGCAGGTTCCTGTAGCCGTCGCGGAACGCGGTGAGGTCCTGCAGGGTTTCGGCGTCTGTACCGCGGGCCGTAATCCGGCGGTGTGCCTCGGCTGGGTCCAGCTCCAGATGGACGACGGCGGCGGGGCGGGGCAGTGCCGACAGGAGCCAGGGCAGGAACCGGCCGCGGGGAAGTCCCTTGGTGTTGCGCAGCGCCAACTGGCAATACAAGTGCCGGTCCATCACCACCAGCCCTCCGAACCGGCTGGCACGCACATGGGAAACCAGGACATTCCACACCCGGAAGGCTGTTTCGATGCCATCGGCCAGGCGGCCGGGCAGCCGGACCCCCAGGCGGCCGCTCACGATGGACATGGTGCGGCGGCCGGCGTGGTTGTTCAGCAGCACCGCCTTTCCGCCTCCGGCCCGAACTGCCGCAACCAGGGCGCGGGCCGCCGTCGACTTGCCGGAACCGTCGATTCCGGTAAGAACTATGATCACCTGTCTCCTTCCGCTACCGAATTAACGCTTCCAGCTCCCGCTTAGTCCCGGCTGCGGGGGAATTCACAGGCAAGGAGGCGGTTTTCACAGGTTTCTGGCGGGTACTTCACAGGTTCCGGCTGCCGGATTGCCCGGCGGGTCCGGCAGCCAGCCCGTAGGCTGAGAGCCGGAGCCGGGCGCGAGCCCGGTCCGGAACGGAAAGTACCCACGGTGAAAGGCAGGACCATGACCACTTCGAACGATGAGCCCCTGAACACTGCCGACCTTCGGGGCCCCGGCGACCCGGACGAAGTCCAGGACGGGACCGGCAAAGAAAAGCAGGCGCCACAGAGCGGACAGCATCCGGAGCTTCCCAACGCGTCCAACATCCGGGAGGAGCAGCAAACCCACGCAGGCGGCGCGATTCCGGCGTCGTACGTTGGCAGCGGAGACCCCGGCCAGGAGCACAAACCCGAGGAAGCCCTGCAAGAGGGCACCTGGGACGACGAGCTCTGAGGTGATCACCCGCGCCGAGGTGGAGGAGGCGGTTCGCCGCACCGCCGGACTGACCCGGCTCACCCCGGTACTCCAAGCCGACCCTGGCGAATTCCCCGGGCAGCTGTGGTTCAAGTGCGAGTTCATGCAGCACACCGGCACCTTCAAAGCCCGCGGAGCCCTGAACCGCATCCTGGCCAGCAAGGAACGCGGTGAGCTCCGGCCGGACATCGGCGTGGTGGTGGCGTCCGGTGGCAACGCGGGCCTTGCCAACGCCTACGCGGCAGCCCGGCTGGGCGTTCCCGTCACCGTCTTTGTTCCGGCCGCCGCTCCTGAGGTCAAGGTCCGTAAGCTCAAGGCCATCGGCGCGAACGTTGTGCAAGGCGGTACCGAGTACGCCGAGGCCTACATGGCTGCCGTCAGCCATGCCCAGGAAACCGGCGCTGTCTATTGCCACGCCTACGACCAACCGGAGATCGCGGCCGGTGCGGGAACAGTGGGATCCGAAGTGCTGGAGCAGGTGCCCGGCCTGGATACGATCCTGGTTGCTGTTGGCGGTGGCGGGCTGATGGCAGGCATTGCCGCCGCCGTGGAAGGCAAAGCCAAAGTGGTGGCCGTGGAGCCTGGCACTGCGCCCACCCTGAACGCCGCCCTCGCCGCCGGGGAACCGGTGGATGTGCCGGTGTCCGGTTTGGCCGCCGACTCCCTGGGCGCCCGGCGCATCGGCGACATCGGCTTCTCCGTGGCGGTCCGCGCCGGCGTCGAAAGCGTCCTGGTGTCCGACGACGACATCGTCGCCGCCCGCTCGGGGCTCTGGCACGGCTACCGGATAGTGGTGGAGCATGGTGCCGCGACGGCTTATGCCGCCCTCACCAGCGGGGCGTATGTGCCGCACCCGGACGAACACGTGGCCGTCATCCTGTGCGGCGCCAACACGGACCCGGCCAGCCTGTAAACCAGGCGGCCGGGCAGGTTGGGCGAAGCGTTACTTAGCTGCAGAACTGGCTGTAGGTGTTGCCGGCCTCCTGATAACCGGCCTGGAGCTCGGCGAGCTTGGCCTCATCCGGGGATTCCTTCGCCTGCTCGTCCGTGTACTCAATGATCGACGCGAGCGCAGGCTTCAAATCATCCGAAGCGACCGCGTGGATGGGACGGATCTGGTTGGCGAGCCGGTTCATACCCGTCTTGCCGGCGTTGTTAGCGGGGTTCGACACAACGGACTGGATCCGCTCGCAGGTTTCGGCGGTGGACAGTTGGTGCGATTCGGAGCAGGCCGTTGCAGAGGCAAGGAGGCCGGCGGCGAGCAGGGCTGTGGCGAGTTTCTTCATGGGTCCCTCAGTAGTGGATTGACCTTTCGATTGTAAGCAGAATGGGGGCTCCCATGCCTTGGCGGGCCCTCCCGGCGCCACTTAAACTGGCAGCACCATCGTGCGGAGCTGCTGGTATAACCAGGTCAAGGGCACGACTGACCCTTAAAACCCGGACTGGCTGGCAGTAAACGTCCCTGAACCACGGTTTGGAGCGTCTGCTGCCAGCCACTTTCAAGTGGCCCAGGCGGCTACTTTCCGAGGTACCGGCCCGGGCGGTGGTTCAGCGCCACGATCAGGTTCAGCAGGGTGGCGCCGGCCGCCGAGAGCAGCACCATCAGGGGGGACACCAGCACCAGCGCCGCCAAAACGATGGCCACGTCCAGAACCATCTGCACATACCCGGCGCGCCACTTCAGCTTCTCCTGCAGCAGCAGGGCCAGGATGTTGAAACCGCCCAGGCTGGACTTGTGCCGGAACAGGATGAGCAGTCCGACGCCGGCCAGCAGGTTTCCGCCGAGCACGCCGTAGGCCGGGTGGATGTCAAGGGAGCCCAGCGCCCAAGGATGCAGGCTGGCCATGGCGGAAACCAGCGCGATGGCCAGGCCGGTCCGGAGGGCGAAGTTCCAGCCCTTCTTCCAGATGGCGAGGCCGAAGAACGGCAGGTTCACGCCGAAGAAGATGGCGCCGAACGGCAGCGGGAGGGTGTAGCTGAGCAGCAGCGCCAGGCCGGCGGTCCCGCCGGTCACTGCTTCGCTGGAGTTCAGCAGGTACAGCCCCAGGGACGCGGCGAACGTGCCGGTCAGGAAGCCCAGCACATCCTCAAGAGGGGAATGGCGGACGGCCGACGGCGGCGCGGCCGGTGCCGTCGTCGTCATTCCTTCCGTGGCGGCCGGGGGAGCGGTGGCGGACCCGGGAAGCGTTGCGGTACTCACTTGGCTGCAAACCGCCCGCGGTCCGTGAGGACCGCCAGGACGCGGTCGTTTGTCTCTTGGCCGGCCAGGCTGATGCGGACCCCGTCGCCCGCGTAGCCCCGGGCCAGGATGTCCGCCGCGGACAGGGCAGCCAGCAACTGTTCACGCAGTTCGTCCGAAGCGCGGAGCCAGTAGAAGTTGGCCTGGCTGTCCGGGACCTCCCAGCCGAAGCTCCGCAGGGCGCCGATAACCCGCGTGCGTTCCAGCGCCACCGCTTCGGTCCGAGCGGCAATCTCATCCTCCGCCGCCAGCGACGCCACGGCAGCGGCCTGCGCCATCCGGTTCACGCCGAACGGAATGGCGGTGCGCCGCAGCCCCTCCGCCAGGGAAGGCCGGGCAATGGCGTAACCAATCCGCAGGCCGGCCAGCCCGTAGGCCTTTGAGAAGGTCCGCAGGATGCACAGGTTGGGACGCCGCCGGTACAGCTCCAGGGAGTCCACGCCCGGTCCGCGCTGGAACTCGACATACGCCTCGTCCAGCACCACCAGCACGTGCGGCGGCACCTTGCTGAGGAATTCCTCGAGCGCTTCGGCCTCGATGGCAGCCCCGGTGGGGTTGTTCGGCGAGCAGAGGAGCACCAGGCGGGTGCGGTCCGTAATCGCTGCGGCCATGGCCGCAAGGTCGTGGTGCTCGTTGTCCAGCAGCGGGACGGGGACGGGGCGTGCGCCGGCGATGGTGACCAGGATGGGGTAGGCCTCGAAGGAGCGCCAGGCGAAAACCACCTCGTCGCCCGCATCGCAGACGGCGGAGACGATCTGCTGGAGCACACCCGAGCTTCCGGGGCCGGCCGCGACCTCTTCCGGAGACACTCCGTGGTGCCGGGCAATCGCCTCGCGTGCGTCCACCACACCCATGTTGGGGTAGCGGTGGATCCGGGCCGTCTCCGCGGAGATGGCTTCGATGACCGACGGCAGCGGAGGAAAGTGGCTCTCGTTCGAGGCAAGGGCGGCAGTCAGTTCCGTTGCTGCACTCCTGCCGGCCACATAGGCGGGTAGGTGTTCGACGGCGGCGCGCAGCCCGGGTGCGGAGGCTTCGGGAAGGGTGCTGGTCATGCCAGCATGGTGCGGCAGTGGGTCCGCTCTGCGCAACACAGCGGAAATGCGCAGGACAAATCACGGTTCTGCGTTGCCGCCAAGTGGCAAAATGCTCAGCATGCACCTCGTTGATGCTCTTGACGCCGAGATCCTCCTCACACTTGACCAGGACTCGCAGGCAACAGTGCTGTCCTTGTCCAGGACGCTTGGCGTGGCCCGCAATACCATCCACGCGCGGCTCAAGCGACTCGTCAGTGACGGCACCTTGGCGCCCTTCAGCCAGCGGGTCCGCACCGAGGCGCTGGGGCTGCCGCTGACTGCCTTCATTTCGATTTCCATCAGCCAGTCCTCGAGCGACGAGGCGACGGCGGCGCTGCGAAGCATCCCGGAAATCATCGAGATGCACGCCACCACGGGTGATGCCGACCTTCTCGCCAAAGTGGCCGCGAAGGACCCGGCTGATCTCCACCGGGTGACGAACGCGATGCTGGCGATTGCCGGCGTCGTGCGAACCAGCACGGCCATGTCCCTGGTGGAGGTCATGCCTGCCCGGACCGTGCCGCTGCTGGAAGCGGTGGCCGGCAGGAAGTAGAACCAGTGCCCGCACGGGCACCGGAAAGAACAATTTCTTCCATTTAGTACCGGAATAACCCTTGACCCGACTCTGGGCCCACTGATAAACCTAAAGGGCAGAAAGCGTTTTCCCCTTCCTGAAACTCCCCTTTATCCCCATCGGGGCGCGTTTGCAGGCGCTGTGAAACGTTCCAAACTGTCGATCGGCAGACTCAGCTGCCGACGCATCAAAGGAGATGTTCTTTTGGCTTTTCCCTCGAAATGTTGCTTCAAATCCCGCGCCGGCCGCGTCTGGAAAGCTGCGCCCCTGACTGCCGCTGCCTCATTGACTGCGGCAGCGATCGCCTTCACGGGACTTCCAATCGCACAGGCCAACCCGGGCAGCCACGGCCTTCCGGCGGTGTCCGGCAAGGCAGAAACCAAGCGGCAGGTGGAAAACCTGGACCGCGCTCCGGTTGCGGTCCTTACGGACCAGGGCGTCACGCTGGGCTGGCGCATGCTCGGCCTGGACCAGGACAGCGTGGGCTTCCACGTGATCCGCGACGGCGTCCAGCTCACGGAAGAACCCATCCGGGACACCACCACCTACGTTGACCCGGCCGGCACTGCCGCATCCAAGTACGTCATCAAGACCGTGGGCAACGGCAACGGGCAGGACAAGCTCAGCGCCGAATTCACCCCGCTGGCCCAGAACTACCTGGCCATCAAGCTGGACAAGCCGGCCGACGGCGTCACCCCCACCGGTCAGGCCTACAGCTACACCGCCAATGACGCCAGCGTTGCGGACCTGGACGGCGACGGCAGCTACGAGATCATCCAGCTCTGGAACCCCACCAACGCGCAGGACAACTCACGCTCCGGCTACACCGGCAACGTGTACGTGGATGCCTACAAGATGGACGGCACCAGGCTGTGGCGCATCGACCTGGGCCGCAATATCCGCGCGGGCGCCCACTACACCCAGCTGCTTGCCTACGACTTCGACGGAGACGGCAAGGCCGAAGTTTCCATGAAGACGGCCGACGGCACCACGGACGGCGCCGGCACAGTGATCGGCAACGCGGCAGCGGACCACCGCAACAGCGGCGGCTACATCCTGTCCGGCCCCGAATACCTCACGGTGTTCAACGGCGCCACCGGCACCGTCATGGACACCGTGCCCTACGACCCGCCGCGCGGCACGGTGTCCGCATGGGGCGACGGCTACGGCAACCGCGTGGACCGCTTCCTGGCCGGCGTCGCCTACCTGGACGGTGAGAAGCCGTCCTTGATGTTCAGCCGCGGCTACTACACCCGCACCGTCCTGGTCACATACGACCTGGTGGACGGCAAGCTGGTGAAGCGCTGGAGCTTCGATTCCGATATTGCCGGTGCCGAGTACAAGGGCCAGGGTAACCACAACCTGTCCGTCGCGGATGTGGACCAGGATGGCAAGGACGAGTTCGTCTTCGGTTCCATGACCATCGACGACGACGGCAAGCCGCTCTACAACACCAGGCTGGGCCATGGCGATGCCATCCACACCAGCGACTTCGATCCGTCCCGTCCCGGCCTGGAAACCTTCGCCGTGCACGAGAGCATGAGCCAGAGCGGCAACCGCGGTGCCACCTTCCGTGACTCCGCCACCGGTGAAGTCCTCTGGAGCATCCCGGCCGCCCGAGACACCGGCCGCGGCGCCGCGGGCGACATCGACCCCCGGTACGCGGGTGCCGAGGGCTGGGCTGTGGGCGGCGACGCTGCCTGGAACTCCCCGGTCGGCTACCTGATGTCCGCCAAGGGCGAGCGGATCGCGGACAGGATCCCGGCCGCGAACTTCCTGGCCTGGTGGGACGGCGACCTGCTCCGCGAAATCGTTGACCACGACTTCGACGCAGCCGCCGGCGTGGGCGTGCCCACCGTCTCCAAGTGGAACTGGGAAACCCAGTCCAGCGACCGCCTGCTGACGGCCACGGGTGCCCGCACCAACAACCACACCAAGGGCAACCCGTCGCTCCAGGCCGACCTCCTCGGTGACTGGCGCGAGGAACTGGCCTTCCCGTCGTCGGACAGCACCGAACTGCGGATCTACACCAGCACGTCGCCCACCGGGGTCCGCCTCCGCACCCTGATGCACGACACCGTCTACCGGACGGCCGTCGCGCGGGAGAACGTGGCCTACAACCAGCCGCCGCACCCGGGCTTCTTCATCGGTGAAGGCATGGAAACGCCGGCCAAACCGAACGTGACCTACGCCGGCACGGACAAGTAACAGCAAAGCAAGTAAGCCGTACACGGCACAGCGCCGCCCGCCTCGGGGGAGAGGCGGGCGGCGCTTGCTTTGTAGGGACAGCGACGGCGGCGGGGCCTTTTAGGTAGGGTGAAAGGCCCCGGCGCCGGCAGTCAGGCGCGGTTAGTGCTGGCCGAGGTTGCCGCCCACCGGCGGCAGGCCGCCGTCGGGACGGCGGTCGTCCCTCAGGCGCTCGGCGGCGCTGAGGTTTTCGCCCTCCAGCGTCTCGTCCGATTCACCCGTGGTGTCCACCAGGCCATTGGTCTGGTCGAAGGGCTGCCCGATCCGGTCCTCACCCAGGTCTGCGACCGAACCGGTGGAGCCGGCTGCCGCCGTCGTACCCGTTGTTGTAGTGGTGGTGGTCAACGGCTCCTCCGGTGTCATTGCGTCAGCCGGAGCTGCCGTGGTGTCCGTGGTGACTGGCGTAACGGTGGCGGGTTCGCCCGTCGCTGCGGGGGTGACGGTCTCATCGGCGGCAGCGCTGGTCTCGTCCTTCTTGCTGCCGGCTGCCACGGCGGCTGCCGCGCCCGCTGCTGCGGCTACGCCGAGGCCGGCCGCTACCTTACCGGAGATGCCTGCCTTGCCGGAATCGCCGCGGGATGCGCCTGCGTCCTCGACGCCGGGAGTGCCCACCGCGGCGCCGGGGTTGACCGTGCCGCGCCAGGCGCCGCTCGCATAGCCCTCGTCCTCGATAAACTCCTTGAACCGCTGCAGGTCTGCCTCGGCCTGGCGTTCCACAACGTTGAGCTTGTCGCCAACCTTCTCGACGAGCCCTTCGGGCTCATATTCGAGGGTCAGCCGCAGGGAGGTCTGGCCGCCGCCCATGTCCTCGAAGTCCACCGCGCCGGCGTTGGTGGCACCTTCGGTGGCGGCCCAGGCAACGCGGCGGTCCGGGACCTGCTCCAAAATCTTCGCTTCCCACTGCCGGCGGATGCCGCCGATCTCTGCGACCCACTCCAGCCGGTCGTCAGTCAGCTGCGTGACGCTCTTGACACCGCCCATGAAGTGCGGGAATTCCTCGAACTGGGTCCACTGGTTGTAAGCCGTGCTCACCGGTACGTTCACCAGAATGCGTTTTTCCACCTTCGTGCTCATAACGTCTCCTTCGCTTTGTTACCGGAAACTGATGAGTCGGTAAAAATCATCAGCATGCTTACCAACATACCTTTTGGGCGCGCACGTTTCCAGAGCCTGTTTCCAGAGCCTGTTTCCAGCCCAACTAATCAGCGCTATCTGTCGTATTGAAGATCAAGCTGGCAGATAGCGCACTGACGGGCTGCTCTGTGGTGACGGTGCAAGGGTGGCCCGGGATGCGGCCGGTGCTAGGCCTTCTTGGACGCGGGGGTGTCGGGCTCGTCAGGTCCTTCCGCCAAATCCTGGGTATGGACGCGGATTTCCGTGACGTCCGCATCCGGATCGCCTTCGGCCGGCGCTTCGGTGTGGACCCGCTCGTCTAAGGGGTTCTCGGTCATGGCTGGCTCCTTCGAAGGCTGCGGGACACCGCGAAACTCCGGATTGCTCCGGGAAACTCCTGCGGCTAAGGATTATTCAGCGCTCCCGGCAACGGGCCTGTCAAGGACAGCCGGGTGAGCGCCGGGGCTCTGGCCGTGGCCTGCCTTCTGTGTTGGACTGGTGGGGCAGTGACCACCAACTGCCGGCGCCGCCCGAGGGTAGTGCCGGCACCATCTCCAGCAGAACATGGACGGCCGGCGCTTACCGGCCATTGGAAGGAACACTCATGGCACCGTTCAAGATTGGATACTTCGTGGGAAGCCTCTCGGCCGGCTCGATCAACCGGGTCCTCTCCCAGGCGTTGATCAAACTCGCCCCGGAGGACCTGGAGTTTACGGAGATCCCCATCAAGGACCTCCCGCTCTACAACTACGACCTCGACGCAGACTTCCCGGCACCGGCGCAGGCCCTCAAGGACGCTGTGGAGGCATCCGACGGTATCCTTTTCGTCTCCCCCGAATACAACCGGTCGATTCCGGGCCCGCTGAAGAACGCCATCGACTGGGGTTCCCGGCCGTGGGGGTCCAACTCCTTCGCCCGCAAGCCCACCGGCATCATCGGCGCTTCCGTGGGCAGCATCGGCACCGCTGTCATGCAGTCATCCTTCCGCAGCGTCCTGAGCTTCCTGGACGCGCCGCAGCTGAACGCCCCGGAGGCCTACATCCACTACGACGCCGCGGTGTTCGGCGAGGACGGTGAGGTCAAGAACGAGAGCACCGCCAAGTTCCTGCGGCATTACATGGACGAATACGCCGCCTTCGTGGCCCGCGTCCTGGCCGCGAACGCACCCGGCCACATCGGCGACATCGAACTCGATGAGGACAAGCTGACCCGCTGACCCGCGGGTAAGCCTACGGCAGGCCCCCGTCCCAGTACGGCGGGCCTGCCGAGCCTTGTAGTTGTGGCGGGGTCAGTCCAGCGGCAGTGTTACCGTCACGCTGGTGCCGTGGCCGGGGCTGGAATCGATCTCCATAGACCCCCCTGCCTCGCGGACAGCAACTGCCATCAGCCGGAGCCCGTAACCATGGTGCCGGCCGCAGGTGGCGCGGCCGCTGTCAAAGCCCGTGCCGTCGTCGGAAACCACCAGCCGGATGCCGTGGTGCACCGCGGCGAGTTGGACCGTGAGGTGCGACGCTGCCGAGTATTTGTAGGCGTTGCTCAGCGCCTCCCGGGCCGACTGGTAGAGGAGGGACGCGCAGTCCGCCGGAATCTCAATGCCCCAGTGCGGAGTATCCCAGTGGACCGCTGTTCCCCGCTGCCGGAGGGGCCCGGTGAGCCGATCAATGCAGCCGGCCAGCCCCAAAGCATGGAAGTCCAGTGGATGCTGATCTGTCAGCACGCCTCCCACCGTTGTGACGTCGTCGTCAATAGCTGTTTTCTGTTCCATGACTTCCTGCTCCCCACAAGCTGGTTTGTCCTTGTTCCTCCAGCGTGGACCTGCAACTTCAGGGGCCGGCAAGCTTTGGGTCAAGATCGCATCAATTCTGGCGCCGCTGCAGGCCATGCCGTATTCCGGCTGCTTCAGGACCGCCGGCAGCGGGTACCGCCTTGCGGGAGGGCTTCCGCTGGGGGGGGGGGGGGGGGCCGGAAGGTGGGTAAAAGATGCCGCTATGGCTGCAGGCACTGCCGTGGGGCACGGCAGTGCTCTCGCCCATCGACCTGGTACCGGATTTTGTTCCGGTGGTCGGCTACGC
Organism: Arthrobacter sp. MPF02; assembly: GCF_046605375.1. GTDB lineage: Bacteria > Actinomycetota > Actinomycetes > Actinomycetales > Micrococcaceae > Arthrobacter. The sequence continues at coordinate 3,327,686 of NZ_CP176772.1, read as the reverse complement.
GGATGACGCAGTGATCGTCGCCCTGGTGCTGCGCTCCGTGATCAAACGCGCCGGCGCAGGGGCTGTGGCTAGGCATTGGCCGGGAAGCGCCGCCGGGTTGGACGCCATCCTGAAGGCAGCCTCCCCGATGCGCCGGCGGCGGTAAAAACTTCGGCCCGTTCCGTCTCTTTTGCGCCGCGGGCTGTTAGCGTGGAGGCCCGGCCAATGAAGGAGGAGCGATGACTGTCAATTCACCGGATTCACTGTCCGACGATGAGTCCCAGGAAGGTGCCGCAGGCACGGGCGGAAAGGGTGGGATCCCGCAGGGCGGCGACGGAATCGGCATTTCCGCAGACGCGGAGCCCAACACGTTTGAACCGGAAGAGGATCCGGACGCCACGGAGGACCCGCAGAGTCCGTAGCGGGTTTCACTCAAGGTTTTATCAAGATTCACCAAAGTGGCTCTTTTTGGAAATCTGCCCTGGCTACTGGCCGGTAGATTTCTATCTGTTTCCAGTTCCCCAACACGGAAGCACAGAAGCCCCCGCGCTGGAGCCTGACTCGCGCGGGGGCTTCGCCCCAAGCCGCAGTAGAAGCCAGCTCAAGCCTTCCTGTCGCCCATGCACCTGCAGGAACCCGGTGAGCAATGCCGGCAAGTAGGGGAGGGGTTACAGCTCCTGGTCCGCGGACACCCGGCCGATGCTCCACGCGGAGACTTTGCGGAGGTCAACCCGGGTGGCCTGCAGGTGTACGTGTTCATCGCCCGAGAGCAGCAGCGGCGCAAGGAAGTGGATGTACCGGTCCTGGGTTTTCAGCTGCGCGTTGGCGTCTGTGTCCGCCGCTGCCCTGTGCCGTTGTTCGTCCATTGCCGACTGCAGGGCATCGAGGGCGTCAGCTATTGCGGGGCTGCCGGGGCGGATCTGGTCATGCTGCCGCCTTGCCCACGCCTGTTCGGAGACGACCGACCCGGAAATGACGGTGCCGTCCGCCACTACGGTGAGCTCGATGGTTGCGTCCGGGTCACCCTTGAAGATCGGGGCCAGCAGCAACGCCAGGCGGGGATCGACGTCGTACCAGGCCTGGGCGGCGAACCGTTCATGGTGCGCCCTGAACTTCTCCTGGTGCTCCGCGTGCACCCGGGTGACTGTATCGTGGGCTGAATCGTCCGCCATGGCTGGTCCCTTCTGCTGGTTGGAGTCCCTTTCTACGAGCTTAGGAGCCATCGGGGCGTCACGCACAGCACGCTTTTGGCCCACACTGGCCCAAGTTTCCAGGGAGCAAACCGCGGCTTTCCGGGGGTATTATCCTCCGTTGCGCTCCAAAAGTGGGCTGGTTGTGACGCCCGGGATTCTTCTTTGTATAGGACGAGCGATCGAGGCACGAAACGTAACAAAGCGTCGGCCAATTATCGGGCCGTTCGGGGACTATCTGCCTCAGGCATCAAGTCCCACGCTCCGGACGTAAACTGACCTTCGCATCACGTCCCATGGGGCAGGAAGTCGGTGAGCCGCCATGCTCTGGAAGCTGCTTGTTGAATACGTCCGGCCGCACCGGAAGCTGCTCGCCGCCGTCGTGGTTTTCCAGCTGGCGCAGTCCATCGCGTCGTTGTATCTGCCCACGCTGAACGCGGACATCATCGACCGGGGCGTGGCCACCGGGGACATCGGCTACATCCTGGGCCTGGGCGGGGTGATGCTGGCGATCACCCTGCTGCAGATTATCTGCGCGGTGATCGCCGTGTACTTCGCTGCGAAAGCGGCCATGGGCGTGGGCAGGGACCTGCGCGGTGCGATCTTCACGAGGGTGGGGGAGTTCTCCGAGCAGGAGGTCACCAAATTCGGCGCGCCCAGCCTGATCACCAGGTCCACCAACGATGTCCAGCAGGTCCAGCAGTTGGTGCTGATGTCCGCCACCATGCTGGTGACCGCCCCAATGCTCAGCATCGGCGGGGTGATCATGGCGGTAAGGCAGGACGCCCAGCTCTCCTGGCTGATCGCCGTCGCCGTCCCGGTGCTGCTGGTGGCCGTCGGCCTGATCACCTGGCGGATGGTGCCGCTGTTCCGGAAGATGCAGAAGCGGATCGACACCGTCAACCGGGTCCTCCGTGAACAGCTCACCGGCATCCGGGTGGTGCGCGCGTTCGTCCGTGAGGACATCGAGACGGAGCGCTTCGCCCGCGCCAACGAGGACGTCACGGACACCGCCCTGCGCGCCGGCCGGCTGATGGCACTCGCGTTTCCGGCGGTGATGCTGGTGCTGAACGTCTCCAGCGTGGCCGTCATTTGGTTCGGGGCGTTCCGGATCGAGGACGGGTCCATGCAGGTGGGCACGCTGATCGCATTCCTGAGCTACCTGCTGCAGATCCTGATGTCCGTCATGATGGCCACGTTCATGGCGGTGATGATCCCGCGCGCCGCGGTCTCGGCGGACCGGATCGGCGAGGTGCTGCGGACGGAGTCGAGCGTCCGGCCGCCTGCCAGGCCGGTGGGTACGACGGCGGCGACGAACGGCCGTAGGCGCGGCGAGTTGGAGATGCGCGACGTCGGTTTCGCCTACCCGAGTGCCGACCAGCCCGTCCTGTCGGGCATCAGCTTCACCGCCAGGGCGGGGCAGACGACGGCGATCATCGGCAGCACGGGCGCGGGCAAGACCACGCTGGTGAACCTGATGCCGCGGCTGTTCGACGCCACCTCCGGTTCCGTCCGGATGGACGGCGTCGATGTGCGGGAGCTGCACCCGGACCTGCTGTGGGGGCACATCGGGCTGGTGCCGCAGCGGCCCTACCTGTTCAGCGGCACCGTGCGCAGCAACCTGCTCTACGGCAAGCCGGACGCCACCGAGGACGAGCTGTGGGATGCGCTGCGGATCGCCCAGGCCCGCGACTTCGTGGAGCAGATGGAGGGCGGCCTGAACGCGCCGATCAGCCAGGGCGGCACCAACGTCTCCGGCGGGCAGCGGCAGCGGCTGGCCATTGCGCGGGCGCTGGTGAAGCGGCCGGAGCTGTATATCTTCGACGATTCGTTCTCCTCGCTGGACACCGGCACCGATGCCCGGCTCCGGCAGGCGCTCAGGCGCAGTACTGCGGGCGCCACGCTGGTGGTCATCGCCCAGCGCGTGTCCAGCATCGCGGACGCAGACCAGATCCTGGTGCTCGACGACGGCAGGATCGTGGGGCGCGGAACGCACAGCGAGCTGCTGGAGACGTCGGAGACGTACCAGGAGATTGTGTCCTCCCAGCTGGCGGCGGAGGAGACGGTATGAGCCCGGAAGCCACTCCCGCGCCCGGCACCAAAGCCGCACCCGCCTCCGCAACGGCGACTCCCGCCGTCGTACGCATCCCGCGTCCGGCAGGGGGACCGGGGCGCGGCGGACCGTTCGCCGGAATGAACGTGCCGGCGGAGAAGGCGATGAACTTTTGGCCGTCCGCCAGACGCCTGATCGGGACGCTGCGGCCGGAGCGGGCGTGGCTGCTGTTGGTGTTCGTGACGGCGGTGGCCGGGGTGGCGCTGTCCGTGATCGGGCCGCGGCTGCTGGGGGAGGGCACCAACCTGATCTTCGCCGGGTTGGTGTCGCGCGAGCTGCAGGCCGGGGCAACCAAGGAGCAGGTGATCGCGCAGCTGCGGGCGTCCGGGGAGGGGCAGCGGGCGGACATGCTCAGTGCCATGGACCTGGTGCCGGGGCAGGGGATCGACTTTGCCGCGCTGGGCAGTGTGCTGACGTGGGCGCTGGTGCTGTATGTGCTGTCGTCGGCGTTTATGTGGGTGCAGGCGTATGTGCTGAACGGGGTGGTGCAGCGGACCGTGTTCGGGCTGCGGGAGGAGATCGAGGCGAAGGTCCACCGGCTGCCGCTGCGGTACTTCGACTCGATCCAGCGCGGCGAGCTGCTGAGCCGGGTCACCAACGATGTGGACAACATCTCGCAGAGCCTGCAGCAGACCATCAGCCAGGCGGTCACGTCCGTGCTGACCGTGGTGGGTGTGCTGGTGATGATGGTGGTCCTCTCGCCCACGCTGGCGCTGATCGCGCTGGTGACCATTCCGCTGACGCTGGTGCTGACGGCGCTGATCGCCAGGCGTTCGCAAAAGCTGTTTGTGGCGCAGTGGAAGAACACCGGCGAGCTGAACGGGCAGATCGAGGAGACCTACACCGGGCATGCGCTGGTAAAGGTGTTCGGCCGCCAGCACGAGGTGGGGGAGCGGTTCCGGCAGAAGAATGCGGAGCTGTATGAGGCGAGCTTCGGGGCGCAGTTCATTTCCGGGCTGATCATGCCGGCCATGACGTTCATCGGGAACCTGGTGTACGTGGGGATTGCCGTGGTGGGCGGGCTGCAGGTGGCGTCCGGGGCGATGCAGCTGGGCGACGTGCAGGCGTTCATCCAGTACTCGCGGCAGTTCACCATGCCGCTGGCGCAGCTGGGGTCCATGGCGAATGTGCTGCAATCCGGGGTGGCGTCCGCCGAGCGGGTGTTCGAGCTGCTGGATACTGACGAGGAGTCCGCGGAGCCTGCTCCCTCGGCTGGGACTGTGTTCGGGCCGGGGCGGCTGGTGTTCGAGGACGTGTCCTTCTCGTACTCGCCGGACAAGCCGCTGATCTCTTCCTTGTCCCTGGTGGCGGAGCCGGGGCAGACCGTGGCTATTGTTGGTCCCACCGGTGCCGGGAAGACGACCCTGGTGAACCTGATGATGCGGTTCTACGAGATCGAGTCCGGGCGGATAACGCTCGACGGCGTGGACGTCACCACTGTGCCGCGGCGCGAACTGCGCTCGCGGATGGGGATGGTGCTGCAGGATACGTGGCTGTTCGGCGGGACCATCCGGGACAACATCGCGTATGGACGGCCTTCGGCTACCGAGGCCGAAATTCTCGAGGCCGCGCGGGCAACGTACGTGGACCGGTTCGTGCGGTCGCTGCCGGACGGGTACGACACGGTGCTGGATGATGAGGGGTCCAACGTGTCCGCGGGGGAGAAGCAGTTGCTGACGATCGCGCGGGCGTTCTTGGCGCGGCCTTCGGTTTTGATCCTGGACGAAGCTACGTCCTCGGTGGACACCCGGACCGAGGTGCTGGTGCAGAAGGCAATGAGTGCCCTGCGGTCCGACCGGACGTCCTTTGTGATCGCGCACCGCCTGTCCACGATCCGCGACGCTGACCTCATCCTGGTGATGGAGGCCGGCCGGATCGTGGAGCAGGGGACCCACGCTTCGCTGCTGGCTGCCGGCGGAGCTTACGCGCGACTATACGAAGCCCAGTTCGCGGCGCCGGTGTCCGAGGTCTGAGGAGACTGGCGGAAGGCTCGCCGGCCCCAAAGCTGACGAATGCACCGATGCCGACGCTGAAGGCGACAGGAAGACGACGGCAGCCGGTAACAGTATTGTCCGGTTGGGGTCTAAGAGCCTTTGGGGATTGTGTCAGGAAAAGGCGAAATCGGACCCCAGACGGACGTCCTTTGGGGGCTCACCTGACGTCAGGTTGGGCTGTGGTTCCGCCTGACATTCGGCGGCCTACTGGCTAGTAGTATGTTGCAGCAGTGCTTCGTCTTTGTCAGCTCAGCCGGCCGAGGGCTGTCAGTAGGGGATACTGACCTTAATTTCCTCGGGTTTTAGTGCTGATGATTGCCAGCACTAAGAGCAGAAGACGGCGACGCTCGGGGGATATACCCGACGCCGCCGTCTTTCTGTGTAGTCCGAACTGCGCGCCTGAACGGATTAGTGGGTCAGGTCCTTGCCTTTCGTTTCTGGAATGGTGAAGACAAAGGCAATGCTGATGGCCAGCAGGACCACCGCGTAGACATTGAACAGGTTGGCCTGTCCGATCGAACCGAGCCAAGCCTGCAGGTAGGGTGCCGTACCACCGAAGAGTGCCACGCAGATGGAGTAGGGGATACCCACCCCCACCGTGCGGATCTTAGTGGGGAATAGCTCCGCGTAGACAGCGGGCACGATCGCGGCCGCTCCGGCGATGAAGAACAGCATGACGGACATGGTGACCGTGAGCTGCCAGGGGGAGTCCTTCAGCAGCCAGGTCATGGGGAAGTGGAACAGCGCAGCGCCCGCGGCGCTCATGATCATGACGGGCTTGCGTCCAATGCGGTCCGAAAGCTTGCCCCAAAACGGAAGGGCGGCGATGAACAGTACATTGGCGATCACGCTGGCCCAGAGAGTCTCTCCACGGTCCATCTTCAATACTGATGCGGCGTAGCTGGGCGTGACGATACCCCAGATGTAGTAGGACACGGTCAGGCCGACGGTCAATCCGATAACCTGCAGAGCCTGCTTACGGTGCTTGTAGATCTGTGGCCACATCGGCTCATGCTTTTCCTTGGGTGATTCCGCTTGGAATGCCGCAGTCTCCTTAAGCCGGGCCCGCATGACCAGGGCGTAGAGGCCCATGATTCCACCGACGATGAAGGGAATACGCCAGCCCCATGCGTTCATATCGGTCTTGCTCAGGACGTTGGACAAAGTGGCGCCAAGCAAGGTGCCGGCCAGGATGCCGACGGTGCCGGAAGTGTAAATGAGTGTCGCCCAGAAGCCACGGTGCTCCTTGGGTGCCATTTCTGAGAGGTAGGTCTGCGACGACGGCAGTTCACCACCGTGGGCAAGGCCCTGGATCAGGCGGGCCACCAAAAGCAGAACGGAGGCAAAGGCCCCCACGGCTTCGAAGGTGGGCGCGATGCCGATCAGCAGGCTGCCAAGGGCGGCCAGCCCCACGGCTAACGTCATGGACGTCTTGCGGCCAATCCGGTCACCAATCCAGCCGAATACGAAGCCGCCAAACGGCCGTGCCACAAAGCCGACGGCGAAGATCGCCAAGGTAGCGAGGAAGGCCGATGTCGGATCTTCTTTGCTGAACAGTGCGCTTGCAATAAAGGGCGAGAAGGTGGCGTAAATGGCCCAGTCGTACCATTCGACGGCATTGCCGACGCCCGTGCCGATTAGGGTCCGCCGATGGGATTTGTGAATCTGAACGTCACCTGTGACGCCTGTAGTTGCGGTCATTGTGTGTGCTCCGTAAGGGTGAGGGAATTCAGTGGGCTGAGGCCAGGACTGCGATGCGGGAGACGGCCAGCTCTGCGTACAGCGCTGCTCCGTCGGACAGGACGCCGTCGTCAAAGGCGGCGTATGGGGAATGGTTGAAAGCGGTGCCGGTGTGGTCGGCACCGGGGGCGACTGCACTGAGGCCGACAAACGTCCCTGGTACTTCTGCCAGCACTCTGGAAAAATCCTCGGATCCGCTGAGCGGGGTGGCCCAGCGGGAAAGACGCGAGCCGCCAAAGAGATCTTCAATGGTCTTTTCTGCCGTGCGTGTTTCATCCTCATCGTTCACCGTGAGGGGGTATTCGTGACGGTAGTCAACGTCCAGTTCCAAACCATGGGCTGCTGCGATCCCCTTCAGCAGCGCGGGAACGGCATTCATCATCCGTTCCCTGGCGGCGTCCGAGAAAGTCCGGATGGTAGCTTCAATGCGTGCCGTCTCGGGAATGACGTTGCGCTTCGTGCCGGCTTGGAGGACGCCCACCGTCAAGACCACCGGATCGAAGACGTCGAACTGACGGGTGATCATGACCTGCAAAGCTGTAACCATTTCAGCGGCCGCCGTTACCGGGTCCTTGGCCGCGTGCGGGGCGGAGCCGTGACCCCCGGCACCGAGGACCGTCACAGTCAGTGCATCCGAAGCGCTGAGCATGACACCTGGTTTGGTGCAGAACCGGCCGTGGGGCTCCAGCGCGGAAAAGACGTGCATTCCGTAAGCCGCGTCAACCCGCCGCCCTGCCGCATTCAGCACGCCCTCGCGAATCATGTGGGATGCCCCGTCCCAGCCTTCCTCGCCGGGCTGGAACATCAGCACAACGTCGCCGGCCAGCTGATCCCGGCGCTCGGCTAGGAGTGCGGCCGCCCCTGCGAGCATGGCGGTATGAAGATCATGACCACAGGCATGCATCGCGCCGTCGATCTTTGATGAATAGGGGACACCAGTTCGCTCTTGGATGGGGAGGCCGTCCATATCAGCGCGTAGGAGGACCGCGGGTTTTTTGGCCGACCTGTGCTCTGCACCGCCACGAAGAACCGCAGTGACCGACGTTATGCCCTTACCCAGGGTAATTTCGAGAGGCAGTCCGTCAAGGGCCTTGAGGACTTTTTCCTGCGTTCGGGGAAGCTGCAGGCCAGTCTCCGGTTCTTGGTGCAGCTCATGGCGCAGCCGCACTATATCCTCCTGCAGTACTTTGGCATCGGTAGTGATGGACATGCGCTCTCTTTCTGGGACAGCCGTCCGTTGACAGCCTGGGGTCTATTCTGTGGTGATGAGACTCACAGTCGGCTGGATCACTGAAAAAAATCAAAAGTACGATGAGAATGACAGAATTCGTTCACAAAGTTGGAGGATACGAAGTGGTGCTGGACGAGGATGATCTTGCCCTCATCAACGTGTTGCAAATAGCACCGCGTATCAGCTGGTCGGATGCAGCAGAGGTGCTAGGAGTGCATGCCACCACTCTGGCGGCGCGTTGGGACAGGCTGAGGACCACTGGAGCGGCCTGGACAACCGCCCATTTGATCGGCGACCCCAAGCAGATGTGCCTCGCACTCGTGGACGTACATTGCGAAATGCGTTTGCGCGCCGACGTGACCGCGACGCTTGCTGCTATCCCAGAGGTGCTAACGGTGGAGGAGGCCGCCAGCAACAGGGACCTCATGCTCACCGTAATTGCACCAACACTGGCGCGGTTCACAGATCATGTGCTTCCGCAGTTCAAAGCAATCCCCGGATTGTTGAAGTACCGGACCACGCTAGGCACCCGCCTGCACACCGCTGGCCATGCGTGGCGCCTGAACACCCTGGACAAGGCGAAGCACAATGCGCTCAACGCCCTTGCCCGTCCCGAAGGCAGCACTCCAACTGCAGCGAGACCTGGAGCCCCACTGCCTCCGAGTCACCTGGACCTGGTCCCATTCCTGGCGCGAGACGGGCGAACTGGCGCCGCAGAGATTGCCAGAAACCTTGGGCGGAGCCCGGCTACGGTCCAGCGGCAGTTAAACAGGGTGCTCTCCAGCGGGTTGTTGTCCTTCCGATGTGAAATCGCCCAGAATTTGTCCGGTTACCCCGTGAGCTGCCAGTGGTTCGCCAACGTCCCCCCAGGTCAGCACGAGGCCGCGGCGGCCGAACTCCGCAGCCTCCGCACCGTCCGGCTCAGCGCGTCCACTACTGGAAGCACAAACTTCGTGATCCTGATGTGGCTGAATTCCCTAGCTGATGTGATGACCGCCGAATTAGCACTTCAGCAACGCATCCCACAGATCGAGCTCGTGGAGAGTGTAGTGATCCTGAGCAACGCAAAGCGGATGGGCTGGATGCTCAATCCGGATTCGACGGCGAGTGGAACCGTCGTGGTCTCCGGTACCGAAGTGCTACCCGTAGGGCTTTCCTAGATCTTTAAGGACTGCCAGAGTGTCACCAACGCCCTGAACTTGTAACGGGCGTAACCATCGGTTGGAGAGGATCGTTCATGTTGCAATCGGGGGAGGGATAAAGTCATCAAGAGCAGCAGGCTTGGGATAGACAGGGCTCGCAGCCCGCGGATGCTGCCGGATATTTCGAGGAGGAAGCCTTGGTCCGTTTCCTGCTGGATAAATGGTTTGTAGCGGTTCCGGTCCTTGCTTTAGTTCTGCTTCTGTTGACGTGGGGACACGCGTTGGCTCCGTTGCTTGTCGTGGGCGTGGCGGCGGTTTTGATTGGAGCGGTTCTTTCCGCTGTTCATCATGCTGAAGTCATCGCACACCGCGTGGGGGAACCTTTCGGATCCCTGATTCTGGCCGTCGCGGTGACGGTCATCGAGGTCGCACTGATTCTTACCCTGATGTTCTCGAGTGGACCGGAAAGCCGTTCACTTGCGCGGGACACTGTTTTCGCAGCCGTGATGATTACCGCCATTGTGGGTCTGTCACTCCTGGTCGGAGCGCTGCGGCACGGGCTGGCCCGGTTCAATCCCGAAGGCACCGGCGCAGCTTTGGCCGTCGTCGCAACGTTATCAACGATGACCCTGGTGCTCCCCGCGTTCACTACCGCCCAGCCCGGGCCGGCATTTTCCGCCGCGCAGCTCAGTTTCGCCGCCGTCGCCTCACTGGTTCTCTACGCTTCATTTGTGATGACGCAGACAGTGCGCCACCGCGACTTCTTCCTTCCCGTGACCACTGTTTCAGGAGCGCCCTCGGACGGGGAACATGCAACGCCCCCTTCAAGACGCTCGGCCCTGACAAGCCTCATCCTGCTCGTCGCAGCGCTGGTGGCGGTAGTAGGCCTCGCCAAGACCATCTCATCGATAGAAGCGGCGGTGTCGGCGGCCGGCATCCCCCAATCATTCGTGGGGGTGGTCATTGCCCTGCTGGTGCTGCTGCCCGAGGGGCTGGCCGCCACCCGCGCTGCCCTCCGGGACCGAATGCAAATTAGCCTTAACCTCGGCTACGGTTCGGCGATCGCCAGCATCGGTCTGACCATCCCGGCGATCGCGGTGGCAATGATCTGGCTGGAAGGGCCCCTCATACTTGGCCTTGAGCCGACACAAATGGTTCTGCTCGCCCTCACCGTCATCGTGGGGGCGCTGACAGTGGCACCAGGCCGCGCCACAAGGCTCCAAGGCACCATACATCTGATCATCTTCGCCGCTTTCATCTTCCTCTCCATAAACCCCTGACAGCCCATACAGCCGGCCACCCCTGACCGCGTCCCTCAGGAACGTACCCACCTTTAGCGGGTGCAGGCCCACGGCCGGCGCGGACTTTTGGACAGAGACGTTCGAACGAACGCAGGGCCCGGCAGCGTTGAGGCTGCTGGTCATTACGTCCTTGTCCTGACGCCGAATGCCCGCCATACTAAGACCCGCCGGATTCCGCAGCCGGCGATAGCCTTTGGGATAGTCGGGGCAGAAGAGTAGATAATGGAAGATCCGTCGACCTGCCTTGGCCGGGCAAGGCGTGCTTTGCTGGTCATGCAGCCTTAACTGGTGGCAACTTTGGCCCGTCCATGGCTGGGGTCAATTCGGGTTCCCAGGGCTGGAAGTGGGAGCCGCTGGGGTAGCTCCCTGACCAGCAGCAGCGGTGGATACCCTGCGAAGATTGTCCCCAGATGTGGGCGGCCGGCCCGGCTTTCGGGGGTTCGCGTTTCTCTGGCGCTGCTGGTTGTGGGTGTTGGTCACAGGGGCTGATGAGAGTCTTCAGCCGGAGCGTTTTTCTGTAGGGGTGCGGGCGTAGCTGTGGCTGGCCTGGGCGATGCCGGCGACGGTTTTGAGTTCATTGGTGTTTCGGGGGCCGTAGATCATTACCATCCCGGGGGTGAGCCGGAGGCCTGCCAAGGGGTGGGCAACACCCCATCCTTTGGTGATTACGTCCCGGGCGAGGGCTGGCGGCAGGGCCAGGTGCAGTGATCCGTCATGCCGTGGGTGGAGATGGGCGAACTCGCCGGCGCGTGGGACCAGGAAAGCATCGAGCGGCGCTCCGGCTGCTCTTTCGACGAAGAACCCTCGGGCCCCCGGGACTGAAATTGCCGATTGACGAGTGCTCACTCCGGATAGGGCCGCGATGTGCTCGAACAGCTGTTCCTGCATCTCCCGGGGGCTGATATCGGACTTCTGTTCCTGAGGAATGCTCCAAGATACAGACGGACGGGTGCCGCCCCGGGCCGGCAGGATTCCGTCCGGAAGGGACGGCCAGGCCTCCATACCGCTTGGCTGTGGGTTCCGGAGGGCAAGGAACTGGAGTCGCTCGGCGATCCAGCCACCTAGTTCGTTGACGGTCTGTGGGGTCAGGCTGTGTCCTCCGGGGTCGCGCCGGGCGTAGGTGGGGGCTCCGGATTCGTTGAGGAGGTAGGTCCAGGTGCGGTCCAGTAGCTCGCGGGGGATTACCTGGTCGGATTCTCCCTGGGCAAGGAATACCGGGACACCGGCCAGTCTTGCCGTGGACACGGGGACGCCTGCGTCAAAGGGCAGCGTGCCGTAGAGGATCGCTGCCCCGGCGAACCGTTGCGGGTCCGATAGCAGCAAGGCCCCGGCGAAGGCCGCGCCGCCGCTGAAACCGGCAAGAATGACCGGGCGCCCGGGGGGAGCTGCCTCATCGATCCAGGTGCGGAACCATGTTGTGGTTTGTTGCAGGGATTCGGCGACGGGGCGCCCGATCCCGCGGTTGGCAAACCAGGCGTAGCCGCCGCCTTCGGTTATGGGTGCCCGGACTGCGGCGTAGGAGGGGCCGGCGGGTAGCTGTGCGGCGAGGCTGATGATTCCTGTTTCGTCGGCGCCGCGCCCGTGCAGCAGGACGACAAGGGGTTGCCCGGGGTCGTCGGGTCGCTGCCACGCGACAGCGGGCTCGGGAAAACCGTTCATGAGTGTTCTCCTGCGTTTCCGTTTCCCTGTTGGATGTGCTGGATGTGGCCTGCGGTGGGGACTTCTGACCAGCGGGCGAGTTCGGCTTCGAGGTCAAGCCGTTCCACCGGGGCGGCGTTTTCGTATTCGCCCCATTCCTGGCGCGGCAGCATCCACATCAGCTCGAACTCATCCCCGTCCGGATCGGCGCCGTAAATGCTCTTGGTCGCTCCGCGGCTCGATTCACCCATGTAGGCGTCGGCGTCGAGAAGTGCTGTGCGGGCTTGGGCAAGTTCGTTGATGGTGTCCAGCTGCCAGGCCAGGTGGTAGAGCCCGATGCCGCCAGGAACTTTGGGTGCGGCGCCGGGGCCTACTCCGAACAGCCCAAGGTCGTGGTGGTTGCCTGAGCGCGGCAGCCGCAGGAACACGGCGTTCGCACGGGGTTCACGCGCGGCTACGACCATCCCGAAACCCTGGTGTAGAAGTGTTCTGCTCGGCCGACGTCGGCTACAAACAGGACGGCATGATTCAGCCGGACTGAGGAGATTGGCATGCGGGTGCTTCTTCCTGAGCTAATTCGTACCGGATGGGGGATACCGCGGCAGGGAAAGGGCTGCAGCCGATGACGGCAGCGCCGCCCCGCTTGGTGTGGGACGCGGCGCTGCTGTGGTGCTGGTCCTGCTTAGGCTGCAGGGACTACCGCGAGGGCGGAGTTCCACTGGAATGCGGGGAGCTGGTCGTTGGCCGAGAGCAGGATGTGCAGGAAGCCGGTCTGCTCGAGCTGCCGGGCACGGCGCTGCGGTCCAACGACGATGGCGTTCAGTCCGGCCGCGGTAACGAAGTTCACGACGGCCTGGGTTGCGGCCTCGTCATCCGCCGCGATCAGGACATCAAGGGCCTGTCCTGCTACGGCGCCTTCTCCCAGCGTCGCGGCGAAGGTGGTGTTGAAGGCCTTGACGACCGTGGCCGCAGTAGCTTTCTGCAGTTCTTCGGCAGCTGAGCTGTGAGCTGGTACGGCGAGGCCGTCAAAGGTGGAGAAATCGACCGGGTTGGTGATGTCTACGTAGACTTTGCCGGCGAGGGAATCGCCGTAACGGGCCACGATGTCCTTCGCAGCGTCAAAATAGACGGCCGGGATTACGAGGTTGCTGGTGAGTTCATCACCGACCACACCGGTAGAGACCTGTCCACCGAGTTCCGTGGCGAGAGTCTCGGCCTTGGCTTTGTCTTCGTGGGCGAGCAGCTGCACGCTTTTGCCGGCAGCGATTGCCCGGGTGGCCAGGCCGCGGGCCATGTTGCCGGTTCCGATGATGGTGATGTCAGTCATTTTCTTCTTCTTTCCAAAAAGGCGGGACAGGATACTCACGTAGGTTCTTTTCGTTTTGCTTCTGAAGCATGGTGGGGCAAGGCCTCTTTCGTCCCTGCAGCAGGGGTTATACGAGGGCTTTGAACCTGGTGCGGCTGAACAGGGCGTAGTCACCGGACAGCCGTGCCGGGCCGAACAAAGCGATCGCGATGGCTGCGGCAGCCAGAACGAGGACCAGCTCGTAACCGCCGTCCGCGGCGAAAAGGCCCGCCGGAGCATGCACCAGGAACAGCGCGCCGAGCATGTCGAGGGCGAGCAGGGCCGCGAAGACGCGGGTCAGCACGCCAAGGATCAGGGCGATTCCACCGGCAAGTTCCAACGTGGCAACAACAGGCGCGGCCAGCTCGGCTGCAGGGATGCCCATCTGGGCGAATGACGCCTGGGTACCAGCAATGGTGAACTGGCTGAACTTTTGCCAACCATGGGCAGCGAAGATGAAGCCGGCCAGTACCCGGAGCACCGTCACAGCCGCCGTTGCGGCCAGGGAGAACTGATTCATGATTAATACCTTCGAACTAGGGGTGAGGAGTGTCGGGAAGCCGGACGCCGACCGGGATTTACTTGAAGATTCAACTACTGTCTCAGCATTTGGTAAGTGTCAACCAGGCGGGGGCGTGGGTTCGCGATTGCAGGGCAGGCCATCGCCGCGTATGGAGAGGGAGCGAGGCGGGCAGGGGTGGCCGAACAATCCGCGCGTGTCAGCGATATCGCGATTAGAAAAAGCTTTTCAAAACCTGCCCAGGCCTCGGTAGTGGCGCGGTTAGTACTTCGTGTCACGATGCCCAGTTGCACGTGAGGCACTGGTCGCCGCTGGAGCGCACAAGCGCGACGTGCTAGCCGACGTGACGTCGGGATGCTGCGCGGCGGTTGAGCGGCCCGGATGAAGGGCTCGCATGCGGGTGACGCGACACCGTCGTGGTGTGCATTTCTATCCGTCCCGGGCTACCGGTCTGGCGTCGATGTGGGGACTCCGCTTCCAGGTCCTCCATCGCCCAGGCGAGGACTGCGGGCTTGTGCGGGGGAGGTTCCTGAAATCTCGTAAAGGAAAGCTTTGAAGTCCAAGGCGCTGACTAATAGCTGGCAGGCTTCCTTGGTGGTAAGTGCTGGGTCGCAAGACCCGGGGCGTTGCGGGGAAGTTCCGTGGCAGCAGTAGCGCGGTGGATAACTTATGCGGGACTGTCAGCGGCATGGCGCTTCGTTCTTCGGTCACGGCTTTGGCGACAGCTGGCTCCAGCTCAAGCCGACATCGCAAGTCGGGGCGACTTCATATACGGGTCGAGCGTGCCGCGTTCAAGGCTTTGATGTCCAAGACAACCTGGGCCACCGCTCGTTCTCTCTGGCGCTGCGCCGCCTTCTTCAATTTCAGGTCCCTCGACCTCGCTTTTCTTTGAGCCGCCAAAGCTTGACGGGACCGATCCATTCGTAGTGGTTCATCGCGGGAAGAGGATCCTTGAAGTGGGTCGTAGAAAATTGAAAGCGTCATTATCAAGTCCAAAGTATGTCCACGCCAACAGTGATGTGGAGTTGGGTACGAAGAGTCGAATTCAGAAGCTGACACACAGGCCATGCCCCTGATGAACCCCGCCAGGGACCAGCCCCGTTTCGCATAGGTGCCGCCTAGCGCCTAGGTGACTTCCGGCTGTGCAGTTAGTAGATCCTTAGATTCAATCGCTCATGACGCCGCCAGTCGTAGGTTGTAACCGTCTTGGATATGAAAGAGCCGGCGGCCACCGATTGGGTTATGGACCCAGATAACATCCCCGTCCATAGTCCGGGCGTCCACTTCGCCTGCATACTCTGTACGCCCGCTGGCGCAAAGCTGGACCTCGTCGCCGACTTGGACGTCATCCCAGGTGGAGCTTTTTACGAAATTCGTCTTTGAAGGCACGCTCTCTCCTTAGTTGCTTGTGTGGGGACGATGCATTGATCTAAGCGGAGTCTTGTGAAAGCGCTCAATGGAAGAACTGACGATAAAGAGCCCTGGCCTTGTGCAACTGTCTAATGAAAACAATGGGGAAAGAAAAGTGCATACATCTATGCTTTTGAGGCATGGCAAGCAGCAGTTTTTGGCCTTAGACAGCATGCACTCCTGCTCGGACAATAAGAGGATGTCCCAAAGCCGAAAGGAATAGCATGTCCGTCTCAACGGGGTCTTCCGCAAATACTGCGTCAATGCGTGCAGGCGTCGGCAACCAGCCCCAGGTACTCGCGCAGCGGACTCTCGCCGCCCGTCCCTCGGAAGTTCGTAAAGTGTTCAGAGCAGCGCAGCGGCCTAACATGATCTCCTTTGCCAACGGAGCCCCTTATCTCGGAGCCCTGCCCTTTGACCGCATTGCAGAGGATGCTCAGCGAATCCTGCTTACCAGCGGTGAACGCTCGTTCCAGTACGGGCCCAGCAACGGCATCCCTGAACTGCGGGCCCACATTGCCGAACTTATGAAGCTTGAGGGCATCACGGCGAGCCCTGATCGCATCCTGGTGACCGCGGGAAGCCAGCAGGCCCTCGATGTCGCAGCCCGTGTCCTCATAAACCCCGGGGACGTTATCTTCGCCGAGGCGCCGTCCTATGCAGGCGGCATGGCCGTGTTCACTAGCTATGAAGCCGAGATCGTGCACGTGTCGATGGACGCCGACGGGATCATCCCCGATGAGTTCGAGAGGCTCAT
Source organism: Arthrobacter sp. MPF02 (assembly GCF_046605375.1). Lineage (GTDB taxonomy): Bacteria > Actinomycetota > Actinomycetes > Actinomycetales > Micrococcaceae > Arthrobacter. Next base: position 3,311,326 of record NZ_CP176772.1, on the reverse strand, counting down.
CAAAGAAGTCCATGCCGCCGGCAAGACGGCCAAAGGCTTGTACACGATCCCCAACTTCCAGAACCCCGGCGGTGTGAATCTTTCTGGGGAACGCCGTACGCAGATTGGTGAGCTGTGCCGCGACAACGACCTGCTGATCTTCGAAGATAACCCTTACGGTCTTCTTGGCTTTGACGGCGAGACCATGCCTGCCATCCAGCCTGGCTTCGAGGAGATCACGCTGTACTTCGGCTCCTTTTCCAAGATGATCGCTCCGGGTCTGCGCGTAGGTTGGGTTCTTCCCCCTGAATCGCTCTACGGCCACCTCGTCAACGCCAGTGAGACCTCGCAACTTAACCCTTCGGTGTTTTCCCAGCAGCTGATCAGCGCCTACCTGGACGACCCGGCCTGGCAGGACAAGCTGGTCGAATACCGTGGAATCTACCGCGAAAAGTTTAACGCCCTGGTTGAGACCCTCGAAGAGGTCATGCCTGAGGGCACCACTTGGAATCGACCCACCGGCGGCTTCTATCTCTGGATAAGAGTCTCGGAGGGGATTGACACTGAAGCTCTGGTCTACGAGTGCATCGAACGCGGTGTCGTGTACGTTCCAGGCACGGCTTTTTACACCAACGGGAGCGGGCACAGCGAATTGCGGATGTCCTTCTGTCTGCCGTCCCTGGCCGACATCCGCAAGGGTGCCGGCATCTTGGGCGAGGTCTTCCGCGAGGCAGCTTCCAAGGCAAGCCGCCGCAATGCTACAACGCAGCCTGCTTTGGGGTAGAGAACCGATGTCATTTACTGAAAGTCGTGTGCCGACGCCGCCATGACTACGAAGAATCAGCCCGCTCTTTATGTCGAGGCCGGCGATGAGGGCTACCGGAAAACCATGTCCAATTTCCAGATCCAGATGATTTCCCTTGGCGGGGCGATCGGAACGGGGCTGTTTCTTGGTCTGGGCTCGCGTCTCCAAGCGGCCGGGCCGGCACTGCTCCTTGCCTACGCCGCCACGGGTCTTATTGCTTACCTCCTCATGCGGGCGATCGGGGAATTGGTAATGCATCGCCCCAGCACAGGATCTCTCGTCTCCTATGCCAGGGAGTTCTTCGGCCACGGCGGGCGAAGCAAAAAATGCCCGTGAAGTGATGCCTAGGGCCATCCGCAGCATCGTAATCCGGATCGTGGTTTTCTATCTGGGTTCCGTGCTGGTGCTCAGCATGCTCCTGCCGACCAACCTTTACAGCGGCGCTGAGTCCCCATTCGTGACTGCGCTGGCGGGCCTCGATGTCCCGTGGGTGTCATCCGTAATGAACTTCGTGGTGTTGACAGCGTCTATCTCAGGAATCAATGCAACGCTTTACGCATCGGTGAGGGCTCTGCGGACTCTCGCAGCGAATGGTGAAACACCAAAGTTCACCGTAAAGATGACAAAGGGTGGCGTGCCGATCGGAGCCTTAGCGCCATCGGCGGGTTTTACCTCGTCGGAGTGGTGATGACGTATGTCTTTGGCGGCGGCCCGGTGTTCGAGACGGCACTTGGGGCCTGTGCCGTGTGCATCTTGCTGCTCTGGGCCTCGCTTTTCGCCTGCCAGCTCCGCTTCCGGCAAAAGGTCAAAGCCGGCCTGCTGCCCGCAGTGGATTTCAAAATGTCAGGGGCTGCGTACACGTCATGGTTCTCTCTCGCAATCTTGGCGGTTGTATTCCTCACCATGGTCCTGCCGGGGACCAGCAGCACCTGGTGGATGAGCTTGGCTGGCACCCTTCTTCTGCTCGCGTCGATCACAGTGGGCTACGAATTCAGCAAACTGCGGCGCGTGCGAGCCGAGGACCAAACTCAGGCGCAATATGTAAGGGATTCGAGCTCTGTTTCTGCCTAAAGTGGAGCACAGCAAAAGCGGAGACGACGGTGTCAGCCAACGTCTCCACTTTTTTCGATTGACGGTTCTGGACAGGTTCTTCGCAGTTGGGGTAAAAGATCTGCAGCCTACAATGCAATGCCCTGAGACGTTTGGAGCGACTGTTGGACTACGTCCTGCAAACCGGTGAGGTCCGCGGTACTTAAAAGGACCAGCTCGACGCGACAGTTCAAGGCGCGAGCGGCGAAGCAACATACACCACGCTTTCAGGAGGTGTCAGCGGTGGACGCTTGAACGTTGCATAAGCGGCATCTTTTGCTTGCCAACCGGTGCCAGCCGCTACTTCGCCGGCATGTCGCTAAGCAGTGCCGGCCTACAAGGATCACGATCGGTCTTAGCCGTTGCTTACAAAGCAGGGCATGAACCCCGACCAGATACTGCGGAGTAGGCGATATTCTGGCAGGGCGCAAGGACAAGTTGGTCTATCCACTTAGCGCATTGCGACAGCCGGGCCACCCATCCTTTTCCGAAAGGTCAAAAGGAACCTAATCGCTCGACTCCAGGGGTTGATCTTGTCCCGCATCAAGCAGATCGCCGATGAAAGATGGTTGAAGTCTGGGGCCGCAACTGTGTTTCTGAGGTGTTCCTGAGGCTGCGTGGCCGGCGTGAGTGTCTACGCTGATTCCCAGTCGGTGAGTGCACGGGCGTGCCAGTTTTGTTTTCCGTGGCCCAGATGTTTGGTACCAGTTGGCTGTTGCAGTGCTTTTTCTTGTTTTCCGAGTAGTTCTTCCAACGGCGGGGGATACGGCAGTGGGCCACGGAGTCCGTGGCCCACTGCGATTCAAAGATGGCGGGGATTTGTACCTACTTGCCTGTACGGATCAGCTTCCGGTTGACGAATTCTTCCATGCCGTACTTGCCAAGCTCGCGGCCGACGCCCGAGCGTTTGATGCCGCCGAAAGGCAATTCGGCCGCGGTACCGGGGGCTTCGTTGATGTAGACCATGCCCGTGGCCAGGCGATTTGCGATTTCTTGTGCCTTGGAAGCGTCAGTGGACTGGACGACCGCACCGAGGCCGTATACCGAATTGTTGGCCAGTTCCACGGCCTCATCTTCTGATGCAACGCGGTGCAGGACAGCCACCGGGCCGAAGAGCTCCTCGGAAAAGGCGCGCATGTCCTCGGTGACGCCGGCGAGGACCGTGGGCTGGAACCAGGCACCTGGTTGTTCAATAGGGTTACCGCCTGTTAGTACGGTAGCTCCCTTGGTAACAGCGTCGTCCACCTGTGCAGCGAGACTATCCCGCGCAGCGACAGAGGACAGTGGTCCCATGAATGTGTCAGCCTCAGTGGGATCGCCTACTTTCACAGAGGAAACGGCGGTAAGGAACTTCTCGACGAATTGGTCATAGACAGCGTCCGCGACGATGATGCGCTTGGCGGCATTGCAGGCTTGGCCGGTGTTGCCGAAGCGACCGAACAGGGCGTGCGTTGCCGCTTGGTCAACATCGGCGGAATCAAGCACCAGGAAGGGGTCTGAGCCGCCGAGTTCCAGCACGACTTTCTTGAGGTTTCGGCCGGCGATTTCGGCGACGGCGGATCCTGCCCTTTCGGATCCTGTGAGTGAAACGCCCTGGACACGGGGATCGGCAATGATGTCTGCAACCTGCTCGTTGGTTGCGAAGACGTTGATGTAGGCGCCTATAGGAGCGCCCGCGTCAACGAATATCTGTTCCATGGCCAGGGCGGACTCCGGGCATTGAGGGGCGTGTTTAAGCAGGATCGTGTTCCCGTTCATCAGGTTCGGGGCGGCGAAACGGGCTACCTGGTAGTACGGGAAGTTCCACGGCATGATGCCCAGGAGCACGCCCAGTCCCTCTTTGCGGACGACAGCCTTGCCACCTGCTGCGACCTCAAGTTCCTCGTCTTCCAGGAAGGCGGGGCCCTTGTCGGCGTAATAACGGTAGATAGATGCGACGATGTCTACTTCAATTTGCGCTTGGAAAATGGGTTTGCCCATTTCCCTGGTGACGATAGCGGAAAGTTCATCACGTCGCTCGGTGTAAAGTTCAGCGACACGTTCCAAGAGTTTCACGCGGTGGGTGAGCGGTGATTTGTTCCATTCCTTGAACGCAGCGTCGGCGCTGGCCACCGCGGCCTGAATTTCTGCGTTGGTAGCCGTGGGGTATTCCTTGACGGTTTCACCGGTGGCCGGGTTGATGACGGCATACAGGCTCATGCTGTTCTCCTTTTAAAGTGCTGACCGCTTAGGGGAGGGCGATCTGCGGGTCGGTGATGACGTGGATTATGGCTGGTATGCGCTGGTCCTGAACGGCCTTCAGGGCGCGTTCGACAGCAATCGCTGCGTCATCGTCGCTGGTCACAGTTTCTCCATGGCCGCCGAAGGCGCGCGCGAACGCGGCGAAGTCGGGGTTCTTCAGCTGGGTGCCGCTGACCCTGCCCGGGAAGTGGTGTTCCTGGTGGTCACGAATAGTGCCGTACTGGCCGTTGTCCATCACGATGATGAGCATCGCCGCCCCGTGCTGGACTGCTGTAGCAAACTCCTGGCCGTTCATCAGGAACTCTCCGTCGCCGGCGATGGCGATGGCCAATCGCTTCGGGCTCTCCAAGGAGGCCGCAACCGCTGCCGGGACACTGTAGCCCATGGACCCGTTGCGCATGCTTAACTGGGACGGGAACACATTGGTGGGGAGGTACCGTTGGGCCCAGGCACAGTGGTTTCCGGCACCAAAGCTATAGACAGCGTCCTCAGGAAGTCGCTTGACCAGCTCGGATATAACGGCGCTCATGTGGCCGGTTCCTTCGCGGGTGACCGGGAGTTCAGCCAGGTCCGGCAGCTCGCTGAACGCTGCCTGTGCCGCCCGGCCAGCGGCGCGCCAGGCATCCCACTCCGCAGACTTGCCCAGCTGGATGTCCTTGACTGCGTCGGCGAAAGCAACCGGGCTGGCGACAATGTGCGTGGTTACCGCGCCGGAGCGTCCACGCAGTGAAGTGTCAATGTTCACGAGGATGTTGGTGGCATCCTTTGACTGGCGCAGGGTGTAGCCGTCGGTGGGGACGTCCGTCGGTACGGCGCCAATGGCAAGCAATACGTCCGCTTCGCCGAAGATCCGTGCGGTGTCCTGAGTGCGGCCGTATCCCAGAGCGCCAACGTAGATTTCGGAATTGAAGGGTATGCGGTCTGACGCGCGCCAGTCCTGAATCACCGGGATACCGTTGGCTTCCGCGAATGCTGTCACGGCAGCAGCTGCTTCGACGGTCCAGCGTTGGCCACCCACGAAGATGGCGGGCTTCCGGGCGGAGGCGAGTGCCGATGTGACGAGTTCGAGTTCTTGGGGGGAGACTGCCCCTTCAGCAACAGGAATGACCGGGTGAAGTTCGCCGGTGAATTCATGGGTTATGACGTCTTCAGGCAGGCCGATGATGACCGGGCCGGGGCGGCCAGACTTAGCGGCGAAGAAAGCTTCGGCCACAACTTCGGACGCGCGGGAGGCTTCATCCAGCACGAAAACGCGCTTGGCCTGGGTTCCGAACCACGCGTTGGGGTCAAACTCCTGGAAGGACTCGCGCTGGCGGTCAGAGACCGGGATCAGGCCGACAAACAGGATCATCGGTGTAGCGTCCTGCCACGCCGCATGGATGGCGACATAGGCGTTGGCGGCACCGGGGCCCCGGGTGACCATGGCAATGCCGGGCTCACCGGTGAACTTGCCGTGGGCCTCTGCCATGTAGGCGGCACCGCCTTCTTGGCGGCACACGACGGTCGAGATGTCTGCTCCGTGGAGCCCGTCGAGGACGGCCAGGTAGCTTTCGCCCGGGACGGCGAAGACGCGGTTGACGCCGTGCAGGGCCAGAGATTCGACAATCGCTTGGCCGGCGTGCTTTTTCTTCTCCAAGTGGTGCTCCTCAAACTTTTGGCGTCGGCCCTGCTGTCAGGTGCTCGCCGGGTGGCTTCCGGATACTAAATGTTCCAACCAGTATTGGTAGCCGACTTCATGCTGTCTAATACATATAAAGTTCAGATGTGATGCCAATTAGGCATGAAGTTGCCGCCGGAAGGGTGCTGCTAAAGATTTCCGGTGACCGGTTCTCCGCCGAGGACGGTAGCGGTAACACGGACGTCGCGGATGGCTTCCGTCGGTACCTTGTAAAGGTCATCGGACAGTGCGACGAAGTCCGCCAGCATGCCGTGCGTAAGTGCACCCTTGTAGTGGTCTTCGTGGGCGGCGTATGCGCTGCCGACTGTGTAAGCCCGTACCGCCTCAGCAACAGTGAGGCGTTCCTCGGGGTTGAAATCAGCGCCGGAGGAGGTCCTGCGGTTCACTAGATCATGGATGTTCAGGAGAGGATCTGCGGAAACTACCGGTGCATCTGTGCTCGCTGGGATTTCAATTCCTGCTTCAAGCAGGCTCTTGATCCGGTAGGAAAGCCTCATCCGCTCGGGCCCAAGGGCTCGGGCAGCACCATCGCCCAGTTCATTGACGAATCGGCCTTGTGGAACGGGAATGAGGCCCAAAGCAGCCAGTCGCTGGATTTGTTGGTCGCTGGCAACGTTGACGTGCTCGACGCGATGGCGGGCGTCCGGGCGAGGGTAGAGCTGCTGAGCTTCCTCAAAGATATCCATTACCACGTCCAGCGCGGCGTCTCCGATAGCGTGGGCGGCGACTTGCCAGCCGGCGCTATGCGCTCCCAGGATCCGTTGTCGAAGGTCCTCTGCCGGGAATTGGAGAAGGCCTCGATTTTCGACTCCTTCCTCTGCGTCGGCCTGGTAATTGCAGCACATAAACGCGCTGCGGCCGATAAGGGAGCCGTCGGACAGGACCTTTGCCGGGCCGAGCCGCAGCCGCTCGTCACCGAAGCCGGTCCTGATGCCCAGGTCAAGACCAAGCCGGGGGATATCGTTCTTGCCGTTTGGGTCTTCGAGCTCATCACCCAGGCCGTGAAGTGTGGTGAGGTAGGGCATAACTGTGGCACGGACAGCAAGCCGGCCGGCGTCGCGGGCGGCCTGATAACCAGCGATGTCGGACATCGAATGGCCAATGTGTTGAGGGGCACCGATGCCGGGCTCGGTAATGCTGGTGATTCCCAGACTTAGCAGCGCGGCGCTGCCTGCGCCCACCATGTCGGCGACGTCCTGCATGGACGGCCCGGGAATGGCGTCCATTACCAGCGCTCGTGCTGTCTCCTGGAGCAGGCCTACGGCCCTGCCTTCGGTGTCGGCGGGAACCGCGCCTCCGCTGGGCGCCCTGACGTTGCGTCGGCCGGGGTAGCCGGCGCGTTCAAAAGCCGCTGTGTTGGCTACGCCCATGTGCCGTGAGTTGTGCATCAGCCACACCGGGTGTCCGTGGCTGACGGCATCCAGCTCCTCGGCGGTCGGGTGCTGGTTCCCCAGGTAATTCTGGTCATAGCCTGAACCCTGCACCCACGCTCCCGGCGGTGCTGCGATACAAGCGCGTTCCACCGCGGACAGGAGTTCGGCCATCGTGCGGCAGACGGCCGGCCGCAAGTCAGCCTGGAGGAGCGCCTGGCCCACGTAGCTCAGGTGACAGTGGGCATCGTTGAAGCCGGGGATGACGGTGGCGCCATGCAGGTCGTGTACGTTGCGGAAGAAGGTGGCCGGCAGCTCATCATCAAGGCTGACGATCCGTCCGTCATGAACGCCCAAGCTGTGCGCCAGCGGCCGCCGGGAGTTTTGCGTGCGAAACAAGCCGTTGGTGTACAGCGCGTCGAAGAGCATGGGCTTCTCCCAATTCTATGGCCGGTAGGTGGCGTAGGGTCCAGTATCGGAACAGTGATCCATGCTGTCCAATACCTATCCAACCTCAAAACCATGCCATACCGGCATGACAGCGTGTCAGTTCCCTATTAGGGCTCCTCGTTCAGCTAGGAATCCCCGCAGGCGGAGGGCAACTGCGCGGATAGTGCCCTCGGCGAAGTGCCCCGGTATCCAGGCGGTATGGAGTGGGAGGCGGAGGGCATGGTCGTGCTGCACGTTCCCCCCCGGGAGGATACGGATTGGATGTGTTCCATAGGCGGGCAGATCAGTTGTAATTCCTACTCCGTGTCCGGCCGCTGCAAGCGCCATGATGGTTTGCCCGTCATCACATTCTGAAACCCGCTGGAAGCTCAAGCGACCCTGGTTTAAAGCGTCGTCGAGGATGTATCGGCTGACACTTCGATGCGAGGGCAGGATTGCGTGATGACCGCATAGTTCATTCAACGGTAGTTCACTGACTCCGGTCTGGGCCCATGGATGGTTTATTCCCACGTAGGCGGTCAGCGGGATACTGCCCAGCGGCATTGTGGCGAGTCCTGGTTCCGGCGCGGCGGGGGAGACCGCAAAGTCGCTGCCGTGAAGGAGTGCTTCCGGAATGTCGAAGTGGCTGGTTTCCCGGGTGATGATCAATGGATCGTCCGGTCCCGTGGTGGCGATGTAGGGCGCAAGGAAGCCGCGTACAGATGCGGCAGTGGCGGCGGCCACTAGGGTGGTGACCCGACCTGCCCGCAACGCATCTGCAGCATCTTCGAGGCTTTGGGTCTCAAGCATCAGGCGGCGGGCCGCTGGCACGAGAGCCCGTCCTGCAGGTGTGAGCACCAGCTTGTTCCCCTGTGCCTCGAACAATTTGAGCTTGAGTTCATGCTCAAGCGTTTTGATCTGGCGGCTCAGGGCGGGCTGGGCAATGTGGATCTGCTCCGCGGCTGCCGTGATCGTACCTGCGTCGACAACGGCAAGAAAATACTGCAGACGGCGAAGATTCATGGTCCAATCATGCTCTTTCGGCATACTCTGACGCAATAACGAGTATTGGCGGGCATGTAGTGGCTCACAGTACGGTGATGGTCACATTCCTTCGCACACCTACCCTTGAAAGAATTACGGTGCCTATTTCCACTTCGCATTCCACCGCCGCGGTGACCCGATCAGGGCCCTCCAGCCGGGAAAGGTTGTTGCCGCTGCTTTTATTGGCACGGCACTTGAGTGGTACGACTTCTTCCTGTTCGGCACTACGGCAGCCATCGTCTTAGCCCCACTGTTCTTTCCCAGCAGCGACCCCGTCGCTTCCACTGTCTCGGCTTTCCTGAGCTTCAGCGCAGCTTTTGTGGCCCGTCCGATTGGCGCACTTATTTTCGGCCACGTTGGTGACAAGTACGGCCGGCGCGGGGCGCTCGTTGCCACTGTGATGCTGATGGGCGCGGCTTCCACCCTGATGGGCTTATTGCCCACGTATGAGACGGCTGGCGTTATTGCTCCCATCGTGCTGGACGCTGCTGCGAGCAGTCCAAGGTGTTGCAACGGGCGGGGAGTGGGGCGGGGCGACCCTGATGGCCATCGAATACGCTCCCGCTAAACGCAGGGGACTCTATGCCGCGCTGGTGCAGCTCGGTTCCCCGGTCGGTACGCTGCTCTCCACAGGTGCGATCACCCTGGTTGCTCTGTTGCCCAAGTATGACTTTATGGCGTGGGGCTGGCGCCTGCCGTTTATTGCCTCCATCATCCTGGTCGGTGTTGCTCTGGCGGGAATGCTTCCTGGGGACCTGCCACGCTCCTGGTTGTTATCGGCCTGATTTCTCTCGGCGGCGCTGTTGTGACGTCCAGAGTGCCCGTGGGCGTCAAGTAGCCCGCAGCCCGATTTGCACGGCCCCAGGGCAGGCACTCCCGCAGTTCGAACCCCTTGAGGTCGATTGCGGGGGTGCCTTCGTCTGGCCGACGGACCGGGAGCTGCCGGTCTTCTCGGGGCCGCAGCTTCAGCCCTGCTGCGTGTATCGGATGATGCCGTCGGTGACCGTCATGCGGACCTTCGTTTCCCGGATCTCGGCCGGGTCCGCCGAGAAGATGTTCGTGTCCAGTGCGACAAAGTCAGCCAGCATGCCGGGAGCCAGTCTGCCTTTGATGTTCTCCTCGCCGGAGGCGTAGGAAGGCCCCACGCAATAGCCATGAAGGGCCTCGGCCATAGTGATTCGCTCTTGCGGTTCCCATCCGCCGTCGGGCTTGCCCTCTTGGGTTGTTCGGGTCATAGCGGCATGGAGGCCGTGGAACGGGTTGGGAAGTTCCACGGGGGAGTCAGAGCCGAAGGCGAGTGTCGTTCCGGCATCCAGCAGGCTCCGCCAAGCGTAAGATGCGAGATTGCGGCCCTCGACCATGCCCAGGATGGGAAGATCGCTAGGGCAGTGCTGCGGCTGCATGGACGCTACGACGCCAAGTCGTGCCAAGCGTTGAACATCCGCAGGCTGTAGGAACTGGACGTGTTCAATGCGGTGCCGCAGGCGATGTCGGGCGGTGAGGTCCTGAATCCGGGACAGCGCGTCGAGGACCAGGTGGTTGGCGCGGTCCCCTATGGCATGGACGGCAACGGCAATTCCTGCCGTGGCTGCGGTGGTTGACAGCTCCACCAACTCGGGGAAGGCGGTGACTTCCATGCCATGGCTTGTTCCGCCCGCAAAGGGCTCGCTCATGTGGCAAGTGTGGGAGCCCGCGGCTCCGTCGGCGAAAATTTTTACGGCCCCGTGGCGAATCCACTTGTCGCCCTGACCTGTGCGGAGCCCTGCCCCGATGCTGTCCTTCAGGTCATCTTGGGCAAACAGTTTGTGTACGCGCAGGGCCAGAGCTCCTTCTGCGCGGAGCTGTGAGTAAGCCTCCAGTGCATCTGCTCCATCGATGTCATGGACGCCTGTCACGCCCAATGACAGCAGGTACTGCTGCGTTTCCCGGAGTTGTTCTCTGAGATCACCTGAGGCTCCGGAAGCCGCAAGTCTGCGGACCGGATACACCGCGCTTTCCCGCAGAATCCCGGTCGCCTGCCCGTCCGCGTCCCGAACAATTTCGCCGCCGGCAGGATCAGGAGTTGAGCGTTCAATTCCAAGCGCCCGCAGGGCCTGGCTGTTGGCCCACACGGTATGACCGTCGGCGCTGGTCAGGGCTACGGGATTCTTTGGGCATACGGCATCGAGTGCGGCCTTGTCCGGCTGAACGGGGGGCTTCCATTTGTTGAAATCCCACCATCCGCCAAAGATCCATTCGCCCTCGCGGTAGCGCGGCAGTACCGAGCGGACGCCTGCAACCGCTTCTTCCACACTTTCGACCTGCCGAAGGTCGATCTCCTGCCTGGAACGGGCCAGGCTGGCTGTGTGGATGTGGGCATCCGTGAGTCCGGGAACGACGACTGCGTCTTCAAGGTCAACGACCCTGGTCCCGGCAGGGGCGTGGGCGCGAAGATCCTCAGTCGGTCCCGCTGCCACAATGAGCCCCTTGTCGACCAAAAGAGCCGAGGCCTGCGGCTGATGAGGGTTAAGAGTGTGGATGGCACCATTGGCAAAAAGGGTGGGAGTCACGGATACAGGGTAGGCGCGCTCTGTTAGGAGATGGGGCCAGATGCGCAACAAACCGGTCATAAAAGTCTCGCCGGTCTCGGATAGATAACCGCGGCGCACGCTACGCATGGCGGCGGCATCTGGAAAGTGGTGGAACGAGTGGGCAAAGCCGCCGCCCATGCCGATAAGGCATGGATAGTCTCCAAAATGAGTCTTAGACGTTCTGCGATCTGTTTCGCATACTCAATCAGCAGGCGTTTTCCGTGACTTACACCACAGCGTCCTGCAGTCGCACCGGACCCAAATAAAGGACCATTCGTGAAACAGAATTCCCAGTCAACGGCAGACAGTGTCGCCCGCCGTGGCCGCAGGAGTGTCCCCCTGGCCGCCGCAGTAGCGGTCATCGCTGTAGCAACCGGCTGCACCACCGGCGGCACCGGCTCGGCACCCGCTGCATCGGGGCAGGTTTCCACTGACACCATTCGCACTGTTGTCAACGCAGACCCCACCAGCTTCGCCCCGGTCGAAGTCCGAAACGCCGACGATTACACCTTCAACCGCTTGTTGTTTTCAACGCTGGTACGCCGCGACGAGAACAATAAAATCGTTTCCGACCTCGCCAGCAAGTGGGAGATCACCCCCACTCAGGGCACCTTTACTATCCGTGACGGCGCCACTTGTTCTGACGGCACTCCCATCACAGCCAGTGTGGTCGCCGAATCCCTCAAAGTCTTTGCCTCCCCGGACAGCAAGTCCAGTTTCCGGACCCTCGCTCTGGGTGACGGTCCCGCCACGGTCACCGCCGACGACGCCGCAAGCACAGTCACCGTCAAACTTGCCCAGCCTTGGACCGACCTCCTGCAGGGCATGAGCCTGCACGCTACCGGAATCGTGTGCCCTGCCGGCCTCAAAGACCCTGAGGCGCTGACAGCCGGTGATGTCCCCGGCGCATTCTCGGGCCCGTACACACTTACCAAGAAGCAACACGGCGTAGGCTACACCTTCACCCTGCGCGAGGACTACAAGACCTGGCCAGCCTATGAAACCAAGATCGAAGGCACGCCGGCCAAAACAATCGAGGCCAGCGTCAACGCCAACGCCAGCGCCGTGTCCAACGAACTCCTGACCGGGACCCGCGACATCGCCAATATCCGTGGTAAGGACACAACCCGCTTCGACGGTAACAAGGACTTCACCACCGAGGTCATCCCACAGGGCAGCCTCTACATCATGTTCAATGAACGACCCGGGCACCCCTTTACCGACGCAGCCCTCCGCAAGGCCGTCGCGCAGGCCTTGGACGCGAAGGCATTCAACCAGGCCGCCTCCGGCGGGCTGGGAGAAATCTACTCCTCATTCGCCCACCCGGGAGTGCCGTGCTCCAACAAGGACACTGGCCTGCTCATCAAGACTGATCCCTCAGCAGCTGCGAAGACCCTGGCTGGAATCAAGATCCGCATGGTCGGAGCACAGGTCTTCGGGCCCAACGGTGCGGCCAACACGTACGTAGCTGAAGCCCTTCGTGCAGCTGGTGCTGACATCGAGCTGCGGAACGTGGACCTCGCCACCTGGAGCACAGACCTGACCCAGAACATCGACAGCTGGGATGTCACGGTCATGGGCGGCATCAATGCCGGCGGAACCATGTATGGAGCGCTCTCCCCGGTCATTGGCCCTCCCGTTGAAAAGGGCGGGCTCAACTGGGGCGGATTCGAGAACCAGCCTGTCCTGGACATCGTCGCCAAGGCCATGACTCAAACCGATGATGCGCAGCGTTGCAAAACATACCAGGACGCCCAGAAGATCATGATCCAGGAAGCGCACGTGGTGCCGTTGGCTTCCCTTCCCTCTCAGGTGACCATCCGGTCCGGCTTTGCTATGCAGACGTTCAACGGCCAGCCGGACGAGAGCACCATGCGGATCACGAAGTAGCAAAGAAACAAAAATGACTTCTTCGATTGTTGTTGAGGCTTCCCGTACCCCTGGTGTTGATGCCGGGGGTACGGGGGGTCGTTTTGTAAACCATCCGTGGGTGGGGTTTTTGTTGCGGCGCTTGGGCGGTTTGGTGTTGTCGTTCGTAGTGCTGGTAACGGTCACGTTTTTGATTGTTCCGTTGATTCCGGGGGATCCTGCGGTGATCGCTGCCGGTGATGGGGCAAGCCCAGCCCAGATCGCTGCCGTCCGTGCAGAACTGGGTTTGGACTTGCCGGTGCTGACACAGTTCGTGAACTATGTCTCCGGGGTTTTGCGCCTGGACATGGGTAGTTCTTTCGTCAGCGGTGAGGATGTCTCCACCCTCATTTTCACCCGATTCCCGTTTACTGCCGAGATCGCGTTATTGGCGATTGTGCTGGTGTTGTTACTGGCGGTGCCGTTGGGCATGACGGTGGCCATCCTGACCCGGGGCGGGCGGAACCGTTGGCTGGATAATGGTTTCAACTTTTTGACGAGCCTTGTTTACTCCATACCGCAGTACGTGGTCGCGACATTGTTGGTGGTTGTTTTCGCTGTGACGTTGCGGTGGTTCCCTGCTGCGGGTGCAGCGACTCTCTCTTCCTTGGTCCTACCCACAGCAGCGTTGATGCTGGGCCCCGTGTGTGTCATTGCCCGGATCGTCCGCCGTGAAACCGCCGTGGTCCTGGAGAAGGATTACATCCGCACGGCGCGGGGCTGGCGGTTGAGTGCCCTGCGGACCAACGTGCGCTACGTTTTGCCGAACCTGGTCACCACTACACTGACACTCTCAGGGCTCATCCTCGCCGCGCAATTGGGCGGCGCCGTAGTCATTGAAACTGTTTTCGCCTGGCCCGGTCTGGGCCAAGGAATTGTGAACGCTATTTTGCAGCGTGACTACCCCGTCATCAGGGGCATCATCTTGATTCTCGGCCTGCTCGCGACCCTGATTATCACCATGGTGGACCTGATTCTGGCCATCATAGATCCCCGCAACCTCGGAGGAACCTCAAGTGACGTTTAGGTTTAGGAGCCGGGAGTTCTGGACTCCTGCCATGATCACCGGCGTCGGGCTGCTGACAGCCCTGGTCCTCATAGCCATCATCGCCCCACTGACCATGAAGCAGGCAGCTGAACAGTTGACCCCCCACGCCGCCCTCGGGCCCGGCGCCGGGCACTGGCTGGGAACCGATGACTTCGGCCGGGACCTGTTGGCCCGCGCCTTGGTGGCTACCCGGCTGACCCTCCTCATGACCGCTGGAGCCGCCGCCATTTCAGTGGTCTGTGGCGTGGTGATCGGCTTGGCAATCTGGCTCTCGGGCCGTCGCGTCCGCGAAGCCGCGCTGCGGATCCTGGAAACGGCGGTTGCGTATCCGTCCCTGATCTTCGCTCTCGTGATAGCAGCCGTCCTGGAACCGGGCGTTTCCTCCGCGGTCATCGCCATTGGTGTCGCTGGGATTCCCGGCTTCGCCAGGATCACAGCCAACCTGGCCTCCTCAGTATCCAGCAGCGACTACGTCATCACCGCACGTCTCCTGGGAGTCAGCCCGGTCCGGATCGCCGTGCGGCACATGCTGCCGAACATGGCCGAGCCGTTGTTGATCCTGTCGGCAACCGTGTTCGCGCTATCGCTGGTGGAGATTTCCGCGTTGTCGTTCATTGGCTTGGGAGTGCAGTCTCCGGAGTATGACTTCGGGCGGCTGCTGAACGACAGCCTCGGAGCCCTTTACACCCAGCCCATCGAAGCCGTGGGCCCGTCCGTGATGATCGCCCTGACAGGGCTGTCGGTCATGCTGATCGGTGATGGGTTGGCAGCCCATGCCGATCCGCGGGCAAAGCGCAGCTTCTTCCGCCGAATCCTGGACCGGAACCGGAACCGGACCGTGTCAGTGCCGGACCATGACACTGCGCTGGTGCGGGTCGAAAACCTCAGGGTGAGCATCCCCGGCCGGCAGGAACTGGTGAAGGGCGTTTCATTCTCGATCAACCCGGGAGAAATGGTGGCCCTGGTAGGCGAGTCGGGCTCCGGAAAGTCGCTGACCGCTATGGCCGTAGCAGGCCTGCCGTCCCAGGACCTCGCCGTGGAGGCGGACCTGCTGCGGGTTGGGAGTATGAACATGCTCGCGGCCCCTGAGCCCTCACGCCTGGCCAAAGAAATCAGCATCATTTACCAGGACCCCGGCACCACTTTCAACCCCTCCCTGCGAATGGGTTCACAGCTGACCGAGGTGTTGCGGACCCATCTGCGCATGGGCAGACGCGAAGCCAGGAAAACCATCACCGATGCACTGGCAAAGGTCAATATCACTGAACCGGCACGGCGACTGCGCCAGCACCCGCACGAACTCTCCGGCGGCATGCGCCAACGCGCCATGATCGCCACATCGATAGCTACCGCACCTAAGCTCATCGTCGCAGATGAACCAACAACAGCCCTGGACGTCACTGTCCAGGCTGAAGTCCTGCGTCAATTCCGCAAAATTTACCGCGAACAAGGCACCGCGATGCTGTTCATCTCCCACGATCTGGCCGTGGTCCAGGCGCTTTGCGACACCATTCTCGTCATGAAATCCGGCGAAATCGTCGAACGGCTCACCGCTGCCGACCTCGCAGCCCGGAACGTAACCCACCCCTACACAAAAGCACTGCTCGCAGCGATCCCCACCGTTAACCTCAACCCCGCCAGCACAGAGGACGCGGCCACGCCGGCAGCATCAGCGGCGGCAGGAGCCGGAGCCACCTCATGAACACCCCCACGCAGCAGACTCTCAACAGCACCGACACCCCGCCTGGCACAGCTGAAGAAACTGCCAGCCCCGCGGCGTCAGTACGTGACCTCAACGTCAGCTTCGGCGCTGTCCATGTCCTGAAAAACATCAACATGATGGTTCCATCGGGCACGGTCGTCGGGCTTGTCGGCGAGTCCGGAAGCGGCAAATCAACCCTGGGCAAAACCCTGGTGGGCATCAACAAACCGTCAAGCGGTCAAGTGCTCATTGACGGTAAAGATTGCACCAAAATCCACGGCAAACACCGCCAGCAGATGCGCCGCAAGGTCCAATACATCCCTCAGGACCCTTACTCCTCCCTCAGCCCGCGCCGCACCACCGGCCAAACTCTCGCCGAGGCCCTGGATCCCCACGGCGCGAACCCCCGCAAACACCGCGAGGCCATCACCCACGCCTTGGAACAGGTCAAACTCGACCCCGCCGCCGCAGACAAATACCCCCACGAATTCTCCGGCGGACAACGGCAACGAATCGCAATTGCCCGGGCCCTGATCCTCCAACCCAAACTCGTCATCGCCGACGAAATCACCTCCGCCCTCGACGTCTCCGTGCAGGCCGACATCATCACCCTGCTCCAAAACATGCGCGGAACCATCGACAGCGCCATGCTCTTCATCTCCCACAACCTCGCCGTCGTCCAACAAGTCTGCGATCAAATCATCGTGATGAACCACGGCCGCATCGTCGAACACGGACCCATTAACGCCGTCTACAACAACCCTCAACACCCCTACACCCAAAAACTTCTTGCCTCAGTCCCCGGCTCACCCACCTTCACCCTCGACTAGAAAGCCGCGGGAATGTGCCCCTGAAGGCCGGCGGCGGCGCTGCATTCCGCGCGCCGCCGCCGCTGTACCCGTTCCGGAGAGCAATTCACCCGTGCAGATCGAACGATGCCATTTAGGCATAAAGATCGTGCGATATAGGTCATGGACGGCAAGTCGCTTGGGTCACATACTCGAATGAGCTGAACCACTTGTTGTGGCGGAGCTTAATTCGAAGGGAACACTCCGTGTCTGCAGAAAAAATACTTGAAGACGCACGCGAACTCCATGGCGACATCGTCCAGCTTCGCCATGACCTCCACCGTCATCCCGAACTCGGACTGGAACTGCCCCGCACCCAGGAAAAAGTCCTTGAAGCGTTGTCCGACCTGCCGCTGGAGATCACTCTCGGAAAAGGACTTACCTCGATAGGGGCAGTTCTGCGGGGCACGGCACCAACCAATTCAACGGGCGGGCGCCGACCCACTGTCCTGCTCCGTGCAGATATGGACGCGCTGCCCCTCCAGGAACAAACCGGGGTCGATTACACCTCGACGGTGGCCAACCGCATGCACGCATGCGGCCACGACCTGCACACCTCCATGCTTGTCGGGGCCGCACGCCTGCTTTCAGAGCGACGCCACCAACTCGCAGGCGACGTCGTCCTGATGTTCCAGCCAGCCGAAGAACAACTCGCTGGCGCGCCCATGATGCTCGACGAAGGCATTCTGGAGCTGTCCGGCCGACGGGCAGACGCAGCCTATGGACTTCACGTTTTCAGCGCCGGCGGTAACACCGGACGATTCGAAACGAAGCCCGGAGTCATGATGTCCGCGGCGGATGCCTTGTTCGTCAAGGTCATCGGCCGTGGCGGTCACGGGTCCGCACCGCACCAGGCAAAGGATCCGGTCCCCGTCATGGCGGAAATGATCCTCGGCCTCCAGCACATGGTGACGCGTCAATTCAACGCCCATGACCCCGTTGTCGTCTCGGTGGGAATGGTCAAAGCCGGCGAAGCGGTCAACGTGATCCCCGACACCGCAGAATTCGGTGCGAGCTTGCGGATGTACTCGGCAGAGGCACGAACTGAAATGCAGTCGGCCATTCCACGGCTACTGGAAGGAATCGCGTCAGCCCACGGCTTGGAAGTCGACATCAATTACCACGTTGGCGGGCGGGTCACGGTGACGGACGAGGCCCACACCGCCTTTGCCGTTGACCAAATTATCGAGCTCTTTGGTTCCGAACGGCATCACCGTCTGGCCGCACCCCTGGGCGGGTCCGAAGACTTTGCCGATGTCCTCGCCAAAGTTCCGGGCAGCTTCATCTGCCTGGATGCCACGCCCATCGGCGGCGGACCCGATGCGGCGTTTAACCACTCACCCCGCGCCATCTTCGACGACCGTGTCCTGGTTGACGGGACTGCCCTCTACACCCAACTCGCCGTAGCCCGCCTGGCCAGGCCTGCTGCCTGACCTCCCAACCCACTCTTTCCAAGGACATCCAGTGACCCACAAACCATCGCCCGCCTCCTCGGTAACGGACATCGAAGTAACCGTTCCATCTGGAACAGCCAAAGCTACAAAATCCCAGCGTCAGACTCTGTTCGCTACTGGCTTGGGGAACGCCCTTGAGTGGTACGACTGGGGCATCTACTCCGCGTTCGCCATCTACTTTGCTACCGAGGTCTTCAATCCCAAAGACCCTTTGGCAGCCCTGTTGGGTGCCATGGCTGTCTTCGCCGTCGGTTTCGTCGCCCGGCCCCTTGGTGGTTTCGTCTTTGGTTGGCTGGCGGACCACATGGGCCGGCGTGCTTCCATGATCTCCACCGTGGGGCTCGCATCTGTCGGATCACTGATGATCGCCCTTGTCCCCACATACAACGCGGCAGGCGCATGGGCCGCCGTGGTCCTCCTGACGGCGCGCCTGCTCCAAGGTCTCGCCCACGGCGGTGAAATGCCCTCCGCGCAGACATACATTGCAGAGGCGGCACCCGCGGCACGACGCGGACTCTGGTCCTCGCTGATCTACGTCTCCGGCACATCCGGCATCGTCATCGGACTGCTCCTCGGCTACGTCCTCAACATCATCCTGAGCAAGCAGGACATGCAAGCCTGGGGCTGGCGCATCCCGTTCATCATCGGTGCTCTATTAGGCCTCTACACCCTCATCGCCCGATCGAGGATGAAAGAGACCGAAGCCTTCATAGAGGCCAAGGCATCCGTCCGGGAACCGGTCTGGCCCGAAGTCCGAAGGAACTGGCGCTCGGCACTGCGCGTAATCGGCCTCGGCGTAGGCGGCACCGTGTGCTACTACGTCTGGTCTGTCAGTGCAGTCCAGCAGGCCGTCCTCATTCACAAGATGGACCAGGGCACCGCACTACTTGCCAGCGTCCTGAGCAACGTCGTCCTCATCATTTCGCTTCCCTTCTGGGGCAAATTCTCGGACCACTTCGGCCGGCGAGCAAACCTGCTCATCGGCACCGGCGTGCCGATCGTACTCTTCCCGCTGCTGATCAATACCGTCGGCCAAAGTTTCTGGTCCCTCTTCCTCCCGGCCACGCTCGTCCTTGTGTTCATGGGAGCCACTCTGTCCATCTCACCGGCGGTCTTCGCCGAACTCTTTCCGACGCGCATCCGAACCGTAGGTGTGGCTGTCCCGTACGCGATCGCCGTCGCAATCTTCGGCGGAACCGCGCCCTACCTGCAGAGTTGGACAAATGCCACCTTCGGTCCCGCCGCATTCACCGTCTACGTGGTAGCACTCCTGGCGATCTCCACTCTCGTGGCATGGAAGCTGCCCGAAACCAAGGGCAAGGACCTGACGAGATAGTTCTGCCAGCCGCACGCACTGAATCAGGAGGCTGCCATCCTTATCGACGCCCTATTCACTAACGCACGTATCCGAACGATGGATCCGGCGCGTCCCACTGCCAACAGGATCGGCGTGATGCACGGCCGGATTGTTGGGCTGGATTCCGATCTCGACGGCGTGAGCGCCCGCCGCACCGTGAACCTTCAGGGGGCTCCTGTCCTCCCGGGATTCCACGACGCCCACAACCACCTGTCGCTTACAGGCGCCCGCCTCGCCTCGCTTAACCTCAGGCACGGCGTCATTCAGTCTATGGATGCTCTTTATGCCGCCGTAGCGCAGAAGGCGGCGGCGCTTCCCCCTGACGGGTGGGTACGAGGTTCGGGATATGACCAAAACCTCCTCGGCGGGCACCCGACTGCAGAGCGACTCGATGCGGCGTCAGGAGGACGTCCCGTGATCCTTGAACACGTCAGCGGGCACATGATCACCGTGAGCACCCGGGCGTTTGAACTCGCAGGATACCCGGACCGGCACGGGGTTCCGGATTTCGACGGCGGTTTTGTCGCACGCTCTGCAGACGGACGGGCGGAAGGCCTGCTGCAGGAAAAGGCAATGTCCTTCATATATGAACTGGTTCGTCCCATGGCACTGGATGAAGTGCAGCGCAACCTCGCCCTGGCGGGGGAGCAGGCGCTGCGATATGGGCTCACGTCCATAACCGAGCCAGGTATCGGCGACTACAAGATGGTCGGCAACTCGCCCGTAGATTTCCACTCCTACCAGCAGGCGGTGGAGAACCGCGTGCTCTCCACGCGCATAACACTCATGCCGTACTGCACCACCCTGCACGACATTGAGGGATTCAAGGACAGGGGCTGGTTCGGCCTGGATCTTGGCATCCGTACAGGCCTGGGTAACGAGCGGCTGCAAATAGGGCCTGTGAAGATCGTTTCCGATGGTTCGTTCATCGGCCGTTCCGCGGCCATGCACCACTGCTACCACGGCGAGCCGGACAACCACGGGGTCCTGCTGTTCGAACCGGCAAAACTGCACGCCATGATCATCCGAGCGCATGAGGCCGGGTGGGCTGTGGCAACCCATGCGATCGGTGACGCTGCAATCGATCATGTGATGGACGCTGTTGAGGAGGCCCAGCGGGTTCATCCCCGGCCCGCAGCGAGGCACCGGATTGAACATTTCGCTGTTGCAACCGACGCCCAGATCGAGCGTGCCGCTGCGCTGGGGCTCACGGCTGTCCCGCAGGGAGTCTTTATCTCGGACTTTGGCGACGGCATGATGGCTGCGGTTGAACCGGAGGTGGCACCGCTGATCTACCGCATGAAGTCACTTTTGAAGGCCGGTATGGTTCTTCCCGGTTCCTCGGACGCACCGGTATCGGATGGGAATCCGCTGGTGTCCCTTCACGACATGGTGAACCGGCGGACCAGCTCAGGCGCCCTGCTGGGGCCTGAGGAAAGGCTCACTGTGGAAGAAGCCGTGCGGGCCTACACCTTTGGTTCGGCGTACGCGGTGGGTCAGGAACGGGACAAAGGCCAATTGCGCGTAGGCCAGTTGGCGGATTTTGCGGCCCTTTCCGATGATCTCTTCGCCATTCCCCAAGAGACAATTCGAGACGTGACGGTCGGGGCCACAGTGATCGGCGGGGAGATGGTGTTCGATGACGGGATGGTCCGCGGGGGAGAGTCAGAAATGGAGAAAGCGGCGATCCTCGCCGGCTAGTTCAAGATAGGGGCGGCTTCCCCCGATCCCCACCGTCGAATTTGGTCATCTGGTTTGTTGCTTTCCTCGGGTATTAGGTGGGCGCGGCAGCGAACTCCAAGGTGATTTCGATGCCGCACATTAGGGGGAAGTGCGCCAGCCCAGCTGTGGCCGGCTCAGATACCGGTCAGTCGCGGGGCTGGCATTGTCATGAAAAGGGAGTGCTATGGAGTGGAACATTGACGAGGTCTCTCTTATTGGGTGGCGGCGGGATATCCACGCCCATCCGGAACTCAGTTTCCAGGAGAAGCGCACTTCGAACTTAGTGGCAGGCCTCCTCAAGGACTTTGGTCTTGAGGTTGACCGACCAACTGCCACCAGCGTCGTAGGTACCTTGCGCGGTGCCCGGTCCGGTCGGAACATCGCTCTCCGGGCAGACATGGACGCGCTCCCGATGCAAGAGGAGACGGATGAGCTGTTCAGGTCGCAGATCCCGGGCGTGATGCACGCATGTGGGCATGACGCGCACACCGCGATGCTTCTTGCGGCTGCAAAAACGCTGGCGGGGCTTCGCGATCAGCTGGCAGGGACGGTGACGTTCATCTTTCAGCATGCCGAGGAGCTTCCCCCAGGTGGCGCCGTAGAGCTCGTCTCCTGCGGCGTGCTTGACAGTGTTGACGCGGTTTTTGGACTTCACGTAATGAATCAAAAGGCCGGAACAGTTAGCATCGCGCGGGGCGCGGCGTCCACGGCCGTTGACGGAGGTTTCCTTACTATCCAGGGCAAGGGTTCTCACGGCTCCATGCCGCAGGACGGGGTCGACCCTATCGTCGTCGGAGCTGAGGTGATCGGGGCACTCCAAACCGTCGTGTCCCGGTCCATCGCTCCGGACCGTTTCGCAGTTGTAACAGTCGGGAGCTTCAATTCCGGGGCAGCACCCAATGTGATCCCCGATACCGCCAGGTTGGGCCTGTCACTCCGTACTGCAAACGCGGCAGACAGGAAGACCGTGCAGCGCCGCGTGGAGGAACTTGTCGCCGGGGTCTGTGCAGGGCACGGTGCCAGCTACGAGTTCGAATGGCAGGCAGGATACGACGCCGTCGTTAATGACGATGCTGCAGCTCAACTCGCATTCAAGGCCGCGGCCACAGCCCTGGGTGAAGAACAGGTGTCATGGGGACCGGGTACGGGGGCCAGTGAAGACTTCTCTGCCTACTCCTCGCGCGTACCCGGCTGCTTCCTCTTCCTTGGCGGTGGGGACGCGTCCGAAGGACTGCCGTTCCAGAATCATCACCCCAAATTCAACATCCTGGAATCAAGCCTCACCGCGGGCGCCCGCGTCGAAGTGCAACTCGCGCTCGACTTTCTGAACGAACCGGGCTGATCCCGCTACGTGCCCGTGTTCTCGCGCCGCTTATAGAGCGGGAGGAACGCGCGGTTGGCGACGCCGCGCAGCGCGCCCCATGTGACAAGCCCGCAGTACTCGCCGAAAGAGATCCCGGCAGCGAGGGCAAGCGCCATAGCCGCGGCGGTCACGAGCGAGCCCTCACTTTGGGGTGCGAGTCCTCCAAGCTCGAGCAAACCTTGGTACAGCTGCACGCCGGGGAGCATGGGCAAGATGGCGCATGTGGCAATTGCGGTCGTGGGAAGCCGGAATCGGTTGGAGACGGAGACTGCGAATAGGCCTGCGACAAAGGCAGCTGCAGCTGCGGCCCAGACCGGCCCTTCAAACGTAGTCAGGAACGAGAAAACTGCATAAGCCAGGGCTGCGAGGACGGCCGTTGGGGCGAATGCGAGTGGAGGTGTCTGGCACGCGATTCCGAAACCGAGCGCCACGAGAGCTGCCGCGAAGAGAATTACAGGCAGGGGGAAACTGCCGAGTTGGACGCCCTGCGTAACGGAGAGCTGCACACCGGCCGCATGTATCGCCAGGAGGCCAAGCTGAACGCCAGCGACGAGGCCAGCAGTGTTGGCAAGTGCTTCGAAGATGCGGCCGGACGCGTTGACGTACCAACCGGTGATCGCATCCTGGACCGCACCTGTGGAAGTCATGCCCGCGAGGGCGATAAGAATTACGGCCACCACGATGATGGCCGGAGAGCTGACGGGTGCCAGCCACTGGACCAAGGCTGCTATCACTACGGCGAGGACGCCAACCACGGCTTGGATGAAGAAGGAGGGCCAACCGCGCCGGCCCAAAAAACCGAACAGCCAGTCGACGACCAGATTTGCAACGAATGCCGCAGCGGCCGCTACCACTCCGCCTCCAAACAAGACGGCTGCCATGCCGCCGGCGGCTCCGGTCGCCAGCCGAATGGCCCACCACGGGTACCGCCCCTTCCGCTCCTGTAAACGATGAAGGGTAGCCATGAGGGTACCAGGGCCGATGCGGCCTGCGGCGGCACGTTCCACAAGCTCCATAACTCCGGCCAGGCGCCCATAATCGAACACCCGGCGTGGGACCGCCCGGACTGCTACCAGTGTCCGTTCCTGTGCGTCTGTCCAGTAGGAGATTACATCGGAGTAGGACACGGACACGGACACCGGGTTGAGGCCGCCAGCGGCAGCAACGCGGGATGCCGCGTCCGAGGCATCAGCTGCAGCGGCTCCGTTGGCCAACAACGCTGCGGCCGTCGCGACCGTCGCGTTTAGAACAGATTCAGGGCTTGAGCTGTTTGCCATCCGGTTCACGGACGGGGTCGCGGCTTTGCTATACGGGGCATGGATCATTTCTATGGGACAGGGCGGTCCCCCGCAACCTGCATTCGAATGGTGCGGGTTGGAAGCCACCTCCGCGGCTGTCCCCGGACCAGGGTGAGGTATGAAGGGGACCTGCGAGGTAGGGGAGGGGTTCTGGGCGGTATTCGTGCCGCTAGCGGGGTTCACGGGTGGTCCACGGGTTCTTGGCGTCGGGGTTCGGAATAGTCTGCCCGCTCCAGCAACCGGGAGATGGTGCAACCGACCATCAGGCCCCAAATGGCGGCGTGAATGTTGAAGAGATCGATGCCGGACAGGGTCACCACGAACGTCACCAGGGACCCTAGGGTGTAAGTGGTAGCGAAGGCTGTTACAAACGCGTGCTGCAGGGCCCGCAGCATCGCGATGCCGCCCAGGGTGAGGACAAACTCCGTTGGGGTTGCAACCATCAGCCGGGTGAGGGTCGGAGCCAGCGCAGCGCAGGCCAGGGCAAGGACACCGTACGCCACGGCGGCCGTGTACTGCCGCTCCCGGCTTCCTGAGGATGTCAATAACGCGTTGGTTGGTCCTGTCACGCAGGCCGAAACGGCACCGAATGCGGCATTGAGCAGTGAAAATGCGCCTGAAGCAATAGCAAATACGTTGACTGGCGGCCGGTGGTTGGCAGCGCGCAGAACGGCGGTGCCTTGGCCGTTCTGCACGAACAGCACTGTGAGCGCCAGGGGAACCATAAGTTCGAGCTGGGCCGCCCACGTGAACTCGGGAGCGGTGAATACCGGGGCAGCCAGGAAGGGCCCGGCTTCGCCGGGCGTGAATTGTCCACTGACCGCCACGGCGAAGCATCCTGCGAGAACAGTGCCGAGTATAGGCGGCAGGACTCTCCCGAGCGCAGGCACGGCAGAGAGGACCACGAATGCGGCGACCATAGGACCGGCTATACCGGGGTTTGCTTGGGTTGAGACCACGATGTCGGTGCCGAACCTTAAGAACACTGCGGCAACCATCGCCATGACGATGGGCATGGGGACCACGTCCATAATCCGGCGGATTACACCTGTGACGCCCAGCGCGAGGATGAGCGCACCTGAAGTGAAGAACGCTCCCACCACTTCCGGGAAGGACAGGTGTTCAAGAGACGGGCCCAGAAGCACTGTGCCCGGTATGGACCAGGCGAAGCCCAAGGGCTGGCGGTAGAGGAGCGACATGATGACGGTGGCCGCGCCGCCCGAGAAAAGGATGCCAAATACCCAGGACGCTAGTTGCCCCTGGGTGAGTCCTGCCACCGTGCCGATGGCCAGTGTGACCGCTATTGGGCCGGATGCGGTGAAGATGAAACCGATTAGCCCGTTGGAAAGGTAGGGTCGGCCCACGTCGCGGAGGACCTGGCGGGCCCCTGCCGGCCGAAGCGCCGGGCGCTCCAACAGAGGCTGTGGCGCTTGCGCTGCACCGGTTGCCGCGGGCGGTTTCTGAGGGAATTGACGCATTCTGGCTCCTGGCGGGTGTCGGCGAATACGGCAGACGCCCCGGGGCTTTGCATCCCCGGAGCGCCTTAGGTACAGCGGCCGTAGCCGCTACCGGTAAGAAGCGGTGCCTGCTACGTGTGCTGGCCTTCCTTGGCGAGGACGTAGTCATAGACAGCTTCTTCGCCAGCCCCGGCGTCCGTGCGTGGTCGGGGGTTGAGCATCAGTTCGGGCTTGACGGCCGATGCGATGTCGTCCTCGTTGTGCGGGTCGCCCGGGAAATAGAGCTGCTGGGTAACCGGCTGGTACCCGGGCGCGGAAACCTTGATGTGGATGTGGGCCGGACGCCAGGCGTGCCAGCCGGCGGCCTCGATAAGCTGGCCGCAGGCCCCGTCTGTGGGGATCTGGTACGGGGCCGGGCGCATCGTGTTGATTTCGAAACGGCCGTCATCGTCAGCCTTGACGGTGGCACGGAAAAGCCATTCGGGCAGGCCCGGGGCGTACTGGGAGTAAAAACCAGCGGCGTCAGCATGCCAGATCTCTATTTGCGCATTCTGGATCGGGTTGCCTTCCGTGTCCGTGAAACGGCCCGTGAAGCGCAGCGGGGTGCCTTCCTCATCGTCGCGCATATGAACGGTGGCCGGAGTTGCCAGTTCCGGTGACCCGGGTACGTAGTAGGGGCCCTCGATGGTGCCCTTGGTTCCGGGGCGTTCCTGGGAATTGACGTCCTCTACGGTGTGCTCGAGCCACACGTCGAGGAACAATGGCCACTCTCCGTCCGTGCCCACCTTGATCAGCCAGGCCTTGAGCGCGTTGTACTCCTCATACGTGACCTGATGCTCGACGACGATGTCGTTGGCGGCCTTAATTAACGCCCCCGCCAGGAGGCTCACCCTTTCCTTCGGCACATCCAGCCGCGCAAGCTTGCCGGACGCGGTAAAGCGCTCGGTCGCCTTCGAGCCGGCCTCAACGGCGCTTCCCTCGTTCTCTTTACGGGTATCCGCTTGGGTTTCAGTCATGGCTGTGGCCACCTTCCTTGTTGAACAGGGAACAGGAAGAAATCCTGTACCCGCCGCGAAACGCCGGGACAGGCTGAACCTGGAGAGACGCGGCATCGCGTGATGTCCGTTTCAGCGTAGGCCGGAAGATAAGGACGCCACAAATATCGATTCTGCCGTTTTTCAGTCATTATCTGTACATAAATACACCCTTGGTTGACCCTAGGTGTTTGCCTGATGTGAGGACAGTCACCGAGCGGCAAGAATTGGCTGACAACGTCCGCAGGGCACTGCCGCCCGGCACCGGACCTCCCGCCCATCCGTCCAGCAATCTCCAATGGAGGAGCACGCCATGACCGAGAACCTGATCCACGCCCGCGAGGTCCTTGCCGACGCAGTGATCGACGACCGTGAGAACGGCGTCATCCGCGCAAAGCGCGAGATTTTCACCGACGAAGACATCTTTGAGCTGGAGATGAAGCACATCTTCGAGGGCAACTGGGTGTACCTGGCCCACGAGTCGCAGATCCCCAACGTGGGCGATTACTTCACCACATACATCGGCCGGACTCCCGTAGTGATCACACGCGACAAGGACGAGAAGCTGAACTGCATTGTGAACGCCTGTTCGCACCGCGGCGCAATGCTGTGCCGCCGCAAGACGGACAACCGCACCACCTTCACCTGCCCGTTCCACGGCTGGACGTTCAAGAACTCCGGCGAGCTGCTGAAGGTGAAGGATTCCCGGAACGCCGGCTACCCGGAGACCTTCAACAAGGAAGGCTCGCACGACCTCACCAAGGTCGCCCGCTTCGAGTCCTACCGCGGCTTCCTGTTCGGCTCTCTGAAGGCCGATGTGCTCCCGCTCGAGGAGCACCTGGGCGACGCCACCAAGGTGATCGACTCCATCGTTGACCAGTCACCTGAAGGCTTGGAGGTGCTGCGCGGTTCCTCCACCTACACCTATGACGGCAACTGGAAGGTCCAGGCCGAGAATGGCGCGGACGGCTACCACGTGACAGCCGTGCACTGGAACTACGCGGCCACCACGGCCCGCCGCAGCGCCGGTGACTCCGCGAACAAGACCAAGGCCATGGACGCCGGCAAGTGGGGCAAGGTCAAGGGCGGCTTTTACTCCTACGACCACGGACACCTGCTCCTGTGGCAGGAATGGACCAACCCCGAGGACCGCCCGCTCTGGGACCGCCGCGACGAACTGGTCCAGAAGTACGGCGAGGAGATGGCCAACTTCATGATCAACATCTCGCGCAACCTATGCCTGTACCCGAACGTCTACATCATGGACCAGTTCTCCTCCCAGATCCGCCACTTCCGTCCAATCTCCGCCGACCAGACCGAGGTGACGATTTACTGCATCGCGCCCAAGGGAGAGTCCCAGGAGAACCGGTCCAAGCGCATCCGCCAGTACGAGGACTTCTTCAACGCCACGGGCATGGCTACTCCCGACGATCTGGAGGAGTTCCGGTCCTGCAACAAGACCTATTGGGCCACCGCCGCACCCTGGAACGACATGACCCGGGGTTCCACCCATGAGATTGCCGGCCCCGACGAGCAGGCCAAGGCGTTGGGCATGAACAAGGTAATCGCTTCCGGTGTGCGTACAGAGGACGAGGGCCTCTACCCGATCCAGCACGGGTACTGGAAGGAAGTCATGGACCGGGCCCTGGCGGAGGAGGAGCGCTCCGCTCTAAGTGCCGTTCCCGTCACCGCCTGATCAAGACCACTGCCGAGAAAGAGCGCAGAACCATGACTATCCTGACCCAATCCACTGCGGCACTGAAGACCGCCGAGGAGATCGCAACACTCGAAACCGTACGGGCCTTCCTGTACAAGGAGGCCCGGCTGCTGGATGACCGCCAGTTCGACGAGTGGCTTGAGTGCTACCACCCGGACTCCGAATTCTGGATGCCAGCCTGGGACGTCGATGACAGGCTTACCCAGGACCCGCAGAACGAGATTTCCCTTATCTATTACGACAACCGCGGCGGCATCGAGGATCGCGTTTTCCGAATCAAGACGGACCGGTCCTCCGCCACGTCCCTGCCGGAACCCCGCACCGGACACAACATCACGGACATCGAGGTTTTGGAGCACGACGGAGCCGAGGTGAAGGTGCGCTTCAACTGGTTCACCCTGTACTTCCGCTACAACACAACGGATACGTACTTCGGTACCAGCTACTACACGATCGATCTCTCTGGCGGGCAGCCGCTGATTCTGAAAAAGAAGGTCGTCCTGAAGAACGACTACATCCACCACGTGGTGGATGTCTACATGGTCTGACCGTCACGTGCCGGTGTCCGGTACCGCCCGGGGGCCGACCCAACCGTTTCAAAACCGGTGCCCACCGGGCACACCAGAACTTTTCCCGGGTCGCTAGGACGCGCCCACCCACTCAGGAGGAAATTATGGGCCACCAGGTAGCCCTCAGCTTCGAGGACGGTGTCACCAAAGTCATCAAAGTCGGCGACTACGAGACCGTCATGGACGCCGCGTATAAGGCACGCATCAACATTCCATCAGATTGCCGTGACGGTGCCTGCGGCACCTGCAAGGCCTTCTGCGATTCGGGTTCCTTTGACCCAGGGGACTACATTGACGACGCGATGACCGAGGAGGAGCTCGAAAAGGGGTACATGCTGACGTGCCAGGCTGTGCCGGAGTCAGACCTGGCCATCCAGATCCCTGCTACTTCCGAATCCGCCAAAACGGCCGCCACCACCTTCACTTCAACAATGAAGGAACTCAACAAACACTCGGACAGCACAGTTTCCTTCACCCTCGAGGTGCGGAACCGCGATGCGCTGGCCTTCCTTCCGGGCCAATACGTCAACCTCAAGGTCCCCGGAACCGACGCCGAGCGCTCCTATTCCTTCAGCAGCGGCCCCGAGGTCCAGGACACGTCCTTCATGGTGCGGGTGACGCCGCAAGGCGCAATGTCCGAGTACCTGCGCGACAGGGCGGCAGTGGGCGACACCATCGAATTCACTGGCCCTTACGGCTCATTCTTCCTGCGCGAGCCCAAGCGCCCGCTGCTGCTCCTGGCCGGTGGCACCGGCCTGGCCCCGCTGCTGTCGATCCTCGAGAAACTCTCGGACCACCCACCTGCCATGCCGGTCCATCTTATTTACGGGCTGACCCGTGAGGCGGATATCATCGGCCTGGACTGGCTGCGGGAGTACGAGGCGAAGCTGCCGGGCTTCACCTGGGACTATATTGCCTCCGAACCTGGCACCTCCGCCCCCCACACAGGCTATGTCACGCAAATCATCGAGCCCGCTCACCTCAACGACGGCGATGTCGACATCTACCTGTGCGGCCCGCCCCCCATGGTCAATGCTGTCTCTAAGTGGCTGGACGCCGAAGGTCTCAAGCCTGCCAACTTCTACTTCGAACGGTTCGCCCCGAAGGAGACCACCGGCGGTGATGCCGAAACGGGCGCACCAGCACCGGCGCAGAAGATCGAGACTGAGGGCGACACGATGAGCCGCGGCGAAGCCATCTCTTCACTGGAGACCGGCCGCCTGGATTTCCGCAAGGAGGACAGCTTCGCCCAACTGGACGCCCGCATGGGTCTGGAGCTTGCCGTGAGCGAACTCATGCTGGGCCGGCTCACCGAGGAGCAGCTGCGCCAGTTCCGGCGGCTGGCGGAGGCCACAACACGCTCAATCGATGGAGGGACCGTCAAGGAACCGGAGGAGTTTGCGCGCACCAATGAGGAGTTCCACGAATACCTCTTCATGATTTGTGACAACCCCATGCTGCTGGAGTCCTACCGACGGCTCGATGTCCACGCCCAGATGGCCGCGGCACTGGAAAAGGGAACCCGAATCTTCGAGCGGGTCACAAGAGACCACCTTGACATCGTCGACGCCTTCGAGCGCCAGGACAGGGCGCGCGTACGTGAGGTCATCGCCGCCCATGCACATGACGCGAAGGAAACCATGGCCGGTGCGATCGACGCTAAGGCCGCCCACTAATGGCAGCACCATATGCAGGCCAGTTCCTTACACCAGGCCGATACTCCGGCAAGGTAGCCGTAGTGACAGGAGCCGCGCAGGGCATCGGCCAGAAGGTGGCCCAACGGATCAGTGCCGAGGGCGGAGCCGTCGTCCTTGTCGACCGGGCGGAGCTCGTGCACGACGTGGCACGCGGTATCGATGAGGCCGCGCGTGCTTCCGGTTCCGGTGGCTCGGCCACGTCCGTGACCGCTGACCTTGAGACCTTCGCTGGAGCGCGGCAGGCTGTGAAGGCGGCGGTCGCCGCCCACGGGCGGGTGGACGTGCTGGTAAACAACGTCGGGGGCACCATCTGGGCCCGCCCCTACGAAGAATACGACGAAGAAAAGATCGAGAAGGAAATCCGCCGCTCGCTCTTTCCCACCCTCTGGAGTTGCCGGGCCGTGCTGCCAACAATGTTGGAGCAGGAATCGGGCACGATCGTCAACGTTTCCTCGGTGGCCACCCGCGGGCTGCACCGCGTGCCGTATGCGGCAGCGAAAGGCGGCGTCAATGCCTTGACCCAAGCGTTGGCCATGGAGGTCGCCGGGCGCGGCATCCGGGTGGTCGCGACCGCCCCGGGCGGTACCGAGGCGCCTCCCCGCCAGATCAAGCGGGGGCCGGACGCCGAATCCGACACGGAGAAGGCCTGGTACCAGGTGATCGTCGACCAGACCGTACAGTCCTCCTTTATGAAGCGCTACGGCACCCTGGACGAACAGGCGGCGCCCATCGTCTTCCTCGCGTCAGATGAAGCGTCATACCTGACCGGCAGCATTCTGCCCGTCGCTGGCGGGGACCTGGGATAGGACGCTCTTTGGATGCCCGCGCCAAGGGGCAAGCGGCCCCCGGTAGACTTGCGAGCATGACAGCGGGGTCCTCCATCCAGGGCGACATGGCGGAGGACTCGCCGCTGGTGGGCAGGATCCGGGTTTTCGAGGAACTGCTCGAAACCCTCCGCACCGTCCGCAAAGGCAACGTCGGCACAGTAGTGCTAACCGGCCCCTCGGGGTCCGGAAAGACCGCCGTGCTGAATTCCTTTTTGGAGCACTGCCAGACTGTGGCACGTGGAATCCAGGTACTGTCCGCCATGGGAGATGAGTGGGAAGCTCAGTTCGCCCTCGCTGGGTACTCCCAGCTCATGCTCACTCCGCCGCTGCGCTCGGCAAAGGCGTACGACGGCGGCCCGCACCTTCCAGCTACGCCAGTCGCTGCCCTGAGCGGGGACCAGGTCCTCAACTACGCCTCAACGCTCAGCACACACTTGGAGGGTCTCCAGTCCCATGGGAGCGTGGTTGTCGCGGTCGACGACGTCCACAAACTTGATGTGGAAAGCCTGCGCATCCTCACCTTCGTCATGCGCAGACTGCATGGTAAGCGCATCCTGTTCCTGCTGACCCTCAACCCTGCTGACGCTTCGCGCATCCCCGCCGGAGTTCTCGACTTCCTCACCGGCCACCAGGTCGTGCGCATCCCCCTGGAGCCGCTTACCCCTCAACAGGTACAGGAAGTCGCCCGGCGCCTGCTCGGCATGGACCTTAGTATCACGGCAGCTCACGGCCTGGTCCAGCACACCGGAGGCCTCCCGGAACCCATCGTGGAACTGCTGCGCGAGCTGCCGGCTGAAACCTGGCTGTCATGGTTTCCATCCCTGCCCCCGACCTCCCGGGTACGGGCCAGGGTGCGCAGCATCCTGAATACCGCATCCGCCGGGCTGGTATCGGTCGCGGAGGCCGCATCCGTGCTGGGAACAAGCGCAGGTCTGGCGGAGGTTTCCCAAGTCAGCGGGGTGGCATCCATCATGGAAGTCCTTGACGAGGGTCACCGCGCCGGGTTGCTGGAACTGTCCCTTGACCAGGCGCGTTCCTCCGTAATATTCGTGCAACCCGGATCGATGGAAGCAATCTACGAACAAATTGTTCCCAGCCGCCGCATCGCACTCCATCGACTGGCCGCTGAAGCCGTCGAACTCGAGGGCGAACGGTTGGGCCACCGGGTCTCGGCGACCCCCGTTGCGGATGAGTCCCTGGCCGTGGAGCTGGAGGCCTTCGCACGCCGACAGGCCGCGGCCGGGGTGTGGCAGGACGTTGCAACTGCCCTGTTCTCTGCGTCCCGGCTCTCGCTGGATCTCCGCTCCCGGAATGACCGGCTCCTCCGGGCCGTCGATGCCCTCGTTGGGTCCGGCAACGTCGCCCAAGCGCAGATGTGGGCTGCGGCGGTGGAAGCCCTGCCGTCCTCGCCGCTCCGTTCTTCCGTGCTGGGATATTTGTCGACGGTGTCCGGCCAAAATGACAGTGCGCAGACCCAGCTGGAAATGGCCTGGCGTACCAGCAACCCTCAACGTGAACCTGCAGCAGCCGCGCAGGTGGCCCAACGTCTTGTCCTCCACGGAGTGGCATCATGGAATGGCCCGCTGATTACCGGCTGGGCTGAGCGCGCCATGGCGCTCACGCAGCCGGGTACTCCCGCGCACATAGAGTCAGAAGCCATCTACGGGCTGGGCCTGTATGCCTGTGGCCGCATCGGAGAGGCTGAAGCATCCTACCAGCGGGCTTTTGCACATGCTGCCGAGAACGCCCAAAAGCAGCGGGTTCAGATGGGTGCGGGCTGGTTGGCGTTGCGCCTGGACAACGCGGAGTCGGCACTGGTGAACTTCGAATCCGCTGCCCCCACCGAGTACCGCGGCGGATCGCTCCGGATTTCCCTGTGGGCCGAGGCGTGGCTGGCCCGCACGCACTTCGTTCTCGGGAACTGGGATTCGGCCGCGGCCACTATCGCTCGGGCCAGCGTGCGCCTGGAGACATCACGGATGCCGCTGATACGCCCCCTGCTGTACTGGACCGCCGCTGAGCTCTGGTCCATGCGGGGCGACTGGGACCGGGCGCGCTACTACGTCTCGCAGGCGGCAGTGCAGCCGGGGACCTACCGCGCCATGCAGGTCCCGGCAAGCCTGGCGCGGGCCCGCTTCCACGAGGCAAGGGCGGATTATGAAAGCGCTTTGGCCGTGCTGCAGCCGCTCACGGAACTGGACCCGTGGACGGAAAACCGCGTGTCTTTCTGGCCGTGGCAGGATACATACGTCAACGCGCTCGTGATGACGGACCAACTCGACACTGCCGATTCCTTTCTCACGGCCTTCGAGGGCGTGCGGCGCGAGCGGGAAATTCCCTCTGATCTGGCAAGGATGGCGTGGGCGAGGGGGCGGCTGCTGGCCGCCCAGGGGGACCCCGACGCCGCCAGGGAACACTTCGAGGCCGCCCTGGGACACCTCCGCGGATTGAACCGGCCCTATCTGCGGGCCCGGATCAGCTTTGCTTTCGGACAGAGCATGCGCCGGGCCGGCAAGCGGCGGCTGGCGTCCTCCGTGCTGCGTGCGGCCCGCGACCTTTACGACTCCCTCGGGGCGGCCACCTATGTGGAACGGTGCGACAGGGAGCTCAAGGCGACCGGTCTCGACGTCGGGCACCTGCCCGACCCGGCCGACCCCGTCCTCAGTGCCGCCAGCGAGCAGAACGTCCAGCTCACGGCCCAGGAGCAGGCGGTGGCCGAGCTGGTAGCGGCAGGGGCCACCAATAAAGAGGCAGCCCGTACCCTCTTCCTGGCCGAGAAAACGGTGCAGTACCATCTGACGCGGCTCTACCGGAAGATGGGCATCCGGTCCCGCAGCGAGCTCGCTGCCGCGTTCCGGGCCAGGAACTGACCCGGAACAGCTCGGCGCTTCCTACTTCACGTCCGAGGGGTGCTTGGCCAGCGGCACCACCGAGATCTCCATGTACGGGAACAGCGGGAGGTTCTGCAGGATGTCGTGGAGTTCGTCGTTGGAATCCACATCAAAGATCGAGTAGTTGGCGTATTCACCCACCACGCGCCAGATTTCCGGCCATTTGCCTGAGCGCTGCAGCTCCTGCGAGTAGCTTTTCTCCTTGGCCTTGATCTCAGCCGTCTCGGATGCGGGCAGGTCTGCGGGCAGTTTGACGTCCATATGGACCAGGTACTTCACTGGTTTTCCTTTCGTGGAAGGGGTGGCTTAGCGGTCGCTGCGGTAGCGTTCGAGCTTTTCCTCGTTGACGCTGGTGCCCACGCCGGGGCCTTCGGGGACGCGGATGCGCCCTTCGGTGATCTGCAGCGGTTCGGCCAGCAGGTCGTCCGTCATGTCCAGGTAGTTGGATAGTTCCGCGGCGCGCTTGGCAGTGTGGGCGAACGCGGCGCCGAACACCACCGAAGCCACGGTGCCCACTTGGGTGTCGATCTGGTTGCCGATGTACACATCGATGCCCAAGCCCTCAGCCATCCCCACGATCTTGGCCGCCTCGGTAAATCCGGAGCGGGCCGTCTTGACCGCCAGCAGGTTGGCCCCGCCGTTGAGGATTTCCTTGGCGGCTTCGCCGAGGTTGGGGGCGGATTCGTCCGCGGCGATGGGGATGGGGGAGTTGGCAACCAGCCGTCGGCGGCCCAGGACTTCGCGGGCGTCGTCCGGCTCCTCGAGGAACTGCAGGCCGAGGTCCGCGGTGCGGCGCAGGACCTCCGCGGCCTCATTTGCGGACCAGCCCCGGTTGGCGTCCATATACAGTTCGGCGTCCGCGCCGAGGCCCTCGCGCAGCACGCGGGCCGCCTCGATGTCCAGGTGGAGGGGGCGCCGGCCGGTCTTGAGCTTGAAGGTGTTGATGCCGTAGGTTTCGCGGAACTCCAGTGCCAGGTCGAGCAGTTCCCGGGCGGGTTTGAAGCCGAGCATGTGGGAGACCCGCAGCGAGTCGGTGTAGCCGCCCAGCAACTTGGTCACCGGCTGCCCCAGCGTCTTGCCGATGACGTCCCACAGGGCGATATCCACGGCACCCTTTGCGGTCTGGTTGTGGACGGTGCGGTAGAGGATCTCCTGGA
The DNA here is from genome assembly GCF_046605375.1 of Arthrobacter sp. MPF02. Taxonomy (GTDB): domain Bacteria; phylum Actinomycetota; class Actinomycetes; order Actinomycetales; family Micrococcaceae; genus Arthrobacter. The sequence goes on along the minus strand of NZ_CP176772.1, from coordinate 3,276,072 downwards.
TCTTCTCCCGGTCAAAAATGTCGACGCCGATCAGTTGCGGAGCGAACACGTCCTGCACCACCGCGACGATGGACTTTTGCGTCTCGCCATAGGTGTACGGGCGCGGCGGGGTGTCTGCGAGGCCCACAACGCCGTCGTCCGTGCGGAGGCGAACCAGCACGTGGTCAGCCTCGTGGACGGATCCGGAGGCGAAATGCAGCGGGTGGCGGTAGGGGATCGAGTAAGGGATAGCCTCAATGGCTGTAATTTTCATGGCTGGGAAAGCCTTTCATCAGTGGGAAACGACACGTGGCCGGGCAGTGGCGCGGGCGTCGATGGTCCCGACGTGGCGGCCGCCACGACATCAAGGAAGTTCTGCAGCAGGGTTGAATGGTTTCCGTGCAGCCAGGCGACAGCGAGCTCCACAGGTGGGACGTTTTCAATCTCCCGGTAGGTGACGCCATCGAGCTGAAACGCCCGCACCCGGGACGGCATGATCGCAACGCCGCCCCCTGCCGCGACGAATGCCAGCATCGTGGAGGTCTCACCTACCACTTGGGTGATGCGGGGTTGGAATCCTGCCTTGCGGCATAGGTCCGACGTGATGCGGTAGAGCACGGACTCGGGCGCATAGGCAATGAAATCCTGATCCTGCAGTTCATGCATCGCCACAGTCCTGTCTTCTGCCAGGGCGCTAAACGAAGGCACCGCGAGGACGAGCGGCTCTTGTGCCACAACCCGGTAGTCGATCTCCTGGGAAGCAACCGGAGGTCGCAGCAGAGCTGCGTCCAGGGTTCCGTCGCGCAGCCCTGCCTCCATGGAGGGCGTGAGCATTTCGCCGTGAAGGACAAGAGACAGGCCCGGGAGGATCTCATGGGCAAGGCGAGCGATCTGAGGCATGACACCGTAGGTTGCTGACCCCGAGAAGCCCACTCGGAGGACACCGGTGGCACCCTTGCCTACCTGGTAAACGTCCGCCTTCAGCGTCTCAATGTCATTAACAATTTGCCGTCCGCGGTCAAGCAGGAGTTGTCCTGCCGCTGTGAGGTCCACCCTGCGCGTGGTGCGGTTGAAAAGCCGTACGCCGAGCTGGTCTTCCAGCTGTCGGATCTGCTGGGAAAGGGGTGGTTGTGCCATATGCAGGCGCTTGGCCGCCCGGCCGAAATGCCGCTCCTCCGCAACCGCAATGAAGTAGCTGAGCTGCCGGATCTCCAGCATGGTTCATCCTTCTGCGCCGCCGGCCGGCCGCTGCCCTCAAATCCAGATTGATTCAAAGAATAGCCCTAAAAGGCCGCACTAGTACATTCCAATGACTCAATTGAGATGAGTGGCCCAGGTTTGGCTACTTTGGTGGGTTCGAAGCCAGGCTTGACTTCCGCCGACCTCCGGCAATTTCTTCGACTTTGTGCTCAGCTTCCTCCAGCCGGCGCTGATGGGGAACCAAGACGGTTACGACGGCGCCGACGAGGGCCACCAGGCCATAAATGTAGAAGGCCGTGGATCCGCCGATGCCCGCAGCGACCAGCCAGCCACCTATGATGGGTCCCAGCACGCCGCCGAGCCGGCCTACACTGGCGCACCACGCAACGCCGGCCGCCCGGGCATTTGTGGTGAAGTAGTTGGACTGAAAGCCATAGATCAGCACCTGGGTGCCCAGCGTTCCAACGCCTGCAATGGCGATGAAGGCAAAAAGCATCGGCAACGGAAAGTTGAAGGTCATCAGTGCCAGCGAGATGGTGGCCAGTCCGAACGTGGCGGCAATGATTCGCTGGGGATGGCCCTTGTCCGCCAGGCGGGACGCGAGCAGTCCTCCCATTACGGCGCCGAGGTTCAGCGCAAGAGGGAAGAACAGGGCGTATGTCCGCCCGTAGCCGTAGCCCTCCATGATTTTGGGCAACCATGTATTGAGTCCGTACGTCAGCAGGAGGCCGGAGAAGGACATCAGGCCCAGCAGGATGGAAGCCGCGGCAAACTGCCGGGAGAAGACCGCCGCGAAGCCGGACTTCTGCGGGGCCGCCCCAACTTCCAGGATCACCCGCTCCTCAAGGAGGGGGACGCCGGTGCGCTGCGAGGCAGCGAGGGCGTCCTGTTCCCTGCCCCGCGCCAGCAGCCAGCGCGGCGATTCGGGGAGCTTGAACCACGCAATGGGCAGGAGGATAACGAGCGGCAGGGAACCGATGATGAACAGTCCGCGCCATCCGATGCTGTCATGAAGCAGGATGCCCATGACGGAAGCGAGGACGCCGCCTGCCGGGACTCCCGAATACACGATTGCGTTGTAGAACTGCCGCTTCCCGGCGGGTGCAAACTCAGCCATGGTGGCGCCCGCGGTGGCAATGACCACGCCCAGGCCGAGCCCGGTCACGAAGCGCATGGCGCCGAAAGCAGGCACGCTTGTGGTCAGTGCTGTGACGAACATGCCGAGTGAGAACCATGCGATGCCCAGGAGCATCAATCGGCGCCGGCCGAAAAAGTCACCTATGGCACCGCAGATCAGCGAGCCCACAAGTACCCCAATGAGGGCCCAAGACCCAAGTAGGCCCGCTGTGGCTGGGTCGAACGACCCTATCTGGCCAGGGTCAGCGAGCAGCCCCGGGAGCACGGTGCCGTAAATGACCAGGTCGTAGCCGTCAAACAACAGCGCAGTGCAAATGATGAAAGCTACCCAGTTTGCGGTGCGCGCCTCTTTTCTTGGATCTTCAGCGATAACTGCGTGCGGTTGTGTCATAGTCCCCGAGTCCTCTCTGGATGAGTGCGGAGGCGCAGGTGTAAGCCATGGCCGCCTGCGCCGGGCTATCAGACTGACAGGTCTGGGATTCAGGACATATGCGGTAACTCCCCGGACTTCCGCCGGGGGGCTACTTATACTTGCATCGTCTTAGAAAAGACTATTGAGTAATAATTCGTCATAACTGCAGCATCGGCGAGAGCCGAGGCAGCATCATCCTTGCCTCCACGCGGGCTTTATCAGTCCATATGATCTCGGTATGAAAGAGAGCAGCATGACTGTGGTCCTAGCTAAGGCCCCGCGGCTAGTCTGACGTGATGATCAACCCCGCCCGCCTGCACTCGGACCTGTCCCGTCTGGGCAGGGAAACCGACATGTTCCTGGCCACCGTCGCGTCTCTGTCCGACGACGAATTGGCTGTCTCCTCGCTGTGCGAGGGGTGGACCCGCGCCGACGTCATCGCGCACGTGGCATCGAGCGGCCGCGCACTGGTGAAGCTCATTGATTGGGCTATTTCCGGTGAGGAACGCCAGCTGTACGACTCAATAGAGGCCCGCTCACAGGCCATCTCAGCACTAACAGCCTTGCCTCGGGATGAACTCCTTAGAGAACTACGGGAGTCCGCCCGGAACTTTGCGGAGCAGGCACAGCGTCTGGGCGGGGAGCTCACGGCCTTCGAAGTGCAGGTGAACGGCAAAGCCATTCCTGCCACGTCCATAGTGGCACTTCGGATTGCTGAGGTCGTAGTGCATCACCATGACCTGGACACTGCTTGGACACTGGAGGAAGCTGACCCGGACTCCCTATTAAACGCCCTGGAAGCAGTGGTGCGGTCGCTTCGAGCCGCAGACGCGCCAGGAATGACCCTGGTGACCGAAGAGCGCGATGAGTGGGTGATCGGTGACGGCAGCCTGCACGTAGCGTCCGACCGAGAGGGCTTGCTTCAGTGGCTCGCGCGCAATAACCCCGAACATGTAGAGGCAGACGGCCCAGTGCCAGCACTTCCCTCCTGGTAAGGGGCAGTGGCTCCGACATCGTCACAAACCCTGTCCGGGCCAGCTTCCCAGCCGTGAAAATCACGTAGTGCGCGATCAAAGCGACTTAGCTTTGAGGCCCCTTTCCCACGTTCATGCTCAGCGCTTCTCGGCTGAACTCCCGAATATAGTCCGGCTGCAGCAACAACGCAGAGATTTCACCTGCGCCAGTCCTAATCACCCCTTACTCGAAGGGAACCATCAGTGGCCAAACCTGCCCTGAAAGCTACACTGCTTTCACCCCAGCGACTCCTGGGTGATCGCCCCCTGCTGGTGGTGGGTTCCTCGCTGGGCACTTCCTCCATCCTTTGGGATAGAGCCGCGCCCCTGTTGGCTGGCGATTACGACGTGATGGCCTGGGACCTGCCCGGCCACGGCATCTCACCGGCAGCCACCGAAACTTTCGACGTCGCCGCCCTGGCCGATGCAGTAGTGGAACTGGTGGATTCCATCGCCCCCGGCGAAGCCTTCCACTACGCTGGTGTCTCGCTCGGCGGTGCGACCGGCCTGCAGCTGGCCATCAAACACGGTGAACGCCTCAAGAGCCTGTCCGTTCAGTGCAGCGGCGCCAAGCTCGGCACGCCCGAGGGATGGCTGGAACGCGCGGAAACAGTCCGCGGCCAGGGCACCCCCGTGATGATCCAAGGGTCGGCGCAGCGCTGGTTCGCGCCGGGCTTCATGGACCGTGAACCGGAGATCAGCAGCCGGCTCCTGCACGCCCTTCGGGACGCCGACAGGTTTAGCTACGCGTTCTGCTGCGAGGCCCTGGCCGCCTTCGATGTCCGCGCGGAACTTAGCAGCATCCGTGTCCCCACCCAGGTGATTGCCGGAGCGCTGGACGGGGTAGCCCCGCCGTCGATGGCCGGGGAAGTGGCGGCCGCCATCACCGCCGGAGGCGGCACTGCAACCGCCGTCACCCTCGAAGGCGTGGCGCACCTGGCCCCCGCCGAGGCCCCCGCCCACACCGCCGGGCTGATGCGCAGCCTTCTCTCGTGGGCCGAATCACGGGAAGCAAGCGAATGAGCGGCAGGAACATTCAAGTGTTCCGTGAACTCGACCTCGACCAACACGGTGAAACCGCACCTCGCCCCGACAGAAATATAAGGAGCACCATATGAATCAGGCTTTTGTGTACGACGCCGTGCGCACCCCGTTCGGGAAGTTCGGCTCCGGGCTCGCCGCAGTCCGCCCGGATGACCTTGCCGCGCACGTGATCAGGGAGTCCGTGAAGCGCGCCCCGGCGCTGGACCCCGGGCGGATTGATGAGGTGGTGTTCGGCAACGCCAACGGCGCCGGCGAGGAGAACCGCAACATCGCCCGGATGGGCACGCTCCTGGCCGGGCTGCCGGTGTCCATTCCCGGCACCACGGTCAACCGGCTCTGCGGGTCCTCGCTGGACGCTGCCATCATTGCTTCCCGCCAGATCAACACCGGAGACGCCGACCTGGTCCTGGTGGGCGGCGCGGAGTCGATGTCCCGTGCCCCGTGGGTGCTGCCCAAGACGGAGAAGCCCTACCCAGCCGGGGACATGACGCTGGCGTCCACCACTCTGGGCTGGCGCCTGGTGAACAAGGCCATGCCCAAGGAATGGACCATCAGCCTGGGTGAGGCGACCGAGCGGCTGCGCGAGAAGTACAAGGTAACCCGGCTGGCCCAGGACGAGTTCGCGGCAAACTCGCACAACCTGTCCGCGGCAGCATGGGATGAGGGGTTCTACGACAACCTCGTGGCTTCGGTTCCCGGCACCGACCTGGTTCGGGACGAGGGCATCCGCCCCGGTTCCACACCGGAGAAGCTCGCTGCGCTGAAGACGGTGTTCCGGAATGAGCCTGAAGGTGCTGAAGTCGGCGGTCCCAACGGCGGCGGCACGGTTACCGCCGGGAATGCTTCGCCGTTGTCCGACGGCGCCTCCGCGGCCTGGATCGGTTCCGAAAGCGCCGCAGGGCTGCTGGGGCTTGAGCCGCTGGCCCGCATTGCCGGGCGCGGCGCGCACGGCAACGACCCGCAGTACTTCGGCTTCGCGCCGGTGGAGGCGGCAAACAAGGCCCTCGCGAAGGCAGGGATTGGCTGGGACCAGGTGGCCGCCGTCGAACTTAACGAGGCCTTCGCCGCCCAGTCCCTGGCCTGCATCAGCGCTTGGGGCATTGACCCTTCCATCGTGAACCGGCACGGCGGCGCGATCGCGATGGGCCACCCGCTCGGTGCTTCCGGCACCCGGATCCTCGGCACCCTCGCCCGGTCCCTGCAGGCCTCGGGCGAACGCTGGGGCGTCGCGGCGATCTGCATCGGCGTGGGCCAGGGACTGGCCGTCGTGCTTGAAAACGTCACTGCCAGGAAGGGCCAGTAATGATGAACTTCATTGACACTGTGGGCGAAGCGGTCGCCGGGATCAAGGACGGCTCCACGGTGATGATCGGGGGGTTCGGCAACGCCGGGCAGCCATTCGAGCTCATCGATGCGCTGCTCGAAGGCGGGGCCACGGACCTGACCGTGGTGAATAACAACGCCGGGCAGGGCGACCAGGGCCTGGCGCTGCTGATCAAGGAAGGCCGGGTGAAGAAAATGATCTGCTCCTTCCCGCGGCAGTCCGACTCCTGGCACTTCGACGCCAAATACAAGGCCGGCGAGATCGAACTGGAACTGGTGCCCCAGGGCAACCTCGCTGAGCGCATCCGCGCCGCCGGGGCCGGGATCGGCGGCTTCTTCACCCCTACCGGGTACGGCACCATGCTCGCCGAGGGCAAGGAAACCCGGATCATCGACGGCCGCGGCCAGGTCTTCGAGACCCCCATCCACGCCGACGTCGCCCTGATCAAGGCGCTCAAGGCGGACGGCAAAGGCAACCTCGTCTACCGCAAGACTGCCCGCAACTTTGGACCGATCATGGCCGCCGCGGCAAAGCACACCATCGTCCAGGTCTCCGAGATCGTTCCTACCGGGGCACTGGACCCGGAGAACATCGTCACCCCCGGAATCTACGTCAACAGCATCGTCCGCGTAACCGGCAGCACCTCAGAGAAGGCGGCCTGACATGAGCCTTGCAACAACCCTCCAGACGTCCGAGACGGCCATGGGCCGGGACGACCTGGCCCGCCTGGTGGCCCGGGACATCGCCCCCGGATCCTTCGTGAACCTCGGCATCGGCCAGCCCACCCTGGTCTCCAACTACCTCACCGAAGAACAGAACATCACCCTCCACACGGAGAACGGAATGCTCGGCATGGGCCCCGAAGCCACGGGGGAGGAGATCGACGGGGACCTGATCAACGCCGGCAAGATCCCCGTCACCGAACTCCCCGGCGCCTCCTACTTCCACCACGCCGACTCCTTCGCGATCATGCGCGGCGGGCACCTGGACATCTGCGTCCTGGGCGCCTTCCAGGTCTCCGCCACCGGCGACCTCGCCAACTGGCATACCGGGGCACCCGGGGCGATTCCCGCCGTCGGCGGTGCCATGGACCTGGCCACCGGCGCCAAGGACGTATTCGTCATGATGACCCTGCTCACCCGCGAAGGCGCATCCAAGATAGTGGAAACCTGCACCTACCCGCTCACCGGTGTGGGCTGCGTCACCCGCGTATACACGGACAAGGCTGTATTCCTCACAGGGCCTGATGGTGTCACCGTCCGCGAGACTTTCGGCTGCTCCCTCGAAGAACTCCAGGAACTCGTGCCCGTCCCGCTGAAGGCCGCGGCGGGAGTCTAAGCCCGGCCCCTAGGATTGGGTAACGATGACCGAACAAACGTAGCGGTCGCTTTCTTGCGGATGCGAACTTAGCCACGGTGATAGCTGCGGTGGCAATCGCTGCGCCGTAAGTCAAGCCCGGATAAAGCACATGATGCCGAATGGTGGACGACAAATGGCGCTGCTGACGTGGGGCTAAACCGGACACACCGCAGTCCTGACGCCGTGCCATCGCGGCGCCTGGGCACTTGAGGACGTCGGAGAGTCTCAAGGGCGAACGTCGACTGGGTGCATCGACCCTTCTATTGTTTTCCGGCACTTCGGTCGATCACAAGCGGGCAAGTATAGGCACCACGCGCCTTATTATTTATGCCGGTACGGTATGGCTGAACCCACTTAAAAGTATTGGAAAGCATACGGGCAGTGAGACTATTCTCATTTCAGTTGATCTTCGCAGTGGAATACGAAGTTCAACAACGTATGTAAAGCAGCGACAATCGGCCACATCGACGTGTCCACAGAAGGTGCGTTGAGGCGGCCCCGGCGGCGGCACAAGAATGAAGAAGCAACCATAGTGTTGCGGCCGCCTGAAAAGGTGCACATGAAAGTTTCCTCAAGCTACCCGTCCATACCAGGCTACGAGGCCGAAACTGGCCACCATGCGCCTACGAGTGGATGGTGGCGCCCGAAATCTGGCTCTCAAGAACCTCGGTATGTGAGCGAAGGTGAGATCATGCCGCCAAAACAAGGATCCCACACCGCTTGGGTACTGGTCGAACAGGTGCGCCCTTCACAGACAGACCTAGTCTTTTCCTATACCACTATTCACCTGAAGGAATTGCCGTGAAACGCAGAACTCTCGTACGCGCCCAAGGTGCTACCCGCCGAGGGGAAACATCCGACTTGCAGAATCAAACCTCTTATGAGCACACGGCGCCGCTGAGCTCAACTATTTACGTAGCTACTAAAACATCGACAGGTATTTCCCGACCCGTACAGAACAAACAGGCCCATCAGGAAACAAGCTGAACCTGTTTGCCACATGGGCCGACGCCAAGTGATGCCGGCTAAATAGTTGGCCTGATATTCGACGACAGCTGGCCATCCCTCCCGCAGCTTCCACGGCGGCGGTGGTTCACCGATAATCGACCTGCTGTCATCCCGCCCAATCCAGGACGTGCCCTTGCTACCGGGAGCTACTGTCACTTGAAGCAGTCCATGGCCGGACATGGGGAGCAGTTGGGGTAGCTCCCTGGCAGCAGTAACGGTGGATAGCCTACGATAATTATCCCCGGTTGTGGGCTGCGGCAGCCTACTTCTCGACGCTGGAAACCATACCGGCCGTTTCTCCAGCAAGTAAGGGCTCGTTGAAGAGACGCCTTTTGTACGCTCGGAGGACATAAACATCCAGTCATCTCCGCTAGAAGTAAGGTCTCATCATGGAACCCACCGATATAACCTTCCGCACCCGAAAGTGGGTGCGTCCAGAAGACCTGAACGCCAACGGCACGTTGTTCGGTGGCAGTCTCCTCAAATGGATTGACGAGGAGGCAGCAATTTATGCCATCCTCCAACTGGGCAACGGCAGGGCGGTGACAAAGTATATTTCGGAGATCAACTTCGTCAGCTCAGCCCTCCAGGGCGACCTCATCGAGATGGGTCTGACGGCAACTAAGTTTGGCCGAACTTCACTGACCATGCGAGCAGAAGTCCGAAACATGATCACTCGGCGAAGCATCCTCACCATCGAGGAGATCGTGTTCGTAAACCTGAACAGCGAGGGCAAACCCGAGCCGCACGGCTACAAAGAAATTACTTACGACCGAGACAGAATTCCCACGCACCACCTCCTAACGGAAATGCCACACGGCTAGGAAAGGCCATTGCGTGAAAACTAAATGCCGTCAACAGTTCAACGGGAGATCAGAGGGCCAGCCTAGGAAACAAGAGTGCGATATCTACTCGATGGACACTCCCCTAGGTCCGCTTTAGATACGCCGATAATCAACCCCGCACCGCAGCTCTGCGCACCATCAACACCCAACTCATTGAGGTGTACCGGACCATCCGCCACCACAACTCGATGTAGGAAGCCCAAGGCTGGGGGAGTACCGCAAAATGTCGTCCCTCTAACTCGTTGAAATGGATAGTGGACGAGGAGGGCTGCGAGACAGATCATGACGAAGCCGCTGCTGTTTAGGAAGGGCGATATTCTAGCCTGCTAGGACCACCGCGGTCCCAAGCCCGCCCAAGGTGAGGCCCGCAAAGGCCGTCCAGAGCACTGCGGAGGTATTGGCGTCAGCAGTTTCAAGCTTGATTCCGCGGGAGCTGGTCCGGTAGCGCTGGCGCCGGGTGAAATGAATGGTGCCGGCAGCGCCTGCGGAGACAGCGAACAGCAGCAGGACGGGGAAGCCGTGGTGGGAGAGCCAGCGGAGGAAGATAGCGCTGGCGGTCGCCAGCGCCAGCATGGTTCGGTCCCACGCCAGTGTGGTCCGTTCGGGCTGGAGCCCCGCGTCGCCGTGAGGCGCAGGGTCAGTACTCAGTGTACTGGTCACGGAGTCAACGCCAGAGGATAAGGACGAGGACAACGGCGGCGGCCAGTGACCCTACCCCTGCAACAAGCGGCCCAATCAGCGGCAGCGGAAGGGGGGTTTTGCTACGCATGCTCTGCTCGACGTGGATCCAGCGCACTGCGGCGCCCGCGCTCAGCAACATGCCCAGCAGAAGGAGCATCACGGCCAGGCCCTTGCGGACCGGTTCCAGGAACAGGTCTGAGGTGAAAGCCTCGATGGCGATGCCACCGGCCAAGAGCGCCAGTGAGGTGCGGATCCATGCGAGGAAGGTGCGTTCATTGGCCAGCGTGAAGCGGGGATCAGGCTCGGTGCCGCCGGGCAACAGCAGCTCCGCCATCTTTCCGCGCCGTGGCGGAGCCGGGTCTGTCGAGGATGACTGGTCACCGGACACGTCGATTAGATCCATTTAGGCGCGGCCGGAGCAATGTCGTCTGTTGTAGCGGTCCCGGTTGCATGGATGCCGTGGGAGCCTCGGCCGGCGGCCCATTCGGCTACGGCGGGCAGGGGCCCGGTGATGATCGTCGGGTTGGCGGCGCTGGTGTCGCCGAATGCCAGATCAGTACCGGTGATCTGGACGACCAGCCCGGTGTCGGTGCCGCGGGTGTGCCAGGCGCCGGTGATGTCCTTGAGCAGCCGTTCCAGGACGGGTGCGGGGATGTCACTGAAGGTGGCGCCGTTGTCCAGGTCCACGGCGTGGAGCCAGACTTCGCGGGTGCGCATCCACACGGTTTCCTCCGCCGGGACGATGCGGCCCTGCGCGGTTTCAACCCTGTGATGCCAAGCATCCGCCGGCAGGTCCCGCCATTCGACGTTCAGATGCACGGCTGAGTGGTCGAAGAGGTGCCTTAGCGCGATCGGGGCCAGGGTGGCCCCGAATTCAATTTCGTGGTTGCGGACTTCAGGTGAGGAGTACATCGGCGTTTCGACGCCGGTGGCAGCCCATTCGACGAGCCGGGCGATGGCGCGGGCGTTGTAGCCCACGTGTGCCACGATGTGCCGTCGGGTCCAGCCGGGAAGGAGGCTGTCGCCGTCGAGTTCGGCGTCGGAGAGTTCGTTGAGCTTCCGGGCAAAGAACGCGGTGCCACGTCGTGCCTGCAAGAGGTCCTCCTGCAGGCGTGGATCGGTAGCTTGGTCGTGGCGGGCTACCATCAGGCTTCCTTGACCACGCGGTTCTTCAGCTGGCCGAGTCCTTCGATGTTGGTGACGAGGACATGGCCTTCCTGCAGGTAGCGCTTGGGATCCTGGGCGTGACCGACGCCGCCGGGGGTACCGGTGGCGATCACGTCGCCCGGGTTCAGCGTGATGATCGTGGAGATGTAGGAGACCAGGAATTCCAGGGTGAACACCAGGTCGGAGGTGGGAGTGGACTGCTGGACGTCGCCGTCCACTGCAGAGGTCATCAGGGGTCCGGGGGTGAATTCGTCCTTAGTTACCAGGGCGGGGCCGAACGGGGTTGACTTCTCCCAGGTCTTGCCTTGCAGCCATTGGATGGTGCGGAACTGGTAGTCGCGCATGCTGATGTCGTTCAGGACGGCGTAGCCGGCGATGTGATCCGCGGCGTCGGCTTCGCTGATCCTGCGTCCTGCCTTGCCGATGACGACGGCGAGTTCGGCTTCCCAATCCACGGTGTCCGATTCCTGCGGCAGGGCCAAGTCATCATTGGGCCCGATCAGGGATTCGGCGTACTTGGCGAACAGGGTGGGGTACTCGGGGACTTCCCGGCCCATTTCCTTGATGTGGTTGCGGTAGTTGTGGCCGACGCAGATGATCTTGCCTGGGGAGGGCACGACGGCGGCAAGGTCCGCGCCGTCGAGGGCGTGCGTTGCGCCGTTGGCCGCCTTGGCGGTGGCTTCCCAAGCGGGGTCCTGCAGCAGGGCCCCGACGTCGGCGAACCCGGGGATTTCGGTGAGGGTTTCGCCGTCCTGGCGGACCGCCGTCGTGCTCTTGCCGTTGCCGATGCCGGTGTTCAGGCGGAGGGTGAGGAGTTTCATTACTTGGTGCGTCCTTCGATGTAGGTGCGGTTGAAGTTCAGGCGCTCAAAGATGGGGGCGTCGCTGAACCGGAACAGATCAAATTCTGTGTCGGCCTGGAGGGACCAGGCGGCCCAGGAGGGGACCACGAAGAGGTCGCCCTTGGCCAGTTGCTTTGTTTCTCCTTTGAGGACTACGGAGCCGGTGCCCTCGAAGACCTGCCAGACGCTGGACCCCACCTCGTGCAGGGCTTGCGTTGTGGCGCCGGGGCGGAGGCGGTGGAACTCGGCGCGGATGGTGGGCATGACGTCCCCGCCGGTGGTGGGGTTGGTGAACCGGACGGCGGCGTGGCCCTGGGAAACGGTGGCGGGGTGGCCTTCGTCCTCCAGCAGTAGCTGCTCGCGCAGTGCCCGGTCCGTGTATTCCCAGCGGTAGGCTGCGATGGGGGAGTTGGTGGTGTCATTCAGGCCGGAAAGCGGGCGCAGGCCGGGGTGGGCCCACAGCCGTTCGGAGCGGGAGATGTCCGGGGTGGCCTCGTCGGTGACGCGTTCGGTGCCGAACTCGAAGAACCCGGCGTCCGCGTAGTGCACGAACGGGATGTCCAGCCCGTCGATCCAGGCCATCGGCTCATCGGTGTCGTTGTGGTGGCCGTGGAAGTTCCAGCCCGGGGTGAGCAGGAAGTCCCCTCGCGACATGCGGACCGGATCGCCGTTGACCACGGTCCACACGCCCTCGCCCTCCACTACGAAGCGGAACGCGTTCTGCGAGTGGCGGTGTTCCGGGGCTGTCTCGCGTCCGCCCAGGTACTGGATGGCTGCCCAAAGTGTGGGGGTAGCATAGGGTGTGCCGGCCAGGCCCGGGTTTGCCAGGGCGATCGCGCGCCGTTCCCCGCCGCGGCCTACCGGAACCAGGTCGCCGGCGCGGGCGGCCAGCGGGTACAGGTCATCCCACCGCCACACATGCGGTACGGCCTTCGGGGAGGGGACCATCGGCATCAGGTCCCCGATCTCTGTCCACAGCGGGATCAGGTTCTCCTTATCGAAGTCCTGGTAGAGCTGCTCCAGCTGCGCAGCCTCTTCCGGGGTCGGTTCCGGAACAGTGTTCCCCGCGGCCACTGATTCATGGGTCGTGTTTTCGGCGCTGACGGACACGTGGGCCTCCTTTAGTAGGTCAGAACGGCTTTCTGGCGTTGCTTGACTCTAGGTAGGAAGGGGGTGTGATGCCCAACATATTCTGCTTTCCAGAATTTATGCCACGGGTGATGCGCCTGGGGATGTGCGCCCAGGTGGATTGCTGTCAGTCGCGCTCTGCCGGATTCGCCGCAATGTCGATTTCGAGCTGGCGGCAAGTTTCACGCAGGGCGGTGACCAGACCTGCGTCGAATACGCTGCGAAACCGTGTGGCAGGAGTGGCAACGGTAATGGCCCCCACCACCTGCCCGTGCCGGTTATGCAGCGCCACCCCGAGAGCGCTCACGCCGTCCTCGGTGCCTTCGAAGTTGGCTGCGAAACCGTTGGTGCGGATGGACTCCAGTTCGCGGAGGAAATCCGGATATTCGTCATCAGGGATGGTGTCGCCGCTAATGTCGGCATTGTTGCTGCGGAAGAGCTGGTCCAGCGTCTGTGGCTCGAGTTCCGCCAGCATCGCTTTGCCGCCGGAAGTCCTGTTGGCTGGCATGACGGTGCCCTGCCGGTCGCCTACGCGCAAGACGTTGTTCCCCTCCACGCTTGCCAGGAAGCGGACTTTGGTGCCTACCCGGACCATGAGGTTCACTGTCTCGTTGAGTTGGGCGGAGAGCAGTTCCATGTGGGGCTGCGCCAGTGACCGGAGCAGCCTGGTCCAGCTCAGTCCGGCCGGGCCGACTCCCATGGCCGGTCCCGGAACGTAGCGCCGGGTTTCATCCTGCACGGCGAATCCGCGGTAAACGAGCATGGACAGGAGACGGTGCGCCGTGGACGGTGCCACCTCCAATTCCTCGGCAGCGTCCTTCAGCCGCAGCGCACCGCCGTCGCGAAGAAGCTGCAGAAGCTGCAGCGCGTTGTCCACCGCCTCAATCGGATACGTGGGCCGCTTCTGCACAGGCTTTTTCTGCCCAGGCTTCCGCCCTGTTGCTTTGAATGTGGGCTGGTTATTCTGCATCTCAGAATTCTATTGTGGTAAATCTCCGCGCACTATGACAGTAGTGGGATGAATCACACACCTCCCGCTGCAGCGACGCAACGGTCCTTGTCAGGGGATTCCACCCCCACCTCCAATGACAGGCACGGCCAGTTCTCCAAGGCCTCGGCCGCCGCAGTCCTTGTCTGCTGGCTGCTGGTCGTCTTCGATGGTTACGACCTCATCGTCTACGGCACTGTCCAGTCCTCCCTGATCGCGGATACCGGCTGGGGCCTGACCAAGGCAACCGCGGGAACGGTGGGATCCATGGCCTTCCTGGGCATGATGATCGGGGCGATCTTCGCTGGCCGCATGGCCGACTCGTGGGGCCGGCGCAGGACCATCCTCGGCTGCGCCATCCTGTTCTCCGTTTTCACTGTCCTGTGTGCCTTCGCCCCCAATGCCGCCAGTTTCGGAGCCTTGCGCCTCCTGGCTGGCGTCGGGCTTGGCGGCCTGGTGCCGTCCGCGAATGCCCTGGTGGCGGAACTGGTCCCCACCAAGTGGCGGTCCGTCGTGGCCACGCTGATGATGTCCGGTGTCCCTATCGGTGGTTCCGTTGCTGCCCTGGTGGGTATCCAGCTGATTCCGGCGTTTGGCTGGCAGTCGATGTTCCTCGTGGCCGTGTTGGCCCTGGTGATCGTGGTGCCCCTTGGGTTGAAGTATTTGCCCGAGACCCTGGCTCCGGTCGGCAAGCCCGGGCGAGGTGAAGGTCGGGCGGCGACCAGGGAAGGGGCCAGGCCGGCCTCCGGTTTTTCCTCCCTGCTCCGCGCCCCTTACCTGGGCATCAGCATGCTCTTCGCCGTTGCCACCATCGCTACCCTATTCGCCTGGTACGGGTTGGGCACCTGGTTGCCCAACCTCATGCAGTTGGCTGGCTACAACCTGGGCTCTGCCCTGACCTTCGCCCTTGCCCTGAACCTGGGGGCCGTGGCCGGTTCCGTGATCACGGCATGTGCGGGAACGCGCTTCGGGCCCATTTCGACTGCGATCGCGGCTGCCGCCGTCGCCGCCGGCGCATTGCTGGTGCTGGTCAGCGGACCGCCGGTTTCGGTCGTGTACCTCACGCTGGTCCTGGCGGGGGTCGGAACCCATGGCACTCAGTGCCTCATCATCGCCGCGGTCGCAAGCCACTATCCCGCACATCTGAGGGGCACGGCACTTGGCTGGGCGCTCGGCACCGGCCGCATCGGCGCTGTCGTAGCTCCCCAGGTGGGCGGGCTCCTGCTGGCTGCCGGAATGGGTGTCAATTCCAACTTCCTTGCCTTCGCCGGTGCCGCAGGCATCGCCGCTGTCCTGCTGGCGGCCGTCGGCATCAACCTCAAAGCCAAACTTTCAACCTCCCCCTCTACCGCACTAACAGGAGTAAGCAATGTCTGAGAACGCCACGTCCACTGATGTTCTAGTGATCGGAGGGGGGATGGCCGGGTTGGCCGGTGCCCTCGCCCTCCGCGAAAATGGTGCCAACGTGACGCTCGTTGAGCGCGCCCCCGAATTCGGCGAGGTGGGCGCCGGTCTGCAGATGGCGCCCAACGCGTCCCGCGTCCTGAAGCGCTGGGGCCTGCTGGAAAAGGTCCTCGACATTGGCGTCCAGCCCAAGCACTTAGTGTTCCGCGACGCCGTCACGGGTGAGGAACTCACCCGCCAGACGCTCAACGGCGAATTTGAGGAACGCTACGGCGCCCCCTACGTGGTGATTCACCGCAGCGACCTGCACCGCGTCCTATTGGAAGGGTGTGAAGCTGCCGGCGTGAAGCTCGTCAATGACGTCACAGTGCAGAGCGTCGAGACCATTGATGGCCGCGGGATCGCGCACACTGCAGCCGGTGTGGACTTCGAGGGCGATGTCGTAATCGGCGCCGACGGTCTGCGGTCTACCCTGCGTCCGCTCGTGGCTGATGACAAACCTGTATCTTCTGCCTACGTTGCCTATCGCGGCACTGTGCCCATTACTGAAAACACTCCTAAGGCGGACCTTGAGGACGTCATTGTTTACCTGGGCCCGGACTGTCACCTGGTGCAGTACCCGCTGCGCAAGGGCAAGCTGCTTAACACCGTGGCTGTCTTCAAGTCGCCGTCCTTCGAACGCGGCGAGGAGCAATACGGGGGAGTGGACGAGCTCAAGGCTGCCTACAAGGACTGTGTGCCGGCGGTGCAGGAGGCACTGAAGAACCTGGCGACCGGTATCCGCTGGCCCATGTACGATCGCGACCCCATCGAGAACTGGGTGGCCGGCCGGATGGTGCTGATGGGCGACGCCGCGCACCCTATGCTCCAGTACCTTGCCCAGGGCGCGTGCCAGGCCCTGGAGGACGCGGCTGCCCTGCAGGATGCGACTGTGGGTTCCGTGTTCACTGCTGACGGCATCAAACCTGAAGCCTGGGATGAGGCAATCCGGGAATTCAACACGGTCCGCGCCGGCCGCACCGCCCGCGTCCAGCGCACTGCGCGCGTCTGGGGGGAGTCATGGCATGTGTCCGGCCTTGCGCGGACGCTGCGCAACCTGCTGTTTAAGAGCCGGAAGGACAACGACTTCCAGTACAACGACTGGCTGTACGGGCAAGACAGCGACGGTGTCCCCGCCGTTACCCCCAAGCGGGTTTCGGAAGGCGCGGCCGCATAAAGTAGACGGCTCAGCCAGCCCCTCCCAGGTGACGGCAGCGGACGACGACGGAACCTCCCGCCATCGTCGTCCGCTTTTGTCTCCCGACGCAGCAGCGCATGCTGGCGGACTGCTGATGCCGTGGACAAACTGAGTAAGGACCTGAGTCTATCAGGTTGCCCACAGCTGGAGCCGTTGGTGCAGTTCCTGGCCGCAAAGCGGTATTTGCGGCTCCCCGTGTTGTCGTCGGTCGCGAACACGGTGCTGAGCCTGTTCCCGCCCGGTCCTAGAGTCGAGAATAGCCTCGGTGCTGCTGTCGGCAGGGGCTGTCCGCTCAGATCTGGCTGCGCAACGGCCCCGAGGCAACAGGAACCTCGCCCTTCACCCCTTACAGCGGCTGTTTCCACGCCACAGGAATGAGGCGATCGCGCGTTTCACGGCCGGCCATAGACACGTCACAATAGACCTCCGCCCGCCCGCTAGCTCTGCGCCCACCGCATCATGGCTGTAAAAGGCCGAATCGAAACGGCAGAGCACCCGCCGCCGGTATTGACGTGCTTGAGCCTGGACATCGCGTCCCTGATGAGACGTCTGGCGCCCGGGCGGAGGCTCGCCGCCCCCCTTGTGCAGCCGCTGGGCAGGAGCCGGGACCCTCCTTCCTGGAGGCGGCTGCCAGCAGCGCTTTCAGCCCGCAGACCTTAAAAGTGCCCATAGCCGGGAGCCCTACTTCGCGTAGCCTGGGGGCGGCGACACTGAGCAGTCACGTCATCCGCCATGCCCTTGAATCCACTGGTAGTCAGGCCAGGAGGCTTTAGTCAGCATTCGGCCCGGCGCACGGTTGTTACTCATCAACAAGACTCCGTGGAAACCGTGCCGGATACGCTTCGCGGGGCTCCAGGCGCGCCATATGCTCTGTTATCGGCGTCCGGGTTGCCGCGGTGAAGACAGGTTGCAGGGTGTGTGGGGCCCATGATCCCTGCTGGGTTGTTACTGCACGGGTGACCGGTCCCGGGTGAATTCGTCCTGGCAGTAATTGAGGAGGGCGCGAACCTTTTGGGACGGAGTTGTGCCGCGGGGATGGGCTGCGACGACTGCGTTGTCCGGAAGGTCGTCCTTGATGCGCCGGTAGGCCAGGGGTAGTCCTTCGTAGGTGCGGTCTCCGAGGGGCCGTCCCATCAGGACGGAGTATGCCAGTCCGCGTGCAACGAGTGAGCGGATGGTTTCGACGTTGGTGCTGCGCCACTTGATATGCGGCTCGAATCCTGCGTTGCGCAGCTGGTTTTCGGCCAGGTCGCGTGCAGGCTGCAGGCCCAGGAGCGCGGCGGGGGAGTCTCCCAGGTCGCGCAGGGCTATTTCCTTCTGGGCAGCCAGCGGGTGGTCGGGGCTGAGCAGGAGCTGGAGCCGTACGGGTGCAATGGTCGTCTGCTCCATCTCGGTGTTGATGTGCAGGGAGTACATGAGCCCGATGTCCAGTTCACCATCGAGCAGCATCTGCTGCAGCAGGTCGGAGGATCCTTCGGTCAGTTCGATGTCGACGGCGGGGTGTTTGCGGGCGAAGTGCTCGATAATGCGGGGCAGGAGCCACGGCGAAAGGGAGCCGAAGCAGCCGATCTTCAGCGGGCCGACGAGTTCGCCCTGCAGGCGTTGGGCGGCGAACTGCAGTTCGTCTGCGTCCGCAACGATGGACCGGGCCCGGTCCGCGACCCAATGGCCTGCCGGTGTCAGGGCTGCGCCTTTGGCTTTTCGCCGCAGCATGAGCTGGGCGCCCAGGGAGGTTTCCAGCTCAGTCAGGGCCAGGGAGATGCCGCCGGGGGAGACATGGCACCGCCGCGCGGCCGCGGTAACAGAGCCCAGATCCGCGACAGCCAGAAAGTACTCGAGCTGACGAAGGGTGACCGCATTCATTAGCTCACCTGAAATTGTTCGTTGATTATTTGTGATTTACAAAAAATTATGGTCCCTCGCATAGTTGTTGTCCAGAAGCTGTGACGTGCATTACCTACCCTTGGAGGACCCGTGACCCCTGATCCTGCCCCTATCTCAGAACTGAAGCCGCGCGTCGTGGCGTTGGGCACAGCCGGCGGTCCGCGCTGGTGGAAGGGTGCCACCCAGGGTGAACGGGCCGGTATCGCCACCGCAGTCCTCGTCGGTGATGCGGCCTACCTGGTGGATTTGGGCCACGGTGTCGGACGGCAGCTAATGATGGCCGGAATCGGGATTCCGCAGATCCGCGGGATATTCCTGACCCACCTGCACTCCGACCACACCATCGATCTGGCCAGCATGACGGTCTTCGGCTTCCTTCACATCGTGGACCCAGCCCAGCGGCCGATCCGGATCCTCGGACCGGGCAACCGCGGGGTACTTCCGCCGGCCTCGCCCCGGGCTGCCGCGGCACCGGACCCGCTCTTTCCCGAGAACCCCACCCTTGGTACCCGGGAAATGGTGCACACTCTGCTGCATGCCTATTCCACGGACATCAACGACCGCGTAATCGATTCCCTGCGCCCGTCCCCGCTGAAGTACTTCCAGGCTGAGGATCTTGTGGTCCCGGCAAGCACAGGCTTCCATCCAAACGCTAATCCCGTGCCCGAAATGGAACCGTTCGAGATCTACCGTGACGAGCTGGTCACCGTGACGGCCACGCTGGTCAAGCACCCGCCAATCGCCCCGGCCTTTGCCTTCCGATTCCAAACGGCAGGCGGCTCCGTGACGATCTCGGGTGACACCGCACCCTGCGACAACCTGGTACGACTGGCCCGGGATACGGACCTGCTGATGCATGAGGCCATCGATTTTGACTGGGTCGACCGGGCCTACGCTCACGAGGAACCGGAGACCGCCCAAGCTTCAGTGGACCACCACCGCAAGTCGCACACCGGCCCGCAGCAGGCCGGCCGTATCGCAACCCGGGCGGGAGCCAAAGCCCTTGCACTGCATCACCTCGTCCCGGGAACGGCTGACCCCGCAGTCTGGCGCCGGGCCGAGGACACCTTTGACGGCCCTGTCTACGTACCGGACGACCTGGAGGTCATCTCCTTCGCCCGGCTAAATTCCCCTTCCCTCGCTACAGCAGAATAGGTATGACGATGACGACATCACCCAACATGAAAGCGGTTCAACACGGCTCTGACAACCAGAGCCTGAACACCACGCACATGCGCAGGATCCTGGCCTCCAGCTTCATCGGCAGCGCCATCGAGTACTACGATTTCCTCCTCTACGCCACCGCCGCGGCGATCGTGTTCGGCCAGGTCTTCTTCACAGACCTGGGACCAGGCATGGCCGCCTTCGCATCCTTCGGAACACTAGCCGCCGGTTATGTTGCGCGGCCGCTCGGCGGCGCCATCTTCGGCCACTTCGGCGACCGGATCGGACGCAAGGCCGTCCTGATTGTTTCCATGATGACCATGGGCATCGCCACGACCATGATCGGTCTGCTGCCAACCACCGCCCAGATCGGCGTGGCTGCCCCGATCCTGCTGATCACCCTGCGGATAGTGCAGGGCCTTTCCGTCGGAGGCGAGTGGGGCGGAGCCATGCTGATGGCTCTGGAACACTCCCCGGACAAGAAACGCGGCTTCGCGGCAAGCTTCGCAAACATGGGGGCACCGGCGGGAGCCCTGCTGGCAACACTGGCCGTCAGCCTCTTCACCCTCCTGCCCGATGAACAGTTTCTCTCCTGGGGCTGGCGCGTTCCGTTCCTGATCAGCATTGTGCTGGTGACCATAGGCCTCGTCATCCGACTGAAGGTCAGCGAGACACCCCTGTTCCAGCAACTGGAAGCAAAGGCAGAATCCAAGAAGATCCCACTGGCAGAGGTTTTAACCCGGCACCCGAAGAACCTGGTCCTGGGCATCATTGCCGGCACCAGCGTGTACACGATCGCAGGCATGGTCACTGTCTGGGCTGTTTCCTATGCCGTCGAGGCCGGAGCGGACAAGACCGGTGTCCTCAATGCCAAGGCCCTGGCTGCCTTTGGCATGGTAATGACCACCATGGTCGGTGCCCGCCTCAGTGACCGGTTCGGCCGTAAACCCGTCATGCTTACCGGCGTCATTGCCGCCGCGGTCTGTGCTTTCCCGATCCTCTGGTTGGTGGACAGCGGGACAGTGCTGGGCTTTACGACGGCGGTAGTGCTGGGCCAAGCCATCCAGGGACTGATCTTCGGACCGTTTGGCGCCTTTACCGCGAACTCTTCCCAACCCGAGTGCGCTACACCGGCGCATCGCTGGCCTACCAGAGCGCATCCACGTTCGGCGCCGGGTTCACGCCCGCCATCGCCGCAGGCTTGCTGGTCATCGGTGGCGGCAGCCTCACCCTGCTCGGCTCGGTCTGGATTCTGGCCTTCGTGGTCGCCGCCGGAGCGATCCTGCTCACCAAGGAAGGCCGAACCCGCGACCTCGCCCAAATCCAGTAATCCTCCTGTCCTGCAACAACAAGCAACGGCACCGGTACCCGGACACCCCTCAAGGCAGTCCCGGTACCGGTGTTTTCCGACCTGTCAGATTAGCGATGGGTCTGTCTTGGCATATGGTTAGTGAATTCTGCCGCTCGAATGCCATCGGGCACGCCTTCCAAGCTCAGGCTGACAGTGCGACGGTTTATTGATCTTTCGAAACTTTATTAGAGACAAATAAAGTCGACTAACCCTTGTAAGATTGCCGCATGGATCCCGTTAACAACCCCTACACACCCAATGCCGGTGCCACTCCGGAGATCGTCATTGGCCGTGATGAGTTCTTGGAGGACTTCCGCGTACTCCTGCGCCGACTCGACCGGGGCCGCACAAATCAGTCCATGATCGTGACCGGCCTTCGCGGCGTAGGCAAAACGGTGCTGCTTGGAGAGTTCCGTCAGATAGCTGAGGAGTTCCGGTGGAAGGTTCTCGAACTTGAGGCCAGCAAGCACGACGACGACCATTTTCGTCAAACCGTGTATTCACAGCTTCGGGCGGCACTGTTTCAAATCTCCCCTAAGGCAAAGTGGGGGGAGAAGGCCAGAAAAGCCGCGCAGGTCCTGCAGTCCTTCAGCCTTTCCATTGATCCTTCATCGGGCGCCCCCACCTTGTCGCTGGACGTTGACGCCGCGGAGGGGTTTGCGGACCACGGGAACTTAACCCTGGACCTGACCGACGTTCTGGTCTCACTAGGGGAAGCCGCGAAGGAACACGGAACGGGCCTGGTCCTCTTGTTCGACGAGGTTCAGTTCCTGAGCCAATCACAGTTGGAAGCCGTCATACAGGCTATTCACAAGTCCGTTCAAAGGAAGCTTCCGGTCACTTTCGTTGGCGCTGGCCTGCCGCAAATCGCAGAGCTGGCAGGGGATGCAAAATCCTACGCTGAGCGGCTGTTCAAATTTCCAAAGATCGGTTCACTGGACTTTGAGGACGCAAAAAAGGCTTTCGCGGAGCCGGCACATATTGAAGGTGTTCACTTCCAAGATGATGCGCTGGCCCTGGCGTTTGAGCTGACGGAGGGCTACCCCTACTTTGTCCAGGAACTGGGCTATCAGGTGTGGGCGGTGGCAGATGGTGATGTCATCACCCTTGAGGACGTGGAGGATGCAAAGGACGCATACGAGGCGAAACTGGATTCCTCCTTCTTCCGCGTCCGGCTGGACAGGGCCACGCAGCTTCAGATCGCCTACATGCGGGCCATGGCACAGCTGGGTCCTGACTCCCAAAAGGCCGCGGACGTAGCCGCTGTCATGGGGCGCGAGTCCACGCAGCTAGCTCCCACACGCTCAGAACTTATCAACATGGGCTTGCTGTACACGCCATCGCATGGCTATGCAGGTTTTACAGTGCCTCACTTCGACCGCTTCATGCTCCGGGCCGTTCCCGAACTGGACGTGCCGCCAGTCCAAAAAAGACGGGCCAAGCCCAAAAAGTAAGAACAGATCCTACCCCGGCCATATCCGAGATCTGTTGCTCACCTAAGCCCCCTGTGCTTGCGAAGGCCACAAGGGCAGAATGGCCCTCGTGGTAGACCTAGGCTTTGGGAGAAAACTTCCCTGGTCATGTTGGTAGGCGCAACCTCTCAGACCGCTCCCCCGATTAATTTTCGAACGCCGATAACGGATATTCTGTAAGGCTGGGGGGAGCGGGGAACGGCAGAGCTCATTTTGCATTCGCAGGGTTTAACGAGGCCACCATCCCGCCGTTCGTATGGGGGAAGAAGAAGTGGTTACTGCAACGCTGCCTGGCGCAGGTACTGATGAACCGTTTCCCTGCTGATTCCGTAATCGCGGGCGAGGACAATTTTCGGGATGCCGGTGCCGGCGCGCTGGACCAGTTCGGCTGCCCGTTCCGGCGTCAGCGTCTTTTTCCGCCCTTTATAGGCGCCGCGCTGTTTGGCCAGGGCGATGCCCTCGCGCTGGCGTTCCCTGATCAGGGAGCGTTCGAACTCGGCGAACGCGCCCATGACGGAGAGCATGAGGTTGGCCATGGGGGAGTCCTCACCGGTGAAAACGAGCTGTTCCTTGAGGAACTCCACTCGCACCCCGCGCCGTGTGAGGCCCTGCACCAGGGCGCGCAGGTCATCGAGGTTGCGGGCGAGCCGGTCCATGCTGTGCACAACCACCGTATCCCCGTCGCGGACGAATCGCAGCAGCTCCGTCAGCTGCGGCCGCGCGGTGTCACGGCCCGAAGCCTTATCCGTGAAAACCCGGTCCAGGACCTGGCCCTCGAGCTGACGGAACTCATTCTGGTCCACAGTGCTCACCCGGACGTAGCCGATCCGCTGACCAACAATGGTCGCCTCCAACGCTTGACTGTGGACTGAGTGTCCAAGCATCCGCCCGAAGCGTCAAGAGTCATTTTTTCTTGCGATGAGGCAGCGATCCCATGTGCGCCTTTGTACGGTTCAATCGTGGCGGTGAATCATAACCGTGGTGAGGTCAGCGTGACGGCACCGGGACGCTCGATGCCTATTTCGGGATAAATCCGGAGACAGGTAGTTCCTCTTCGAGCGCGGCCGCTATCTTCCGTGAGCGAATGTTGCCCATAATTCCCAAGGCAAGGCAGCCGATAAAGAGCACCGGCCCAAGTAGCGGGATGGCAGCAAGGATAGCGCCAACGATGACGCCAATAACGATCATTGCTACGCCCGCGATCCGATGAATGAGCGGACTGTATCGCCTGTCCTTGTCTGTCAGCACCACTTTTCCCCTAGGTGGCTGGCGGTCCGCTTTCCTGGAAGGGGGCACCGTCCGAAAGCTGCTTTCGCCTGCTGATGGTGTGGTGATGGTCCTAGGGCTGCGGGGCCTGAGGGCATCTCCGGTGTAGGCGGGCGGGACTGTATATGTGGCGGTTTCCGGCGTCAGCGGGGGGAAGGAGGGCATTCTACTGAGCCACGCGTCATTCAACTCGGTGGCCCTGGCACCCTGAATGACCAGCTCGGCTGCAAGCCCCGAGCCTTTGATCCTGGCCCAGATCCCCAGCTCCTTCCCTGCATCTGCTGCGTGAGAAATCGATGGCAGATAGTGGCTGGAGGTGGTTGCTGTCAGCTGCCCCACCCGTTCACCGTCAAGACGGACCTCAACGAGGTTCTTCTCGGTGCCGTTCTTTAGGGTCTGCACGAGCTTGTGCATCGTCAGGATGACAAGCCCTTCACCGTTCTGCGGCAGGTAGTTGAACAGATGGGCAAAATGCTGGTCTTCGCCCGTCACTTGAAGGGCGCCACTCCAAGGAAGAACTGCCACGTTGGCCGGGAAATGGTTGTTAAGCGGAAGGATCTCGTGGGCCGCGGGCAGGTAAATACGAACATTCGAGAAAAACCTCGCCTGCCGCTCAGCTTCCCATGACTCCCGCACCACAGCCCAGATCCGCGCCGTGGTTGTGGCCATCATGCCGCTTGCAGCGATGCGGTGGATTATGGGGCGATAAACGGCAGCAGAGTCACGGTCCAAATAACCGATGACCTGTCCGTTGACCCGCACCGATATAGCGTTCGCGTCATGGGGATTATCCGGTTCCGGCACGAGAAAGGCTTCGAAGACGTCCTCGATCTCTTCGTCAAGCCTTGGGCGTCGCCCCAGAACTGAGAGGATCTGTTTCTCGCGATACGACTCGCCAACAACTTCAAAGTTGTGCCAGCTGTCTTTGCCCGGCAGATAGTACTTTTCCACTTTGCCCCCATCTCATTCTTGCGCGCTTAATAAATGCACCCAAGATTTCCGCAGTTCTCTGTGGTTTTGCAGTCACTGGCAGCGCCAGCATGACGTCATTCCGTGTATACGGCGCCAGGACACCTTCGAGCAGCAAGACCCGGTCTGAGAATAACCGATGGGAATGGCGCCTCGATCCGGAATGGACACAAAAACGCTACTGTTCTTCATAGAACTTTTCTGACCAGCAGGACGGAGCCAGTAAATGTCGGTGGCACATCACAAACCCCGATACGGCGCTGCGCTATAGACAGTAGATTGGCGCCGCTCCGGAGGCCGAGCATCTAACCCCGAATTGATGCATCCGATGAGATACGCAGCGTCCAGCTTTACATAAGGTATATTATCGGCGTTTCAACAGGACGGGTAGAAGTAGCTGCGGGAACTTCCCGGGCGTCGTCGTGAACTCCAGGGCTTTGTAAG
This sequence comes from Arthrobacter sp. MPF02, assembly GCF_046605375.1. GTDB lineage: Bacteria > Actinomycetota > Actinomycetes > Actinomycetales > Micrococcaceae > Arthrobacter. The sequence goes on along the minus strand of NZ_CP176772.1, from coordinate 3,250,755 downwards.
TCAAGTTCGTCTTCCACTCCATGCCGGCCTAGTCGCCGTCGCCGAGGATCCGAGCGGATAGCCGGTGCATAGGCTGGCGGGCCTGCAGAGCTGATTACCATTCGCAATGGATGCGGGAGTGCAGTTTTTGCTCTGGTGTACGATTCGGCTGATCCTTCGAGGAGTGAGCGCGCATTAGCTGCCTCCGGAATCGCGGGGATGAGGGGATTAGTGGCGGAGGTGAGGGTTGCCTGGGGCAGGTTCCCTCTTCAGGTGCCGGGCTTCTTGTCCGTGTCACATTTCGGTGTCCTGCGGTGTCCTATGTTCGATCGCTCGTTTATCGATAGGAGTCTGCAGTGTCAGCACGTTGTCGGGTGGTTATTATCGGCGCGGGATATGCCGGGGTCATGGCCGCGAACAGGCTTGAGCGGGAAGCCCACGGTTGTCTGATTCCATGAATATTACGGTCCTTAACCCGGTTGCCGAGTTCGTGGAAAGAATCCGTCTTCATGAGGTCGCCGCCGGAAATCGGGCATCAGCCTCAGTACCAATGCGCTCTCTTCTTCATGAGGATGCAAAGGTCGTCGAAGGCATCGCTTCCCGTATTGACCCTGAACGCCGCAAAGTGTACTTATCAGACGCCAGCGCCCCGCTCGACTACGATGTCCTGCTGTACTCCGTGGGCAGTACCCAGGCATCGAGCAGGATCCCGGCCGGAGCGTACGGGCTGAAAGATGCCGAGGACGCAAACCGTTTGCAGGCGAGGCTGTCCCAGTTGGATCCGAGCGCTACCATCAGCGTCGTCGGAGCCGGCCTGACCGGCATTGAGGTTGCCGCCGAAATTGCGGAAAAGTATCCGCAGCTGCAGGTGCGTCTCATTTCCCGCGGAGCCATCGCGGAGAACCTCTCCGAATCCGGCCGACACGCGATCACGGAACGGCTTTCAGCCATTGGTGTCCAAATGGTAGAGAATACCGAAGTGCAACGCTGCGATGATTTTTCGGTAATTACTTCCGGTGGTGACACCCTGCAATCTGACTGCACGATCTGGACCGCGGGGTTTACCGCACCGGATTTGGCACGGGACAGCGGGCTGGCAACGGATCCCTTGGGGCGCCTCATGGTCAACGAGTCGCTCGCGTGTCCGCAGTACCCTGATATTTTCGGTGCAGGCGATGCCGTATGCGCCCCCCAGACGGTCGGCGGGCACCTGCGCATGAGTTGCGCGACGGCACTGCCACTTGGTGCCCACGCGGCCGACAACATTATCGCCCGCCTCGAAAAGCGAGCTCCAACCCCGCTTTCGGCCGGATACATGTTCAGGTGTATCAGCCTGGGACGCCACTTAGGGCTCGTTCAAACCGTGCGTGCCGACGACCGGCCACGCCGTTTCGTTCTTCGGGGCCGCCTTGCTGGGCTGGCCAAAGCGCAGATGTGCCAAATGACGCTTTCCTGGATCAGGGGAGAGCGTCGCCGGAGTGGTTCGTACACTTGGCCCCAGGGCCCTCGACCGGTGGAAGCCAGGTAGGGCTGTGGAAAGCGCCGGAGTGTTCGAGAAACACCGTTCCCTGCTTTTCACCATTGCCTACGAGATTACCGGGACCGCGAGCGATGCCGAGGATGTCGTTCAGGACAGCTTTCTGAGGTGGTCCCAAGTTGATGCGAAAGCTGTGGTGAATCCGCGGGCATATCTTGCCAAAACGGTCACGCGTCAAGCGCTGAATTCCCTAAGAACGGCTCAACGGCGCCGGGAAGACTACATCGGTCCGTGGCTCCCGGAGCCTGTGATCACGGCCCCGGATGTCGCTGAGCATGCTGTACTGAGTGAATCCCTGTCTTTTGCGATGCTTGTGGTCCTTGAGACGCTCTCCCCCGATGAGCGCGCTGTTTTCGTCCTTCGCGAGGTTTTCGATTTTCCCTACGCGGACATCGCCGAAGCCACCGACAAGTCGCTGGCGGCCGTCCGCCAGATGGCAAGCCGGGCAAAGGCGCACGTCCGCGCACGGCGACCACGCTTTGAGGTGGATGCACAGCGGCAACGGGCGGTCGCCGACCGGTTCCTCAAAGCCCTGCTCGGGGGCGACATGCAGTCCCTGATGGATGCCCTCGCTCCGGGCGCCGTCCTTCTCTCCGATGGAGGAGGGAAAGTCACAGCGGCCCGCAAGCCTGTTATCGGTGCAGACAACATCACCCGTTTCCTTGCTGGAATCGCTAAAACCCCGGTGCCCCAGATGCGGGTTGAATTGTCATTTTTCAATGGAATGCCGGCTCTCGTCGTATACAGCGGAGACACGGTCGACGTTGTGGCACTTGTTGAATCCAACAATGAGTACGTTACCGGCGTCTACCTCGTACGGAATCCGGACAAACTCGGAGCGGCCACCGAGGCCCGCAGCTTCCGCACGCTCACCGCCCTTGAACAGGACTGGCAAAAACTGGACACCCCGCATGACTACCCACAATCACTCAGCGCCGCCAGTCACTGATGGTAGGGATGGTCCCCGCGCCTTCCACGACGTCATCACCGCCGGAAAGTGCATTTTAAAACGATGCTGTGGAAGCACTTATCAAAAAGTACAGCCCGCACCCGGAAGAAGAAACAGCCCGCACCCGGAAGAAGAACCAGTACCGGTAGCAGCGGCGCCTGTCGCAAATCCCTGGGTGACCGGGTAGGGAAGCAGGGCATGACTCTCGGGATTAACCGATGCAGTGAAACTCCCAACCCGGACCTAGAGGACAGTGGCGCCCAAGATGGGAAACAGCAGAAACCCCCGTAGCTGGGTTACGGCTCTGCCGAAGCGATCCTGCACGAGCGCTGGTCCCCACCCGTAAACACCTCGGGAACATCACACGCGCGGTGTGTTCCCTCATGTATGTGCGGACAGCTCATTCTGACTCCACGGACGCCGTCACTTGAGTGAACAGGAAGCAAACTGCGTCGTCGCTCCGGGGATGCGTGGCGGTGCCGCCTGTACTGTGCGAAGTACGTGCACGGACATGGATTTCCGCATGATTTGCAGCACCGCTTGTCAGTTATCGAACCGTTCTATGAGAAGAGTAGCTTTGGATTCAGCACGGAAGGCCGCGCTTGTAGCGGGAGTGTTCTACCTTGTAACTTTTGCCAGTTCCATCCCCGCGGTTTTCCTTCTGGAGCCTGTATTGGACAGCCCTGACTACGTCGTCAGTGCCGGTGATGACACCAGCGTCATCTGGGGGTCCCTGTTGGATCTGGTCAACGCCTTCGCGTGCGTGGGTACGGCAGTGGCCCTGTTCCCGGTCCTGAAACGGCACGGCGAGGGCCTGGCGCTGGGTTTCGTTACCTCACGGTTGTTCGAGGCCGCCGTCATCGCCGTCGGCGTCGTCAGTCTTCTTGCGGTGGTGTCATTGAGGCAGGCTGTGGCCAGCGGGGCGAATGCTGAGCCACTTGTTGGTGCCGGGCAAGCGCTGGTGGTTGTCCGGGACTGGACGTTCCTTCTGGGGCCGGGGACCATTCCGGCTATCAACGCACTGCTGCTGGGCTACCTGTTGTTCCGGGCAAGGCTCGTGCCGCGCATCATCCCCATCCTGGGGCTGATCGGAGCCCCGCTGCTGCTCATGTCAGCGACCCTGACCATGTTCGGTTCGAACACCCAGGTTTCGGTCCTGTCCGCGGTTGCGACCCTGCCGATCTTCCTTTGGGAACTGTCCTTGGGTTTGTACCTGACTTTCAAGGGCTTCAAGCCGGTACCTGTCCTTACCGGGCAGGAGTCGGGGCGCGTCGTTAGCGGCGGGCTGGGCTGATGGCGCCGGATTATCTGTGGGCAGTGCTTGCTTGTGCGCTTCTGGCCGCGTTGGCGGTCTTCCAGGGCGCGCTGATTGCAGGCGCTCCGCTCGGGCACCTGGCCTGGGGCGGCCAACACCGGATTCTTCCCGCCAAACTCAGGGTCGGCAGTGCTGTCTCCATAGCCCTGTACGCCCTTTTCGCCTACACGGCCTTGGCCAGGGCGAACCTGGTCCCGGCCCTGGTCAGCGGCGGCTTCACGGCGGTGGCCACCTGGGTGCTGACCGGATACTTCACTCTCGGTGTCCTAATGAACGGCATCTCGCGCAGCAAGGCCGAACGCCTTGTCATGATCCCGACTGCCCTGGCCCTTGCGGGACTGTACCTGATGCTTGCCATGCCCGAGACGAACCACCCATGAACCTGGCCGCGCAGAATGTGACGAAGCAGAGGCGCCGGGCCCTCGGCCATGACCGCCAAAGCCGTCTGGTACCGGACTGGAATTTGGGCGCCATGCCACCGTGCCGGAGTTCTGTGTCCCACCCGGCGTGACCTGCTGGCATTTGCCCGAGCCCAACTGCACTTCCAAAAGCCGACGCCGGCGTCATCGCCCTCTCCTATGCCGCCAGACCAGTCGACCCGACCGGGTTCACTGTTCTTCGCTACTTGGCCGGAGCTGCTGACCCAAAGTGAGCGCCAGGTTGAGGAACATAAGCCGTTGAGGTGAAACGTTACTCAGGAAGGAGTCGAATTGCTGACTACGGCCCCCAGCTGAATCAATAGTCTCTGAGCCAGTCCGACTGTCCCAGAACTTAGGGTCGTCGGACTGGTGGCGGCACCGGGAAGGGTATGGTCATCCTGCCATGTGCTTGGACTGTGCGTGACTTCAGAAGATGGCTTCTTACATCAGCTGATGTCCGGCGTCGATTCCAACGCGCCGAGGATCAACTCCAGTCCGTGGGTGAACTCGTCGCCGTAGTCGTAGCCAGGCTGCATGACCACCTGTGTAGCGATCTCAACCATATAAGGGTATTCCCCGGTCGCGAACCGCTCCATGATGGGACCGGCCACCTCTGCCATCGGCTCCCCGCCTGCAATGGGCAGTGCTGCCTCCTGCAGGGCGAAGCCGTAGATGTAGCTGTCCAGCAGCGAATAGGCCCTGGCGGTCTGTTGCACGGTAAAACCGCCTGCGCGCAGGGTTCCCAGCGTGGCCTCGTGGTGCTTCAGAGTGGCAGGACCGGGAGCTTTGCGTGATTCCAGCAGCCCCACTGCCCACGGATGCCGGCGGAGCACTTCGCGGGCCGAGTGCGCGCGGCGTCGCATTTGTTCCTTCCACTCACGTCCGGGCTCCGGGGTCGCGATCTCGGCGAAGACCAGATCGACGAGGCCGTCGAGGATCTGGTCCTTGTTGGCCACGTAGTAGTACAGCGTCATTGGCTTGGTGCCCATCGCGCCAGCGAGCGAACGAATCGACAGGGCGGCGATACCTTTTTTGTCGGCGATCTCCAGGGCTTTCTGCAGCACCTTGTCGCGGCTGAGCCCGGGCCGTTCCCGGGTGCCATCTCCGGCATTTTGCATCAATTGTTCCTTTCAGCCCTTCCGCTTCCGTACACCGTACGATACTGTGTCGTACATTGTACGAAACTCCACCAGCTTGTAGAAGGAAAAGGAAATGAAAACACAGGGAAATGTCCAAGCGCGGCGCTCTGGTGCCATCGGCGACATGCGGGCCATTGTTCGAGATAACTATGGGGGGCCGGAGGTTCTCCGTCTGGACAGGGTTCCCCGCCCGGTCCCCGAAGGGGACGAAGTGCTCATCCGCGTCAGGGCGGCCGGCGTCGACCGTGGGGTGTGTCACATGCTGAGAGGACTGCCATATCTGGGCCGGTTCGCCTTTGGCTTCCGCAAGCCAAAGGACCGTGTTCTGGGCCTTGACCTGGCAGGAACGGTAGAAGCCATTGGACCGAAGGTCACCCGATTTGCCATCGGGGACGCCGTGTACGGCAGCGGCCGGGGCTCCTACGCAGAGTACGCTGTCGCGTCCGAGGGTAAGCTGGCCTTTAAGCCAGAGATTCTCTCTTTCGAGCAGGCCGCAGTGGTGCCGGTCTCCGCGGTCACTGCCCTTATGGGGCTGCGCGCCGGGGAGATCCAGGAGGGCCGGAAGGTGTTGGTCTCTGGCGCGTCTGGCGGTGTCGGCAGCTATGCAGTCCAGCTGGCGAAAGCCTTCGGCGCCGAAGTCACCGGCGTCTGCAGCACCGGCAAGGCAGGCTTCGTCCGTAGTCTCGGCGCCGACCACGTCATCGACTACACCCGTGAGGATTTCACAGACGCCGGCCCGTACGACCTCATTCTGGACATCGCGGGTAACCCTTCAATATCCCGTCTGCGCCGTGCCCTGACGTCTACTGGAACGGCTGTTATCACCGGGGGTGAGGGCGCTGGCAAGCTGACCGGAGGCCTGCACCGGCATCTGGGGGCTGTGGCTTTGTCACCCTTTATTCGCCAACGGCTGACCATGTTCCTTGGACTGGTGCGAGCCGCCGAACTTCAGGACCTTGCCCCCTTCATCGAGGCCGGCCACATTACGCCCACCCTCGACCGGACCTTCAACCTGGCTGATGCCCACGACGCACTGCGCTTCCTCGAAGACGGACAGGTATCAGGAAAAGTGGCACTCACCATGCTCGCGTGAGCTGAACACTCGTATCATTCGGCGCCGGGTGAAACGCTTCCGGAGGACCGCCGCGCAGACAAAGTCTGATTCGGTTAGCGGATGATCCACCGGCCTCGGAACCTATTTCCCACAAGCAGTACCAGACGGATAACAGGCGGGATCGACACAACTCCGAGAATGATTACGTCATGCAAGCTTTGGGTCTTGTGTATGCTCTAAGGCTTTCCACGGCTTCCAAGGCGCGGAGAGCGCGACGCCTCACTGCTGGACATCCCGCCCGAAACTAAGTCTACTTAGTATCGGGCGCTGCGAACACCCCCAACTCCAGCGGCTGGTTTTGGAGGGGCGGCCGAGTGAGAAAGCGGCCAGGCAGGCTTCGAGGCCAGGGCCTGACAGACTCCTTCAGGACACTAGGTTTCCAGACGATACTGCCTAGGTACCAGGGGTACAGCCGTCACTGATAAGTCCGGTTGCGGCGCACTCGCGCGCGGCCCGAATTCCCTGGACTGCAGACTCCTTGTCCGGGTAATGGGCAGATACGGCAATAACGGAGCCGTCAGAGGCCCTAAGTCTGAACCCGTAATAGGTGCGATCAACGTTATATAGCTCAAATGTAGCGGTCATAATTCCCCTTATGCTGCCCAAAGCACAGGGCCTCGGGTTCGCTTCGCCTTATGAAAGCGCATCGTTGCGCTCCGGCCCCCCAGCCGCCCGACTAGCCAACCATAGCGGGGAAATCGCTTACTCACAGGTACGTTATCCAGGAGGCCCTTTAGGAGGTCCTCCTTCTGAAACGATGAGGGCAAGGATATGCGGTGTGAGGAAGCCCGGCAACGATCGCATTTTCAAGTTCGCCTGCACACTTCTCCGGAAGGGGCAATTGGATCATAGCTGTGTAGGTAATGGTGCAAACGTTTTGTACACGCTGAAGATGAAGTAGCCAAGGCCAATATGGGCAGGATGAGCGTGCGCAGCATTTTGTTCAAGAATGGTCCCCCTGGCTAAGGCATGAGGCGGAGGCTATGTCCCCCCATGTAATTTGCCTCCATATATCCGAGCGAGCACCTCCGCCACCTGTCCAAGCAGTCCACCGTCGCCATGGCCTGCATGCCTAATGCAGATTCGCCCATCCTCGGCGCCAACGGCGCGCACTACCCGCTCACCCCCGCCGAGCTCGCCACCGCTCACGAGCAGTTCGTTCGCGAGTTCGGTTTGGGCCTGGTGGGTGGCTGTTGCGGTACGACGCCGGAACACCGGGCCGCCGTCGAATGCCTTGCGTCTTTCCGCGCCGGCGGCGAGCCCAACTTGGGGCAGGCGCTGGTCCGTGCAGCTTAATGACTCCCCGTCAGGTCCAGTAAAGTAGCCGGGCAGCGGGAAGGCGGCGCTCCAGTTCCTCCGTGAACCACTCGCGCATTTCTGTCATGGTCTGCTTCGGGTACACGTACTTCACGCCGCCGAACTTGGAACGCTTCTGGCTCCGCGACTCCTCGTCCATCTCGAGCTTGGTTCGCGGATACCAGCCCAGCAGCACCTCTTTGCTGGCGGGGGTGAAGCGGTGCGTGATGATCTCGGCTGTTAGATCTAGGTCCGTGATGCCGGCAACCGCCTCCGAGACGTCATCCAGCAGGGCGCCGTACTGCTCCCGCCAGCCAGGAACAGGCATGATGGGTGCAATCGTCAGTCCCACGCGGTAGCCGGCCACCGCCATTGCCCGGAGAGCGGCGAGGCGTGCGGGCATTCGCGCGGTTCCCCCTTCAAACCGGTCTGCCACCTCTGCAGCATTCACCGAAAACCGGATCCGCGTCCTACGCCGGTGGTCAAGGGCCAGCAGGTCACCGACGTCGTCGAACTTGGTGGTGAACCTCAGCTGCACGTCGTCGCCAAACTCTCCTGCCCCCACACGGGAGATCGCGGCGGCAAGCGAACCTGTGACGCTCTCGATTCCCAGTGGGTCCGTGTAGCAGGAAAGTTCGAACGTCGTACCCTCGCCACCACGTGCGAGGGTTCCGCTGGTGACCGAACCCCTGCCGGCGTGGGTGTGGATCCCGGCCAGCACGTCGTCGATATTGGCGTACACGCGGGTGACCGGCGGTCCCTGCAGGGACCCGGCAAGGTAGCAGTACTGGCAGTGTGCCGGGCAGCCCTTGGCAAGGTCGATGCGCCAGTCCGCGCTTGGCGGGATGGGCTGCGGTTTGAGGGCACTCGGCGGAGCGACGACAACTGCAAGCGTGTTCTTCGCGGACGCATAGGTTTCGCGGTCGCTGGCGCCGCGAAGGCCTGTCAACGCATTGCCAGGTAAGAACCGGATGTCATCCACGCCGGCACGCTCACAGCGTCTGATAATTTCTGCTGTGTGCGGCAGGTCGGCCGCAGCGCGCGTGACCAGTACGTGTTTGGGGACCCACAAGCGGGTGGGAGAAAGAGTAGTCAGGTCCAGATCCTGAGAAGTCATCATCACCCTGTACAACAACCAGAACGGCCTGGATGTTCCGTAATTTGGCGCGGCAGCCACCCTGTTTTCCTGCTCAGTGACGCCTGCTGTTCACCAGCCTGAAACCGGCCCGAATGCTTCCGTTCGCGCACGGCAGGGAGTCTTTTGGGACATCTGCGCTCCTTCCCCAATTCAGGAGCTGACAAAAATCCAAGCTCTACCCAGGAGTTCTTCTTGTTCGTGAAAAGCACCCTCGCCGCTGTCGCCCTCCTCGCCTCCATGGCAGGAACCGCAGTGGCACCCGCCCAGGCCGAGGCAGCCAAGCCGGCTCCCGTCGTCGTCGGCCAGCCGCTGGCACAGGCGCACGCCCACAACGATTACGAGCATGACCGCCCGCTGCTCGACGCCCTCGAACACGGCTTCACCAGCGTCGAAGCGGACGTGTGGCTGGTGGACGGCCAACTGCTGGTGGCCCACGACCTTGAGGACGTGAAGCCCGGCGTCACCCTCGAAAGCCTCTACCTTGATCCGCTGCAGGACCTGGTCCGCAGCCAGCAGGGCCACGGCGTCTACCCGCACTGGGACGGCAGCCTGCAGCTCCTGATCGACATCAAGAGCGAAGGCGAGGCCACTTACGCCGCCATCGAGCAGGAACTGGCCGAGCACCGCGACATCATGAGCCGCTACACCAACGGCACCGTCAAGACCGGCCCGGTCACCGCCGTCATCAGCGGCAACCGCCCGCTGGCCACCATGCAGTCCCAGGACAAGCGCTTCAGCTTCTACGACGGCCGCTCTGCCGACCTCACCACCGGCAAGCCCGCGGAGCTCATGCCGCTGGTCAGCGACAACTGGACCCGGCTCTTCACCTGGCAGGGCGTCGGCCCCATGCCGGAGCTTGAGCGCGCCAAGCTCCACGCCTACGTCGCCACCGCCCACGCCAACGGCTACCGCGTCCGCTTCTGGGCCACCCCGCACCAGCCCGGCGACGCCCGCGACGCCATCTGGACCGAACTCGCCAACGCCGGGGTGGACCACATCAACACCGACGACCTCGCCGGCCTGCAGCAGTTCCTCACCGCCCGCACGGCGTAGCCCGCAAGCAGAAAAAGGACCCTTCCCCATGCCTACAAAGACACTAAAGACGACGGCGGCGGCAGCCGTCCTGGCGCTCGGCCTCCTTGCCGCCCAGCCAGCCACCGCCGCCGAGAACACCGGCGACGCCTTCACCTTCGGCGTCATCGGCGACATTCCTTACGGCGACGCCGAGATTGCCAAGTTCCCCGCCCGCATCCAGGACATCAACGCCGACAGCAAGCTGAAGTTTGTAGCACACGTGGGCGATATCAAGAACGGCTCTTCCGTCTGCTCGGACCAGTACTTCACCAACATCCGAAAAGACTTCGACACCTTCACCCACCCGCTGGTCTTCACCCCCGGCGACAACGAATGGGTGGACTGCCACCGGACCAACAACGGCACCTACAACCCGCTGGAACGGCTGGACAAGCTGCGCGAAGTCTTCTTCAACGAACCCGGCAAAACCCTTGGCGCCACCATGCCGGTCAAAACCCAGGAGGACCTCGGCCTTCCCGAAAACGTCCGCTTCACCCAGAACCGGGTGGCCTTCTCCGTGCTGAACATCCAGGGCAGCAACAACTCCCTCCAGCCCTGGACCGGCCTCGGCGAAACCACTCCCACGCCGGAGCAGCTCGCCGAGGTGGAGCACCGCACGGACGCCGTGTTGGCCCAGATCCGCGAGACCTTCGACGAAGCCGAACGCCGCAACAACCGCGCCGTCGTCCTGATGACCCAGGCCGACATGTTCGACCCGTCGCTGCTCAGCGCTGCAACCGCCAACCCGGAGATCATGTCCGGCTTCCGCGAGATCGTCCAGGCCATCGTCGAAGAGACCAACAGCTTCGACGCCCCGGTCTACCTCATCAACGGCGACAGCCACGTCTTCGCCGAGAACCAGCCCCTCGCCGAAGGCTCACCCTGGCTGGACATCTACGGCCAGCCCGCCGCTGACGACCTGCAGCGCGTCACCGTGGACGGCTCCGCCAACGCCACCAACTACGTGCGGTTCACGGTGGCCGGCAACAGCGCCGACGGCACGGACGTACTGCGCTGGGAGAAGGTCCCCTTCAGCTCCTAGGCACCAAGCAGAGCGGACGACGGCGGGCGCCCACCCGCCGTCGTCCGCTTACGTTTGCCAACTTCCGCACAGAGGGCTCCCGCTCTTGCCTGCACGTTTCTGCAGGTCCAGCATTAGAGCACCTCGGCGCCGCTGCCAGTGCGCCGGAAGGCATACAGGCACAAAGGCTACGGAACGGCGGAGGAGACGCAGATGGGCAATGTACAAATAGCGGAAGCAATGACAGCCGCCAGGAACTACCTGGCCGCCCATCCCGACGAGGCGCGTTACCGCGACTCCGCAGCTACCGCCGTCGTGGAGGACGGGCTCCGGATCCGTGTAACCGGCCCCGATGGCGCAACAGTCGTCACCGACATGGTCACCGGTGTGGGCGGAGGCGGATCAGCTCCCTCGCCGGGCTGGCTGTTCCGCGCCGCGTACGCCTCCTGCGTCGCCACACTCATCGCGATGCGTGCCGCGGAGCAGGGAATTGAGCTGACGGGCCTGGAAGTCGACGTGGACAGCGAATCCGATGACCGTGGCATTCTCGGCATCGCCGAGGAGGTTCCCGCCGGCCCGGCCAGCATGCGGGTGACGGTCCGGGTGGGGCCCGGCGTCTCGGAAGCAGCGCGGGACATTGTTGAGTGGGGGCTGCGGCATTGCCCCGTGGACGATGCCGTCCGCCGTGCTATTCCAGTGGAGCTGGAAGTCCGGACAGCCTGAGCAAAAACAACTCCGCTTCGGCTGCTTAGTTAGAGGCGCAGCTCCATGAAAACGCTGTTGGGGTCCAGGGCGTAGTCGGCAAACGGCGGGCACTCGGTGAAGCCATTCCGGGCGTACAGGCGCCGGGCCGGGGCGAAGTAGTCCTCGGTTCCGGTTTCGATATACACACGCGAAAGGTTTCGGGTCCGGGCGTCGTCGAGGATGTGCCGGAGCATAAGCGTGGCCACACCCCGTCCCCGTGCCGGGGCAGTGGTGCGCATGGACTTGATCTCGCCGTGCCTGGCCTGACCGTCCGGGGAGTCCAGCATTTTGAGCGCGCCGCACCCAAGCAGGTCACCGTCCTGGCGGGCGGTCCAGAACGTGATGGCCCGGGCAATGGAAATCATCGCCCATAAATTTACCTGCCTGTCAGCAGCGACCAGGACGTGGAATGCCCCAGGCGGGACGGCATGATGCTTCCCTCAGACAGAAAGAGCGCGTCTGCTTCCTTCCCGGCCGGAACCCACCAGCCGGTGATGGGGCAATGCTCGCCGGTTCTCGCCTCCCGGCTTCTCGCTGAGTGTGTGCTGCTGGGGAACGGGTGGCGCAGAGTGCGGTTCTTCATCACTTCTTTGTGACTCCGTGGCTCGTTTGGCAGGGACGCGTGCATCGGCCGGTGTGGCTCTGCGTCCCAGTATGTCCTTCAGCAGGCGTATACAAAAGCAACGTTTCCTGCACAATACTCATCAGGAAAGCTGATGAATGAAGCGGGCCATTGTGGCGGCCGCCCCACCGGCGCACCATATTGCTATGAACACGGAATCGCCCAAGCCTGCGGAACTCAGCCTTCCCCAGGCTTTTCTGCTTTTGGCCACGAATGACAAGGACGGCAAGCCAGAGGTGCCGGTGTTCGCCCTGAGGACCGCGGTGGCCGGGGCGGTCCTGGCGGAGCTGGACCTGCTGGGTGCCATCGACCTTGAGGGCAAGCACGTAAGGGCTACCGGCACCACCCCGGAAACCGACCTTGAGCAGGAGCTGGAACTGATCCGCGGGAAGTCGCGTCCCCATACTCCGCAGCGGTGGGTTTCCATCCTGGAGGGCCATGCCCTGGTGCAGCGCAACTACGAGGGGATGGTATCCCGGAGCATCGTGGAACGTGCCGGCGACAAGCACCTGGGCCTGTTCCGGAGGGTGCGGTACCCGGAGAAGGACCACGCGCCGGAGGCGGCACTCATCGAGAAGATCCAGGCCGTGTTCACCGCAGCCCCCGTCCAGCCGAAAGTTCCCGATCCCGTGGCAGAGAATGATGCCGGAACCGGGGCCAACCCCACCGCAAAGCCTGACCCTGCAAAGCCCGACGCCAGGACCCTCGCCCTGATCGCCCTGCTGCAGGCGGCCGGGCTGCTCCCCAAACTGTTCCCGGACGCGGACAGGATCTGGGCCGACGAGCTCGCCAAGGACTACTGGCCGGCCCGTGCCGTGGAGGACGAACTCCGCCTGACCAGGCTGGGCGAGGAAGAAACCGCCACGCTGTAAGCGCGGCTAAGGCAAGCACCACAAAAGGAAAGCGGACGACGGCGGGAGGTCCCGCCGTCGTCCGCTTCCGTTGGAGAACCTTCCGCCCTAAGCCCCCGACGCGGCGCGCGGCAGCGAGTCCAGGGACGGGAGCGCTATCCCGGTGACCGGCTGCAGCGCGGTCACCGTGGCGTACCCGGCCGCCAGCAGTGCGGCGTCGCTGTCCGGATCGGGCTTCTCGGTTGTGTCCGCGATCGCCAGCCGCACGTGCTGCTGCCCCCGCTCGGCCAGGGTGGTCTGCACGATGCCGAACCGGGTCAGCGTAGCGGTGCGGTACTCGGGCAGCTCAAGTCCGGCGCTATTGGGCACGTTCAAGTTCAGCACGCACCCCGGATCCTGCTCCATCAGGAACGGCAGCAGCCCGGTGGCCAGCTGGGCGGCCGTGTCCCAGTGCAGCGCATCCGGATTGAGGCCGGTATCCAGGGAGACCGCCATTCCGCGGCCGTCGTTGACGCCGGCGGTCAGGGCCGCGCCCACGGTGCCGGAATGCAGGATGGCGCGGCCCACGTTCGCTCCGCGGTTCACCCCGGACAGGACAATGTCCGGCGGGGTCCCGAACGCGCCGTGGGTGGCGATCATCGTGATGAACGCGGGCGCACCGTGGACGGCGAAGGCCTTCACCCCGTCCAGGTCCTCCAGTTCGCGCTCTTCAACCGAAATCCTGCCGTCCTCCTCCACAGCGGTGATCGAGGAACTGCTGCCGCTGGCCTCGGAGGCCGGGGCCGCCACCACAACGTCCAAGCCCGCGCGGACTGCCGCGGCAGCCAGGGCGTGCAGGCCGGGGGAGGCGATGCCGTCATCGTTGGTGATCAAAACACGCGTGGGCTGGTTCATGACGTCCTCAGCTTCCGTGCCAGCTCGTCCGGGCTGACCTGCTGCGCCGGTTCAGTCCCGCTGGTGTCCAGGGGAACGATCTTTACAAGCTTGGCCACCTCGTGGATGACTGATGCCTCGCCGGAACCCAGGCCGTGGCGCGTCACGTTGTGCGCGCCGGCCGCCGTGCCCATGACGACGGCGTCGTGGAGCGTGCCGCCGTCGGCCAGGACCGCGGCAATGCCGGCGGTGAGGGAATCACCGGCGCCGCTGGTTTCCACGGTCTCGAACTGCGGGACGTGGATTTCGCTCACCTCGCCGTCGTGCAACAGCAAAGATGGTTCGTGCGCACGGGTGATGATCACCGTTTCCGCGCCCTCCCGGTTGAGCGCGTGCATCGCCTCAACCAGCTGGCCCGTTTCCGATTCTTCGGCGCGGCCGCTCTCGACAACTTCGGAGTCGGACATCTTCACCACGGTCGGCTTGCCCTCCAGGATGCCCTTCAGCCGCTCGCCGGCCAGGTCCGCGATGACGGTGCAGCCTGCGGTGCGCAGGTCCGCGGTCAGCCGGCGGTACGTGTCCGGCGGGACCGAGTCCTCCCGGCCGGTGCCGCTGAGGATCACGGTGCGTGCCTTCATCCCGGCCTGCAGGGTCAGCCCGTAGAGCTCGTCCAGTTCGTGCCGGGTGAGCCGGTGGCCGGCCGATTCGGCCACCACGTCCCGTTCACCGCTGCGGCGGTCATGGATATAGGCGCCGCTGCTGCCTTCGCCCGTGACGGACAACAGCATCACGCCCTCATCCTCGATCAGGTGCTGCAGGACACCGCCGGTTTCACCGGAGAACACCGCGCACATGGTCACTTCGGTGCCAAGCGTCTTGAGCATGCGGGCCTGCCATACGCCCTGTCCGCCGGCATGGAGGTGGATATCGGCGGTGCCTTCCACGTCCTCGACCGTGACGGTCAGGACCGGGGACGGGGCAAAAATAACTACGGAGCCCATGCTTCCCCCATCCGCTTCGGCGCAACAATTGGACTGGTGGCCATGGTTACCTCTTCCCTCCGGAATCCTCCGGCCGTCGTTTCGGACAGGTCACTCCAATATACTAAGCACGCTTAGCATGTGGGAGTTCAAGCAAGGCGGAAGCGGGGGAGGGCGTTCGACGGCGGCGCTACCGCGGGCTTTTGTCGATGACGCAGAACCGGTTGCCGTCCGGGTCTTGCAGGACGACGAAGTCCGGGTCCTCCGGATACAGGTCCCAGTCCACGTGCCGGGCGCCGAGCGAGACCAGCCGCTCCACCTCCGCAGCCTGGTCATCCGCATACAGGTCCAGGTGGATGCGCGGATGGTCCTGCGTCGGCGTTTCGCTCAGCATGAGGGACAGCTGGGCTCCGGATCCCGACGCCGGCGCCAGGGTCACCCACGTCTCGTCGCCGGGTTCCCGCGGGACATAGCCCAGGGCGGCATGCCAGAACTCGGTGGCGCGGCCGACGTGGTTGACGCCGAGGACAATGGTTCCGATGGTCAGCATCCGCCCAGCCTAGACCTGGCCGGCAGCCGCGAAAAGGGGCGGGCGGGGAAGGCTAGACTCGCCTGCATGGGGGTCAACAACACACCTGAGGAACGCCCACCGTCCAGGCGCACCCAAGCCCGCGCCGCCGTCGTGCCTTTGCTGGGTGTCGTCGCGGTGCTGGTCGGGGGCATGGTGGCCTGGACCAGGAGCCGGGAAATCAGCTTTGGCTGGTTCGCCTATGCACCGCTGAGCAACGAGCCTTTCTCCGGCAGCGGCCTGGTTTTCCTGAGCCCGGGAACGCAGGTCGGACTGGCCATCGCCGTCGCCGGACTGCTGGTCCTGGCTTTCTGGGCGGGCCTGTCGATTGGACGCAGAAACAGCAAGCGCTCGCAGTGAAGCGCTTACGGGCCGCGGGCACCCAAAAGAGAAACGGACGACGACGGGAGGTCACGCCGTCGTACGCCTACAGTGGTTGTGCGGGCCTGAAACGGCAGGTAACAACCTGGACCAGTGCGCTGGCCGTGTTGGGCGCATGGCCCTTTGAGGGCAATACCAATGGTCCAGGTGGCCCGCACCCCCTGTTTGCCGGTTCGGTGGAGGGGTAACAGGGTGGTATGACTGATTCAGCCGATGACACTGGCCTCCCTTCCGACGTCGACAGCGCCGAAGCGGTTGACCCCGCCGAGACCGCGGACAGTATTGCCGATGAAATCCGCGGCGAGATCCTGCTCGGCCACATCCAGGACGACGTCAGCCATGTCCTTGAGGAACGCCTCGAGGAAGAAGGCATTGACATGCGTCCCGAGGATGTGGACGAGCTGGCCGAGGAAATTGAGAAGGACGCCTCCAGCTGAGCCGGCGGGCCCGGCCCAGCCTAGCCGCGGACCCTGCGGGGTGGGACGATGTGACTATGCAAGAAGGCAAAGGCGGCAGCCCGCACGATTCAGGCCCGCATCTGCATGCACACTCGGCGATTACCACCGGGCAGATGCGCACGATTGGCCAGCGCCGCCGCGAGGCGGAGGAAAAGCTGGACCAGCACCTCCAGGAAGCCCACCACCGGAGCCATCCGGACGAGGGGAATCCCGAGCAGGACAATAATCCAGAGTGAAGAGAACGACGGCGGGGCCCACCCGCCGTCGTTCGCTTTTCCTTGAGGGGCTGCCAGGTTAGCCGGCAGCCCCTCTTTTTGCGCCGCTTCCTCTACGACTGGAGCCTGCTCGACGGCGACGCCCCCTACCGCTTCGCCGTCGCTGCCGATGACCCCCGGGACATCGTCGAGATCCCGGTGGACTGGACCCTGGACGAGTGGGAGCAGTATGCGTTCTACCCCGGCGTGACCGGCAGCGGTGTGATCGAAAGCCCGGCGAAGGTGCTGGAGATGTGGACCCTCGAGGCCGAGGCGCACCAATCGCAGGGCAGCTGCTTCGTCCTGACCAACCACCCGTTCATCTTCGGCCGGCCCTCCAAGGCGGTCGCCCTGGAGCAGCTGATCGAGCGAATCAAGGATATGGACGGGATGTCAGTGACCACCATGGAACAGATCGCGCAGCACACCAAAGCCACTGCCACGGACATACACACGCATGCCCGGATCGAGGTGCCCGCGTTCCCGGGTGCCGGCGCCCGGTTCGAACCGGCGCAGGTGCGGGAGGGCGCGCTCAAGTAGCCCGGTCAACGGCAAGCGGACGACGGAGGGGGTCCCGCCGTCGTCCGCTTCCGTTGTGCTCCGGTACCCTGTTGAAATGGTGCGGGGAATGGCCGACTACGGCGCGGAAGTGATCCTGCTTGCCGGGGCCGGGCGTGCCCTGCTGCTGCAGCTCGCCGAGCCGGCAGTGGGCCGCGGCGTGCATGAGCACAGCACATTTGTCGGCCGGCCGGTCAACCGGCTCAAGGGGACGCTGACCTACGTCTACGCCGTCGTCTACGGCACCGAGGAACAGGTGAATGCGGTCCGGCGGAAGGTGAACCGGGCGCACGTGCCGGTCCGCAGGGGCGACAATGACACGTCGCCCGGCTACAACGCCTACGACCCCCAGCTGCAGCTGTGGGTGGTGGCCACGCTCTACGACACCGCCGTTACCATCATCGAGAAGATTTACGGCCCGCTCGACGACGAGTCCGCGGATGCGATGTACCGGGACTATGCCCGGATCGGCACCGTCCTGCAGCTTCCGCCGGGGCTGTGGCCCGAGGACCGGGCCGCGTTCCGCCGCTACTGGGACGGGCGCATCGCCACGCTGCGGGCGGAGGACGAAGGCGTGCGGGTGGGGCGCGGGCTGCTGTACCCCAAGCACACGGCACTCTGGTACCGCGCTATCATCCCGCCCGCCCGGTTCCTGACCGCCGGGTTCCTTCCGGAGCAACTGCGGAAGGACTTCGGCCTGCCCTGGAACGAACGCCGGCAGCGCCGCTTCGACCGCACGTTGCAGGTCCTGGCCGTCGTCTACCCCAGATTGCCGCAGGGCATCCGCCACTGGTTCAAGGACTACTGCCTCAGCGAGCTCGACAAGGAGCTCCGGGAAAACCGCGAACCGGCCCGGGGAGCCAGTACCCGCTAATCCAGCGTAGTTTTTGTCCAGATATGCAGGCTTCCGGGCACTTCAGCCCTGCACATCTGGACGAAACTCGTGGGGGTTAGTCGTCGTAGGTGTTGGCGATGTAGACGTCGCAGGGGGCGTTGTGCGCCACGCTGTTGGCAACGCTGCCCAGGAGCCGGCCGATGCCGCGCATCCTGCGGTTCCCCACCACGATCAGCCGGGCATCCAGGCGGATGGCTTCCTTGATCAGGGAGTCGGCCGGCTTGCCGCGGGCGGCAAAGTGCGTGACTTCGACATTCGGCTTCGACACTGCCAGGGATTTGGCCACATGTTCCGCGCTGTCGGCGCTGTAGACGGTCACCTGGTCCGAGCCCACGCCGAAGGTCTCGGCATTCTCGGCCTCGAAGGCCGTCACCACATGGAGCGAGGCGCCCAGCGCCTCCGCCAGGCCGAGGGCAACTTCCGCGGCTTTCCGGGCTGATGCGCTGGCGTCCACGCCTACAACAACTACTCCGCTCATCCTGCAATCCTTCCGTCTTGGCTTAGCTCCATTCGCCAGTCTAGGAAAGTTCTGGGTCAATGTCCCGGACCCGCGCCACTTTAGGAGGAGCGGACGACGGCGGGAGGTCCCGCGGCCGCTACAGCGCCGGAGGATTCTGCACCGGACACTTCAGCATCCGAGAATAACCTGGCTGGGAAGTGCGGGAAGATGATTCGCAGGACAGCAACAAAGGGGGAAGCACGTGCGTGAACCGGTTCTTGCAGCAGCTGCCATCGCGGCAACAGTGCTGCTGGCAGGCTGCACCGCCGTCCCGGCCCCTGAACCGGCCACCGGCCGTTCTCCTTCCGCGACGCAGCCGGCGCCCACTGCGTCAGCCCCGGCAACCTCTGCTCCTGCCGCTGAAGCATTGCCCACCGCTGCAGCCACCATCGCCGGAACGCCCCAACAAATCGCGGCAGATTTGGAGGCCCCGTGGTCCGTGGTCTTCCGCAACGGGATCCCGCTGGTCAGCGAGCGGAACAGCGGACAGATCCTGGAACTCGCGCCTGGCGGCTCCTCCCGGCCCATCGGAACCGTGCAAGGCGTGGCAGCCCGCGGGGAATCCGGGCTCCTGGGCCTGGCGGTAGGCACGGACGGGGACCTCTACGTCTATTCCACGGGCCAGGAGGGCAACCGCGTCCAGCGCTATCCGGTCGCGGGATCGCCGGGTTCCCTGTCGCTGGGGCAGCCGGACACGCTCCTTGACCGCATCCCGTCAGCGAGTGTCCACGACGGCGGCCGGATCGCCTTTGGTCCCGACGGCATGCTGTACGTGGCGGCCGGGGACGCGAGCCGGCGCAACAGTGCGCAGGACCGGGAATCGCTGGCGGGCAAGATCCTGCGCATGACTCCCGACGGTGAAGTGCCAGCGGACAACCCGTTCCCGGGATCGCTGGTCTACAGCTACGGGCACCGCAACCCGCAGGGCCTGGCCTGGGCGGACGACGGCACCATGTTCGCCACCGAGTTCGGCCAAAACACGTGGGACGAGCTCAACATCATCAAAGCAGGCGCCAACTACGGCTGGCCCGCGGTGGAAGGGATTGCGGGCCGGGAAGGGTTTGTGGATCCCGTGCAGCAGTGGCAGCCGGGCGAAGCAAGCCCCAGCGGAATGGCGCATGCCGGTGGAACGCTGTTCATCGCCAACCTGCGCGGGCAGGTGCTGCGGTCCGTCCCGGTGTCCGATCCCTCGACGTCCACTGAGCACTACAGCCGCGAGTACGGCCGCATCCGGGATGTAACGGTATCCCCGGGCGGCAGGCTGTGGTTCCTGACCAACAACACGGACGGGCGGGGCGACCCCGAGCCCGGCGACGACCGGATCCTCGAGGTCCCCTTGGGATAGGCCCGCGGGTTAGCCCCGCGTGCCCGCCAGGGCCAGTTCCACGATGTTCTCCGTGGCAGCCCAGGACGCGAGGAGCTTCAGCGACTCCTCGGTGGGGCTGCCGGGGGTTGGCGGAAAAACCGTCAGGGAATGGCCAGGGTCCTCCTCCAGCCCCAAAACCTGGTAATTCAGCTCGAGAAGCCCCACCACCGGGTGGCGGAAGATCTTGGTCCCCGCGTAATGCCGCCGGACGTTGTGCGCCGCCCAGAGAGTACGGAAATCGTCACTGCGCATGGACAACTCACCGATAAGTTCGGCGATGCCCTTGTCGTGGGGGTTGCGCCCGGCCTCACGGCGGAGGATGGCCACGTTGGTGTTCGCGGCGCGTTCCCACTCGGTGTAGAAGTTGTGCGCGCGGGGATCCAGGAAGATGAAACGCGAATGGTTGGCCGGGCGGGCCGGTCCGCGGTACATGTCCGAATACAGCGCGTAGCCCAGGGTATTCGCAGCCACAATGTCCATCCGGTTGTTCCCGATGAAGGCGGGCGCGCCGGTGATGGTGTCCAGGAGGTACTGGAGCTCGGGACGTACACGTGTGCCGGCGGGAGTTGCCGTCCGCTTCCTGCCGGAGGTGTTGGCCGCCCGCGCCAGGTCATAGAGATGGTCATGCTCTGCGCGGTCCAGCTCCAGCGCCCGCGCAATGGCGTCAAGTACGCTGTCCGAAACACCGGAGAGGTTCCCGCGTTCCAGCCGGGTGTAGTAGTCAACGCTGACGCCGGCCAGCCGGGCCACCTCTTCGCGGCGCAGCCCCGGCACCCGGCGCCGGCCGCCGTACGGCTCCAGCCCCGCCTGTTCCGGCGTGATGCGGCCGCGGCGGGTGGAGAGGAACTGCCTTACCTCGGCTCGGTTATCCATAGACAGAACGTTACGACGGATCGCAAAAGCCAAGGGTGGTACTGGCAGAACCAGTTACAGCAGGGCCACCGCTACCGGCATAAATGACGGGTTTGCCCGGTTTACCCCCCGGTAGCATTTTTAGAGACCCCCATACGATCCACAGGAGAACCATGACCACCGTCAAGGCTTATGCATCCCCGTCAGCAACCGAGGACCTCGTCTCCACCACCATCGAGCGCCGCGAAGTGGGCCCGCACGATGTCCTGATTCAGATCAAGTACGCCGGCATCTGCCACTCGGACATCCACACTGTCCGCGGCGACTGGGGCCCGCAGCAGTACCCGCTGGTGCCCGGCCACGAGATCGCCGGCGTTGTTACTGAAGTGGGATCCGAGGTGACAAAGCACAAGGTGGGCGACCGCGTTGGTGTCGGCTGCATGGTCAACTCCTGCAAGGAGTGCGCCAACTGCCTGGAGGGCGAGGAGCAGTACTGCCTCAAGGGCAACGTGGGCACCTACGGCGCCGTTGACCGCGACGGCACCATCACCCAGGGCGGCTACTCCACCCACGTGGTGGTGACCGAAAACTTCGTCGTTCGCATTCCCGAAGGCCTGGACCTCGACGTCGCCGCACCGCTGCTGTGCGCCGGCATCACCACCTACTCCCCGCTGCGGCACTGGGGCGCCGGACCCGGCAAGGAGGTTGCCGTCGTCGGTCTGGGCGGGCTGGGCCACATGGCCGTCAAGCTGGCTGCTGCCCTGGGCGCCGACGTGACCGTCCTGTCGCAGTCGCTGAAGAAGCAGGAGGACGGCCTGAAGCTGGGCGCAACCAGCTACTACGCCACCAGCGACGAAAACACCTTCAAGGACCTCGCCGGCAGCTTCGACCTCATCATCAACACCGTCAGCGCCTCGATCGACATCAGCTCCTACCTCCAGCTGCTGAAGCTGGACGGTGCACTGGTCAACGTGGGTGCCCCCGCAGAGCCCCTTCCGGTCAACGCCTTCGCCCTGATCGGCGGCCGGCGGTCCTTCGCCGGCTCCATGATCGGTGGCATCCGTGAGACGCAGGAGATGCTGGACTTCTGCGCGGAGCACGGCATCGGAGCCGAGATCGAAGTGATCCCGGCCGACAAGATCAATGATGCATACGAACGTGTCCTGGCATCGGACGTCCGCTACCGCTTCGTGATCGACACCGCCACCCTCTAGCCCGGGAACCGCGCAACGGCGGGCAGCCACCGAAAAGGCGGCTGCCCGCCGTCGTGCCTCAACCGCAAAGTCCTTTTGTTATGCGCCGCAACGGTTCAGCGGCAATCAAGGCACTCCCGGTTCCATGGCCGCCTGTGGTTCCCACAATTGAAGGACCAGTTTTTCGTACCCCATTTTCGTACCGGAGGGTGTGATGGAAAGGTCCCGCGGGCTGTTTCCCGCAATGGTTCTGGTTGCCGTGGTTGTTGCCGGATGCGGCAGCCCGCAGCCCTCGCCGCCGGTCTCGACGGCGACAGTATCCGGCACGCCGACCATGATCAGCGTGCCACCCGCGACGCCGGGGAAAGCACCGCCGTCGGCCCCGCCCACGGCCACGGCGACCGCAGAGCCCTCGCCCACCTCACCGAAGGGCTCGCTGAAGACCTTTACGACGGCGGACGGCCAGCTGGCATTCGACCTGCCCGCGACGTGGAACGTGCGGGATCCGGCCGGGGAGCTGCCCGAGGGCGGCGGCGCCTTCGCGGAAGTCACCAATGAGGCAGGAAGGCCGCTGGCCACCCTGCGGACCAACATGGCCACGGGCTCGACCTGCATTGAGAAGTACCCGTACATGGAGTTTGAATCGCAGCAGCTGCCGGCCCTGGCACAGAACGGCGACGTTCCGCGGTTCGTCTTTGAAACCCGCGGCGACGCCACGGCTCCCGGCCCGGCCGATACCCCGGCGGCCGCGTACGGCATCACCTCGGTCCCCGCGCCCGACGGGGAGGCCGCCTGCCCCATCTTCCACTTCTTCACGTGGCCGCCCACCGCCGCCATGTTCGGCGCCTTCTACAACCCGGACAACAACAGGACTCCGGGTGGTGAAGGATTGCCCTACCTGGAACAAACCAGGAAGTACATGGACACCACCGAGTACCAGAACATCCGGCGGATGATCACCTCGCTCCGGCCGGCAGGCTAGGACCCATCCGGCCGCGGAACCGCAACGAATTCCTGTCATGAACTACTACACCCCGGCGGCGCAGGAAAGAGCCCGGGACGCCGCATATGACGCAGTGGAAAAGGTGCTGGACGGCATGTTCGCGCCGCTCAGCCGGCACGCGTTCAACGCACGCTGGAACCAGGCCTGCGAGGCGATGGCGAAATACCCCGAAGCGCAGGACAACGGCGAGGAGTAGGGCGCCTCAGCCCTGCTCCGCCGCCCGGAATTCGAACTTGTCCCGGTCCAGGAAGACCAGCTGGGCCTCCTTGTCGGGAAGCTGCACCTTCGGGCCGGGTTCCAACCCGGACCGCAGGAAGCGGCCCACCGCCTTGCTGTTCCGGGCGTCCGGTTCCGCCACCACCCGGTCCTTGGCCGGATCAGCCACAGAGTCCGCGCGCAGGTGGGGAATGCCCCAGGGGCCGCGGAACGTCTCACCTGGCACGGAGCGGATTTTCCGGGGGAGTGGGATGCACGGTCAGCCCTTCTTCTTAGGTATGCCTAAGCAAGGGTACGGGGCCGGTTCCGGCAACCCCCAAACTGTCATGACACAAATGAGTTTCGGCCGCGCTTCCCCGGGCCCGCTGTTTCGTCGCCAGCAGTAGCCATGGAATCTCCTGCCGTCAGTACAGGAAGATGTCGATCCACTCCCGGTTGTGGGCGTGGATCAGCACCAGGAACAGCACGAAGTCGAAGAGCAGGTGGACGCTGACGATGTAGGACAGCGATTTGGTTACCGTGAACAGCCGGGCCTGCAGCAGGGCGAACGGGAAGATGAAGTAGGGCGCCCAGGCATGGAAGCCGAGTTCCCAGAGGAAGGAGGTGAACAGGACGGCCTGCAGCAGGTTGGCCTGCCAGTCCGGGAGGTGGCGGCGGAGCAGCGTGAACGTGGTGCAGATGAAGAACAGCTCATCCCAGATGCCCAGCACGTTCGTCCCCAGGAAGAGCCGGGCGATGCCGTCAAAGTCGCTGACCGCCGGCCAGTTGTTGTAGACGCCGGTACGGATCATGTACACCGGCATCAGGGCATACCCGATCACCAGCACCGCCGGGAGGTACCACTTCTCGGCCCGGGTCCATGGCTGACCGGTCCTGATGGGGAAGCGGATGGCGTGGTCCTTGGTGATGAACCGGGACACGGCGTAGGGAATGCCGACGGCAAGGAGCATCGCCGTTCCCATCACGGCCATGTGTTCGGTGCTGATGTCCGTGGTGATCGGGACCAGGCTCATGGCGGTCAGGCCCACCCCGATCAGGGCCAGGTCGATCAGGAGCTTGCGGCTGACAAAGCCGGCGAGCACCAGCGCGGCGGCAAGGAGGAGGAAACCGGAGAACCGGTCCTCGCGGGCAAAGAGAAGAAAGCCCGACGCCGAGACAAGGGCCGCCGGGACAACAGCCAGTGTTGCGCGGGTGGGTTTCCCCGTTCCCGCCCCTTGCAGGTCGGCTTGCGCCTGGGATTGCTGCCTCATCACGTCCCTATGCTGTGGTGGCGCTTCCGGTGGATGTTCCAAAGTCTACTTGCCGCCCGGTAGCCGCACGAGGCACCTACCAGAGCAGCGCCAGGTCGAGGTGCACTGCAGGCCGCGGGGCAAGCCAGTCGCTCAGCCCCCGGTCCAGCTCCGACTCTGGGCCCGCCAGGCCCAACCGGTTCACGCCGGAAGGTGCCGCGGTGTGGTCATGTCCGGCGTCGGGGATGCCCCGGGAGCATTCCGGGCACAGCATCCGCATGGCGGACCAGTCGTCAACGCCCAGTCCCCGCTCCTCCAGCAGGCCGAACAGCTCCCTGAGGTCGTCCGTTGAAGCACCCGTTACCTGTGCCTGCCAGGTGATCAGGCCCGAATCCTCCAGGCGTTCCAGCTGGTCGAACACCGCCACGTCCTGCCCGCCGAGCCTGCGGAACCCCTTCGGCTCGCCGTCATGCAGGAGGACGTCCCGGAACCGGTGTCCGGACTCCGGCAGCGGAACATTGGCGATGACCGCGTGCGCGGGGCTCCTGCGCCAGCACCAGACCACCTCGGTGGTTCCGGCCGCTGGCAGCACCTGATGGGGAAGGCTCGGCTGGTCCGGATTCAGCCGGACCGGTGCCAAACCAAAGTCCACGTCGATCGGGTCCAACCCGCTGCCCATACCCTGGATGCCGTAGGCCTCCCAGGCCCGCCTGGCCGTGGCCCAGTCACCCAGGGCAGTCGCGGCGATGCCGAGGTTCCAGGCGGCGGGATTGACGCCGTCGAAATCCTCTGCTTCGGTGGGCGTGAAAAGCTCAACAGCGCGCGCGTTGCGCTCCAGGCTCTCGGCCCATCGGCCCAGTGCCTTGGACAGCAGCGCGGCGTGGTACCAGGCGTAGAAGGAGTCCGGGGCAATGCACAGCATCTCAGCGGCCAGGGCCGTTGCGATGCGCGTGTCT
Organism: Arthrobacter sp. MPF02; assembly: GCF_046605375.1. Lineage (GTDB taxonomy): Bacteria > Actinomycetota > Actinomycetes > Actinomycetales > Micrococcaceae > Arthrobacter. Next base: position 3,225,276 of record NZ_CP176772.1, on the reverse strand, counting down.
CCGGCATCGTCTGCGGCTGTCCAGTCGGACCAGACCTCGCTGGGTCCCCGTTGCTTCCCGGACCCCCGCCATCTGCGAACCGTCACCCGTCCAGTATGCAGGCGGGCCGCGGCGGGCACCATGGCCTGAAACCCCCTCCGCTTCCTTCCAGCGTGCTTGCCGCCTAGGCGGTTACCAGGGCCCGGTCCTCGCCGTGCACGCTCAGCGTGAAGGTGTTGGGGCCGCTGCAGGTTACTGCGATCCGGCAGGTGGTGGTGTTGTGCCGGGCGGACAGGTCACTGATCGCGGAATCCAGTGTGTGGTGGAGCGCAGCCTTATCCCAAATTTTGAGGGTTACGGAATCAGGGGCATCGAACGTCATTATTCAACTTCCATTTCTTGCGGTCTGGCGGCCCGATCATGTCCGGCCGTGCCCTCGTCTGTGAGGACAAGCTTTTTGGGAAAGCGCATTCCCATATCTCCATCCTGCATGGCTGCCGGTGGAATGGCAAGCATTCAAGGGGAGATGTGAGCAAGCCCACCGGGCAAACGGCGGACCCTGCGCTGGTGGCTAAACGCCGGAGCCCAGGCTGAGCGTGAAGGTGTTGGGGCCGCTGCAGGTGACGGCGATGTTGCTCTTGGCGGTGTTGTGGCGGACGGCGAGGTCCTCAACGAGCGTGTCCAGCGTGGCGTGCACGTCGGAGCGGTCACAGATCTTGTGGGTGACAGAGTTGGCAGCGTCAAACGTCATTGTTCAGTACTTCCTTGCATCGGTCCGGCCCTTGCGGCCGGGAAGTCGGCCTGCTGTGCACTGGGGCTGCGAACGCCGGAAGGCGCGCCGGTGGGCCCCATTGCGTCACCAGGATGGTCGGGGCGGGAGCGGATCCTGCCCTGTCCCTCCATGGTGCCCAAACCGAAAGGGCGCTCTCAACCAAAATGCGCTTTGTTGCAAGTGAGTCTCATCACGTCCCCCAAGTAGGTAGCAGTAAGTGTCGTTTTCGGGGCTCAAAACGACACTTGGTGCTACCCAATTGGGGACAACGGCAAGGGCGGCACGGTTTCGATGGTGACGCAGCGCTTCCGATCATTCGCCGAAGGGGCCAGCCATATCCGTCTCGCCTGAGATGTTCATGATCACGGCCGCCGCAACATCCTGGAGTTTGATGCTCCTGACGTTTGACGCCTCGATGAGGATGGTGACCGCAGCGTCCCGCGTGCACCGGTTCTGGGCCATGATGGCACCGAGCGCCATGTCGATGACCATCCGCGACTGCATTGCCGCCGCAAGGTCGTCCCGGACCTCGTTCAGCTGTGTGATGCGGACCGCCAGCCGCAGCGAACTTGCTGCCTGTGCTGCGAATCCTTCCACTGTGGCGATGTCCTCGCCCGAAAAGCCGTTGCTCCGGCCGGAATAGGCGTTCAGGACGGCCTCGGCGTTACCGGCCAGGTCCAGGGGGACGGCAAGGATGGAGCACACGCCCTGCTTGGTCGCGGCCCGGACGTACGGGGCCCAGCGGCGCTCGGCTGTAAGGTCCGGAACCAGCACCGTGCTCCCGGTCCGCAAGGCAGTGAGGCAGGGGCCGTCACCGAATCCGTTCTGCATTTCATCCAGTGCGCGGGCGGGAGCGTCGCTGGCGGCGACTGCCTCCGCCCGTTTCCGCCGGAGCACCGTGACGCCAGCATGGATGGTGTTCCCGGTAACGGACAGCCGGGAGGCCGCCAGGACGGCCAGTTCCGCAAGGAAGTCCCTGATGTCGCGGCTTTCCAGGACCATTTCCTGCAGTGTCAGGTTGGTGTCGGCCGATGGGCCGGAATGGCCTTCCGCTGGGATCGGGTGGTCCTTCATCGATATCACCTCCGTCCAAAGTCTCCCAGTCTCGACCGTACGCCGGTGCAGCGGTTTCTGATACAGCCGCGTAATACAAGTACGGCTGTTGCGCGGGGCAGTAAGATTGCCCCATGTCCAGTACTGCCGATAACGAGTCCGTCCAACAGCTGCAGGAAATCCTGGTCGGCGCCGGAAACGTGGTTGAATTCCTCGCCGGGCTCTCAGGCATGGCCGCGGCGGCCGTCTCGGCTGCCGCGAATGACCACATCGAGTGCGCGGTCACTCTCAAGCTGCAGCGCAAACCAGCCACCGCTGCAGGCAGCAGCGAGCGGGCAATAGAGTTGGACCGCCTGGAGCAGGTCGTAGGCGATGGTCCTTGCATCAAGGCGCTGCGGGAGCTGACTCCGGTGATAATCGATGACGTCACCATTGACTCCAGATGGCCGGAGCTGACACGCAAATTTGCGGATGCGGGCGTTTTCAGTTCTTTGGGCGTTCCCCTGGAGGTGCACGGTGACGCCCGGGCCGCGCTCAACTTCTTCGCTGCGAAGCCGGGCGCCTTCACGCCGGACGTGTATGAAAAAGCTGTCGGTTTCGCGGCGGCTGCCCACGATACGATGCATCTTTCCGTGCGGATCAACACTGCCCAGAACCGGGCGGAAGACCTGGAAGCGGCCCTGGAGAGCAGGACTGCCATCAATCTGGCGTGCGGCGTCATCATGGCACAGAACCGCTGCACCCAGGCCGAGGCGATGGAGATCCTCACCAGGGTTTCCAGCAACCGCAACCGCAAACTGCGCGACGTTGCCAAGGACCTCATCGAGCAGCTGTCCGGCGACCGCGTGGAAACGCACTTCGAATAGGCAATGCCCCGGGAACTAACCCGCCGCGAGCATGGTGACGACGGCGGACCCTGAGGCAGCGCCGGAGGCCCCGCCGGGTGTCCGGATGTCCCAGCAATGCCCGGCTCCGATCACTTCATAATCCCCTGAACCCGCAGCGGGCAGGACGAGGGCCGTGTCCTCGTCAATGGCAACAGCCCAATCCACCAGCCCGGCCGCCACAGCACCGGCGGCGCGTCCCAGTGTTCCGGCCTGCGCCGCATGCACGTCCAGGGCAAAGGGGGCCAGGCCAAGGCCGGGGCGGATGTCCAGCGCGTCGAGCCCTTCGGAGCATTCCTCACCGCACACTTCCCGGCCGTCCACCCGGTATCCGCCAACCAGTGCCCGCCCCGGTGCCACCATCGCCCCGGCGGAAAAGCCCAAGTAGGAAGCGCCCCCCGCCACCACCTGCCTGACTGTTTCCGCTGCGCCGGCAAGGCCCGCCATGTAGGCGGGAGTGAGGCCGCCGCCCACCACCACGCCGTCGACGCCGTCGAACATGGCCGGAACGGAGGCGCCGTCCAGGCCCAGCAGCACCTCAACCGGTTCGAACGAAAGCCTGGCCCGGAGCGGCTCCACGTACTCAGGCAGGCGGGCTCCAGGATTTCCGCCCCGGTCGTGGACGACGACGGCGATGCGGGCGTGCCGGGCCCCGCCGACCTTTGCTGATACCTCCTGGGCGAACCGGTCAAAGAGGTCGGGAAAGGCCAGGGGGTCCGGGCCGGCGCCGGCGAGGAAGATGCTCATGGGCTTCAACCTACCGTCCCCGTTGTCTCACGTCCTGCACGGCGAAAGGGGGGTTGGAACCCGTTGACACTGCTGCAGGACGGGCATATTGTACAACCAAATGGTTGTAGATCAGCTCCGCGAAACCGAACTGGACCGTCTGTTCCAGGCCTTCGCCGACACCACGCGCCGGGATATCGTCCGTCGTGTAACGGTCGGGGAATACTCTGTTTCGGGCCTCGCAGCGCTCTACGCCATGAGTTTCGCCGCAGTCCAGAAGCATGTTGCGGTGTTGGAGCGTGCTTCCCTGGTCACCAAGGAGAAGCGCGGAAGGGAGCAGATTGTGCGGGGTAACCGTGAAGGCCTGCAGAAAGCCCTGCGGCTGCTCGACGAATATGAACAGATCTGGCACCAGCGCGCCGCCCGGATGGCCGACATTCTCGCTGAAGGTTAGGAAGGCATTGCCATGACAGTCATCAGTACGGATAAGAACTTCGAGGCCCTGAGCCTTACCCTGGTTGCCGAGTTCGACGCCGGCGCGGAACGCGTCTGGCAGCTCTTCGAGGACCCGCGGCAGCTGGAGCGGTGGTGGGGACCGCCCACCTACCCGGCAACCTTCTACAAGCATGACTTCGTGCCGGGCGGCAGGGCCAGCTACTACATGACCGGTCCGGAGGGGGACAAGGCGCACGGCTGGTGGGAGTTCACCAGCATCGAGGCGCCGCGCCAGCTCGAGTTCAACGACGGCTTCGCCGACAGCGACGGCAACCCCACGGGCGAGTTCGGCACCAGCCACGCCACCGTCACCCTTGAGCCCGTGGGGGAGCGGACGCGGATGACCATCCTTTCCACGTTCGAGTCAGAGGAACAGCTGGAGCAGATGGTGCAGATGGGCATGGAAGAGGGCCTCAAGGAGGCCGTCGGACAGATCGACAGCATCCTCGCCGAGCCCGCAAACGCTTAACGGAAGGCGTACGACGGCGGGACGTCCCGCCGTCGTACGCCTTCCCCTTGTTTTCGCCGCCTTGGTCGTACAGCTCGTTTTCCAGCTGGATGCCGATGACGTTGCTGTTCGGGCCCAGGAGTCCGGCCAGTTCCTCGCCCAGGTAGCCGAACCAGCGCTTCACGAGATCCGGGTATGAGGGGTCTTTGGTGCGGTGCTGGACCGGAGCCTGCTGGACCCGGTCAGGGAAACCGCCGTTGTGGACCTCGCCGTGCCACCACGGCCCGATGCGCAGGACCACGTCCAGCCCCACCTCGGCACACGCCCTGACGAACGCTGCAGCGTCCACTCGGCTGTAGTGCAGCTCGCCCGACAAGGGGATTGCAGGTTTCCCTTCCACCTCCATGTAGCGGCTGGTGACGCGGAACCTTTCGTGGCGGTCCGTCGTGTTGCTCATGTCCGGGAGGACCAGGGGTGATTCCCACGGTTTGTGGACGACGGGCAGGGCGGCAGGCGAAGAGCTTGCGGGGTTGGGCATAGGACCGAGTATCGCACCGCCAGGAAACGTATTCTCCGACCCTGTCCGGGAAGGCGTTGAAGGCTGCGGAAGGCTTCGAAATACTTGGATAAGGCAGCGGAAACCTGGAAGGCGGTGGCATGAATGGCCAGCGGATCCGAAGAGTTCCGGAAGCGGTTGGAGCGTGCCGCCGAGCTTCGATCCCACCGGGGGGCGGGCATCAGTGCCGAGGAGGAAGCCGCCCTCGACGCCCTTGATGAGAAGGAGCGGGAGAAGCGCCGTAAGGTCAGTGATGCCGCGAGGGCGGAGTACCTGGTCCGGGATGCCATGGCGCAGGGCAAGTTCGACAACCTCAAGTACGCCGGTAAACCGATTCCGGGGCTGGGCGAGTCTTACGACCCGGACTGGTGGGTCAAGGGTTTGCTGCAACGCGAGAACGTCAGCGGCCTGGGCCCGCCTGCCATCCTGCTGCGGACTGAGGACGCCGAACTCGACTCCAAGCTCGACGAGCAGTACACGGAGCAGCAGGTCCGCGAGCTGCTGCAGGACTTCAACCGGCGCGTCATCTACGCCCGCCGGCAGCTGCAGGGAGGCCCGCCCGTGATCACCAAGACCCGCGACGTGGACCAGGAAGTGGAGCGCTGGCGCCAGCGGCGTGCCGCCCGCACGGCCCAGGAGGCGCCGGCGGAGCCGGAGGAACGCCGGACGTTCTGGCAGCGGCTGTGGAAGGGGACGGGCTAGGTTGCAGCCCGCCTGAGTTCGAAGAGCTCGCAGAGCATGTTGTAGTAACGTCCGGTCTCGCCCTGGTGGCGCAGGCCGATCTGGGTGCACACCTTTTGCGACGCGATGTTGGCCGGGGCCGTCACCGCCACCACCTTGGGCAGGCCACTTGCGAACGCGTAATCAAGCACCGCCCTGCCAGCTTCGGTGGCGTAGCCGTGGCCCCAGAAGTCGGGGTGGAAATGCCAGCCAATCTCCGTATCTCCTGACGGCTGCAGGGGCAGCGGGCCTGACGCGGGGATGTCCTTCAGGAGCAGGGTTCCGGCCAGGATGTTTTGGTCCTTGAGCCCGACTGCCCAGACCCCGTGGACGGGGTGGTCCATGGCTCGCCAGGCCCGGATCCGATCCTCTGCCTGGGCCCGGTCCGCCATGGCCTGCGGAGGGTTCCCGATGAACCGTTGGACCTCCCAGCGGGAGTACAGGTCCAGCACAAAGCCCGCATCCTCCGGCTCCCACTGCCGGAGGATCAACCGCTCGGTTTCGAGGCTTTTCACGCCGTTCATTGTGGCAGAGGTCGTTTTCCACATGGGGCTTTTGGCTGGCCGGTTTTGTCGGTGCCTGCTGGAAGACTTTGTTCATGGAGGCGTTTGGGGCAGCGGTTGTGGGGAGCGGTAGACCCCCCACTGTTGCCGATGCGCTGAGGATTCTGGCTGCTGTTCCTGTCGCGTCTGATGGTCCGGGGATGGTTGATCAGCTGCGGCACTTTGAGGATGTGAAGGCGCTGGCGGCGGCGCGGCAGGCCGAGGTCACTGTTGCTTTTGATCTGCAGCAGCGGCGGGAGCAGGCGGCCGCGGGTGTCCCTGCCGGGGAGCAGGGCGCCGGGGTGGCGGCGCAGGTGGCGTTGGCGCGGCGGGAGTCCCCTACCCGGGGCGGGAGGCTGCTGGGCTTGGCCAGGGCCCTGACCGGGATGCCGCGCACATACGCGGCGTTCCGGTCGGGACGGTTGAATGAGTGGCGCACCACGCTAGTGGTGAAAGAGACAGTGTGCCTGTCGGTGGAGGACCGGGCCGGGGTGGATGAGGAACTCGCCGCCGACACCGGCACCTTCGACGGCGCCGGAGAACGTGCCATCATCTCCGCCGTGAAGGCGGCGGCGTACCGGAGGGACCCGCGGTCGGTGGCCAAGCGGGCCAGCCACGCGGTGAACGAACGGACCGTGTCGTTGCGCCCGGCGCCGGACACCATGGCGCGGGTGACCGCGCTGCTGCCCGTCGCCCAGGGCGTGGCCGTGTACGCCGCGCTGGTCAAGGAAGCCGACACGCTCCGGGCTGCGGGAGATGAGCGGGGCAAGGGCCAGATCATGGCCGACACCCTCGTTGAAAGAGCCACCGGCATTGAGGGCGGGGTCAGCAGCATCGAAATCCAGCTCGTGATGACCGACCGTACCCTCCTGCAGGGCGACAGCGAACCGGCCCGCCTGACCGGCTACGGCACCGTCCCCGCCGAATGGGCAAGAAGAATTGCTGTTGCGGGCCCGGCGGGAGGTGAAGAGCTGAAGACCTGGGTCCGGCGGCTTTACAGCGCGCCGGGCACCGGGGAGCTGGTCGCGATGGATTCACGGGCCCGGCTCTTCCCGCCCGGACTCCGCCGCTTTATCCAAGTCAGGGACGATGTCTGCCGGACCCCGTACTGTGACGCGCCGATCCGCCACGACGACCACATCATCCCCTGGCACAAAGACGGACCCACCAGCGCCGGCAACGGCCAGGGCCTCTGCGAAGCCTGCAACCACACCAAAGAAACACCCGGCTGGTCAGCCAGACCACTCCCGCTCCCCGGCGCCCGGCACACAGTGCAGCTGAAAACGCCAACGGGCCACACTTACACATCCGCGGCACCACCGCTGCCCGGCACACGGTGTCTCCCTGCCACGAATAAGAGACCGGGACGAGAGGCACCACAACGCGCCATGGTCCAAGTGCTGGGCCGCGCGGGACCAGCGGGCTGACTGAGGCGCGGCTCAGGATAAATGCCTGGCTTACTAGGGCTTAGGCGGCGTCGGGTTCGGGCCGATCATGGTCGGGGGAGGGGCTGGGAAGGGTGCAGCCGGGTACAAGGGCGCCACGTTCACCATGTAGTTGGCCCACTGCGGCCCGGCGATCATGTAGCCGTCGAGGCGGGGGTAGAACGTGCCGTTGATGGTGACATTCTGGCCCGACCGCTGCTGGCTCTCCAGCGCATCACCGAAGAAGGACGCGGTGGACAGTCCGGTGGTGTAACCAACAATCCAAGTGGCGCCGTTGTTGTTGGACGTGCCGGTCTTGGCAGCTGTTGGCACCTTCTCGTGGACCTTGGGATTGATCCAGAAGCCCGAGCCCCTTACCAGGACATCCTGCAGGACGCTATTGACGCCGCGTGCCACGTCCGGTTTCACGGCATCCCTGCACTCCACGGGCTGGCCGGGCAGCTTGCCGCCATTAGCGTCGGTAACCTCCACAATGGCGATCGGCGTGCAGTAACGGCCGTCGTTCGCAAAGGTCGCGAAAGCGTTGGCCATGTGCAGCGGAGCCACGTTGGTGGCCCCCAGCAGGTTACCCAGCTGGTGCATGTTGATCGGGGAGCCGTCATGCCCGTTGTGCAGCCCCACAGCATCGACCATCTTCTGGATGCCGCAGAAATCCAGCTGTGTCGCCGAAGCGAAGGTGGCGGTGTTGATGGAGTTGTACAGGCCGTAGTTGATGGGCATCTTCCGGTAGAAGCCCTCCTCGGCGTTCTGCAGGTCGTCAGCAGCACCCAGCTCGGGGTTGTTCTGCGCCGTGCTGTAAGCGCCCAGGACCCTTCCGCAGCTTGACCGCCACGGGAATCCCAACGGGTAGACACGCTGGGACGCATCCACCTCCGCGGTCAGGGGCTTGCCCTCGTTCAGCCACTGGGCAAAGGTAAACGGCTTCATGGTGGACCCGGTCTGGAATCCGCCCGCCCCGTTGAGGTTGTTGCCCTGGGGATCCTTGGCATCCACGTTGAAGTTCAGGTGCGTATCGAACTTGCCCGGTTGCGGCAGGAAGACAGTGTTCTGGGCCATTGCCAGGATCTTGCCGGTCCCGGGCTGCACCGTCACCAGGGCAGCACCCCACCGGTCGGGGTTCGGGCCGGCCGTTCCGTCCACCTGTGACTGGGCTGCAGCCTGAAGCCTGCTGTCCAGGGTGGTGACAATGGTGAGCCCGCCGCGGTACAGCCGCCGCTCGCGTTCGGTCTGGTTCGGCCCGTAGGCCGGGTTGTTAAGGATGAGGTGCGAGATGTAGTCGCAGAAGTACGGGGCCATGTCGGCATTGGCACAGCCCTGTCCCTCCGGATTGATCTTCAGCTCGATGGGTGTGGCCACCGCCTGGTCGTGCTCCGCCTGGTTGATCTTGCCGAGGCGCAGCATCTCGCCCAGCACCTGGTTGCGCCGGGTCATCGAGTTGTCCGGGTTGATTGCGGGGTTGTAGAACGTGGGGCTGTTGACCAGCCCGGCCAGCAGGGCTGCCTGGGGCAGCGTGAGGTCCTTGGCGGTGCTGCTGAAGAAGTAGCGCGCGGCGGCCTCCACGCCGTAGGCATCGCTGTTGAAGAACACGATGTTCAGGTAGCCCTCAAGGATCTGCTCCTTGCTGAACTTCTTCTCCAGCTCCAAGGCAAGCTTCATCTCGCGCAGCTTGTCGCCGATGTCCTTTTGCCCGCTGAGGATCACCTCATCCGGGCGGTCCTGGGACAGGCGGGCCTCATTGATAACGTTGGTGACGTACTGCTGGGTGATGGTGGAAGCGCCCTGCTGCTCACCCCTGGTCACGTTGGTGATGAGGGCGCGGACAATGCCTTGAGGATCCACCCCGGCATGGTCGTAGAACCTGCTGTCCTCAATCGCGATGACCGCGTCCTTGATATAGGGCGACATCTGGTCCAGGGGCACCCGCACGCGGTTCTCCGCATAAAAGGTGGCGATGGTCTGCCCGTCGGCCGTCAGCACCTTGGTGGATTGCGACGGCGGCTGCACGGTCAGTTCTTCCGGCAGGCCTTCGAAAAAGCCGATGGAATTTCTGACGCCCAGTCCCGCGGCAGCCACCGCCGGGACCACAAGGCCGGCGGCCAGGATTCCGCATGTGATACTCGCGGCCAGGAATCCCAGGAGTCGTCCCACACCGGCGCTGAAACCGCGCCTGCGCTTCCTTTTCTTCGCCATGCATCAGCCCTCGGGAGCTTGGAGGTGTGAAAAGAATACGTCCGCGCCCGAGGGTCTTCCATAGCCCGTCAGGTCAGGATTTGGTCACGCTTCAACCTTGACGCAGCGATAGTTAACGACATATCGTTAACTATCGCTGAGAAAGAAGCGTAAGCACTTCAATGGAAGGAAGATGCCAGCATGCGAGGCATATCTGATGAAAGATTCCCAGGCCCGGAGTTCGGCAGGGGCAAGTTCCAGCGCGGCAGGGGCTGCAGGGGGCCGCACGGGCACCGCGGCGGAGGTTTCGGCCCGGGTTTCGGTCCCGGTTTTGGTTCGGGTTTCGGTCCCGGCTTCGGCCGCGGCGGAAGGCGTGCCAACCGCGGTGATGTCCGCGCCGCAATCCTCTCGCTCCTGGCTGAATCACCGTCGAATGGTTACGGATTGATCAAGACCATTGCGGAAAAGACCGACGGTGCATGGCGCCCGAGTCCAGGTTCCATCTACCCCACACTGCAGCAGCTTGTGGATGAAGACCTGATCGAGGCGCTGAGCGAAGGCCGCGGCACCGAATTCGCCCTGACGGATGCGGGCAGGGCCTACGTGGCGAAGCACGCCGAGGAGATGGAGAACGCCTGGAACGCGGGTCCGGACAGCTTGGACCGGGATTTCCACCAAAGCATCGGCAAGCTCATGGGGGTCATCCACCAGTTCCGCAGCGGCGTCACCGAAGAGCAGCGTGCGGCTGCCATCGAGAAGCTTGATGAAACCCGCCGCGCGCTGTACAAGATCCTTGCGGACTAACCTGGCCGTACCTGCCGGCGTCGGCTGTTACGCGAAGGAATCTTCCTTGGCCGGCCGCTCCCCAGCACCATAGGGAGCACTGGGAAGAATGGCTAGGCCGGGCCGCAGGGGATTGAAGCCGGAACCGGTCTCACCGAACGCGTAGGCGCTCTCCGCATGTTCGGACAGGTCCACGCCTGCGGTCTCGGCTTCGCGGCTGACCCTGAATCCGATGGTCTTGTTGATGGCCCGCCCGATCACGAGGGTTCCCAGCCCGGACAGCAGCAGGGTGATGACCACGGCCGCCGTTTGGGCGATCAACTGCTGGGAGCCGCCGCCGTAGAACAGGCCGCCGCCCTGTCCGTCAACAGGGAGGGCGATGAAACCGAGCGCCAGGGTACCGATGAGGCCGGCGCCCAGGTGGACTCCCACCACATCCAGGGAGTCGTCCAGCCCAAAGCGGTATTTGAGGTCAACAAATACGGCGCAGGCAGCACCCGCCACCAGGCCCAGGCCGATTGCGGCCACCGGGCTGATATTGGCGCAGGACGGGGTGATGGCCACCAGTCCCGCCACCACGCCGGACGCAGCTCCCAGGGACGTGGGGTGGCCGTGCCGGACCTTCTCCGTGACCAGCCAGCTCAGCATCGCAGCCGCCGGAGTCACAAGGGTGTTCACCCAAATCAGGCCCGCCTGCTCTGCCGTAGTGGCGGCTCCACCGTTAAAGCCGAACCAGCCAAACCAGAGAATGGCGGCACCGAGCATGATGAAGGGAACATTGTGCGGGCGGTGGTTCGGGTCCTTGGCAAAGCCGTGCCGCTGACCCACGATGAGGGCAAGAACCAGTGCCGCAGTTCCGGAGCTGATTTCCACCACCGCACCGCCGGCGAAGTCGATTACTTGGCCGAAAACAGCGGTGACGGCGCCGCCTGCGCTCATCAGGCCACCGCCCCAGATCATGTAAGCCAGAGGACAATAAACCACCGTGATCCACAACGGCACGAACAGGGCCCACGCACCGAACTTTGCCCGGTCCGCGATGGCGCCGCTGATCAGTGCAACGGTGATGATCGCAAACGTGGCGCTGTACCCAGCCTTGATCAGGTCCGGGGAACCCATCAGGTTCTGCAGCCCAAAACTGGCAAAGGGGTTGCCGAAAATGCCAAAAACGCCCTCACCGGTGGTCATGGAGTAGCCCCACAGAACCCACACCACGCCCACGATGCCAGCCGAGATGAAACTCATCATGATCATGTTGAGGGCGGCCTTGGCGCGCGTCATGCCGCCATAAAAGAGGCCGAGCCCGGGGGTCATCAACAAAACCATCGCGGCTGAAATCATGAGCCAGACGTGTTGGGCGGTGATCTCCACGGGCGGGTCCCTTCGCATGTGAGCTTTGATAGGGCGCTGACCGCCCGGCTTTCCCCCGGCGTCCATCTTTGACGGCGCGTGTTTCCGTTACCGCCCGCCCAAGTTGCGGTGACGTTACACAAACCGCCCGTTCGTGAAGTTCGCGTGTCGCAGATGTTTCCGGAATGTAAACGCCTTTCAGTGCCGCCACGCCTGTGCTGGACGCGAATACCTCTTGTTACCTGCCAGCACTGGGGTGGCTGCTGCCGCTCAAGGTGAGGCGCCGCCGTCGTGCGTACTTCCGCAAAGATTTCCTGCCCGTGAACGCAACCTCACGTCTAACAGCACAAATAACGACGGCGTGCGGCACGGAAAGTGCCGCACGCCGTCGTCAACGTTTCCCAGGGTCTGAGGCTAGAACTGCCGGGCGTTGGCCAGCACCGGAAGCTTGGCCCGAACCTCTTCAACGGCTGCTGGATCGATGTCCACGACGACGAGCTCGGGCTTCCCGCCCAGCGCTGCCAGGGTTGAACCCAGCGGCGAGACCACGGCGCTGTGCCCGATGCCGGTGGGAGCCGTGCCGGCAGGACCCGCACCGATTGTTTCGGGATCGCCCTGGCCGCAGGCAACCACGAACGTGGTGCTGTCCAGGGCGCGGGCCCGGACCAGCAGGTCCCACTGCTCCGCCTTGCCTTCGCCGGCACCCCATGACGCGCAGACGATGTTGACCTGGGCGCCCGCGCGGGCATTGGCGGCGAACAGCGCCGGGAACCGGACGTCGTAGCAGGTGGCCAGGCCGAAGACCGTGCCGTTGACCTCGAAGGTGACCGGCTTCTCGCCCGGATCCACCGTCTTGGACTCGGTGAACCCAAAGGCGTCGAAAAGGTGCACCTTGTCATAGGAGGTGTCAATGCCGGGGCCGGTCACCAGCAGGGTGTTCCGGACCCGCCCGTCCTTTCCTGGCGTGAACATCCCGGCTACGATCGCGACGTCCAGTTCCTTGGCGATGTCCCTGACCTTCCCGGCCCACGGCCCGTCCAGCGGCTCTGCGATGTCGGTGAGGGAATGTCCGAACGCGCGCATTGCCGCTTCCGGAAAGACCACCAGCTCCGCGCCGGCCGCCTTGGCCTGCGTGGCGTAGTCCCGGATCAGTTCGAGGTTGCCTGCGGGGTCCGCGCTGCTGATGATTTGGGCGACTGCAAGACGCATGGATGAACTCCAATCTGTTGCTATCCATCATGTCCTGAAACGGAAGCGCCCGTGGTTCCGCTGGCATCCACCAGAACCACAGGCGCCCCTTAGTGCTGCCGGATTACTGCTTGTAGCCCTCCACCTCGCTGACAGGCCGGGCTTCGGCCTCGTTGGGGTTCTTCCCGGATTCCGCCTTTGCCCTGCGCTGGCGCAGGAGGTCCCAGCACTGGTCGAGGCTTTCCTCCACCTGCCTTAGCCGGGCCCGGTCCGGCACGTCGCCGTCACCGGAACCGCGGAGTGTGTGCTCCTCCTCCACCAGGGCCTGGATACGCGCCAGAATGTCTTCGTCGTTCATAATCTCCCCTTGCCTCGTGCGGTCCCACTTGTTCCCTCAGCGTACGTAGTTGGTGCGGAAGCCACCACCCCTGCGCTGTACCATCAGGTTCATGCCCACTGTGCTTGATATGGCAGGTCCAATCCTGGAAATGCTGACCTGGATGTGCCTGCCTGTCGGGCTGGGGCTGCTGTTTTACGCGGGGTTCCTCCGCCGCTTCGTCCACCCCTGGGCGGTAGCCGAAGCCGTGGTCTATTCGGACAACACCGGCGTGGGCTTCCGCTGGGTGGACCGCAAAAACGAGATCCACAACGCCCCCATGTCCCCGCACGACATCAAGGACCTGGCCGTGGGCGAGACGCTCCCCATCTATTACCACCCCAAGCGCCCCACCCAGTGGCGGACGGCCGTTCCGGAAGAGGAAGGCCGGATGGCCGCCGTGCTGGGCCGCGTCCTGACCGCCATTGGTGCGGTGGCCCTGCTGGCGGGCTTTGTCCTGCCGATGTTCTAAGCCGCGGGGACGGCTACCCGGCCAGCACCACTCCGATGCCGAGTCCGCCCAGCACCACCGCGGCGAAGGCGGTCCACAGCACGGAACGGACATCGGCATCGACGCGTTCTTCGTGGATGCCCCGGGAACTGGCGCCGTAGCGGCGGCGCTGGGTGAGGTAGATGGCCAGTGCCGCGCCCGACGAAACGGCAAATAGCAGCAGGATGGGCAGCCCGTGCGCCGGAAGCCAACGCAGGAAAATCGCGCTCACCGTCACCAGCGCCATCATGGTGCGTCCCCACGCCAGGCTGGTCCGCTCCGGCTGCAGGCCGGGGTCGCCGTGCGGCCGCGGGGAGAATGCCACGGGTCAGCGCCAGAGAATAAAGACGAGCACGACGGCGGCAGCCAGGGCGCCTGCCCCGGCCAGCAGGGGCACGATGAGCGGCAGCGGAAGGGGAGCCTTGTTCCGCATGCTGCGCTCCACGCGGAGCCACCGCACTGCCGCTCCGGCGCTGAGCAGCATGCCAAGCAGCAGCAGGACGACGGCCAGGCCCTTGCGGGCAGGTTCGAGGAACAGGTCCGACGTGAACGCCTCGATGGCGATGCCTCCTGCCAGGAGCGCCAGGGACGTACGGATCCATGCCAGGAACGTGCGTTCGTTGGCGAGCGTGAACCGGGGATCAGGTTCTTCCCCTCCCGGCAGCAGCCGCTCCGCAAATTTCCCGCGCGACGGCGTCGCAGGTTCCTTGGGTGCGTGCTCGCTGTTGGTCACGGTGCCAGTCTAGGTGGTGAATTAATGGCCGCTTCGCGGGGCGAACATGATGACTGCTACGCCCAGCAGGCAGATCAGGGACCCCGCCACGTCCCAGCGGTCCGGCCTAAAACCATCGAAGACCATTCCCCAAGCCAGGGACCCGGCAACAAACACCCCGCCGTATGCTGCCAGGATCCGGCCAAAGTGCGCGTCCGGCTGCAGCGTGGCCACAAAGCCGTACGCGCCCAGGGCGATGACGCCCAGCCCGGCCCACCACCACTCCTTCCCCTCGCGCACGGACTGCCACACCAGCCAGGCCCCGCCGATCTCGGCTGCCGCCGCCAGCGCGAACAGCAGGACGGTTTTGCCGACGGTCAGTGCTTGTTCAGGAGTTTCCACGGAGCCATCATGCCAGCCGGGAATGCCGTCGGGGCCGGCCGGGTTGGGGCTGGTATGGAGCGCATGGGATTTTTGTCATTCGGCCACTGGGGACCCGGCCAGGGCTCCCGCACCAGGACCGCCGGTGAGGCGCTGGTCCAGGGCATTGAGCTGGCCGTGGCAGCCGAGGAACTCGGCGTGGACGGGGCGTTCTTCCGGGTCCACCACTTCGCCCGCCAACAGGCGTCCCCGTTCCCGCTGCTGTCCGCCATCGCTGCCCGCACCAGCAGGATCGAAATCGGCACTGGCGTCATCGACATGCGGTATGAGAATCCGCTGTATATGGCCGAAGAAGCAGCGGCCACCGACCTCATCAGCGGCGGCAGGCTGCAGCTGGGCATCAGCCGCGGTTCACCCGAACCGGCACGGCAGGGTGCCGCCGCCTTCGGGTACGTGCCGGAACCGGGCGAAACGGACGCCGACATGGCCCGCCGGCACACAGCCCTCTTCAGGAAGGCGATCAGCGGTGTGGGCGTCGTTGAAGCGGATCCCCGGTACGCGGGCGGTGCCACTGGCCTCCTTCCGGTCCAGCCGCAGTCACCCGGCCTCGCGGAGCGGATCTGGTGGGGTGCCGGGACCCGGAAGACCGCCGTGTGGGCGGCGGAACTCGGCATGAACCTCATGAGCTCCACCCTGCTGACCGAGGATACGGGTGTGCCTTTCCATGAACTGCAGGCCGAACAGATCCAGCTGTACCGGGATGCATGGTCCACCGCGGGCCATCGGCACACCCCCAGGATCTCGGTCAGCCGCAGTGTCCTTCCCATCGTGGATGCAGAGGACGGCAGGTACTTCGCAGGCAGCGCCCTTCGTGACAGCCGGGACCAGGTAGGGATCATCGACGGGCTCACTGCCCGGTTCGGCAAGAGCTACGTCGGCGAACCGGACAAGCTGGCGGAGGAGCTCGTGGCAGACACTGCCGTCCAGGCCGCGGACACGCTGCTGTTGACCGTGCCAAACCAGCTTGGAGTGGAGTTCAATGTGAAGCTTTTGGGAAACGTGTGCCGGTACATAGCCCCTGCGCTTGGTTGGAGCAGGCAAAGCCCTTGACCTTTGTAATCTCTCCCGAGCTTGCGTAATTTCGGCTGCAGACCCCCTCAACAGCGATACAATAAGCATGCTTACTGTAATGCGGGGGAACCTTCCCGGTGACGCAGCCGTTAGTCTTGAAGTGCGGCTTGGGGGCTTAGCGCCCCTTTACAGCGTGACTGCGGAACGGTCATATGACGGAGAGAGAGAAATATGGCTCGCGCCGCCCTAGGCTGGATCGCATGATCCGGCTACGACAGCTGGCCCAGGCGGCCTCGGTGCTCACCACGCCGCTTGCGCCCGAGGACATCCTGGCCCTGTTCAATCCTGTGTACTCGGCCCGGCAGCTCCGTGGCGTGGTCACCCGCGTGGTACAAGAAACTGCCCAGTCCGCCACCATTTTCTTCCGCCCCGGCCGTGGCTGGCACTCCCATCTGGCAGGGCAGTGGGCACGCATCGGCGTCGAGCTTAACGGCGTCCGGCACTGGCGCTCCTACTCGCTGAGTGCGCCCGCCGGCAAGGATCCTGCCATCACCGTGACCGACGTCGGGGCCGTTTCCGGCACCCTTGTCCGCACCACCCGGCCTGGTGACGTCCTTTTCCTTGCGCCGCCGCAGGGCGACTTTGTGCTCCCGGAGCACCCCCGCCCCCTGCTGATGGTCACCGCGGGCAGCGGCATCACACCTGTGATGTCCATGATCCGCACGCTCGTTCCGCGGCGCCCGGATGCCGACGTCGTGCTTGTCCATTCAGCCCGCACGCCCGGTGACAGCCTGTTCCGGGAGGAACTTGCCGAACTTGCGGACCAATTTCCCAACTTCCGGCTGGCCCACTGGTTCACGGGCGAACAGGGCCGTATGGACCTGACCAGCACCGCCCAGCTGGACGAGATTTGCCCGGACTGGAAGGAACGCGCTGCCTACGCGTGCGGCCCGGACAGCTTCCTGGACGACGCCGAGGCGCTGTGGAAGCGCGCGGCGCTGACGACGGCGGCGCCCGGCTCCGAGGTGGCAGTGGCCGGCAGTGCCGGCAACCTCATGATTGAGCGGTTCAACACCACCTTCGCCGGCGGCGTGGGGCACGACGGCGGCCTGGTCACCTTTGAAACGTCGGACCGGGAAGTGGAGGCCGACGGCGATACGCCCCTTTTGGACGTGGGTGAGGACGCCGGGGTGCTCATGCCCAGCGGTTGCCGGATGGGCATCTGCCACAGCTGCCTCACTCCGCTCCGGGCCGGCCAGGTGCGCGACCTCCGCACCGGGGAAGTCCACGGCGAACCCGGCCAACTAATCCAAACGTGCGTCTCGGCAGCCGCCGGACCCGTCAACCTCGAACTCTGAGGAGCTCACGGTATGTCTGTAATGTCACCCAGCAAAGCCGCTCCCGCCCCGGCCACAGGCAGTGCCGCCGGCAGTTCCCGGTCACGCCCGGGGAAGCTGGCCGAGTCCGGCAGCCCCACGGTCCGTCCGCCCGCCGCAGCACATCTCACAGATGAGCAGGTGGCGGAACTTGGCCGCGAACTCGATGCCATCCGCGATGAAATCCTGGCCAAGAGGGGCGCCGAAGACGCCGCATATATCCGCCGGATGATCAAGATCCAGCGTGGCCTGGAGATTTCGGGCCGGGCCGCGCTGCTGGTGGGCAAGAACAAGGCTGCCTGGGTCACCGGCACTACGCTGCTCAGCCTCGCAAAGATCCTGGAGAACATGGAGCTGGGCCACAACATCCTCCACGGGCAGTGGGACTGGATGCGCGACCCGGACATCCACTCCACCACCTGGGAGTGGGACTTCGTCACTCCCTCGCGCTCGTGGCAGCACACGCACAACGACCTGCACCACCGCTGGACCAACGTGGTGGGCAAGGACAACGACGTCGGATACAACCTCCTGCGCATGGACGAGGAGCAGCCGTGGACGCCGAAGGCCCTCGGCAATCCGCTGTATAACGCGCTCCTGGCGCCGGTCTTCGAGTGGGGCATCGCCATCTACGACCTCGAGCTGCTGGACTACAAGGAAGGCAGGAAGTCCAAGGAGGCCCTGCTCAAGGACCTCAAGGCGCTGGGCAAGAAAGTGGTTACCCAGTTCACCAAGGACTACGCGGCGACGCCGGCCCTGGCCATGCTCACCGGGTCCGCGAAGCAGGCGCTGTTCGGCACCCTTGCAGCCAATGCCATCCGGAACGTCTGGGCCCACGCCGTCATTTTCTGCGGCCACTTCCCAGAGGGCACAGACACGTTCACCGAGGAGATGGTGGACGGTGAGACACGCGGCGACTGGTACGTGCGCCAGATGATCGGCTCGGCCAATATTTCCGGGTCCAAATTCATGCACATCATGACTGGCAACCTTTCACACCAGATCGAGCACCACCTGTTCCCGGACCTGCCGTCCAGCCGCTATGCCGAAGTGGCGCCGCGGGTCCGCGAGATTTGCCAGCGCTACGGCCTGAAGTACACCACCGGGCCGCTGATCAAGCAGGTGGGTTCCTCCTGGGCCAAGGTCTTCAAGCTGGCCCTGCCGGGCAAGGCTGCCAAAGCCTGATCCGCCTTCACCGCCGCAGGCTGGGCGACAGGACCCTGTCGTCCAGCCTGGGCAGGGCGTGCATTCATACGCCTACAGGTCACGATCCCGGCCGTCCCTGCACTATGGTGACGGCTGGCGTCGTCGCATAATTGATCCCACAGCCGCCGCGGCCAATGGAGGAATTATGCGGATCCTGGGAGCGCTCATTGTCATCTGGTTGATCATCGGCGGTGTGGCTGCATGGCAGCGCGGCTACCTCGGCGCCGCGCCTGAAAACTGCGCCCGGGCAGGGACAATCGCCATCACCATCGTGGCCGGACCCTTGAATTACATGGGCGCCAATCCGCAAATCTCCTGCGAGCTTCCGCAGCCGTCACCATAGGCGGCAGTGTCCCGAATCCATACTCCAGGGCGGCAGCCGCCCTAGAGTAGGGAATGCGCGGCCAGGGTACCCGCCTGTCCGCTCCGGATCAGTCTGAAAGGAATGTGCCCGCACATGGCTTTTATTACCGTTGGAACCGAAAACAGCACGGACATCGAGCTCTACTACGAGGACCACGGAACGGGCCGGCCCGTCGTGCTGATCCAAGGATACCCCCTGGACGGCTCATCCTGGGAAAAGCAGACTGCCGCGCTCCTGGAAGCGGGCTACCGGGTGATCACTTATGACCGGCGGGGCTTTGGCAAGTCCAGCAAGACCACCAGCGGCTATGACTATGACACCTTTGCGGCCGACCTCAACACCCTGCTCACCGCGTTGGACCTGAATGATGCAGTCCTTGTGGGCTTCTCCATGGGAACGGGTGAGGTTGCCCGCTACCTGTCCACCTACGGCTCTGCCCGCGTGTCGCGCGCGGCGTTCCTGGCCTCGCTGGAACCGTTCCTGCTCAAGACCGACGACAATCCGGACGGCGTGCCGCAAAAGGTTTTTGACGGGCTGACCGAAGCGGTCACGGCCGACCGCTACGCCTTCTTCACCGAGTTCTTCAAGAACTTCTACAACACGGATACATACCTGGGAACCCCGAGGCTCAGCCAGGAGTACGTCAACCACAGCTGGAACACCGCCGCCAGTTCCGGCGCCACGGCTTCCATCGACGCCCAGCCCACCTGGCTCACCGACTTCCGTGCGGACATCCCGAAGATCGACGTCCCCGCGCTGATCCTGCACGGTACCGCGGACAACATCGTGCCCATCGATTCCTCCGGACGGCTGTTCGCCAAGGCGCTGCCGTCTGCCGAGTACGTGGAGATCGAGGATGCGCCGCACGGCCTGCTGTGGACCCATGCGGCGGAAGTCAACGAAGCGCTGCTGCCCTTCATTGGCAAATAGCGCCCGCCCCTAGCTTCTGAACTTTTCCGGCAACGGCGGGAGTCCGCCGTTGCCGGAAAAGCGGGGTCATGCCCCACCCAGGCAGGCAAATCAGCAGAGGGATTTGCCCGGTACGTGGTGAGCCGGTGAAACGGCGGGGGTAAGCTGCACTGCCAGGTCCTGGAGTTCCTTGGGGTGGAACGGCTTGGTGAGGTACGCGGCAGCGCCCGAGGCCATCCCGGCCAGGAGGTCATCGTCTTCGGACCTGGCAGTAAGGAACAGCAGCGGCGCCTTGCTCAGGGCACGGATGGCGCGGGCAACCACGTGCCCGTCCATGTCCGGGAGGCCGA
Organism: Arthrobacter sp. MPF02; assembly: GCF_046605375.1. Taxonomy (GTDB): domain Bacteria; phylum Actinomycetota; class Actinomycetes; order Actinomycetales; family Micrococcaceae; genus Arthrobacter. The sequence goes on along the minus strand of NZ_CP176772.1, from coordinate 3,204,931 downwards.
GGTCGAGGGTGACAAGCGTGATGGCGGGATCCGCGGCTGCGGCAATGGCTTCCGCACCGGTTGATTCTGACTGCACTTGGAAACGCGCGTGACAGGACCACGGCAATCAGTCCACGGATGTCCCTGTCGTCTTCCACAACAAGGCAAACACTTTTCTTTTCCATCGGAGCCCCCGGCCAAAGTTTGCGTTAGTCTACCGCTGGCCTGGGCGGTTGTGTTGAAAAGAATCCTAGCCGTCGTAATGTGTGCGGGCCGGTCCTTGTCCCAGGGCGTTGACGACGGCGGCCGCGACGTCATGCAGCTTGGAGTTGCGGGTGCTGGAAGCCGTCTTCAGGATTTCGAAGGCGTCATGCTGGCTGCAGCGGTTCTGGGCCATGATGATGCCGACGGCCATGTCGATGACCGTCCGTGATTCCAGCGTCGCGCGCAGATTGGCGGCGGCTTCGCTGTAGTGGGCGAACCGCACGGCCAGCCGCAGCGCGAGCGAGGTCTGGCTGACGAAGTCCTCGGCGAACTCGAGGACGCGGCCTTCAAACCGGTTTGGCCGGCGCGAGTACAGCAGCAGCGCGGCCTTTGTTTCGCCTTCCAGCTGGAAAGGGAGGGCGAGCACGGAACGGACTCCCTGTGCGGCCAGGGCTGCGAAGTACTCCGGCCACCGTCCGTCCGCCTCGATATCCGGCACATGCACCGTCTCCTGGGTGGTGGAAGCGGTCATGCTGGGAGTCTCGGCGAACTCGTGTTCCAAGAGGCCGACTGCTTTAGCCTCGGGGCTGCTGCTGGCCACGGTAGCGGCCTTCCGCTGCCGGAGCAGGGTGATGGCGCAGAGCATGTCGTCGCCGGGCGCGGAAAGATTGCGTGCAGACACCTGTGCCAGTTCATTGAGGAAGTCCTCAACGTCCGAGCTGTTGAGGACCAGTTCATGCAGGTGCTCTGTGATGGATGTATCGGTTTTTACTGTTGACTCGCTGGCCACGATTTCCTGGTGCCGTTCGCTCAGGTCAAAACGACCCGGCAACCCGCCGCCCCGCCTGGAAGGCTGGTGCCGGTGGAGGTCGCTGGATCGATGAACTGTCCAACGGCCTGCTGCTAAACCGGTAACCACGAGTATATACATCCCCACGCCGGGCCAGGCGTCATATTGCCCCTCCCCGGAAGAAGGCGCTCTGGCGCCCCTGCCGCCTACCCGGCACAATGAAGCAGGCGCCGGCCCCGGCGGCAGGCCGCACACCAGCGGCCGCTTTCCCGGAAGGGGCACGTACATGACCAGATTGCTTATTATCGGTCCGCCAGGCTCCGGCAAGGGGACACAGGCCGTGCATCTTGCCCGCCACTTCGGCATCCCCGCAGTCTCCACGGGAGATATCTTCCGAAGCAACGTGAGCCGGGCAACGGAGCTGGGCACCCAGGCCGCTCAATACCTCGACGGCGGCGACCTGGTCCCCGACCATCTCACCAACGCCCTGGTGAGGGACAGACTGCTGGAGAATGACGTGCGGCGGGGCTTCCTGCTGGACGGTTACCCGCGCACGGCGGTGCAGGCCGTGGAACTGGACAACATGCTCGCCGCCAGCGGCTTGGCCCTGAATGCCGTCATCGAACTGCGCGCGCCTGATACCGAGCTGGAGCAGCGGATGCGCAAGCGCGCCCGGGAACAGGGACGCACGGATGACACCGTGGATGTGTTCCGGCGCCGGCTTGACCTCTACCGCCGTGAGACCCATGAAGTAGTCTCGGTTTATGCCGCCCGCGGGATCCTCGTCCCGGTGGACGGCAGCGGAGATCCGGGGGAGATCACCGCACAGGCGATTGCCGCCGTCGAGAAGTTCCTTGCCGCAGCCCGCGCCTGACTGGCGCAGATCCCCTAAGAGAAGGACGTCCTGATGAGAATTGCCGTCACCGGCGGAAGCGGAAAACTCGGCCGGCACGTGGTGCGCCGGCTGATCGATGACGGCCACCAGGTCCTGAACCTGGACCGGGAAGGGGCCCGCAGCCCGGGCCTCCTGGTGGTGGACCTGCGCAACTACGGCCAGGTGGTGGACGCGCTGCTGGGCGTGGACGACAGGCACAGCGGATTCGACGCCGTGGTGCATCTTGGTGCCATCCCGGCGCCGGGCATCCTGCCGGACGCGGCGACTTTCGAGAACAACATGCTGTCCACCTACAACGTGTTCCAGGCGGCCCGCCGGGCGGGCATCAAGAAAGTGGTCTATGCGTCCAGCGAGACGGTGCTGGGATTGCCGTTCGACGTCGACCCGCCCTACATCCCGGTGGACGAGGAATACCCTGCCCGGCCGGAAAGCACCTACTCCCTGGTGAAGCACCTCGAGGAGCAGATGGCAGCCGAGCTGACGCGCTGGGACCCGGAGCTTAGCATTACCGGGCTGCGCTTTTCGAACGTGATGGACGTGGAGGACTACGCGCGGTTCCCGGCGTTCGATTCCGACGCCGCGTTGCGGAAATGGAACCTGTGGGGCTACATCGACGGCAGGGACGGCGCGCAGGCAGTGGTGCGGGCACTGGAGAACGGCCGGCCGGGGTTCGAGGCCTTCATCATCGCCAACGCGGACACCGTCATGAGCCGCTCCAGCGCCAGCCTCGCCGCGGAGGTGTTTCCCGCGGTCAAGGTGACCAAGGAACTGGGCGAGCACGAAACCATGCTGTCCATTGACAAGGCCCGCCGGCTCCTGGGATACGAGCCCGAATACAGCTGGCGGGACCACCAGCAGGGCACCGGCACCGTGGGGTAGAGCCAGGGGTTAAAGCCAGGAAAGCACCAGGTCCGCAGGAAACCCCAAGGCTTGGCTCAGGATCCTGCAAAATCGGGCGGGAGCGGTATTCCGGGCTCCTAGTCTTTTGGTACCAGCGTGGTTGTCCCCGCCCCGCGTCCCCACAAGCGATCCCAAGGACCCCAAAATTCGTACTTCACTGATCGTGCTGCCCGCCGCCGCAGCCCTGGTTTCCGCCGTCGCCCTGTCCACCTCCGTCCCAGCCGCCGCCGCACCAAAATCCGACGCTGGCGCAACCGGCCGCTACATCGTTCAGTACGCCGCCACTGCCGACGTTGATGCGGAGGCGGCCGGCCTGCGCGGGCAGGGCCTCGCCGTCGGACGGACCTTCAAGCACGCCCTCCGCGGCGCTGTCATCACCGCCAATCCGGCACAGGCCGAGGCGCTTGCCCGTTCCGGCCGCGTGGTGTCGGTAGAGCCGGACGCACCCGTTACCGCTTCGGACACACAGCTGCCCTCGCCGTGGGGCCTGGACCGGGTGGACCAGCGGGCACTGCCGCTTTCCGGTTCCTACTCGTGGACCTCCGCCGGTGCCGGTGTGACAGCCTACGTGGTGGACACCGGTGTGGTGGCGTCCCACGCGGACTTCGGCGGCAGGGTGGCCGCGGGCTGGACTGCCGTCGCGGACGGCCGGGGCTCCGGCGACTGCAACGGCCACGGCACCCACGTGGCCGGGACCGCGGCCGGGTCAACCTACGGCGTTGCCAAGTCCGCCACGGTGGTGCCCGTCCGGGTGCTTGACTGCAACGGCTCCGGCTACAACTCGGATGTGGTGGCGGGCCTCGACTGGATCGCGGCCCACCATCCCGCCGGTGTGCCTGCCGTCGCGAACCTCAGCCTTGGCGGCCCCGCCAGTTCGGCAGTGGACACCGCCATCCAGGCAGTGATGAACGACGGCGTCACCGCCGTGGTTGCTGCCGGCAACTCCGCCGCGGACGCTTGCGGCAGTTCTCCCGCCCGCGTGTCCGGTGTAGTCACCGTTGCCGCCAGCGACTCCTCAGACCGCCAGGCCTCGTTCTCCAACTACGGCTCCTGCGTTGACCTCTACGCACCGGGCGTCGGAATCATGTCCACGTACCACACCTCTTCCACCACCACCGCGTCCATGTCCGGCACCTCCATGGCAGCGCCCCACGCTGCCGGTGCCGCCGCTGTGCTGCTCTCCCAGAACCCCGCCCTCACCCCGGCCCAGGTGGCTGGCTCCCTCGTCAGCAATGCGACAACCGGAGTCATCACCGGGGCCACAGCCGGGACACCGAACCGGATGCTGTTCACGGCGCCCGCGGCTGCTGCACCGGCACCGGCGCCCGTCCCAGCTCCGGCGCCTGCTCCCACCGTCACCGCCATCACCCCCGGCGCCACCGCAACGTCGGTGCCTGTGGGAACCAACGTGACGGCAACGTTCAGTACGGTGGTGCAGGGCGTCAGCCAGGCCACCTTTGTGCTCAAGAACGCCGCCGGCACCACTGTCCCGGCAACCGTCACCTACAACGCGACCACCAGGACGGCCACCCTGGATCCGTCTGCCGCCCTGGCTGCGGACACCGTGTACACGGCAACGCTGGTCGGCGGGACCTCCGCCATCCGTGATGCCGCAGGCACTCCGCTCGCTTCCTCCAGCTGGACGTTCCTTACCGGCCCCGCGCCCGTGGTCACCGGTACTACCCCGGGCAGCAATGCGAAGCTGGTGCGCCGGAGCAACAACATCAGCGTGACCTTCAATGAGGCTGTGCAGGGCGTCAACGGCAGCACGTTCACCGTGAAGAACTCGGCCACCGGTGCCGTGGTCCCTGCCGCCGTGTACCGCAACGGCACCACCAACCAGTGGGTCCTGGATCCGCAGCAGGCCCTGGCCGCTAAGACCACATACACCGTGACCGTAATGGGCGGCGGAACGGCAGTACGGGACCTTGCAGGAAACCAGCTGGCCACCCGGACCTGGCAGTTCACTACCGGTTCGTTCTAGGCACTGTTAGGTCCAGGCAGTGCGGGTCAGCTTGGGCTAGGGCAGCTTGAGCAGGAACTCAGTACGGCCATGGGCAGCGCCGTTGATCTGCAGCTCCAGTGCATGCACGCCCGGGTAGTGCACCCTGGTGGTCATCTGGCGGAAGGCATGGCGCTTGGTCAGGCTCCGGCTTTCCCCGGGCGCCAGGGTCACCGTTGAGATCTTGAAGACCTTGGCGGACTCGCTGCCGTCGGCCTTGCGGTAGTGGACCAGGTAGTCCACCGCGAGGCGCGCGTCCTTGGTTCCGGTGTTGGCGACGTCGAACGCGAAGGTCAAATCGCCCGGCAGGGTGAGGACGTCCCGGTCAAGGCGGGGACCGTTCACGGCCACCTGCGCGGGGGCGAAGCCGAGCAGCTCCAGCGCGTCCGGGTGTCCTTTCTTGACCAGCGTCCGAAGGCCATGCCGGACCAGCCGGCCCGTGTTGGCGTCCGGCGCGGCGAGCCAGCGCCGGGCGGTGTCCACCACTGCATCGGGGGCATGCCGGGCGAGATCGTTGAGGTGGTTGGCCACAGAGCGGCGCACGTACCCGGACGGGTCCCGGTACAGGGCATCAAGGATGGGAAGGCTGGCCTGCGGCCGCTGGATGAGGGCGGGTACCCGTACCGCCCAGGGCAGGTAGGGGCGGGTGCCCTCGCTCGCGAGCCGCCGGACGTGTTCATCAGGGCTGGCGGCCCAATCCCGGATGGCGGCCAGGGCCCGGTCAGGGTCGCTTGCGAGCAGGCGCCGGACCGCGAACTCGCCGGTGAGCCTGGGCGTGAGTGCGGCCAGCAGCGCCAGGCAGTCGTCGAAGTGCTCTGCCGCGCCCGACGCCAGGGCGAGGGTGACGGCGGCCTCGGACACCGGCCAGAGGAACCAGCCGGTGAACTCCGGAACCTCCAGGGCGGCACGAAAGCTGCCCGCCGCCGTCGGGTAGCCCGGGGAGGGGACGCTGCGGATGTCAGCCAGGAGGGCATTGGCGAGCAGATCCGTGCGGGCGCGCAGGTGGAGGCCGTCCAGCTGTGATGCGGCGGCTGCTGTCCGGTCCCACCGGGTTCCCGGCCCGGTTTCCGTGAGGAGCCGGGTAAGGGTTTCCACGCTTCCTGCATTAATCAGCTCGTTCATGGCGCCCATGGAGTCAGGCTAGCGCGCGGGATAATCTTCACCCTAAGCAATTCCGCACCTAGGGACGGGTATGACAGTGGGACAGCGCGGATCGCCGGGGTCTGGAACGGGGAAGCACGTTGGCAAGTGGCGCTACTTCCACGACAAGTTCGTTGTGGAGGAACGCTACGTGGAGCCGGCGCACAGGCGCGCCCTGTACCGCTACGCGGTGATCCTGGCGGCGGCGGGGGTGGCCCTGTTCATCACCACCCTCATCAGCGTGCTGCAGGCTGACGGGCTGTCCGCAGCGGACACTCCCGTCCGCGACTGGCTCCTCGGCACGAGGTCCGCCACCCTGACCGCCGCGATGATCTTCCTGGCAGTGGTGTTCGGCCCCATTGCCCTTCCCATAATCGTCCTGGTGGTGGTTGTGGCCTGGAGCTTCGCGGCCAGGCATGCCTGGCGGCCCATCCTGCTGGCGTCGGCGATGATCAGCGGCGTCATCATCTCGCAGATCATCCTGCAGATCGTCCGGCGCTCCCGTCCGCCGGTGGACCAGATGCTGTTCGGCATCGACCAGACGTTCTCGTTCCCCTCCGGCCATGTCCTGGGTGCCTGCGATTTCCTGCTGGTGGGCGCGTACCTGATCTTTTCCAGGCGCAGGAACACGCGGGCGGCGGTCTGGGGCTTCGTCGCCGCCGGCGTCGGGATCCTGCTCGCAGCGGTGAGCCGGCTGTATCTCGGATACCACTGGCTCAGTGATGCGCTCGCCTCGGTGTCCCTGTCACTCATCATCCTCGGCGGCGTGATTGCCGTGGATACCTGGCGGACAGCAAGGGTGCCCGGCGAACAGATCACCGGCCAACTGTCCAAGGCCGAGGCGCCGCGGGACTAGCGCTGCGCCGGCCCCGCCTCAGCCCGGCGGCCGTGACCTGGCCCGCTTGAGGGCGCGGTGCAGTTTCAGGTTGGCAGCCTCAAGCTCCAGCACTTTGGCTACACCTGCGAGGTTCAGGCCCTGCTCGAGGAGTTCCCCGATGCGCATGAGAATGGCGATGTCATCGTCGCTGTACTGGCGGGTGCCGCCGGCTGTCCGGGAGGGCGTCAGCAGGCCCTTTGTCTCATACAGCCGGATGTTCTGCTGCCCGGTCCCGGTCAACTCGGCCGCAACCGAGATCGCGTAGAGCGCGCGCCCGCCGGCGGGCCGCGGGGTCCTTCCCGTTGCGGAATCTGCCATGGCGCCTCCAAAATCACACGTTCTGCGGTATTGCTTCAGTTTCGCACGGGTGCTATAAAAAATCTATATCCACCACCATAGATCGGCGGGTGGATAGGCAACCGGTCCAACACTTACAAGCTGAAGGAGTGGGAAATGATGTTGATGCGTACGGACCCGTTCCGTGAGCTGGACCGGCTCACGCAGCAGGTCTTTGGAACCACCGCCCGCCCGGCCGCCATGCCCATGGACGCCTGGCAGGAGAACGGCGACTTCGTGGTGGCTTTCGACCTTCCGGGCGTCAAGGTGGACTCGCTTGACCTGAACGTCGAGCGCAACGTCCTCACCGTCCGGGCCGAGCGGCAGGACCCAACGCAGCCCAATGTTGAGCTGGTGGCGTCCGAGCGCCCCCGCGGGGTCTTCAGCCGCCAGCTGATCCTCGGCGACACCCTGGATACGGACAACATCAAGGCAAGCTACGACCAGGGCGTCCTGACCCTCAGGATCCCCGTGGCGGAGAAGGCAAAGCCGCGCAAGATCGAGATCGAGACGCAGCAGGGCCAGATGCAGCAGATCGCAACCTAGTTCCCAACGGCGGTGCGCGGGCGGCGCCGGCGGCGCTGCCCGCGTTCATGCCCGACGGCGGCGCCGGCTTGCCAGGTCCCGCCGCCGCGGGTGCGGGAAGGCCGAGATGACAGATACTCCCGACTACTACGCCATCCTGCGGGTCCGGCCGGATGCCAGCCAGCAGGACATCTCCCGGGCATACCGTGCCCTGATGCGGAGCCACCATCCCGACATGGACGGGGCGGCCGCGCCGGAAGGGGAACTGCTGCGCATCATGCAGGCGTTCAGTGTGCTGCGGGACCCGGAGCGGCGGGCGGCCTACGACAGGCAGCAGGCAGCCTCCGCGCCCACGGTGATTCCCGTGCGGAAATCGGCCGGCCGCACCGGGACGTCCGGGCACACCATCAGGGTCACCCCGGTGCGCTGGGAAAGCGGGCCATATGCCTAGCGTCCCGGAGCCGGGCCAGCGGGGTATCGACGACAAAGCGCAAGGAGGCGGAAGACTGCATGAGCGAGTGGCGGCGTTACGATTCACACCTGATCCCGGCATTCCACGAGCGCTTTGAACAGCGCTGGGGCGTGGGTACCGCGCCCTTCCTGGATCCCGAAGCGCATGAGGAACCCCTGCCACGGGCGCAATGGATCAACCCGGCCACGGGGGCGGCGCTCGCGGTGGTGCCGGTGTGGACGGGGGAGGAGAAGCAGCAACGGTCGTTCGGCGTGTTCTACCTGCCCCCGGCCGGCGACATCTGGATGCTGCGTCCCGGATACACGGGCTACCTGGAACCTGCCGACGGCGAACCGGAACACCTGGTCACGCTCCGGAATGACGCATTCCGGAAAGCCGTTGCCCATGCCAAGGAGTTCCTCTTCGGCTCGCAGTGACGCCGGATGTGTTTCCGCTCGTCAGGGGCCCTTCGCTGTGCAATCCTGAGACATACTTATCAATCCTGACAGAAGGCCCCCATGCATATCACCGCCAAGGAACTCGCAGCACTCATCCCGCCGGGGTTCACCCTGGGTGTTGCTACCGCGGCCTACCAAATTGAGGGCGCCCTTGACGAGGATGGCCGCGGACCTGCCGCATGGGACGTCTTCGCCGCCAAACCGGGCGCCATAGTGGAGGACCACAGCCCGGTGACGGCCTGCGACCACTACCACCGTATGCCGCAGGACGTGGCGCTCATGAAGCAGCTGGGGGTGGACTCATACCGCTTCTCGTTTGCCTGGCCGCGGATCCAGCCGACGGGCAGCGGGCCGGCGAACCGGGCGGGCCTGGACTTCTACGACCGCCTGCTGGATGAACTGCTGGCCAACGGGATCTCGCCCATGGCCACCATCTACCACTGGGACACGCCGCTTGCACTGGAGGAAGCGGACGGCTGGATGAACCGGGACACCGCCTACCGGCTGGGGGAGTACGCCGGGATCCTCGCCGATGCCTTCGGGGACAGGGTTGCCCGCTGGTGCACCATCAACGAACCGGCAACAGTCAGTACCAACGGCTACTCCCTGGGCCTGCACTCGCCGGGCAAGGAACTGCTCCTGGGCGCGTTCCCCACCGTCCACCACCAGCTGCTGGGCCACGGCCTGGCCGTCCAGGCTCTCCGTGCGGCGGGGGTTCCCGGAGAGATCGGCATGACCAACGTCTACTCGCCCATGGTGCCCAACTCCATCAACCCGCTGGACCGCATCAGTGCCGGGCTAATGGACCTGGCGCAGAACCGGCTGTACGCGGACCCCGTGCTCACCGGAAAGTACCCGGACCTGATCCGGGCCGCGAAGTTCTTCAGTTCCTTCGAGCACCCGGAGGAGGACATGCAGCTCATCTCCCAGCCGCTGGACTTCTACGGGCTCAACTACTACATGCCCACCAAGGTTGCCGTGGGTCCCGGCGGCGGCGCCGTGCCGGCCAGCATGGCGGAGGCCATGGGCAGCGACCTCAGCGCCGCGGGCAGCGGCGGAACCCCGTTCCACGTGGAAACCTGGCCGGAGGCGGACATCACCGCCTACGGCTGGCCTGTGAAGCCGGAGTACATGACCGTTGCCCTGAAGGAGATGGCCGAGCGGTACCCCAACCTTCCGCCGGTGATCATCACGGAGGGCGGCGCCAGCTTTGAGGACATCGTCGTCCGGGACAAATCCACCAATACCCGGTTCATCCCGGACGAGCGCCGGCTGAGATACCTCTCGGACCACCTGGAGACCGCGTTGCGGGCCACCGCCCCCGGCGGCGAGGCGGAAGCGGTGGACCTGCGCGGCTACTACGTCTGGTCCCTGCTGGACAACTTCGAATGGTCGGCCGGCTACAACCAGCCGTTCGGGCTCCTGCACGTGGACTACGAAACCCTGGAGCGGACGCCGAAGGCGTCCTACTTCTGGTTCCAGGAGCTCATCGAGGAACGCGACCTTGCCGCGGCGGCGGACACGGCCATCGCGCAGGCAATGGCGCCGGAGGAGTTTGAAGCGAAAGCGCCCGACGACGGCGTGGCACCGCTGGGTGCCAGCGCCTAGCTCCTCGCGCTGGCGCGGACAGAGGTCCGTTCCAACGCCGGGCAGTGGATCTTCGCGGCCGGGCCGTCCGGAACCTCATCCAGCCCCAGCAGCATCCGCACGCCCGCCGCTCCCAGCTCATAGTGGGGAAGGGCCACAGTGGAGAGCGGCGGACGCAGGTGCGCGGCGATGACTTCCTGGTTGTCGAACCCCACCACGGCAATGTCGTCCGGGATGGACAGCCCGTGGTCCCGCAGGCCGTCGTAGAGGCCCATCGCCATTCGGTCGTTGTAGCAGTACACGGCCGTCACGTCCCGCTTGAGCAGCCCGGCCGTTGCCCCGTAGCCGCCCTCCTGGTCCGGGTACGCCTCCATGACCAGTTCAGGGTCGAACGGCAGGCCGGCGGCCTCAAGCGCTTCCCGGTACCCCTGCAGCCGTCCGTCCCTGGCGGGGGCGGGGATGGTGGCGTTGATAAAGGCGATGCGTCGGTGGCCGTGCCGCAGCAGGATCTCAGTGGCCGAGCGGCCGCCCTGCACTTCGTCGGGAACCACAGCCCGGGTACCCGGTTCCGGCGAAAAGCAGTTAACCAGGACGAAATCCGCTTCGCGGAGCGACGCCGGAATGTCCGTCTGCCGGTGGAACCACGTGGAGTAGAGGATGCCGCGCACCTTGTACTCCAGCATCATGGTGATGGCGTCCTGCTCAAGCTCCCCGTTGCCCTCGGTGTTGGCAATGAGGAGGGCGTACCCGTGCTTCCACGCCTCGTCCTGAGCGCCGTGGATGATTTGGCCGGCAAAGGGGGTGGTGGCAACGCCGTCGGCCACCAGGCCGATAAAGCGGGAGGTTCCGCTGACCAGGGTCTTTGCCATCGCGTTGGGGCGGTAGCCGAGCGCGCGGATGGCGTCCTTCACCCGCTGGCGCGTCTCCACCGCGATCCGGGCGTCCTTCTTTTTATTGACCACCAGCGAGACCGTCGCCGTGGAAACACCGGCTGCCTCGGCCACATCGCGGAGGGTCACCGGGTGGGTACGCTCCGGCCGCGGGGACCGGGCCGCCGTGGCCTGCTCTCCCGGCCTTTTCTCCTTTGAAACCATCTGCCCTCCGTCAGGAGTATATCCGTCCGCCGTGGCCGTCATCCCTTGGTCGCCCCGCTTTCCAGTCCCTGGATCATCGCCTTGTTCAGCAGCAGGAAAACCAGCAGCAGCGGGGTGATGGTGACGCACACGGCCGCGAAAGTGGCGGTCCAGTCCACCTTGCCCATGGCACCGATGTAGTTCTGCAGCCCCAGCGGGATGGTCTTCAGCTCCTCTGACAGGACGAACGTGTTGGCAAAGATGAAGTCGTTCCAGATGAAGATGCTGTTGACCAGGACTACCGTCACCACCGTGTTCAGGGACAGCGGCAGGGTGATCAGGCCGAAGATCCGGTAGGGCCCGGCGCCGTCCAGTGACGCCGCCTCATATGTCTCCTTTGGGATGTATTCGTAGAACGAGGAAAACAGGTAGACGGACATGGGCAGGGAGAAGCCGGCCAGCGGGATGATCATCGACTGGTAGGTGTCCAGCAGGTTCACCGCCGAGTAGTCGATGAACAGGGGGACCAGGGCGATCTGCACCGGAACGATGATGCCGATCAGGAACAGGCCGCGGACCAGCCGGCCGAACCGGAACCCGAGGACCTGTATGGCGTAGGCGGCCATCATTCCCAGCAGGACGATGAGGACGTTGGCGCCCATCGTCACGATGAAGCTGTTGAGGATGTTGCGGCCCAGGTCGCCTGTCTCGAACGCCCTGGCATAGTTTTCCCAGGTCAGGGACCCCGGAAGGGCGAACGGGTCACCGCTGGCAAAGTCCTGCTCGGTGCGGAGGCTCGTCAGGAACAGCCACGCCAGGGGATACACCTGCACGATCACGATCAGCATGATCAGTACCCGGGACAGCGTCCGGAACAGGTCGGGCCTGCGGCGCCGCTTCCTGGCGGGCTGTGGCGGCACCACGGCGGCCGGCGGGGTAGGCGGGGCTGCCTGGGTGATCATGAGTCTGCCTTCCGCTTCAGCAGGAACAGGATGAGTCCGACGGCGACGAGGCACTCGACCACGATGAACACCGAGATGGTGCTGGCGTAGCCGAAGTCCGTGCTGGTGAACGCCGTCTTGTACATGTAGGTGGTGAGCAGTTCGGAGGACTGTCCGGGTCCGCCGTTGGTCATCAGGTAGGGGATGTCGAAGCCGCGCAGGCCGTAGGTGGTGGCCATGATGGTGGTGGTGATCCACACGGGACGGATGTAGGGGAACCGGATCTTCGTGAAGAGCGTCCACCGGGAGGCGCCGTCCAGGACCGCGGCCTCTTCAAGCTCCTTGGGCACTGCGAGCAGTGCCGCGTAGATGATGAGCATGTAGAGCCCGGTGAAGCGCCAGCCTTCGGGTGCGGACACGGCAGCCAGGACAGTGTTGACGTCAGAGAGCCAGGGCCGTTCCAGGGCGCCGAGTCCCATCCACTGGAACAGTTGGTTGAGCAGGCCTACCGGTTCCAGGGAGTAGATCCGGACAAAGAGGAAGGCGATGGCCACCGTGGAGATCACTGCCGGCAGCAGGTAGAGCGTCTTGATCAGCTCGCGTCCGCGGCGGAGGGAGGTGAGGAGGCTGGCGACTGCCAGTGCGCCGCCCAGTTGCAGCACCAGGCAGATCGCCAGGTAGATGAGTGCGTTCAGGAACGCGCGCCAGAAGATGTCGTCGGCCACGAACATCCGGACGTAGTTGTCCAGGCCGACGAACTCCATGTCGCTGATGCCGTTCCAAAAGAAGAAGCTCAGGAACAATGACTGGAGGATGGGGAAGAGGACCGCTGCGCCGTAGAGCAGCAGCGGCGGAAGCAGGAAGACCAGGACAGAGGTCCGTGACCTGTTGGGAAGCATGCTGTTGTGCATGGGTGGGCCTTTCGGGCGGGGGACCGCTGCGATCCCCCGCCGCAGTGGTTACTTGAAGAACTTCGGGGCGTTCTGGGCGATGGTGTTGTCCATGGTGTCCGTGAACTGCCGGGGAGTTATCTCGCCCTGCACCAGCAGGACGAGTTCCTGCTGCAGCCGGCCGTTGGTAGTGGGGTCCAGCTGCGTGTCCCACGGCATTGCCTGCTTTTCGCCGAGGTCCTTGGCCTGGTCGAGCGCCTTTTGGTACAGCGGCGTGGCGTCGGCCGGGACGGCGGTTTCGACGTCGGTGGTGGGGGAGAGTGCGCCCGTGGCAGCGTATTCGGCTGGGTACTTTTCCAGCGCGAACTTCAGGAAGTCGCTGACCAGGGGGTCGTAGGTCCGGGCGTTGACGGCCATCCCGATGCCCGAGGGGGAAACGAACTCGTTGGCGGCCGTCACGGACCCCTCTGTGGTGGGCAGCGTGAAGAAGTCGATGTCGTCCCGGACGGCGGGGTTCAGCTTGTCCGTGGCAAGGCTGGGAAGTTCCCACGTGCCGATGTTGTACATCGCGGCCTGGCCGGAGGTGAACTGGTTCTGGGCATCGGAGTAGCCCTGGGCCGAGAAACCGTCCTGGAAGCATCTTGCCTTGCCGAGTTCCGCCATCCAGGTCGCCGTCTTTTGGCCGGCAGGGTCGCTGAATTTGGCCTCGCCCTTCTTCAGCTTCTGGATATAGTCAGGGCCTGCTCCACGGAAGGGCTGGTACGCCACGTACCGTTCCAGCGGCCACTGGTCCTGGCCGTCAAGGGCGATCGGGGTTATTCCGGCCTGGCGCAGGGCGGTGCACATGGCCGGAATGTCGTCGAGCGACTTCGGCACGCCGACTCCGGCCTTTTCCAGCAGCGCCTTGTTGTACCAGATGAATTCCAGTTCGAACTGGAACGGAATCATGTAGAGGGAGCCGTCGTCGAACCGCTGATAGTCCAGTGCTGCCGGGCGGTAGTCGTCGTACATGTCCAGCGTCTTCAGCAGCTTCTCCGCGTCCACCATCTTGCCCTGCTTGGCCAGCTGCTGTGCGAAGGGAGTGGCGTCCGTGTCGAACAGTTCTGGAAGCTTGTTGGCCGCCGCCAGGGTTTCGAGCTTTTGGATGTAGGACGGCCGGTCCGGGGTGGTGATGAGGTTCAGCTCGAAGCCGGGGTGCTCCCTGGCGTAGTCGTCGGCGAGCTTCTTCATGATGTTGATGACGGCGCCATCGGCCGGGCGGGACAGCAGCCAGGAAATTTCCCGGGGTTTGATCTCCCCGGTGGGGCTCACGTTGGAGGGGTCGGTGGAACTTCCACCGCCACAGGCGGTCAGGGCCAAGGCGGTGACGGCCGCGGCAGCGGCGGCGCGGAACAGGTTCTTCATTGGGGTTCTTTCGTGACGGAAACGGACTGATGGGAGGGGAGGGGCAGGGGAGGATCAGCTGGTGGTGCGCTTGCGTACTTCGAAGGAGGTGAGGGCCACTGATCCCTCGCCGGCAAACACTCCGATCCGGCCCGTGGGGTGGTCGTAGATCCGGGTGCTCAGGGCCACCTGCCGGTCCACGACGGCGACGCACAGGTCGCCGTCCACGACGACTTCCAGCGTGTGCTTGCCGCGAGGCAGGTGGCAGGGACGTTCAAGTTCGACGGCGAACGGGACGTCGCCTGAGACCTGCCACTGGGCGCCGCCGGTAATGGCCCGGGGCCAGCGGTCGAAGACCAGGCGCCCGCGGTGCGGTTCCAGCCGGAGGACGTAGGAGTGGTCGCCGTCCGCACTGGAACGCAGCAGCATTCCGCATTCGGTGGTGCCGGGCGAGATGTCCAGTACCGCTTTGGCATAGAACTGGGTGGGAACGTCGTGGGCAGAGAGGACGGAGCTGTAGCCGTCCGGGACTTCCATCCGGAAGGGCAGGTCCTGGCCCAGCGCGAGCGGCACCTCGTCCCAGAAACTGTCCACCAGCTCATCGGCGAGGCCGAACGCCAACGTCCCGTCGGCGTTCTGCCGGGCCTCCAAAACCGCCATGGTACCCGCCCACTGCCAGGCGCCGTCGTCGGAATTTCCTTCCTTGCTGGCGATCCAGCCGAAGAAGAACCGCCGGCCGTCCCGTTCCGCCGTCTTGGAGGCGTAGAAGGCGCGCCCGTCGACGCTGTCCAGGGCCGGGACCGTCCAGGGGCCGGTTGGGCTCTTGGCCATGCGGTAGCGGGTGGTGAAGGTTTCGGAGAATTCGGAGTAGACCAGATACCACCAGCCGCCCCACTCGAAGACGTCGGGGCACTCGTGCGTGATGTACCGGCGGGGGTCCCAGAAGGGCTCTGCGTATTCCCAGGTCATCAGGTCCGTGGACACACACTGGGCGATGACGCCGCGCCGGCGCTCGGGTCCGTCCGTGTGCCGTGCCGCCAAGAGCATTCGCCATAGCCCGGAAGCCTCGTCGCGGAAAACGAAAGGGTCCCGCCAGTCTGCGGACTCGTACCCGTCCGGAGCCCCGAAGGTGAGTTCCGGATGTTTGGTCCATGAACCCATTCCGTCCGTGCTGGTGGCATGCATGACCAACTGCAGTGGCAGGCCGTCCTGGCCTGTGTTCGCGGGGTTCTGGCCCGTGTAGAACAGGTGGTGGGCGCCTACCTCGTCAGCAACGATGCTGCCGGTGTAGCAGTTGAAGTCCGGTTGGTCCGTGCTTCCGTGCGGGAGGGCGACGCCGTGGTCCTGGAACTGCGTCAGGTCCTTGGTGGTCACCAGGTGCCAGGACGTTCCGGGTTTTGGCTCGCCGCGCACTTCGTGGAGGTAGAACAGACGGAACTCGCCGTCCTGCTGGTAAGGGATAAGATCGCCAACCCAGGCGTCGGCGGGCTGGAAGAAAACCGGGTAGTTCATCGACGGTGATGTCCATTTCTGCTAAAGCGTTTGACCATTGGAAAGCTAGCGTGAAAAAGCAGGACGATCAAGCGTTTTAGCAGAAATAGTTTCAGAAGCTTTTTCAGCTGGATGGTGCCCCGGATTTCTCTGCTCAAACGCTTGACCAGCGTGTGCAGGCGTCGGTATGTTCTCCTGCTAAAGCGCTTGAGCGCTGGCAACCCCGGAGAGGAAGTCAACGATGACCCATGCCATTACCCGCCGCCACGCCCTGCAGGGAACGGGAGCCGGAGCGCTGGCCCTGCTTCTCGGGGCCGCCGGTGCGGCCCCGCCTGCGGTGGCCCAAAATTCCCTGCGCGCCTTGTACCACATGACACCGCCGTCAGGCTGGCTGTGCGACCCCCAGCGCCCCGTGTTCGTCAATGGGGCCTACCACCTCTACTACCTGCACTCCACAGTGAACAACGGCCCGGGCGGATGGGACCATGCCACCACGTTCGACGGTGTGCACTTCACCCACCACGGCGACGCCCTGCCGCTGCAGCCCGACTTCCCCGTGTGGTCCGGATCGGCGGTGGTGGACACAGCCAATACTGCGGGCTTTGGCGCCGGTGCCATCGTGGTGCTCGCCACGCAGCCCACGGACGGCATCCGGAAGTTCCAGGAGCAGTACCTCTACTGGTCCACGGACGGCGGCTACACCTTCACCGCACTGCCGGATCCGGTGATTGCCAACACGGACGGCCGGAAGGCTGTGACGCAGGCGGAGATCGACAATGCCGAATGGTTCCGGGACCCGAAAGTCCACTGGGATGCGGCACGCAACGAGTGGGTGTGCGTGATCGGCAGGGCCCGGTACGCGGCCTTCTACACGTCACGGAACCTGCGGGACTGGCAGCTGAAGCGCAACTTCGACTTCCCCAACCACGGGCTGGGCGGGATTGAGTGTCCGGACCTGTTCGAGATGACAGCCGGTGACGGCACCCGGCACTGGATACTCGGCGCCAGCATGGACGCCTACGGTATCGGCCTGCCCATGACCTACGCCTACTGGACCGGACGGTGGGACGGCGAACAGTTCCTCGCGGACGACGTCAACAACCCGCAGTGGCTCGACTGGGGCTGGGACTGGTACGGCGCCGTGACCTGGCCGGCAGCGGAAGCGCCGGACACAAAGCGGTATGCCATCGGCTGGATGAACAACTGGAAGTACGCCGCCCGTGACGTTCCCACGGACGCCACCGACGGGTATAACGGGCAGAACTCGATCGTGCGGGAGTTGCGCCTCGACCGGCAGCCAGGCGGTTGGTACAGCCTGCTGGCCAGCCCGGTCCAGGCGCTTGGCCGGCACGCAACCTCCACCACGCTGTTCCCCGACCGGACCGTGAACGGCAGCGCGGTCCTGCCGTGGTGCGGCCGGGCGTATGAGCTGGAACTGGACATCACGTGGGACGCCGCGGCGAACATCGGGGTCTCGGTTGGCCGTTCCGCGGACGGCACTCGCCACACAAACATCGGCAAGTACGGCGCTGACCTGTACGTTGACCGGGCGCCCTCCGACCAGGCCGGGTTTTCGCTTGTTCCCTACACCCGGGCGGCCGCGCCGATCGATGCCGCAGCCCGCTCAGTGCACCTGCGCATCTTCGTTGACACCCAAAGCGTGGAGGTCTTCGTCAATGCCGGGCACACGGTGCTTTCCCAGCAGGTGCACTTCGCCCCCGGCGATACCGGCATTTCGTTCTACACCGACGGCGGACCCGCCACCTTCTCCGGCATCACCATCCGCGAGTTCTCCCAGCCCGTGGCCTAGAGCATGCCCAGCATGGTCAACTGCTTGGCCATGCCGGCGCCGTCCGGGGAGTAGATCCACGGCACCTTGGAAGTGGTGTGGTCGCCGTCCTCCGAGTGGCCGCCGGCGAATACGGATTCGCTGATGGACAGCTGGCGGATGGCGATCGCTGCCACCTTGTCCGGGTTCTCCGACGCGAAGCCGGAGTAAATGGCTTCATCATGCTGGCCGTTGTCGCCGATCAGGAGCCAGCGCATGTCCGGGAACTCCTTGCTGAGGCGTTCCAGGTTCCGGTGCTTGTGCTCCTGGCCGCTGCGGAACCAGCGGTCCTGGGTCAGGCCCCAGTCGGTGAGCAGGAGGGCGCCCTTCGGATACATGTTGCGGGTGAGGAAGCGGGCCAGGGTGGGGGCCGCATTCCAGGGGCCAGTGGACAGGTAGATGACGGGGGCGTCGGGGTACTCGATGGTGAGCCGGTCCAGCAGCACAGCCATGCCGGGGGTGGCCATGCGGGCCCGCTCGCTGAGCACGAACGTGTTCCAGAGGGCCAGGAACGGACGCGGCAGGGCTGTCACCATCACGGTGTCATCGATATCGGACACGATGCCGAACTTCACATCCGGCGCGATCACCTGGATGGGAGCTTCCACGGGCTCTGTTCCTTCGGCCCGGAGAACGGCAGTGTGCCAGCCGGGGGACAGCCGGACGTCCACTTCCGTGTCGATGACGCCGCCGCGGTCCGACCGGACATGGGTGACAACATCACCGATGGTGATTTCGACGTCGGTGAATTGCAGCGGCACGCCGGTGAAGGCACGCCAGCCGCGGACGTTCTGGTGGCCTTTTTTTGCTTCCGCTTCGGCCTTGCTGCCCGGCAGCGGTTTCTGCGTCATCAACACCCGGCCCAGGACCCGGACCTGCGTGGTCGAGCCATAGCCCTGGTACGCGATGGTCTGCGGAACAAACCTCCACCGCTTGGCGAGCCTGATCCGCACGCTGTTAAAGCTGTCCGAGAGGCGGTGCGCCAGCCGGAACACCTGGCCTCCGGACAGCCCGGTCCTGCTGCGGAGGTCCCCGGCGGGAGTGTGGGCTGTGTTCCGTGACGGATTCTGTGGAGCCTTGTCCATGGGTCCACTCTGCCACAGCACCGCCTCCGGCGCGCCTTAGCCCGTGCCCAGGATGGCGCGCAGGGTCTCGGCGTTCCGCACTGCGTTGCCGCCGCCGTCGTTATTGAAATAGGCGTAAACGTCCAGGCCGCTGCCCTCCCAGCCGCGGATCTTGTCCGCCCACCAGTGCAGGTCCGCGTCCGGGTAGGAGCCGGCGTAGAGGTGCTGGTGGTTTGGCCCGTGCAGCCGGACGTACGCGAACGAGGCCGTGGTGCGCAGCAGGCAGGGCAGGTTGGCGCCGCTCATGATGCAGTAGGCTGCCTGGTGCCGCTCCAGGAGTGCGAACACCTCCGGGGAGTCCCACGTGGGATGCCGGAACTCGACAGTCACCCGTATCCAGGACGGCACCGAGGCCAGGAAGTAGTCCAGCCGCGCGTCGTCCCGTTCCATCTGCGGCGGCAGCTGGACCAGGAGGACGGCCCGTTTGTCGCCCAGTTCGTGCCAGCAGCGGGTGATGCGCTCCAGCCACACCTCCGGCGAGTACAGCTTGCGGGCATGGGTCAGGCCCCGCGGGGCCTTGACGGACATGGTGAAACCGGCGGGCAGGCGCTGGTTCCAGCCCGCGAAAGTGGTGTCCCTGGGCCAGCGGTAAAAGCTCGCGTTCAGCTCCACGGTGCTGAACCGTGCCACATAATGCTGGAGCCGGTCCTTCACCGGCAGCTTCGGGGGGTAGAGCACATTCTCCCAATGGTCGTAGCTCCACCCCGAGGTGCCGATATGGACCGCCATTCCTGCAGGCTACACCGGATTGTGCCTCTCTCAGCCAACGGATTGTGGCAGGGTAAGGTCATGGCGCGAATTGAGGATTACGCGGTGGTGGGGGACCTGCAGACCGGTGCCCTGATCAGCAACGAGGGCTCCATCGACTGGCTGTGCCTGCCCCGCTTCGATTCCCCGGCCTGCTTCAGTGCCCTGCTGGACACGCCCGACGCCGGCCGCTGGCTTTTGGCGCCGCACGGCGCCGGGCCGTGCACCCGGCGCAGCTACCGGGACGGCACCCTGATCCTTGAAACGGAGTGGGACACGCCCGACGGAACGGTGCGCGTCATCGACTTCATGCCGCCCCGGGATGCCGTGGCGGACATCGTGCGCATCGTCGAGGGCGTCAGCGGCACCGTGCGGATGCATGGCGAGCTGATCATGCGGTTCGATTACGGCCACATCATTCCCTGGGTCCGGAAGGACAAGCTGGGCCTGCACGCCATCGCCGGGCCGGATGCCGCCTACTTCGCCACCAGTGCGCCCCTGCACGGCGAGAACATGCACACCGTCAGCGACTTCACGGTCAGCGCCGGAGAGCGAGTCCCCTTCGTCCTCACCTGGGCGCCCAGCCACATGGGCCGGCCGCACACAGTGGATGCCGAACGGGTCCTGGACACCACGCACGCGTTCTGGCGCGGCTGGTCCTCGCAGTGCACCGTCAAGGGTGAATACCAGGAAGCGGTGATCCGGTCCCTTGTGACGCTGAAGGCGCTTACCTATGCGCCCACCGGCGGGATTGTGGCGGCGGTGACCACATCCCTGCCCGAACAACTGGGCGGGCCACGCAACTGGGACTACCGGTACTGCTGGCTCCGCGACGCCACCATGACCCTGCAGGCCCTCCTGGCTGCCGGGTATACGGCCGAGGCTGCAGCGTGGCGGGACTGGCTGCTCCGGGCGGTGGCCGGCGACCCTG
This sequence comes from Arthrobacter sp. MPF02, assembly GCF_046605375.1. Taxonomy (GTDB): domain Bacteria; phylum Actinomycetota; class Actinomycetes; order Actinomycetales; family Micrococcaceae; genus Arthrobacter. Next base: position 3,184,379 of record NZ_CP176772.1, on the reverse strand, counting down.
CCGACCTGCAGATCATGTACGGCATCCATGGCGAACGCCGGCTGCCGGAAATGGAGCTGCCCTGGCTGAAGGGTTATGAGAATTCCTCGCCCGTGCGGATCGGCAACGGCGCCGCGGAACAGCTGCAGCTGGACGTGTGGGGCGAGGTGCTGGACTGCCTTGCGCTCACCAGGCATTCCCTGCTCAAGCACAGCGATGAGGCATGGGACCTCCAGTGTGCGCTGATGGCGCACCTTGAAACGATCTGGGACCAGCCGGACAACGGGCTGTGGGAAATGCGCGGGCCGCGTCGGCACTTCACGCATTCCAAGGTGATGGCGTGGGTTGCCGCGGACCGGATGGTGAAAGGGGTCCGCGAATCCGGGCTGCCGGGTCCCGTTGAGCGGTGGGAGACGCTGCGGGAAACCATCCGCCGGGACGTGATGGCTAACGGGTTCGACGCCGAACGCAACACCTTCGTGCAGTCCTACGGCAGGCCGGAACTGGATGCCAGCCTTCTCCTGATTCCGCGCGTGGGATTCCTGCCGCCGGACGATCCGCGGGTCATCGGGACCATCGAGGCCATCCAGCGGGACCTCACCGAGGACGGCCTTGTGCTGCGGTACCGTCCGGCCGAGAGCGACGACGGGCTGCCGGGCGACGAGGGCGTCTTCCTGGCATGTTCCTTCTGGCTGGTGGAAGCCCTTTTGGGCGCAGGCCGGCACGCGGAATCCCGGGAACTCTTCGAACGCCTGCTGGAGCTGCGAAACGACGTCGGACTGCTGAGCGAGGAATGGGCGGTCAAAGCCGGGCGCCAGCTGGGCAACACTCCCCAGGCTTTCAGCCATTTCGCCCTTGTGACTAGCGCTTTGGAGCTGCATCAGGATACGGTTCGGCGGAGCGACACCCCCATTCCGCCGGAAACGGCGGACAGGCGCTGAGGCGGCGCCGGAAAAGGGGCGGAGCTTCTCCTTCGCAATATAGATAAGTATACTTACTACACCTCACGGAGTGCTCCAGGCACAACGCCGTGACTGACGGAGGAGTGATGTGAATGGCCGGGTATTTTGAGCTCGTGGACGCGCCTGACGGCGGCTATAGGGTCAGGATGATGGACGGCGCCGGGAACCTGATGGCCATCTCGGTGACCTTTCCCACCAAAAGGGCGGCAGCGGCCGGCGTCGCAATGGCGCGTGAAATTGCCGGCACTGGACTCATCCGGGATAAGAGCCACGACGGCGCCGGAACGGTGATCCGGGACCGCGTGCGGCCGGTCAGCACTCCCAAGGAGGAGGCGGCCAGGCGCAGGAGGACCCCGGAAGCCCGGCGGGCAGGGGTCGGCTGATGGGTCCGTCCCGTACTTTACCCCCCGACGGCCGCCGCCGGGGGGTTCTTTTTGACGTCGACGGAACGCTTATCGATTCGTCCTACATCCACACCATCTCCTGGTGGGGCGCCTTCAGGCAGTACGGTTACGACATCCCCATGGCGTCTATCCACCACTTCGTGGGCATGGGCGGCGACCGGCTGGTGGACAACCTCCTGCCCGCGGACCGGGACCGCGATGCTGACCGCGAGGTCATGTCCAGCCACGGCGCCCTCTATGCATCCCACTGGCCGTCACTGCGTGCCTTGGACGGGGCGCGGGAACTGCTGGCTGCATGCCATGGCCGGGGGCTGGCTGTTGCGCTCGCATCCTCCGCCCGGAAAAAGGACTTGCAGGTCATGAAGTCCATCCTTGATGCGGACGGCGTGATCGACGGCGCAACCAGCGCAAATGACGCCAAGGAAAGCAAGCCCTCGCCGGACATCCTGGTGGCGGCACTGCGGGCCATTGACCTGGAACCGGAGAACGCCGTGTTTGTTGGCGATGCCGTCTGGGACATGAAAGCTGCCGCCGCGCTCGGCATCCCCTCCGTGGGGGTCACCTGCGGAGGCATCAGCGCAGCGGAACTGCGGGATGCCGGTGCCGCGGAGGTCTACGAGGGCCCCCGCGACCTCCTGCGAAACCTGGAATCAAGCGCGATCGGCAAGCTGCTCCCGGCAGCCTAGAGGGTCTGTCCGCCGGTGACAGTGTCCTCGTCACCGGCGTCGGCAGGCTTTGCCCAGGACACCGCCACGTGTACCGAACCGTCGTCGTTCCGCTCGATGTCCGTGACGATATCGGACACGTTGGCACCCATCTCCACAATCCTGTGGCGGTAGCTGTTGACGAGTTCCTCGAGGCTGGCTTCCGTCCACTCGCCGGGCCGCATGCGGGTGGAGATTTCGACCGGTTCCGGCTGGTACAGCGACATGGATTTCCTCTTTCCACTCGGCATCAGGGGCATGTTGGCCCTTCCTACGCTAGAAGGACGAGGCCGGGACGACAAGTATTTGATCAGCCTGCTTACTTTTTTCCGCCGGAGCCGATAGCGTCGGAGGGCGGGCGTCATGCCCCAACGGAGCACCAGAGAAAGGGAGACTGTGAAAGCACTGACCTGGCAAGGAAAACGCTCGGTAAGCGTAGAGGAAGTGCCGGACCCCGTGATCCAGGAGCCCACCGATGCCATCGTGCGCATCACCTCGACGGCGATCTGCGGCTCGGACCTGCACCTGTACGAGGTCCTTGGCCCCTACATGCACAAAGGCGACGTCATCGGCCACGAGCCGATGGGCATTGTGGAGGAAGTAGGCAGCGCCGTCACCAACCTTCGACCGGGCGACCGCGTGGTAATTCCCTTCAACATCTCCTGCGGGCACTGCTACATGTGCCGGCAGGGACTGCAGTCCCAGTGCGAAACCACGCAGGTGAAGGAGAAAGGATCCGGGGCGGCCCTCTTTGGCTATTCCGAGCTCTACGGGTCCGTCCCCGGCGGCCAGGCCGAGTACCTGCGCGTGCCGCATGCCGACTACGGCCCGGTGAAAGTGGGAAACGAACTGCCCGATGAGCGCTACTTGTTCCTTTCTGACATCCTTCCCACCGCGTGGCAGGCGGTGGAGTACGCCAATGTCCAGCCCGGCGGCACCCTCGCTGTTTTCGGCCTGGGTCCGGTGGGCCAGTTCGCCAGCCGGATTGGCGTCCTCCACGGCTTCCGGGTTGTCGGCGTGGATCCGGTACCGGAACGCCGGGAGATGGCGGCGCGGCACGGGGTGGAAACGTTCGACTACACCAAGACCATCGCGGACGAACTGCGGGAGATGACCTCCGGAAGGGGCCCGGACGCGGTGGTGGACGCCGTCGGAATGGAAGCCCACGGTTCGCCCGTGGCCGGTTTTGCCCACCAGGCCCTGGGGCTGCTGCCGGACAAGCTGGCCCAGAAGGCCATGGAAACCGGCGGCGTGGACCGGCTTGCGGCACTGCACACCTCCATCGACGCCGTCCGGCGCGGCGGGACGCTTTCGCTCAGCGGCGTCTACGGCGGCCAGGCCAGTCCCATGCCGATGCTCACCATGTTCGACAAGCAGCTGCAGGTGCGGATGGGCCAGTGCAACGTGCGCAGCTGGACCGACGACCTGCTGCCCCTGGTGGAGGACGACGCCGATCCGCTGGGTGTGATGGACCTGGTCACCCACCGTTCGGGCTTGGAAGGCGCACCGGCGCTGTATGAGAAGTTCCAGAAGAAGGAGGACGGCTGCATCAAGGTGGTGTTGAACCCGGGCGCCTGAGAAGGGGCTCTTTCAACACAGGCTGTTGAGGGCCTCCTGCGCCACGTCCTGCATCTCGGAGATCAGCGGGTTCAGGTCCAGGGTGGGCGGCGCGGGAGGATAGGCCACCGCCATGGCCAGTTGCCTGCTGCCGTCCTCGCTGGTCATGGCGATCGTGCCGTAGCCGTCCACATCACCGGGAAGTCCGTAGTAGAAGCGGTTGTTGCAGGTGTTGTTCCAGCGCCGAAGGGCAAAGCCGTAGTACTGCGAGTAGCCGCCCTTCATGGCCGTCACGGCGTCCGGGGCAAGCAGCCTCCCCTGCAGCAGGGCAGCGTAGAACCTGTTCACTTCCTCCACCGTGGACAGTGCACCAGCCGCGGGCAGTTCGGTGAGCCATGCAGGCCGCGTCACGTCCACCCGCTGTCCTTCGAGGGTGACGTACCCGTGGACCGCCGTTTCCGGCGGCATCCCGCCCAGGCGGGTGCTTTCCAGGCCCAGGGGAGTGGCGGTGTCCGCGGCCAGGACCTCGCTGATCTCCTGGCCGCGGAGCCGCTCGACGATCAGCGCCAGGGCGGTGTAGTTCGAGCGCGAATAGTCGAAGATCCGTGACAGCCGGCCGTCCCAAGGCAGCGTGGCCGCCAGTGCCAGTTGTTGTTCAAGGCTGAGCGGCTGGTTCATGTTTTCCTCCCATGGCCCGGATGCCAGCAGCGGGACGGAGAAATCGGGAATCCCGGACTCGTGGGTCAGCAACTGGCGGACGGTAACGGGACCGGGCGGGCGCAGGACAGTCCCGAACTCGGGCAGGTAATCGCTGACCTGGCCGTCAAGGTTCAGCCTGCCCTCCTCCACCAGCTTCATCACGGAGACGGCGACGAAGGATTCAGTGATGCCGCCAATCCGGACGGCATCAGACACTTGGGCGGAGCCGCCCGTTTCCATGTTCCGCACACCGGCCGCGTGGTTCCATGTTTCCCCGTTGTCCGTCACGGAGATCAGCACCGCAGGGGCTCCGTCGTCGAGCATCCGGGCGCTGAACGCCTCGAGGATGGCGACGGCGGAGGGCTGGTCCCGGTCCGGCGGCTGCGGGGGCGGCTCCGGCTCCCCGGTGCAGCCGGCCCCCGCGAGCAGGACCGCGCACACGGCAGCAGCGGTCCGTCTCCACCCGCGGCCCCGGTGACTGCCCATACAACCGATTCTCCCCCAACTGAGTAGCGCCAAGTGTCGTTTTGAGGGTCCAAAACGACACTTGGCGCTACTTAGTTGGGTGGGGTGGGCGGGAGCTTAGGTGAGGCGCACCTGGCGGTTCATGTCCTTGTACAGCAGGTACCGGAACTCACCGGGGCCGCCGGCGTAGCAGGCCTGCGGGCAGAAGGCGCGCAGCCACATGAAGTCGCCGGCTTCCACTTCCACCCAGTCGTTGTTGAGCAGGTACATGGCCTTGCCCTCCAGGACGTACAGGCCGTGCTCCATGACGTGGGTTTCCGGGAACGGGATCACGCCGCCGGGCTGGAACGTCACGATGTTGACCTGCATGTCATGGGCCAGGTCGTTCGAATCAGTGAACCGCGTGGTCTTCCAGACGTCGTTGGTGTCCGGCATGGACGTCGGCTCCACGTCCTTTTCGTTGGTTACGAAGGACTTGGCCTCGTACCCCTCCAGCCGTTCATAGGCCTTGCGGATCCAGTGAAAGGAGACGATGTCGTCGGAGACATTCTCCAGGCCCCACTGCGCTCCGGCGGCAAGGTACGCGTAGCCGCCCTCCTCCAGCGTGTGCAGTTCGCCGTCGAGGGTGAGGTTGACCGTGCCCTTGGTGACGAAGATGACGCCTTCCACGCCTTCCTCGAATTCGGCGCGTGGTGCCCCGCCGCCCGGTCCGATCTCCACGATCAGCTGGGAGAAGGTGGTGGCGAAGCCCGAGATGGGGCGGGCGATGATCCAGGACCGGGTGTTGGCAAAGCCCGGCAGGTTGGAGGTGACGATGTCCGTCAGCACGCCCTTGGGGATGACCGTGTACGCCTCGGTGACGATGGCGCGCTCGGTGGTGAGGTGGGTCTGCGGCGGCAGCCCGCCCTGCGGGTAGTAGTACTTGCCCATTGAAGGTCCTTACTTGGGAGTTGGAGTGGTGGCGAGCTGCGGGTGCGCCAGTGCGGTCAGCTGGGGAATTCCGACGCCGGCAAGCGCCTGGACCTCATCGGCCCCCACGGCGCCGCACTGGACACCCCGGAGGACGAAGGCGGCCAGGGCCCGGGCAGTGGCGGGCTCGTCCATGACGCCTCCTTCGGTCCGCTCGACATAGTTGCGCAGGCGCGCCGCAGCGGCAGGGAGGCCTTCGCGGTAGAAGGCGTAGGTGGCGGCGAACCGGCTGGGCAGCTGGGCCGGGTGCAGGTCCCAGCCCTGGTAGTAGCCGCGCTCCAGCGACCGCCGGACCAGCCGGCCGTGCAGCCGCCACGCGTTCTCCACATTGTCACCCACCGGGATGATGTTGGTGGACCCGTCGGAAAGCCGGATCCCCGTCCCGGCCACGGCCAGCTGCATGACTTCCTTGGCGAAGTCGGCCACCGGGTGCTCCATGGACTGGTATTCGGCCGAAATCTGCAGCGACGCAGAGTAGTCGTACGTGCCGTAGTGCAGTCCGCTGATCCGGCCTGGGACGGCATGCGGCAGCTGTGCCACCGGCGAGGTGCCGTCCGGGCCCAGGATCAGTTGCGGGGTTTCCACCTGGACTTCGAAGCGGAGGCGTCCGGCGGGCAGCGAGTGGACTTCCTCCAGCCGGGACACGGCATAGTCCATGGCCTGGACCTGCGCCACCGTTGTGACTTTCGGCAGGGTCAGGACCAGCCCGTCCGGCAGTTCGCCCGCGGCGGCGAGGCCGGAGACGAACAGGTCCAGGGTGCGGAGCCCCCGGGCCCGGGTGGGTGCTTCGAAGCACTTGAACCGAATGCCGATGAACGGGGGAGCGGACCCCGCCGCGACTGCCTTGGCCACCGCGGAAGCCGCGGCAACCGCGGCGGCGTCCTCGGCGTCGTCGCCCCTGTCCCCGAACCCATCCTCAAAATCCAGGCGCAGGTCCTCGATCGGCTCACCGGCGAGCTTGGCCGCGACCCGCGCGGCGACCGCGTCGGCGAGGCCGCCGTCCTGGCCCAGCAGCGAGCCGAGCCGTTCAAACCCGCCGTGGGCCTCCGCCGTCGCCACCGCTTCGGCGCCCCAGTCAGCGGCGAACGACGGCGTAAAGCGGTCAGCGGGGACGTACACCGTGTGCACCGGCTGGCGGGAGCCGTCGTCGCCCGGGTAGTTCTGCTCCAGCAGCCGGTCCGTGGCAGCAAGCTGCCCGTCGATATGGGCGAGGTCCCCGGCGGAAAGCGAAGTCCTGGGTGTTCCGGCCATGCCTCAGCCCACCAGTTCGTAGGCCGGGGTGGTGAGGAAGTCGGTGTAGTCGTCCGAAAGGCAGATGTCCGCGATCAGTTCGCTGGCGGGCTGGTAGTAGCGGCGGAATGCCTCGTCGCCGAACTCGGTGCGCAGCCGCTCGGTCTCCTCGCCCAGGATCCGCTCCACCAGTTCCTTGGTCACGGTGTTGCCGGTGTCCGCGAGGACGGACTTGTTGCGGATCTGCTGCCACACCTGCGAGCGGGAAATCTCCGCGGTGGCTGCATCTTCCATCAGGTTGTGGATAGCCACTGCGCCGTTACCGGACAGCCAGACGGCCGTGTAGGCGACGGCCACGTAGAGGTTCAGGCGCAGGCCGGCTTCGGTCACCTGGCCTTCTGCGGAGGAGACATCCAGCAGCTGGTCGGCGGTGACGAAAACTTCCGGACGCTGCTTGTCCAGCTGGTTCGGCTTATCGCCCAGGACCGAGTCGAACACCTCGCGGCACGTGGGCACCAGGTCCGGATGCGCCACCCAGGAACCGTCGAATCCGTCGTTGGCCTCGCGGGTCTTGTCCGCCCGCACTTTCTCGAAGGCGGCCGCGGTGACCTCCGGGTGGCGCCGGTTGGGGATGACAGCTGCCATGCCGCCCATGGCGAAGGCGCCGCGCTTGTGGCAGGTCTTCACCAGCAGTTCGGTGTAGGCGCGCATGAACGGGGCCGTCATCACCACGGAAGCACGGTCCGGGAGGACGAACTCCTCGCCGGCGTCACGGAAGTACTTGATAATGCTGAACAGGTAGTCCCAGCGGCCGGCGTTCAGGCCGGAGGCGTGGTCGCGCAGCTCGTAGAGGATCTCGTCCATCTCGAAGGCGGCCGGGATGGTTTCGATCAGCACCGTGGCGCGGATGGTGCCCTGGTTCAGGCCCAGGTAGTCCTGCGCGAAGACAAAGATGTCGTTCCAGAGCCGTGCCTCGAGGTGGCTTTCCATCTTGGGCAGGTAGTAGTACGGGCCGTGGCCGTTGAGCACCAGCTGCTTGGCGATGTGGAAGAAGTGCAGGCCGAAGTCCACCAGGGCGCCCACGGCGGGTTCGCCGTTGATGAGCATGTGCTTTTCCTGCATGTGCCAGCCCCGGGGCCGGGCCACCACGACGGCGAGCGGAGCGTCGGTGCGGAGCCGGTACTCCTTGCCTTCGTCCGAGGTGTAGCTGAGGGTGCCCTGGGCGGCGTCGCGGAGGTTGAGGATCGCGTCGACGACGTTGTTCCAGGTGGGCGTGCTGGCATCCTCGAGGTCCGCCAGCCATACCTTGGCACCCGAGTTGAGGGCGTTGATGGCCATCTTCGCGGGGGAGGCGGGGCCTGTCATCTCAACCCGGCGGTCCTGCAAAGCCGCCGGTGCGGGCGCAACCTTCCAGTCGCCGTCGCGCACGTCCTGCGTCTCCGGCAGGAAGTCCAGCTTTCCGGTTTCGGCAACCCGCTGCCGCTTCGCCGTGCGGGCGGCGAGGAGTTCGTTGCGCGTTCCGGCAAAGCGGGTGTGAAGCTCCTCCACGAACGCCAGCGCCTTGGGGGTGAGGATCTCCTCGGCGCGGTTGATTGGCCGAAGATCTGTAACGGTGATGGCCATTTCTGGTCCTTTCCTTTGGCTGGAAGTTCGGGCGGTCAGGCGTTGGCCAGGGCGGGTGCGGCAGCTTCAGCCGAATCCGCGGCGGTTGCCACGTTTGCCGAGCGGGCGGCGGCAGCTACTGCGGCGGCGACGTCACCGGCCACATGGGGATCGAAGACGCTGGGGATAATGTAGCTTGCGTTCAGCTCGTCGTCAGCAACCCGGTTGGCGATTGCCTCCGCCGCCGCCACCAGCATCTCCGGCGTGATGTCGGAGGCGCCGGCATCCAGCAGGCCGCGGAAGAAGCCGGGGAAAGCCAGCACGTTGTTGATCTGGTTGGGGAAGTCGCTTCGGCCGGTGGCCACCACCGCGGCGTGCCTGGAGGCAACAACGGGGTCGATTTCCGGCGTCGGGTTGGCCATGGCGAAGACAATCGCGTTGTCCGCCATGGAGGCCACCTGCTCCTCGCCGATCACGTGCGGCGCGCTCACGCCGATGAAGACGTCCGCGCCCTTGAGCGCCTCGTGCAGCGTGCCGGAGAAGCCTTCCTCATTGGTGTTCGCTGCGATCCAGGTGCGGTGTTCGTCGCTGTACTTCTCTCCGGCGTGGATGGCGCCGGAGCGGCCGGCGGCGATGATGTGCCGCGCGCCCTGGGCCTTGAGGAGCTGGATGATGGCTGAGCCTGCCGCACCGACGCCGGAGACGACGATCCGCACCTCGGACAGCTTCTTGTCCACCACGCGCAGGGCGTTGACCAGGGCGGCCTGGGTGACAATGGCAGTGCCGTGCTGGTCGTCATGGAACACGGGGATATCCAGTTCCTCACGGAGCCGGTTCTCAATCTCGAAGCAGCGCGGGGCGGCGATGTCCTCCAGGTTGATGCCGCCGTACACCGGGGCCATGGCCTTGGCGATCCGGATGATTTCCTCGGTGTCCTGGGTGTCCAGGCAGACCGGCCAGGCGTCCACGTTGGCGAACTGCTTGAAGAGGGCGGCCTTGCCTTCCATGACGGGAAGGGCGGCGGCCGGGCCGATGTTGCCGAGGCCGAGGACCGCGGAACCGTCCGTGAGGACGGCGATGGTGTTGCGCTTGACCGTGAGGTTGCGGGCGGCGGCCGGGTCCTCGGCGATGGCCAGGCAGACGCGCGCGACGCCGGGTGTGTAGGCGCGGGAAAGATCGTCACGGTTGCGCAGGGCCACCTTGGGGACGACTTCGAGCTTGCCGCCGAGGTGCATCAGGAAGGTGCGGTCCGAGACGTGCTGGACGGTGACGCCGTCGAGCGCGTCCAGGGCGTCCTTGACGCGGGCCGCGTGGGCGTCGTCCGTGGTGTTGCAGGTGACGTCGACGACGAGTGTCTCGTGGTGGGATTCGCTGACGTCCAGTGCGGTGATGGCGGCGCCTGCTGCTCCCACTGCTGCTGCCAGTTCGCTGGTGGCGCTGAAGCTCGACGGTGCTTCCACGCGCAGGGTGATCGAATTTCCGGGGCTGGGGTTCGCCATTGAATGTCCTCCTGTTGGGCCTTGTCCGGGCTGCTGCTCAAACCGAGTGTTTTCGTATTATGGATATTATTATCTACTTTGTGGAAAGACAAGCCCTGTGCTGCCTCCATCGCATCCCCTCCGGCAGTGCTGTATCTTGAAACAACTAGGGCAATTCTTTTCACGATGCGGATAAGACTTGTCGGAATCCGAGTCACAGGAGACTGGTACATGGCTGAAAAGGTTGCCGGAGGCGTGCAGTCCGTTGAGCGCGTCTTCGAACTTCTGGAATTGATCACTGATGCGGGCGGCGACGTCACCCTCAGTGAGTTGTCCTCATCCACGGACCTGCCGCTGCCCACTATCCACCGGCTCCTGCGCACCCTTGTGGCCCTGGGTTACATCCGCCAGCTGCCCAACAGGCGTTACGCCCTGGGCCCGCGGCTCATCCGGCTGGGGGAGGGGGCCAACAAGCAGCTCGGTGCCCTGGCACGTCCGCAGCTGAAGACCCTGGTGGACCGGCTGGGCGAAACCTCCAACATGGCGGTGCTCGATTCGGACATGGTCATCTACGTGGCCCAGGTTCCGTCGCTGCACTCCATGCGCATGTTCACCGAGGTGGGACGCCGGGCCCACACGCACGCCACCGGCGTCGGAAAGGCCATCTTGGCCCAGTTGGACGACGACGTTGTCCGCGGCATCGTGACCCGCGCCGGCATGCCCACCCCCACGGTGAAGAGCATCGGCGGGATCGACGACCTCCTGGCCGACCTCAAGCTCATCCGCGAACGTGGCTACTCCATCGACGAGGAGGAGCAGGAACTCGGCGTGCGCTGCTTCGCCATGGCCGTGCCCAACGCCCCCACCCCCACCGCCATTTCGGTGTCCGGCCCGGTGTCCCGGGTGGATGAGCACTTTGCCGATAAGGCTGTGCCGGTCCTCCGCGAGGCGGCCGAGGCCATCTCCTCGGAACTCAACCGCGCCTGACCCCTGCGCTATTGACGACGGCGGCCCGCACCTTTCGCGAAGGTGCGGGCCGCCGTCGTCAGCTGGCTAGTGCTCGATTGCCTTGGCGGAGGAGTCCACCCGGACTTCCTTGCCGTCGCAGTCGATGAGCTTGCCGCCCTCGAAGCGGTCACCCTCCATCAGGCATTTGATGTCCTGTTCCTGGACCACCCGTCCGGTGCCGGCGACGAAGACCGACTGGTTCTCCGAGTTGCCGGCCTTCAAATGGTTGAACAGCAGGTTCAGCAGGATGGCCATCACCGCGGCGGAGCTGATGCCGGAGTGGAAGATGGTGGCGAACCAGTCAGGGAACTTGTCGTAGAAGGCCGGGGCGGCGATGGGGATCATGCCGAAGCCGATGGAGGTGGCAACGATGATCAGGTTCATGTTGTTTTTGTATTCGACCTTGGCCAGGGTGCGGATGCCGCTGGCGGCGACGGTGCCGAACAGGACGATGCCTGCCCCGCCCAGGACTGCTGTGGGAACCGCGGCGACGACGCGGCCCAGGATGGGCAGGAGCCCGAGGATGACGAGGATGACGCCGCCGGCTGCTACGACGTAGCGGCTCTTGATTTTGGTGACGGCGACCAGGCCAACGTTCTGGGCGAACGCGCTTTGGGTAAAGGAGCCGAAGACCGGGGCGAGGAGGCTGGAGCCCATGTCCGCGCGCAGGCCCGCTGCGATGCGCTTGGAGTCGACTTTGGTGCCGACGATTTCGCCGACGGCCAGGATGTCGGCCATGGTTTCGGTCAGGATGACCAGGACGACGATCAGCATGGAGATGATCGCTGCGATCTCGAAGGTGGGGGCGCCGAGGTGGAACGGTGTCGGGAACGCGGCAATCGGCCCTTCCCCGACCTTGGAAAAGTTGGCCATGCCGGTGGCGACGGCCACCAGCGTTCCGATGACCATGGCCAGCAGAATTGACAGCCGGGAAATGGTCGCGTTGCCGAGCTTGCTCAGGAGCAGAACGAGGGCCAGGGTGATGGCTGCGAGCCCGATATTTTCGATGTTGCCGTAGTTCTCAGCCCTCCGGTTGCCGCCCATGGCCCAGTTGGCCGCGACCGGCATCAGGGTCAGGCCGATGGTGGTGATGACGGTGCCGGTGACCACCGGCGGGAAGAACCGCACGATTTTCGAGAAGACCGGGGCGATCAGCAGACCGATCGCGGCCGATACGATAACCGCTCCGAAAACCGACTGGATGCCTCCGCCGGTGGTGACGATGGCGACCATTGTTGCCACGCCGGCGAAGGATACGCCCTGGACCAGGGGCAGCTGGGAGCCGAAGAACGGGATGCCCACGGTCTGCAGGATGGTGGCGAGCCCGCCCATGAAGAGCGCGGCGGCGATCAGGACGCCGATGTCGGCAGGGGGCAGCCCTGCGGCCTGGCCGACGATGAGCGGGACGGCAACGATGCCGCCGTACATGGTCAGGACGTGCTGGAAGCCGTAGGCGAAACTGCTTCCGATGGGCAGCCGTTCGTCCTCGGGGCGGGTTGACTGCTGGCCTTTGCCGGCGACGGCGGTGGCGGATTTCCTTTTGATGTTCATGGCAGACTTTCTTGGTTCATGGCAGACGTCATCGTCTGGCTAACGTTGTCTGGCTAACGGTTGTGAATCTGTGGGTCCGGAGTTTTTGTCCACTAATGGGGACTTCAGAGGTGCTGAAGCCGATTTATCTGGACAAAAACTCCGGGCGGGGTTGGGTGATGCAGGCGGTCTAGCAGAAGCCGGCGATGCCGGACCAGGCGGCCGGGGCCGCGGTGGCGTCGTCGCGCTGGACGGTGGCCTCGATCAGGCCGTAGGGGCGGTCAGCTGCGTAGAAGACCTCGTTGGGGTTGTCCAGGCCGAACGGTGTGAGGTCGACCAGGAAGTGGTGCTTGTTGGGCATGGAGAACTTGATCTCGTCGATCTCGCTGTGGGCCTCGAGGACCTTGGCGCCCATGTCGAACAGGGTCTGCTGCAGGGCGTGCGAGTACTTTTCGGTGAAGCCTTCGAGCAGGAGTGCCTTGACGTCGTCGTAGTTCTTGTTGAAGTCCAGGCTGCTGAAGTCGGTGCCGGTCTTGAAGCGCCAGCGGGCGGAGACGTCAGTGGCCAGGATGCGGTCCGTGGTTTCGGGCAGGGTGGTGTAGCGGTCGCGGGGGTAGCCCACGAAGCCGGACTGGGTGGACTTCAGGACGGTAAGGTCCTTGAGCCCGGAGACCAGGTGCGTCGTGGCGCCGTCGCGGACCAGGACCGCGGTGCGGACTTCCTGGCCGTTGCGGACGAACGAGTGGTCGTGTTCGCTGCCGTGCGCCTGGATGCGGTTCCAGGCGTACGACTCGGCTTCCCAGCGGCCGCCGGTGACCCAGTCGAAGCTGGAGGTGAAGTGTTCACCGAGGCGCAGCAGGAACGCTTCGGGGGAGCCGACGCCGTCGCGGGCGAAGGCGTAGATGGTGTTTTTCTGGGTGTCCGTGGCCACCACGTGGGCGTTGTCGCCCTCCAGGTGGGCCGCGGTGAAGTCGCCCCGCAGCTGCGAGGTGACGTTCAGGTCCTCGATCTCGTGGCGGGCGGTGTCGCGGGTGATCTTGACGACCCGGACTTCCGCCTTGCCGTACTGGTTTTCGCCGAGGATGATCTTGCTGCTCATGGTCTTTTCCCAACTTCCGGTAAGTGGAACCTAGGTTCCAGCACTGAAATTAAGTGCGCGTTTCGAGCGCGTTTCCGGTGGAGCCGACCCAACAAAAAAGAGCCGGCATCCATCGATGCCAGCTCATTACGACCCTGCCTGCTGCTCCCAGGTTACGTGACCTGCGCCACGAGTTGCCTACCAGCGTACCCCTGCAAGCCGGTGGTGTACATCACAAATCCAAAATCCCGTTTGTGACCAGCAGCGGTTAGGGCGGCGTCCAGACCCATTGACCGATCCTCCTCATGGCTCTTATGCTTTTCGTATAGCAAAAACAGTTTTCCGCCTTGCGGAATTGGCTCATTGTCGAGGAGGATCAGATGTACCCGCAGGACAGGACGCCCGTCGCGCCGCAGCCGGCCGCCGCACCTTCAGCCCAGGAGTTCTACCTCCCCCTCGGTGGCGGCACGGACCCGGATTTCTACGTCCCGGAGGACCGCGTTCACGGACCCGGCCCGTTTTCCCGCTGGATCTCCGCGCTGCCCGGGTTTGGCAAGCGGCGGGGCTAGGTATTGGGCCGGCCAGGCCATTCCTTGCCCGCCCAGGGGTCGTAGTCCGCGATGAGCTCCTCCTGCGGCGGACGCGCGGCTTCGCGGACATGCTGCAGGTTCACCCGCACGCGGTACCATAGCGAACTCGAGCCGCGCATCCCGTCCACCAGCACGTCGGCCGGATGGAGGGCAGGCACAACGTCTGCATGGCGGGATTTCCACTCTTCAAGCGCGGCCATCGCCTCCGGTTTGTTCTTGGTGCGCGCCACCTCGATCAGCGGCATCACTGACTGCCGGCGGCCCGATCCGTTCGCCCCGCGGGGTGCTTTCTCGGCAGGACCCAGTTCCTTGGCCAGGGCCAGCAGCCCGTCCAGTTTTCCCACTGCGTCATCGATGCCGACGTGCGGATCGCCGATCTGCGCGAACCTCTCCAGCACCGTGGGGACCGTGAACCGTTCCGGGCGGGCGGTACGCACCTCCTCCCACGTCAGGGGCGTCGACACCCGGGCATCGGGCAGGGCACGTACTGAGTAGGCCGATGCCACGGTGCGGTCCTTGGCGTTCTGGTTGAAATCCACGAAGACGCTTTCGCCCCGCTCCTCCTTCCACCACCGCGCCGTGGCCAGGCCGGGCGCCCGGTTCTCCACCTCCCGGGCAAGCGTTTCGGCAGCGAGCCGGACCTCCTTGTAGGACCAGTGGGGCGCGATGCGCACCAGGATGTGCAGCCCGCGCGAGCCGCTGGTCTTGGGCCACCCCACCAGCTCCACATCGTCGAGGACTTCCTGCGCCACGTACGCGACGTCCACTATCTGTGACCAGTCGACGCCCGGCATGGGATCCAGATCCACGCGCAGTTCGTCGGGATGCTCCAGGTCCTCGGCCCGCACGGGATGCGGATTAAGGTCCAGGCAGCCGAGGTTGATGACCCAGGCCAGGCCCGCGGCGTCCCGGATGACGGCCTCCTCCGCGGATGTTCCGGACGCGTAGCGCAGGGTTGTGGTGTCGATATACGGAGGGTGGTTTTCCGGCACGCGCTTCTGGAAGAACGGCTCGGCCTCGATGCCCTTCGGGAAGCGCTTGAGCACCATCGGCCGGCCGCCCGCACCGCGCAGCGCACCCTCCGCCACCGCCACGTAGTAGCGCACCAAATCAAGCTTGGTCAGCCCGGGTTCCGGGAACACCACCTTGTCCGGGCTGGAAATCCGGACCTCCTCACCATCGATGTCCAGGATCTCGGCCGGCGTCTTTGACGGAGTCATGCCGCCACGGTAGCAGTTGCCTTGCCACCATTTCGATGGTTCCCTGCGCACGAGGCGTTCGGATACGTCGTCCTCACAGGGAACCGTCGAACTGGCCGGGCCTTAGCCGTTGACCAGCCTTTTTGCCGCTTCGGAGTGCTCCGCTATCAGACCTGCGACGTCCAGTCCCGGGACCTGCCCGTCCACCACGCGCCACTGCCCGCCCACCATCACCCGGTCCGCGCGGTCGGCGGCGCACAGCAGCAGCGCGGCGACGGGGTCGTGGCTGCCCGAGAAGCGGAGGTCGTCAAGCTTGAAAAGGGCCAGGTCCGCCTGCATGCCGGGCGCCAGCTGCCCGAGTGTGGGCCGGCCGAGAACGGCAGCCGAGCCGCGGGTCGCCCAACCGAGCGCCCGCTCCACGGGCACGTCCGCCCCGTACCGGAGCCGCTGGAGATACAGCGCCTGCCGGGCCTCCAGGATCATGTTCGAGGCATCGTTCGACGCCGAGCCGTCCACTCCCAGCCCCACCGGCACCCCCGCGTCCTCCAGTTCCAGGACCCGGGCCGTGCCCGAAGCGAGCCTCATGTTGGAAGTGGGGCAATGCGCGACGGCGGTGCCCGCCTTTCCGAGTCGGCCGATCTCCGCGTCGCTAAAATGGATGCCGTGGCCGAGCCACGTGCGGTCCGTCAGCCAGCCGACGCTGTCCAGGTAGTCCACGGTCCGCAGCCCGAACATCTCCCGGCAAAAGTCCTCCTCGTCCAGGGTTTCGGCCAGATGGGTGTGCAGCCGGACGTCCAGGCGCCCGGCGAGCGCGGCACTTTCAGCCATGATCTCCTTCGTCACCGAAAACGGTGAGCAGGGGGCCAGGGCAATCTGGATGACGGCGTCCCCGCCGCGCTCGTGGTAGCGGGCCACCAGCCGTTCGCTGTCCGCCAGCACCACCTCCGGATCCTGCACAGTGGACTGTGGCGGCAGGCCGCCGTCGTCCGTTCCCAGCGTCATGGACCCGCGGGTGAGGGTGGCGCGCATGCCCAGGCGCCGCACCGCGGCCACCTCGATGTCGATCGCGTCTTCCAGCCCTGCAGGGAAGAGGTAGTGGTGGTCGGCGGCGGTGGTGCAGCCGGAGAGCAGCAGTTCGGCCAGCGCCACCGTGGCAGCAAGCTCGAGGTCCTCCGGGGTGAGCCGGGCCCACACCGGGTACAGGTTCTGCAGCCAGGGGAAGAGCGGGGCATTCGCCACCGGCCCCCAGGCGCGCGTCAGGGTCTGGTAGAAGTGGTGGTGCGTGTTGATCAGGCCGGGCAGCAGGACGTGGCTGCCGGCGTCGTAAATGTCCGCGCACGGTGCCGAAGGCTGCTGTCCTGCGGCAAGCACCTCCACGATGGTGCCGCCGCTGACAACCACCCCGCCTGAAGCGTCGAGCGAATTGGCGGTGAAGGCGGCCAGCGGGTTCCGGATCCAGAGCGGGGAGGCGGAGGCAGGGGTGGGGAAAACCATTGTTTGTCCTTGTCTGAGCGCAGGGATGGGAATTCCAGCTCAGTGGGGACCTGTCTGCTGATCCAGGTGGCCGCAAATTGCACCTGTTAATGGCAAGGCACTGCGGGTGCGTTCAGCCTAGGGAGCGACGCCGCAGCCGTCAACGCCGGTGGAATGTGACCGGTGTCAGGCGCCGGAAACAAGGATTTCACATTGCGAAAATTAGTTTCCAGAAAAGTATGGCGCAGACCACAATCCGGTGCTAACCTCGATTCTGCCAAAGGCGGGCACCCGGTTCCGGGAGGCTATCTACCAGGCGCAACTTAACCTTCACAGCACATGCTGAAGCCTGGTAACCGTTCGCACCTGGTTCTACTGGTCCTGCAACCGGCAAACAGGCTTCCCGGCACTAAGGAAGTCGCATCATGAGTACCACCGTCACGGCCGAGCAGTTCCTGGCCAGATCCATCCGGCTGGCAACGGCCAACGTCCTCAACAGCGGCGGGCCCTTCGGCGCCATGATCGTCACCGCGGACGGCAAGACATTCGACGGCGTCAACCGCGTCACCGCGGACAACGATCCCACCGCCCACGCGGAGGTCACCGCCATCCGCACCGCCTGCCGCGAACTCGGCACCTTCGACCTCAGCGGCGCCGTCCTCTACACCAGCTGCGAGCCATGCCCCATGTGCCTGGCCTCCGCGCTCTGGGCCCGCGTCGGGCGGGTGGTCTACGCTGCCGACCGGCATGACGCAGCCTCGGTAGGCTTCGACGACGCCGTCTTTTACGAATATTTCGAAAGCCAGGACAGGGACTCCCTGATGCCGGTGTCCAAGCTGGAACTGGGCGACCCCCAGGCCCCCACGCCGCTGGAGCCGTTCAACACCTGGAACACGCTCGACTCCAGGATCGACTACTAGGCCCGGCGGCTACGATGACCATCCTCGATTCCTCCCACGAGGAGCATTCGGCTCCACAAACCCGCACCCCCCGCCCGGCAGCCGCTGCAGCGGCAGGGACCCCCAGCCCGCCGGCGTCGAACTCCCTCCTTGACCGGTTCTTCCACATCAGCCGGCGCGGCTCCACGCTGGCCCGTGAATTCCGCGGCGGCCTGGTCACCTTCTTCACCATGGCGTACATCGTCATCCTGAACCCGCTCATCCTCGGCGGGTTCAGCGCGGACAACGCGCCCACGGACGTTGCCGGCGGGTGGCTCTCCGCCGCGCAGGTGGGCGCCGTCACCGGCCTCACCGCCGGTGTGATGACCATCCTCTTCGGCCTCGTCGCCAACCTGCCGTTCGGCCTGGCAGCAGGGCTTGGCATCAACTCCTTCCTGGCCGTCTCGGTGATCCAGGAAGTCACCTGGGCCGAGGCCATGGGCCTGGTGGTGATCAACGGCATCCTGATTGTGCTGTTCGGCGTCACCGGTGCCCGCACCGCCATCTTCCGGGCAGTGCCCAAGGAACTGAAGGCCGCCATCACCGTGGGCATCGGCCTGTTCATCGCCTTCATCGGTTTCGTGGACTCCGGCTTTGTCCGGGCCACGGCGGGCGGACCGCCCGTCCAGCTGGGCGACGGCGGCTCCATCACCTCCGTGCCCACCCTGGTGTTCGTCATCGGCCTGCTCAGCATGGGCATCCTGGTGGCGCGCAAGGTCCAGGGCGGCCTGCTCATCGGCATCGTCGGCACCACCGTGCTGGCCGCCGTCGTGGAAGCCGTCTTCAAAATCGGCCCCGCCAGCGCCAGCAACCCCGGCGGCTGGCACCTGAACACCCCTGTCCTGTCCGGGCAGCTCGTCTCCGCCCCGGACCTGTCCCTGGTGGGGCAGTTCGACCTCTTCGGCTCGTTCGCCAGGATCGGCGGGCTGGCAGCCACCATGCTGGTGTTCACCCTGGTCTTCACCAACTTCTTCGACGCCATGGGCACCATGACCGGTCTGGCCAGGAGCGCCGGCGTCGCACACAAGGACGGCACGTTCCCCCGGCTCAAGTCAGCCTTCATCGTGGAAGGCTTCGGCGCCGTGGCAGGCGGCGCCACCTCCGGCTCCTCCAATACCGTGTACATCGACTCCGCAGCCGGCATCGGCGAAGGCGCCCGCACCGGCCTGGCCTCGGTGGTGACGGGCGTGCTGTTCCTCGGCTCGATGTTCCTCACCCCGCTCACGAGCGTGGTTCCGCTCGAGGTCGCCGCCGCGGCGCTCGTTGTGGTGGGCGCGATGATGATGGCGCAGATCCGCGAAATCAAGTTCACCAAGTTCACAGTGGCCCTGCCGGCATTCCTCACCATCGTGACCATGCCGCTGAGCTACTCCATCGCCAACGGCATCGGGGTGGGCTTCGTCAGCTGGGCCATCATCGGCGCCGCGTCCGGCAAGGCGAAGAAGATCCATCCCCTGATGTGGGCCGTCAGCGCCGGATTCCTGGTGTACTTCGCCCGCGGGCCCATCAACATCCTCCTGGGAGCCTGACCCGCGCTGCCGGTCCGGCCGTCCGCCCCGCCATCCCGGGGGCGGACCGCCGGACCGGCGTACCGCCCGCATTTCCACCCCACATCCTTTCCGAACCACGCGACAGGAACGACAATGGACACCACCGCCGCGGAAGAAGGAGTGCCGCAATGCTTGACCTGATCCCTTCGCTCGGCTCCTGGCTGCAGCGGCCCGCGGACCGGCAGTTCGCCGTTGCCACCATTGTTGCGGCCACGGGTTCCGTTCCCCGGCCCGTCGGAACCTCCATGATCGTCACCGCCTCCGGTGAGGTGCTGGGCAGCCTGTCCGGCGGCTGCGTGGAAGGCGCCGTGGTGGCGCTCGCGCAGGACGCAATGGACGACGGCGGCCCGCGCCGCAAAGCCTTCGGCTTCAGTTCCGCAGACGCCTTCGCCGCCGGACTCACCTGTGGGGGAGAGCTGGATGTTTACATTGAGCCGGTTCCCGCCGACATTCCCGGACAGGCCACTCACCCGCTCCGGGCCTCGCTGCGCCGACTCGCGGAGCTGGCGCCGGATGAACCCATAGCACTGGTACGGGGGATCGGCACCCCCGGGGGCGGCGCCGTCGTCATCCGGAATTCCGAAGGCTTCACCGCCGCCCTCAACCTGGCCGGGCTGCGGGGCGAGCCGCTCGCCCAAGTGGAAGCACTGGTGAGCAGCGGCGGTGCCGGCCTGGTCCGGCTGGCCCAATCCGGCAGCTGTCCTGCGGACAGGGCCGGTGATGACAAGGAACCCGGGCCCGCCGTCCTGGTGGAGTCCCGCCTGGCGCCGCCGCGGATGCTGGTGTTCGGCGCCAACGACTTTGGCGCGGCACTGGTTCCCGCGGCCAGGCTCCTCGGCTATCACGTGACCCTGGTGGACGCCCGTCCTGCCTTCACGAACCAGCCCCGGTTCGCCGTGGCTGACCAGGTGGTGACGGACTGGCCGCACCGCTACCTGGCGGCGGAATCAGCCGCCGGACGGGTGGACAGCCGCACCGTGGCGGCCGTCCTCACCCACGATCCGAAGTTCGACATCCCGCTTCTGGAAACGGCGCTCGCCCTGGACCTCGCCTACGTGGGTGCCATGGGCTCCCGGCGGAGCCACCTGCAGCGGGTGGACCACCTCCTCGCCGCCGGTGTCCGGCCGGAACGGATCGCACAGCTGCATTCACCCATCGGCCTGGACCTCGGTGCCGTCACCCCGGCCGAAGTGGCGGTGTCCATTACCGCCGAGCTTCTCGCCGCCCGCAACGGCGCCGCCAAATGCATCCCGCTGCGGGACGCGTCCGGCCCCATCCATCAACAGCACCCGGCCCGGCCGGTGCCCACAAACACCATCCCGCAGGAGATCGCATGGACATGAATACCATCGAGGCGGTGGTCCCCACCACCGACCCCGCAGAATGGCGCGCAGGCGACGCCTGGCTCGCCGGCGGAACGGTCCTCTTCTCCTACGGCAGCTACGCCTTCGGGCCGGAGCCGCTGCGCCGCCTCCTGGACCTCGGCGCGGCAGGCTGGACCCCCGCCACCGTCACCGAGGACGGCATCGAGCTTGCGGCCACCTGCACCGTCGCCCAGCTTTACAGCCTGCCGGATTCCCCGGCAGCAGCCGGCCGGCCCTGGCCCGGACTGGACCTGGTCCGGCCGTGCTGCGATTCCTTCGTGGCGTCCTTCAAGGTCTGGAACACCTCCACCGTGGGCGGCAACCTCTGCACCTCGCTGCCCGCCGGGCCCATGATTTCGCTCTGCGCCGGTCTGGACGGCACCGCAACCATCCTCGGCCAGGGCGGCGCCAGCCGCACCGTTGCCGTCGCCGAATTCGTCACCGGTGACGCCCAAAACTGCCTGTCACCCGGCGAGCTGCTGCGCAGCATCCACCTGCCGGCGTCGGCCCTGTCCTCCCGGGTGGCCTTCCGCCGCCTGTCCCTGAGCAACCTGGGCCGCTCCGGCGTCCTGCTGATTGGAAGGCTCGACGGCGGCACCTCACTGGTCCTCACCGTCACCGCCGCGACCAAGCGGCCAGTGCAGCTGCGCTTCGAAGCGGTCCCTGGTGCGGACCGGCTGGCGGCGGCACTTGATGATGCGATTCCCGCCGACGTTTACCACGACGACATCCACGGCCTGCCGGACTGGCGCCGGGACATGACCTACCGGCTGGCGGAGGAAATCCGCGCCGAACTCACCGCGCCGGCCGGCGCCGCAGGGCTCCAGGTATCCGGGGATTTCTGGCCGCCGGCCGGCCGCGACGCACTTTCGAAAGGGGCCTGAGCATGGCCATCGACATCAACGGAACACCGACCGACGCCACGCCGCGCCCCGGCCAATGCCTGCGGACCTTCCTGCGCGAGCAGGGCAACACCGGCGTCAAAAAGGGCTGCGACGGCGGCGACTGCGGTGCCTGCACCGTGCACGTGGACGGGACCCCGGTCCACAGCTGCATCTATCCGGCGGTCCGCGCCGAGGGGCATTCAGTCACCACCATCGAGGGGCTTGCCGCCACCTCCGGTCCTGCACGCGACCTCCACCCGGTCCAGCAGCAGTTCATGGAGCGGCAGGGCTTCCAGTGCGGTTTCTGCACGGCCGGCATGGTGATGACCGCCGCCACGTTCGATGAGAAGCAAAAGGACAACCTGCCCCGGAACCTCAAGGGCAACCTCTGCCGCTGCACCGGCTACCGCGCCATCGCCGACGCCGTATGCGGGGACGCGGGCCACCCTGATCCGCAGGGACAGGGTTCAGGGATCGCCGGGGAAGGGCAGCCGGACCCGGAACCGGGGCAGCTGGGCGACGACGTGCCCGCCCCCGCCAGCAGGGCCGTGGTCACCGGGACTGCCCGGTACACCCTGGACCTTTCCAAGGAGCAACAGCAGGGCCTGCTGCACCTGAAGATCCTGCGCTCGCCGCACCCGCATGCCCGGGTGGTCTCGATCAACAAGGAAGCCGCGCTGCAGGTGCCCGGCGTTGTGGCCGTCTTCACGCATAAGGACGCGCCGGAACAGCTGTTCTCCACGGCCCAGCACGAGCTCTTTACCGACGACCCCGACGATACCCGGGTGCTGGATGACGTGGTCCGGTTCATCGGGCAGCGGGTGGCTGCCGTCGTGGCCGAATCCGTACCAGCGGCGGAAGCCGGCGTCCGTGCCCTGGCCGTAGAGTATGAGGAACTGCCCGCCGTCCTCACCCCGCAGGATGCCCTGCTGCCCGGTGCGCCGCTGGTGCACGGGGACAAGGACGGCACCACGGCCCGGATTTCCCGGCCGGACCGCAACGTGGTTGCCGAGCTGCACTCCGAACTGGGCAGCGTGGCGGACGGCTTCGCGGCCGCTGACTTTATCCACGAACAGACGTACCGGACCCAGCGGGTCCAGCACGTGGCGCTGGAAACCCATGCCGCGATTGCTTTCGTGGACGGCGACGGCCGGCTGCAGGTGCGCACCTCCAGCCAGGTCCCGTTCCTGGTCCGCCGTACGCTGTGCCGTGTCTTCGGGCTGGAGGAGGACCGGGTCCATGTGGTGGCCGGCAGAGTGGGCGGCGGCTTCGGCGGCAAACAGGAAGTCCTCACGGAGGACCTGGTGGCGCTCGCGGCCCTGAAACTGAAGCGTCCCGTGCAGCTGGAACTCACCCGCACCGAGCAGTTCACGGCCACCACCACCCGGCACCCGTTCACCATCAGGCTCAAAGCCGGGGCCGGCAGGGACGGAGCGCTGACTGCCCTGGAACTGGACGTGCTCACCAACACCGGCGCGTACGGGAACCACGGCCCGGGCGTGATGTTCCACGGCTGCGGTGAATCGCTGGCGGTGTACAAGTGCGCCAACAAGAAGGTGGACGCGCACGCCATGTACACCAACACCGTCCCGGCCGGTGCGTTCCGCGGCTACGGGCTGAGCCAGATGGTCTTCGCCATCGAATCCGCCATGGACGAGCTCGCAGCCGGCATCGGGATGGACCCGTTCGAGTTCCGCCGGAAAAACATGGTCCGCGAAGGGGACCACATGCTCTCCACCCAGCCCGAACCCGAGGAGGACGTCCACTACGGCAGCTACGGGCTGGACCAGTGCCTCGACCTGGTACGCGACGCCCTGGACCGGGGCCGTGAACGCTACCGGGCGGCGGGACTGGATGAGCTGGGCCCGGACTGGATGACCGGCGAGGGCGCCGCGCTGTCCATGATCGATACCGTGCCGCCGCGCGGCCACTTTGCCCACTCCCGGCTCAGGCTCCTGCCGGACGGGACGTACCAGGCTGACGTCGGGACAGCCGAATTCGGCAACGGCACCACCACCGTCCACGCCCAGCTCGCCGCCACAGCCCTGGCCACTGACGCCTCCCGCGTTGTGGTGCGGCAGTCGGACACGGACCTGATCGAGCACGATACCGGAGCCTTCGGGTCCTCCGGCACAGTGGTGGCCGGCAAGGCGACCCTGGCGGCGGCCGAAGAACTGGCCGTCCGCATCCGGGCCTTCGCAGCGGGCATCCGGCAGACCCAGGCCGCCGCCTGTGTACTAGAGGGTGACACGGTGGTCATCGACGGGACCCCCGTGGCACTGGCTGAACTGGCGCAGCAGGCAGCGGATGCCGGCGTCGAACTCACTGCCGAAGGGCGCTGGGGCGGCACTCCGCGCTCCGTGGCCTTCAACGTCCACGGGTTCCGGGTGGCCGTCAACCGCGGCACCGGCGAGCTGAAAATCCTGCAGAGCGTGCAGGCCGCGGACGCCGGCGTGGTGGTCAACCCCCGCCAGTGCCGCGGACAGATCGAAGGCGGCATCGCCCAGGCCATCGGCGCGGCGCTGTACGAGGAAGTGGTGGTGAACGACGCCGGCAAGGTCACCACGGACATCCTGCGGCAGTACCACATCCCCACCTTCGCGGACGTTCCGCGCAGCGAAGTGTACTTTGCGGACACCAACGATTCCCTGGGGCCGATGGGCGCCAAGTCCATGAGTGAAAGCCCGTTCAACCCCGTGGCGCCGGCGCTGGCGAACGCGATCCGGAACGCCACAGGCGTACGTTTCGCATCCCTGCCGATTGCCCGCGACCGGATCTACCTGGGCCTCAAGGCGGCGGGACTGGTGCCCGCCGAACGGGTTCTTTCCTGATGCGGGGGGCGGGGTCATATAAGGCCCGCCCGGGCGCGTCCGGACGGCCCGATCTGACCCCGCCCTGCATCGTTGCATATAGTCGAGGGATGGAACAGCGGATTTTAGGCAAGACCGGACGGAACGTATCGGTCGTGGGGCTGGGCACCTGGCAGCTCGGCGCGGACTGGGGCCACGTGGACCCGGCGCAGGCGCAGGCCATCCTGGCGGCGTCGGCGGAAGCAGGCGTGAACTTTTTCGACACCGCCGATGTGTACGGCGACGGCAAGAGTGAGCAAGCCATTGGGAAGTTCCTCGCGGACAACCCGGGGCTGGAAATCACCGTGGCCACCAAGATGGGGCGCCGGGTGGACCAGGTGCCGGAAAACTACACCCTGGCCAACTTCCGCCAGTGGGTGGACCGCTCGCGCAGGAACCTGGGAACGGACACCCTGGACCTGGTCCAGCTGCACTGCCCGCCCACCCCGGTGTTCAGCAACAACGAGGTTTATGACGCCCTGGACACCCTGGTGGCGGAAGGTGCCATCCGGAACTATGGAGTGAGCGTGGAACGGACGGACGAGGCGCTGGAAGCGATCCGGCGCGGGAACACCGCCTCCGTCCAGATCATCCTCAATGCCTTCCGGCTCAAGCCCCTGGACGAGGTGCTGCCCGCGGCCAAGGCGGCCAACGTGGGCGTCATCGCCCGGGTCCCGCTCGCTTCGGGCCTGCTGTCCGGGAAGTACTCCAAGGACACGGAGTTTGCCGAGAACGACCACCGAAACTACAACCGCAACGGCGATGCCTTCGACGTCGGCGAGACCTTCTCCGGCGTCGACTACGAGCTGGGGTTGAAGGCCGTGGCGGAGTTTGAACAGCTGGTGCCGTCCGGTGCCACAACCGCCCAGGCAGCAATCGCCTGGATTGCCGCGCAGGACGGCGTCACCTCCGTCATTCCCGGGGCCCGTACCGTGGAGCAGGCTGGGGCCAACGCTGCCGCCGCTTCCGTGGCGGTAACCCAGGAGTTCGACGGCGGAGTCCGCTGGATTTACGACCACTACTTCCGGGAATCGATCCACCCGCGCTGGTAACGTTCGGCCAGGACAGACCGTGCGCCCCGCCTCCAATATCAATGCGTTCATCGAACAGCTGGCGGCGGTGGCGCCCGGACCTGCCTGGACCAACTTTTTCGACCACAGAGTGCCGGCCAATGCGCAGCGCCGGGACAACCTGGGCCTCTACCTGACCCAGATGCTGGAGCGGCGGCCCGAGGTCCTGCTGGTGGGGGAGGCCCCCGGTTTCCGGGGCATGCGCATTACCGGTGTGCCCTTCACCAACCGGAGCATGTTCGGAGGCCCTGCCAACAGCTTCGGGTTGTTCGGTGCCAGTGCGGGGTATGTCGTGCCGCCGGATGCAACGGGCGTCCCCCTGGAACCCACCGCCACGGTGATGTGGCAGGTCCTGGCGGAGCTGGAGTTCCTGCCGCTGCTGTGGAGTGCGTTCCCCTGGCACCCGCATCAGCCGGGAAAGCCCCAATCCAACAGGACGCCCAGGCCGGCTGAGGCCGCCCTGGGAACGCCCTTCTGGCAGGCGCTTGCGGAACTGTTCGCGGTCCGGACAGTGGTGGCAGTGGGTAACGTGGCGCACCGCAGCCTGCTGCGCAGCGGCCTGAACGTGCCCAAGATCCGCCATCCGGCGCACGGCGGACGGGAGGGTTTCAAGAGCGGGCTGGAGCAGCTGCTACTGAAGTAGGTCCAGCTGGTCCGGGGTATCAATGTCCTCGTCGGTGGACTGGTCGCTGCAGTCCACCTCGTCCACCAGGTCCGTGTGGGCCTGCAGGAACCCGCGGGCGCCGGCGTCGCCGCCCACGGTCTCCCGTACCGCCGCGCGCAGCGAGGCGTCGATCAGCAGCGGATGGCCGCGGCGCAAACCCTGCGCCAGCCCGCCGTCGGACGCTTCCCGGCGGCGGTACGCGGCAGCGGTAACACGCCCCGGCCGGTGCGTGGCGAGCAGCCGTTCCACCGTGGCCCGGGTCAGCCCGGGCTGGTCCACCAGCGCAACCAGCACGTCGTCTGCCGGATCCGCCGCCTCCTCGCCCAGCAGGAAGGAACTGCCCATGCCTGTCCGCCAGCGCGGATTGACGGCAACCCGGCAGTGGTCCAGTCTGGCGCCGGCGGTGACGTCCGCCGCGCCGGCGCCCAGGACCACCACCACCTCGCGGCAGCCGCCGTCGAGCAAGGTGCCGGCAATGGCTTCCACCAGCGGCCGGCCGCGGTAGGGCAGCAGCGCTTTTGGGCCCATGCCCAGCCGGGTCCCGGCCCCCGCGGCCAGCACAATCCCGGTAACGTGAATTCCCATACCCGCACCCTAACGTGGATGGATCGCTAGGCTTCGCCGCCTGTGCCTCCGGTGGTGCCGGCGTTGACGTCAAGGAGTTTGTAGCGGTCAATGGCGTACGACGGCGCGCCCTCCTCAACCTCGCCCCTCGCCGCGAGCATCTGCAGGGCTTTGACGACGATGGAGTGGGTGTCGTTTTTGAAGTAGCGGCGGGCTGCTGCGCGGGTGTCGGAGAAGCCGAAGCCGTCTGCGCCGAGGGTGGCGTATTCGTTGGGGATGAATTGCCGGATCTGGTCGGGGACGGCTTTCATGTAGTCGGAGACGGCGACGACGGGGCCGGTGGCGCCTTCGAGCTGTTGGGTGACGAACGGGACCCGGGCGGGCTGTTCGGGGTTGAGGAAGGCTTCTTCCTCGGCGGCGAGGCCGTCGCGGCGCAGTTCGTTCCAGGAGGTGACGGACCAGACGTCGGCGGACACGGACCAGTCTTCGGCGAGGATGCGCTGGGCTTCCAGGGCCCAGGGCACGGACACGCCGGAGGCCAGGAGCTGGGTCCGCGGGCCGTCGATCTTTGCCGGGGCGAGCAGGTAGATGCCCTTGATGACGCCTTCGACGTCGAGTTCTTCGGGTTCTGCGGGCTGGAGGATGGGTTCGTTGTACACGGTGAGGTAGTACATGAGGTTCCGGTCGGTGGAGTCCGGGCCGTACATGCGTTCGAGGCCGTCGCGGATGATGTGGCCCATTTCGTAGCCGTAGGCGGGGTCGTAGGTGACTACGGCGGGGTTGGTGGAGGCCAGGATGGGGGAGTGGCCGTCGGCGTGCTGGAGGCCTTCGCCGGTGAGGGTGGTCCGTCCTGCGGTGGCGCCGATGATGAACCCGCGGGTCATTTGGTCCGCTGCGGCCCAGAAGGCGTCGCCGGTGCGCTGGAAGCCGAACATGGAGTAGAACACGTAGACCGGGACCAGGGGCACGCCGTGGGTGGCGTAGGCGGTGCCGGCGGCGGTGAAGGCTGCGACGGCGCCTGCTTCGTTGATGCCGGGGTGGATCAGCTGCCCTGCGGGGGATTCCTTGTAGGCCAGGACGAGGTCGCGGTCCACGGAGAGGTAGTTCTGGCCCTTGGGGTTGTAGATTTTCGCCGTCGGGAAGAACGCATCCATACCAAACGTGCGGGCCTCGTCCGGGATGATCGGGGCGATGTGCTTGCCGAAGTTCTTGTCCCGCATCAGGTCCTTGAGGAGCCGCACGAACGCCATGGTGGTGGCGGCCTGCTGCTTGCCCGAGCCGCGCTTGGCCACCTCGTAGGACTTCTCCTCCGGAAGGGCGATCGCGGCGTGCTTGGACCGGCGCTCGGGAACCGGGCCGCCCAGTGCGGCGCGGCGTTCCATCATGTACTTGATTTCCGGCGCGTCGGTGCCCGGGTGGTAGTACGGCGGGCGGTACGGGTCCTTGTCGAGCTGCTCATCGGTGATGGGGATCCGCAGGTGGTCGCGGAACTTCTTCAGGTCATCAAGGGTGAGCTTCTTCATCTGGTGGGTCGCGTTGCGGCCCTCGAAATGCGGTCCGAGTCCGTAGCCCTTGACGGTTTTGGCGAGGATGACGGTGGGTTTGCCCTTGAACTCGGTGGCGGCCTTGTAGGCGGCGTAGACCTTGCGGTAGTCGTGGCCGCCGCGTTTGAGGTTCCAGATCTGGTCATCGGTCAGGTCCGCGACGAGGTCCTTGGTGGCCGGGTCCTTGCCGAAGAAGTGTTCACGGACGAACCCGCCGGATTCGGCCTTGTAGGTCTGGTAGTCCCCGTCGGGGGTTTCGTTCATGATCTTCACCAGCGCCCCGTGGGTGTCGCGGGTGAGCAGGTCATCCCATTCCCGGCCCCAGACGACCTTGATCACGTTCCAGCCCGCGCCGCGGAAGAACGCTTCGAGTTCCTGCATGATCTTGCCGTTGCCGCGCACCGGCCCGTCCAGGCGCTGGAGGTTGCAGTTGATCACGAAGTTCAGGTTGTCCAGGTTCTCGTTCGCGGCCAGCTGGAGCAGGCCGCGGGATTCGGGCTCGTCCATTTCCCCGTCACCCAGGAACGCCCAGACCTGCTGGTCCGAGGTGTCCTTCAGGCCCCGGTTGTGCAGGTACCGGTTGGACTGGGCCTGGTAGATCGCGTTCATCGGCCCGATGCCCATCGACACCGTGGGGAACTCCCAGAACCCGGGCATCAGCCGCGGGTGCGGGTAGGAGGACAGGGCATGGCCCTGGCGGGACTTCTCCTGCCGGAACCCGTCCAGGTCCTCCTCACTGAGCCGGCCTTCCATGAACGCCCTCGCATACATGCCAGGGGACGCGTGGCCCTGGAAGAACACCTGGTCCCCGCCGCCGGGGTGGTCCTTGCCCCGGAAGAAGTGGTTGAACCCGACCTCGTACAGGGTCGCCGCGCCGGCATAAGTGGAAATGTGACCGCCCACGGCGATGTCCGGCCGCTGCGCCCGGTGCACCATCACCGCAGCGTTCCAGCGCATGTGCGCCCGGTACCGGCGCTCGTACTCCTCGTTGCCCGGGAACTGTGCTTCCTGGTCCACCGGGATCGTGTTCACGTAATCGGTGGTGGTCACCATCGGCACCCCGACGCTCTGCGCGCCCGCACGCTGCAGCAGGCTCCGCATGATGTATTGGGCACGCTCGGTACCCTGTTCCCTGATCAACGCATCCAGGGACTCAACCCACTCGGCAGTCTCTTCCGGATCACGATCAGGCAGCTGGTTAGTCAACCCGCTGAGGATATGGGAGGTATCTTCTCCTGCAGCCACGGGAGCCTCATTTCATCGTCGAATGGCCCATGTTTTCGTATTGTGAGAAAACATTCTTGCTAGACGAGATTAGCGAGGGTCGCGGCGGAGGGTCAATACGAGCCATGCGCCGGCGGCACGGCTCGCCCCGGGAAGGTTGCTGCAAACCGATTGTGACCGCCGGGCGCCCATTCTTCCTTGACCGAGGGTGATGCGGGTCATACTCTTATTTCACTCTTCAATAGTTCGCTTCCGCGATGTGGAATAACAGCAACGGCGTAAGCTGCGCCGGCCTCACCACCGCGGCAGCCATCAGGAATTGAGACCCATATGCAGACCCCTCCACCGGTGGGTGTTGACGCAGCAGACCTGACAGCGCCGTCAGTTGCCGCAACCCACCCTTCCGTCAGCGTCGAAGATCTGTGCAAGGAAGCCAGCCTGGCGTCCGGCCAGTCCATCAGTCCCTCCCTGTACAACGTGGACCTTGCACCCACCAAACGGACCGGCCGCAGCTGGTCCGGCTACAGCATCTTCACCCTCTGGGCCAACGACGTTCACAGCCTGGGCAACTACGCCTTCGCCATTGGCCTGTTCGCCCTCGGGCTGGGTGGATGGCAGATCCTCCTGGCACTTGGGATCGGGGCCGCCCTGCTGTTCGGCCTGCTAAATCTCTCCGGCTTCATGGGCGTCAAAACCGGCGTTCCCTTCCCCGTGATGAGCCGCATCAGCTTCGGCATCAGGGGTGCGCAGATAGCGGCCCTCCTGCGCGGGGCCGTGGCCGTCGCGTGGTTCGGCATCCAGACCTACCTTGCCTCCGTGGTCTTCCGCGTCATGGTCGTGGCCATGTTCCCGGCCCTGGCCAACTTCGACAATGACTCGGTTTTGGGCTTGTCCACGCTGGGCTGGATCGCGTTCATCATTCTCTGGGTTGTGCAGCTGGTGATCGTCAGCTTCGGCATGGAGATGATCCGCAAGTACGAGGCCTTCGCCGGACCCGTCATCCTGGCCACCATGGCGGCGATCGCCGTGTGGATCTTCATCGAGGCGGGCGGTGCCATCGCCTGGACCTCGGACAAGGCCCTGGAAGGCCCCGAGATGTGGCTGACGATCTTCGCCGGCGGAGCACTCTGGGTCTCCATCTACGGCACCTTCGTCCTGAACTTCTGTGACTTCACCCGCTCCGCCGTCTCAAAGAAGGCTGTGGTCCGGGGCAACTTTTGGGGCATCCCCATCAACATGCTCGTCTTTGGCGCCATCGTGGTGGTCATGGCCGGCGGACAGTTCAAGATCAACGGCACCATCATTGAAAGCCCCTCGGACATCGTCCAGACCATCCCCAACACCCTCTTCCTGGTGCTGGCCTGCCTGGCCCTGCTGATCCTCACCATTGCCGTGAACCTCATGGCGAACTTCGTGGCTCCCGTGTACGCCCTGACCAACCTGTTCCCCAAGCGGCTGAATTTCCGCCGCGCCGCCGTCGTGAGCGCGGTCATCGGCCTGGTCATCCTGCCCTGGAACCTCTACAACAACCCGTTGGTCATTGTGTACTTCCTGGGCGGCCTCGGCGCCCTCCTTGGCCCCCTGTTCGGCGTCGTAATGGCGGACTACTGGCTGATCCGCCGGGGTAAGGTCAACGTGCCCGAGCTGTACACCGCATCGCCGGACGGCGCCTACTTCTACCGGAACGGCGTCAATCCGCGGGCGATCACCGCCATGGTGCCTGCCGCCGTCGTCGCCCTTCTCATCGCCTTCGTCCCGGCACTGGCGTCGGCAGCTCCCTTCGCCTGGTTCTTCGCGGCAGGCATCGCCGCAGCCGTGTACTACTTCGTCGCGGACCGCAACCAGAAGCTGGAAGACCGCGACGGCGAGGCCATCGCCGTCGCGAGCACGCACTGACAGCGCCCCAACCCCGCAAAAGGACCCAGCATGCGCATCCTCGTAGCAAACGTGAACACCACCGCATCAATGACGGACTCCATCGCTGCCTCCGCACGCGCCGTTGCCGCACCCGGCACCGAGATTGTCGGACTGACCCCGCGCTTCGGCGCCGACTCCTGCGAGGGGAACTTCGAAAGCTACCTCGCAGCGATCGCCGTCATGGACGCCGTCACCTCCTACCCCGAACCGTTCGACGCCGTTATCCAGGCCGGCTACGGCGAGCACGGGCGGGAGGGCCTGCAGGAACTGCTGGACGTGCCGGTGGTGGACATTACCGAGGCTGCCGCCAGCACCGCCATGTTCCTGGGCCACAAATATTCCGTGGTCACCACGCTGGACCGCACCGTCCCGCTGATCGAGGACCGGCTCAAGCTTGCAGGGCTCGAGGCACGGTGCGCATCGGTGCGGGCCAGCGGCATGGCGGTCCTGGAGCTTGAAGAGGAACCGGAACGCGCCGTGGAAGCGATTATCAGCCAGGCGATGGCCGCGGTCAGCCAGGACAAGGCGGAGGTGATTGTCCTCGGCTGCGGCGGCATGGCGGGCCTGGACGAGCAGATCCGGCAGCGCGCCGGCGTCCCCGTGGTGGACGGCGTGGCGTCCGCCGTAACTATCGCCGAGTCGCTGGTCCGGATGCGGCTGTCCACTTCCAAGGTCCGGACCTACGCTGCCCCGCGGCCCAAGACCGTCGTAGGCTGGCCGCTGAACAGCCGGGCCGTCCCGGCACCGCTCTAGCAGGACATCTTCAGGAGAACAGCGTGAACAATCCCACCCCCACCGGACGCGTAGCCGTTGTCACCGGGGCAGGCTCCGGCATCGGGCGGGAGGTGGCGCGGCAAATGCTGGCCGCCGGCTACCGCGTTGCGCTGGCCGGACGCCGCGAGGCGCAACTGAAGGAGACCTCGGACAACCACCCGGAAGCGCTGGTGGTGCCGTGCGACGTTACCCGGCCCGACGACGTCGAGCGCCTTTTCGAGGCCGCCCGGCAGCGCTGGGGCCGGGTGGATGTGCTCTTCAACAATGCGGGCGTGTTCGGCCCGGCCGCCAGCGTGGACGAGATCAGCGTGGACGACTGGAACAGCACACTCGCCGTCAACCTCACCGGCTCCATGCTGTGTGCCGCCGCCGCGGTGCGGACCATGAAGGCGCAGGAGCCGCAGGGCGGGCGGATCATCAACAACGGCTCCATTTCCGCGCATTCGCCGCGGCCGCGGACCGTGGCCTACACCGTGACCAAGCACGCCATGACGGGCCTGACCAAGAGCATCGAGCTGGATTGCCGCGGCTACGGGATCACTTGCGGGCAGATCGACATCGGAAACACGGCCACGGAGATCATGGACACCATCGGCGTGGGGTCGGGAGCGCTGCAGGCCGACGGCAGCAGGCGGGTGGAGCCGATGTTCCCGGTGGCCGACGCTGCGCGGGCGGTACTCATGATGGCGGACATGCCGCCCACCGCAAGTGTGGGTTCCGTGGTGGTAACGGCCGCGGGCATGCCCTTCGTCGGCCGCGGCTGACCGCTTGGAGTTTTTGTCCAGATATGCAGGGATAAGTGGCCCCGAAGTCTGCATATCTGGACAAAAACTCCGTAGTGGAACAGACGATCTGTGGATAACCTCTATAAGGCCGAGCGACGGTGGCTCAATGGAGCATGAGCAGACTGTCGCCGCTGCCGGAACCGTTGAATGCCCGCCCTTTCGCCCTCACTGAGGCAGAGGCTGCCGGCGTGGCCAGGAGCCGCCTGCTTGGCCGGGACCTGTACCGGCCAAGCAGGGGTGTGCGGATTCCAAAGGCAGGTCCGCCGGAGCTGACTGCACTCGTGCGGTCCCACACTCGCCTGGACGCAGATACCTTCGGCAGCCTCATCACCGCTGCGGAGGTATTGGCTATTCCGCTGCCGCCCTGGGCAGTATTCCGGCCCGACGGCGGCGGGCCGGTTACCACCGTCACCGAACCTGTCCCGTGGGGCAAGAAGTCGGGTGCCCATTTCCGCGAACCCGGCAGGTTTCTCCACCTGTCCCGCCGAAACGGCGGGACGCTTCCGCGGCGCAAGGGTGTGGCGGGGCACCGGCTGAAGGTCCGTGACGGCGACCTCCTGGAGTTTGATGGCTTGCGAGTAACCTCGGTTGCCCGCACCTGGGTGGACCTTGGCTCTGTCCTGCCGATGGAGGACCTCATTGTTGCCGGGGATGCCATTATCAGTGAGCATGCCCGGACTTTCGGCGAGCAAAAGCAGCCAGTGGTGCCGCTGGCGGAGTTGCGGCGGTTTGTGGAGGGCGCCAACGGAATCCACGGCGTGCGCAAGGCGAGGGAGGCTTTGGACCAGTTGCGGGTAGGCGTCGACTCGCCACCTGAAACGAAGCTGCGCCTGATGCTGGACGACGCGGGCCTTCCGGAGTTTGTTCCCGACTGCCGTGTGGACGACGCCTTGGGGAAGCCTGTCTGGACCGACCTGGGTTGTGCCCGCTTCAGGACCTGCGTGGAGTATGAGGGCCTGCACCACCTTCTGCCGGAGCAGCAGGCACTTGACTCCTACCGGGACCAGCGCGTTGCTGAAGCGGGTTGGCGCCAGGTCAGGATCAACCGGATCGACATGGAACGCGGCCCGGAGTGGGTCGTTTCAAGGGTTACCCAGGCACTGCGCAAACAAGGCTGGCACCGGTGAGTTTT
Organism: Arthrobacter sp. MPF02; assembly: GCF_046605375.1. Taxonomy (GTDB): domain Bacteria; phylum Actinomycetota; class Actinomycetes; order Actinomycetales; family Micrococcaceae; genus Arthrobacter. Next base: position 3,150,193 of record NZ_CP176772.1, on the reverse strand, counting down.
TGTCCAGATATGCAGGGTTCCGGGGCCAGGAAGTCTGCATATCTGGACAAAAACTCTAGAGGGGGAGCAGGGCGGAGAGGTCCGCGCGCTGTCCCGACGCTGCCACCTTGCCGGCCGCCACCGCCTCCGCCCACGCCATCTGGCCCGTCACCATCCCAAGCCAGGTGGCGGCGTCGCACTCGATCACGTTCGGCGGGGTGCCGCGCGTGTGGCGGGGCCCCTCGACGCACTGCGTGACGCCGAAGGGCGGCACCCGGACCTCCACCGAATTGCCCGGTGCGCGCGCTGTCACCTCCTCCAGCGAGTAGCGCACGGCGGTGGCGAGGACGTTGCGCGGCAAAGGAGCGTCCGACGGCGACCCGGCGGCCTGGCGCCAGGCCTCCAGTGCCGCTGCGCCTTCCTGAACATTTATCCGACGGCGTGCTACGGGCATATTAACGAATTCTTTCCAGTGGATATTCTCAGTATTCGCGCCCGGGCGGGCGCGTAGTGGCGGCGGCAAAGACGGGTAGCCACGAAGGCAATTAGAGTACCGCGGGCACTGGTGGAGCATATATCCGGTCGAGCATGCTCATTAACAAGGCTCAACGCAGAGCCGGCACCAGAGCCCGTCCCTCATGAAACCGGGGCAGACAGGGCACACCATTCCGCCGGCCGCACAGCCCGGCATCTCCCTCACTGATTTTCCGCCCAGCGAAGGACTGCCCATGATTCCCCTTGCCTTCGACGATGCCCTGAACGGGCTCACCAGAAGCAGCCTCAGCGAACTGTACGCCGAGTTCTCGCCCTATTTTCCGCTCGCCGTAGCCGGCATCATCGTCTGGGGCCTATGGCTGTACCGCTTTATCCTCTCCCACCGCGCCCGGCCCATCGTGACGGACTACAAGACTTCCACATCCGTGATCGTGCCGTCATTCCACGAGGACCCGGACATCCTGATGAGCGCCCTGGAGTCCTGGCGGCAGCAGAAACCTGACGAGATCATCATTGTCCTGGACGTTGAGGACCTGGACGCCTACCAGCGGATCACCGCCCTTGGTGACGACTCGCTCCGCCCTGTCCTCTTCCACCACATGGGCAAGCGGTCAGCCCTGGGAGTGGGCATGCGGATGGCCCGGCACGAGATCCTGGTCCTCACCGACTCCGACACATGGTGGCAGCCGGGCCTGCTGGCCAACGTCCAGATGCCCTTCAAGGATCCTCTGGTGGGGGCCGTCGGCACGCACCAGAACGTGTACCAGCGCGATACCAGCATCTGGCGCCGCATCGCGGACTGGCTGGTCAACGTCAGGTACCTGGACTACGTTCCGGCCATGGGCAGGGCAGGCGCGGTGCCGTGCGTCTCAGGCCGGACCGCCGTCTACCGGCGCAGTGCCGTCTTGGGGGTCATCGAGCACCTCGAGAACGAATACTTCATGGGCAAGCGCTGCATTTCCGGCGACGACGGCCGGCTCACCTGGCTGGTGCTGGCTTCCGGCTACAAAACCGTCCACCAGTCATCCGCCCGGGCCCTGTCCATGTTCCCTTCCAGCTTCCGCGCCTTTATGAAGCAACGCATCCGCTGGAGCCGGAACTCGTACCGCTGCTACCTCACCGCCATCGCGAAGGGCTGGCTCTGGAAGGTACCGTTCGTCACCAAGGTAACCGTCCTGCAGATCCTGCTGACCCCGCTCACCATGGGCCTCACCCTGGTGTACCTGGTCTTCCACCGCCTTGACCCCACACCGTTCGGGGTGGGTGCTGCAGTCTGCTGGCTCCTTCTGGGCCGCGGGATCCGCGGCGCCTCGCACCTCCGCCGGCACCCCAAGGACCTCCTGATCCTCCCTGTCCTTGCCGTGACCGTGATCCTGGTGGCCCTGCCCATCAAGATGTACGCCTTTGCCACCATGAACAAGCAGGGCTGGCTCACCCGGCACGCACACCAGACGGGCGGCGACGGCCAGGATGCAGCTACCCTCACCCCGGGGGAGGTGGCGGCATGAGGGCCGCCAGGGCTGTTGCCGCCGCGTGCCTCACCGCGGTCCTGGGCACTGCCGGGTTCATCTACGCGGGCACCATCCAGGGCGGCTCCGCCGTAGACGCGCTGGGCAGGAACGAGATCGCCGCCAACGGCAAAGTGCAAGGTGTGCTCTACCCCGGAAATCCAGCCAGCGAGGCACGGCTGGTGGAGCAGGAGGATGAACGGCTCGTCTATGTCCGCACCGTCGCCTCCGCCGCCCGGTGGCGGGTGGAAGGTCTGGAAGGGCCATACCGGGTGCGGACAGGATCAAGTTACACGCTGGTGCTGCCCGCCCGGCCGGAGCCGTACACCGTGGCAGACCTGTTGGCCCTGGCCCCCAACGCCTTCCGGCAGCAGCCGGACGGCGCCTACCTGCTCTCCGAAAGCGTCGCGGTCCTGGCCGGTGCCACGTTGTCCCTGGCCTCGCCGGACCCTGCAAGGAAGCTTGACCTGCGCCTGGAAAGCGGGGCCCAAACCTTCGTGTCCCTCGTGGCCCTGGGCGGCTCGCTCACGCTGGACGGAACGGAAACAGCCCGCGTCAGCGTCAGCAGCTGGGACAGCACCAGGGAAGGCCCGGACAAAAACACCGTGGACGGGCGGGCCTATGTGCGGGTCATCGGGGGCCATGCCGCCTTCTCTTTCTCCGACGTTTCCCACCTGGGCTTTTGGAGCGGGAACACGGGCGGCCTGTCACTGACCGGAACTGACGCGGTGGGCACCTTCAGCGACGAACAGCCGACGCCGGGAGAGACGGAGGCGGCCAGCGGCGGTGCACGGCTCCTGCCGGAGGCCGAACTTGCAGCCCTCACCCAGGAATCGGCCCAGGATTACAGCGTGGTCACGGCGGGCATCGATAACCTGCGGGTCAGCAACAACGCGTTCGGACTGTTCATCACCAACGCCCGGGACATCGTCATCAGGGATACCGTTATTTCCGGCAGCCTGGTGGACGGCCTGGTGCTGCACCGGTTTGTATCGGACGCCGCCATCACCGGGACGGTGTCCTCGGACAACGCTGTGGACGGGTTCAGCGTGGGGCGCTCCACGGCGAACGTCAGTTTCGAACGCGTCCAGGCCAGGAACAACGGCCGGAACGGCATCTCGATGGACGGCAGGCCCCTGGCCGACGGTCCGAACGCCGTGGGAACAGCCGTCGACTCCTACGGGGGCAGCCAGATTTCCGCGGGTGCTTTCGAACAGAACACCCGCTATGGCATCGAAGTCCTGGGCGGGACATCGGTGGCGCTCAGGGACAACCGAGTGACGGGCAACGATGTGGGCATCGTGGCGGCAGACGGCGCCAAGGGTGTGACCATCACCGGCAACAGGCTGCTGGACAATGCCCGACAGTCGGTCGCGGTCCGCGGCGGCGGTGCCACGGCCGAGGTCAGCGCAAACGTCATCACCGGCGGCGACACCGGCATCTACGTCCGCGACGCAACCGCCAACGTCAATGCCAACACCCTCGAGCGGATCTCCAACCACGGCATCACCCTGCTGGGCACGGTTCCGAAGACCACGGTCACCGGAAACACCCTGGCCGGCAACGGGTCCACCGCCATTTGGAGCGAGGCGTCAACAGGGGCGAGCCTGGGCGAAAACGATGTCCTGGCCTGGGCACCGGCCTACACCGTGGAAAGGGTGGTTAAATCAGTGTTCCAGCCGCTCACCTTCATCTGGTTCGTGCTCGCCGCTCTGCTGCTGGTCACCGCCGTTGCCCGCGGCAAGGACGGACGCGGCGTCATCCGAAGTCCGTACGCCGACCACGTCCCGCTGACGTCCCTGGGCAGGGGAGTGGTGGCGTACGACGACGTGAGGCAGCCAAGGTGACCGGCCCCAGTGTCCGGCGGGGCACCTGGGCCGTGCTCGCCGTCGTGCTGATCGTCCTCCTGACAGGAGTTTTCGCCATGGTGAGCCTCCAGGAAACGCCGCCCCAGGGCGGCCCGCCCCCGTCAGTTCCCCCTGGCACCTCCCCGCAGGCCCCACCACCGCCTGCCTCCAATAGCACTCCGGTCCCGGCACATTGCCCGCCTGCGGCAGTGACAGTGACGACGGCGGCGGAACTCACGGAAGCGCTGGCGGCACCCGGCCCGGGAACCGTCATCACGCTGGCTGACGGGGTATACCGGGGGAACTTTACGGCCACGGGCGCCGGCACGGCGGAACAACCCATCATCCTCTGCGGCGGAACCGGGGCCGTCCTGGACGGGGGCGGCACCGAGGACGGCTACGTGCTCCACCTGGACCAGGCGTCCTACTGGACAGTGCAGGGCTTCACCGTCCGGAACGGCCAGAAAGGCGTGATGGTGGACGAGGGAACGCACATCCACCTCCAGGGCCTGACGGTCGAGAACACGGGGGACGAGGCCATCCACCTGCGGCGGTTCAGCTCCGACAACAAGGTCACCGGGAACACCATCCGCGGCGCCGGACTGAGGAAACCCAAATTCGGCGAAGGCATCTACATCGGCACCGCCGAAAGCAACTGGTGCGACGTGACCGCCTGCGAACCGGACAGGAGCGACCGCAACGAAATCCGCGGCAACACCGTCTCGGGGACCACGGCGGAGAGCATCGACATCAAGGAAGGGACCTCCGACGGCGTCCTCGCGGACAACACTTTCGACGGCTCGGCCATGGCGGAAGCCGATTCCTGGGTGGACGTCAAAGGCAGGGGCTGGCGCATCGAAGGGAACACGGGAAGGAACTCCCCGCAGGACGGATTCCAGACGCACGAGATCGTTGACGGCTGGGGCACGGAGAACGTCTTCCACAACAACGTGGCGGAGGTCAACGGGCCCGGACTCGGCTATTCACTCAAGCCCGCGCGCGACAACGTTGTCGATTGCAGCAACACAGCCTCGCAGGCTGGGCAGGGACTGTCCAACATCACCTGTACCAGCTAGGGGAAACGCCGGCCATCCGGCACATGCTCAATCCTCCATTTGAGACGGAAGCGAGAAACCAATGAACAACCTTCCTCCCTTCAGCGCGCCCAAAATCACGGTTGTCGGCACCGGCTACCTGGGCGCAACGCACGCCATCTGCATGGCCGTCATGGGCTTCGACGTCCTCGGATTCGATATCGACCGGCGCAAGATCGCGCAGCTCACGGCGGGCGAAGTGCCGTTCTACGAGCCGGGGCTGCCGGAGAAACTGGACGAGGCGCTCGCGTCCGGCCGGCTGAGGTTCACCACGGACCTGGACGAGGTGGCGCAGTTCGGCGACGTGCACTTCATCTGCGTCGGAACCCCGCAGGCACCCAACTCCTCCGCGGCCAACCTGACGTTCGTTGACGAGGCCTTTGCCGGGCTCGCCGCACGGATCACCCGCAAGTCACTCCTGGTGGGAAAGTCGACAGTGCCGATAGGAACCGCGGCCCGCCTCGCAGGGATGGTGGCAGACCTTTCACCGCTGGGGCCGGAGCTGGAAGTGGCATGGAATCCGGAGTTCCTCCGTGAGGGGTTCGCCGTGCAGGACACCCTGCATCCGGACCGCCTGGTGTTCGGCGTGGCGTCCGAGTGGTCGGAGGCGATGCTGCGCCTGGCATTCGAGCCGCTGCTGGCCGCCGGCACGCCGTTGATCGTGGCGGACATGCCGACGGCGGAGCTGGTCAAGGTGGCGGCCAATTCCTTCCTGGCCACCAAGATTTCCTTCATCAATGCGATGGCCGAAGTCTGCGAGGCGACCTCCGCCGACGTCAGCATGCTGGCGCAGGCACTTAGCCTGGATGACCGGATCGGCGGCAGGTTCCTCAAACCCGGCCTCGGCTTCGGCGGCGGCTGCCTGCCCAAGGACATCCGTGCATTCAAGCACCGCGCAGAGCAGCTGGGGGTCGGCCAGGCGGTCAGCTTCCTGGGGGAAGTGGACTCCATCAACAACCGGCGGCGGGTCCGCACCGTAGACCTGGTGCGGGAACTGGCAGGCGGAGACCTGGCCGGAGTCCGGGTGGCGGCCCTGGGCGCCGCCTTCAAGCCGAACTCCGACGACGTCAGGGATGCTCCCGCGCTGGACGTGGCCCGCATGCTGTACCTCGAAGGCGCCACGGTTTCGGTGTACGACCCCGAAGCCAACGCCAACGCACACCGGATCTACCCCGACCTCAACTACGTGGACTCGCTGGAGGCGGCGGTGGCCGGCGCCGACGTTGTTGCCCTGTTAACGGAGTGGGACGAGTTCCGGTCAGCAGACCCGGATGACCTGGGCATGCTGGTGCGGCACCGCCGGGTAGTCGATGGCAGGCATGCGCTTGATTCGGAGCTGTACCTGGCCTGCGGCTGGGAATACCGTGCCCTGGGCAGGCCCTACCAGGCTGCGCCGGCACGGGCCGCCGTAGTTACGCCGGACCTGCCGCGGCCGGCGGCCTGACCGGTCCTCAACCCGGTTCAGTCGAGGAGCGCGGAGACGGCGGGGCCGAGCCTGATCTGGCCCACAGGGCGGCCGCCGCCCATCACCGGGTCCACCACGCGTTCCAGGACGTTGGCGACGGCGGGGATATCAACGGCACCGGCGGCGGCAAGAAGCGTCAGGGCCACCAGCGAGGTGGCCCTGACGTTTCCGTCCAGGATCTTGATGGCCACGGAAACTCCCTGTGCGGTGGCCATGGCCAGGACGCCTTCCGCCCCGATCTTGGCGATAATTCCCAGTTCGTCCATCACCGTGGTGTTGGCCTCGCCGATGCCCTGCACAGCCCACGGATAATCCAGCATGGACGTTGCGATGGTGGCTACCCGGGCACTGGATGCCTGGTCCCCCGGGGCTTTCCCAAGCTGCGAGTACGCCCTGGCCAGGCCCAGCAGTGAGATTGCTGCCACCGGCGCCCCGCAGCCGTCGATGCCCAAATGGGCGATTTTTTCGCCTGTGTACTCTTCGATCACAGTGCGGACCCGCTGCTGCAGCGGATGGTTTGGCTCCAGGTAGCTGTGCGTGTCCCAGCCACTTTCCGTGCAGGCCCAGAGGAACGCGGCGTGTTTTCCGGAACAGTTAAACGCCAGTCTGGACGGGCCTTTTTCTGACCGCACCAGCCAGTTCCGGGCCGTCTCGTCCTGCGGCCATGCCTCCGGGCACTGGAGCTGGTCCTCGCGGACACCCGCTGCCTTGAGCATCCCGGACACCACGTCCATGTGGTCCAGCGAGCCGGTGTGGCTGCCGCAGGCAACGGCAACCTGGGCTCCCCGCAGCGGAACACCGGATTGCATTGCCGCCAACGCCTGGAACGGCTTGAGGGCTGACCTCGCATAGACGGGGGTGCGGATATCGCCGAGTTCGGTCACCACGGTTCCGTCTGCGGACAGCAGGACGGCCGAACCGATGTGCCGCGACTCCACAAAGCCGCTGCGCTCGATGACAGCCAGTTCGACGGCGGAGTCCACGGTGAAGGTGGCGTGCGGATTGTGCGGCATGCTGCCCAGTCTAGGGGCCTTCACAGCCGGATCAGGGCTATTCCACCGTGACCATCACGGACTGCCAGCCGGAGGCGCCGTCCGGGACCGGGTCCGCGCGCCGGTCCGTCTGCACCTCGCCGGTGCCGTCCGTGGCCCTGACTTTGATGTAGTGGGCGCCGGGTTTGGCGTCCCATTCGTAGGACCACTGGCGCCAGGTGCTCCGCGACGCCTCGGCGGACAGCTCGGCGGCAACCCAATCGCCGTCGTCGATCTGGATTTCCACCCGGGTGATCCCGCGCGTCTGGGCCCAGGCGGTGCCGCCCACCGCCACCTTCCCCGCGGGCACCTTTGCAAAGGACTTGGGTACGTCCACGCGGGCCATGGTTTTGATGGGGCCACGCTCGGACCAGCCCCGTTCCGTCCAGTACGCCTTCCGGTCCGCGAAGCGGGTCACCTCCAGGTCCACCACCCACTTGGTGGCCGAGACGAAACCGTACAGGCCCGGAACCACCATCCGCACTGGATAACCGTGCTCCAGCGGAAGGGGCTCACCGTTCATGCCGATAGCCAGCAGGGCGTCCCGGTCGTCCTGCAGCACTTCCAGCGGAGTGGAGGCGCTGAAACCGTCAACCGAGGTGGACAGAACCATGTCGGCCCCGTCCTTGGGCCTCGCCCTGGCAAGCACGTCACGGATGGGCAGGCCCAGCCATTTGGCATTGCCGGCCAGGTTTCCGCCTACCGGATTCGAGACGCAGGTGAGGGTCACGTGCGCTTCGGTCAGGCCGGCGTCGAGCAGATCCTGGAAGCTGAGCCGAATTTCCTCCTCCACCAGGCCGTGGACGCGGAGTTCCCACTCGTCCGAGCTGACTTCCGGCACGCTCAGTGCGGTGTCGATGCGGTAGAAATCGCTGTTGGGGGTAAGCCAGGGCGTCATTCCCGGCACGGGTGACTGCACTCCCGCGGGAACGGCCGGGGCGGCCTTAGCCGGGGACGGCAACTGCAGGGCCGCCCGAACTTCGAGGAGGTTGCGCCGGGCGGTGCCAAGCAACCGGCCTCCTGTGGCAGCGATCCCGGCGGCGGCAGCAGTGATTCCGGCGGCAGCGAAAAACCGGCGCCGGCTGGCTGTCCGGGCGTCACCGGCCTGTCCGGCTGCGGAATCCGAGCCCGGCAGTGGACGCAGCAGTGCCAGCAGCAGCCGCAGAACCAGCAGGCCGGCGATCGTTCCGAGGACGCTGGGCACAGCATCCGCAAGGCCAACGCCTGCCCGGGTCACCACGCTCGCAACAATCACGCTGCCCATGAACACAACGCCCAGGACGCCCAGCACCCACCGCCGGTACGCCAGCACGCCCAGGATGCAGCCGAGAACGGCAATGGTGAGGCCCATGCCGGCGAACAGCGCGGCCTTGTCGTTCGTGCCAAAGGTGGCAATCGCGAAATCCTTCAGCCACGGCGGCGTGAAGTCGATGAAGGTCGAGCCCAGCGCGTTGAGCGGGGTGGCCCGCGCGGTGCCGAACGCACCGGCCAGTTCGGCAACGGCCAGTACGACGGCGGCCGCCACCACACCTGCCAACGCCGCCAGTGCAGTGGTGCTTTCCATCCGGTTCCGAAGCTTTGCCATGGTAGTTGTTCGGAGCGGCTTCCGGCGCGGATTGTCCGAAGTCCCGGCCATGACACAGCTTAGGACCGGGCAGGGTCCACAAAGTACCCTTGGAGACTGTGAAGGTACTCGTCATTGGCCCCGGAGGCCGCGAACACGCCATTGTCCGCTCCCTGCTCGCAGACCCCAACGTGTCCGAGGTCCACGCGGCTCCCGGCAACGCGGGCATCAGCAAGCTGGTTCCCACGTACAACATCAACGGCAACGATCCGGAAGCTGTTGCCGCGCTCGCCACCAAGCTTGCCGTTGACCTGGTGGTGGTGGGTCCGGAGGCTCCGCTCGCTGCCGGCGTCTCCGATGCTGTCCGCGACGCCGGGATCCCCGTGTTCGGCCCGAGCAAGGCCGCTGCGCAGCTGGAAGCCTCCAAGGCGTTCGCCAAGGAGATCATGGCCGAAGCCGGCGTGCCCACGGCGATGGCCATGGTGGCCTCCAACGCCGAAGAGGCGGCCTCGGCACTCGATACCTTCGGTGCCCCGTATGTGGTGAAGGACGACGGGCTCGCAGCGGGCAAGGGGGTTGTGGTGACCCGGAACCGCGACGAAGCGCTCGCCCACGCCCAGTCCTGCTTCGACGCCGGCGGCTCCGTGGTCATCGAGGAATACCTGGACGGGCCCGAGGTCTCGCTCTTTGTACTCTGCGACGGGCACAACACCGTTGCCCTCTCCCCGGCCCAGGACTTCAAGCGCATCTTCGACAATGACGAGGGTCCCAACACCGGCGGAATGGGCGCCTACACCCCGCTGGAGTGGGCACCCGAGGGCCTGGTCCAGGAAGTCATCGACAGGGTGGCCCAGCCCACCATCAACGAGATGGCCCGCCGCGGCACCCCGTTCGTGGGTGTCCTGTTCATCGGACTTGCCCTGACCTCGCGCGGCACCCGCGTGATCGAATTCAACGTCCGCTTCGGAGATCCTGAGACCCAGGCGGTCCTCGCCCGCCTCAAGACGCCGCTCGGTGCCCTGCTCCTGGCAGCCGCCAAGGGCGAACTGGACAAGGCAGAAGAGCTGCGCTGGGCGAAGGAGACCGCTGTCGCCGTCGTCGTCGCCTCGGAAAACTACCCGGACACTCCGCGGACCGGCGACCGGATCCGCGGCCTTAAGAAGGTTGAAGCCCTGGAGGGCGTCCATGTCATCCACGCGGGCACTGCCCTGGATGAGGAAGGCAAGGTAATCTCCGCAGGCGGCCGCGTTCTCGCCGTTGTGGCGCTCGGCAGCGACCTTGTGGAGGCCCGGGAAAGGGCATACGACGGCGTGGAGCTGGTGCAGCTGGAAGGCTCGCAGTACCGCAGCGATATTGCAGGCAAAGCGGCGCGCGGCGAGATCAAGGTACCGTACGGCGCCACCGGTTCACTGCCGGTAGTCAAGGGAAAGGCCTAAGCATGACGGAGACGCCCCGCGGATTCAATACCACGGCACCCGACCTGCCGGGCTGGAAACACGTCTACTCGGGCAAGGTCAGGGACCTGTACGAGCCCGCTGACGAGTCCATCCTGCAGCGCGTTGGGCAGGACTGCGTGCTGGTGGTGGCCAGCGACCGCATCAGCGCCTATGACCATGTGCTGTCCAGCGAAATTCCGGACAAGGGCCGCATCCTCACGCAGCTTAGCCTGTGGTGGTTCGACCAGCTGGACGTGGAACACCACGTGCTGTCCTCCACAGTTGAGGGCGGTGTGCCACCGGAGGTCGAAGGCCGGGCAATGATCTGCAAGAAGCTGGACATGTTCCCGGTGGAGTGCATCGCCCGCGGTTACCTCACCGGCTCGGGCCTGCAGGAGTACCGTGCCTCCGGCACGGTGTGCAGCATCCCGCTGCCTGAGGGCCTGGTGGACGGCTCCCGGCTGGAGCGCGCCATTTTCACGCCGTCGGCCAAGGCCGAGGTGGGGGAGCACGACGAGAACATCACCTATGACGCCGTGGCGGCAATCGTGGGCGACGATATTGCCGCCCGCCTGAGCGAGCTCACCCTGAAGATCTACACGACGGCGGAGCGCATCACCCGCGAACGGGGCATCATCCTCGCGGACACGAAGGTGGAGTTCGGGTATGACGCCGTGTCCGGGTCGATCGCCCTGGGCGATGAGGTGCTCACGCCCGATTCCTCCCGCTTCTGGGACGCCGCAACCTACAAGCCCGGCCAGGCGCAGCCGTCCTTCGACAAGCAGTACGTACGTGACTGGCTGACATCAGCCGAATCGGGATGGGACAAGTCCTCGGACGCGCCGCCACCGGCGCTTCCCGCTGAGGTGGTGGAGCGGACCCGCAGCCGCTACATCGAGGCCTACGAGAAAATCACGGGGAAGACGTTCGCCTGACGGAGCCCCAGCTGCTCCGGGCGAACGGGGCGTTGCTGATCTAGCCGGCTTTCTTGGCCGGCTTGCCGGTAGAGGAAGCCCTCTGCTGGGCCAGCTTGATTTCCAAAATCGCGTCCAGCACCTGCTGGACGCGATCCCCCGTGCCAGCCGCGCTGAAGGCCTTGTGCGCTTCCTCAAGGTGCACCAGGGCCTCGTCGGATTCGCCCGCAGCCTTGAGAGATTTGCCTAACAGGAGTAGAACTTCCCCTGCGATGTGCTTCGCGAGTGCATCGCGTTCACTATTAATGTCCCGCAACTTTTGGATTGCGGCAACGATGTCACCCGTGAGGTACATCCAGCGGGCGCGGATGAAGCTGACCTCCAACTCGTCACTCTTCGCTCCGCCCACGATCGACATGGCGAGCTCCGCCCGTTCGATCGCTGTCAGCGTTTCAGGCTCCACAATGCCTGCTTGCAGCCGCACGGAGGCGGATGCCTTGTTGAACCGCGCCCACATTTCGATGTCGTTGGCGGGAGAGAGCAGTCGGGCCGCCCGCTCGTGATGCTTCACTCCTTCGACGTAGTCATGCCGCATGAAAGCGACATTACCCACCACCCACGCCACTTCACCCGCAAGTTGCGTCATCGAATCATCCACCTGGGTAAGGAGCTGTTTGCAGTATTTCCAAGCCTCGTCGAGGCGGCCGCTATCCGCCAGAATTCCGATGAGTACCCGCAGGGCGGAGGTGACGATTGACGAGTGCTTCGGTAACTGCTCAGCCATGTTCACAGCATCCACTGCCTGTCCAACAGCGGCAGGCAATTGCCCCTGCTGCTGCAGGACTGCGGCAAGCATCTGCCGGGCCCGCACTCCCAGTCCCAGAGACTCCCTTGCCATGGGATGCTCAATAAGGCGTTCGACAATCCGCTGGCAGTCCGCGAGCTGATCGTTCCTCATAAGGCATTCAGCCTGCAAGTAGGTCATGTTCCACCACGCGCTGGTGTTTCTGCTTTCCAGCGCCAGTTGAGCAGCATTCGCAGCGTGGGTTGCCGCCAGCGGATAATCCCTCAAGTCCCAGGCCTGCCTCGCATAAAGGCCGGCCAGGACGTATTCAGCGTCACTGGCGGAAATTGGTTGGCTCCAGGCTTCCAATGCTTTGGGGGCAAGCTCGAGACGGCGTGCCAATTCCTCGATCACCTCGGCTGTCGGCTCTCTGCGCCCGGTCTCGAGCAGCGAGATGTAACTAGGAGAGTACAAGTCCTTCCCAAGTTCTGCTTGCGTGAGGCCGCGCCCCAAGCGCTCCGCCCGGAGCTTCTCCCCGAATCCGTTGCCCACAGGACTTCCTCCTTACTTGGGACATATGGAACTGACGCTTGACAGCTCCTGTGGAAAATATTTTACAATGTGTGTCAACAAGGGCTGTGCTGGCTTTGTAACGAATCCGACTCGTATTGAGGAACCAACATGTTTAAGAAGATCGCAACCGCGGCCGTCCTGGCGGCGGCCCTAGCTTTCTCTGCCGGGGCTCCGGCCGTCCTTGCCGCGGGTTCTCCTGAGGATCATGCCGGCAAGGTAGTTGCCAAGAGCGGTAACTGGCCGTATCCCGCGTCAGCAAAGGACAAGAAGGATAAGTCCGCCGACGACTCAGTGACCCCCTACAGTGGCGACTGGCCATACCCGGCCTAGCCTTCCTCGACTATAGGAGGCGAGGAACAGCCCCGGAGCCAGCTCCGGGGCTGTTCCATTTAACCCCCGAAACGTGGCTGCCTAAGTGCAAAAGGCCGGCCTTAACGCGGACGGCTTCACTTGCATTCAGGGGCTGGCTGGATGTAGCGAAACGAAAAAGAGGGCCTCCGGTAGGAGACCCTCTTTCGTTATGGTCGGGATGACAGGATTTGAACCTGCGACCTCTTCGTCCCGAACGAAGCGCGCTACCAAGCTGCGCTACATCCCGATCCGCTGCAAAAGCAACTTTACAAGGATAGCCGATCCCTGGTGCGGATGTGAAATCCGCCGAGTCAGACCAGCGAGTCCTTCCAGGCCCCGTGGAGCTCCGCAAAGCGTCCGCCACTGCCGATCAGGTCCGCCGGGCTGCCGTCCTCGACAATCCGGCCGTCATGGACCACCAGCACGCGGTCTGCGGTCTCAACCGTGGAGAGGCGGTGGGCGATGATCAGCGCAGTCCTGCCCGCCGATTCCGTCCCGGCCAGCAGGCGCGCCAGCCCGTTCTGGACCAGCCGCTCCGAGGGGATGTCCAGTGCGGACGTGGCCTCGTCCAGGATCAGCACGGCCGGCCGTGCCAGGAAAGCGCGTGCAAAGCTGATGAGCTGGCGCTGGCCGGAGGAGACGCGGCCGCCGCGCTTGTTCACGTCGGTGTCGTAGCCTTCGGGCAGCTCCTCGATGAAGTCGTGGGCGCCCACCGCTTTTGCGGCTTCTTCAATTTCGGCCCGGGACGCCTCGGGCCGGCCCAGCGCGATATTGTCCGCCACTGTCCCGCTGAAAAGGAAGGCCTCCTGGGTGACCATAACGATGTTCCGCCGCAGGTCAGTGGTGCTCAGGTTCCGCAGGTCCACCCCGTCCAGGGTCAGCGAACCGGAGGTGACATCGTAGAAGCGGGCAATCAGCTTGGCCAGGGTGGACTTTCCGGCGCCTGTCTGCCCCACCAGGGCCACAGTTTGCCCGGCGGGAATGTGCAGGTTCAGCCGGGGAACGATCACGGGGCCGTCGCCGTAGCGGAGCTCCACGTCCTTGAAGTCGATGCCGCCCTTGGCATTTTTCAGCGCCACGGGGTTCTTCGGCGGCCGTACGGTGGGTACCTCCTCGAGCAGCCCGGAGACTTTTTCCAGGGCCGCCTGGGCGCTCTGGAAGGAGTTGTAGAACATGGCCATCTGGTCCACGGGCTGGAAAAACCGTTTGGTGGAAAGCATCAGGGCCAGCAGCACGCCCACGGCAAGGTCTCCGGTCAGCACCCGGAAGCCGCCGGACAGCAGGACCACAGCAACGCAGACGTTGCCGATCAGCACCAGTCCGGGCTGGAAGATGCCGTTGAGGTTAATGGAGCGGACAGTCACCCTGCGGTACTCCTCGGCGAGTTGCCCGTACTGTTCGGCATTCTCGCGTTCCTTGCGGAAAACCTTGACGGCGCGGATGCCGGTCATGGTTTCCACGAAATGCACGATCAGCCGGGCGGACACCACCCGGGATTCGCGGAAAACTATCTGGGAGTGCTTCTGGTACCAGCGTGCCAGGAAGAACATGGGAACGCCGGCGGCCAGTACCAGCAGGCCGCTGCGCCAGTCCAGGGCGAAGACCGTGACCGCGGTGAAGACCATGAACAGCAGGCCCGAGGCCAAAGAGCTCACACCCGAGTCCAGGAGTTCGCGGAGGGCCTCGAGATCCGAAGTCTGCCGGGCAATGATCCGGCCGGAGGTGTACTTTTCATGGAACTCAAGGCTGAGCCGCTGGGTGTGCCGGAAGACCCGCAGCCGCAGGTCCAGCAGCATGGCCTGGCTGAGTTTCGCAGTGGAGGTGACGTAGAGGGCGGTGAGTCCCGCCGTCGCCATGGCGGCGAGCAGGTATGCGACACCGGTCAGCACGAGGGGAAGGTTGTCCCCTGCACGCAGGGCCGGCAGAGCGTGGTCGATGCCGAAGGCGATGAGCGCCGGGCCGGCCACGCGCGCGGCCTGGGAGAGGACCACCGTGGCAATGGTCAGCCAGAACCGTATCCGCACGGGCCGGATGAGGGACCCCAGCAAGGCGAGCGACCGCCGTCGTACGGCCCTGCTGTCACTCTTGCTGAGGTGGGCGTTGTCTTCATTGGCCGTGCCGAACGTGGCAGTGCTCATCGGGTGACCTCCTCTGCATGGTCCTCGAGCGCTGAAAGCTCCGAGTCCAGGTCCTTGGGTTCCCGGTCCAGACTGGCAATGACATAGCGGTAGTGGTCGTTGGAGGCCAGCAGTTCGGTGTGGGTTCCTACGGCGGTGATGCGGCCGTCCTCCAGCAGGGCCACACGGTCGGCCAGGGCCACGGTGGAGGGCCGGTGCGCCACGATGAGGGTAGTGGTGTCCTGGAGGACCTGGCGGAGCCTGTTCTCCACCAGTTCCTCTGTGTGGACGTCGAGGGCTGACAGCGGGTCATCGAGGACCAGGACGCGCGGGCGGGCCGCGATGGCGCGGGCCAGGGCGATCCGCTGCCGCTGCCCGCCGGACAAGCTGAGCCCTTCCTCGCCTATCAGGGTGTCCACGCCTTCCGGGAGCGAGAAGGCGAAGTGGGCCTGCGCCACGTCCAGCGCCTCATTCAGGACGTCGTCCGTGCGTTCCGGGGCGCCGAGCAGGACGTTGTCACGGACCGAGCTGGAGAAGAGGGTGGTGTCCTCGAACGCCACCGCGACGATGCGCCGCAGTTCTTCCACGTCGAAGTCCCGCAGGTCCACGCCGTCGATGGTGATGGAACCGCCAGTGACGTCAAACAGCCGCGGAACCAGCTGGATCAGGGCGCTTTTGCCGCTCCCCGTAATGCCCACCAGCGCCATGGTCTCGCCCGGAAGGACCTCCAGGTTGATGCCCTGGAGGATCGGCTTGTCAGGTGCGTCATCGAACGCGAAGGAGGCGTTGTTGAACACCAGCGCGCCCGTTACCTGCGGGGGGCGCCGCGGCTGAGGGGGACTGGTGATGGCGTTTTGCGTGTCCATCACTTCGTAATGGCGGTCGACGGCGGTCTTGGCGGTCAGTGCCATGGCCAGCAGCATGCCAGAGAACTCCACGGGAGAGGCGATGACGGCTGCGGTGGCGAAGAAGGCAACCAGGGCCCCGATGTCCAGCTGCCCGCTGGCGCACAGCATCACGCCGACCACCAGGCCGGTGCCGAGCGCGAGTTCGGGCAGGAGGGTGACCACCATGGTGAACATCGCCTGGTGGCGGGCCTTCTCGATCTCCGTCTGGCGGAGTTCCTCCGCCTGTTCGTTGAAGTTCTCCAGGGCTTCACGGCTGCGGCCGAAGGCCTTGAGGACGCGGATCCCGTGGACGGATTCCTCCACGGTGGTGGCAAGGTCGCCGGCCTGGTCCTGGCTGCGACGGGCCACCTTGCTGAAACGGGTGCGGAAGCGGAAGCTGTACGCCATGATGGGCACCGCAGCCGCCAGGAAGATCAGGGCCAGCTGCCAGCTCATGGCAAACATGACACTGATGCCGATTATGACGGTAAGCGTGGTGACCACCAGCATGATGGCGCCGAAGGCCATCCAGCGGCGCAGGAAGTTGAGGTCCGTCATGGCGCGGGAAAGCAGCTGGCCCGAGCCCCAGCGGTCGTGGAAGGAAACCGTCAGGTCCTGCAGGTGCCCGTAGAGCGACACCCGCATCTGCGTCTCTACGGAAGTGGCGGGGTTGATGACGAACTGCCGGCGGAGAGCAACGAGGCCGGCCTCTGCCACTCCCAGGACAAGGATTACCGCGGCGGAAATCCACACAGCTTCGGCGGCGCCGCCGGGCTTCAGTGACTCGTTGATGAGTACCCGCAGCACCTGGGGGATAGCCAGGGCAACCACGCTGGCCATGAGCGCGCACAGCAGCCCGAGCACGAGCCGGGGGATGATGGGACGGACATGGGGATAGAGACGGCTGATGGATCGAAAAAATGGAGTTTGCCTGGCCATGCCCGCTTCTCAAGCTCTAAATCGAATGTAGTTTCCCGTAGCAACTACCCTATGCCATGGGGTGAGACGATTCACAGGGAGGCGGCCTACCCGTCACCTTGCTGAGTATCGCGTTCGGTAATGGCGCCTTTACCCGGGCGGGGTGAGCGTCAGCAGAACTGCCTCGGGCTTGCAGGCGATCCTTACCGGTGAGAAGCGGGAGGTCCCGATGCCCCCCGAGACATTGACCGGCGTCGTGCTTCCATTGCTGGACCAGTCGTTCAGGCCCTTTGCCCGCCACGTGGGGAGGTCGCAGTTGGAGACAAGCGCTCCGTAGCCCGGGATGCACAGCTGCCCGCCATGGGTATGGCCCGCCAGCAGGAGGTCCGCGCCGTTCTCCGTGAAGTGGTCCAGGACGCGCTGGTAGGGCGCATGGATCACCGCCACCTTGAGGTGGTCGTTGGAGTCCTGGTTGACCGTTCCGCGGGGCCAGCCGGCATAGCGTTCACGGTTCAAGTGCGGATCGTCGACGCCGGAAAAGTCAAAGCGCATGCCGTTGAGGACCAGGGACTGGTGCCTGTTGGTCAGGTCGATCCAGCCGCCCATCCCAAACCCGGAGCGCAGCCTCGGCCAATCCAGCGGGACAGTCTTGGGCCGCACTTTGGAGGGGCCCAGCAGGTAGGAAGCGGGGTTGCGCAGGCTGGGCGCGAAGTAGTCGTTGGAGCCGGGAACGAAAACGCCCGGAAACCGCAGCAGGGGGCGCAGGGCCGCCAGGAGCGGATCCACCGCCTGTGCGTGGCTGAGGTTGTCCCCGGTGTTAACCACCAGGTCCGGTTCCAGGTCCGCCAGGGATTCGAGCCAGGCGGCCTTCTTCTTCTGGCCCGGGACAAAGTGGATGTCGCTGAGGTGGAGGATGCGGAACGGTGCCCGGCCCGGAGGCAGGATTTCCAGTGTTTCCTCGCGGAGCACGAACTGGTTCTTCTCCCACAGCCCGTAGCCGAACGCGGCTATTCCGGCGGCTGCTCCGGCTCCTGCGGTGACGGCAAAGCCGCGCCCTATAGTGCGGACGCGGCTGGCCAGTTCGTTCATGGTCATCGGCGGCTAGTCGTTTCCGCGGCCGTTGTCATCGTTGCCGTTGCCGTTGCCGCTGTCCCCGCCGCTGCCGCCGTTCGGAGCGGGAGCAGGTGCGGGCTGGGTAGCGGCGGGCGCCGGCGCCGGGGCCCTGGTTGCCTGCGGAGCGGAGGTGGCGGGAGTCCGGGTGGTGGACCCGCCGCCGCCGTTCAGCAGGTTGCTCGGCGGTGCAGGGAACGGATCGGTGCCGTACGACGGTGCGATCTGCGCCATGAACCTGGAGAACATGGGGCCGGCGATCATGTAGCCGTCGATGCCCTGGTAGAACTTGCCGTTCACGGTGATGTTCTGGCCGGGGCGCTGCTGCGCACCGAGGGCGTCACCGAACCAGGCGGCCGTGGCCAGGCCGGTGGTGTGCCCGACAACCCAGGTGGAGCCGTTGTTGTTGGACGTACCGGTCTTGGCGCCGATGGGGAAGTTGGTCCGGGTGGAAATTCGGGGCTGGATCAACGAGCCGGAGCCACGGTTGAGCACTTCCTGCAGCGCGTAGTTGACGCCACGGGCCACCTCCGGCTTCACGGCGTCCCGGCAGTTGGTGGACTGGGCGGGGAGCTGCTTTCCGGTCTGGTCCGTCACGTTGGTGATGGCGATGGCCTCACAGAACTTGCCGTCGTTCGCGAAGGTGGCGAACGCGCTGGCCATGGTCAGCGGGGAGGTCTGGGTGGACCCTAGCAGGTTAGCCAGGGTGGACATGTCGATCTTCGGGTTCGGATCCCCGTCTGCCGGCAGCCCGCCGTGGAGTCCGGTGGCATCCACGATTTTCTGGATGCCGCAGAAGTCCAGCTGTGCCGCGGACGCGAACGTCACGGTGTTGATGGAGTTGTAGAGGCCCTCCAGAACGGACAGCGGCCGGTACCACTGGGGTTCGGCGTTCTGCAGGTCGTCTGCGGCACCGAGTGCCTTCTGGGCTGTGTTGTAGGCGCCGGTGACCTGGCCGCAGGAGTTGCGCCACGGGAAGTTCAGCGGGTAGCGGCGCTGGGCGCTGTTAACCACGGTGTTCATGGACTTGCCCTCATTCAGCCATTGGGCAAAGGTGAAGGGCTTCATGGTGGAGCCGGGCTGGGCACCGCCCAGGCCGTTGAGGTCGTTGCCGTCCTTGTCCAGCTTGTCCACGTTGAAGTTCACCTGCGAGTCAAAGGACCCTTCGGCAGGCAGGAACGTGGTGTTCTGGGCCATGGCGACGATCTTGCCGCTGTTGGGCTGCACGGACACCAGGGCGGCGCCCCACTTGTCCGGGTTGGCCCCGGCGGAAGCGTTCACCTGTTCCTGCGCTGCAGCCTGGGCGGCCGGGTCCAGGGTGGTGGTGATGGTCAGGCCTCCGCCGTAGATAAGGCGTTGACGTTCTTCGCGCTCTGCCCCGTAAGCCGGGTTGTTTTCCAGCAGGTGCAGCACGTAGTCACAGAAGTACGGTGCGGTGGCAGCGTAAGCGCAGCCCTGCTTGGGCCGGGTCACCTTGGTTTCCACGGGGGTGGCTACCGCGGCGTCGTAGTCGGGCTGGGTGATCTTGCCCTGGTCCAGCATGAGCCTGAGCACCAGGTCCCGGCGCTGCTTGGAGGCCTCCGGGTTGTTGATGGGGTCGAAGGCGGACGGGCTGTTCACCAGGCCGGCGAGCAGCGCCGCCTGGGGCAGGGTCAGGTCCTTGGCGGAAGTGCTGAAGAAGAACCTGGACGCAGCTTCGATGCCGTAGGCGTCACGGTTGAAGAAGACGATGTTCAGGTAGCCCTCAAGGATCTGCTCCTTGCTGAATTCCTTTTCCAGGGCAATCGCCAGTTTCATCTCACGGAGCTTGTCGCCCACGCCCTTGTTCACGCCGTTGAGCTTGATCTGGTCCTCGTTGCCCTCTGCGGCGAGGTTGGCGTTGAGGACGTTGTTGACGTACTGCTGCGTGATCGTTGAGGCACCCTGGCGGTTGCCGCGGGCCGTGCTGACGAGGGCGCGGAGGATGCCCGTGGTGTCCACACCGCCGTGGTCATAAAAACGGCTGTCCTCGACGGCGATGACAGCCTCTTTCACGAACGGTGAAATCTGGTCCAGGGAGACCTTGGTGCGGTTCTCCGTGTAGACGCTTGCGATCTCACTGCCGTCCGCCGCCAGGATCCTGGTGGTCTGGTTCGGCGGATCCACCTTCAGTTCCGCCGGAAGTGTGTCGAAGAACTCGATGGAACCGCTTGCGGCGCTGCCCGAAACGGCGGCCGCCGGGACCAGCAGGCCAGCTACCAGGACACCGCAGATCGCACTCACGCCAAGGAAAACTAGGATCTTTCCGAGGGTGGTGGCAGTATCGAATAAGGGGTTCTTACGAGATGCCATGTTTTCCACTTTACCGGCAAGGACTAGTCTTTCTCTCATGACCAAATGGGAGTACGCGACGATTCCGCTCATTATTCACGCCACAAAGCAGATCCTGGACCAGTGGGGAGACGACGGGTGGGAGCTCGTCCAGGTTGTCCCGGGACCCGACGGAAACGGCCTCGTTGCCTACCTCAAGAGGGAGAAGCAGTAGCATGAGCACCCCCGCAGAAGCCCGCACCGGCGCGGCAGCGGCCCCTGTTTCAGCCGTCGAACAGCGCCTCGCCGAACTCGGCTTGACCCTTCCGGAAGTGGCTGCGCCAGTGGCCGCGTACGTGCCCGCCGTCGTTTCCGGCAGCCACGTGTACACCTCAGGCCAGCTTCCATTTATTAACGGCAAACTTGAAGCAACGGGGAAGGTTTCAGCCGGCACCGAGGGTGCCGCGGATGAGCCCACCGTCTCGCCCGAGGACGCGCAGCGCTACGCCGCCGTCTGTGCAGTGAACGCGCTGGCCGCCGTCAAGAGCGTGATCGGCGACCTGGACCGGATTACGCGTATCGTCAAGGTTGTGGGCTTCGTCTCCTCCGACCCGTCCTTCACCGGGCAGCCCGCGGTCATCAACGGTGCCTCGGAACTGTTGGGCCGCGTCCTTGGTGACGCCGGGCAGCACGCCCGTTCCGCCGTCGGCGTTGCCGTCCTCCCGCTCGACGCGCCGGTGGAAGTCGAACTGATCGCCGAATTCAACTAGGTCGCTTCCCTTGCCTCAGCTCGCCCGACGCCTTTTTGCACTGCCCCAGGATTTGGAGGGGGCAGCGCAAAGCTGGCTCGAACACGGCGAGCGGACCCCGCGGGCTGCCCGGTTTGCGTCCTCGGTGGTCCTGCTGCGCGATTCCCCCACCGGCTTGGAGACCTGGCTGGCCTACCGGCCGGGCACCTCGCCGCTGGGGGTCCTCGCGTTCCCCGGTGGTTCCCTGGACGCTGCCGACGACGAGCCCATCAGCTGGTTGGGCCCCTCGCCGCAGTACTGGGCTGAGCAGATGGGTACGGACGACGTCGGGCTGGCCCGGCGGCACGTAGTGGGCGCCATCCGGGAACTGTTCGAGGAAACAGGGGTGCTGCTGGCGGGGCCGGATATGACCAGCACCGTGGAAGCAACCTCCACCACGGAATGGATGCGTGCCCGGGTGGCGGTGGCCGACCAGGAAAAGACCTTCGCCCAGGTGCTCGACAAGCGGGGCCTTTCGCTCCGGACCGACCTGCTGAAGTCCCTGGTGAACTGGCGAAGCCCCGACTTCTCCCACCGCAGGTTCGACACCCGCTACTTCGCTGCCACCGTGCCTCTGGGCCAGGAGCCCACGCTCCTGGAAGGCAAGGGCATCTGGGGCAGGTGGGTGAATGCCGGCAAGGTGATAGAGGAGCGGAACACCACCATCCTCGGGGATGAAGTGGGCCAGGAAAACACCAAGGGCCGCATGCTCGGCGAGCTCCTGGTCCCCGGCTCCGAGATCATGCTGGAAAAGATGGCCACCGCCAACGGCTGCATCGCGTACCTGAGCTACAAGCGCAAAGCCCACGTGTACCAGCCCAGCCTCGTGGTGGAGGACGGCCGGATGCTGCTCGAAGTGGAAGCCGCCAAGACGACGCCCGGCGATCCCCAGCGGGAACGCTAGATCCTGCGGAGCCCAAAACCGCCATGCCCAGCAGCACCAGAAACACAGCCATAGCCACGGACATCGCCATGCACCTCGCGGCTTAAATTCTACCGGGAAATGAAAAGGCCGCCCTTGGGGCGGCCTTTTCTTGTTGCTTAGCGGGAGCGCTGGCGGAGGCGCTGCATATCCAGGATGACGACGGCGCGGGCTTCCAGGCGGAGCCAGCCGCGCTGGACGAACTCGGCCAGGGCCTTGTTGACGGTTTCACGGGAAGCACCGACAAGTTGGGCGAGCTCTTCCTGGGTGAGCTCGTGGGCCACCAGCACGCCGTCCGTTGCCGGGCGGCCGAAGCGGTCGGCCAGGTCCAGCAGGGCCTTGGCAACGCGGCCGGGGACATCGGAGAAGACGAGGTCAGACAGCGAATCGTTGGTGCGGCGCAGGCGGCGGGCAAGGGCCTGCAGCAGCTGGGCGGAAACCTCGGGGCGGCTGCGCAACAGGTTGTTCAGGCTCTCGTTTTTGAGGCCGGCCAGCCGGGTTTCGGACACGGCGGTTGCGGTGGCAGTGCGGGGGCTGGGATCGAACAGGGCCATCTCGCCGAACAGTTCGCCCGGGCCAAGGATGGCCAGCAGCGATTCGCGGCCGTCGGGGGAGGTGCGGCCGAGCTTCACTTTGCCGGACACGATGAAGTAGAGCTGGTCACCCTGGTCGCCCTCGCGGAACACCGATGCGCCGCGGGAGAGGTCAACCTCGGTGAGCTCATCCGTCAGCAGGCGGAAAGCGTCGTCGTCCAGCGTTGCGAAAAGGGGTGCTCGGCGCAGTACCTCGATGTCCATGAAATCTCCTGAGTAAAAGTATCGGCTGTGGCGCTTGTGCCATTGTTTCAGAATTTTCAAGGTTCTGTGACGAAGTTGGCAGCGGAAACACCCGTATGACGGGCGCAAACGGCAGCCCTGGGGCCACAGAAGATTGTCAGGGTCCACCCTTAGAATGAGGTTTCAACTGTTTATAAGGAGCCCTTCGTGGTCGGCTTGACTGTCCTGGACCTGATCCTGATCCTGGCGCTGCTGTCCTACCTGGTCTACGGCCTGCGGAACGGCTTCCTGGTCACGGCAGGCGGCATCGCCGGTTTCGCCGCCGGCGCCGTGGCTGCCTTTTTCGCCGTTCCCCTGGTCAGCGGCTTCGTGGAGGACTCCGGATGGCGGCTCACCGCCATCGTGGCCGCCGCCGTCGTCCTTGTGGTCCTGGGCCACGGCCTGGGCACCATGGTGGGGCGGCAGGTCCGCGGTGCCATGCGCATCCGGCCGCTGCGGGCCGTGGACCGGGTGGTGGGCGGTGCCGTCAACGTGGTGGTCTCGGCGCTGGTGATGTCCATGCTGGCATTCAGCATCAGTTCGCTGGGTGTGCCGATCGTGTCCCAGCAGCTTGCCGAATCCAAGGTCATCCGCTTCATCGACGGGCTGACGCCCAACCCCGTAAAAGCCACCATGGCACAGCTCCGCTCGGCGGTGATCGGCAACGGCATCCCCACCCTCATTGAGGGCCTGGAACAGGGTCCGGCCGTACCTGTGCCCAACGCCAGCACCGATACCCCCGCCCTCAACCGGGCTGCCCAGTCCGTCCTGAGGATCGCCGGCACCGCGTACGAATGCGGCCAGAACCAGACCGGGACCGGCTTTGTGGTCTCCCCGGACAGGGTGGTCACCAACGCGCACGTCGTGGCAGGTGTCTCACAGCCAGTGGTGGAAATGCTCGACGGCGGCGCGATGCCCGGGCGGGTGGTCTACTTCGACACCAAGCACGATCTCGCCGTGCTGGCCGTGGAGGACCTGCCGTTGCAGCCGCTGCCCCTTACCGGAGACCTTCCCGGCGGCAGCCCGGCCGCCTTTGCCGGTTACCCGCACGGCGGTCCCTTCCAGTCCAAGCCCGCCACCATTCAGGACATCACCACGGTGCTGGTCCCGGACATCTACGGCAGCAACCCTGCACCCGAAGAGATTTACCGGCTGGCGGGCGACGTGCAGCCCGGCAACTCCGGAGGTCCGCTCCTAACCACCGAGGGCCAGGTGGCCGGCGTCATCTTCGCCAAGGCCACCTCGGACACCGACATGGGTTTTGCCATCACCATGGACGACCTGAACCCGGTGGCTGCCCAGGCCGGGTCCCTGAGCGCGCCTGTTTCGTCCGGCCAATGCATCCAGAAGTAGCTGCCGGCCCCGACTAAAGGACGTCGGCCAGGTAGTCGATGGCCAGCCGGTAGCCGGTGACCCCGGCCCCGACAATCACGGCGGAACACACAGGGGACAGGAAGGAGTGGTGCCGGAATTCCTCGCGCTGGTGCACATTGGTGATGTGTACTTCGACGGCGGGAAGCTGCACCGCGGCGAGGGCGTCACGCAGCGCCACGGACGTGTGGGTGAACGCTCCGGCGTTGATGACGATGCCTGCCGCGTTGCCACGTGCGGCGTGGATGACGTCCAGCAGGACGCCCTCGTGGTTGGACTGGACGCATTCCACCTCAAAGCCGTGCGCCTTGGCGGCCGACGCCGCCAGCTCTTCAACATCGGCGAGGGTTGAGGTGCCGTACTTCTCCGGCTCCCTGGTTCCCAGGAGGTTAAGGTTGGGCCCGTTGATTACCAGGATAGTGCCGCGGCCAGTCGCGGCGGCGGAGGAAGCTTCAGTCATGGTGTCAAACCTATCGGCTGACGCCAGAGGCCGCGCATTCTTACCTCGGTGAATGCGCGGGGCCGGTACCCCTGCAACAGAGGGACAGGGCAACCACTCCTCAGGAGGCTTCGCGGACGGCCGCCAGCCGCAGCCGGCCCACCCGTTCCTGCAGGACGCGCTGTGCCTCCGTGCCCAAGCCGGGATCGCTGATTACCTCGTCCACATCATCAAGCGACGCGATGGAACTGATGCCGAGCATCCCCCATTTGGTGTGGTCGGCCAGGACCACTGTCTTCCGGGCTGCCGCCACGAAGGCGCGGTCCGTCTCCGCCTCGAGGAGGTTGGGCGTTGTGAAACCCGCCTCGGCATCCATACCGTGGACACCCAGGAAGAGGATGTCCAGGTGCAGCTGCTTCAGGGCGCCGGTGGCGATGGGTCCCACCAGGGCGTCCGACGGCGTACGCTCACCGCCGATCAGGATCACGGTGGACGCGTAGCGGGCCGAACCGGACGACGCCACATGATGGAACAGGTCCGCGATCCGCACCGAGTTGGTCACCACCGTGATCCGCGGCCCGCCGGCCAGCTCCTTCGCCAGGGCCCACGTAGTGGTTCCGGCACTCAGGCCGACAGCCATGCCCTCGGTCACCAGCCCGGCCGCCTCCACCGCAATGGCCCGCTTCTCTGCGGTCAGCTGGGTGGACTTCAGCTCGAAGCCGGGCTCATGGGCGCTGGCATCACCGGGCAGCTTCGCGCCGCCGTGGATCCGCTCCAGCCGGCCGCCCTCCTCCAGCACCTCGATGTCACGGCGGACAGTCATCAGCGAAACGCCGAGCTGCTGCGCAAGATCCGAGACGCGCACAACCCGCTCGCGCTGGAGTGCGTCCAAGATGGCCTCATGGCGGGCGACGGCGAGCATCCGGGCGGGTCCTTAGGGCAGGGGACAGGTCTGCTCCCAGCATACGGCGAGGTGCGGCGGAGGGGCGGGAGTTATCCGGAAGCGCGCGTCAAAGCGAGGAACGAGCAGCGCGCGGAGGATGACTCCCTCCCCTCCCTCACATGCCTACTTCCTGAGGGATGCCGCGATCTGCTGCATGATTGCGGGGTCGGAGAGGGTGGTGGCGTCACCGGGGTCGCGACCTTCTGCGACGTCCTTGAGGAGGCGGCGCATGATCTTGCCGGAGCGGGTCTTGGGCAGTTCCGGAACCACCAGGATGTTTTTCGGCTTGGCGATCGGGCCGATTTCCTTGCCCACGTGGTTGCGGAGCTCCTGGACGGTGTCGTCGCCGTTGTTGGCGGCGTCGCCGCGCAAGATGACGAACGCGACCACTGCCTGGCCGGTGGTTTCGTCCGTGGCGCCCACGACCGCGGCCTCGGCCACTGCGGGGTGGGAGACCAGGGCGGATTCGATCTCGGTGGTAGAGAGCCGGTGCCCGGAAACGTTCATGACGTCGTCCACGCGGCCCAGGAGCCAGATGTCGCCGTCCTCGTCCCTTTTTGCGCCGTCGCCGGCGAAGTACATGTTCTCGAACCGGGACCAGTAGGTGTCCTTAAACCGTTCGGGGTCGCCCCAGATGCCGCGGAGCATGGCCGGCCAGGGTTCGCGGATCACCAGGAACCCGCCATGCCCGTTGGGAACCGACTCGCCCATCTCGTCGACGACGTCCACGGCGATGCCGGGCAGCGGCACCTGGGCGGAGCCGGGCTTGGCGGCAGTGACGCCGGGCAGCGGGGCGATCATCTGGGCGCCGGTTTCGGTCTGCCACCAGGTGTCCACGATGGGGGTCTTGCCGCCGCCGATGACGTCCCGGTACCACATCCAGGCTTCGGGGTTGATGGGTTCACCGACGGAGCCGAGGACGCGCAGGGAGGTGAGGTCGTACTTGTCCGGGATCTCCCGGCCCCACTTCATGAACGTCCGGATTGCGGTGGGGGCTGTGTAGAGGATGGAGACCTTGTACTTTTCCACGATCTCCCACCAGCGGCCCTGGTGCGGGGAGTCCGGGGTGCCTTCGTACATGACCTGGGTGGCGCCGTTGATGAGCGGGGCGTAGGTGACGTAGGAGTGGCCGGTGACCCAGCCGACGTCGGCCGTGCACCAGTACACGTCCGTATCCGGGTGCAGGTCGAACACGGCCTTGTGGGTGTAGGCGGTCTGGGTGAGGTACCCGCCGGTGGTGTGCAGGATGCCCTTGGGCTTGCCGGTGGTGCCGGAGGTGTAGAGGATGAACAAGGGGTGCTCGGAGTCGTGGCCGACGGCGCTGTGCTCGGCGGACGCGGCGTCCACGGTGTCCGCCCACCAGTGGTCCCGTCCTTCGGTCCAGTCCAC
Organism: Arthrobacter sp. MPF02; assembly: GCF_046605375.1. Lineage (GTDB taxonomy): Bacteria > Actinomycetota > Actinomycetes > Actinomycetales > Micrococcaceae > Arthrobacter. Next base: position 3,123,164 of record NZ_CP176772.1, on the reverse strand, counting down.
GTCCTGGCCGTTGCGCTTGACCACCACCACGTTCTGCACGGTGTGGCCTTCGCGTGACAGGGCCTCGTCGACGGCGGGCTTGAGGGCGCTGGGTTTGCCGCGGCGGTAGGTGCCGTCGGCGGTGACCACCAGCTTGGCCTCGGCGTCCTCGATCCGGGAGCGCAGCGCGTCGGCAGAGAACCCGCCGAACACTACCGAGTGCACCGCCCCGATCCGGGCACACGCCAGGAGGGTGATGACCGCTTCGGGGATCATCGGCAGGTAGACAGCCACCCGGTCACCCTTGGCCACGCCCAGGGACTCAAAGGCGTTTGCGGCCTTCTTCACCTCTTCGGTGAGCTGCGCATAGGTGTAGGTGCGGGTATCACCCGGTTCGCCCTCGAAGTGGATGGCAACCCTGTCGCCGCGGCCGGCCTCGACGTGCCGGTCCAGCGCGTTGTATGCGGCGTTGACCTCCCCGCCCACGAACCACTTCGCGAACGGCGGGTTGGACCAGTCCAGCGCCTCGTCGAAATCCTTGCTCCAGGTCAGCAGCTCCCGCGCCTGCTTCGCCCAGAAAGCGGGCCGGTCGGCGTCGGCTTCCCCGTACTCCGCGGCGGTCACCACGGCGTTGGCAGCAAACTCCGGCGAGGGCGGGAACGTCCGGGTCTCATGCAGCAGGTTTTCAAAAGCATCGCCCTGCTGTGCCGAGCCCGCGGGAACGGTGGCCATGGAGCTTGGAGTGTCCTGGGACATGTGAACCTCATCATTCATCGATCTTCACTGGGCGGCGTGGCGGCCACCGGCAGGGACCGTCCGCATGCGCGGCATCGGGCTCCGGCCGATCACGGACACACCGCAAAGAGCTGTTCCGAAACCAAGCCTAATGCTTGGCTGCGCGGGCATGTGCGCCGTGTCACAGACACGACCGCGAACGGCATTTATTTAGCGGTGAGTGGCTTGCGCGGCCGTCCTGGCCGCGTCTCCGCAGCAGCCTGTCAGCTAGTGATCAGCCCGGCTGTTGACTAGGCTGAAATGGAATTGTGGCTTCACTTCGGACCGTTGCAGGCAGGGATCAGCAGTGCCTGGCGGCGGCGGTTCCGCGGTTACATCGGGACGGTTCCCGGACTTCGGTCCGGTGCCGCCACGCTAAGGAGAACAGATGAACCAGCAGAGCTTCGGCCAGAAAACCGGCCCGGACACCACGGCAGGTTCCGGAACGGCGGAATCCGCCACCGGTGCCGGCCAGCAGGCCATGCCCGCAGGCACGGCCACGCCCGGGGGCCTTTCCAAAGACGCACACCAGGCGGTGCTGGGCCCTTTCACCGTGCGGGACCTTGCTGTCTTCGCGGCCACGCTCATCCTGTTTGTCGCATCGCTGTTGCCCATCTTCGGCGGCCGTTACAACCTGTGGAACCTCAATAACCTCTTCTTCCTGGGACTGGGCATCATCCTGCCCCTGATCGTCAGCGCGCTTTTCGCGGCCCGCAGGCTGGCGCCCGCCACGCGGATCCGCGTCGGCTCCCTCTCCGTTGACCAGTTCGCGTCGGTGGTGGCCTGCTTCGCCGTCGCCTTTTTCTTCCTGTCCGTGGCAGGTGCATACGTGCCCAGCCTGCTGGTGGGCCTGATCGGATCCCTGATCTTCTTCGCAGCGACCGTGCTGGGCCGCTTCCTGCCGTATCTTTCGGGCGACTTCAAGGACCGTGCGGAAGTGCCCGCCCATGTGGTGGCCCGCGAGGCCGCAGTCCCCGTCCAAAAGCCGCGTGCCCCGAAAGAGCCCAAGCCTGAAACAGGGTCGAAACCCGGTGGAAAGCTGCTCGGCGGAGCCGCCGGGAAGCTCTTTGGCGGTGCGGGTTCCGGGTCTTCGGCTGTTCGGGCCGGTTCCCCGGACCGCGACCGTGACGGCGAACCGGCAACCGCAGCCGTGCCGTCGGCCGCGGCACACCACGCCCCGGCTACCGCAGCCGTCCCTGCAGCCGGAGCCGTGTCCACCGCTCCCGAAGTTGCGGACCGCCACATTGATGCCGGTCCGCCCACCCAGGCAGCCGACGTCGTAAGCCCTGCATCCGCGCCAGCGGCTGAGGAAACGCAGTTCGGGGACGTGCCCGCGGCACACGGTTCCTCCGCAGCCGGCAGCTCACAGGCAGGACACCACGACGGCGGCGCGCAGCAGGCTGCCTCGCCCGCCCGCAGCACGTGGGAACCGCCGGCTGCCACGGCTGTCCACCAGCAGGTCCGCACGGAGGACCCCATCGGCGCGACCGTCGATCCCTCCAGCCGGCATGACGAACTGGAGGAACAACCCATCCACGAGGCGTTCTGGTTCGCCGTCGCCCAGCACCGCACCGCCTACGATCCGCGTACCGGGGCGCCGGCGTTCGTCATAGAGCCGGGCGGCTGGGTGCTCGCCCTGGAGGACCGGGGGCACGAGTTCCTGGTCCAGCACACGGACGGGCGGCTGGGCGTCCTGCGCGATCTCAGCAATATCGAGCGCGGCTAGCAGCCATGGCCGCGCTGGGCCAGCCTCACCGCAGGGCCGCCAAGGCGGGCGGAAAGACGGCGTCCGCCGGCCAGGCCGCCGGAATGCCGGTAGTCTCCTCCGAGTCGATGCTCGCCCTGAAGCGGCGGGCACGGCGCATCAACAGGGCGCTGGCCGAAAAGTATCCGTACGCGCACGCCGAACTCGATTTCACCAATCCGTTCGAGCTGCTGGTGGCAACCGTGCTTTCGGCCCAGACCACCGACGTCACCGTCAACCAGGTCACCAAGGTGCTCTTTGCCCGTTATCCGGACGCCCGATCGCTGGCTGAGGCGGATCCGCAAGATCTTGAGCTGATCCTCAAGCCCACTGGGTTCTTCCGCGCCAAGTCCAGGAATGTCATCGCGCTCTGTGCCCGCCTGGTGGACGACTATAACGGGGAGGTGCCGGGCCGGCTTGAGGACCTGGTGACCCTTCCTGGTGTTGGCCGCAAGACTGCAAACGTCGTCCTGGGCAACGGGTTCGGTATCCCCGGTGTCTCCGTGGATACCCATTTCGCACGGCTGGCCAACCGGTTCGGCTGGACGAGATCCGACGATCCCGTGCAGATTGAACGGGATGTAACCGAGCTCTTCGAACCGAGGGACTGGACCATGCTGTCCCACCGGGTGATCTTCCATGGCAGGCGGGTCTGCCACGCCCGCAGGCCTGCATGCGGTGCCTGTCCGGTAGCCAACTGGTGCCCGAGCTACGGCATGGGGGAGACGGATCCGGTGAAGGCGGCCAAGCTGCTCAAGTATGAACTGGCTCCGGGGAACGAAGCGTTGCTGGAGCAACTTCTGGCGGAGACGCACAGGGCAGCCGAAATCCGGATGGAATCACAAAAGAGGACACCATGAGCGCGCGCGAAGACCTGGTGGAGCTGGTGCGCCGCGCGAAATCCGGAACGGACACCACGCCTGATCCGCGGTGGGCGGCGCTCACCGTGGATGAGCAGCGGGCACGCAAGGCAGCGGTGCTCATGCTCTTCGGTGAACTCGACGACGTTCCGGCGTCCTCCGGCAAACCGCTGGCACCTGCCGACCTGGATGTGTTGCTCCTGGAACGCGCCCACACCCTCGGGTCGCATCCCGGCCAGGTCGCGTTTCCCGGCGGCAGCATCGATGCCGGCGAGTCTGCTGTGGAAGCGGCATTGCGGGAGGCCGAGGAGGAAACAGGGCTCGAAACGGCAGGCGTGGAAGTCCTGGGCACCCTGCAGCAGCTCGGCCTGGCGCACAGCAACTTTCTGGTGACGCCCGTGCTTGCGTGGTGGCAGTCGCCGTCGCCCGTCCGCGTGGTGGATTACGCGGAGTCCGCGCAGGTCTTCCGGGTACCCGTCCGGGACCTGCTCGACCCGGACAACCGGGTGATGGCCACCGTGCACCGCGCCGGGCGCACCTTTGACAGCCCTGGCTTCACGGTTAACGGCGTATTGGTGTGGGGGTTTACCGGGATTGTCCTCAACGGGCTCTTCGACCAACTCGGGTGGTCTGTTCCGTGGGACCGTACCCGGCTGCACCCGCTGGGGGTGTGACAGAACCAGGGTAGCCACGCGCGCCGTTGAGCGCGGCTGCCCCGTCTGGTGCGGGCACCCTGGTCAGTAACGTGCCCGCAGTCTTGGGGACCTTAGGCCTGCTGCTGCCTCAGGTCCACGACGATCCCCGTTGCCGCGTTTTCCCGCATGGCCTTGATGCCGTCAAGCAGCGTGTTCAGGGATTTGAAGTTGGGTGATACGGCAACGATGTTGCCTTCCCCGTCCGTGAGCCGCAGCCGGTACGACTCGTCGCCAACTCGGTGAATTTCAAATCTGCCCGCCATATGCCGGGACCTCCCGTGGTATGCGTCGTTGCATCAGTTCCGGACCGGTCTGCCTCAGTCGCCGCTAAAAACTGTAACCTTCGTCACGGTCCCCGTCGAGCTACTGCCGGGTAGGTTACTTTCCCTGTGTCATGCGGGGTGGAAATGCGTTGACGGTCCGTCATTTTGCCTTGTCGTAGGAGTCCACTACCGCCACGCTGACCGGGAATTCCACCGGAATGTGGCCGAACAGCAGTTCCTTCGCGGACCGGGCAGCATCCTCGATGGCCCTGATGCTCAGGTCCACCCCCTCAGCCGGGGCGTGGACCATGACCTCGTCGTGGAGGAAGAACACCAGCTCGGCACCCGGTGTGCCGTTTGCGCGCATGCTCCGGAGCCGCCGTCGCAATTCCGCAAGCCAGCAGGCCGCCCAGTCCGCGGCTGAACCCTGCACCACGAAATTCCGGGTAAACCGGCCGCGGGACCGGGCAATGGATTCCGCCCTGCGCTGCTCTTCCGCGGAAGCGGAGCGCTGGCTCTGGTACCAGCGCTCCGAGGGCGGCGGGCTGCTGCGCCCCAGCCTGGTGGTCACCGTCCCGCCGGATTCACCGGTCCGCGCGGCGCGCTCCACGAAGTCCACCGCGCGGGGGTAGGTCCGGGCAAGCTGCGGCATGAGCCGGCCCGACTCGCCCGACGTGGCCCCGTACATGGCGCCCAGAAGGGCCACCTTGGCTTTCGCCCGGTCTCCGCCGAAACCCTTTGCTGCGATGCCGGCGTAGAGGTCCTGGTTCCGTGCCGCCTCGGCCATGACCGGGTCCTGCGCCAGCGCCACCAGGACGCGCGGCTCCAGCTGCGAGGCGTCGGCCACGATCAGTTTGTGGCCAGGGTCGGCATGCACAGCGCCGCGGACCTGCCGGGGGATCTGCAGAGCTCCGCCGCCGCGGGACGCCCAGCGGCCGGACACCACGCCGCCCACCACATACTCCGGCCGGAACCTGCCACCTGCCACCCAGGCATCCAGCCAGGCCCAGCCATTGGCGGTATGCAGCCGGGACAGCTTTTTGTACTCCAGCAGCGGCGCGATGGCGGGGTGCCCGGACTCCCGCAGCTCCCACTTCCGGGTGCTCTTCACCTCAATGCCGTTCCGGTGCAGGGCCCGCATCAGGTCCTGCGGGGAATCCGGGTTCAGGGCGGGCATGTTCAGCAGTTCCCGGAGCTCGGCGGCCAGCATCTCCAGCCGGGCGGGCCGGTGGCCCACGGGCGGGCGCGGTCCCAGTTGTTGGGCGAGTATCCCGCCGTGCAGGTCTTCCCGCCAGGGGACACCAGCGTGCTGCATTTCCACCGCGATGATGGCGGCGGCGGATTCCGCGGCAAGCAGCAGCTGGAGCCTGCCACGGCGGTTCTCCCCGGTACTGGCCGCCGCTATGGCAGCCTGCTGCGCGGCGTACTCCGCACGCAGGCCGTCAAGGGTCTCCACTGGTGCTGCAAGGGTGGCGGGTTCGTCGAAAAGGGCGCCCTGGTCCGCGGGCGGCCGCGGCGGAAGGAGCGTCCTGGGCGGGAGCGCCGGGTCTTCCACGGGCGTCAGGCCAGCGGTCCGGGCATAGTCGGTGTGCGCCGTGAACTCCGAAAACGCCAGGATGTTCCCGCAGAGGGTGATGTCGTAGCACCGCTCCACCTCCACCCCGGCCCGGAGCAGTCCCGGGTACCAGTCCTGGGTGCGGCGCCAGATCCAGCGCGGGGCCGTCCCGCCCGGGCGGTCCTTCTCCACCTGGCGGACGACGGCGGCGAGGTCCTCGTGCGCCACAATGCGGGGCTCGGGGTTGGCTGGCAGGGGATCACCCGCCTGGGTCAGTTCCTGAAGCACCGCGCCGCGGGGGTGGGCGGCGAGCAGCAGGTACATGGTCCCATTCTGCCCTGTTTCCTGTGCCGGTCCTTCCCGGTGTGCGTGCTGCCGCCTGCTCCGGATCTTTCGTGCTTTTCCACATAGCGGCCGCTGCGGCTTACGCCGGGCAGGCCGCCAATGGAGAGTGGCTCCATGAGCAGGCACCAACTCACCCCGTCCCATTCCGGTCCGGCCTCCGGCGGCTCCCTGCGAGCCTCCGGTTTCCGGGATGCCGGGCGCTTTCCCGTCGCGGCTGCCGCGGAACCTGTCCCCGGTTCCTGGCTGCCCGACGCTTCGGCGGAGGTACTGCTGGTGACGTCTTCCGCGTTGCTAAGGGCAGAGGTGGAACGCATCGTGGCTGCTGCCGGTGCGCACCTGAGGGTTGCCGGTGACGCAGCCGAAAGCGGCAGGTACTGGGACTCTGCCGGCGCTGTCCTGGTGGGCAGCGACGTCCGAGAACTGCCGCCCCGGCGGCGTGCACCGGCCGTGCTGGTGGGACTCGATGGCGAAGGTGACAGCCTGTGGCACCTGGCGGCAGCACTGGGGGCAGAGCGGGTGGCGGTCCTCCCGGATGCGGCCGCCTGGCTGGCGGACCACCTCAGCCGTTCGCGCTCGCCGGAAGCGGGCGGCCTTGTCCTGGGTGTGACCGGCGGCTGCGGTGGGGCCGGGGCCACCACGGCAGCGGTGTGGATAGCGCAGGCTGCGGCAGGACTGGGCGTCCGGGTGCTCCTGGTTGACGGGGACCCATGGGGTGGCGGGGTTGAGCTTGCCATCGCAGCCGAGGAGAATCCGGGCCTGCGATGGCCTGACCTCGCCGAGGCCCGGGGCAGCATCGACCCCGTCCAGCTTTCGGACGCATTGCCTGTGGCGGGTGGTTTCTCTTTTCTTTCCTGGCCTGCCAGCAGGGAGCCATCCGTTCCTGTCGCCGCTGCCACCAGCGCCGGTGTACTCGATGCTGCCCGGCGGGGTTATGAGCTGGTAGTGGTGGACATCGGCAGGAGGTCGGAGCCACTGCAGGCCTTTGCATGGGATTGTGACCGGATCCTGGTGGTGGTTCCCGCCCAGCTAAAGGCCGCGGTGGCTGCGGCGCGGCTGCTGCAGGAGTTCCCGCCCGTTGAGGCTGCCCTGCTGGTCCGCGGTAAACCCGGCAGCGCCCTGGACGGTTCCCTGCTCTCCGAAGCCATCGGACTGCCGGTCCAGGGACGGGTCCCGGAACTGCGCGGGGTGCCCGCGGCCATGGAATCGGGACGACTTCTGGACTTGGGCAACCGGCGCAGCGTCCGGCACTTCGCGGCTTCCGTCCTCGACATGCTCGGAGACGACATGCCCCTTTGCGAGCCGGCGTGAGTAAGGGCGATTCCGCCGTGGGTCCGGCTTCCGAAGGTCCGCCCGGGATCCGGCCGGCAACCGGTGGGCGTTCTTTTGGCGGGCCGGCTGCCGGCCAGCCCGCATTCGAGGCACCTCAGGCCGGGCGACGGCGTGACAACCGTCCCCAGGACGGCCGGGTCCGCCGCGGGGTCGATGCAGGGCTGCTGGAATCGGTCCGCGAGTCCATGATGGCGGAGGCAGGGGCTGTCACGCCGTCGCGCGTTGCAGCTGCGGTCCAGGCCACCGGAAGGCTCCTGGGCACCGCGGGTTCCCTCGCGGCGGCGGAACGGATCAGCGCCGAGCTGAACGGGCTGGGACCTTTGCACGAGCTCACCCGTGATCCAGCCACCACGGATATTTTCGTGAATGCGCCGGACGGCGTCTGGGTGGACCGGGGCCGCGGCATCGAGCGCACCGCCGTAGTGTTCGACAACGAAGTGCAGCTGCGGGCACTGGCCTGCAGGCTGATCGCAGCGGGCGGCCGGCGGCTTGACGACGGTTCCCCCTGCGTCGATGTGCGGTTGCCCGGCGGTTACCGCGTCCATGCCGTTCTGCCGCCGGTTTCCACCTCCGGGACCCTGCTGAGCATCCGCATCCGGCGGGAGCGGGTGTTCGCCATGGACGAGCTCCGGGCAAGCGGGATGTTCGGGCTGCGCTTGCACAAAGTGCTGGAACTGGTCGTTGAGCGCAGGCTGAGCTTCCTGGTCAGCGGCGCCACAGGGTCTGGGAAGACCACCCTGCTGTCCACCCTCCTTGGCTTGTGTTCCCCCGCGGAACGGCTGGTGCTCATCGAGGATGCGGCCGAACTCAACCCGGTCCACCCGCACGTGGTGTCGCTTGAATCCCGGCACGGGAACCTGGAAGGCGGCGGCCAGGTGGACCTCGGCGAACTGGTGCGCCAGGCCCTGCGGATGCGTCCGGACCGGCTGGTGGTTGGTGAATGCCGGGGCGCGGAAGTCCGCGACCTGCTGACCGCCATGAACACCGGCCACAGCGGCGGTGGCGGCACCATCCACGCGAATACGGCCGCGGCGGTGCCGGCCAGGCTGGCGGCCTTGGGCGCACTGGCCGGGCTTGGACCTGAGGGGGTGCGGCTGCAGGCGGCGAGCGCCCTCGATGTGGTTATCCACGTTGACCGGACGCTGCGGGGAAGGGAAGTGTCCTGCCTTGGCGTCGTCACGGACGGGCCGGAAGGGCTGGCGGTTGTTCCCGCACTGGAAACAGCTGCGGGAGTTCCGGGTCCTGCCTGGCCGGCGCTCGCAGCCCGGTTGGGCGTTGACGCGGGGGAGCTCCCGTGATCCTCCTCCTGGCGGCAATCCTCGGCTGCGCAGTTGTCCTGCTGCTGAAACCACCGCGAGGGGCACCGGCACGGCTTCGCTTTTTGGCAGGAAAAAGCCCGGGACAGGCCCGGACCGCTGGCCGGGTCAAGGCCCTGCCGTGGGTGCGTCCCGGGACTGCCAGGAAACGAAACCCCGGTTCGGCCCCCATGACCCTGCTGGTGCAGCAACTCGCCGCACTGCTGAAGGGCGGCCGGACACCGGGCAGGCTCTGGGACGAGTTATGGATGTTGTATGCGGGCGGAGAGTCCGGCCACCGCCTGCCTCCTGGGTCTGTCACAGTGCTGGCGGCCGCCAGGGCAGCGGCAGCTGAAGGCGCCCCGGTGTCTGCAGCAATCCGGAAGGCACTCCCAGGGGCACTGCCGGTCCGGGAGCGTGAAGCCGCAATTTGGTCGGAACTGGCGGCTTGCCTGGACATCGCGGAAGCCAGCGGCTGCCCCCTGGCCGGCGTGCTGACACGCTTCGCAGCACAGCTGGAAGTGGAAGACGACGCCGACGCCGCCCGGCAGACGGCGCTTGCCGGTCCCAAGGCAACAGTGCGGCTGCTCACCTGGTTGCCTCTGATGGGGCTCGGACTTGGCGCCGCGCTGGGGGTCGATCCACTTGCCATCCTGCTGGGCACGCCCCTGGGGTTGGCCGCGCTGGCTGCCGGGGTTGGCCTCACCGTGGCCGGCAGAATCTGGTCCGCGCGGCTGGTGGCCGTTGCTGCCGGCGGAAGGGCACCATGACCGCAGACGATATGACCGCCCTTGCCGTCTTCCTGGCGCTCACGGCCGCAACCTGCCTCGCCTGGGCGGGACGGGGCAACCCCCGGAAACGGCTGCGGAAACTGCCCCTTGCCGTGGACCATGGCGACGGGTCGGTTCCTGAGCCGGCAACCGCCCGTAGCTGGGGCGCACCCGGCCTTCGCGATACTGCCATGATGCTCGAACTGGTGGCAGCCATGCTGGACGCCGGTGCCAGCATCGGACGTTCCCTCGAACTCGTGGCGGCGTCGGCCTCGGCACGATACAGCGATGCCCTGCGGCCGGTGGTGTCCGCCTTGGCCATCGGCGCCGACTGGGACACCGCCTGGCGCAGTTCCGCGGTGCGGCTGCCCGAGGTGCTGGAACTGCGTGATGCCCTCGGGTTTGCGGCGCTTACAGGTGCCCCCTCCTCGGCGATCCTTTACGCGCAGGCGGCAAGGCTTCGCCGTGAACGGTTCCGGGCAGCGGAGAAACGTGCCGCCTCACTCGGGGTGAAGCTTGTGGTCCCGCTCGGACTGTGTTCGCTTCCGGCCTTTATTTGCCTGGGTGTGGTCCCCGTGCTGCTGGCGCTGGTTCCCTCGGGCGGCTAGCAACCCGCCCAGTTCTCCTCCACACCACCAAACCGCTCCGGCTTTTCCACTTAGCCAATGAGGTGCCTTACCGGCCCCTACCCCCGGGCGGAAGAGTCACAACTGCCGGCAACATCACCGGCCCCAGGAAAGGAAACGCAACATGTCCATGAACCACCACCGCCGCTACTACGCCGGATGCGCTGTCCCTGCCGCTTCACGTCCCGGCGGCCCCGCCCGGAACAGCAACCGGCGCCGCGATGCACCGGCGAACGCCGGCACCCTGCCGGGCAACGTCGTGGAGCTCTACCCCGGCGCCAGTCTGGTGCCAAAGCACCGCAGCTCCGCCAGGCTGGCGGGATCCGAGACCGGCATGGCCACCGCTGAATATGCCATCGCCACCCTCGCGGCCGTGGGGCTGGCCGGGCTGCTCGTCTTCATCCTCCGCAGCGAGGAGGTACGGGGCTTCCTGCTGACCCTGATCCGCACCGCACTGGCCTTGCCGTGAGCGGGGCTCCGGCCGCCGGGCGGGACCGGAGAACGGGAACGGGTCTTTCCGTCCAAGGCACCCGCGGAGGGAGGTTCCTCCGGGCAGATCATGCGCCGGACCTGTCCCGTGGTGCCGTCACCGCAGAGTTCGCCGTGGTCCTGCCCGCCGTGGTGGCACTGCTGGCCATGCTCCTGACAGGGGCCTCGGCCGGGGTCACGCAGCTGCGGATCGAGGAAGGGGCGCGGGCGGGAGCGCGGGCGCTGGCGAGGGGCGAGGATCCGGCCGCTGTCCAAAGGACCGTCAGGACCCTTGCCGGGGAGACGGCGGCCACAGCGGTCTCTGCCGAGGGCGGATGGTACAGGGTCACTGTCACTGACAGGGCGGGCGGGCCCTTGGGGTCGTCAATGCCCTGGACGCTGACAGCCACGGCTTCCTCCCGGAGCGAGACTCCGGCCGCCGGCCACGCCGGCAGGTCGGCCGGCGGCAGGGGCAACGCATGAGTGGCGGCGATGAGGGGCGGATGACCCTCTTGGACCACGGCGAGCGGGGCTCGGGAACAGTCCTGGCGGCAGGGCTGGCCCTCGTGGTGATGACTGCGATGGTCATGATGCTGCTCCTGGCCCAGGCGGCTGTCCAGTCCAGCAGGGCGGCAACCGCCGCTGATCTTGCTGCCCTCGCGGCCGCCGACGCGCTCCGCGGCATCACCACGGGCCAACCCTGTGCCGTTGCTGCGGAGGTGGCGTCCCGCCATGCCGCCCAACTCCTGGAGTGCATGGAAGGGCAGGGCCAGACAGTTGAGGTCCGGACGGAGCTGAACGAGGGATCGGTGCTGGGCCGCGCAACCGGCCGCGCACGCGCCGGTCCTCCGCCTTAACCGCCTGGTGGCCTACCGAGCCCTGGTCCTGGCGTTCCGGGTCTCAGGCAGGACGGGAACCAACGATCGGTTCACCGGCTGCGGCAGGCTCGGTGGCGTCCTTCAACAAAACCTCCAGCAGGGTCACGGCAGCGTGTTTGTCCAGCGGATTGTTCTTGTTGCCGCACTTGGGGGACTGCACGCAGGACGGGCAGCCGGAATCGCACTCGCAGGCCTTGATCGCATCCCGGGTGGCAGCCAGCCACACTTTCGCCTTGTCGAAGCCGCGCTCGGCGAAGCCCGCGCCGCCGGGGTGCCCGTCATACACAAAAATGGTGGGCACCCCGGTGTCGGCGTGCAGTGCTGTTGACACGCCACCGATGTCCCACCTGTCGCTGGATGCCACCAGGGGCAGGAGCCCGATCGCAGCATGTTCGGCCGCATGCAGGGCACCGGGGAACTGGGCTTCGATAAGGCCGGCGGCGGTCAGGGACCTGTTGTCCACCACGAACCACACGGCCTTCGTGAACAGTTCCCTGGCGCCGAGGTCAAGGGGTTCCTCGCCGAGGATCTCGTTCGAAACCAAGGCTTTCCGCTGGAAGGAAACCACCTGGGTGGTGACCTTTACGTCGCCGAAGTGGACGGTGATGTCACCCCACTGCATGGTCCGCTGGGTGTCCAGCACTTCGATCTGGGTTACGTCCCGCGCGGTGGTGTAATAGTCGGGATTGGCGCGGCGGACCACCACGCAGTGGTCGTCCTCGTTCAGGTCCTCCACCACATACGTGTCACCCTGATGGACATAGACGGCGCCGTTGTGGGCCTGGTAGTGGGTCTGCGGCGAGTCCATCGTGCCCAGGAGGGAACCGGTGTCGGCATCCACGATGCTGACGGGTCCGCCGCCGTCGGCGCGCAGGTTGACCATGGCGGCGGCACTCTGGGAATGCGTCCAGAACCAGCCGGCCGGCCTGCGGCGGAGGTAGCCCTGGGCCACCAGCTTGTCCAGCAAACCCTCAGTGGTTGGGCCGAACAGGTCCAGTTCGCCCGGGCCAAGCGGGAGCTCTGCCGCTGCCGCGCAGAGGTGCGGGCCCAGGACGTAGGGATTGGACGGGTCGAAAACGGTGGCCTCGACGGACACGTCGAAAATCGCTTCGGGATGGTTGACCAGGAAGGTGTCCAAAGGGTCGTCACTTGCAACAAAGGCCGCGAGGGCCGCCTGGCCCGCCCTTCCGGCCCGCCCGATCTGCTGGAACAGGCTGGCCCGGGTTCCTGGCCAGCCTGCCACCAGGACGGCGTCCAGGCCGGAGATGTCGATACCCAGCTCCAGCGCAGAGGTGCTGGAAACCCCGAGCAGGCGGCCGGACCTTAGTGCCTTTTCCACGGCCCGGCGTTCCTCGGGCAGGTAGCCCGAGCGGTAGGCGGCAACCCGCTGTGGAAGGCTCGGATCCACCTCGTCCAGCAGGCGCTTGGTGATCGAGGAAATGGTTTCGGCGCCCCGCCGGGACTTGATGAAGGCGATGGTGCGTACTTGGGCGGACACCAGGTTGGCCAGCAGGTCCGCTGTTTCGGCCACTGCCGTGCGCCGTTCCTTGGCGCCGTTCTCGCCCTTGACCTCGGTGAGGGCCGGTTCCCAGAGCGCCACCGTGGTGGCGCCGTGCGGCGAACAGTCCGTGGACACGGCCTGGACGGGCGCGCCAATGAGCCGGGAGAAGGACGCGTCAGGGTCCGAGGCAGTCGCCGAGGCGGCAATAAAGACAGGCTCGAGAAAGGAGGTGCCGGCCCCGTAGTAGGCACACACGCGGCGCAGCCGCCGCATCAGGTTGGCCACGTGGGACCCGAACACTCCGCGATAGCTGTGGGCCTCGTCCACAATCACATAGCGAAGGCGGCGGAAAAACCCTGCCCACCAGGCATGGTTCGGGAGGATGCCGAAGTGGAGCATGTCAGGGTTGGCCAGGATGAAGTTGGCGTGGTCCCGGATCCAGCGCCGGGATGCAGGATCGGTGTCCCCGTCGTACGTTTCCGCCCTCACCGTGGGCAGTTCCAGGGCACGGATGGCGTTCAGCTGATCGGCGGCCAAAGCCTTGGTGGGGGACAGGTAGAGGGTGACCGCGCCGTCGTCGTGGATCTTTCCGGGGTCGGCGAGGACGCGCAGTTCCGAGCGGTGTATGGCGTCCAGCGCAGGCAGCTGGTAGGCGAGTGATTTTCCTGAGGCCGTTCCTGTGGCCACCACCACGTGCCTGCCGTCGTGGGCGATATCGGCCGCTTCAACCTGGTGACGGTACGGCTCCTGGATACCCCTTGAACCGTAGGCGGCCACCAGGTCCGGGTGCACCCACGACGGCCACGGCTGGTGCACAGCGGCACGCGCCGGAATGGTGTGGACATGACGGAGCTGTTCCGGTTCCGGGTTGCGGCCCAGCAGCGGAAGCAGGGAGTCATGGGGGTTCACCCCAATATTGTTTCACCCGGCTCGAACCGCCCGGGGACCGGTTCGCCCACGGGGGAACCCGGCAGGCCAACGGAATAAACTTCCGGGGTCAGCTGAGGGAGAGGTCCGCGCCGTTCCGAGAGGCCGAGAGCATCAGCACGCGCGAGACAGTGCTCCAGCCGAGGTGTGAATACAGCTTCTGGCCGTCGATGGAGGCCAGCAGCAGTCCGGTGGTCACGTCATGCTCGAAGGCCTGAGCGGCCAGGGCGCGCATGATGAAGGCGCCAAGGCCGCGGCGCTGGAACCCGGGTTCGGTGATGATCTTGTCGAACACCGCGGTATCGCCCACGACAAACACCCGGCCGCTGGCGGCGAGGGCGTCGCCGGACCGGACTTCCGCATAGTGGACCCGGTTTTGTTCGGACGTCGAGAAGGCCAGGTCGTCGTCGGACAGCCAGGGGTCCTCGGCGTCCTGCGTCGCCATGTCCACGATCATCATGGTCTGGGTATCGGAGGTGGCATTAAGCCCGTGCCGGGCGGCAAGGGCGGTGTAGCGGGCAAGGTCGTTGGTAAGGATGGTCAGGCCGCGGGACGGCGCCTCCGCCGTCTTCGCCGCGAGGCCGGCGAACTCGTCGTCCGTAGGATCCGACGCGAAATATTCCCATTCGCCGCTCGTGTCTGCCCGGAGCGCGGCGGGGAAGCGGCCCTCTTTGGCTGTCTGGTATCCGCGGCAGCCGGCCCAGCCGGCCACCCACACTTCAAGAAGGCCAGTGATGTCTTCAATCATGGTTTCCGGGCTCATGGGATGAACACTATTCCAGCCCGATCGCCAGTAACAGGGTGCTTATGCAATTGTGATCCGCGGTGCCCGCAGTCTTGCAGGAGCAAGGCTGGGGGTGCCACCGCATGCCGGCCAGGCACCAGCCGGTACCCTTAAATACGTGGCTTTGAACAAAATCGTCCTCTTCTACGGCTTCACCCCCATCCCGGATCCTGACGCAGTGCGGCTGTGGCAGCGCGCCCTCTGCCAGAGCCTGGGCCTGACCGGGCGGATCATCATTTCCAAGGACGGCATCAACGCCACCGTGGGCGGCGAAATCCACGCTGTGAAGCAGTACGTGAAAACAACCAGAGAGTACAAGGGTTTCCGGGGTATCGACGTTAAATGGTCCGACGGCGGCGCAAGCGACTTTCCGAAGCTCAGCGTCAAGGTGCGCGACGAGATCGTCTCCTTCGGCGCCCCCGGGGAGCTGAAAGTGGACGCCAACGGTGTGGTGGGCGGCGGCAAGCACCTCAAGCCAGGGGAACTCCACCAGCTGGTGGACGCCAAGAAGCAGGACGGGGAGGAGGTGGTTTTCTTCGACGGCCGCAACGCCTTCGAAGCCCAGATCGGCCGTTTCAAGGACGCCGTGGTCCCGGATGTCGCCACCACGCACGACTTCATCAAGGAACTGGACTCAGGCAAGTACGACTCCCTTAAAGGCAAACCCGTGGTCACTTACTGCACCGGCGGTATCCGCTGCGAGGTGCTTTCCAGCCTGATGGTGAACCGCGGATTCAAGGAGGTCTACCAGCTGGACGGAGGCATCGTCCGGTACGGGGAGGCCTTCAAGGACCAGGGCCTCTGGGAGGGCTCCCTTTACGTCTTTGACAAGCGGATGCACCTGGAGTTCAGCGAAGACGCCAAGACCATCGGTGAATGCGCCCGCTGCTCGGCGCCCACCAGCAAGTTCGAAAACTGTTCAAACCTCAGCTGCCGCACCCTGACGCTGTACTGCACCGGATGTTCGGCCAGCCCCGAGACCCTGCGCTGCCCGGAGGGCTGCGCAGCCTGAACGGACCACGGCTTCAGCCGGGCACCAACATCCAGGAGTCAGAGCCTGCGCAACCGGTAGGCGAAGTTCGCCCCGGTCCGTGCCTCCACCGTCACGCTGAGCGCTGTGTCGGCCGAAAGATAGATGACGTTTTCGCGGTTAACCCCGCACCTCAATCCCAGGTCCACCAGGGTCAGCGTGTCGCTGCGGACCACGAACGTCACCCGCCGCTGGCTGCGGCAGGCCAGGGCCAGTGCGTAAGTGCCCGTTTCCAGGACCGGGGTGGCCTCCGTCCGCACCTCACCGGCTGCCAGCAGCCCCGCTCCCGCGTGCACCACCGGCTGCGGGGTATCGGACAGGGTCCGCGAGACCCAGCCGTCCAGTTCGTCCTCCGGCACGGGGTCACGCCGCAGCGGGTCACGGGTGAAGACCGGAGCGGGAGCGGCTGTCTGCCCGGTTTCCGTGGTGCCGGACCAGTCGCGGCCGTCGTCGTAGGTGTATTCGCAGCCGCCCGTCGCCGCCCCTGCCGCCAGCACAAGGCCAAGGACGACGGCGCTCGCCCGCTTCTGTGCATGCAGCGCCGGTGCTGTCCCCGGGGAAGGGGGCGCGGAGTGTCTCCGCACGCTGGGCATAGTCCGACTTTAAGCCCGCACGCGCCGGCGGACCATAGGAGGGCCGGTCCTATTCAGCGGGCAGCAACTGGTAGGCGTAGATCAGCGGGGCGTCCACGCTGGAGGTGCTGATTTCAAGGCTGCCGGACTCGGGCAGCGTGATCCTGGCGGTTTCCCTGCTGCCGTTGCAGGCTGCGCCGGCGTCCACCACCTGTGTCCCGTTCAGCGACACAGCAAAAAAGGCCTTGCCCCCGCCCTCGCACGTGGCCGTCAACGTATAGCGCCCGGGAGGAACATTTGCAGCCTCCCGGACAATGCGGTCCCGGTTCAGGATCTTTCCGGCATCCCCGAGCACCTCCCCGGAGGCGGGCGGGAGGGCTGTGGCCCGCCACTGGGGGACGTCCGCGTTCTCGATGGATACCACCGGGGAGCACGCCGCCAGGGTGAAGGCAGCAGCCACCGCCGCGCCGCTTTCCAGGAGGAGCCGGCCGCGGGCATGCGGAAGGGGGGACAGGCTGAAAGGCATGTTTCCACGCTACCCCTTGGACGGGAAAGCCCAACATGGGCGAGGGGTCACGGTCAGGCCCCGGACTAAACTTGTCCGGTGCCTAGTTCCCCATATGAGTTCACCGCCGGCAATACCCCGGACGCCCCCCGCAGCGACCGTCCTGGGCTGCTGGCCGCCCTCGCGGAAGATCTGCGCCGGCTCGGTTACACGCTCGACGGCGTCGCGCAACTCCTGGGTCCCGCCGCTTCCGCCGCGCTGAACCGCGACCAGACAATTCCCGCCCTGCTGGCCACCCAGCGGGCTGCCAAGGAGGAGGACGGCGCCCGTCGCCTCGCCGCCGTCGTCCGTCTTTGGCTCCTTGCCGAGCCCCAGGACGGTGCAACGCTCGACGCCGCCCTGCCGGGCACCGGTGCGGCAGGCCTGCTGGAACTCGGGCTGGTCCAGCCCGTCCCCGGCACCGGTCTGCTCAGTGCCAAGGCTGACCTGCGGCCGTACGGATGGGACGCGAACCAGGACGGCAGCGGCGGCGCCGAATTGTGGGTGGCAAGCGACCTCGCGGCACACCAGCAGGAGGGCGTCCTCCGGCACGACCACGTCCTGGGCATCGGGCAGGCCTCCACCACCCTGGTGCAGACCACCATCCGCCGCCACACCCGGCGGGCACTGGACCTTGGCACAGGGTGCGGCATCCAAACGTTCCACCTGCTGCACCACTGCGAACACGTCACTGCCACCGACATCTCCGAGCGGGCCCTTGCCTTCACCCGGTTCAACATCCTGCTCAACGCCGCCGCCCTCTCCGTGGACCCGGAGCGGCTGGAGGACCGGGTGAGCCTCCGGCTCGGCTCGCTCCTGGAACCCGTCGCCGGCGAGGCCTTCGACCTGGTGGTATCCAACCCGCCCTTCGTCATCACCCCGCGGCGTCCGGGCGAGGATGCCGCCGGACAGTTCACCTACCGCGACGGCGGGCTGCCGGGCGACCAGATCGTTTCCTCACTGGTTGAGGAGTTGCCCGGCGTGCTCGCTCCCGGGGGCACGGCCCAGATGCTGGGCAACTGGGAAGTGGCAGCGGGCGCAGAATGGCATGATCGGCCCAGGGGGTGGGTCCCGTCCGGTGTGGACGCCTGGTTCATCCAGAGGGAGCTGGTCAGCCCGGAGCAGTACGCCGAAACATGGCTGCAGGACGCCTCGGAAAGCCGCGACCGCCGGCACTACCAGGAGGCGTACGCCGCCTACCTGGACGACTTTGAATCGCGGAAGGTGGCGGGCATCGGCTTCGGCATGGTTTGGCTCCGCCGCCCGCTGTCCGGTGGACCGGCCCTCCGCCGGTTCGAGGAGATTACCTACCCCATCGAGCAGCCCATCGGCCCGCACCTGGGCGCCGCCGTCGAACGCGCCGACTGGCTGGCGTCCCACAGTCTGGAGGATGCGCACCTGCTGGTGGCGGACGACGTCACGGAGGAACGGCACCAGCGGCCCGGCGCGGAGCATCCGGGCGTTATCCTGCTGCGCCAGGGAGCGGGGCTGCGGCGCACCAACCTGCTCAGCACCGGGCTTGCGGGCTTTGTTTCGGCGTGCGACGGCGACCTGTCCGCCGGGCAGATCGCCGTCGCCCTGGAGGCGCTGCTGGGCGGGGACGACGGGTCTGCAGACGCCGGTTCCTTCCGGCGCGCACTCCTTGCCGACGTCGAAAACCTGGTCCGCGACGGCTTCCTGGTTCCTGCCGCTGGGTGAGTACCTGCGGGGCCTCTCCGGACCCCCGGCTTTTCCACAGGACTGCGCAAGATTGTCGAAAATATGGTGAACTAGGCCAATATGGGCTCATCTGCCCCAGCAACCTTTTTCTGTAGGAGCACCGTGCCAAGCAAGGCCAAAACCGGCAAGAAACTCGTGATTGTGGAGTCTCCGGCCAAGAGCAAGACCATCGCCAAGTACCTCGGCGAGGGCTTCATCGTAGAGGCCTCCATTGGTCACATCCGCGACCTGCCGCAGCCATCGGAGCTCCCTGCCGAACTGAAGAAGACGTCGGTGGGCAAGTTCGCCGTCGATATTGAAAACGACTTCAAGCCCTACTACGTGGTGTCCGCGGACAAGAAGAAAAAGGTCACTGAACTCAAGGCGGCCCTCAAAGACGCCGACGAACTCTACCTCGCAACAGATGGGGACCGCGAGGGCGAAGCCATCGCGTGGCACCTGCTGGAAGTACTCAAGCCCAAGGTCCCGGTGTACCGGATGACGTTCGGCGAAATCACCAAGGAAGCCATCCAGCGCGCCATGGGCAACCTGCGCGACGTCGACTCCGCCCTGGTGGACGCGCAAGAGACCCGGCGCGTTCTGGACCGGCTCTACGGCTACGAGATTTCCCCCGTCCTGTGGCGCAAGGTGGCCCGCGGGCTGTCCGCCGGCCGCGTACAGTCCGTGGTCACCCGCATGGTGGTGGACCGTGAACGCGAACGCATGGCCTTCAAGGCAGCCTCCTACTGGGACCTCACCGGACAGTTCGGCGCGGACGCCGGATCCTTCAAGGCCAAGCTGGCCGCAGTGGATGGCGCCAAGGTCGCCGCGGGCCGGGACTTCAACGACGACGGCGTGCTGGTCTCCAAGAACGTCGCGCACCTGAACGAGGAGCTGGCTACGTCGCTGGCCGCAGGGCTGCAGGACGCTTCGTTCACGGTCCGCTCCGTCGAAACCAAGCCGTACACCCGCCGCCCTGCCGCGCCGTTCACCACCTCCACGCTGCAGCAGGAAGCGGGGCGCAAGCTGCGGTTCTCCTCCAAAAGCACCATGCAGATCGCGCAGCGGCTGTACGAAAACGGCTACATCACCTATATGCGTACAGACTCCTCGGCGCTGAGCGACGAAGCCATCACCGCCGCCCGGCGGCAGGCATCAGAGCTGTACGGGCCGGAGTACGTCCCGGGCTCACCGCGGGTCTACTCCAACACGGCCGCCAACGCGCAGGAAGCCCACGAGGCCATCCGGCCCGCCGGCGACTCCTTCCGCACTCCTGCCCAGGTGGCTTCCCAGCTCTCCGGCGACGAGTTCCGCCTCTACGAACTGATCTGGAAGCGCACCGTCGCCTCGCAGATGGCCGACGCCAAGGGCTCCACCGCCACCATCCGGCTCGGGGCCGTCGCCGCCGACGGCCGGGACGCCGAATTCTCCGCCTCCGGCACCGTCATCACCTTCCCCGGCTTCCTCGCAGCCTACGAGGAGGGCAAGGACGAGACCCGCGGCGACGAGGACTCGGACGAGGCACGCCGCCTGCCCAACGTGGCCAAGGGCGATTCGCTCACCGCCTCGGCAATCGTGGCCGTGGGACACGAAACGTCGCCGCCGCCGCGCTACACGGAAGCGTCCCTGACGGCAGAGCTGGAAAAGAAGGGCATCGGCCGTCCCTCCACGTATGCCTCCACCATCTCCACCATCCAGGACCGGGGCTATGTCCGGAAGCAGGGATCGGCGCTGGTTCCCAGCTGGATCGCCTTCTCCGTAATCCGGCTGCTGGAGCAGCACTTCTCCGACTACGTGGACTACGAGTTCACCGCCGACATGGAAGGCGACCTTGACAAGATTGCCAACGGGCAGGAAGTGGGCGCAGCCTGGCTGAAGCACTTCTACTTCGGCGAGGATGCTGATCCCGGCCTGCTGAGCATCGTGAACAACCTGGGCGAGATCGACGCCCGGGAAATCAACTCCGTGCCCATCACCGACGGCATCACGCTCCGGGTGGGCAAGTTCGGCCCCTACCTGGAAAGCTCGCTGCCCACGTTGGACGCCAAGACCGGAGAACTCGTGGAGTCCGCGCGCGCCAACGTTCCCGAGGACCTGGCCCCTGACGAGCTCACCGCAGCCAAAGCTATTGAGCTGATGGAGACGGCGGCTCCGGAGGAACGCGTGCTGGGCACCGATCCGCATACCGGGCACACCATTGTTGCCAAGAACGGGCGCTACGGGGCGTACGTCACGGAGATCATCCCGGAGATCAGTGAGGAAGAACTCGCCAAGCAACCGGTGGAGTACTACAAGAACGGCAAGCCGAAGCCGCCCAAGAAGCCCGTCAAGGCCAAGCCGCGGACCGGTTCGTTGTTCAAGTCCATGACGGTGGAATCCGTCACCCTGGATGAGGCCCTGCAACTGATGAGCCTGCCCCGAGTGCTGGGCGAGGACGCCGACGGCAACCCCATCACGGTGCAGAACGGCCGGTTCGGCCCCTACCTGAAGAAGGGTACGGACTCCCGGTCCATCGGCTCGGAAGAGGAAATCTTCACCATCACGCTGGAACAGGCCCTGGAAATCTACTCCCAGCCGAAGCAGCGCGGCGCCCGTGCCGCCGTGCCGCCGCTGGCCGAGTTCGGCCCGGACCCGGTGTCGGAGAAGAACATCGTGGTGAAGGAAGGCCGGTTCGGGCCGTACATCACCGACGGCATCACCAACATCACGGTCCCGCGCGCCACCTCGCTGGAGGAATTGACCCGGGAACAGGCAGTGGAGCTCCTCGCGGAGAAGCGGGCCAAGGGGCCGGTCAAGCGCACCGCCACCCGTAAAGCCCCGGCCAAGAAGAAGGCAGCGGCAAAGAAGTAGGCGTCTGCCGCGAATTGCGCCGTGCACCCGGACGTGATCGGCTAGGAACATGACTGAACAGCCTGGAATTGCCGACCCCGCTCCGCTCAACGACCTCGAGGAGAAGCTCGCCAAGGGCGGACAGCCTGACGCCAGCCCGGTGGATGTCATCCTGTCCTTCCTCAACAGCGAGGTGTACATCGTCAGCTCGGACACCATTGAGGGCGTGGACTCCCAGGTGGAGCCCCTGGTCCTCGCCAACGCCGACGGCGATCCCGTCCTCGCGGTCTTCTCGCACCCGAGCCGGGTGGACCAGCAGTATCTCGAGGCGGCTCCCAACGTGCTGGGCACCCAGGGTGCGGCCATCATCGCCAATATCGGCGAGGAACTGGGCCTGGTCATCAACCCGGGCGCGGCCTACGGATTCGAGATCAACCCGGAGGGCGTGGCCAACATCAAGCGCGACTTCAAGCGCGCGGACGGGCAATAATATCCCCATGCGGCTAGGCGTCCTCGATATAGGGTCCAACACTGTCCATCTTCTGCTGGTGGACGCACACTCCGGCGCGCGCCCGGTACCGTTCGCGTCGCACAAGCGTCCACTTTCCCTGGTCCAGTACCTCGAGCCGGACGGCAGCATCAGCGATGCCGGACAGCACGAACTCACCGAGTTCGTCCTGGAAGCCTGGGAGTTTGCGGCCCGCCACAAGGCCGAGGATCTTCTTGCTTTCTGTACGTCCGCCATCAGGGAGGCGACCAACGGCCCCGAGGTCCTGGCCAGGGTCAAGCATGAGACCACGGTGACCTTGCAGGAGCTTACCGGCAGCGAGGAAGCGTCCATGACCTTCTTCGCCGTCCGGCGCTGGTACGGCTGGGGCGCCGGGCCCATCCTGAACCTGGATATTGGCGGCGGTTCCTTTGAAATGGCCTTCGGGCAGGACGAACTGCCCGAGGTTGCCATGTCTGTGCCCCTCGGGGCCAGCCGGCTAACCAGGGACTGGCTGCCCGAAGACCCACCCAGCGCCAGGAGCGTCAAGGAACTGCGGCGGTACATCCGCGCCACTTTGAAACCGGCGGTACGCGAGTTCGAAGGACTCGGCAGGGCGAACCTTGTTGCCGGAACCTCCAAGACGTTCCGGTCATTGGCCAGGATCGCCGGGGCCGCCCCCAGCGATGCAGGGCCCTATGTCAAGCGCGAACTCAATGCAACGGACCTGGGCATCTGGGCGCAGCGGATTTCCGCGATGAAAGCCGAGGACAGGCTGCACCTCCCCGGTGTTTCGGAGGCCCGTGCCCACCAGCTGCTCGCCGGCGCGCTCGTTGCGGAGGCAGCACTGGAACTGTTCAAATTCAAGAAACTGCGGATCTGTCCGTGGGCGCTGCGCGAAGGGCTCATCCTGCGCCGGCTCGACCAGCTGGTCTTCGACGGCCCGCTCGAGCCCGCGCCGCACGTGGTTCCGGCCCACGCGGCCGAAGCCACCGTCTAGTACCGTGAGCCGGCGTCGGGCTTAAACGCGGGAGCGCCGGCGCCGGCAACAGGAAAATGGGGGAAAACCTGTTGCCAGCCGCCGGCGCCCTGGCAGGCATCCCCATGCCTGCCGCATCACTCGCACCCTCAATGAGGTACTAACTACGATAGGGCCGCTTCTTGTGAACTTCCTGCATCCAACATGTGAGCAAGCTGTGAATCGTTAATCCCGCGTTTCCGTCAGGAATCTGCACGCGCCGGACCGAACTGCAATGATGGAGCAATGAGCAACCGAATCGCATTCCTTGGCTGTGGGTCCATGAACGAAGCCATTCTTGGCGGACTTTTGGAAGCGGGAACTGACCCCGCGGATATTGTGGCCACCGTCAGGCGTGCGGAACGGGCCGCGGAACTGGCCGAACGCTACCACGGCATCACCGCGATCGCCGGCGAGGAAGAACCGGACAACAACAAGCAGGCCACCAAGGGATCCGCCGTCGTCATCCTTGGCGTCAAACCCATCGGGATCACGGACCTTGCCCGCGAAATCAGCGGCGCCCTGGCCCCCACCACCGTTGTGGTCAGCGTGGCAGCGGCCGTGTCCATCGCCCAGCTTGAAGCCGCCCTCCCGGCTGGGCAACCGGTCATCCGGACCATGCCGAACACTCCGGCCAAACTCGGCCGCGGCGTGGTGTCCGTGTCGCCGGGCACCAGCTGCTCCCGGGAGCAGCTGCAGATGGTCAAGGATGTCCTGAAAGGTGCGGGGACCGTCGTTGAAGTCCCCGAGGAGCAGGTGGACGCGCTCTCGGCGATCAGCGGCTCCGGACCCGCGTACGCGTTCTACCTGGCGGAGGCGATGGCGGCCGCGGGAGAGGAACTGGGCCTGGACCGTGAGCTGTCCCTGCTGCTGGCCCGCGAAACAGTTGCCGGCGCCGGGCTGATGCTTGCTGAACCGGGCGCCGATCCCGCGGCTCTGCGGAAGGCGGTCACCAGCCCGAACGGCACCACCGAGCGAGCAATCGCCACGTTCGACGAGCGCGGCATTCCCTCCATCATCGCCGCCGGTGCGCGGGCGGCAGCGGACCGGGCAGCGGAGATCACCAGGCAGCTCGGCTAGGGCCGGGCGGCGAACCGCTCCAGCAGGTCCACGTGGCCGGAGACAATCAGCATGTCCCGTGAGGACACCTTTGTCTCCGGGCGGGCGTAGGTGAAGTCCTCGCCCGGAGACTTCACGCCCACAATGGTGACCCCGTACTTGGAGCGGACTTTCGATTCGTCCAGCGTGAAGCCCACCGTTTCCCGCGGCGGATACATCTTCACAATGGCGAAGTCGTCGTCGAATTCGATGAAGTCGAGCATGCGCCCGGATACAAGGTGCGCGGCCCGGACGCCCGCATCAGCCTCGGGGTAAATGACGTGGTTGGCGCCGATCCGGGTGAGGATCTTGCCGTGGGACGGTGTGATGGCCTTGACCCATAGGTGCTCGATCCCAAGGTCCACCAGGTTCACGGTGATCAGCACGGAGGATTCGATGGAGGTGCCCACGCCCACGACGGCGGAGCTGAACTCCTGTGCCCCAAGCTGGCGGAGGGCGTCGATGTTGGTGGCGTCGGCCTCCACCACGTGGGTGAGCTGTGGCGCCCACTTCTGCACCAGGGTCCTGTCACGTTCGATAGCGAGCACTTCGCGGCCCTGCTTCACCAACTGTTCAGCGGTGGCGGAGCCAAAACGTCCCAGTCCAATCACCAGTACGGGAGCATTATGGGCTGGGCGGTTTGGAGTGCCTGGGGAACTAGCCAATGATGGGCCTTTCTTCCGGGTAGTGGTACAGCTGGCTGCGCTGGCGCAAGCTCAGGGCGGCGGCGAGGGTAACCGTACCAACGCGTCCCATGAACATCAGGGCGGTCAGCACGTAGACTCCTGCAGGCGGCACCTCTCCGCTCAGGTTCGTGCTGAGCCCACAGGTGGCGAACGCGGAAATAGCCTCGAAGAGCACGCGGTCCAGGGACTCGCCACTGATGGACAGCAGGAGGAACGACCCCACGGATACCAGCGTCGCTCCCGCAACGATCACGGAGATCGCGACCCGCATGGCTCCTTGCGGAATGGTGCGGCCGTGCACTTTCACGTCAGCATCACCCCGGGCTTCTGCCGCTATGGCGAGGAACATGATGGCGATAGTGGTCACTTTGATCCCACCGGCAGTGGAAGCGGAGCCGCCCCCCGCAAACATAAGGGCATCCGTCAGGAGCATGGTGGTGGACTCCAGCTGGTTTTGGTCCACCAGGCTGAAACCCCCGGATCGGATCTGGACCGACGCGAAAGCCGCGTTAAAGAGCTTGTCATTGATCCCCAGGGTTCCGATGGTTCGGGCGTTGTCCCACTCCATGAGAGCCCAGAGCACGCTTCCCGCGGCAAAAAGGATGAGCGAGACTTCAATGGTCAGCTTGGTATGAAGATTCCACTTCTTCCAGTTGAACCCGTTCTGCTGCAGCACCATCACCACGGGAAAGCCCAGGCTGCCGAAGAAAACACCGGCCATGATGGGAACAAGGATCCACAGGTCGTTGCGGAACGGAACGATGCCCTCCGCGTGAACCGCGAATCCTGCATTGTTGAAGGCCGAGATGGAGTAGAACAAGCCATGCCAGACGGCACGCCAAAAGTCCTCGCCCAGCACGAGGAACCGGGGGATCAGGACCAGTGCGAGGATGGCTTCGATCACCACGGACGTGGTGATGACAATTCGCAGCAGGGTACCCACTTCGCCGAGACGGCCTGCATTGTTCATCGATTCCGCGGCGATGATCTTGCCGCGGACACCAAGGCGCTTGCTCACCATCAACGCCAACAGCGACGCCAGGGTCAAGGTGCCCAGGCCTCCGATGAAGATGCCGATCAGGATGACCAGCTGGCCGAAGAAGGACCAGTGGGCAGCGGTGGATACTACGGTGAGGCCGGTCACGCACACGGCCGAGACCGCGGTGAACATGGCCTGGTGCAGCGGGGTGGCAGTGCCGGTGGCAGAGGAGATGGGCAGTGACAACACGAACGTGAAGAGCAGGCATACGGCAGCGAATACCGTCAGGGCAAGCCGGGCCGGCGAGGTGTTCGCGATGTCATCGATGAAGTCGCGCAGCCGCGTGAGAATCCAGAGGCCTTCCCGCTCCTGCACGGCGGCGGGATGCCAGGTGGCCGCACTCCGGGGCCGCGACTGGCTCTGCGTCATGTGTGGCTTTTTCCTCGATTGAATCTGCTTCCCTCAGTAGTAAACCACTAATGCCCGCGTAATGGCCGGGCCGGCAGCGGGCTCTGCTCGGGTAGCCTGTGATTGATGACATACCTGCCGGGTCTCAGCCAGCCCGCGCCGCCGACGCTGGTGGCGTGGGGCCCTGACATGACCGCCTACAATTTTGGTCCCGGCCACCCGATGGCGCCGGAGCGGATGGAGCTTACGGCGCGGCTGGCCCGCAGCCTGGGCCTGTTCGATCTCGACCACGTTGCCGTTGAAGCGCCGGAGGTTGCGTCCGACGACGAGCTTGAGCGCGTGCATTCCGCCGAGTTTGTGGCGGCCGTGCGGCGGGTCAGCGAGGATCCCTCGGCCCCTGACGAGTCCCGCGGCCTGGGCACCGAGGACGACCCCGCGTTCGCGGGAATGCATGAGGCTGCAGCCCGGCTGGCCGGCGGATCCCTGCTGGCGGCGACCCGGATCCTGGACGGTTTGGCCGTGCATGCCGTGAACTTCGGCGGCGGCATGCACCACGCTGCCCGCGACCGTGCCAGCGGCTTCTGCATCTACAACGACGCAGCGCTTGCGGTGCAAAGGTTGCTCGACGGCGGCGTCCGCAAGGTGGCCTACATCGACGTTGACGCGCACCACGGCGACGGGACGGAGAGTATCTTCTGGGACGACCCCCGGGTCCTCACCCTGTCCCTGCACGAGACCGGCCTCACCCTTTTTCCTGGGACCGGTTTTGCCAACGAAATCGGCGGGCCTGCTGCTGAGGGTACAGCGGTGAACATCGCCCTGCCGGCCGGCACCAGCGATGCCGGCTGGCTCCGGGCCTTCTACGCCGTGGTGCCGCAGCTCGTGGCTGCATTCGAACCGGAAGTCATCGTCAGCCAGCACGGCTGCGACTCGCACCGGACGGACCCGCTAACGCACCTCAACCTCAGCGTTGACGGACAGCGCGAGGCAGCCCACGCCGTCGGGCATCTCGCGGAACGCCACTGCGGCGGCCGGTGGATCGCCACCGGCGGTGGCGGGTACAACGTCCTGGAGGTCGTGCCCCGGGCCTGGAGCCACTTGGTGGCCATCGCCGCGGGGCGGCCGGTGCCGCTGCGCACCCCCGTGCCGCAGGAGTGGCGGGACTACGTCCACGAGAAGTTCGGTGCATCCGCACCGGGCCTGATGAGTGACGACGTGGAACTGTGGTGGCGGTCCTGGGAAGTGGGATTCGATCCCAATGACGCCGTCGACAGGACGGTCATGGCCACCCGGAAGGCCGTTTTCCCGCTGCACGGCCTGGATCCGTGGTTCGACTAGGGCCTGATGCCGGAAGGCTTTCCGGCTAAGTGCCGGCCTTTTCCGTCTGGAACACAACGCCGGCCGCGCCGATCAGCCAGCCCAGCAGAGACAGGGCGAAAGCTCCAATCAGGTCCGTGGACGCTGTCCCTTTGGCCAGCCACAGGAGCAGGACGAGCAGCCCAACCGCAAGGTAGACGACGATCGCTGCGATGATCCGGCCGGACAGCCGCGCCGTGACCTCCGCGGGGTTGAAGGGGGAAGAAGGCCGTCCCGGTCCCGCCCCGCCTGCCGGCCGCGGCTGGTTGCTCCCTTCCGCCTGCCGCACCTCGGCGATAGTGAATCCCAGCGCCGAGGCGGTCAGCGAACTCAGCGACGTGGCAAGCACTCCTGCCGCCGTAACCAACGCGCCGTTCAGGGGAGGAGCCACAGTGCGGCCGTCCGGTACCCAGAATCCCACGCGGAGCAGGACGCTGCCCCAGACCGCAACAAACAGGGCCAGGAACACGAACGCGATGATGTTGAACAGTTGCTGGCGCAGGACGTCCATGCTGTGTTGTAGCACCGGCAGGAACCGTGGGCAAGAGGCCGTTCCTTGCCCGAAATAGTTGATGCCTTTCGGCGTATATGTCGCTAGGGTGGGAGGCATGGTGACAGACGACGTATTTGCCGTCATTGCGGAATCGACCCGGCGGGACATCCTGGTCTCCCTTCGCTCCGGAGACAAGGCCGTGGGGGAACTCGTGGAAGAACTGGCCGCAAGCCAGCCCACCATTTCCAAGCACCTGAAAGTCCTGCGGGAAGCCCAGCTGGTGAGCATGCGCGCCCAGGGCCAGAAGCGCTACTACGCGCTGAACCGTAAACCCCTCGAGGGAATCGCCAGCTGGCTGGAGACGTTCGACGTCGGGTCCCCGGCGGCCGCAACTGCGGCCGCCTCCGCGGGGACCGCCACGGAAACGGCCGGGCCCAAGGAAGCCGCCGGCGCCGCCGCGGGCGGAACGGCGCAGGCCGTGGCAGCGGGGGCAGTCTCCGAAGGGGTCCTGGCGCCCGACGGTGCCGAGCTGAGCCCCGCCGTCGTCATCCCCGGGGGAACCACTGCCCCGCTGAGCGACGACAGCGTGCCCCAGCAGATCGGCCGCACCGTGGGCCGGGCGGCCACCCGGGCCGCCGACCTGCTGGCCAACCTTCCCAAGTTCGGCCGCAAGAAGTAGCCGCCTCCCCAAGTAGGTAGCGTCAAGTGTCGTTCTGAGCCCTCAAAACGACACTTGACGCTACTCAGTTGGGCGGCGTTACTTGTTCAGCAGCCGCACGTGCTCCGGGGTGAGCTCGGAGATGCCGCTGACACCCAGCAGTGCCATGGTGCGGGCCATGTCCTTCTCGAGGATCTGCAGGGTGCGGTCCACCCCGGCCCGTCCGCCGGCCATCAGGCCGTAGAGGTAGGCGCGGCCGATCAGCGTGAAGTCGGCCCCCAGGGCCAGCGCGGCCACGATGTCCGCGCCGCTCATGATGCCCGTGTCCAGCATGATGGCCGCGTCCGTGTTGTCCGCAGTGAAGGCCTGCTTCACCTCGGGCAGCAGGTGGAACGGGATCGGGGCCCGGTCCAGCTGGCGGCCGCCGTGGTTGGACAGGACGACGCCGTCGGCGCCGTGGTCCACCACGCGGCGCGCATCCTCCACGGTCTGGATGCCCTTGACCACGAGCTTGCCCTTCCAGGTTTCGCGCAGCCAGTCGAGGTCCTCGAAAGTGAGGGTGGGATCGAACATCGAGTTGATCAGGTCCGCCACGGTGCCGGTGTAGCGGGACAGCGAGGCGAAGGTCAGCGGCTCGTGGGTGAGGAAGTTGAACCACCAGGCCGGGCGGTAGGACGCGTCCAGCACGGTCTTGAGGGTCAGGGCCGGCGGGATGGTCATTCCGTTGCGGACGTCGCGGAGGCGGGCGCCGGCCACGGCGGTGTCAACGGTGACCATCAGAGTGTCGTTTCCGGCCTTGGCAGCCCGGTCGATCAGTTCCAGGGACCGGTCGCGGTCCGTCCACAGGTACAGCTGGAACCAGTTGCGGCCGTTCGGGGCGGCGGCTGCCACGTCCTCGATGGAGGCCGTTCCCATGGTGGACAGGGTGTAGGGGATTTCCGCGGCTTCCGCAGCCTGCGAGCCGGCGTATTCACCCTCGGACTGCATCATCCGGGTGAAGCCGGTGGGGGCGATGCCCACGGGCAGGCGGGAGGGCTTGCCCAGGATTTGGGTGGACAGGTCGATGGCGGAAACGTTTCGGAGGATGCCAGGGCGGAATTCGATGTCCCGGAAGGCCTGCCGGGCCCGGCCGAGGGTGATTTCCTCTTCAGCCGCGCCGTCGGTGTAGTCGAACGGTGCCTGCGGAGTGCGGCGCCTGGCGATGTCGCGCAGCTCCCAAATGGAGCTGGCCCGCTTCAGCCGGGCCTCCTTGCTGAACTCCGGCTTTTTGAACTGCATCAGCGGAGCAAGGTCCGAGTACTTGGGGATACGGCGTTTCAGGGCGGCAGGAACAGCCAATGACGCCGGGGCAGGAGTCCGTGCAGGAATGGCGGGAATGTCCGTTGCGTCCGGCGCGGGCGTGGTTTCCGGGTTGTTGGGCTGGATGGTGTGGGTCATGGCGTCCTCCGTTGGGCCTAGGTCTGACTCCTGGACCTTCTATGGTCTAACCACACTGTAGGACATGTGGTCCAACCACATCAACTACCATGGAGCCATGCGTACCCACCAGCTGGTCCTTTCCTGGATTGAGAACGAACTCTCCGGCGGGAGGCTGGCCCTTGGCGGCCGGCTCCCGGCTGAGCGCACCCTGGCCGAGCAGCTCAACGTATCCCGCACTTCGGTACGGGAGGCGATCCGGATACTGGAGGCGATGGGCGTGGTGCGGGCCGGCGTGGGTTCTGGTCCCGAGTCCGGCACTGTTGTTATTGCGGATCCCACGGCGGCCTTGGGGTCTGCGCTCCGCCTGCACGTGGCCACCCGGCACCTTCCCGTGGCGGACATCGTGGAGACGCGTGTGCTTTTGGAGTCGTGGGCGGTGGCGAAGGCGAGCCCGGATGCCCCTGAGCTGGCGGATGCTGCCGCGCTCCTGGAAGGCATGGCCGCGGAAGGGCTGGGCGTGGGCGACTTCCTCGCCCTGGATGTCCGGTTCCACCTGGCACTGGCCGACGCCGCGGGCAATGCCGTGGTGAGCGCAATGATGGGCTCCCTCCGCGAAGCCATCCAGGGCTACGCCGCGGAACTGACCTCCGGCCTTCCGGACTGGGAAGCCACGGCCTCCCGCCTTCGTGCCGAGCACGAGGCCATCCTGGCAGCCATCCGGAACAACGACGGCGGCTTGGCGGCCAAGCTGGTGGCCGCCCACATCGAGGGGTACTACAAGGAAGCCGGCCTGGCGTCTTAGGGCAAGCCCGAAAGGCCCCGGAGTTAGCCGTGGACTGCCGTGCGGGGCGCCTTGGCGGGGCCTGTGCTGGCGCGGACTTCCAGCCGCGGCTGGTACCGGCTGCCCGGTGCGTCGCTGTCCTCCTTGCGGATGAGCGCACGCAGCTGTTGCCACGCCTGTTCGCCCAGCTCCGTGATGGGGACCGCTGCAGTGGTGAGCGCCGGCGTCGTGTATTTGGCGAAGGGGATGTCGTCGAAACCGGTGACGGAGATATCGCCGGGGACATCCAGCCCGCGCTCATGGAGGCCGCTCATCAGGCCCATGGCCACAAGATCGTTGAACGCCAGGATCCCCGTGGCACCGCTGTCCAGGACGGCGTCCACGGCTTCATGGCCGGTGTCGAAGTCCGAGCCGCCCTCGAGCATGGTCACCTCGACGTCCGGGTGCGCAGCCTTGAAAGCCTCCAGGCCCTGAAGCCTGAGGCCGTTGGAGGCACTGCGCGGCGGGCCGGCAAGGAACGCCAACCGGGTGTGGCCAAGCTCCACCAGGTGTTCGGCGATGTCCTGCACGCCCTGCCCGTAGTCCACCACCAGGCTGGGCACCCCTTTCGTTGCCGTGGCCCGGTTGATCAGGACCAAGGGATGCAGGGACGGCACAATTTCCTCGAGTTCGGCGTCCGTCATGCGGGGCGCACACAGCACCAGCCCGTCGCAACGACGGCGGGCCTCGCCGGCCAGGATTGCCTCCTCACTGGAGACCTCGAAGGAGTCGGCGATCAGGACGCGGTACCCGTCCTGGGCCGCAGCGCGGCTGAGCCCGCGAAGGATCGCCTGGAAGGTGGGGTTAGCCAGGTCCGGCACCACGATTCCAATCGTGTCCGTTTTCCCCAGGGCGAGGCTGCGCCCCACCGGATTCGGCTGGTACTTAAGTTCGGCCGCTGCGGCGCGGACGCGGGCAGCGATGTCCGGATCCACCGTGTAGTTGCCATTCATGACGCGGGAAACCGTGGCATGCGAAACCCCTGCCTTCACGGCGACATCCGCGATGCCGACCCGGCCGGTTGCCGATTTCCTGACCATAGGAGCCCTTTCGTAGCGCCACGGACCTCTGGTCCACGGCCGGTTTCGCCTGTTCTGCAGCAAGGACCGGTCGCCTTGGTGGCGGTGTGTCGAGTGCCAGCATATACCGGGACGGGAAAGCGATTTCTATTGTTTTCCCGTGTTTTTTCCACACGGTTGGGAGCGGAAACGCAGCGGGCGATTGCCTGCAGCGTAGAAAACGCTTTCTTTTAGTGCCCGTAATGGTTGACGCGGAACCGGGGAGGTTGGTACAAATCTATTAGAGAACCGAGAAAACGCTTTCTCATGCCGGTGCAGCAAGACGCCGGTGCCGTCGTATTTGGCCTTCCACAAGGCCGCCTCAAAGCTTCCGAAAGGGCCCCTAATGGTCAACACAGCCGAGTCGAGTTCAGCAGCAGCAACCGGCACCGCCACTGCTGCCGCCCCCGCCGCCCGGAGTGGCGGCAAGGCCCGCATCGCCCTGATCGGTACCGGTGGACGCTCCGAAATGTACATCCGCGCCATCTTAGGCAACTACGCCCACACAGCCGAGCTGGTCGCCTTCTCCGACGTCAACCCCGGCCGGGTGGAGTTCTACCAAAAGCTCATCCAGGAACTGGGAGCTCCCGGCCCCATCGCCACCTTCGACCCGTCGGAGCTCACCTCCTTCATACAGGCAAACGCCATT
This sequence comes from Arthrobacter sp. MPF02, assembly GCF_046605375.1. Classification (GTDB taxonomy): domain Bacteria; phylum Actinomycetota; class Actinomycetes; order Actinomycetales; family Micrococcaceae; genus Arthrobacter. Next base: position 3,090,569 of record NZ_CP176772.1, on the reverse strand, counting down.
GACCGGATCGTGGTGACCACTCCTGACTACACCCACGCCGATTACATCGTGGAGGGACTCCGCGCCGGCGCCGACGTCGTCGTCGAAAAGCCCCTGACCATTGACGCCGAGGGCTGTCGCCGCATCACCAAGGCGGTGAAGGAGACGGGCCGCAACGTGGTGGTCACGTTCAACTACCGCTATTCGCCGCGCAACAGCGCCCTCAAGGAAATCATCCAGAGCGGCGTGATCGGCAAGGTCACCTCCATCGACTTCAGCTGGGTCCTGGACACCGTCCACGGCGCGGACTACTTCCGCCGCTGGCACCGCGAGAAGAAAAACTCCGGCGGCCTGCTGATCCACAAGGCTTCCCACCACTTCGACCTGGTCAACTGGTGGATTGACGATGTGCCCGAGCGCGTCTTTGCCTCCGGCGGCCTGAAATTCTACGGCGATAAGAACGCTGCCGAGCGGGGCCTGGGCCCCCGCCCCGAACGCGGCACTCCCGACGCCGACGGCCCGGCGACCGCAGAGAAGGACCCGTTCACGCTTGACCTTCGCGAGGATGAGCGGCTGAAAGCCCTCTTCCTGGACAACGAGCACTACGACGGCTACCGCCGGGACCAGGACGTGTTCACCGGTGGCATCACCATCGAGGACAACCTGGCACTGGTGGTCGAATACCAGGGCGGCCCGCGCCTGAGCTACTCGCTGAACGCCCACAGCCCCTGGGAGGGCTACCGGGTAGCCGTCAACGGCACCGAGGGCCGCGCCGAACTGGAAGTGGTGGAACGCGCCGCCGTCACCAGCAGTACGGACAAGAAGACCGTCGTGGACCCCAGCGCCACGCCCGTCGAGGAAGACGACGCCATCCGCCGCAACGGTGAACGCCTTGTGGTCCAGCGGCACTGGGAAGCAGCCTACGAGGTGCCGATCATCAACGGCGAAGGCGGCCACGGCGGCGGTGACGAGCTCCTGCTCTCGGACCTGTTCAACGGGCCTGGTGAGGACCCACTGGGCCGCCCCTCCGGCTACCTTGACGGACTCCGTTCCGTCTCCGTTGGCATCGCCGGCAACCAGTCGCTGGAGTCTTGCCTGCCCGTCCGTATCGAGGACCTGGACCTCGGCGTCGACCTCCGCCGCGGCAAGTAACCGCCCGATCCCGAAGGAACAACCATGAGCAGGATCTTTGTCACCGGCGGCTCCGGCCGGTTGGGACGCAGCGTGGTGGCGGGGCTCGCGGAAGCCGGCCATGAGGTCATTTCCGTGGACCGCGACGCTTTGCCGGCCGGGCACCTGCCGGCCGGCGCCGTGCAGGAAACCGCAGACCTCCTTGCACCCGGGGAGTCGCTGCGCCTCCTTGGCGAAACCAGGCCCGACGCCGTCATCCACCTTGCGGCGATCGCGGTGCCTTTCAGCGCACCTGAAGACGTTATTTTCGCCACGAACACCCGGCTCGCCTTTGCCGTGATCAACGCGGCAACGGAACTGGGGGTGCCGAAAATCATCACGGCCAGCAGCCCCACCGTCCTGGGCTACGGGTCGCCGGCCGGCTGGCTGCCGCCGTCGTTCCCGCTGGACGAGCGGACGCCGCCCAGGCCGTGGAACGCCTACGCCCTGTCCAAGCTCATTGCCGAGCAGACAGTCCAGATGTTCGCCGCCGCCCAGGGGGAAAAGATCAGGTACGCGGCCTTCCGGCCCTGTTTCGTGATTTCCCCCGAAGAGTGGGAAGGCGCACCCACCCAGCAGGGCCATACCCTGGCCGAGCGGCTTGCCGATCCTGCCCTGTCCGCCCCTGCCTTGTTCAACTATGTTGATGCCCGGGACGTGGCAGATTTCCTGGACCTGCTGCTGGAGAAGATGGACACCATCCCGAACGGTGAGACCTTCTTCGTAGGCGCCGCGGATGCCCTCGCCACGGAACCGCTGGCCGGCCTGATGCCCAGGTTCCTTCCGGGCAGCGAGGCACTCAGCTCCGGCCTCACCGGCACCAGCCCCGCTTTTTCCGTAGCCAAAGCCCAGGAGCTTCTGGGCTGGCAGCCCAAGCGGACCTGGCGCACCGAGCTTAAGACCCCCCTCAACGACGAGACCTCCGTGCTGGCCGCTGCCGGTACCGGAGCCAAGGAGACATTGTGAAATTCGACGGCGTCCTGTTCTTTCCCGTCACCCCCTTCACGGCCGAAGGCGCCGTGGACGTGGACCTGCTCAAGGAACACATCAGTTCCCGGCTCCCGTTCGGTCCCGGAGGTGTGTTCCCCGCCTGTGGAACCGGTGAATTCCACGCCCTGAGTATCGACGAGGTCCGCACCTTGGTGGCGGCCGCCGTCGAGGTTGTTGCCGGGAAGGTCCCGGTGGTAGCCGGAGCCGGCGGCCCGCTGGGCCACGCCCTCGCCGCCGCCAGGGCTGCCGAGGAGGCCGGCGCTGACGCCCTCCTGGTGCTGCCGCCCTACTTGGTCACCGGCCCCACCGAAGGGCTGGTTGCCTACATCGAGGCAGTGGCCAACGCCAGCAGCCTGCCCGTCATCGTCTACCACCGCGGCAACGCCAAGTTCACGGCCGCCTCCATGGCCCGGCTCGCAGCCAACCCCAAGGTGGTCGGCTTCAAGGACGGCCTGGGTGACGTCGGTCTCGCGCAGGAGATTGTCACTGCCGTCAAGGCCGCGGGCCGCGACGATTTCGCGTTCTTCAACGGCCTGCTTACCGCCGAACTGACCCAGGGGGCCTACCGCGGCCTGGGCATTCCGCTGTATTCCTCGGCCGCCTTCGCCATGGCACCGGAAATCGCGAAAGCCTACTACGACGCCTACGTTTCCGGGGATGAGGAGCGCCGCAACGCTTTGCTCGAGGGCTTCTACGGACCCCTGGTCCGCCTCCGGGACCAGACCCCCGGCTTCGGCGTTTCGCTGATCAAGGCAGGACTGCGGCTCGGCGGCCTCCCGGTGGGATCCGTCCGGCCGCCCCTGGTGGATCCCACCGGGGACCAGCTCGTGGAGCTCAAGGCCATCCTTGCCAAGGGCTACGAGCTGGCCAGCCGCTGATGAGCGCCCCCGCAGCCGAAGCCGTCCGTACGGTCCCGCGCATCACCGAACTCAGCAGCAGGCTCATCACCGTCCCGTTGCGGCGGCACTGGGGCGCTGAGGCGCCGGAAAACCATCTGATCGTCACCGAAATCCAAACGGACGACGGCGGCGCAGGGCACGGTTTTTCCTGGACGCCCACCATCGGCCCGCAGGCGGTCAAGGCGCTGCTCGATCACGACATCGCCCCCTTCATCACCGGACTTCCGGCCCACCCGGAAACGGTCTGGGACGCGCTGTGGAAGCGGCTGCACGAGGCCGGCGGCGGGGGACTTACCACCATCGCAATGGCCGGTGCAGACCTCGCCTTGTGGGACCTGCAGGCACGCCGCGCAGGCACTACCGTCACCGGGTTGCTGGGCCAGCGGCAGGAGTCCGCAGAGGTCTACGGGTCCGGCGTCAACCTGCATTACACGCTTGAGGAGCTTGTTGCCCAGACGGAACGCTGGGTCGCGGCGGGGCACCAGGCCGTGAAGATCAAGGTGGGCAAGCCGGACCTGCGCGAGGACGCCGAACGCGTGGCTGCGGTGCGCTCTGTCCTGGGCCCGCACCGCAGGCTCATGATCGATGCCAACCAGCGCTGGGACCTGCCCGCCACCCTCCGCGCCCTCGACGTCCTGTCCGAATTCGGGCTGGACTGGCTGGAGGAACCCATCCGCGCTGACGACCTGTGGGCCTACCGCAGGCTGCGGAAGCACTCACCGGTGCCCATCGCCCTCGGCGAAAACCTGCACACCATCTACCGCTTCCGGGATTTCATTGAGGCGGAGGCAGTGGACATCATCCAGCCCAACATCGTGCGCGTGGGGGGCATTACCCCGTTCCGGCGCATTGTTGAGCTGGCCAGGACCAACAGCATCCGGGTCATGCCGCACCTGCTTCCGGAACTGTCCGGCCAGCTTGCGCTCACGCTGGCGGAGCCCACGCTGGTGGAGGACGTCGAAGAGGCGTCCTTTGAGCAGCTGGGCATCCTGGACGGACCGTCCCCCGTGCGGTTCACGGACAGCAGGGTGGCTTTGACCGGCCAGCCGGGGCTGGGCTTCAGGTTCCGGAACGGGCTGTGACCATACATGTACATACGACGAACAGGTTACTGACGTGACAACTGCAACGCTCTCCCTGTCCGAACTCACCTCCGCAGCAACCGAGGCAGCCAAAATCGCGGCAGCAGCGTCCGACGCCGAACGCGCCCGCTGGCTCACGGCCGTGGCGGACGCGCTGGACGCCAACGCCGCCGAACTGGTGGAAATCGCGGACTCGGAAACCAGCCTGGGTCCCCAGCGGCTAACCGGCGAGGTGGCCCGCACCACCGGGCAGCTGCGCCTTTTTGCCCGCGTGATCACTGAAGGCTCCTACCTGGAAGCCGTAATCGACCATGCTGACCCGGCGTCCACCCCGCCCAAGCCGGACCTCCGCCGTATCCTGCGCCCCATCGGCCCGGTGGCGGTCTTCTCGGCGTCGAATTTCCCCTTCGCCTTTTCCGTTGCCGGCGGTGACACCGCGTCCGCCCTGGCCGTGGGCTGCTCCGTGATCGTGAAGGCCCACTCCGGGCACCTGCGGCTGTCCGAGCGCACGGCGGAAATCGTCGCCGAGGTCCTGCGCGGCGCCGGAGCACCCGAAGGACTGTTCGCACTTGTCAGCGGACGCGAGGTGGGCACCGCACTGGTCCAGGATCCGGCCATCAAGGCCGTGGGCTTCACCGGCTCGATCCCCGGCGGGCGTGCCCTCTTCGACCTTGCCACCTCCCGCCCCGATCCCATCCCGTTTTACGGTGAACTGGGCAGCCTCAACCCGGTGGTCATCACCGCGGCGGCCCTGGCAGAACGCAGCGGACAGCTCGCTGCAGGCCTGGCCGGTTCCTTCACCCTGGGTGCCGGGCAGTTCTGCACCAAGCCCGGCCTTGTCTTCATCCCGGCCGGAACCTCCTTTGCGCAGAAAGTGGCGGAAGCCAGCAGGGACAAGCCGGCGCTGGGCATGCTGACCAGCAGGATCGCGGAGGCCTACCCGGACGGCCTCCGCAGCTTCGCCTCCGTCCCCGGCGTGGAGGTGGTCAGCGGCACTGTGGAACAGGACGCCGCTGCAAACGGCGCAGCACCCGTGGTCTTCTCCACAACGGCGGCAAAGGTGCTGGAGCGCCCGCAGCAGCTGCTGGAGGAATGCTTCGGTCCCACCACCATGCTGATTGAATACTCAAGCCAGGAGGAGCTGTCCGAGGTGCTGGCCAAGGTGCCCGGCAGCCTCACGGCCACCCTGCACTCCCAGCCCGGCGAGGACATCGCAGCCCTGGTGGAGCAGCTGTCCGGGATCGCAGGGCGGGTCCTCTTTGAGGGATGGCCTACCGGCGTCGCCGTCAACTGGGCGCAGCAGCACGGCGGCCCCTACCCGGCCACCACGTCCCTGTTCACCTCCGTTGGTGCGACGGCGGTCCGCCGGTTCCAGCGTCCGGTTGCCTACCAGGACGCCCCCGAAAGCGTGCTGCACCCCGCGTTGCACGAGAGCAACCCGCTGGGCATCCCGCGCCGCGTGGACGGCGGGCTGCAACTGCCGTAACACGCAGGATTCGACAACAAACCCCCGGAGCCTTTCGGCTCCGGGGGTTTGTTGTCGTATGTCCTACAGCTGCAGGGTCACCGGCCGCTGCAGCCCGTTGACTGTGCTGACCGGCCAGCGCGGATCCACCGTGAGGACCTGCAGGCCGGACTCCATGAGCTGCACGGTGTCCTCGATCTTGACCGCAGGGCCTGACGGGTTCCAGGTGAAGGTCTGGTTCAGGACCACCGTGTCCGTGGCGGAGGCGCTGACCCGTGGATCACGCCCGGCGTAGCCCGCGGGGCCGCCCTGGTGGTGCTGTTCCCACTGGTCTTCGCCGAAGCCGTGGCGGGCGTAAGCGGTCTTGATCTCGGTGAAGATCCGGTCCAGCCGGGCGCCGGGAACCGTGGCATCGAAAATGTCTGCCTCCACCGCGGCGATGCGAAACTCGGCGTCGCGCTCCTGGGGCGTGCCGGCGTCGAACCTTATCCAGCGGGTGATGTTGGCAACCAGGCCGTCGCGGCGTGCGCACACCACGGCCATGGCGCGGCGGCCGATGGGGGAGTGGGTGGCCAGGGGGTGCCGGAAGTCACTGCGGGAACTGCCGTTGCACAGCAGGACGAGCGGTTCGGCCCCGGCAGTCACAACCCGCCCGGCCAGCTTGGACACCAGTTCAAACTCGGTGGTGTCCGGCCGGGCCGTGGAGAGGACGTCCGTCATGAGGGCCGCCAGTTCGCCGCTGAGGAGGGCGTAGCGCGCGCTTTCACCCGGCAGCAGCTGTTGGCGGGCGGCGCGCAGCTCGGACGCCACGTCAGCTTCCGCCAGCGGATCCTTCTTTGCCGCAGGGGCGGAACGGCCGACGGCGCCGGCAGCCTCATGCAGGTTCCCGTACCAGGGCACGGAGTGGAGGGAGACGCCGGCGGGGAGCTCCTCGGCCGCGATGCGGCCGGCCTCGTTGTTGAAAGTCACCAGGTGGTCGCCGTCGCGGTCCACCAGCACCGCGGCGATGGGATCGCCGGCGAGGCTGATGTGGACCCGGCTGCCGTCCAGGTACCACGTGAGGGCCGTGTGCGTGGTGAGCAGCAGAGAGTCCCGTCCCCTGGCGTCCAGGATGTCCAGGACGCGCCGGCGCTTTACCGCCCGGTCCTCCACCGAGGCCGGTGCCGTCCTTGCGGCCCGCGCCGGCGCGGTTGTTGTCTGTGTCATGAAAGGTCCCCCTGCTGGTTGATCAAGTCTTCGATGTCGGTTGTGCCCAGGATGCCGTCGGCCACAAAAACGGTGATTTTCCGGCGCACCGGAACGCCGGGTTCGGCACTGACAGGGGCCTGCCAGGCCAGCGACTGGCCAACACCCGGGTAGCCGTCCTTCCGCACGAACCATGGGTCAGTGGAGCCCTCAGGGGCCACGAAAACCAGGGTTGCTTCGCCGCCGTCGAACGTTCCGGACCAGGCGAGCCAGCGCGAAACGCTGCCATGGACCCCGGACTCCCCGCTGCCGGCGGCCGTCCAGACGTTGGCGTGGCCGCACGCCGGCAGCCGCCAGAAGAAGCCGCCGTACCCGCCCTCGTGCCGGCCGTTGGAACCGGGGCTGCCCAGGCTGACGGGCCGGTCACCGGCGGGGGAGAGGGCGAACTCGAGGGAGAGGCTCCACACGGCGGGGTTGACGCCGGTCCAAGTCCATGTGCGCTCTTCCGCCAGGACGGGCGCGCCGTCGGGGCCGTTCCAGCTCAGCCGTTCCTGCAGCCGGCCGGGGCTCCCGGCACCGGCTGCCGCTTCTTCGACGGGGGTTTCGAGGACCGCGATGCTGCCGTGGTCTGGACGCCAGACATACCCGCCCGCTTCACGCGTGTAAGTGCGGCCGCCCCAGAAGTTGACGCCGTCCACGTCCTGCAGTGCCACGCCAACGCCCAGGTGCCAGACGTGGTCCAGCGGCTGGTGGTCGGTCACCACGGTGCCGCCCAGGGTGCGGACGGGGTGCAGGTAAGGGCGGGGCGAGGACACGGCACGGATGTGGCTCCCGTCCTGGTAGTCCGCCACGGTGGTCCCATAAACGGTCAGGGACCGGACCGGCGGAAGGGGACGGGCCCACGGAACGCCGAGCTCGGCGAACGTGGCCTGTGCCTTGCACGCCCGGTCAATCAGCTCGGGGATGCCGTGGACCACGGGGTGTGCGTCGTCGCCTTCGCCCTCCCAGGTGATGTGCTCCGGCCGGATCGCCTGTGGCGCCGGCAGCGTCCGGATGGCTTCCAGCACCAGGGTGAAGGCGCCGGTGTGCTGCAGCGGGCAGAGCAGTGTAGCGCCGCCGGCACGCGCGGCGAGGAGGTTCTCCAGCAGGTCTGTCCGGCCGTAGCTTTCCCGGCGCTCGCCCTCGGGAGTGGTGACCACTACCTCGTCCTTTGTATAGAAGAGGGTCATCTCGCCCCGGGTCCCGTGGATGGTCACGGTCGGATCCGACTGCTCCGGGGCGCACAGGGTCAGTCCGCACATCAGGGTTCCGCCGTGGGCCGTGCGGATGCGGATGATAGATGTATCGTCGCTTTCGGTATCGTGCGCCCGGTACAGGTCAGTCTCCACGGACGCGAGGTCCGCTACGGTGTGCGCCCCGGCCAGGTGCAGCGCCGTGGCCACCGCGTGTGCCAGGGCATTGGTGGCAACCCCGTCCACTACGTCGATGCCGTCCAGGCTGCGTTTGCCGGCCCAGCGGGAGCGTTTGAAGTATGCCTTGTTGCGCACCCACTGGCCCTTGGCGCTCAGGCCCAGGACATCACCGATCCCGCCGGACCGGACAAGGTTCCGGATGGCCGGAAGCGCGTGTGAGCCGAGGCTCTGGAATCCGACCTGGACCAGCCGGCCGGCGGCCTCCGCGGCTGCGAGCACCTCGCTGTATTGGGCCAGGGACGCCACGGGAGGTTTTTCGACGTAGACGTCCATGCCGGCGGCCAGCGCGGCGAGGGCCAGAGGTGCGTGCGTCTGGATGGGCGTGGCCAGGATAACGACGTCGGCACCCGGCCCGGCGGCCAGCAGCCGGTCCAGGTCGGGGAAGACGGCTACGGAATCCTTGAGCCGTCCGGGGGCCGGCGGGTTGGGGTCGGCCACGGCCACGAGTTCCAGGGCGCCGGCTTCCTCGAGCCGGGCGAGGTTGGTGAGGTGCCGTTCGCCGAACCCGTGGACGCCCACCAGGGCGATGCGGGGAACGGCAACCGGCGGGTGTGCGGTGCCGGGCGCGCCGAATTCCGCGGTTGCGGATTGCTGGGTCATCAAGAAGTCCTTGCAGGCTGGGGGACGAATGGACATGAGGTGTTAAGGGTGGCGGCAAGGAAAGCGGTGGCATCTTCCTGCATGGCCGCGGTGAACAAGTGCCTGCCCGGCCAGAAGCTTCCGGTGTACCTGCCGGCGGCGTGCAGCGACTCCAGGATCCGGTGGGCGTCCCGCATCCCGTCTTCCGGAAAGAGTTCGTCGGCCAGTGCGTACTGCACCAGGAAGTTGGCGCGTGCGGATCGGGTGGTGAGCTCGGGCCAGTCACCCAGCTTCCAGAGTCCGGGCGTCTGCAGCAGCCAGGAGTGGGCGTCCAGGTGAGCGGGCAGGAGGGACTCGAAGGTTGTCATCATGCAGGTCACCACTGAGGAGCGGATGCGGGGACTGAGGACAGCCAGGGCAACGGAGCGGCCGCCGCCGCCGGAGAATCCGACGCAGCCCAGCCGGTCCGGGTCCACGCCGGGAAGGCCGGCGAGTATATCGAGGGCGGCGAGGTCGTCGTGGGCCACCATTCCGGCCAAACTGGTGCCGAGGAGGCCTGCCGCCTTGGCCACGGTGTCCTCGTGGATGCCGGCAGCAGCGTTGTAGTCCTCCGCTTCGGAAGGTACGACGCCGTCCTCCCGCCACTGCGCGCGCCGCGCCTCGAGCGCGGCGGCAGTGCGCCACGGCGGTGTGGTGAGGTCGAAGCGGCGGCTGCCCCAGGCAAAGGTGTCGTGGGCCAGGACAGCGAAACCGTTGCGGGCGATGTCCGTGGCGAGGGCTCGGCCCTCATAGCCGGTCCGGGGGTTTGCTGCCAAAGGGTGGTCCGTGGGGAGTTCGACCAGGCGGTCCGCACCGCCGAATTTGTTGCCGCCGTGGCAGTGCAGGGCCAGGACGCCCGGCAGCCGGCCGGAGACGTCCGCGGGCCGGATCAGCCAGCCTGTGCTTCGTGGGCCGAAGCCCAACTGCCAGCTGAGCTGGGAGGTGGTGACGCCGTCGTGCGTTTCCTCCCAGTGGACGGTAACGGCGGGAGCGCCGGATGCGCCCGGAACACCCAGCGCGTCAGCCAGTTCCTGCGCGTCCGGCGTCGCGGCGGCAAAACGGGGGTGCTGCCGGATGTAGAAGGGCCAGTCTTCATAACCGGCGATGGCACTGGGACGGGCGGCCGGGGCTTCAGCGCTCACGGGCGTTCCTCCTGTCGTCATGATGGTTGAAGGGCCGCGGTTGCTGCCCAACCGCGGCCCTGTCCGGGGCTCAGCCGAGGTTTGAGTTGACCTCGTTGATCATGCCTTTGGCTGCATCCCGAGGCGAGACCTTTCCGAAGAGTACATCGGTGTTGAATCGGTTCAATACTTCCATAGTGGAGGAGGAACCGGCTGGGAAGGGCTTTGGCGGATCGATGTTCATCTCGGCGATGCGGTCCAGGTACGCGGCTTCCTTCTGCTGCGTTTCTTTCAGGAGGGGCGTGATGCCTTCCTTCAGCTCCGTGTTGGCGGGCATGCCGCGGTCGCTCTTGATCTTGCTGGCGGCGTCCATGCTGTTGACCAGGTAGTTGATGAAGAGCGCGGCCTCCTTCGGGTGGGCCGACTTGGCGGAGATGGCGTACTCCATGGAGGAGCGCAACCAGGCGCCGGGGGTCTTGCTTTCGCCGGGCAGCTTCATCATGACCAGCGGGGCGCCGGAGTAAGAGGTCATCTGGTTGCTCCAGCTGATCTTCATGCCCTGTTTGCCCTGGCCCATCAGCGTCATCTCCGGCTGGGCGGAACCGTCCTCGACCGTCTGCGACGCCGACGGGGCGCCGCCGGTTTCCATCAGCTTTTTGTTGAGCTCGAAGTAGCGGGTAAGGGTGTCCTCGCTGATGCCCAACTTCTTGCCGTCATCCGTGTAGAGGGCTTCGCCTGCCTGGCGGGCCCAGACGGCGAGGAAGGAGTCGTTGGCCATGGGGGTGGTTCCGAAGGTGCCCGCGGGCGACTTCCTGGTGATCTCGGCCGCAATGTCCGCATAATCGTCCCAGGTCCAGGTCTCATCGTCGGGAAGTTCCACGCCGGCGGCCTCGAAGACGGTGGGGTCCACCACCATGGACATGGAGTTCACGCCGGCAGTGATGGTGTACTGCTTGCCGTCGATCTTTCCGAGGTCCACCGTGCCTTCCGCGAACTTGGAAGTGTCGATCTGGTCCTTGAGCTTGTCCAGGTCCAGCAGGACGCCGCGGCTTGCGTACTCGCTGGGGTACGAGCCGCTCATTGCAAAGACATCCGGGGTGGTGCCGCCGGCGATCTGGGTGGCCATCTTGTCCCAGTACGAGCTGAACTCGGTGTTCTCTCCCTGGACCTTGATAGTGGGGTTTGCGGCCTCGAAGTCCCTGATGACCTCAAGGGTGGTCTTGGCTCGGGAGTCGTTGCCCCACCAGGCAAAGCGGATGGTGACCGGGTCCTCCACGGTCCCCACTTTCCCGGCTTCCGGACTGCTGCCGCACCCGGTAAGCACCATTGCCAGTGCGGCCGAAGCACCGGCCACCCCCATTACAGACTTCTTGAGACGAAACCGCATTGTCCTGCCCCTCAGTTCTTGTGTTCTAGTGTTAGTGACGCCGGTTACAGAAACCGTTTTCTGAAAAACTAACAAAGGGCTATACAGGAGTCAAGAAACCGTTTACTTTGGTACCGGGCCGCTTTTGAACCAGCACCACCGGCGGCGTCCGGACCTGCAGTGCGCGCCCTCTTCCGCTGCGGCGGGTCCTGAGGCTCCTGGTGCTTTTATCCCATCGCCTCGGCGATGACCAGAACGTGGAGGCCACGATGACCAAAGGAGACCACATGGCCGCTAAACACCTACTTGGGACGCTGTGTCCGGCATCGCTGCCGGACGGGGCGGGCCTGTTGCGCGGTACGGAGCGCCTGAAGTGAGTGCTATCAGTGAATTGAGTTCGCTGTCGCGGCGCAAGGGCAAGGCCACGGCGGAGGAGAAAAAGGCGAACGGCCGCGACAACAAGGCCGCCTATATCTTCCTGCTGCCCTGGATCGTGGGCCTGGTGGCCATCACCATCGGCCCGATGCTCATGTCCCTCTACCTTTCCTTTACGGATTACAACCTGCTCCAGCCGCCGGAATGGACGGGCCTGGACAATTTCACCCGGATGCTTTCGGATGCCCGGTTGCATAATTCGCTGGGCGTGACCTTCACCTACGTGTTCATCGGTGTCCCGCTCCAGTTGGCCGTGGCGCTGCTGATCGCCCTGGTATTGGACAAGGGCCTGCGCGGGCTGCCGTTCTACCGTTCGGTGTTTTACCTGCCGTCCCTGCTGGGCGGATCGGTGGCCGTGGCCATTCTCTGGAAGCAGATCTTCGGCACGACGGGCCTGGTGAACCAGGTCCTGGCGATGTTCGGCATCCAGGGCCCGGGCTGGATCTCCGATCCAAGCACCGCGCTGGGTTCGATCATCCTGCTGCACGTGTGGACCTTCGGCGCCCCGATGATCATCTTCCTGGCCGGCCTGCGGCAGATCCCCACCATGTACTACGAGGCGGCCAAGGTGGACGGCGCCACCACGCTGCAGCAGTTCTGGCGGATCACGATGCCGATGCTGAGCCCGATTATCTTCTTCAACCTGGTGCTGCAGATCATCGGCTCCTTCCAGTCGTTCACGCAGGCGTTCATCGTCTCCGGCGGCAACGGCGGACCGTCCGATTCCACGATGTTCTTCACGCTCTACCTCTACCAAAAGGGCTTCGGCCAGTTCGACATGGGCTACGCGTCAGCCATGGCATGGGTCCTGCTGGTGATCATCGGTATCTTCACCGCCATCAACTTCATCGCTTCTAAGTATTGGGTTTTCTATGACGACTAACCTGCAGACGCTGCCCGCCGCGGACAACAAGTCCGCAGGAGCCGGCAAGCCTACGAACCGCCGCAAGCCCCGCGAGTCCCGAGGCACCCTGGCCTTCAGCCGGGCGCAGCGCGCCAAGTCGCTGATGAAGCACGCCATCCTGATCCTGGCCGGCGGCCTGATGATCTACCCCCTGCTGTGGATGGTGGTCTCATCGCTGCGGCCGAACGAGCTGATCTTCCGCGAACCCGGGCTGTGGCTGAACAGCCTGGAGATGAGCAACTACACCTCCGGCTGGTCCGCCCTGACCCACCCGTTCGGGCACTACATGATCAACTCGGCGATCGTGGTGATCGGCTCAATCCTTGGCAATCTGATCTCGTGCTCGATGGCCGCCTACGCCTTCGCCCGGCTGCAGTTCACCGCCAAGAAGCTGCTGTTCGGCATCATGCTGCTGACCATCATGCTGCCGTTCCACGTGGTGATCGTGCCCCAGTACATCCTGTTCTCGCAGATCGGCTGGGTGAACACCTTCTGGCCGCTGATCGTGCCCAAACTGCTGGCAACGGAAGCGTTCTTCGTGTTCCTCATGGTCCAGTTCATCCGCGGCATTCCGCGTGAGCTTGACGAAGCCGCCCGGATTGACGGCGCCGGCCACCCCAGGATCTTCCTGCGGGTCATCCTTCCGCTGATGGTTCCGGCCCTGGCCACAACTACCATCTTCACGTTCATCTGGACCTGGAACGACTTCTTCGGCGCCCTGATCTACCTCACCGACCCGGACATGTTCACCGTCCCCGTCGCCCTGCGCGCCTTCGTTGACTCCCAGTCCGCCACCAGCTGGGGATCGCTGTTCGCTATGTCCATCGTGTCCCTCCTGCCGGTCTTCCTGGTCTTCCTCTTCGGCCAGCGGTTCCTCATCAAGGGCATCGCCACCACCGGCATCAAGTAACCTTTCTGCCGGCCAGGAAGCAGGGCAACGGCCCGTCCGCCCGAATGAGCCGTTGCCCTGCCCGGCTTGTTTTCCCGACCAAATTCAGAGAGATGACCTCTTGTATTACAAGTAATGCACTTGTAGCATTCCCTGTAGAAAGCGTTTTCCCCGACGTTGGTTATCCAACTGCAGGACCGCTTGCACCAGCAGTAAATCCCCAGCACCAAGATCAACGAAGATCGGAGTACCCCGTGCCGCTTTTTCCCCGTTCTGCGTCTGCTGGCACGCAGCCAGCAGGAACTTCTTCCGGCGCCGCCCGGCGCATTCGTAAGACAGGCGTAGTAGCCGCAGCGGCCGCCGTCGTGATGGCCCTCAGCGCCTGCGGCGGCGGATCCGAGCCGCAAAGCGCTGACGGTACCGTTGAACTGCGCTTCTCCTGGTGGGGCGGCGACAAGCGGGCCCAGCTGACACAGGAAGCCATCAAGCAGTTCGAAGCCGAGAACCCGAACATCAAGATCAAGCCGGAATTTGGCGACTGGAGCGGCTACTGGGACAAGCTGGCTACCCAGGTGGCGGCCAATGACGCTCCCGACATCATCCAGATGGACGAGAAGTACATCACCGAATACTCCAGCCGGGGTGCGTTGCTGGACCTGTCGAAGTACGAGATCGACACTTCGAAGTTCGACGAAGCCGCACTGAACGCCGGCAAGAGCGAAGACGGCCTGACGGGCATCGCAGCCGGTATCAACGCCGCCACCATCCTGGCCAATCCGGCGGTCTTCGAAGCTGCAGGTGTTCCGCTGCCGGACGACTCCACGTGGACATGGGAGGACTTTGAGCGTATCGCCGCTGAAATTACGGCGAAGTCGCCCAAGGGTACCTACGGGGCAGCCGCCTACGGAACGGACGAGGCCTCGCTGGGTGTGTGGCTGCGCCAGGACGGCAAGTCCCTTTACACATCGGACGGCAAGCTGGGCTTCGAGCCGGGCGACATTGCTGACTGGTGGGCTTTCCTGAAGCAACTCAGCGAAAAGAAGGCTGTGCCTACCGCTTCCGAGGTGGTGGAAGCCGAGGCGGCACCGCTCGACCAGAGCGGCCTGGCCACGGGCAAGAACGCCATGGCGTTCTGGTGGTCCAACCAGGCTCCCGCCCTGGAGAAGGCTTCCGGAGGTGACCTGAAGATCCTGCGCTTCCCCACCAAGACCGGCTCCGCTGACGATGCCGGGCTCTGGTACAAGGCATCCCAGTTCTGGTCCGCTTCCTCGCGCACCAAGCACCCTGAGGAAGTCGCCAAGTTCATCAACTTCCTGGCCAACGATGTCAAGGCCGGCGAGATCCTCCTGGCCGACCGCGGCGTCTACCCGAACTCCGACGTCCGCGCAGCCATCGAACCCAAGCTGACCCCGGCTGACGTCAAGGTAGTCAAGTTCATCGACCAGATCAAGGACGAGCTCGGCGAAGCTCCCGCCCCGCCGCCGAAGGGTGCAGGCTCCATCCAGGAGATCATCAAGCGCTACACCTCGGAAGTGCTCTTCGAGCGCTTGTCGCCCGAAGACGCTGGCAAGAAGGCCCACGACGAGATGAAGTCGGCCATCAGCAGCTAGGTTTCACCCCGCCAACACGGCTCCCGGACAGATAGGTGGAAGCCTCCTCCGCCCATCACATGTCCACCGGCGGGTGGCAGCTCCGTCCCGGCAGGAACCACAGGTTCCTCCGGGACGGAGCTGTTTAAGATGCAAGCCTCAACGTGCAAGCCGGTATGCCTGCGAAGGGCCGGCGTGGCCCAGCACCTGGACGCTTGGCTTCTTTTCCGCGGTGCCCCTCCATCGGGTGCCGGGAAGGGGTGGCGCGGTGGACGTGTAGGTGTGGCCTGTTGGGGTTTTCAGGCGTACGGTGTGCCGGGTTCCGGGGAGCGGGAGTGGTTTGGCCGACCAGCCTGGTGTTTCTTTGGTGTGGTTGCAGGCTTCGCAGAGGCCCTGGCCGTTGCCGGCGCTGGTGAATCCGTCTTTGTGCCAGGGGATGATGTGGTCGTCATGGCGGATGGGCGCGTCACAGTACGGGGTCCGGCAGACGTCGTCCCTGACTTGGATGAAGCGGCGGAGTCCGGGCGGGAAGAGCCGGGCCTTGGAGTCCATCGCGACCAGGTCGTCTGTACCGGGTTCTGTGTAAAGCCGGCGAACCCAAGTAGTGACGTCTTCGGTGAGCTCCTCAAGGGCTACTCTTCTTGCCCATTCGGCGGGGACGGTGCCGTAGCCGGTCAGGCGGGCCGGTTCGCTGTCGCCCTGCAGGAGGGTGCGGTCGGTCATCACGAGCTGGATTTCGATGCTGCTGACCCCGCACTCAATGCCGGTGGCTCTTTCGATGAGGGTGTCGGCCATGATCTGGCCCTTGCCCCGCTCATCTCCCGCAGCCCGGAGCGTGTCGGCTTCCTTGACCAGCGCGGCGTACACGGCCACGCCCTGGGCGACGGGCAGCAGCGCGGTCACCCGCGCCATGGTGTCCGGCGCCGGGCGCAACGACACGGTCCGTTCGTTCACCGCGTGGCTGGCCCGCTTCGCCACCGACCGCGGGTCCCTCCGGTACGCCGCGGCCTTCACGGCGGAGATGATGGCCCGGTCACCGGCGCCGTCGAAGGTGCCGGTGTCGGGCGCGAGTTCCTCATCCACCCCGGCCCGGTCCTCCACCGACAGGCACACCGTCTCCCTAACAATCAGCGTTGTCCGCCACTCATTCAACCGCCCGGACCGGAACGCCGCAGCCGTGCGCGGCATCCCGGTCAGGGCCCTGGCCAAGCCAAGGAGCCTCCCGCCCCGGGCCGGGGACTCCCGACGCGCCAACGCCACCTGCGCGCCCACCCCGGCGCCCTGCTCCCCGGCAGGGACACCCGCGGCCGCCTGCTCCCGCCGCTGCTGCAGATCAAAAGCCACAGTGACCTCGGCCTGCCGCGCCGCCGCCAGCGCCTTCACATCCTCAAAGTGCCGCAGCTGATCAACCATCCCCGCACCATCAGCAGCCACAGGCACAGCAGCCAGAATCCTCAGCGCATCGGCAACAGTCACGGCGGCTTGATGTGCGACACCAAGGTGCCTTGCATCCACTACTGCTGCCCCAAACGCCTCCATGAACAAAGTCTTCCAGCAGGCACCGACAAAACCGGCCAGCCAAAAGCCCTATGTGGAAAACGATGATCAACGTGACAAAAAGCGCCAGAGCGCGCGCCGCCGTCGTAATATAACGCGCAGGGTGAGTCGCCGCTGCTGGCCCTACGCCAGCAGCGGCCAACTTTGGCCAGAAGCGTCAGCCTTCTGCGATGACCGCTACACTTCCGGCGGGCACCGAGCCGGTGAAGGGCTCGCCGGTCAGGAGGTCCTGTCCGGCAGCCTGGACAAAGGCGTCAGCGCGGGTGTGGTTGATGGCGAAGACGAAGCTGTGCCCGTCGTCGGCGCGGCGACGAACCACCTCGACGCCCGGGTCGGCGTCGGCGGCAGGAGCCACACCGGATTCGGCTAGGAGCCGGTCAACCACTGCTTCGATACCGTCCCGGTCCGGGAAGGTGGCAAGATACCAGGCCGCACCGCTGCCAAACGCACGCCGCGTCAGGGACGGAACGCCCTCCAGCGGGTATTCGGTGAAGGTTTGCAGCGCGTCGGCCCCGTCGAGGTGCACATGCTCGCTCCACACTGAGGACACGGTACCGTCGCTTAGCTTCAACTGGGTGCCGGCCAGCAGCGGGTGGAACTCCTCCACCCGAACCCCGAGCAGTTCGCGGAAGGCGCCAGGGTACCCGCCGAGCCGGACGTGGTCTTTTTCGTCCACGATGCCACTGAAGTAGCTCACCAGGACCGTGGCACCGCCGGACGCGGCGGCAGCGATATTGGCGGCCGCGTCATCGGTCACGGAATACAGCGTGCAGACCAGTACCAGGTCGTACCCGTCCAGCGGCGCGGACGGGTGCACCATGTCCACAGAGATGCCCCGCAGGTACAGGGAGCGGTGGAAGGCCCGCAGCAGGTCGAGGTACTTCACGTCAATGCTGGGTTTCGAGTCAATCTCGCTGGCCCACCACGCCTCGTAGTCGAACACGATGGCCGCCCGCGAATCCACCCGGGAACCCCGTACTGGCTCCAGCAGCTTCAGCGCCGCACCCAGGTCCACCACCTCGCGCCACACGCGCGTCTCGCGACCGCCATGCGGGACCATTGCCGAATGGAACTTCTCTGAACCGGCGAAGCTCTGCCGCCACTGGAAGAACATCACGGCATCGGCACCGCGGCCCACATGGGACAGGGAGTTGCGGAGCATCTCGCCCGGCATCTTCGGTTGGTTGCGCGGCTGCCAGTTAACCGCCGACGTCGAATGTTCCATCAGGATCCACGGGTCGCCGCCCGCGATCCCCCGGGTGAGGTCCGCACTGAACGCCAGTTCGACGTTCCGTTCCGGATCGGCCGCCACGAGGTAGTGGTCGTTGGCGATGACGTCCAGGTCCTTGGCCCAGTCGAAGTAGTCCATGGATTTGGTGGCACTGGAGGCCATGAGGTTGGTGGTGCAGGGGACATTGGGTGTCACCTCGCGAAGCACCGCCACGAGGTCCCGGTAGTAATCCATCAGCGCCCACGAGTTGAACCGCTGGAAGTCCAGTTGCTGGCCCGGGTTCAGCGTGCTGGGGGCGACGCCGGGCGGCAGGATCTCCTCGAATGATCCGTAGTTCTGGCTCCAGAACGCGGTACCCCAGGCGGCGTTCAATGCCGCGATGCTGCCGTAGCGCCTCTCCAGCCATGTGCGGAAGGCAGCGGCATCCTCCTCGCCGTAGAACTCGGACACGTGGCAACCCAGTTCGTTGTCCACATGCCAGAGTGCCAGCGCCGGGTGGTCCTTGTAGCGCTCGGCCAGCTTGCGGGTGATGCCCTTGGCGTACCGGCGGTAAACGGCCGACGAGGGCGTGTAGTGCCGCCGGGAGCCCGGTCCCAGCACGGTCCCGTCACCCGTGACGGGGAGGATTTCCGGATGCTGACGGACCAGCCAGGCGGGCGGGGCGGCCGTGGCGGTGGCCAGGGCCACCTTGACACCGATGCCCGCCAAATTGTCCATCACATCGTCCAGCCAGGCGTAGTCGTACTGGCCCTCGGCGGGTTCCAACAGCGCCCAGGAGAAGATGCCCACGCTAAGGAAGTTCACATTGGCTTCCTTCATCAGCTCCAGATCCTCCAGTCGGACGCTGACCGGCCACTGTTCCGGGTTGTAGTCGCCGCCGAAGGCAATGCTTTCGATGCTGCTCCACACGCTGTCCGGGCCGGAAGCTGCCTGCAAGTTCATGGGACTCCTATGTCTGCTGCACGGATAGAACCAGATGGAATGTCAGACGTCTGGAAAACGCTTGCCCAATTTCTGGAATGCCGCTATTGTATCGTTTCAGAAGCCGTGTAAGCCAGCTCACTACTCGCGTTGTAGATGAGATCAGGGACTGCACACATCGAGCAAGGAGGCTCCCGTGATCAACAGAAGGCATTTCCTCACCACCGTCGCCGTAGGCACCGCATCTGCAGGCGTTTTGGCGGCTTGTGGCAATGGTGCCAGCTCCTCCGGGGAGACTGGTTCCGCCGAAAACCCCGTCACCATCAACTACACCTGGTGGGGCAACGACGACCGTGCCGAGCGTACCCGCAAGGCCATCGCCCTGTTCGAGTCCAAGAACCCGGACATTAAGGTCAACGGCAACTTCACCGACTTTGCCGGCTACTGGCAGAAGCGCGCCACCGAGGCCGCAGGCGGCGGCCTGCCGGACGTTATGCAGTGGGACCTGTCCTACCTGCGTGACTACGGCCAGCGCAACCAGCTGCTCGACCTGAGCACCGTCAACATCAACACCGATGCCTTTGAGAAGTCCCTGCTGCCCTCCGGCCAGATCCGGGGCAAGACCTACGGCATCCCCACCAGCACCAACGCCTTCGCCGTCTACTACGACCCCGCCAAGCTGGCCTCTCTGGGCATCGCGGAACCCACCGGCAAGTGGACCTATAAGGAATACAACGACTTCCTCACCGAGGTGGGCACCAAGAGCAACGGCGCCCTTTTCGGCGGCACCGACTACACCGGCGTCTGGTGGATGTTCAACATCTGGCTGCGCCAGAACAACATCGAAGCCTTCACCGAGGACGGCAAGCTCGGCTTCAGCAAGGACGACCTTAAGAAGTGGTGGAACCTCACCGCCGAACTCCGCGGCACCCCCGCGATCGCCTCCGAGGAGCGGGTCACCCAGCTGGCCCCGAAGTCGGCTTTCGGCTCGAACGTCACCGCAACCGAAGTCACCTGGGACAACTTTATGGCCGGCTACCTGGCGGACAGCGGTGCCAAGGAACTGAAGCTTGTTCCCGTCCCGTCCGATGATCCGGACAACCTGGGCCTGTTCCTGAAGCCGTCCATGCTGATGGTGGCCAGTGCCAAGACCAAGTACAAGGATGCTGCCGCCCGGTTCATCGACTTCATGGTCAACGATCCCGAAGTGGGCCAGATCTTCAAGACTTCCCGCGGCGTGCCTGCTTCCAAGACCCAGCGTGACGGCACCACCTTCGAGGGCACCGACAAGCTCGTGGTGGATTACGAGAAGTCCATCGAGCAGTACCTCAAGGACGCTCCCGAGCCGCCGATCGTCGGCTTCGGCACGCTGGAGGCTTCCTTCAAGCGCATCTCCTCGGACTTGAACTACGGCAAGCTGGACATCAACGCCGCCACCGATGCCTGGTTCAAGGAAGCCGAAGACCTCATCAAGCAGAACGCCTGATCCAGGCTCGACTGACGGATTGAACTCGTGACTCAAAGCCCAACCCTGAGCAGGCGTTCGACGACGTCCGCCCCTCCGCAGCTTCGCAAGTCGAAGCGCCGGGGGGCGGACGCCCGCGCCGGTTATACGTTCCTGCTGCCCTGGCTGCTGGGGTTCATCGCCCTGACCGTGGGGCCGATGATTTCCTCGCTGTACCTGTCGTTTACGAACTACAACCTGTTCGAGGCACCCAAGTGGATCGGCCTGGACAACTACACCACCCTGTTCCAGGACGAGAGGTTCCTGCAGTCCGTCGGCGTGACCGTGAACTACGTGGTGTTCGGTACCCCGCTGAAGCTCGCGGCGGCGCTGGCTGTTGCGATGCTGCTGAACAGCAAGCGCCGCGGCCAGGGCTTTTACCGGTCCGCGTTTTACGCGCCGTCGCTGATCGGGGCGTCGGTGTCGATCGCGATCGTGTGGAAGGCGATGTTCGGCGACAATGGCCCGGTGGACCAGGGCCTGTCCATTTTTGGGATCAACCTGGGCGGCTGGGTGGGCAACCCGGCCATGACCATGCCGATGTTCATCCTGCTGACAGTGTGGCAGTTCGGCGCCCCCATGGTGATCTTCCTGGCCGGCTTGAAGCAGATCCCGAACGAACTCTATGAGGCCGCATCGATGGACGGTGCCGGACCGGTGCGGAAGTTCTTCAACATCACCTGGCCAATGCTTTCCCCGGTGATCTTCTTCAACCTGCTGATGGAGACCATCCACGCGTTCCAGATCTTCGCCTCGGCATACATCATCTCCAACGGTGAAGGCGGCCCCGCCGGATCCACTCTCTTCTACACCCTCTACCTGTACCTGCGCGGCTTCAGCGATTTCCGGATGGGTTACGCCTCGGCAATGGCCTGGCTGCTGGTGATCGTGGTAGGCATCATCACCCTGATCTTCTTCCGCACGTCCAAGTCCTGGGTCCACTACAGCGGTGATTCACGATGACAACCATGGCAACTCCCACCCAGTCCGCCCCGGACGCGAACGTGCCGGCGTACAACCCCAAGTCCGAATCCGTGAGCGCGAAGCGGGCCAAGAGCATGGCGTTCCACGCCGCTGCCCTGATCCTGACCGCGATCGTGCTGTACCCGGGCCTGTGGATGATCGCCTCGGCGTTCAAGCCGAACTCGGAGATCGGCGGCGCGAACACCTCGCTGTGGTCGAACAACTTCAGCCTGGACAACTTCGTCACCGCGATGGAGGGCATCGGCGGCGTTTCCACGATGCAGTTCTTCACCAACTCGCTGATCCTGGCGGTCGGCGCCGTGGTGGGCACCATCCTCTCGGCGTCCGTGTCGGCGTATGCGTTCGCGCGGATCAATTTCCCCGGCCGGGGACTGTTCTTCGGGATGATGATCGCCACGCTGCTGCTGCCGTTCCACGTGGTGATCATCCCGCAGTACATCATCTTCCAGCAGCTGGGCCTCGTAGACACCTACGTCCCGCTGCTGATCGGCAAGTTCCTCGCCGCCGACGCGTTCTTCGTGTTCCTCATGGTCCAGTTCATGCGCGGCCTTCCCGCAGAGCTGGACGAGGCGGCACGCATCGACGGCGCCGGACACGCACGGATTTTCGGGTCCATCATGCTGCCGCTGATGAAGCCGGCCCTGATCTCCACCTCGATCTTCTCCTTCATCTGGAGCTGGAACGACTTCCTGGGCCCGCTGCTCTACCTGAACACCCCGGAAAAGTACCCGCTGCCGCTGGCACTGCGCCTGTTCGTGGACCAGACCCAGTCCTCGGACTACGGCGCCATGATCGCGATGTCCGTCCTGGCCCTGCTGCCGGTGCTGATCTTCTTCCTGGTCTTCCAGCGCTACATCGTTGAAGGCGTCTCCACCCAGGGCCTCAAGGGCTAGGAAAGAAGATAATGAGCGTCATGGACAGCACCAGACCCGCAAACCACCAGCATGAGCCCGTCCCGGTGAACCGGTTCGCCCTGTTCTCCGAGACCCTGCTGGCCGGGCTGCTGGTGCTGGTGCTGTCCCTGCCGCTGGTCACGATCCCCGCCGCCTACGCGGCGGGGATCGCCCACCTGGAACGGCACCTCGCCGGCCGCGACGATTCCGTCCGCGGCCTGTGGGGCACCTTCAAGGCCGCACTGCCCGGCAGCTGGAGGCTCGGCGCCCTCACCGCGGCAGCCGCCGTCGTGATTGTCCTGAACCTCCTGCTCGCCTGGGTGGGCCAACTGCCCGGCCGGGAGGTGGTCCTGCCAGCCACCCTGATCCTTGCCGCCGGCGGCGCGATCCTGCTGCTGCGCACCACCGCCGCCTGGATCGACACCACCCGCACCATCACCAGCCCGAAAGACGCCTGGCACGCCGCCCTGCAAACCGGCAAAACCCTGTCCGTAAAAGACTGGACCGGGTCCCTCCTGCTCGCTGCAGCACTGTTCCTCACCGTCGTCTTCGTCTGGATGCTCGTCGCACTCTTCGTCGTCGTCCCCGGCACGCTGATCCTCGCCGCCGCCGCCATCAAACTCCGTTCCAGCCGCGCCTGACCCAGCCGCACACCGCACCAGTCAACGGAGGCGGCCTCCTTTTCCTCCTTGCAGTTCCACCCGCTACCGAGTTGAGTCCAGACGTGTCAACCGACCGCCAGCGTGCCCACGAGTCCATCGAGCCTGCCGAACGCCAGCCGCGCTGGTACCACCCGCTGACGCAGTACAACTACAGGCTCTTCCTGGCCATGCAGCTTGTCGGAAGCGTAGGGGTGTGGATGCAGCGGCTGGCCCAGGACTGGCTGGTTCTGCAACTGACGGGAAGCCCGGCTGCGGTAGGCGTGGCCGTCGCCCTGCAGTTCCTGCCCATGCTGGTGGTGGGTCCCCTCTCCGGCCTGGTGGTGGACCTGTTCCCCAAGCGCCGGATCATGATGGTCTGCCAATCGGTGATCATCCTGCTCGCCCTGGGACTGGCGGCCTGGGTAGCCAGCGGCACCATCACTGTGTGGGCGGTCTACGCCAGCTGCGTCGCCCTTGGCATCATGTCAGCCATCGACGGCCCGGCACGCCAGGTTTTCGTCAATGAAGTGGTGGGTGACACCTACCTGCGCGCTGCCATCGGCCTGAACAATGCCCTCGCCCAGCTCGGGGCCATGGCCGGTCCCGCCCTCAGTGGCGTGCTCATCGCCCAGGCGGGCCCTGCCGCCGCCTTCGCCGCCAACGCCGCCGTCGGCCTGCTGGTCCTGGGCCTGGTTGCCGCGGTCAGGACAGGAGAACTGCACCCCGGTGCGCCCGCCGAGCGGGGCCGCGGGCAACTGTTGGCCGGCTTCCGGTACGTGCGGGACAGGCCCCGGCTGCTGCTCCTGATCGTGCTGGCCGGCCTGCTGGGGGCCTTCGGCATGAACGGCCCAGTGGTCCTGGCCGCGTTCGCCGACAGGGTGTGGCACAACGGCGTGGAGGGCTTCGGACTCTTCAATACCGTCAGTGCCGTGGGTGCCCTGGCCGGTGCCCTGCTTGCCGCCCGCCTCAGGAACATGGGGCGCAAGGGCATCGTGACTGCGGCCGGACTCTTCGGGCTGTCCCAGCTGGTGGCGGCCCTGATGCCGAACCTGGTGCTGTTCACGGCAATGCTGGTGGTTGTGGGACTCATGACGCTCCTCTTTCTGACCGGCGCCGGCACGGCGGTGCAGCTCGAGGCCGGCCCGTCCATCCGCGGGCGCGTCATGGCCCTGTACCTGCCATTGTTGCTGGGCGGACATGCGTGCGGCGGGCTGCTGGCGGGATGGCTGACGGAGCAGTTCGGCGTTCGCGCGGGGCTGGTCGTCACGGGCGCCCTAGGCATGCTGTCCGCGGCCGTGATCGGCGCGCTCCTTTGGTGGCACGGCAGGCGGTCCGGCTCCCGCTGATACCGCGAATTGTCAGCACGGGCAACGGGTGCGAAGGCACGACGGCGGCAACCGCCGTCGTGCCCTTGACCCGTAAGTGCCTGCGGGCAGCCGGACGACGGGCCGCCAGGGTCCTGCGTTATCTGGAGCGGGGGATTGTAAGGGCTGTAGGCGCGGAGGTTGCCCAGGGCAGGCCCAGTTCGCTGAAAGTGGCATGCTGCCGCCCGGCACGCTCCAGTGCGTCCTCGATATTCACGACGATGGCGTGTGCGGTATCGCCCTCACCTTCCCACCGGACGTATCCGGCGTCGATGAGCGTCGGCGCCGGGGCGGTTCGCACGGCTTCGAGCACCAGCATGAAGGCGCCGCTGTCCGGCAGCGCGCTCATGAGCGGAGTGCCGCGGGTCCGGTGGGCCAAAAGGTTTTCGGTGAGGTCGTCCCGGCCGTAGGCCTGCTCGCTCCTGCCGGCGGCCGTTTCGATGGTGAGCCGGTCCTCCGTGTAGTGGAACACCGCCGTTCCGAGCGTGCCCTGGAGTGTCACGTAGGGCTCCACAGATTCTGTTGCGCAGATCGTGAGGGCGCACGTGATGGGCAGCCCTGCAGCGGTGCGGATGCGGATGATGGAGGTGTCGTCCGACTCGATGTCGTTGGCGCGGTACAGCTCCGTCTCAACCGAGGCCACGTCAGCAGTGGTGCGGGCACCGGCAATCCTCAGGGCGGTGGCGACGGCATGCGCCAGGGGATTGGTGGCCACGCCGTCCACCACGTCAATGCCGTTGATGCTGCGCCTGCCGGCCCAGCGGGAGCGCTTGTAGTACGCCTTGTCGCGCACCCAGCGGCCGGTGGCCGAGATGCCCTGCAGGCTTCCGATGATGCCTGCCGCCAGCAGGTCCTCTATCGCCTGCAGGGCGTGCGAGCCGAGGCTCTGGAAGCCAACCTGGACGCTCCTGCCGGAGGCAGCGGCAGCCTCACCCAGCCGGGTGAAGTCAGCCAGTGACGCAACCGGAGGCTTTTCCAGGTACAGATCGGCGTCCGCGGCCAGGGCAGCGAGTGCAAGCGGTGCATGGGTCTGGATGGGAGTGGCCACGATGATTACGTCCAGTGACTGCGTTTCCGCGAGCAGGTCATCCAGCCCCGGAAAGACAGCGGCCGACGACGGCACCGAGCCGGATGCCGGGGGGTGCGGGTCCGCCACGGCAACAAGCTCGACGACGCCTGCTCCCTGCAGGCGTTCAAGGTTCCGGAGGTGGTGGACGCCAAAGCCGTGCACGCCCACCAGGGCAACGCGGGCAGGGCCGCTCTCCGCACCCGCAGCTGCCGGTGCAGGCAGCTCCGCCGGGGCGGCCGGTTCCGCGGTTGCGCCGGGCAAGGATGAGCCGGTTGGCGTTCCCATCGTTCTCCATTCCGCCCCAAAAGGCACAAAATTTTTCCGCGCCGGCGTTAGTGGCAAGCGCTTTCCGTATACCTAGTGTGAGTCATGACGCCCTACCCGTCCAGCTATGTAACGTTTCAAAGCATGCTTGACGTTTTGCGCATGGCCTTCGGCCCCCAGCCCGCCACTTACGGCGGGGCGGGCACCTGGGCTGGTCCGGCAGGTACGGCCTAGCCGCAGCCGGGTCCGGGTGTCACCCCGGAGTGCCGGTGCTTTGCCGGACCACCAGCTCCGGGGTGAACACCACGGCGCGGTGCGTGGGGTTCTGCGATTCCACTTCTTCGGCGAGCAGTTCGATGGCGGTCCGCCCCAGCGCCTCGGTGGGCTGCCGGATGGAGGACAACGGAACGACGGCGGACACGGCAAAGTCGATGTCGTCGTAGCCGATCAGCGCCACGTCCTCAGGGATGCGGAACGTGTGCGTCATGGTCAGGGACTGCATAACGCCGAGGGCCAGGAGGTCGTTTGCGCAGAAGATGCCGTCCGGGAGCTTGTCCCTGCCCCGCTCCACCAGCATGTTGCCCACACTGCGGCCGGCCAGGACGGTCATCCCCTCGGAGGTGAGCACTTCCAGCGTGGCGCCGGGCTCTTCCTTCACTGCGCGCTGCGCACCCTGCAGGCGGTCGGCCACCTGCCGGATATCGGTGGGTCCGCCCACGAAGGCGAGCCGGCGGCGGCCCGTGTCCAGCAGGTGCCGGGCAGCGAGGTACCCGCCGGCGTCATCATCCACTGCCACGGAGCTGAACTTGGACTCGTCCGCGAGGCGGTCCACCAGGACAGTGGGCACGCCGCGTTCGCGGAGCAGGTCCAGGCGTTCGGTCACGTCGCCCACGGGGGAAATCAGCAGTCCCTGGACCCGCTGCTCCTGGAACAGGTCGATGTAGTTGGCCTCGCGGCCGGCGTCATGGCCGCTGTCGCCCAGCAGCACCGCGCTTCCGTGGAGGGATGCCGCGTCCTCCGCGGCCCGCACCACGGAAGTGAAGAACGGGTTGCCCACGTCCAGCACAATCAGCCCCACGGTGCGACTGTGGCCGGCGCGCAGCTGCCGCGCGGCGTCGTTCCGGACGAACCCGAGTTCGTCAATGGCCTTCAACACGCGTTCCTTGGTGCGCTGGGACACCCTGTCCGGGTAGTTCAGCACATTCGAGACAGTGCCAACCGCCACGCTGGCGTGGGTGGCGACGTCCTTGATGCTGGCTGTGCGGTTCATGATTCTCCGTGCTGGTGGTCCAAGTGCGCCGCGAACACTCCCCGGGAACGGGAAGCGGGATGCTTGACACCTACTTCCGTCAAGAGTACTTTGAATCGTAACAATGAAACGATTCAATGCTTTGCGAGTTCAGGAGAATTTCAAATGAGGGTGTGCTTCCGGTCCTCGATCAAGCCGGCGTTGATCGACGAGTACAAGCGGCGCCATGCCGCTGTGTGGCCGGACATGCTCCGTGCCCTCAAGGAAGCGGGGTGGAACAACTACTCCCTGTTCCTGGGCACGGACGGCCTGCTGGTGGGCTACGTGGAGTGTGACGACTTTGACGCAGCCCGCGCCCGCATGGCACTCACGGACGTGAATACCCGCTGGCAGGCCGAGATGGCCACCCTGTTCGAAAACTCCGGCCAGGCGCCCGATGAAGGGTTCCAGGTCCTCGAGGAAGTCTTCAACCTGGACGCCCAGCTGGGGGCGGCAGATACCACTGCTTCCCGGAGCGCAACTTCCTAGGCCGCAACCGGCAGCTCCACTAGCGGGGCCCAACCAACAAACCACCACAGAACACAACACCGAAAGAACCATCATGAATGACGTAGCAACGGCGCTGGGCAGGCTCGGGGAGCTTGCGATTGAGGTCCCCTCGTGGGCCTATGGCAATTCAGGAACCCGGTTCAAGGTGTTTGGCACCCCCGGCACGCCGCGGACCGTGCAGGAGAAGCTGGCGGACGCCGCGAAGGTGCACGAACTGACCGGCCTGGCGCCCACGGTGGCGCTGCACATCCCGTGGGACAAGGTTGATGATTACTCGGCATTGAAGGAGTACGCGGCCGGGCTGGGTGTTGGGCTGGGGACCATCAACTCCAACACCTTCCAGGACGACGAGTACAAATTCGGTTCCCTGACCTCCTCCAACGAAGGGGTCCGGCGCCGTGCCATCGACCACCACCTGGACTGCATCGAGATCATGCATGCCACCGGCTCGAGGGACCTGAAGATCTGGCTGGCGGACGGCACCAACTACCCGGGCCAGGACGACATCCGCGGCCGCCAGGACCGCCTGGCCGAGTCCCTCCAGGAGATCTACACGGCCCTGGGCGACGAGCAGCGCCTGGTGCTCGAGTACAAGTTCTTCGAGCCGGCTTTCTACCACACCGATGTGCCGGACTGGGGCACCTCCTACGCCCAGACCCTGGCCCTGGGCGAGAAGGCGTTTGTGTGCCTGGACACCGGTCACCACGCCCCCGGCACCAACATCGAGTTCATCGTGATGCAGCTGCTGCGCCTGGGCAAGCTGGGTTCCTTTGACTTCAACTCCCGCTTCTACGCCGACGACGACCTCATCGTGGGTGCGGCCGATCCGTTCCAGCTCTTCCGCATCATGCACGAGGTGATACGCGGCGGCGGCTTCGGCAAGGACTCCGGCGTGGCGCTCATGCTCGACCAGTGCCACAACCTGGAAGAGAAGATTCCGGGCCAGATCCGCTCGGTGCTGAACGTGCAGGAGATGACCGCCCGCGCCCTGCTGGTGGACACGGCCGCGCTGAGCGAAGCACAGCGCGCCGGTGATGTCCTGGCCGCGAACAGCATTTTCAACGACGCTTTTTACACCGATGTCCGGCCCATGCTGGCCGAATGGCGTGAATCCCGCGGCCTGCCCGCAGACCCGATCGCTGCTTACAAGGCCAGCGGCTACCAGAAGAAGATCAACGAGGACCGCGTGGGCGGCCAGCAAGCCGGATGGGGCGCATAACTGCTATGACCACCAACAAGACTATTGAAGACCTGATTACCCGCTCGAACCGCCTGGGCGCGGACAAGCGGAACACCAACTTCGCCGGCGGCAACACCTCTGCCAAGGGCACGGAGAAGGACCCGGTCACGGGCGAGGACGTCCAACTGCTGTGGGTCAAGGGCTCCGGCGGGGACCTGGGCACGCTGAAGGCGGAGAACCTTGCGGTGCTGCGGCTGGACCGGCTGAACGCGCTGAAGAACGTCTACCCCGGTGTTGACCGCGAGGACGAGATGGTGGCCGCGTTCGATTACTGCCTGCACGGCAAGGGCGGCGCAGCCCCCTCGATCGACACGGCCATGCACGGCCTGGTGGATGCCGCGCACGTCGACCACCTGCACCCGGACTCCGGCATCGCCATCGCCACCGCAGTGGACGGCGAGGCGCTTACCACCAAGATCTTCGGCAACAAGGTGGTCTGGGTTCCCTGGCGCCGTCCCGGGTTCCAGCTGGGCCTGGACATCGCAGCGATCAAAGACGCCAACCCGCAAGCCGTCGGCACCATTTTGGGCGGCCACGGCATCACCGCCTGGGGCGCCACCAGCGAAGAAGCCGAGCAGAACTCGCTGTGGATCATCGACCAGGCCGAAAAGTACATCGCCGAGAACGGCAAGGCCGAGCCCTTCGGCGCGAAGCTGCCCGGCTACGGCGCCCTGCCGGAGGCCGAACGCCGAGCCAAGGCCGCAGCCCTGGCACCGGTGATCCGCGGCCTGGCCTCCACGGACAAGCCGGTCCTGGGGCACTTCAGCGATGACGCCGTCGTCCTGGACTTCCTGGAGGCCGCCGAGCACCCGCGCCTGGGCGCCCTGGGCACCTCCTGCCCCGACCACTTCCTGCGCACCAAGGTCAAACCGCTCATCCTCGACCTGCCCGCCGACGCCTCGATCGAGGACTCCATCGCCCGGCTGCACGAGCTCCACGCCGACTACCGCGAGGACTACCAGGCCTACTACGACCGCCACGCGGACGACAACAGCCCGGCGCTGCGCGGCGCGGACCCGGCCATCGTGCTGGTCCCCGGCGTCGGCATGTTCTCTTTTGGTGCCAACAAGCAGACCGCCCGGGTTGCCGGTGAGTTCTACATCAACGCCATCAACGTGATGCGCGGCGCCGAGGCCATCTCCACGTACGCACCCATCGAGGAATCCGAGAAATTCCGGATCGAGTACTGGGCGCTGGAGGAAGCCAAGCTGGCCCGCATGCCCAAGCCCAAGTCGCACGCCACCCGCATCGCCCTGGTCACGGGCGCGGCGTCCGGCATCGGCAAGGCCATCGCCACCCGCCTCGCCGCGGAAGGCGCCTGCGTTGTCATCGCGGACCTGAACCTGGAGAACGCGCAGAAGGTGGCCGAGGAGCTCGGCGGCTCCGACGTCGCCATCGGCGTCCAGGCCGACGTCACCGATGAGGCCCAGGTCGCGGCGGCCATCGACGCCGCGGTGCTGGCGTTTGGCGGGGTGGACCTGGTGATCAACAACGCCGGCCTGTCCATCTCCAAACCGCTGCTGGAAACCACCGAAAAGGACTGGGACCTGCAGCACAACGTCATGGCCAAGGGCTCCTTCCTGGTGGCCAAGGCCGCCGCGAAGGTCATGATCGCCCAGGGCATGGGCGGGGACATCATCTACATCTCCTCCAAGAACTCCGTGTTCGCCGGCCCGAACAACATTGCCTACTCCGCCACCAAGGCAGACCAGGCCCACCAGGTCCGCCTCCTCGCCGCGGAACTCGGTGAGCACGGTATCCGCGTCAACGGCATCAACCCCGACGGCGTGGTCCGCGGTTCCGGCATCTTCGCCGGCGGCTGGGGCGCCAAGCGCGCCGCCGTCTACGGCGTGGACGAGGAAAAGCTGGGCGAGTACTACGCCCAGCGCACCCTGCTCAAGCGCGAAGTCCTGCCCGAACACGTGGCCAACGCCGCCGCCGTGCTCACCAGCAACGAACTGTCCCACACCACCGGCCTGCACATCCCCGTGGACGCCGGAGTGGCTGCAGCCTTCCTGCGATGAGCACAGCACGCAAGAGCGAATCCGCTCCGGCTCCGGCCGGGGCGGATTCCGCCGCTACCCCTGGTGTGTTCGCCGCCGTTGATATCGGCGCCTCCTCCGGCCGGGTCATCCTCGGCCGCGTCAGCGGTGACGGTGCGCAGCTCGAAGTGGTCCACCGCTTCCCGAACGGCGTGGTGGAGATCGACGGCGGCCTGCGCTGGAACTTCGACGCCCTCTTCGCGGAGGTACTCAAGGGTCTCTCAGCGGCGGCCACCGTTGCCGCGGTGCAAGGTGAACGCATCGCCAGCATCGGCATCGACACCTGGGCCGTTGACTACGGCCTCGTGGACGCCGCGGGCAACCTGACGGCGCAGCCGTTCAGCTACCGTGATGACCGCAGCCGCGCCGCCGTCGAACCCGTCCACCGGAAGCTAGACCCCGCGCGCCTATACGCGACCACGGGGTTGCAGTTCCTGCAGTTCAATACCATCTACCAACTCGCCACGGAACAGGACCTCGACGGCCTGCAGGCGCTGCTCATCCCGGACCTGATCGCGTTCCTGCTCACCGGTGTCCGGCGTACCGAGGCCACCAACGCCTCCACCACCGGGCTCTTCGACGCCGTGGCGGGGGAGTGGGCCACCGAATTCCTTACTGCCCTGGGGTTGCGGACGGACCTGTTTCCGCCTCTGATCCAGCCGGGTGAAACCGTGGGCACCCTCCTGCCGGAGATCGCCGCCCAGGTGGGCCTGCGGCAGGACACCAAGGTGGTGGCCGTAGGGTCGCACGACACCGCCTCCGCGGTCGCCGCCGTTCCCGCGCAGGAAGAGGACTTCGCGTACATCTCCTCCGGCACCTGGTCCCTGGTGGGACTTGAGCTCAGGCACCCGGTCCTTACCGAGGCCAGCCGTGACGCGAATTTCACCAACGAACGCGGCGTGGACGGCACCATCCGCTACCTGCGCAACATGGGCGGGCTCTGGCTGCTAAGCGAATGCCAGCGGACCTGGGCGGCCGAAGGCTTCCGGCCCGAGTTGCCGGCACTGCTGCAGGCGGCCGCTGCGCTTCCGGCTGGTGGTCCCCAGATCAATCCGGACGATTCCTACTTCATCGCCCCAGACAACATGCCGGAGCGGATCCGGGCGGCCGTGCGCCGCACCGGGGACGTCCTGCCCGACGATCCGGCGGCCATCGCCCGCTGCATCATGGACAGCCTCGCCGCCGGATACGCCCGCACGCTGGCCGACGCCGAACGCCTGGCCGGCCGCACGGTGGACGTGGTGCACGTGGTGGGCGGAGGTTCCCAGAACACCCTGCTCTGCCAGCTCACGGCGGACGTCACGGGCCGTCCGGTTGTTGCCGGGCCGGTGGAAGCCACGGCACTCGGAAATGTCCTCATCCAGGCACGTGCAGCCGGAGCGCTGGCGGGCGGACTGCCTGAACTTCGCAAGATCATCAGCACGGGAACCATGCTGCGCCGTTACGAGCCCGCGGGGCAGGCTGCACCTACCCTTTCCGCTTCCAAGAATTAAACGTATGAAACATCGCACGCTTTGCCACCTGCATCGTGGATAGCATGTACCCACGCGTGGCCGCGTCCGACGGTGGGTCGGCGGGGAGGTGGCGCCGGGCCCGGGGAGCGGACCGCCGCGCGTCGGCTGGGCGCCATCATCACCCGCTGAACCCGCACGGAACGGACAACGATGCCCCTTTTGACCTTCCCCTCGCCCAACTCCGCAGCTACACATCCGACGTCACCGCGCCGGCAGACTTCACGGAGTTCTGGGACGCCCACGGTGGCCGCCACCAGGGCTTTCCCGCTGGACGCTGTCTCCGAGCCGGTTGAGAACTACCCCACGGTCATCGACACCTTCGACGTGACGTTCTCCGGCTACGGCGGGTACAGGATCAAGGGCTGGCTGCACCTTCCCGCGAACCGGGCCGCCCGGGCCGCGCTGCCGGTGGTGGTCCAGTGGATCGGCTATTCGAGCGGCCGGGGACTGGTCAACCAGGAGACCAAGTGGGCGCAGGCCGGGTATGCCCACTTCATCATGGACACCCGGGGCCAGGGCTACGGCGGTACCCTCGGCGAGACGCCGGATCCGCACCCCTCGGCCGGGGAGGTGTCCTTCGCGGGGCTCATGACCCGTGGCATCGGGCGCCGGGATTGCCGTGGCGGGCGGTGGGTTTGGCGGCCGGAAGGCTCGACGGCGTCATGGCCGCGCTGCCCGATGTCCCCTTCCTTGAGGACTTCCCCCGGGCTATCGACATCACACGGCGGGGCCCGTATCCGGAGAGCGCCCCGTTCCTGGCCCGGCACCGGGACCGGTACCAACCGGTGCTGGACGTGCTGCGCTACTTCGACGGCGTTACCCTGCCGCGCTGCGACGGTGCCGGCGATGTACTAAGCGGCGCAGGTGGATGACGTTTGTCCGCCTTCAACGGTGTTCGCCAGCTTTAATGCCTACGGCTCAGGGGCATCCGGAAGCTCCGGTTCCGGCGCAGCCAAGGAGATCGAGGTTTACAGGTTCAACAACCACGAGGGCGGCCAGGAGCACCACTGGACCAGGCAGCTGCTGTTTCTCCGGAAGATTTTGGGGTAAGTTCCTTCTTAAGGCTCGAGAAACCGGTTTCCGGGCCGCGGGACAAGGAACCATGAAGAAACTCAGCAGGACGAGCATCGCCGCCTACGGCGCCGGTGATGCTGCGAACAGCATGATCATCAGTACCGCCAATATGTTCGTGCTGGTCTATTACACGGACGTGGCTGGGATTGGGGCGGCAGCCGCCGGGGCACTGCTGGTGGCGGCCCGGGTCTTCAACGCCTTCACCGATGTGGCCGCCGGCCGCATCGTAGACCGGGTGGACGGCAGGCGCTGGGGCAAGTTCCGCCCGTTCGTGATGTTCGGTTTCATCCCGCTGCTGCTGAGCGCGGCGGTGTTCCATGTGCCGGATGTGGAGCCGGGCCTGAAGCTGCTGTATGCCTACTGCACCTACGGCCTTGTCTGCCTGGCATACAGCGTGGTCAACGTCCCCTACGGCTGCCTGGTGGGAGCCATGACCCAGGAGCCAAGGGAGCGGGCCCGGCTCGCCGGTGCGCGGACCATCGGCGGCCTCTCGGTCGGGGCGACGCTGGGCTTCGTGGTCGCACCTTTGCTGGCTTCGGGCGGGGACATGCAGCAGATTTTCACTGTCATGACCCTGGTCTTCGCGGTGGTGGGGTCCGGGCTGTACCTGTTCACAGGCGTCGCCTGCCGCGAGCAGATCGGCGGCAGCATCCCCAAAATCACCATGCGCCAAAGCGTGGACGCGCTTAAGGCCAACTCGCCGCTCGTGGTGCTCTGCATCAGTTCGGTCCTGTTCGTGACCGGTGCCAGCGCTACCGGTGCCGCGCAATTCTTCTACCTCCGCGACGTGCTCTCCCGCGTGGACCTTTTCCCCGTCATGGCCGCGACGCAGGTGGCAATCACCCTTGCGCTCGCCGTCGTGATGCCGCGGATTGTGGGAAGGTGGGGCAAGAAAGCGATCTATACGGCAGGCGGCTGCGCCGGGGGCGCCGGCGGGCTCATCGTCTTCCTCGCCCCGGCCGAAGCGCCGTGGCTGGCCGTGGCCGGCATCGTCCTGGCGCAGCTGTCCTCCGCATCGGTGGGCATTGTGACCTGGGCGCTGATCGCCGACACCGTGGAGTACGGCGAATGGAAGACCGGCGTCCGGGTCCAGGGCATCAACTACGCGCTGCTGGCCGCAACGCGGAAGCTCGGTATGGGCTTTGGCGGGGGAGTTGTCGCCTTCTCCCTGGCCTGGGGCGGCTATTCGTCAGTGCTGGCGGAGCAGGCGGATTCTGCCCTCCTGGCCATCCGGGCCGCCGCCGGCCTGCTGCCCGCCGCGCTGGTGTTTGCCGGTGCCGGCATCATGTACTGGTACCGCCTCACGGACGAGAAACATGCAGAGCTGGTGGCCGGACTCCAGGGTTCCCGGTAGCAATATGACGGACGGAATTTTGCCCTTGGCCGGGCCGGGGTTATGGTCTATTCCATGACTAACCGTTGGTATGCGTATTTTTCGTTGGCTCTGGAGGGGCCCGCGTCTAACTGACACGCATCCAACTTCCTTCAGAGCCAACAGGGGCAGGGATTATTCTCTGCCCTTCGCCGTTTCTCCGGCGGGTTCTGAACCGGGCCCGCTTCCCATCTGGAACAGGACCCGAACATGAGCACCGCAACAGCATCAGCAGCAAAATCCACCTCAAACCTGCGGGTCAGCGAATTCACCGCGCTGCCCACCCCGTCCGACCTCCTTGCCGAACTGCCCCTGGACGGGCCGGCCGCGGACGTCGTTGAACGCGGCCGCGATGAAGTCCGCGCGGTCATGGACGGCGTGGACGATCGCCTGCTGGTCATCGTGGGTCCCTGCTCCATCCACGACCCTAAGGCCGGCCTGGAATACGCCCGCAGGCTGGTCAGCCAGGCCGAAAAGCACAAGGAAGACCTGCTGGTGGTCATGCGGACCTACTTCGAAAAGCCCCGCACCACCGTTGGCTGGAAGGGCCTGATCAACGATCCCCGGCTGGACGGCAGCCACGACATGGTTACCGGCCTCCGGACCGCGCGTCACTTCCTGCAGCAGGTCACCGCCCTGGGCCTTCCTGCCGCCACGGAATTCCTTGAGCCCATCAGCCCGCAGTACATGGCGGACCTCATCTCCTGGGGAGCTATCGGCGCCCGCACCACGGAGAGCCAGATCCACCGGCAGCTGGCTTCCGGACTGTCCATGCCCATCGGTTTCAAGAACGGGACCGACGGCGACCTGCAGGTGGCCATCGACGCTTGCGGTGCGTCCGCGGCGGCCCAGGCGTTCCTGGGCATCGACGGCGACGGCCGCGCCGCCCTGGTAGCCACGGCCGGCAACCCGGACACCCACGTCATCCTCCGCGGCGGACGCAAGGGACCCAATTACGGCGCTGCCGACGTCGAGGCTGCCTCCGCAAAGCTGGCAGGCAAGGGCCTTAACCCCCGCCTGATCGTGGACGCCAGCCATGCCAACAGCGGCAAAAGCCATCACCGGCAGGCCGAGGTGGCGCTGGAGATCGGCGCCCAGCTCGAAGACGGCGGTCCCTCGGCCCAGGCGATTGCCGGCGTCATGCTGGAGAGCTTCCTGGTGGGCGGTGCGCAAAACTTGGACGTCGCCAGCCACGCCGCCGGACGGGATGACCTTGTGTACGGCCAGAGTGTGACGGACGCCTGCATGGAATGGGATGTGACCGTCTCGGTGCTGAACCAGCTGGCGGCATCTGCCCGGAAGCGCCGGGCGGCGAAATAAGGAAGCGCACTACTTTCACTTCCGCCACAGGAACATCTAGAGTATCTAGGTAGGTGGTTGGTGGATGGCTCAGCATCGGAACACCGCATTGGCATGTACCTGGGGTCACTGTTGTCCATCCGTCAGCAAAGGAATAGGGAAATGTCGGAACAGAACTTCTCCAACGCGAAGTTCCTTACCGTGGCTGAAGTAGCCCAGGTCATGCGCGTCTCGAAGATGACGGTGTACCGCCTGGTCCACTCCGGTGACATGCCCGCAGTGCGCTTTGGCCGCTCCTACCGGGTTCCGGAGGCCGCTGTTGAGCAGTACCTGAAGGGCGCCGTGGTGGAGGGCCACACCGAAACCGCCTGATCCGGTTCCGCTGCCATGGCCGGCGGGAAGCTCCTGCTGGTCAGAGCCCCTCCGCGGAGGCGGTACCCTGTTAAGGAACGTTTTACGTCATTGTAAGAATCTGTCAGTTGTTCAGTTCGTAGCTTCGTCCACGGACGAATTCCAGCAGACAGGTACTGCATCTAGTTTGTAAGGAACTTTCGTGGGTTCAGTTATTAAGAAGCGTCGCAAGCGTATGGCCAAGAAGAAGCACCGCAAGCTGCTTCGCAAGACCCGTCACCAGCGCCGCAACAAGAAGTAGAACTACTTCGCAGAGCGTGGAAAAGCCCGTTGCCTTCCGAGGCGGCGGGCTTTTCCGTGTCCCCCCGCCCAACTGGGTAGCAGCAACTGTCGTTATGGGCGCTCAAAACGCCATCTGCTGCGACCTAGATTCGCGGGCCGCGGATCCGGGCGAAGCCCTTCCAGAGACCGTAGACGGCGCCGCCCGCGGTGGCTGCCTTCAGCCCGAACGTTGCCGCGCGCCGGCCTGCCCGGAAGTCGTACACCGGCCAGTTATGGTCGCGGGCGTGGCGGCGCAGCCGGGCGTCCGGGTTGATGGCCACCGGATGGCCCACCAGGGACAGGAGCGGGATGTCGTTGTAGGAATCGCTGTAGGCCCAGCACCGCTTCAGGTCCAGGCCCTCCTGCTCGGCGATGCCCTGGACTGCCACGGCCTTGGCGGAGCCGTGCAGGATGTCGCCCACCAGGCGGCCGGTGTACATGCCCTCGGAAATTTCGCCCACCGTCCCCAGTGCTCCGGTAAGCCCCAGCCGGGTGGAGATCACCGTGGCCACCTCGATGGGCGTCGCCGTCACCAGCCACACGCGCCGGCCCACCCGCAGGTGCTGCTCGGCCAGGGCCTTGGCGCCGGGCCAGATCCGCGAGGCGATCATCTCGTCATACACTTCTTCGCCAAGGGCCTTGATGTCATCCACCAGGATGCCTGCGGCGAGGGTCAGGGCGGAGTCGCGGATGGCGTGGACGTCGGAGAGGTTCTCGCCCCGTGCCAGGAACTTGAACTGCTTCCAGGCGAAGCTGGCCGCCTGGGCGATGGTGAAGGCGCCGCGCTGGTGCATCTTGCGGGCCACGTGGAACAGGCTGGCACCGCGCATGAGGGTGTTATCCACGTCGAAGAACGCCGCCTCGGCAGGCTGCGGCGCAGCAACCGGCTTGGTGACTACTGCGACGTACTTCTCCTCGGGCATGGACTCGAGTCTAGTCAATGCGCCCGCCGTAAGCCGTCGGCGTGCCCGGCACCCCGAACGGGGCTACGGTTAACCCATGGCCACACCCCGCGTCGTCCTTCTCACCAAAGCGAACTGCCACCTTTGCGGTGAGGCGCGCGACGCCGTCGCCCGGGTTACTGCCGCCCTCGGCCTTGAGTGGGTGGAGGAGTTGGTGGACAACCAGCCTGAACTTCGTGAGCGCTATGCCGAAGAAATCCCGGTGGTGCTGGTGGACGGGGTGCAACGGGATTTCTGGAAGATCGACGAAACCCGGCTGGCGCGTGTCCTCCAGCGGGCGATGGCCCAGTAGCCCGGGGAGCGTTTTGTTGTTGACGGCACCTGCTTTGTTGGCACCGGCGGCAGGGATCTAGAGTGGAGTCACAACGCGACTCAAGGGAGGGGCTGGTGACTTCGCTGGACTCAACTCCCCAGGCTGTCCCGGACCTGCCGGACGCCACGGGCACCCCGGCCAAACAGATCCCGCCCGCAGCTGTGGCCCGGCTGACGCTCTATCTCCGCGCCCTGAACACCCTGCTGGCGGACGGCGTGGAGCGTGTTTCGTCTGAATCCCTCGCGGAAGCCTCAGGGGTCAGCTCTTCCACGCTGCGCAAGGACCTTTCCCATGTGGGTTCCTACGGGACACGGGGCGTGGGGTACGAGGTGCAGTACCTGAGCCGGCATATCGCCGCGGCGCTGGGCCTGACGCATGACTGGAAGGTTGCCATTGTGGGCGCCGGCAACCTGGGCAAGGCGCTTGCCCGGTACGGCGGATTCGAGTCCCGCGGGTTCGACGTCGTTGCCATCTTCGACGCCGACCAGATGGTGGTGGGCAATGAGGTGGGCTGGCTGCGGGTCAGCGACGTGGCGGACCTTGAAACAGTCCTGCACCGCACCGGGGCCAACATGGTGGTCCTGGCCCTGCCCGCAGCGGTGGCCCAGGAGGTCTGCGACCGGGTGGTGGCCGCCGGCGTCCACAGCGTGCTCAGCTTCGCCCCCGTGATGCTCCAGGTGCCGGAAGGGGTCAACCTCCGCAAGGTGGACATGGCCACAGAACTGCAGATCCTGGCCTACCACGCACAGCGGGCGCAGGCCCCGGGACAGACTGCCTGACGTTCCGGCAGTCCCACGGAGGCCTGCGCCCGCAGGAGTGGAAAGGCCCGGGCCTACCGCCCGTAAGGATTGCCGAAGCCGCCGCCGTACGGGTTGGCGAACGGCTGCTGCTTGCGGAAGTAGGGAGCCGCGGCCGGGAGGTAGAGCAGCACGATGGCGGCGATTCCCAGGAGCGTGCCCAAGGTTCCGATGGTGGGGGGTCCGAACAGGCCGAAAATGGACAGGGCAGCGAACACCGTGCCAAGGATGCGCGCCCAGTTCTTGCCCTTGCGCACGAAGAAGGCCACCAGCAGGTACAGGCCGGCGCCCAGGACGGCGAAAACCACCAGCGTGCCGACAATGAAGCCCTTGATGTCCTCATACGTGACACCGGTTGCGCCGCTGGCCTCCATCTGGTCCTCGAAGGTCTGGCGGAAGATGGGATCGTCCAGCTGGCCCAGGCCCGTCAGCAGGGAAGCAACGAAAAGCACGGCGGACGCGATTAGCAGCCAGAAGGAGATGTTCACCAGCTGCGGGACGCCGTTGGCACCCGAGGTCTGCGGCTGCTCGGAGGGATACTGGGCATACGGTGACTGGCCGTATGAGGACTGGCCAAACGACTGCTGCCCGTAACCGGGACCCTGGGGCGGGTTCTGTCCGTACTGCGAGCCGAACTGCGGCGGGTTCTGGCCCTGCTGGTCATACTGCGGGTTCTGCCCGTACGGGCTGTTCTGCCCATACTGCGGGGCCGACGGCGGCTGCGCACCATACTGCGGCGGGTTCTGGCCGTACTGCGGCTGGTTCTGCCCGTATTGGGGGGCGTTCTGGCCGTAGCGGGGCGCGCCGGATTCGCTGGCAGAGCTGCCGGACTGCGAGCCTCCGGAGTCCGGATCATTGGGGACGGGGGGCGGGACTGGAGGAGTACTCATGAGCGGTCCTTCTGCATGTCGGATTCCAGGGAGGCTGCCGGGAGCTTTTCCTATGCCTGCCCCCAGCATGGCTTAAGTCCACCGTACCCCCGGCCGGTGCCTTGTGGGTCATTCCGGCGAGGTATTCCGCCCGGCACCTGCGGCGAACCATGCCTGCGCTTTGGGCAGCCACATCAGCACTGTTGCCGCCAGGCTGACCAGGAAGGCCACCCAGTTTCCCGTCCCCTGGCCGAGGCCCGCCACCGAGTTCGCGCCGGCCAAAACCAGGGTCACCGCGGCGAGTACCGTAAGCGCCAGCCTGGCCCACTTCCTGCCCCCCTTCATCTTGACGGCAAAGACCATCTGCGCGGCGCCCACCGCGGCAGCCAGCAGCATCAGGACAACTACGCCGGCCGCTGCCGCCGGTGCCGCGGCAAACAGGACCAGGGACCCCAGTGCCCCAAGCATTCCGCCCAGCACGCCGAACAGGCCGCCCGCAAACCAGATCCAGAAGGAAACTTTCACCTCGGTGGGCCGGCCCGCCATGGAAAACAGCGTGCCCGGGAGGCCCTGCCGGGGGCCGGAAGAGTTGCTCATGCCGTTCACTGTAGTGCCGTCGTCGTGCCCCTAAAGCGGAAACCCCGGTACCGGACTGGAGAAGCCGGTGCCGGGGTTTCCGCTTTAGGGGGAGATGGCTGCTTACGCTGCCGGGGCGATGAAGGCCAGTTCCAGGTTGATGGCCACCTTGTCGCTGACCAGGACGCCGCCGGTCTCGAGGACAGCGTTCCAGGTGAGGCCGAAGTCCTTGCGGCTGATGGTGGTCTCGGCGGAGACGCCGGCGCGGGTGTTGCCGAAGGGGTCAACGGCCACGCCGTTGAACTCGGTTTCAAGGGTGACCGGGCGGGTGACGCCCTTGATGGTCAGGTCGCCGGACAGTTCGTAGCTGTTGCCCTTGGCCACCAGTCCGTTGCTGACGAAGGAGATCTCGGGGAACTGCTCGACGTCGAAGAAGTCCTCACCCTTGACGTGGCCGTCGCGGTTGGCGTCCCCGGAGTCGAAGCTGGCGGTGTTGATGGTGGCCGCGATCTTGGAATTGGTCACGTCCCCGGCCAGCTCAAGGGTGGCGGCGGCCTCGGTGAACTGCCCGCGGACCTTGCTGATGCCCGCGTGCCGGACGGTAAAGCCGATCTCGCTGTGGGAGTTGTCCAGGGTCCAGGTGCCGGTGGTGATGTCTGCGGGAAGTGCCATGGTGATGCTCCTTAGGGTGGTTTTCCTGATGGTCCTGCTGTTGAATCTTCATCTATTGAAGCCTCAACTATCCTGCTGCATCCAGTATAAACATGCATTTGCATCTTTTGTTCCCGCCTTCGGAACATTTCTTCAAAAACTTCAGTTCTACTCTTTGTAGAAGCTCGTGCAGGAGATTTCTGATCGCAGGCCATCTTTGAGAAACTGGTAAACATGCCCCAAGCCACTGTCCATTTGCTCCGCCATGGCGAGGTCCATAATCCGGACGGCGTCCTGTATGGACGGCTGCCCGAATTCCACCTCTCCGACCTGGGGCGGGAGATGGCCCGGACGCTCGCTGAACACTTCCGGCAACGCGCGGCCGCCGGTGCCCGCATCACCTACCTGGCGGCTTCACCGCTGGACCGCGCACAGGAAACCGCGGCGCCCACCGCCGAGGCCCTGAACCTTCAGGTCCACACCGAAGAGCGGATCATCGAGGCCGAAAACTACTTCGAAGGCATGAAGGTCACCAAAAGCGAGCTCCGGCGGCCCAAACACTGGCCGCGGCTGGTCAACCCCCTGCGGCCGTCCTGGGGCGAGCCGTACAAGCAGCAGGCCTCGCGGGTCATGGAAGCTGTCCATGATGCCCGCCTGCGCGCCATCGAACTCGCGGAGGGTGACTACGGGACCGGCGACTACAGTGCCAGCGGGCCCGAAGCCATCCTGGTCAGCCACCAGCTTCCCATCTGGGCCACCCGGCTCAGCGCCGAGGGCAAGCCGCTCTGGCACGACCCGCGGAAGCGCGAATGCACCCTTACCTCCATCACGTCCCTGGTGTTCGGCGACGACGGCACGCTCGTGCGCGTCAAGTACAGCGAGCCGGCGGCATCCCTACTTCCCGGTGCGGCCAGCACCCCTGGAGCCCTGTAGTGACCCACAGCAATCCCAGCAAGACCGGGCGCGGCAACGGCCCCGTCAGCTCCCGGCGGAGTGTCCTGGCCGCCGGCGGCCTGGCCCTGACGGCACTGACCGTGGGGCTTTCCGGCTGTGCGCAGGAGGACGCCCTGGCACAGCAGGCCCGGGCCGGGGACAACAAGAACTATGTGGCCGGGGACGGTTCCGTCACCGAATTCGCCGCAGCTGACCGCAAGTCTGCCGTCCAGGTCACCGGCACCCTGTTCAACGGCACCGCCGTTTCCCCCGCCGACTTCCAGGGCAAGGTGACTGTCCTTAACTTCTGGTTCGCGGCGTGCGCCCCCTGCCGGGTGGAAGCCCCGATCCTCGAAGAGCTCCACCAGGAGTTCAAGGAGCAGGGCGTCCAGTTCTACGGGGTGAACCTGCGGGACGAGAAGGCCACCGCCGAGGCTTTCGAGAAGACCTTCAATGTCACCTACCCCAGCTTTGACGACCAGGACGGCGGCGTCCTGCTCTCCGTATCAGGGCTGGTACCGCCGGGCGCCGTCCCCACCACACTGGTGCTGGACAAGCAGGGGCGCGTCGCCTCCCGCGTCCTGGGCGAAGTCCAAAAGGGCACCCTGAAAGCCCTTATCACAGCCGCCGTGGCAGAGTAGCGCGGGCCGCCCGTGAACAGCCCCTTCGCCGAAGCCATCCTGAACGGCTCGTTGCTGCTGGCCATCCCGGTTGCCCTGCTGGCCGGCCTGGTCTCCTTCCTCTCACCCTGCGTACTGCCCCTCGTGCCCGGGTACCTGGGCTACGTCACCGGCTTGAGCGGCGTGGACCTGCAAAAGCAGAAGCGCGGCCGCATGCTGGCGGGCATCGGGCTGTTCGTCCTGGGCTTTTCGGTGATCTTCGTACTCCTGGGCGGCGCCTTCGGGCAGCTCGGCACCCTGGTTACGGGTTCGCAAAACGCCTG
The DNA here is from genome assembly GCF_046605375.1 of Arthrobacter sp. MPF02. GTDB lineage: Bacteria > Actinomycetota > Actinomycetes > Actinomycetales > Micrococcaceae > Arthrobacter. The sequence continues at coordinate 3,047,922 of NZ_CP176772.1, read as the reverse complement.
GATCACCCAGCTGCTGGGCATCCTTGTGATCCTGCTGGGCATTGTGTTCATGGGCGGTTTCAGCTGGCTCCAGCGGGATGCGAAGATCCACGCCAAGCCGCCCGCCGGCCTGTGGGGCGCGCCGCTGCTGGGCCTGACCTTCGGGCTGGGCTGGGCGCCCTGCATCGGGCCCACCTACTCAGCTGTCCAGCTGCTCAGCCTGTCCGGCGGGTCCTCAGCAGCCAAGGGAGCGTTCCTGGCGTTCGTCTACAGCCTGGGCCTTGGCATCCCGTTCCTGCTGATCGCCCTGGCCCTGCGCCGGGGCATGGGCGTGATGGCCTTCTTCCGGAAGCACCGGCTTGCCATCCAGCGCACCGGCGGCGGCATCCTGGTGGTCCTGGGCCTGCTGATGGCCAGCGGTGTATGGGGCAACTGGGTGACCGGGCTGCAGTACTGGTTCCAAACCGATGTGAAGTTGCCGATCTGATGAGCGAGCGTGTGAAGGTAAAGAAGAAGACGTCCGGGGCGGCGGCCGGCACCAAGGTGTCGGAGGCGAAGCCGGACGCAGCGCTGCCGGCCCTGGGTCCCAAGGAAATGCTGCGCTGGGCCTGGACCCAGCTGACCAGCATGCGGACCGCGCTGTTCCTGCTGCTGCTCCTTGCGGTGGCGGCCGTCCCCGGTTCCCTCTTCCCGCAGCGCCCGGCGAATCCTGCCGTGGTGACCCAGTACATCAAGGACAACCCGGATTACGGCCAGCTGCTGGACGCCCTGCAGCTCTACGACGTGTACTCCTCCGCCTGGTTCTCCGCCATCTACCTCCTGCTGTTCATCTCCCTGATCGGCTGCGTGGTGCCGCGCGCCATCGCCCACTACAAGGCCATGCGCTCCCAGCCGCCGCGCACCCCCAAGCGGCTGTCCCGGCTTCCCGAATACGGCACGCTGGTCATTCCCGCCGACGCCGGGATCCCGGCGTCGGACGCCATCCAGAGCGCCGCGGGGGTGCTGAGGAAGCGCGGTTACCGCGTTGAGGTCAGGGACGACGACGGCGCGCGGCCGTCTTTGGGCGCGGAGCGCGGGTTCCTCAAAGAAGTTGGCAACCTCGTCTTCCACACGTCCCTGATCGGCGTGCTGATCTCAGTGGCTGTTGGCGGCCTGTTCGGCTACAGCGGCCAGCGCATCCTGGTGGAGGGCGATACCTTCGTCAACACCCTGGTGGGCTATGACCAGTTCAACCCGGGCACGAACTTCCAGTCCAGCCAGCTGCAGCCGTACTCAGTGCAGCTGGACAAGTTCGACATCACTTTCGACCGCGAATCCGCGGGCAAGTTCGGCCAGCCGATCGACTTCGCGGCTACCGTCACCACCAGGGAAACCCCGGCTTCGCCCGCCAAGCAGGAGATCCTGAAGGTTAACGAGCCCGTAAGCCTTGGCGGCACCAGCATCTACCTCACCGGCAACGGCTACGCCCCGGTGGTGACCATCCGCGACGGCGCCGGCAACATTGCCATGCAAGGACCGGTGGTGGCGAAACTCCAGGGCGACAACTACTACTCCTCCGTAGTCATCAAGGTGCCCGACGCCAGCCCGGACCAGCTGGGCTTCGCAGGGTTCTTCCTGCCCACGGCGTTCGTCACGGATGAAGGCGTGTCCTTCAGCGGGGACCCGGATCTTTTCAATCCGCAGCTGAGCCTGAACTCCTACTATGGGGACCTCGGGCTGGACGACGGCGCACCGCAGAACGTTTTCGAGCTGGACGTGGAAAACCTCACGCCCCTGAACGCCCGAAACCTCGACGCCGGCGGCATCACCCTGGCGCCCGGGTCCACCTACACGCTGCCGGACGGCAAGGGCACCATCAGCTTTGACGGCGTCAAGCGGTACATCGGCGTGGACATCCACCACAACCCGGGCCAGCTCTATGCCCTGATCTTCGCCCTCCTGGCCGTCGCGGGCCTCATCATCTCCCTCTACGTCAACCGCCGCCGGGCCTGGGTGCGCACCGGCACCCACGAGGACGGCCGGACCATGGTGGAGTACGGACTTTTGGCCCGCGGCGAGGACCACCGCCTGGCTGCCGAGGCCGCCACCATCCGGAAGCTGCTGTCCGGGCAGTGGAAGCTTCCCCAGGACGCACCCGCAGAACCCTCCACCACAGCAGGCCCTGCCGGGGCCGAAAAGGACCAGTAATGCCGTTCGGAATCAACGAAACCATGGGCCAGTACAGCGAGCTGTTCATGCTGCTCGCCGCCTGCACCTACACGGTGGCCTTCATCGCCTTCGCCTGGGACCTTGCCAAGAGCAGCAAGGCACTGCGTGCCATCGACCTCAAAGCCGCGCAGGCGGGAGAAGCCGCGAAGGTTCCGGTGGCAGCCGGGGCAGGGGCGGAATCCGCGACCCCCCGCCCGGGCGGGGAGCGCCTTGCCGGCCCGGCGGACCGTGCCGAGCGGCCGTCGTCGTCCATGGCAGCAGGCGGCGGGGGAGTCATCACCGCCGATGCCGACATGAAGTACGCTGCCGAGCGCCGCGCTCCCGCACGCGTTGCCGTGGCCCTGACCATCCTGGGAGCACTGATCCACGGCGCGGGCGTAGTTACCCGTGCCCTGGGTGCAGGGCGCGTGCCGTGGGGCAACATGTACGAGTTCCTCACCACCGGCGCCTTCGTGGCGGTAGCCGTGTTCCTCCTTGTCCTGGTCCGCCGTGACCTGCGGTTCCTGGGCACCTTCGTGGTGGGCCTGGTGATCATCATGCTGGTGGCCGCCTCCGTGGCGTACTGGACCCCCGTGGGCCATTTGGTTCCGGCCCTGCAGAGCTACTGGCTGATCATCCACGTCTCCATTGCCGTGCTCTCGTCCGCGCTGTTCACCCTGACGTTCGCCATGTCAGCCCTGCAGCTTGTCCAGTCCCGCCGCCAGAAAACCGTGGCTGCCGGCGGCGCGGACAAGCTGGGATTCATGCGCCTGGTGCCGTCCGCCCTCAGCCTGGAGAACCTCTCCTACCGCATCAACGCAATCGCCTTCATTGGCTGGACGTTTACGCTGATGTTCGGTGCCATCTGGGCGGAGAAGGCATGGGGCCGGTTCTGGGGCTGGGACACCAAGGAAGTGTGGACCTTCGTCATCTGGGTGGTCTACGCAGGCTACCTCCATGCCCGGGCCACCAGGGGCTGGACCGGCAACAGGGCGGCCTGGCTCTCAATCGTCGGCTACCTGTGCGTCATCTTCAACTTCACGATCGTCAACCAGTTCTTCAACGGGCTCCATTCCTACTCCGGCCTCTGAACAGGGGTTTCTTTCGAACAACAGCGACACATTGGGTAAATAACAATTCGATGTAGCAACGGGGGTGTTCCCGGCCCCGCGGTGATGCTACGTTGGTGACGTTCGCCCGTGATGAAGCTTGCAGGCGAAACGCTAGTTTTGCCTGAGGTATCCATGAGCTACGTTCTGGCCATTGATGTCGGGACCAGTTTCACCGCGGCCGCTGTTGTCCGTTTCAACCCAGGAGTTACACCGGTACCGGAGACCCTTCCACTGGGCCTTCGCGGTTCAGCCGTGCCTTCCGTGGTGTACTACCCGGAGGAGGGCCCGGTCCTGGTGGGGGAGGCCGCGGAACGCCGCGGCCTTGACTCTCCCTCACGGGTGGTGCGTGAATTCAAACGCCGGGTCGGAGACGCCGTTCCCATTGCCGTGGGCACCCTGTCCCTTCCCCCCGAGGAAGTCTTCGCCACCATGGCCCGCTGGGTGGTGGACCGGGCCACCGAGCGCGAGGGCGAACCGCCGTCGGACATCATCCTGACCCACCCTGCCGCCTGGGGCACCCACCGCACCACTGTGGTCAGGGATGCCCTGGCCGCCAGGGGGCTTGGGGACGTGACGCTCCTGACCGAACCGGAAGCCGCCGCGCTGCACTACGCCTCGCAGGTGCGGGTGGAGGACGGCAGCATAGTTGCCGTCTACGATCTCGGCGGCGGGACCTTCGACACCGCCGTCCTGCGCAAGGCCGGCAGCACGCGCTTCGAGCCGCTGGGCCGTCCTGAGGGCATTGAAGACCTCGGCGGAGCGGATTTTGATGCTGCCGTCTTCCGCTACGTGGCCAACAACACCGGTGGGGCGCTTGCCGGGCTGGACCCGGAAGAGCCTGGAGTGCTCGCTGCGCTGGCCAGGTTGCGGCGTGAGTGCGTGGAAGCCAAGGAAGCGCTCTCCTCGGACAGCGAGGCCAGCATCTCGGTGCTCCTGCCCGGCATCCACCAGCAGGTCCGTTTGGTCCGCTCCGAGTTCGAGGCGCTGATAGAGGAATCCGTGCGGGACACCGTGGATGCCTTGGAACAGTCCCTGGCGGAGCTGGAACTGGAACCGGCCGATCTTTCCGCGGTGCTGCTGATCGGCGGGTCCTCCCGGATCCCCCTGGTGGCGCAGCTGATCTCGGAGCAGCTTGACAGGCCCATCGCTGTGGATGCGGACCCCAAGTCCTCAATCTGCCTCGGTGCTGCCCTGTCCACGGTTCTCGCGCAGGCCGCCACGGCTGTTGCGGCCACGGCGGCCGGCAAGGACGCGGAACAAACCGCAACACCCGCCGTCGTACCTGCCGGGTCCGGCGACGCCGCACACGTTCCCGCCCGGCCCGCCAGCTGGTCCAGGAAAGGCCCGGCGGCGGCCGCTGCAGCCCACGGGCACCACGGCGGTGCACATGCGCCAAAACCGACGGTGCGGCTGACCGCCATTGCTGCCGCTGCCGCCCTGGTGACCGTCCTTACCGCAACCGCGGCCCAAGGGCCGGAAGGCTTCAGCAACCTGACCGCCATGTTCGTACCGGGGGCCGGAGCCGCTCCTGAATCCAAAACCTCTGCGGGCGGTTCCGGCGGAGCGGCTGGAACGGCAGCGGCAGGCGACGCGACCGCACCACTGGCCGGTATCGAGGCTGGGGTGCAGAGGGCTAGGTCTAATGAAAAAGCGGGACTGGACGTGGAAGCGTCGCCCACCAGCCGGCCTTCGGCCACCGCGGAGAAGAGCCCAACCGGCGGGTCCTCGACGGGCAGTGCGTCAGCAACCGATCCCGGAGCAGGCGTTGCGGCGCCAGGCACGTCTCCGAACACAGCCCCAGGCACAGTGTCCGGCGCCGGGGATACGACGGCGCCAGGCACCACTGATCCCACCGGCACTCCAACGACGGCGCCGGGAACGGTGGAACCGACGACTCCTGGCACCACCGAGCCCGTACCGGCTGATCCGGCCACCGGCGCTCCGCCCGCTACTGAGCAGCCGCCTGTTACCGGGGAGCCGCAACCACCCGTAACCTCGGACCCGCCACCGCCGGTGACCCCTGAGCCGCCTGTCACCGAAGAGCCGCCGCCCCCGGCGGTAACTGAGGAGCCGACTCCGGTGACGGGACAGGAACCCACAACGTCAGAGGCGCCGATGGTGGAAACGTCCGCCCCGGCCGAGCCGGTGGCCTAAGATGACCAGCCATCAGATTGACGCGGAGACGCCGGCATACCTGCACACGGACCTGTCACAGACCGGCCAGCCGCCGCATGCGGCGGAGCTCATGGCGAAGCAGCTCAAGGGCGAGAACTCAGCCGTGCGTGAGCTGCTCCTGGCGCTGTCGGTGGGCTTTACCCTGCCGGGACCGTTGCCGGCTGCACTGGAGCGGAAGATCGACGGCGGCGAGGTGGAAAGCCTTGACGCCCTCGTGAAAAGGGCTGAAACCTCGGGCCTGCTGACCCCTGACGGGACAGTGGTGGGACCGGCGCAGCATGCGCTGCTTACCGTCGCCCCCACGGCGAAGGTCCATGCGCTGCAGCGCGAACTCGTGTCTGTCTATGCGGCCAACCGCCAGCCACTGGGCGACTTCGCCCGGGAACTGGCGCGCGGCGGCCTGGCCGATCCGCGGGTGGCAGCGGAGCTGGAACATGCGGGCAATAAGGCACTGGAGCATGATCCCGGCCTGGCCTGCCAGCTTTACGACGAAGCCCTGCTGGCCGGCGCGGACGAGCTGTCCACTGCGGCACGGCGGGCACAGGCTGCGGCGGCGGATGGAGACCTGGATGCCGCAACCCGCATCATCGACACCCTCCTGGTGGCGGATGATCCGCCGGACGTTCGCCGGGGGGTTGATGTAGCCGCGGCTGTCTGGGCACAACGGGGCATGCTGGCCCGCGGGGCAGACGCCTACAGCTGGCTGGGAGCATCCCGGCTCGGACCGTCGGCGCCGCTTGCTGCCATAGCCCTGGTGGGCTCCGGCTACCGTGCGGGTGCGGAGGCCTTGTTTCGCGCAGACGAACCTCCGGCTTCGCCTACCCTTGTGGCCACCACACTTGCCCAGACGGGCAAGGGCATCATGGAAACACTCGTGGCAGACCCGGACCAGGGACTGCCACGGCTGATACATGCGTCGGATATGTTCAATGCCGCCGGGACGGCGCTGCCCATGCCGGAAACGCCGGCCGCGCTCGCCGCGCTGGTGGCGTTGCACAGTGGTGAGCCGCAAACCGCGGAAACCGTTTGCCGTTCCGCTGCCGCGGCCGGGCAGGGGGGAAACGCGGCCAAGCCGCGGCTCTTCCTGCTGCAGGCATGGTCCGCCATGATGCAGGACAAGCTCGAGGATGCACGGCTCGCCATCAATGAAGCCACCAAAGCGAACCACTGGCCGCTGGTACCGCGGGATGAGTTCCTGTGTTCGGCCCTGGAAGTGGGCCTGGCCCGACGCAACGGGGATATGCCGGAGCTGATCAACGCATGGGAACGCGCGCGGGAAGCGATGCTGCACGCCGCCGTGGACCTCTACAGCCTGCTGCCTTGGGGCGAACTGATGATCGCCGCCGCACGGTTGCGCGAAAGCCGGCGGGTGGTGCATTACGTCGACGAGGCGAACCAGCTGCTGGGCCGCCTGGGTGATCCGCCGCTCTGGGCCGTTCCGTTCCACTGGGCAGCTGTCCAGGCTGCCCTGCTGAGCGATAGTCCTGCGGACCTGGCACCCCATGCCACTGCCCTGGCGCGGGCAGCGAACCACAGCCACCTGGCCGTGGTTTTGGCCACCGCCGGAAAAACCTGGGTGTCAGTGCTGGCGGACAAGTTCCGGCCAGCGGATGTTGAGGCGGCTGCCCGGAACCTTGGCAGAGTGGGAATGCCTTGGGAGGGTGCCCGGCTTGCCGGCCACGCTGCGGCCAAGACCGAAGAACGCAAGGACATGGTGCGCCTGCTGTCCTGCGCGCGGGATCTGCATCCGCAGGCAAGTTCGGCGGGCAACGGCTCATCGGGTTCCGCCGACCCGCGGCCTGTTCCTTCCTCCGATCAGGGAAACGGCATGCACCCGGACGGATCAGGACTCAGCGAACGCGAAAAGGAAGTGGCCCGGCTGGTCCTCGAAGGCAAGACTTACCGCGAGATCGGCGAAGCAATCTACATCTCGCCGCGCACCGCCGAGCACCACATTGCCCGTATGCGCCGCCGGCTGGGGGCGGAGAACCGGTCCGACCTGCTGGCACGGCTGCGCCTTGCCCTGAACAGCGACAACACTCCTCAGGAGTAAGCCCCTAATCCCCTAACAAGGGGGCCGGCGGTTTCCCCGGCAGGGGAGCCGCCGGTAGGGGGAAACCGCCCGATGCCCGGCTCTCCACCCGGCCCATACGTTTGATTCAAGCCCGGCAACGCCGTCGGGCCCCAACCGAAAACTCATAGAAATGCAGGGGACCATCACATGACACTCGCAAACGATCTCGTCCAGTTCCTGATGCACCTCTTCGGAGACCGCCAGGCCGCCCAGGACTTCCTGGACAACCCGGAGAAGGTTCTGGAAGACCACGGCCTGGGCAAGGTGTGCTCCGCAGATGTTGACGCCGCCATGCCGGTTGTCCTGGATTATGCACCTGTCACCATCAACGCCTCCCGCTTCGACCGTGAGTACAACACCGGCGGCAACGACGCCCGCACTGACCACAACGGCGGCGGCGGTGGCAGCACCGGTGGCGGCAATCATGGCGGTGGACACCACCACGGTGGCGGCCGGGACAATGACCATGACGACCACGCACACGCCGTCCAACAGCTGCACCACGTGGTGAACAACTACTCCTACACCTCCACGGTGGATGACCGGGACACCATTGTCGACCAGTCCGTCAACCAGAACATCTGGGCCGACGGCGACGTTGAGCAGTGGTTCGATAACGACTCCGTTGTTGCCTCCGGCGACCGCGCCGTCGCTGCCGGTGACGACGCCTACGTCAAGGACTCCAACAACATCGAGGACTCCTACAACACGGACAACTCGACGGATAATTCCATCGACAACTCTGTCACCGCCGGCCGCGACGCGAACATCGGCAACGAAGAGACGAACATCGACGACTCCTTCAACACGGACGTGGACATCGACGCGGACATCGACGACTCGTTCAACGAAGACTCGCAGAACGACAACTCGGACCACTCCGACAACTCCACGAACATCGATGTGCGGGATTCGGGCAACGACAACTCCATCAACGACTCGTTCAACGATGAGATCGACAACTCGATCAACGACTCCGGCAACACGGAGGTGGACTTGGACAACGTCGGTAACACGGACAACTCGATCAACGATTCCGGCAACACCGAGCTCGAGGTGGACATCGAGGATTCGTTCCAGGACAACTCGACTGAAACGAACACCAACATCGAGGATAACGTGATTGTTGCGGACAACGAGGTCGACTACACCAACGTCGAAGACAACACTGTTGTCGCCGACAACGAATTTGAGTTCACCGAAGACAACTCGATCAACACGGATGTGAACGTCGAGGACAACAACCTCGCATTTGCTGACGACGAGGGCGAGGCCACGGCGGGCTAGCACTGGTCCAATCGTGAAAAGCCCGGCAGGAGACCCTCCTGCCGGGCTCTTCCCCATCCATCCCACGTTCCATCTACGGGGCTCAACGCAAAGGAAACGCTGTGGCAGAAGCAGGACCGGCAAAACCCGCAACACCGGCAACGGCCGGCCAGCTGATCAAACTCGTGGAACACGGCCTCCAGCTCGTGGGAACGGGAGACCGGGCGGACCTCCGCAAGCGCCTGGACCAGGCACTGGGCAGGCTCAAGGATCCCAGCATCCGTGTCATTGTGGTGGGCGAATTCAAGCAGGGCAAGAGCAAGCTCATTAACGCCCTTGTCAACGCGCCCGCCTGTCCCGTTGATGACGATATCGCCACGTCCGTGCCCACTGTAGTCCGTTACGGCGACCCGGCGTCGGCAACGATCCTGGTCCCGAAGGCCGACGCCGAAGGCTCCGACGAAAGCGGCGTGGAGCGCCAGCCAATTCCGCTTACCGACCTTCCCGCCTTTGTGTCGGAGCAGGGAAACCCCGGGAACAGCAAGAAGCTCGTGGCTGCCGAGGTGTACCTGCCCCGCAAGATCCTGACCGGCGGCCTGACCATTATCGATTCCCCCGGCGTCGGCGGGATGGGTTCGTCCCACACGCTGACCACGCTCACGGCCCTGCCCACCGCGGACGCCATGCTCCTGGTGTCCGATGCCTCCCAGGAGTACACCGAGCCCGAGCTCCGCTTCCTCCGCCAGGCCATGAGGATCACCCCCAACGTTGTGGGTGTCCTGTCCAAGACGGATCTTTATCCGGATTGGCGGCGGGTGGAGGAAACGGACCAAGCCCACCTCAGCAAGGTGGCACCCGATATTCCCTTGTTTCCTGTGTCCTCGGACTTGCGGCTTGAGGCGTCGCGCCTGCAGGACGCTGAGCTGAACGAGGAATCAGGGTTCCCCGCCCTGGTCACCCACCTCCGCCATGAGATCGTGGGCAAGTCCCAGCGCCTGCAGCGCCGCTCGGTCAGCCAGGACCTGCTCTCCGTGACCGAAAACCTCCGCCTTTCCCTGCAGTCCGAGCTCGAAGCGCTGGAGAATCCTTCGGGCACGCCCCAGATGATTGCCCAGCTGGAACTGGCCAGGTCGGAGGCCGACGACCTGCGGAAACGCTCTGCACGTTGGCAAATCACCCTCAATGACGGCATCAGCGACCTAATCGCGGACATGGAGTACGACCTCCGCGACAGGCTCCGCCGCATCCAGCGCGAAGCCGAGACAGCCATCGACCAGGGCGACCCCGGCCCGACCTGGACCGAGTTCTCCAAATGGCTGGAGGAGTGTGCCGCCGCCGCGATTTCCGACACCTTCGTATGGACCAGCGAGCGGGCCCAATGGCTGGCAGCCCAGGTGGCAGAACACTTCGCCGCCGACGAGGTCACCCTGCCCGTGATGCGCGTGTCCGATTCCGGTGACGCGCTGGATCCGGTTGATGCGATGCCAGCCATGGATGACGGCCGCATCAATTCCATGCAGAAAGTCCTAATAGGCATGCGCGGCTCCTACGGCGGCGTGCTGATGTTCGGCCTGCTCACCGGCATCTTCGGCATGGCCCTGATCAATCCGCTCTCCGTGGGCGCCGGACTCCTGCTGGGGCGCAAGGCGTACCGTGAGGACAAGGAAGCCCGGCTCAAGCGCCGGCAGGGCGAAGCGAAAGCCCTCGTCAGGAGACAGATTGACGACGTGACGTTCCAGGTTGGCAAGCAGCTCAAGGACCGTCTCCGCCTGGTGCAGCGTTCCATCCGCGACCACTTCACCGAGATCGCCGAAGAGCACCATCGCTCCCTCACCGATTCCGTGACCGCGGCGCAGAAGGCCGCAACCACGTATTCACTGGAAAAGGACGTCCGGATTCGCGAGATCAAGGCGGAACTGAAGAAGGTGGACGCCCTTCACCGTGCGGCGGAGTCTGTGGCCGCCGAAGTAGCTGGAAAGAAGCTGACGATGGTGGCTGCAGGATGACATCATCGACCGTCGCCGGAGCAGCAGACCTCGTACGGGAGGCACTCGAGGTCTACGGCGATGATCCCGCCGCAGCCTCCATCCTCCACGGATACTCCCGCAGACTAGAGGAACCGCTGCGGATAGCGGTCGCCGGTATGGTGAAAGCGGGCAAATCGACGCTGCTGAACTCCATCATCGGTGAGGAGATCGCGCCCACGGATACAGGGGAGTGCACCCGAATCGTCACGTGGTACCGGTTCGGCCACACCCCCCGCATCACGATGTATCCCAAAGACGGCGAAGCCCGAACCCTGCCGGTGAAGCGTGTGCACGGCCGCCTCGTGTTCATGCTCGGGAACGTGCAGGCCGAGGACGTGGACAAGCTGGACGTGGAATGGCCCTCACCCATGCTCCGGACCATGACCCTGATCGATACCCCCGGCATCGCGTCGCTCTCCGAGGACGTGTCCGCGCGTTCCACGAATTTCCTGACGCCCGCGGACACGCCGTCGGAAGCGGATGCCGTCATTTACCTCATGCGCCATATGCACTCCTCCGACCTGCGGTTCCTGGAGTCCTTCCGGGATACGGAGGCAGGCCGTTCCGGCACGGTCAACGCGCTCGCGGTGCTCTCCCGCGCCGATGAAGTGGGCGCAGGCCGAATCGATTCGCTGCTGTCCGCCGGCGAAATCGCCGAAAGGTACCGGCGGGACCATAACCTGCGGAAGCTGGCGCTGGGAGTGGTCCCGGTGGCGGGACTCCTCGCCCAAAGTGCCCGGACAATGCGGCAGCAGGACTTCGCCGCGCTGCAGCAGCTCGCCGGCCTGGACCGGACAGAGCGGGAAAAGATGCTGATCTCCGCCGACAGGTTCCTCCGGTCGGCCAAGCCCGAGGGCCTTGCCGGGGAGGAGAGGGCGTCGCTGCTGGCCAGGTACGGCCTGTTCGGCATCCGCCTGGCCGTGGTCCTTATCCGGAACGGTTTTGACGAGCCCACGCCGCTGGCGCACGAACTCGCCCGCCGCAGCGGCCTGGATCCGTTGCTGGATCTGTTGTCCCGGCAGTTCCAGGCCCGCGCGGAGGCGTTGAAGGCGCGGACCGCGCTGGTGGGGGTGGAGACCTTGCTGCGGACGTCGCCCCGGCCGGAAACAGGGAAGCTGGCTGCGGCCCTGGAACGGCTGCAGGTCAACGCCCACGAATTCCGGGAACTGCGGCTCCTGGCCACCCTTCGGACCACGGGAGTGCCGCTCAGTCCGGAACTTGCGGCGGAAGCTGAAGGACTCATTGGTGGCTGGGGTCCAGCCTCCCACGTGCGGCTGGGACTGGCAGCGGATGCAGCACCCGACGACCTCGCCGACGAGGCCCGCCGATTCCTGCTCAAGTGGCGGGCCGTAGCAGAAAACCCGCTGACGGACCGCGCTGCCCTCGACGCCTGCCGGATGGTGATCCGCAGCTGCGAAGGCGTGCTCGCGGAAGCGTCAACGCTGCAGCGCCTCCGCAAGTCGGCCTGAGGGTTACAGGCTCACCCACCGGGGTTGAACTGGGCCCACGACCGCAGGGTTCCCTGCCGTGGAGCCGCGCGGGCGAGGGCCCCGGCCCGAGCTTGCGAGGGCGGGGAGCCCGTGTGGCCTTGCGAGGTTAGGGAGCGGTTGGGGAGGCGCGGCTCGACTTCAACCACCGGCCAGACGCCGGCAGGAAAAACAGCACCAGCCCGATGAGGGCCAGGAGGAGTTCGGCGCCCCACAGCAGCAGGACGTAGCTGCCGCCGTCGCCCTCGGGCACCAGGAAGGCGGTGGCGATCATCATGACCAGGGCATGCCCGGCCAGGAGCGGAACGAGGGCCCAGCGGGCCCAGCCCTGGCGGCCCATCACCACACCCAGCATGGCCGCCTGAAGAAGCATCACCAGCAGCAGGGCGCCCCCGCTGCCCCAAAACACGATGCCGGTGGCGGTGGTAACGGCCTCGGCGTCACCGCCTGGAGCCATCTGCTCCACCACGCCGCGCAGCCGCTCGAGATGGCCGTCGCGGGTGAGGAAGGAACCCACCAGGACCGCCAGCCCGGCCAGGAAACTGAACAGCCACAGTGTCCTGCCGTGCCGGATGGTTCCGGGCGCGGGTGGAATGACGGCAATGGGTGCGGGCGCCGAATAGGAAACTCCGGGCCGCGGCGGGGGTGCGTGCTGGGTGGGCGGCGGCGGGGCAGGCTGGCCCGCCGGCCGTTCAGGTTGCGTTGGGGCTGGCCCATCTGGCGGGTATGAGGTTCGGGGTGCGGTGGTCCGCAGGCGTTCTTCTCCGTCAGATTCGTGAGCCATGGGTCCCTACTTCAGTCCGTCGGTATCGTGCTCGTCGGTTTCGTGTTTGCCCTGGCCGCCGTCGGAGTCCTTCGCCTTCGCATCCAGCTCATCCTTGAGCTTCTTCAGGCGGGCCGCCTCTGCGTCGTTGCGGCGGCGGACCTCAAGGTTGCGGAGGAAGTCGGGGTCGTCATCCGGGGCGGTGGGATGGCGGTAGTTCTGCTGCGGGGAAGAACCGCGCGGCCGCCCGATCAGCAGCCACAGGATGGCGCCCAGCACGGGCAGGACGATCATCACCACGATCCAGGCAGGTTTGGAAATTCCGCGCGTCAGGCGCCCGTCGGTGCGGATTACGTCCACGAGGCCATACACAAAGATGACGAGGACTGCCACGGCCAAAGCCACACGGAGGAGCATGCCACTAAGTCTATCGTTCAGAGGCCAGCCGGACCCCGGGCCGGAGACGGCTAAACTTGAATGTGGCCTTTTTGAAATATTCCCTGATCCGCCTGGCTGTGTTCGCACCGCTGTTCGTGCTTTTCACGTTCCTGCAGCTGGGCGTCCTGATGTCCGTGATCTGCGCGGCCCTGATCGCTTTCGCCCTCAGCTACCTGTTCTTCCAAAAGCAGCGGGACGAGGCCGCGGCCGCCCTGCACCACCGGTTCTCCGGAAAGGCCAAGCCGCTCCGGTCGGCGGGCGAGGTCCAGGACGCCAATGCCGAGGACGCCCTGCTTGACGCCAACCCGGACATCACCATCAGCAACGACGCCGCCAAAGACCATAAGACCCGCGGCTGAGTGCCTCAGAAGCCGTGGGTGAGCACCAGCCCGAGTGAGAACAGCAGGCTGTAGCCGAGGTTGATCAGGCCGGTCTGCTTCAGGACGGGGATGAGGCTCTTGCGCTTGCGGCCATTGATCATCAGCCATGACGGCATCAGGCAGGCCGGAATCAGCAGCAGCACAATCAGCATCCACGGCCGCGCCGGGGCCAGGATGACCACCAGCAGGATGGCGACGGCCAGCATCAGCACGTAGCTCTCCCGGGCGTGCTTGTCGCCCAGGCGGACGGCCAGGGTCTTCTTGCCCACCTGCATGTCGGTAGGGATGTCCCGGACGTTGTTCGCCATCAGCAGGGCCGTGGCGATCAGCCCGGTGCCGATAGCACCGATGATCGCCGGCAGGTTGATCTGCCCGGCCTGCGTATACGTGGTGCCCAGGGTGGCCACCAGGCCAAAGAAGACGAACACAAAGACGTCGCCCAGGCCCATGTAGCCGTAGGGGTTCTTGCCGCCCGTGTAGCCCCACGCGGCCATGACGCAGCCCAGGCCCACCAGGATCAGCCACCAGCTCTGCGTGATGATTACCAGGACCAGCCCGAACACCATGGCAGCGGCGAAGGTCCCGAACGCGGCCCGCTTCACGTGCTCCGGTTTCGCGGCTCCCGAGCCAACGAGCCGCAGGGGTCCCACGCGGTCGTCGTCCGTTCCGCGGATGCCGTCGGAGTAGTCGTTGGCGAAGTTCACGCCCACCTGGAGCAGGAGTGCCACCAGCGCGGCGAGGATGGCATTGAGCAGTATGAACGAATCCATCTCGTACGCGGCGGCCGAGCCGATCACCACCGGTGCGATGGCGGCCGGGAGCGTTCGGAGTCGTGCGCCTTGGATCCATTGTGCGGCTGTGGCCACGTTTAGTACCTCGTGTTGGTTCGGGGGACCGGCGGGCCCATGTGCATGCGCCCGCCGCGGTAGTGCAGGTCCACTCTACTTTCCCTGATGCAGGGCGCTGAGTTGGGAGGTCATCGCCAGCCGGTCCGGCTTGCCGTTGGGAAGCATCAGCAGCGATGGCGCAACCAGGACGGTTTTGGGTGCCAGGACTCCCAGGGTGCGGCGCCATTCCTGGCCAAGGACGACGGCGGGATCCCCGCTTCCGGCAGTACTGCCGGCTTCAGCGCCAGGGCCTTTGCCCGCGCCCGGTGCCAGGGCCACGTAGGCGGCCACCGCCTGGCCCCATTCCCCGGACGGGACGCCTGCCACAAAAGCCGCCGTGACGCCGTCGTGCTTCTCCAGCTCTTCCTGCACGCGCGCGGCGGACACCTTGACGCCGCCCGTGATGATGACGTCATCCGCCCGTCCCAGTACGGTGAGCCTGCCGTCGTCGGCGATGCTGCCGAGGTCGCTGGTACGGTACCAGCGCACGCCGTCCTCCTCGAAGAACGTGGCGGTCTCCTCGTCGGGCGCCTCGAGGTAGCCTGCGGCGATCGTGTCACCGCCCAGCAGGATCCGGCCGTCCTCCGCCACGCGGACGGAGACGCCTTCGAGGGGGTAGCCGTTGTAGATGCAGCCGCCGGAGGACTCTGCCGATCCGTAGGTGGTGACCACGCGGACGCCCGCGTCCCGGGCTGCGTCCAGGAGCGCGGCAGGCGCCGGGGCACCGCCGAGCAGGACCGCGTTGAAGCGGCGCAGCACCGCCAGGGTGCCGGGCGACGGATTGTCCAGGAGCCGCTGCAGCTGGGTGGGAACCAGCGAGGTGAACCGGATCTTGTCCGTCAGTTCAAGCGCTGCCGCCGTGAAGGCCTCCGGAGTGAACCCACCGGACATGTCCATCACCCAGGGGCGGGTGCCGGCGAAAAGCGAGCGCACCAGCACCTGCACACCGGCCACGTACTGGACGGGCAGGGCCAGCAGCCACTGCCCCTCTCCCTTGAGCGCCAGCGCGGTGGCCATGGAGGATGCGGCCAGGGACTCCACCGTCAGGATTGTTGCCTTGGGCGTGCCGGTGGATCCGGAGGTGCGGACCACGGCCACGGCGTCATCGCAACCCGGGGTCTCCAGGTGGCCGACCACCAGCGAGCCGTCATCGCCCACGGAAAGTTCGACGGCGGGGCCCTCGCCATGGAGGGCAGCGGCGAGGGCCTTGAGGGCAGGCTCTATATTGAGGGGGCCGTTCTTGGGTGTTGAATCGCTCATTGCCGGTCCTGCCTTAGAAATAGTGCGGGAAGCTGGACCAGTCGGGTTCGCGTTTCTGCAGGAAGGCTTCCTTGCCCTCCACTGCCTCATCGGTCATGTAGGCCAGGCGTGTTGCCTCGCCGGCGAACACCTGTTGGCCGGCCAGCCCGTCGTCGGCAAGATTAAAGGCGAACTTCAGCATCCGGATGGCCTGCGGGGACTGCCGGGCGATGTCCGTGGCGTACTCCAGTGCCACGTCCTCGAGGCGTTCGTGGTCCACGGCCTCATTGACGGCGCCCATCCGGACCATGTCCTCCGCGGAATATTCACGGGCGAGGAAGAAGATTTCGCGGGCAGCCTTCTGCCCGACCTGCCGGGCCAGCAGCGCTGAGCCGTAGCCGGCGTCGAAGCTGCCCACGGTGGCGTCGGTCTGCTTGAATTTGCCGTTCTGGCGGGACGCGATGGTGAGGTCCGCCACCACGTGCAGCGAGTGGCCTCCGCCTGCCGCCCAGCCGTTGACGACGGCGATGACCACCTTGGGCATGGTGCGCATGAGCCGCTGGACTTCCAGGATGTGGAGCCGGCCTGCCCGGGCGGGGTCGATGGTCTCCTGGGTCTCGCCGTCGGCGTACTTGTAGCCGTCCCGGCCCCGGATGCGCTGGTCGCCGCCCGAGCAGAACGAGTGGCCGCCGTCCTTGGGGGAGGGGCCGTTGCCGGTGAGCAGAACGGTGGCAACGTCCGGGGTCATCCGGGCGTGGTCCATGGCACGGTAGAGCTCGTCAACGGTGCCGGGCCGGAAGGCGTTGCGGACTTCCGGCCGGTTGAACGCGATCCGCACCGTGGGCAGGTCCCGCACCCAGCCGCCGTCGGAATCCCGCTCCACCTGGCGGTGGTAGGTCATGTCCTGGAAGTCCTCAAAGCCTGACACCACGCGCCAGCGGGTGGGATCGAAGACGTCGGACACCGGGGCGGGGATCTGGTTGCTCACCGTCCAAGTCTAGTAATCCGGCTCAGCTGATGCAGAACCCGTTCCCCCCGGGGGCCGCCATCGGATGCCAGGAATGCGGCCCCTGGCTTGCTGTCCAGAGGAACGTGCGCCCCTTTCCTCCAGCTCGCGGCGGACTTCATCCTTGTCCCGTCCGGCCAGGTTGACGTCCCAGTGCACCCGGTTCTTGCCCACCTTCCCGTCCTCGCTGGTGTGGAACAGGAGGCGGCGGCTGGGTGCCGGTGCGCGGGCGGTAGGGGACGGACAACCTAGGTTTGGACCTGCTGGAGCTGGTCGTAGAGTTCCGGGGGGATGGCGTAAATGAAGACGACCGCCAGCAGGTTCTTGGCGGCGTGGACAAAGTAGGAGAACATCAGGTTCTTCCCCGTCCAGACGTAGACGAAAACGAGCGTGCCGCCCATGGCCAGGTAGGGCAGCAGCGCCGTCAGGGTGATGGCTTCCTTGCCAGCAATATGCATGGCGGCAAAGAGGATCACGGAGAGCGCGCAACAGATCCAGATATTGACCTTCCGGCTCAGTTTGCCGATCAGGAGGTGGCGGAAGATGTATTCCTCGACAAAGGGCCCGATCAGCACCACCAGTGGAACCATGAGCCAGGCCGGGACCTGCTGCATCAGTTCCTGCAGCCCTTCCTGGTTGGCGGAAGTCTGCACGTCGCCGCCAGCCGTGACCACCAGGGCGGTGAAGATCATCATGGCGATCACTGATGCAGGAATCATTAGAAGGGTGAACCACGGCCGGGTGGCAAGGACCCGTAGGTCCCGGCCCACGACCCGGCGGGTTGCCAGGATCGCCACGAAGCCCACTGATCCGAACCACAGGAAGTTGGCGGCATAGGAAGCGGATGCCGGAGAAGGGGCAACCTGCCGCAAAAAGGGAACCAGGAGGTCGCCTGCAAAAGCGAAAAATCCCGCAACTGCCACAAACAGTCCCACTGCGGCGAAGTCCAGCGGCGAGAACCGGTACAGCTGTGGCTGCGGTGCGGGCGGGGTGCGGTGGGCGGTAGCCATGGCTTCAGCCTATCCCCCAACTAGGTAGCGCCAACTGTCGTTATGAGGGTCCAAAACGACAGTTGGCGCTACCTAGTTGGGGGAAGGGAAGAGAAGCGAGGGGGCTGCATTGCCCGTGGAAACGTGCGTCCCGTAAAATGTTCGGTATGCCTAAAAAGATGTTTCGGTGCGCCAAAGTAGCCGCCCGGAAAGTGCGCTTCATGGCCTTGGCGGGCGCCGCCGTCGTGCTTTCCCTCCTCCTGACGGCCTGCGGCGGTGGGGCCGCAGGAAACGGCGGGGACGGCAAGCCGGTGGTGCTGACCACCTTCACGGTGCTGGCCGACGTCGCCCGGAACGTTGCGGGGGACAAGCTCACCGTGGAGTCCATCACCAAGGCGGGCGCAGAGATCCACGGCTACGAGCCGACTCCGGGGGACATCCGCAAAGCCTCCAAAGCAGATTTGATCCTGGACAACGGGCTGAACCTGGAAGCCTGGTTTGGCCAGTTCGTGGAAGGGCTGGACGTGCCGCACGCCGTGGTCAGCGAGGGCGTGGAGCCAATGTCCATCAGCGAGGACGCCTACCAGGGCAAGCCGAACCCACACGCCTGGATGTCGCCGTTGAACGTCCAAAAATATGTGGACAACATGGTGGAGGCTTTCTCGGAGCTGGACCCGGAAAACGCCGAAGCTTTCAAGGCCAACGCGGAAGCGTACAAGGCTGAACTGCAGGCCGTCCAGGACCAGATGACGGCCAGGCTGGCGGGAGTGCCGGAGGCGCAGCGGGCCCTGGTGACCTGCGAGGGGGCGTTCTCCTACCTGGCACGCGACGCCGGCCTGAAGGAGCTGTATATCTGGGCTGTCAACGCTGAGCAGCAGGCCACGCCGCAGCAGATCACCCGCGCCATCGAGTACGTCAAGGCCAACAACGTCCCCGCCGTGTTCTGCGAATCCACCGTCTCGGACGCCCCCATGCAGCAGGTGGTGGAGGCAACCGGGGCAAAGTTCGGCGGCACCCTCTACGTGGACTCGCTGTCCGAGGCCGACGGGCCAGTCCCCACCTACCTGGACCTGATCCGGCACGACGCCGACGTCATCACCAGGGCACTCACCGGGGCCGGGTCATGAGCACTCCGGCCATCTTCGTTGACCGCGTGACAGTCCACTACGGCGAGGTCCTGGCGCTGGACGCCGCATCGCTTGCGCTGGACCCGGCACGGATCTGTGGACTGGTGGGCATGAACGGCTCCGGCAAGTCCACGCTGTTCAAGGTCATCATGGGAATGATCAAGCCCGACGCCGGCACGGTCCGGATCCACGGACAGTCGCCTTCCCGGACCCGCCGGGATGGCGGCATCGGCTACGTGCCGCAAAGCGAGGACGTGGACTGGCAGTTTCCACTCTCCGTCCGCGACGTGGTGATGATGGGCCGGTACGGGCACCAGGGTTTCACCCGCCGCGCGTCAAAGGCGGACCGGGCAGCCGTGGACGAAGCGCTGGACCGCGTGGAACTCGGCCCCTACGCCGGACGCCAAATTGGCCAGCTGTCCGGCGGCCAGAAGAAGCGGGCGTTTGTTGCCCGCGGAATCGCGCAGGGTGCCACCACCATGCTACTGGACGAACCCTTTGCCGGCGTGGACAAGAGGAGCGAGGCCACCATCACCCGGCTGCTGCGCGAGCTCGCCTCCGACGGCTGCACCATCCTGGTCTCAACCCACGACCTGCACGCCCTGCCGGAGCTGTGCGACGAAGCGGTGCTGCTGATGCACCGCGTCCTCATGCACGGTCCGCCGGACCAGGTGCTGCAGCCCGAAAACCTGGCCATGGCGTTCGGCCTGGACGTGCTGAACCGCGACCTTCCCGCGCAGGACCACCACGCCCAGCGGAAGGAGCGCACCGCCTGATGGAACTGCTCCTGGAACCCCTGGGCTACGACTTCATGGTGCGGGCCATCGCCACCACGGCGCTCGCCGCCGTCGTCTGTGCCGTGCTCAGCTGCTGGCTCGTCCTGATCGGCTGGTCCCTCATGGGTGACGCCGTCTCGCACGCGGTGCTGCCCGGCGTCGTACTCGCTTACATCGTGGGCGCCCCGTTCGCGCTGGGGGCGCTGGTGTTCGCCCTGGTGGCGGTGACCCTGATCGGGGTGGTGCGCAATACCAGCCGGGTGAAGGAGGACGCCGCAATCGGCATCGTGTTCTCGTCACTGTTCGCCCTGGGGCTGGTGCTGATCTCCGTCACGCCCAGCCAGACGGACCTGAACCACATCATCTTCGGCAACCTGCTGGGCGTCAGCTTCCCGGACCTCATCCAGGTCCTGGTGCTGGGCGTGGTGGCCTTCGCCGTCCTCATCCTCAAGCGCCGCGACCTTACGCTCTACGCCTTCGACCCCACCCATGCGCACGCCATCGGACTCTCGCCCCGGCGGCTCGGTGCCCTGCTGCTCGGCCTGCTCGCCCTGACCTCCGTGGTGGCGCTGCAGACCGTAGGCGTGGTGCTGGTGGTGGCCATGCTGATCATCCCCGGCGCCACGGCCTACCTGCTCACAGACCGGTTCTCGCGGATGCTGGTCATCGCGCCGGTGATCTCGGCCCTGTGTTCGGTTGCCGGAATCTACATCAGCTACTACCTGGACACGGCGTCCGGCGCCATGGTGGTGCTGACGCAGGGCGTGGTGTTCGCCGCCGTCTACCTGTTCAGCCCGCGGCAGGGGCTGATCGGAACCCGGCTTGCAAAAGCGCGGCGGAAGAGGGCGGCGGTGCCCGCCGGAGCGTGAATTTTGCGTCCCAGGAATGTAACCGGGGAACCGGCAGGCTGAAACATCGGCGGGACACGATGGGCAGTGCATGCTGTTGTCCGTCCGAAAGGATCCGCCGGTGCTGACCAAGAATCTCTTCCTGCAGGGCATCTACCCCTTCCATGGCGTCGGGATGGACAAGCCGGTCCCCATCCACAGTGCGCTGTCCCACTACGTCCCGGACGGCGTGGTCAACCAAACCCTCTACTTCCGGGGCGGCAACTCCAGCCCTGAGCTTATTGCCGTGGTCCTGATGCGCAACGGTGTCCCGATGCGGTATTTCCCCATCGGGGCCAAAAGCGACGTGCACGTACCGCTGCGGGTGGTGGAGGATATTGAGGCCGGCTCGGTCATCGAGCTTTTTGTCTCGGCCCCGGAAGGTGTCCGCGGCTCCGTGGTGGTCGATCTTGGCATGGTGGAGCACTGATGGCCGGCGTCCCCGACGCGCTGCGGGTCAGCAGGTCCGGCCCGCGTCCGGGCAGGCGGCTGGTGGTGATCGGCAATGGCATGGCAGGCTCACGGGCCGTGGAGGAGGTCCTGGCGCGGGGCGGTGCCGGGCAGTTCAGCATCACGATGTTCGGCGACGAACCGCACGGCAACTACAACCGGAGGATGCTGGGCCGCCTGCTGTCCGGTGCGGAGAGCGGTGCCGGAATTTTCCTCAACCAGCCTGCCTGGTACCAGGAGAACCGGATCACCCTCCACGCCGGCGTGACGGTGGACAGGATCGACCGGTTCACCAGGCACGTGTTCTCCAGCGACGGCCGCGTCACGCCGTACGACACCCTGATCATCGCCACCGGCAGCCGCCCGTATCTGCCGCCGCTGGACGGGCTCCACACACCCGCAGGGTCGCTCAAGCCAGGCATCTTCACCTTCCGCACCCTTGCTGACATCCGCGGAATGGATGCGCACATCCGGAAAGGCAACCGCAGGGCCGTGGTGGTCGCCGCCGGACTCTCCGGGTCCCATGCCGCCGCGGGACCGCAGGCCGTGGCCGCCTTGAGGGGCCGCGGCTGTGACGTCGAAGTGCTGCACTCCACCGCCGCAGCCCTGCTGGGAAAGGACAGAGTGGGCGGGATCAGGCTCCGTGACAAACCGGACATCGCCTGCGACCTCGTGGTGCTCGCCGCCGGTGTCCGCCCGAACGTTGACCTGGCCGTGCTCAGCGGATTACCGGTGGAACGGGGGCTAGTAGTAGGCGATGCGCTGCGGGTCCAGGACGAGGATGACATCTACGCCCTGGGCGGGTGTGCCCAGTACCGGGGTGAGGTGTGCGAGTCCCTGGCGGCCGTGTCGCGGCAGGCAGCGGTCCTGGCAGGCCACATCACCGGCACGGACACCGGCGCGGCATACCTTGGGTCTCGCAATCTGCACAAAAGGGCAGACCCTGATGCCTGCAGCCGGGGGCGTGTAGTCCACGTCACGTAGCACCCTTTTGCGTCTTGTAGGATGGGTAGGCCGCGTGAAGCTTCGGCTGGACGAAGAAAAACGCTCACAATCGGCGGATGCCACAGCAAAGGGCCGAATTTTGTGAGCTGGATCATTCGTCCCCCCGGATGCGGCCAACCCCCAACCCACAAGGAATCGTTGTGCCTCAAAGTACCCCCACAGATCTCCAGAACCGCACGGCCCCATCCGCCGCCGTCGACTCTTCCCTCAGCGCCGAGGGCTACAGCAAAACGCTGGGCAGGCGCCACGTCACCATGATCGCCATGGGCGGCGCCATCGGCGTCGGCCTGTTCATGGGCGCCGGCGGACGCCTCGCCTCCACCGGCCCGGCCCTGATTTTCTCCTACGCCATCGCCGGCGTCATCGCCTACCTGCTCATGCGCGCGCTGGGCGAACTCATCATGTATCGCCAGACCTCCGGGTCCTTCGTAAGCTACGCCGGTGAAATGTTTGGCAAAAAGGGCGCCTACCTGTCCGGCTGGATGTACTTCATCAACTGGGGCATGACCGGCATCGCCGAACTCATCGCCATCGGCCTCTACTTCCAGTTCTTCTTCCCCAACGTTCCGGTGGAAGCCTCGGCCATCGCCGCGCTGGCGCTCCTGGTTGCAGTGAACCTGCTCAGCGTCAAGGCGTTCGGTGAGTTCGAATTCTGGGCCTCCTGCCTGAAGGTGGGCGCCATCCTGATCTTCCTGGCCGTAGGCACGTTCATGGTGGCCACCAACGCCCAGGTGGGTGACGGCGACGCCTCGGTGGCCAACCTCTTTGCGGCCGACGGCGGCATGTTCCCCAAGGGCGCCCTGGTGATGGTCCTGGTCCTGAACGCCGTCATCTTCGCCTACAACGGCATCGAACTGGTGGGCATCACCGCCGGCGAGATGCAGAACCCGGAACGCGAAGTGCCCAAGGCGATCCGCGCCGTCGTGCTCCGCATCGTGGTGTTCTACGTCGGGTCTGTGACCCTGCTGGCGATGCTGCTGCCGTCGGACCAGTACCAGGCCGGCATATCGCCGTTCGTCACCGTCTTCGGCCAGATGGGCCTGGGCTGGGTAGGCGACGTGATGAACATGATCGTCATCACCGCGGCGCTGTCCTCCTGCAACTCCGGCCTGTACTCGATCGGCCGCGTGTTCCGCAGCATGGCCAACAACGGCCACGCCCCGCAGTGGCTTACTAGGATGTCCCGCCGGCATGTCCCCTACGCAGCCATCCTGGCAATCGCCCTGTTCTACCTCGTTGGCATCCTGCTGAACATCTGGCTGGGCGGATCGCACGCCTTTGACCTGGCCCTGAACACCGCCTCCATAGGCGTGATCTTCACCTGGGGCGCCATTTTCGCCAGCCAGATCGCGCTGCGCCGTAAGAAGGGCGTGGTTTCCAGCCTGCCTATGCCCGGTTCGCCGTGGTCCAGCTGGGCCGGTTTGCTCGCACTGCTCGCTATTACCGTGCTGATCGGCTTCGACACCATGACCAACAAGGAAACCGGTGAGGTGTTCTACCTGGGCCTGTGGACCCTGGCCACCATCCCGTTCTTCGCGCTGGTGCTGTGGCTGGGCTGGCAGAAGGTGAAGAACAACGAGCCCAAGACGGAGCTCTACAGCTAGCTTTACCGGCAAGGTTCGACGGCGGGACGCCCCTGGGGAGGGTGGGCCCGCCGCCGGCGTTTCCAGCCTTTGCAGGGGAAACGGTGGTGGCCGGCGCCCGCCCCGGGCAGACTGGGGCTTGTGACTGAACCGTGGGTGCTGCATGTGGACCTTGACCAGTTCATCGCCGCCGTCGAAGTGCTCCGCCGGCCGGAGCTCGCGGGCAAGCCGGTGATCGTCGGCGGCCGTGGCGATCCCACCGAGCGGGCGGTGGTGTCCACGGCTTCCTACGAGGCCCGGGCGTACGGCGTCGGCTCCGGAATGCCGCTGCGGATCGCCGCGCGGAAAGTACCTGACGCGGTGATCCTGCCCGTCGACCATGAGGCCTACCTCGAGGCGTCCGAACAGGTCATGGCGGTGCTTCGCTCCCAGCCGGGTGCCACCGTCCAGGTGCTGGGCTGGGATGAAGCGTTCGTGGGGGTGCAGACGGGCGACCCGGAAGGCTACGCCCGGCAGATGCAGCGGGCAGTGCTGGAGGAGACCCGGCTGCACTGCAGCGTTGGCATCGGCGATACCCTGGTCCGCGCCAAGGTGGCCACCACATTCGGTAAACCCGCAGGCGTCTTCCGCCTCACCGGAGGCAACTGGCTCGAGGTGATGGGGAGCCGTCCCACCATCGAGCTGTGGGGCGTTGGGAAGAAGGTGTCACAGCGGCTTGCCAAACTTGGGATCACCACCGTCGCGGAGCTTGCGGCCGCCAATCCTGATGACCTGGTCCCCGAGTTCGGGCCCAAGTTGGGGCCCTGGTATGCGCAGCTTGGACGGGGCGACGGCGCGCGGGAAGTCGATGACACGCCCTGGGTGGCACGAGGGCACAGCCGGGAAACCACCTTTCAGCAGGACCTGACGGAGCCCGCGCAGGTAGACGGTGCGGTCAGGGAGCTGGCGGCCCACGTCCTGGAGGACATGGCGGGCGAGGGCCGGCCCGTGGTGGGGTTGACGCTGAAAGTCCGGTACGCGCCCTTCCTCACCAAGACCTACGCGCGGAAGATCCCGGAAACCTCTGACCCCGGGGAGGTGCTGGCGCGTGCGCTCGACCTGGCCGAAAAGATCGAGCCGGGCAGGCCGATCCGTCTCCTTGGCCTGCGGGCCGAGATGACGATGCCTGAGGATTCCCGGCAGGGGCACACACCTACCCGCAGCGGCTGGTAACAGCCAGCTTGGAACAGCAGAACGGCGGCGGATCTGCAAGGGATCCACCGCCGTTTCAGCCTGTTGCAGCACGCCGTTCGCTACGGCTGCACCAGCAAGGAACTAGTCACGCTTGAACTCGTCCTTGACGCTTTCGCCAACCTTCTTGGCGTCCGCCGTGACCTGGTCCGTCTGGCCTTCGGCCTTCAGGCGGTCGTTGTCAGTTGCGTTGCCGGCAGCCTCCTTGGCCTTGCCGCCCAGGTCTTCTGCCGCATTACTGATCTTGTCTCCGAGGCCCATGATGGACTCCTTTCGTTTCGTCGATCACCTGACAACTTCACCCTAACACGAAGCATGCTTACTATTTCAAACTGCGCCGGCCCCGAGTGCTTCGTATGCCTGTTGCTTGTCAGTCCACGCAGTTAGGCTCGAAGCCATGGAGCAAACCACCACCCTGACCCGGCACATCAAGGCAACTCCGGATAAGGTCTGGTCGGTGATCACGGATATCCCCGGTTCGGCGGCAACGCTGTCCGGGATAGAAACGGTGCAGCTCCTCACGGGCGGGCCCTATGGTGAGGGGACGCGGTGGAAGGAAACCCGGAAGATGATGGGCCGGTCGGAAACGGTGGAAATGTGGGTGGAGCAGGTGGACCCGCCGCGCAGCACCACCGTGAAGGCTGTGCAGGGCGGCGCGGACTACACCACGCGCTTTGCGCTTGCCCCGCGCGACGCCGGAACGGACCTCACGCTCACCTTCGGCGCGGAGATGCCCAAGCCCAATGCTGCTGCCCGTATCCTGATGGCTCTTTTCGGAAAGCTCGGCCTCGCTGCCACCCGCAAGGCGCTCGCCAGGGACCTGGCGGAAATTGCCGCCAAAGCCGAATCCCTGTAGCCCGCGGAGCTTTTGGGCAGGCAACGGGGCCACGAGGCCTCTGGGGCCAACAGCTCCTGTCTAAAAACTCGTGAGGTACGCATCGGGGGCGCGGCCGTGTACTATTTACAGAACGAACGGTCGGTAAGTGAACCCGGATAGGTAGCGCGAAGTGTCGTTTTGAACGCTCAAAACGGCAGTTGCTGCTACTTAGTTGGGGGAGGGCATACAGCCGGCCGCCGATAACAGTGCTGTTAATCGCGTGAAGGGTGTTTCCATGACTGCAACCGCAGGGCCGCAGGCTTTCCTTGTTGGCGGGGTACGGACGCCGGTAGGCAAATACGGTGGTGCACTGTCCTCCGCCCGACCTGACGACCTCGCAGCCCTGGTGGTGCGGGAGGCAGTGCACCGTGCCGGCCTGCACCCGGACAGCATCGACGAGGTGATCCTGGGCAATGCGAACGGTGCCGGCGAGGAAAACCGGAACGTCGCCCGAATGGCCACCCTGCTGGCGGGACTGCCGCTCCACATTCCGGGCATCACCGTCAACCGGTTGTGCTCCTCCGGGCTCAGCGCAATCATCCAGGCCAGCCACATAATCAAGGCTGGCGCCGCGGACATCGTGATCGCCGGCGGGGTGGAGTCCATGAGCCGGGCGCCGTGGGTCCAGGAAAAGCCCGCCACCGCGTTCGCCAAACCGGGCCAGATTTTCGACACCTCCATCGGCTGGCGCTTCACCAACCCGCACTTCCAGCACGGCGCACGGTCCCGGGACGGCAAGATGACGTACTCCATGCCGGAGACCGCGGAGGAAGTGGCCCGCGTCGACAACATCTCCCGCGAGGACGCCGACGCTTTTGCGGTCCGCTCGCACGAACGGGCATTCGCCGCGATCGAAGCCGGCCGGTTCAAGGACGAGATCGTCCCTGTCACGGTCAAAACCCGCAAGTCCGAGACCGTGGTGGACACGGATGAAGGCCCCCGCCGCGGTACGAATATGGACGTCCTGGCTAATCTGAAGCCCGTGACGCACGGTGGCACCGTGGTCACTGCCGGCAACTCGTCGTCACTGAACGACGGCGCCTCCGCCATCATCGTGGCGTCCGAGGCCGCCATCGAACGGCTCGGACTGACGCCCCGGGCACGCATCATCGACGGTGCGTCCGCCGGGTGCGAACCGGAGATCATGGGCATCGGCCCCGTCCCCGCCACGCAGAAGGTGCTCAAGCGGAACGGTCTCAGCGTAGGTGACCTTGACGCCGTCGAACTCAATGAAGCCTTCGCCACGCAGTCCCTCGCCTGCATCCGGCGCCTTGGGCTTGAACCGGACATCGTGAATAACGACGGCGGCGCGATCGCTTTGGGCCACCCCTTGGGTTCCAGCGGGGCCAGAATCGCCATCACCCTGCTCGGCCGGATGGAACGCGAGGATGCCAGGGTTGGCCTGGCCACCATGTGCATCGGCGTGGGCCAGGGCACCGCGATGCTGGTGGAGAAGGTCTGATGCCGGGGCCTGTGGACCTGGCGGCCGAGAAGTTCCATGCCCTCCTGGTCGAAGAACGCAGTGACAGGGTCATCGTCCTGCTGAACCGGCCGGAGGTGCGCAACGCCATCGACCAGCAGATGGTGGACGAACTGCACACGGTCTGCGCCGCACTCGAGCAGGACCCCAAGGTCCTGATCATCGCGGGGGTGGAGGGAGTCTTTGCCTCCGGGGCGGACATAGCCCAGCTGCGGGAGCGGCGCCGGGACGACGCCCTGCAGGGCATCAACTCCACCATCTTCGTCCGGATCGCCAAACTGCCCATGCCCGTGATCGCTGCCCTGGACGGATATTGCCTCGGCGGTGGCGCGGAGCTCGCCTACGCGGCTGATTTCCGGATCGGCACGCCGAACCTGCGGATCGGCAACCCGGAAACCGGGCTCGGCATCCTCGCCGCGGCCGGTGCCAGCTGGCGGTTGAAGGAACTGGTGGGGGAACCCGTGGCCAAGCAGATCCTCCTGGCCGGACGGATCCTCGGCGCGGAGGAAGCCCTTGCCCTCAACCTCATCACCGAGGTCCATGACCCGGACCGGCTTCTGGATGCTGCCCATGACCTGGCGGACCGGATCGGCCGGCAGGACCCCCTGGCCGTACGCATCACCAAGTCCGTGTTCCACGCCCCGGCCGAGGCACACCCCCTGATCGACCAGCTGGCCCAGGGGATCCTGTTCGAATCCGGGGCCAAGTTCGACCGCATGCAGAAATTCCTGGACCGGACAGCCGGCGGGACGTCCAGCAGCGACACCGGAAAGAAGAACCCATGAACAATCCCCAACCTGCTCCCGGCCTTCCGGGCGAAGTGGCCGTGCTGGGCGGCGGGCGCATGGGCGCCGGCATCGCCCACGCCTTCCTCATCAAGGGTGCCGATGTTTTGGTGGTGGAGCGCGACGAGGTGTCCGTCGAGGCCGCGCGTGAACGGGTGGAAGCTGCCCTCCTGAAGAGCGTTGAGCGGGGAGCCATTGACACCGGGTTCGAGGAGCTGGTCTCCCGCCTGGCTGTGGGCACCGACTACGACGCCTTCACGGGGCGGGAACTGGTGGTCGAAGCCGTGCCTGAGGACTGGGACCTGAAGGTCGCGGCCTTGCGCGGCATCGAGGAGCGCCTGGCGGATGACGCTTACCTGGCCTC
The DNA here is from genome assembly GCF_046605375.1 of Arthrobacter sp. MPF02. Classification (GTDB taxonomy): domain Bacteria; phylum Actinomycetota; class Actinomycetes; order Actinomycetales; family Micrococcaceae; genus Arthrobacter. Next base: position 3,019,349 of record NZ_CP176772.1, on the reverse strand, counting down.
CAACACCTCCTCCCTGTCTGTCAATGGCCTGGCGAACGAGCTGAAGCGGCCGGAAAACTTCCTGGGGCTGCACTTCTTCAACCCGGTACCGGCGTCCACGCTCATCGAGGTGGTGCTGGGGGAGAAAACGTCTCCCGGACTCGCTGCCCTTGCAAAGGGGTGGGTGGAGGCACTGGGCAAAACCGCCGTCGTCGTGAACGATGCCCCTGGGTTCGCGTCCTCACGGCTGGGCGTGGCCATCGCCCTGGAGGCGATGCGCATGGTGGAGGAGGGCGTCGCCACCGCAGAGGACATCGACGCCGCCATGGTGCTTGGCTACAAGCACCCTACGGGGCCGCTCAAAACCACCGACATCGTTGGCCTGGATGTCCGGCTGGGAATCGCCGAATATCTGCACTCGACACTGGGGGAGCGGTTTGCCCCGCCCCAGATACTCCGCGACAAGGTGGCGCGCGGCGAACTGGGCCGCAAGACCGGCAAGGGCTTCTTCGACTGGCCCAGCTAGGTGCCCTGTGCCGGACTAGCCGTCGAAGAAGCCCACGATGTAGCCGATGAAGTAGAGCAGCGACAGCAGGACCACGATCCCGATGATCGCGATCCAAAAGAACTGTGTGCTCTTCTTGGTGCCGTGCTCGTCGTGGCCCTGTGTGGTGCTGGTTGAGGCTTCCCCCGGGGGTGTTTCCCCCGGCGGTACTCCACCGCCTGGCTCCAAGCCGGTCAGCTTGTCCTCGTCCGGGTCCGGATTTTGTCCTGACACGTTGATCTCCCTCGTTTGCCGTTCCTGGTATTGTCCCAGCGTAAACCGGGCCCAATGGGTGGGCCTAGGCTGGTGCAGTGACCTTCCTTGAACCCCTTACCCTGACTGGCCGCCATGTAATCCTCGAACCGCTGGCGGAGGAACACCACGACGGCCTGGTGAAGGCGGCGAGGGACGGTGAGCTGTGGAAGCTTTGGTACACCTCGGTGCCGGAACCGGGGGACATGGCCGATGAGATCCGGCGGCGCCTGGCCCTCCAGGACGAGGGTTCGATGCTGCCGTTCACTACCAGGCTGATCGACCCGGACACCGGTGGTCCGGGCAGGATCATCGGGATGACCACGTACATGAATATCGACGCCGGCACGCCCCGCGTGGAGATCGGCTCCACCTGGAACGCAGCGTCGGTTCAGGGAACGGGAACGAATCCGGATTCCAAGCTGCTGCTGCTCCGGCACGCGTTCGAGGAGCTGGGCTGCCCGGCCGTGGAGTTCCGGACGCACTGGCTTAACCACCAGTCCCGCGAGGCGATCGCCCGGCTCGGCGCAAAGCAGGACGGCGTGCTCCGCAACCATTCCCGGACCCGCGACGGGATCCTGCGCGACACCGTGGTCTTCTCGATCCTGGAGCACGAGTGGCCCATGGTCCGTGCCGGGCTGGAGCACAGGCTCGCCCGGCGCGGCTAGGGAACTGTTACGGGCGGGCGAGCTGGGCCGGCTTGACCGCTTCGAGGAGCGCTGATGCGTATGCGCGGTGCCCCTCCTTATTGGGATGGAAGTTGTAGTCGGGCGTGGGCTGCGCGAGGAGTAGTTGCAGCCAGGGATTTACGGAGTTCACGGCATGACCAATAAACTTGTTGCGCACATCAACAAACTGGAAATTCCCGTAGGCCTGATTGAGCACTTGTACAGTCCCCTTGAGTATTGTGTTCAGCCCATCCGCCGCTTGATTTATGACGAGCTGCGTTTCCGGCGGAATCGGAGCGAACGGGCTGGCTGGATCAAAAAGGTAGGGGTACCCCAGAACAGCAATCTTGGCGTGAGGCGCTACGGTCCGGATCCACACGAGTGCCTCTACGAGGTTCGTCTGCATCTGCTCCACGGTGGCAGGATCCGACGCTATGGCCAGGGCTTCGGAGCATTCTGCCGAGGTCCCGGAAGCGCAGGCTCCGATGACACTTGCGAAGCCAAGATCATTGGCCCCAGCTGTTATAGAAACTAATTCGGTATCGTGCGAGAGCTGCCGGGCAAGGGTGGCCATCAGTATCTGTTCCATGACGGTAGGAATGATGATTTCACGATCGTAAAATCTGCTGTCACTGTCCAGGACAGCACCGTGGCAGGCTTTATTGGCGACTACATCGATTCGGCCCGTTTTTGCCACTACGTCCACGTAGCCACCACTGCTCTGCCAGCAGGCTACGTTGGCCGGCCGATATGGTGCCCCGGCTCCGGTTCCAGCTGTGTAGGAGTCCCCAAAGGCAACGTAGTCAACGTCACGCGCGGGCGCTGCGCCGGCCGGGGCGGCCGTCAGACCAAGCGCCAGGGCAAACGTGGCGAGGACGGCTGCAAAAGCCGTGTGCCGCCGTCGTAATCCTGTTGTTCCCATCGCCGTTCTCCTTCGAACCTTGCCTGTGGGCACAGAGCGGTTACGTGTACCGTACGCCTGGCGGGAAGCGCCGTCACCAGCCGTAGCTACCCTTCTTTCATCCAGATTTTCCTCGTGTGACATGCGCCGCGCAGCACCGTGTGGTTAGCTGTGCGGATGAAGAATCAGGGCAGGCCCATGGGCTGGGATGGTGCTGTCAACGCCTGGCATGTAGCCGGCGGCGTCTATCGGATGGGACGCCGGGAATGGCTGACCGAGGCGGGCTGGCAACAGGCGTTCGACGACGGCATCCGCACCGTTGTTGACCTTCGCAACGCCGCCGAGGCCCGCCGGCGCGATACCGATCCGGTGGTGGCGAAGGCCGCCTGGGAAGGAATGACCGTCATAACGGCACCCACCGAGGAGCCCGGGGACCCCCGCTTCACGGCCATCACCGGCCCGTACCTCAACGACCCCGCCTTCTACGCAGACAACGCCCGGATCTTCCCGGACAAACTCGTCGGAGTCTTCCGGGCGCTCGCATCGGCAGCAGGTCGCGGAGGCGTGATCCTGCACTGTGCCGCCGGCCGTGACCGCAGCGGGATGGTCGCAGCCATGGTCCAGGACCTGGCGGGTGACACCGACAGGGACATCGCCGAGGGCTACCGCCGTGCGGCCCGCGGCATCAATGAACGCTACGGCACGCACGGTCCGCCGCACGACAGGGAGCGCTACCTCGGCGACGCCGAGCTGGAACCCCTGCTCGAGCAGCGCGGAAAAGCGGTGGTGGAGTTCGTCCGCGCCCTGGACACACGGAACTACCTGCTGCGCAACGGCCTCAGCTTCGATGAACTGCACGCCGTGCTTGCCTTGTGCGGGGCAGGGGTCGCCCGATGACGGCCCGCAACCTGCGCCGGTTCCTGTCCATGGGCGCCGTTGCCGGGGTGCTCGCCTCTTCCGCTTACATCGCAGCGCCGGCTTTCGCCAGCGAGGAACCGGCAATTCGGCCAGCTCCCGGTACGGCTGCGTCCGACGGCGGCACGCGCCTTTCCGAGGCAGCGCTCGCGGATGCGGTGCAGCGCGATCTTGGCCTCAGCCCGGAGGAGTTCAGCGCCGCGGGCGAACTGGGTGCAAAGGCGGCGGAAGCAGCCGTGCAGCTGCGGGATGTTCCCGGTTACGCTGGCGTCCGGCTCGATGCCGGAAAGATTGTGGTGGCGGGATCAGGTGCCGGGCTGCTCGAGAAGGTGGCCGCGCTCGCGGTTTCGATCCCCGAACTGGTGGTGGACGCGCCTATGCCCCAGGCCAAGGGCGGGAACCCTGAGGGCACCGCTTCGTCGGACCCGGCCGCCGGTTCCGAATTGGCCGCCAGTACGGAGCAGCTGTTCCAGGCGTACGTGCGCGAGGTCGGCGCGGAGGGCCTGCAGGCGGTAGTGGCCGACGGCGGAAAGTACGTGATCCGGACCGGCGGGACCAACAGCCCCGAGTCCACCTCCCGTGGCGGTGACCCGGGCGCTCCTGCCGCAGGTCCCGGCAAGGTATCACCCGCAGAGTTCGTGGCCCGGTACGCCAACGTGGTGCTCGACGCCGGCACGCACCTTGCTCCCGAAGCCGACGTCCCCGGGGGTGTCGGCTACATCGCCGATACCGGCTGGATATGCTCCACGGGTTTCTCCGCCTTCGACCCCACGGGCGTCCCGGCCGTGCTGTCGGCCGGCCACTGCGCTTCCGACGGGGCAGCGCAGACGGCGACCCTGCAAATCATGGGCGAAGCCGCTGGTCTGCTGGGCAGGTTTGGTTTCAGCCAGTACGGCGGGCCGGGCAATTCGCGCATCAACGAGGACCCGCTCAACCCGGACGAACCGGCAAACGTGGGTACCGACATCTCCGTCATCGAGTCGTTGCGCTCTGATATTGATGCGCTTCCGGCCGCCAGCACCTGGGGTGACCTCTCTCAACCAGGACCGGACGTCAAGATTATCGGCAGGGCTGATCCCGTTGCCGGAATGCCGGTCTGCCGCTCGGGCCGGACCTCAGCCTGGTCCTGCGGGACGGTTGATGCCGTGGGCATTTTTGTTGTTCCCGGCCCTGGTTATGCCTCGGACCCCGCCGATCTTCGGGCGTTCCGGGGTTTCCTCTCCTATGCCGTCCAGTCCAGCGGCGGCGATTCCGGCGGGCCCTACGTCAGCGGAAACTATGCCGTGGGAACCCACGCAGCCGGGGACACCCCTGACGGCAACGGCAACGTGATCCAGAATTTCGCCGTTGCCGCCACCCTCAGTGAGAGCCTGGCTGTCCTGCCCGGCTACCAGTTGGAACTCTTCCTGAACAAGCCCGCTGTCACCAGCCCTGCTCCAGGTGGCACCTACGAGCCGGGGCAGGTCATCACCGGAACCGTACCGGCAGCTCCGGCCTCGGCCATCGCTGCCGGGTCGACGGTCCGGATCACTCCCGAGGACGGTGAACCCTTCGAGGTCCCGGTGGACGCGGATGGAAACTGGAGCTTCACGGCACCCGGATCGCCGGAGGGCAAGCGCCCACAGGCATTGCGCTTCACCGCCGAGACGGTCAACGGATTCAGTGTTTCGGGCATCAACAGCTTCGCGTTCCCGCCCCTGCCTGAGGAGGCCCCCACGCCGCCGGCACCGGCACCGGACTCCGAAGAACCGCCGGCACCGGCCGACCCGGGCCCGCGGGCACCGGCACCCGCTGCTCCTGCGCCCACAAACCCGGCCCCGGCGGACGCATCCCCTGCACCGCCCGCCGACTCCTCGGACGGAGGCGCCGCCGTCGTACTTCCAGCGGCCACGCCGCCCGCGGACCTCGCCAACACGGGACGCAGCGGTAGCCCCAGGAATCCCGGAGGGCTCGCCAACACCGGCGCCTCTACACTTCTGCTGTCGGCGACAGGTGCGGCAGTGGCAGCAATTGCGGCCGGGGGCGTCCTGATGGTGCTGGTCGGGCGGCGGAAGCGCAGCGGATAGGGAAGCCCTACTTGTGGCGCCGCATCAGCAGGTTGGTGATGCGGAGCGTGCAGAGCCGCTGGCCGATCTCGTTGGTGATGAGCACCTCGTGGGTGGTCAGCGTGCCGCCGAGGTGGATGGGCGTGGCCGTGATGGTGACCGTCCCTTCCCGCGCCGAGCGGTGGTGGGTGGCGGACACGTCCACGCCCACCGCCGTCTTGCCCATGGTGCTCGCGTGGATCACGGCAGCCCAGGAGCCCACGGCCTCGCCCACCGCCAGCGAGGCGCCGCCGTGCAGCAGGCCGAACGATTGCCTGTTGCCCTCCACGGGCATGGTGGCGACCACCCGCTCCACTGATTCCTCAAGGATCTTCACGCCCAACTTCTCGTCCAGCTCGCCGAGCGTGATCTTCCATAGCTCGTGCTGCCTGGGGGCATGGGCCGGAGCAGGCTCGGGGGAGTTCGGAGTCGGGGCGGTCATGGGGTCTCCTTCAGGTCTTTGCGGTCCGGCTTCTAGTGTGCGGCGCGGCACATTCATGTATGGTACTTATATTACCGAACGGCCGGTCAGTAATCATTGACGGCCTTTCTGCCCGCTTGTTGGAAGGACACGTCAACGATGACCACCACTGCCACCGCTCCCCAGGCCACGGTTGACACCGTGGAGACAGTGCCCAGCTTCATCATGGACGCCTGGTGGACGCCCGACGCCGGCTCGTCGGCTTCCGCAGTCCCCGTCCGGGATGCGAGCACGGGGGAGATCCTGGCCAAGGTGAGCACGGAGGGGCTGGACCTGCAGGCGGTCGTGGACTACGGACGCGACACCGGCCAGGCGGAACTTGGCCAACTCACCTTCCACCAGCGTGCCCTAAAGCTCAAGGAACTGGCCCAGTACCTGCACGCCCGACGCGAACACTTCTACGCATTCTCGGCGCAGACCGGCGCGACCAAGATCGATTCCATGGTGGACATCGACGGCGGTATTGGTGTCCTCTTTACCTTCGGCTCAAAGGGCCGGCGCGAACTTCCGAACTCGCAGGTGGTGGTCGACGGGCCGATGGAGCAGCTGTCCAAGGACGGGTCCTTTGCAGGCGAGCACATCTACACCCGGATCCCGGGCGTCGCCGTGCAGATCAACGCCTTCAACTTCCCGGTCTGGGGCATGCTGGAAAAGTTCGCGCCTGCGTTCATCGCGGGCGTCCCCACCATCGTCAAGCCCGCCACCCCTACAGGCTATGTGGCCGCGGCGGTTGTAAAGGCGATCGTTGAATCCAACATCCTGCCCAAGGGCTCCCTGCAGCTCATTTCCGGCTCCGTCCGCGGGCTGCTGGACGTGCTGGACTACCGCGACTACGTATCCTTCACCGGTTCCGCCTCCACGGCATTGTCCCTGAAGTCCCATCCGAACGTGGTCCAGGGCGGAGTCCGTTTCACGTCTGAAACCGACTCCCTGAACGCCGCCATCCTCGGTCCTGACGCCGTTGAGGGCACCCCGGAATTCGACGCGTTCGTGAAGTCCGTGGTCACTGAGATGACTGCCAAAGCCGGCCAAAAATGCACCGCCATCCGCCGGGCCATTGTGCCGCAGGAGCAGGTGGGTCCCGTGTCCGCTGCCATCGGCAAGCGCGTCCAGGAGCGTGTCGTGGTGGGTGACCCCCGCGCGGACGGCGTCACCATGGGTGCGCTCGCCTCCGTGGAACAGCTTGAAGACGTCCGCGCCGCAGTGCAGGCCATGCTCGACGCCGGCGGTGAGCTTGCGTACGGAACGCTCGATTCGCCGTCGGTCACCACCGCGGACGGCACCTCCGCTGTTGTGGCGGAAGGCGCCTTCATGGCCCCGGTCCTCCTGAATTGGAACAATCCCGAGGCGGAGGCACTGCACTCACTTGAGGCGTTCGGTCCCGTTTCCTCGGTGGTCGGCTACAAGGACCTGGCCGACGCCGTCCGGCTCGCCGTACGCGGCAGCGGTTCGCTGGTGGCCACGGTCTGCACCAACGATCCGTCCGTGGCGCGGGAGCTGGTCACCGGGATCGCAGCACACCACGGGCGCGTCCTGATGCTGAACCGCGAGGACGCCCGTTCCTCCACCGGCCACGGCTCGCCTGTCCCGCACCTGGTCCATGGCGGGCCGGGCCGCGCCGGCGGGGGCGAGGAACTGGGAGGCATCCGCTCCGTCATGCACCACATGCAGCGCACCGCCATCCAGGGCTCGCCCAACATGCTTACCGCCGTCACCGGAATTTGGCACGCCGGGGCAGACCGCAACTTCACGCTCGAGACCGAAGGCACGCATCCGTTCCGGAAGTCGCTGGAGACGCTGCGGATTGGCGACGCCGTCCGGTCCGACCTGCGGCAGGTCACCCTGGAGGACATCAGTGCGTTCGCGAACTCCACCGGGGATACGTTCTACGCCCACACCAACCAGGAAGCAGCGGAAGCCAACCCGTTCTTCCCGGGGATCGTGGCGCACGGCTACCTGCTGCTGAGCTGGGGAGCGGGACTGTTCGTTGAGCCCGCACCGGGCCCTGTCCTGGCGAACTACGGGCTGGAGAACCTGCGGTTCATTACCCCGGTGGCCGCGGGCGATTCCATACGCGTGACCCTCACCGCCAAGAAGATCACCCCGCGCGAAACGGACGAGTACGGCGAGGTGTCCTGGGACGCCGTTCTCACCAACCAGAACGACGACATCGTGGCCACCTACGATGTCCTCACCCTCGTCGAAAAGTAGCCCCCAAAGCCCCTGGTTGCGCTATCACTTTTGGTCCCTAAAACCGGGTTTTAGGGACCAAAAGTGATAGCGCATCGGGGGAGGCGCGCCGGAGGTTGAGACTGTCCTGCCGGCGGTTGAGCCTGTCGAAACCTGTGGGCGGGAGCGTAAAATTCTGCCCGTAGGAGGTGGCCCGATGACCCTAAGAATGAACACAGCCACAACCATCCTGCCAGTCGACGATGCAGCCCGTGCCCGCAGTTTCTACACCGAAAAACTCGGACTCCCGCACGTAGGAATGACAGACGATGGAAGCGAATTGCTCGGCAGCGACGGCGGCCCGATGCTGCAGTTGAAGCCGGTTTCCGACGGAAAGCACTCCGAACACACGGCCCTGAGCTTCGAAGTGACGGACATCGAGAAGACTGTCCGTGAAATGGAAGCCATGGGAGTGCAGTTCCAGGACTACGACCTGCCCAACCTTAAGACCGAAAACCATATCTGCACCACGAATTCAGAGAAGTGTGCCTGGTTCATGGACACCGAGCACAACATCCTGTGCGTCCATGAGAGCCTGGGCGGCAAGATGGAGTACCAGCTCTAGCAGCCAGGCAAACGTCAGGGGCGCCCCGGAAGAATCCGGGGCGCCCCTGCGTTTGCCACCAAAGGTCAGGACTCGGCACCGCCGTGCAGGCCGTCGTCGCTGCTGTCATCCTCGGGGCCGGTGCCGCGGCCGGAGGTCTGGTCGGAGAGGTCCATGTTGCCGCGGGCCTCATCCATGGTGGGGCCGCCTGCGGGCACGCTGTAGGTGTCCGGACGGATGCCGTGGGCCTGCTCCTCAATCAGGGCCTGCTCCTCGCTGAAGCGGATCACGTTGGCCTCGTCGCCGGCATCGCCGGGAATGTCCTCGCGGATCTTGGACGGGTCGGGCACAATGAAGCCTGCCTCTGGCTCTTCCTTGGAGTTGCTCATTTTCCTTACCTTCCTATCGGGTGGTGGGTTCAGTGGGGCGCTCAGCCAGGTCCACCTTCACGTCCTCGGTCTGGTCGCCGCGTTTGACGGTGAAGGTGACTGTGTCGCCGGGGTTGCGGCTGCGCAGTTCTGCCAGCAGCCCTTCCGGTGCTGTGAGTTCCACGCCTTCCATGGACTCCAGCACGTCGCCGGGGCGGATTCCGGCCTCTCCCGCCGGCCCGTCCTCGGCCACGGCCAGGACCAGCACGCCGGCGCCCTGTTCGATGCCCAGCTGGTCTGCAATCTGGGCGGTCAGTTCGCCGGGGGTCAGGCCTACATAGGCGTGTTCGGCCGTGCCGTCGGCCAGCAGTTCCTCGGCCACTTCCACGGCCGTGGCGGCCGGAATGGCGAACCCCAAAGCGACGGCACCGGCCGACGGCGGGATGTACGCCTCGCTGATGCCGATGATTTCGCCGCGCATGTTGATCACGGCCCCGCCGGAGTTGCCCGGGCTGATGGGCGCGTCGGTCTGGATCAGGTCAACGAGGGACAGGCTGTTGGAGGCCGAGCCCGGAATGGACCGGTGGAGCCCGGAGATGATGCCGGCCGTGGCCGTATTCTCGAACCCCAGCGGGGAACCGAGCACCACGGCGCCTTCGCCTACCTTGGGCAGGTCGGTCTGATAGGTCGGCTTCGGCAGCCCGGTGCGGTCCGCCTGCACCAAAGCAAGGTCCGTGACGGGGTCGGTGGCCCGGACCGTACCGTCCACGCGCTGGCCGTCGGCGAAGGCGACCTCCACGCGGGTGTTGCCGCGAATCACGTGCTCGTTGGTGAGGATCAGGCCGTCCTCCGAGTACACCACGCCACTGCCCAGCCCGCCCTCGGTGAAGATGGTGACCACGGACGGTGCCAGGTTTTCCACCAGCTGCGGGATGCCGCCGGCCGCATCCGGAGCGGCGGGTGCGCCGGCCCCTCCGGTTGCCGGGGCGGAGGCGGCGGGGCTGGCGGCAGCGGTGTTCCCGGTGCCGGTGGTTTCGCTGGGTGCCGGGGATCCACCGGTGCATGCGGATAGTACGACGGCGGCACTCAGGGTAGCTGCGGCGGCGGCGGTCCTGCACAGGCCGGGTCGGCGTGGCCGGCCCGGGTGCGGGCGGCGGCGCCCATGAGGAATTGCCGGGCTCATTCAGTACCTCCCTGCGGTGGCGGCTTTCTACCACCGTAGCCGGGGTGCGCCGCAAATACCAAGCACACTTAGTATTTGTGGCGCTCAGAGGCGGACGCGGCCACCGGACGGCCCAACTAGGTAGCGCTATGTGTCGTTTTGGCAGGTCATAACGACAGTTGGCGCTACCTAGTTGGGGAAGGTCAGGGGTGGCCGTGCAGTCCGTCGAACGCCATGGTGATCACGTCATCGGCCAGCCGCTTAGGGGAGAGGGAGCCCCTGGGCTTGTACCACTCCACGATGGAGTTGATCATGCCGAACAGGAGCCGGGTGACGGTCCGGGGGTCGATGTCCTGCCGGAGCGAGCCCTCGTCCCTGGCCAGCGAAATGAGCGCTGCCACCTTGTGGTCGAATGTGCGCCGGCGCTCCAGCGCGTCCCGTTCAATCTCGGTGTTCCCGCGCAGCCGCAGCAGCAGCGTGACAAACGGCAGCCGGTCCACCAGGACGGCCACCGTTTGCCGGAGGACGAACTCGAGCCGGGCGTCCGCGGGGCCGGACGTCGCCTCCGGCTGTTCCAGGATGGTCTCCAGCCCGCCGAGTGCGTGGTCAAGGGCGAGCTTGAGGAGGTCGCCCTTGGAGGGAACGTGGTGGTAGATGGCCGACTTCGAGATGCCCAGGTTCTCCGCCAGGATGCCCATCGAGGTGGCGTCGTAGCCGTGGCGGTTGAAGACGTCCACGGCGATGCGCAGCACGGACTGTTGGTCGTAGCCGGGCCGGCCGCGCCTGGCTGTGCCATTGACTGCAGTGCCGGTGGTGCTGGAGGTTCCGGTGGTGCTGGGCATAGGTGCTAGTTTCTCACGAACGGTCGGTCGGCCCGGGCAGGTCCCCCGCCGGTGGGCCCGGGAGCGCCGTTCACCTAGCCCTTCGGGCGGAGGTCGTAGATGCGGCGCAGCTTGCCGTTGGACCGCTCAAGCGAGCCGGGCTCCACAACGTCCACGGCGCATGAAGAACCCACGTGGATCTTGATTTGCTCCTGCAAGGTGCGTGCCGCCGTCGTGCCCTGCTCGGTGGTGACGTTGTCCCGCCGCTCGATCTTCACGGTCAGCTGGTCCATCCGCTGGCCCTCGGGCCGGGTGAGCTCGAGCTGGAAGTGCGGGCTGAGCTCGGGGATCCGGAGCGCGATCTCCTCGATCTGCGAGGGGAAGAGGTTGACCCCGCGGAGGATGATCATGTCGTCGCTGCGGCCGGTGATACGGCCCATCCTGCGGTGTGCGGGGCGGGCGGTACCGGGCAGGAGGCGGGTGAGGTCCTTGGTGCGGTAGCGGATGATGGGCAGTGCTTCCTTGGTCAGGGAAGTGAAGACGAGTTCGCCGTGTTCGCCGTCGCCCAGGACGTTCTCCTTGCCCGCCGCCGGGTTGAACGGGTCGATGATTTCGGGGCGGAAATGGTCCTCCCAGATGTGGCTGCCGTCCTGCGTCTCCACCGCCTCGCCGGCGACGCCCGGCCCCATCACCTCGGACAAGCCATAAATGTCGCAGGCCTTGAGGTCCATGGTGACCTCGAGCTCGTGCCGCATCTCCTGCGTCCACGGCTCGGCGCCCAGCACCGCGTACTTCAACGATGTGGAGGCGGGGTCGATGCCCATGTGCGCCATGGCGTCGGCGATAGTCAGCAGGTAGGTGGGCGTGCACAGGATGGCGTCCGGCTGGAAGTCCTGGATCAGCTGGATCTGGCGTTCAGTCTGGCCGCCGGACATGGGGATGACCGTGCAACCCAGGGCTTCGGCGCCGGCATGTGCGCCCAAACCGCCGGTAAACAGGCCGTAGCCGTAGGCGTTGTGGACCTTCATGCCGGGGCGGATACCGGACGCGCGGAAACAGCGGGCTACAAGCTTGGCCCAGTCCGCCAGGTCCTGCCTGGTGTAGCCCACCACGGTGGGCCGGCCGGTGGTGCCGGAGCTGGCGTGCACGCGGGCCACTTCGCTTTGCGGCACGGCGAACATGCCGAACGGGTATTCCTGGCGCAGGTCTTCCTTGCTGGTGAAGGGGAAGTTGCCCAGGTCGCTGAGTTCCCGGAGGTCGCTCGGGTGCACGCCGGCGTCGTCGAATTTGCGCTTGTACAGCGGCACACGCTCGTAGGCGTAGGCCACGGTGTGCTGCAGACGGCTCAACTGGAGCGCCTCGAGTTCGTCGCGGGAAATGGTTTCCTCACGGTCCAGGCCTGGTGTTGCTGCGGATGTTGCCGCTGCCGGGGCGGGGGTTTCGGGAGCATGCAGGGTCATGTTGTCCTACTTCCTGGGGATGGTGCGGCTGCGTCCGCGGAACTCGGCAATGAGTTCGCCGGGGGCGCCGGAGGGGGTGGATTCGGCCTGTTGGGCGTCTGCGGCGAAGATCTGGATGTCGTACAGGCCGCTGCGTCCGGCGCTGGAACGCCGGTCGGCGACGGCGGTGACCACCTGGCCGCGGTAGGCGGGCTTCAGGAAATTGATGTCCACGCCCGAGGCCACGGTGATGAGGTTTTCCTCGCCCGGTGACGGGTGGATCGGGTTGCAGGCAAGTGCGAAGGCTGAGTCTGCGAAGGCGAAGATCATTCCGCCGTGGGCCATGCCAAAGCCGTTGAGCATCTCCTGCCGGAGGGTCATCCGGATGGTTGCGTGGCCGTCGCTCAGGGACAGGACCTCAATGCCCATCCATTCGGAGGCGTAGTCGTTTTCCAGGATGGGGTGAGGTGGCCCGGAAAGTGTTGTTTCAGCCATGCGTCATTGCCTCCAGCTTTATTTACCGAATGTTCATTAGGTAATCCCATGAGGGGGTGCGGTGTCAAGGGCACGGCTTCGGCCCAACCAGGTAGCAGTATCTGTCGTTGTGGGCGCCCATAATGGCAGTTACTGCTACCTGGCTGGGTGGGTGCCAACTGGTGGAAGGTGCAAGGATGGGGGGACCGGCACCAGACAGCAAAGGGCGGACCATGGCCAAAGGCATCTACGTCAGCGCAACCACTCCCGGATCGGGCAAGTCCCTCGTGGCCCTGGGCCTGGCGGACACGCTGCACCGGCATGCGGACCGGATCGGCTTCTTCAAGCCCGTTGTCACCGGGCCCACTGCCGGGGACGACCCCATGGTGGCCCTGATGAAGTCCCGGTTCGCGCTGGGCGACGAGCGCTGCCGCGGCGGCCTGACCTCGCAGGAGGTCAGGAGACTGCTGGCAGAGGGCAACCGCGAAGAAATCGACTCCCGCTGCGTGGAGATCTTCGCTGAAATGTCGCGGCTCTGCGACGTAGTGATCGTGGAGGGGACGGACCTCACCGGCCAGGACGCCGCCGTCGAGTTCGACCTCAACGCCCGGCTGGCCAACAACCTCGCCGCACCCGTGGTGGCTGTGGTCGGGGCCAAGGGCCGCACTGTCGAGGAGGCCTCAGCGGCCGTCGATGTTGCCCGGAAGGAGCTGGCCGCGGAAAAGTGCGCACTGCTGGCCATCATGGTCAATCGCGCGGATCCCGACTTGGTGGACGAGATCGCCGCCAAGGTGAAGGTGGGTGCCTCCGGGCGGCCCGTCTACGTCCTGCCCGAGCTGGAGGAGATTGCACGTCCCACAACCGGTGAAGTGGCCACGGCGCTGGACGTTCGGCAGATTGCGGGCAGGGCGGACATGGACCGCGACGTGAAGGACATCAAGGTTGCAGCCATGAACGTGGGCAACTTCCTCAACGTGCTGGACGAAGGTGCCCTGGTGATCGTCCCGGGGGACCGGGCCGACGTGATGGTGGCATGCCTGGCATCATCCTTCTCCCCGGAGTTCCCCGTGGCCTCCGCGCTGATCCTCACCGGCGGCCTGGCGCCTGACGCCAACATCTACCCGCTCCTGGCACAGGCCCCGTTCCCGGTGTTCGCCGCCCGCGATGACACGTACACCACTGCCCGCCGCGTCTCGGAGGTCCGCAGCGAGATCTGGTCCGGGCACCGGCGGAAGGTGGCGTCGGCCCTGGGACTGTGGTCCCGCCGCGTGGACGAGGCCGAGATTGTGGAGCGGCTGCACCTGCCGCGCGCGGAGCGGATGACGCCGCTGCGGTTCCTGCATGACCTGATTGAACGGGCCCGCTCGCAGCGGCGGCACGTAGTCCTGCCGGAGGGGACCGACATGCGGATCCTCCGGGCGGCAGAAATTTTGCACCGGCGGGACGTGTGCGACCTGACCGTGCTCGGGCCCGAATCGGACGTCCGGGAGCTGGCTGCCGCCCGGGGCATCGACCTCACCGGTATCAACGTGGTGGACCCGGCAACCTCGGACCTGCGGCAGAAGTTCGCTGAGAAGTACGCGGAACTGCGGGCACACAAGGGCGTGGACCTGGCCAAGGCGCTGGAGATCATGCAGGACGTAAGCTACTTCGGCACCATGATGGTCCAGCTGGGAGTGGTGGACGGCATGGTGTCCGGCGCGGCGCACACCACGGCGCACACCATCCGGCCGGCCCTGGAATTCGTGAAGACCCGGGAGGGCGTGAAAATCGTGTCCTCCGTGTTCCTGATGCTCATGCCGGACCGTGTCCTGGTCTACGGCGACTGCGCCGTGAACCCGGATCCGAACGTGGAGCAGCTGGCGGACATCGCGCTGGCATCAGCAGAAACCGCTGCCCAGTTCGGCGTGGAGCCTCGGGTGGCCATGCTGTCTTACTCCACCGGCGGCTCGGGCTCCGGCGAGGCGGTGGACGAGGTGCGGCAGGCCACGGAACTGGTGCGTGCGCGCCGCCCGGACCTCGCCGTGGAAGGACCCATCCAGTACGACGCCGCCGTGGACGCCTCCATCGCCGCGTCCAAGATGCCGGGCTCCTCCGTGGCCGGGCAGGCCACGGTGTTCATCTTCCCCGACCTCAACACCGGCAACAACACGTACAAGGCGGTACAGCAGAGCTCGGGCGCGGTGGCCGTGGGGCCGGTGCTGCAGGGGCTGCGGAAGCCGGTCAACGACCTGTCGCGTGGCTGCACCGTGGAAGACATCGTCAACACCGTGGCCATCACGGCGATCCAGGCGCAGGCCTGACTGCCAGTCCGGTGGTTGGGCAGCATCCCGTGGAAGCCTCGATTATCGCCACGAAACTCTACGTCCCCGGGCCGCGGCGGGGGTTTGTGGCGCGGCCGCGCCTGCAGGCCAAACTGGACCTTAGTGCCGGTGCGGGACTGACGCTCGTTTCGGCGCCGGCAGGTTTCGGGAAGACTTCCCTCCTCGCGGACTGGGTCCAGGGGGCGGCCGGGGAACGCCATGGCCGCGTCGCCTGGCTGTCACTGGATGCAGCCGAGGGTGAGCCGGGTACTTTCTGGAGCCACGTGATCACAGCGCTCCAAACCGTGGTGCCTGGAGCGGGGTCCAAGGCCCTGGAGCTCATCGGGTCACCGCCCCTGGCCACGGAACTTTTCCTCGTGTCCCTGATCAACGACCTCGCAGCCCTGTCCCAGGACCTGTGGCTGGTGCTGGACGACTACCACACCGTGGATGGCGGCGGCCTGGCGGATGGCATGTCCTACTTCCTGGAACATGTTCCGCAGCAGCTCCACGTGGTGATGAGTACGCGTTCCGATCCCGACCTGCCCCTGGCCAGGTGGCGGGTGCGGGGAAAACTGGTTGAAATCCGCGCAGCAGACCTGCGGTTCAGCCAGGCTGAGGCCGAGGCCTACCTCAACAAGGAGGCAGGGCTGGGGCTTGCGCCTGAACAGGTCTCCACGTTGGAGCAGCGGACCGAGGGCTGGATCGCGGCGCTGCAGCTCGCCGTGCTCTCCCTGCGTGACCGGAACGATGCCGCCGGCTTCATCAACCGCTTTGCCGGAGACGACCGCTATGTCGTGGACTACCTGGTGGACGAGGTGCTGGAGCACCAGCCGGACGGGGTCAGGAGCTTCCTCCAGCACACCGCAGTCCTGGACAGGCTCACCGGCCCGCTGTGCGATGCTGTCACCGGCCGGGACGGTGGAAGCACCATGCTCGTGAACCTGGAGCGGGCAAACCTCTTTGTTGTCCCGCTCGATGACCGGCGCGAGTGGTACCGCTACCACCACCTCTTCGCAGACGTCCTGCGGGGACGCCTCCTCAGCGAGGAACCGGACCAGGTTCCGCTGCTCCACCGCCGCGCCAGCCAATGGTACGAGTCCCGGGACCACCTGGCCAACGCCATCCGGCATGCCCTCGAGGGCCGGGATTTCGGCCGGGCGGCGCGTCTGGTGGAACGTGCTCTGCCCCTGCTCCGGCGCAGCCGCCAGGACGCCGTACTGTTCGGCTGGCTGGCAGCACTTCCCGATCCCACCATCCGGGAGAGCCCCGTGCTCAGCGTCTTTTACGGCGCAATGCTGATGGCTTCCGGCGACCTGGCCGGTGTGGAGCTCCGTCTCGCGGATGCAGAGCGAACCCTGGCGGCTGCGGGTCCGGCAGCAGCAGAGGGCACCGGTGAAAACCAGGAGCTGGAGACGCTTCCGGCCACAATTGCCACCTACCGTGCCTCCCTGGCACAGGCGCGGGGAGACGCAGCCGGCACCGCGGCCCACGCCCGGCGGGCACTGGAACTCGCCGGGCCGACGGATCACATGGCGAGGGGCGCCGCGGCCGCTTTTCTTGGGTTCGCCGCCTGGTCGGACGGCAACGTGGCCGAAGCGCTGCACACGTTCACCGGGGCAATTGCAAGCCTGCACGCGGCCGGCAACCTGCTGGACGAGTACAGCAGCACGGTCATTCTGGCGGACATGCTGCTGGCTGCAGGCCGTCCTGCGGGGGCCCGCCGCAGCTGTACGGCGGCACTTATGGCAGCGGATTCCCAAAGCGAATCCATGCTGCGGGCGGGCGCCGAGCTGCACGTCGCCCTCGCCGAACTCTGCCGGGAGGCTGGGGATCTCCAGGAAGCAGGCGTGCACCTGGCCGCGGCCGCGGCGTTTTACGAGCGCGGTCCGATGACCGAAAGCCGGTACCGGTGGTTCGTGGCCAGGGCATTGACGGCCTATGACGAGGGCCGCCGGGACCGGGCCATGGACTGGCTGGACCAGGCGGGGCAGCTGTACCGGCCGGGATTCTTCCCTGAGGTGCGACCCGTCCCGGCCATCAAGGCAAGGCTTCAGCTTCGTCACGGGGACCTGTCCGCCGCTGCCCGCTGGGCGCAGCTGTGCGGGATTGATGCTGCTGGCGGCGGCACCTACCTGCAGGAGTTCAACCACCTCACCCTGGTGCGGCTGCTCATCGCCCGGCAGCGGACCGGTGCGGATACCCTTGCCGCCAACGCTGCGCTTGACCTTCTTGGCAGGCTCTCAGCAGGAGCCGCTGAGACAGGCCGTTTTGGCAGCCTCGCCGAAATCCGCATGCTGCAGTCCCTGGCCTTCGACGCACTCGGCCTCCGCCTGCAGGCGCAGGAGGCGCTGGCGGAATCGTTGACGGGTTCGCCGGAACCTGACGGCTACGTGCGGCTGTACCTTGACGAAGGTCCACCGATGGCGGACCTGCTGCGCGGGGCGGCAAAGGCAAAGCACGACGGCGCCGCTGCCGCCGGTGCCCGTCGACTGCTCACCCTGTGTACGTACCAGGAACCGGCCGGCGCGCGCAGCGGGGAGCAGCCGGAGTCGGACCTTGAACCGCTCAGTGATCGGGAGCTGCAGGTCCTTCGCATGCTGGACAGTGACCTGAGTGGACCGGAAATAGCCAGGGCCCTGTTCATTTCGCACAACACGCTCCGCACCCATACCAAGCACATCTTCACCAAACTGGGTGTGGGAAGCCGGCGGGCGGCAGTAGGGCAGGCGGGCGAGCGCGGCCTGCTCTGAATCACCCCGCCAATCACATCATCGGGTGATGTCCGCGCACCCCGCCGGTTCCTACCGTGGACTTATCCGGCAGCGCCCCGCCGCCGCGCACACCTCAAGGAGCCATGAATGTCCATTACCACTGCAAGCCTCACGCGATCGGCCGGCCTGTGTGCCGCGGCCGCAGGCGTGCTGTTCATCGGCGTGCAGGTCAACCACCCGCATCTGGACGCCGAGTTCGCCACCACCACCGAATACTCCATCCGCCAGGGGCTCAAGGTACTGATGGGCGTGCTGTCCCTCGCAGGCATCACCGGGATGTACCTTCACCAGGTGAGGCGGGCGGGAGTGCCGGGGCTGGTTGGCTACCTTCTGTTTGGCACCAGTTACATCATCATGACAAGCGTGGAGCTCATCGGTGCAGTGGTGCTGCCAACGCTTGCCCGCAGTGACCCTGGCTATGTCAACAATGTGTTCGCCATGATCCTCGGTGAGCCGTTGAGTGGCGACCTGGGCGGCATGCTCGGCCTGAATATCGCCGCAGCCGCCACCTTCCTGGGCGGCGGGCTCGTCTTCGGCATTGCCCTGTTCCGGGCAGGGGTTCTGGCCCGCTGGGCCGCGGCGCTGCTTGCGGCAGGGTCCGTGGCAACCCTCGTGATCCCGCTGCTGCCCCAAGTCAACGAAAGGTTGTTCGCCATCCCTGCCGGAATCGCCATGATCGGTCTCGGCTACTCGCTGTGGCGGAGCCTCAGCACCCCGGAGGCCCGGCTCGAAAGCAATACCGAGGCAGGCCGGGTGGGAGCGCCGTGACCGCGGCCGGGCCCGGGCCCAGTTACTACGCGGTCAGGGTCAGCGGGCACCTCGACCAACGGTGGTCCGCCTGGTTCGGCGGCATCAGCATGGAACACGAGGGCAAGGGCACCACCCTGCTCAGTGGTGCCGTGCCGGACCAGGCGGCACTGCACGGGCTGCTCGCCAAGGTGCGCGATCTTGGCCTGGTGCTGATCTCCGTGGAAGCCGTGGACAGGCCCGACGGCGGCACCAGGGCGGGCGCCGCCGTCGAACCTTGGAAAAACTAGCTGTTGTCCGGCTTGGCCAGGCTGTCCTCGTCCTCCTGCTTGGCCGGCTCGTCGGAAAGGCCCTGCGGTGTCAGGTCCAGGTCCTCGGTATTCCCTGGGGCCTCCGCCGCTGCGCCTGTTTCGCTCGCTTTGAGGTTGCCGGTGTCATCCAGGGCAGGATTGGCGCCCTGGACGCCGGTGGGGTCCTTCGGCCCGGAATCGGGCTGGGCGTTCAGCGGGGCGGTGCTGCTGGAACCCGTGTTGGTGGGGTCGTTTTCGTCGATGGAAGCGGGCTCATTCGTCATGGAAATGTCCTCTCGCGCGTGGTCCAGCCTGTCCGCCGACTGTAGGCACAGCACGTTCGAATCCGCAAGGAAATCCGGGGGTGTCGCCGCCCTGGCGGGTAGCATCGCTGCCATGTCCCAAACTGTGATCACCACCTCTTTCACCCGTTCGGAATCCGGAGCAAGCAGCGGTCTGGTACAGCGAGGGCCACATGTGATTTCCGGGTTGATGACCTGGGCCGGATGCACTTGCGGCTGCAGGACCGGGGGGTGGCCGAAGGCCCGCTCCAGGGGGCGCCGGATGTCTGCCTATTTTTCACGGCCCTCGATCCCGACGGCAACACGCTGCTGCTGACGGGCCGTTAATACCGGCGCATATAGTGTGGGGACTGAACCGCAGACGCAAGGCTCAGGAGGCCCCACATGCTCGTGCTCGTCATCAACTCCGGCTCGTCCTCGCTTAAGTACCAGGTGCGCGACGTAGCGGCCGGAACGGTCCTCACCGAGGGGCTGATCGAGAAGATCGGCCAGGGCAACGGGGGCGACGGCGACGGCGAAATTGTGGGCCCTCGCGACCATGCGGAGGCGCTTGAGCAGGTGGATGCCGCGATCCATGAGGAGCTCGGCGACCTGCAGTTGGGCGCCGTGGGGCACCGGGTGGTCCACGGCGGGGAGCGGTTCGCCGAGCCGGTGCTGATCGACAACGAGATCACCCGGGCCATCGAGCGCCTCAATCCGCTGGCGCCGCTGCACAACCCGGCCAACGTGCTGGGCATCCGGGCCATCAGCAAAAAGTGGCCGGAGATGCCGCAGGTGGCCGTGTTCGACACCGCGTTCCACCGGAGCCTGCCCGAGCACGCCTGGCGTTACGCCGTCCCGGACGAGCTCTACACAAACCACGGCATCCGCCGCTACGGCTTCCACGGCACCTCGCACGAATACGTTACCCGGCAGGCCGCGTCCGTGCTGGACATCCCGGTGGAGGAATTCGACGGCGTCATCGCCCACCTGGGCAACGGCGCCTCGGTCACGGCGATCCAGGGCGGACGGTCCGTGGACACGTCCATGGGCTTCACGCCGCTGGAGGGCCTGGTGATGGGCACCCGCTCCGGCGACCTGGACCCCTCCATCCTGGTGTTCCTGGGCCGGGCGGGCTGGACCCCGGAGGACATCGACACCATGCTGAACCGGGAATCCGGGCTTAAGGGCCTTGCCGGCAACAACGACATGCGTTCGGTGGTGGAAGCCGCCGAGGACGGCGACAGCCGGGCCGCAACCGCGCTCGCTGTCACCTCCTACCGGCTGGCCAAGTACATCGGCGGGTACCACGTGGCGGTGGGCGGGGCCAAGGCACTTGTGTTCACGGCCGGCATCGGTGAGAACTCGCACCAGTTCCGCGCGCTGGTGGCGGACCGCCTGGGCGCCCTGGGCATAGAGCTCGACGGCGCCCTGAACGTTGGGCGGTCCAAGGAACCGCGCGTCATTTCCACGCCGCAGTCCGCCATCCCTGTCCTGGTGGTGCCCACCGACGAGGAGCGTGCGATCGCGGAGGCAACGGCCGCCGTCGTGGGTGGGTAGGCCCGAAGCCTATGCCCGGCCCTTGAGGATCAGGTTCCAGTAGATTTGCGGGAACAGGTCCCGGTCGATCACCCAGGACAGCTTGCTCTCGTTCCAGGTGGGGACGCGGGGGATGGTGGGCATGGGCCGGTAGCGGTCGTCGAACTCGGCGAACACCACTGTGTTGCGGGAGACCGTGAACGGGCACACCGAGTAGCCGTTGTACTTCTCCGTCAGCGGCTTGCCTTTCCGAGCGGCAACCAGGTTCTTCGCCAGCACCTTGGTCTGCTTGCGCAGCGCCCCGCCGGCCTTGGAGTTGGTGGTGCCTGCGGCATCGCCCAGGGACCACACGTTGGAATACCGGAGATGCCGCAGCGTCTGCCGGTCCACCTCCACGAACCCGCCCTTGTCCCCGGCTGCAGGCAGGTCCGTGGCCTTGAGCCAGTCCGGCGCCGACTGCGGCGGGACCCCGTTGAGGACTTCATAGTGGATTGACTCCTCAGCCCCGGTCTCAACGTTCCGGATGGTCGCCATCTGCTGGCCGGCATCCACGGAGACGAGCTCACTGTTGGTCCACAGCTCGATGCCGTACTCCGAAATTTTCCGGTCCAGCTCCCGGTCCACTTCCGGAACCCCGAACACGGTGGGGTACGGCTGGACCATCACCACCCGGATCTTGTCCAGGACGCCGTGTTCCCGCCAGTAGTCGCAGGCCAGGTACATCGGTTTCTGGCTCGCCCCGCCGCATGTGACGGGGCCGGCGGGCATGGTGAACACTGCGGTTCCGGATGTCAGCCCGCTGAGGAGCGTCCAGGCCTTGGGCGCCAGCTCGAACTCGTAGTGCGAGGCGCCGTGCGGCGAGTGCACGGCCTCCTCCAGGCCTGGCACGGCGTCCCAGTCGTACTGCAGCCCCGGGCACACCACAAGCTGCCCGTAGCCGAGGGCTGACCCGGACGCGAGCGTGACAGTGTTGGTGTTCGCATCCACGTCCACGGCGCTGTCCCGGATCCATGTCACACCCTTGGGCGTCACAGAATCCTGGCTGCGCACCGCCTCCTTGGCGGACGCCCGTCCACCCGCGATGTGCGAGAACAACGGCTGGTACAGGTGATGGTCCTTGGGCTCGATCAGCGCCACGTCCTTGACGCCGTACCGCTCCAGCCGCGCCGCAAGCGCAACCCCGGCGTTGCCGCCGCCAATGATCACCACCTCGTGCTGGCCGGCCACGGCGCTACTTCTTCTCGGTCAGGGCGGACGCCTTGTGCGCGGCGCGGGCGCCGGTCTTGGCCGATTCAACCACGTACTGCGGTTCGTCCTCGCTGGCCCGGTGGGTGTGCCCGTCCAGTTCGAAGTCGCTCGTTTTTTTCTCCACGATCTTGCCGTGCGTCTTGCCCTGCGAAGTGTTCCATTCCACGGAGGTTCCCTTGCTCAACGACATTTGTTCTCCTAGCTGGGGTTTACGGTGGGTTGGGGCTCCACGGCGGGGGCCGTGCCCCCAGTATCCGCCGTGGGCGGCGGTGTCTCAATGGGGACGTACGACGGCGGCGCGGCGCCTCCTGCGGGCTGGGTGGCCGGTGCCGTGGCCGGGGCGGTCCCTGCCGGGGCGGGTGCCGGCCCGCCGGGGGCAGGTGAAGCCGGAGCGGCAGGGGCTTCCGTTGGTGCGGGCGCGGGCGTGGCGGGAGCTGTGGAGTCCGGGCTTCCGGCGGCGCCCTGGTCCGCCGTGATAATGGCGGTGATCTGTTCCTTGTAGGCCGCCAGGCGGACCTGGATTTCGGAGAGGGGCACGTTCTGGAGGTTCCGCCCGTACTCGGCAATTTCAGCCCACAGTGCGTTCAGCCGTGCCAGGCTCTCCTCTCCCAGCGGGCCTTCCAGGGTCAGGACCAGCTGGCTGGCCAGCGCGTAGGCCAGGCAGTCAACGCAGTTGTAGTTGGCCGCAGCGGACAGGTTCTCCGGAACAACAACATCGGCTTCGCCAACCACCAGGACAACCTGGAAACCCACCGCGATCGCGGCGCAGCCCGTGCAGCTGGCGAAGGCGTAGGCCTCGTTGCGGGTGTCCACCGGTCTGCCATCCTCGGCCCACACCAGGGCAAAGGCGATGCTGTAGGTCATGGAGTTGTCCGTGGTGTTCACGGCCAGCGCCTGGTTTCCGTCCTCCTCCGGCGCCAAGGGCCGGTCGAAGGGGAAGACCCAGGACGGGGCAGCATCTGAAGGCCGGGTTGCGGGGGCGGCTGAACCGGCGGCGGGGGCGCGGTCCTCCGCCGGCACCAGTACCATGGCCAATTGCGGGTTGTCCCGGGTGGGCGTCGCCGCGGCCTCCGGCCACAGGGCAATGGTCCTGCCGCCGCGGCCTTCCCTTAGGAGGGTGCCGGACTCCGGAAGTATGGAGGTGGTCGCGTCCGCCAGCGTCCCGCGTTCGTAAGGCTGCACCGGGCGGTACGTCCCGCCGTCGGGCCACCATGCCCAGCCCAGCCCGGCAAGAAGCGCCGCGACCGCACCCATGGCGGCGGTCCCTTTCAGGGCGCTGCCGCGGCTCTTCCGCCAGAGTCCCGTGACCAGCTGGCGCAGCAGCCTGAGCAGGATGTACAGCATGCCGAGCATGGGCAGCGCGACGGCGACGATCGCCAATACGCGCACGGCGGCCCCGGCGATGTCCCCGGCGGAGAGGCTCGCAGCGAATTGTTCCTGCTGGCTGGTGAGGCTGTCCCAGGCCGTGGCCAGCAGGCGCGGGAGGGCCAGCACCATCATGGCCAGGCTGAAAAGCAGCAGGGGCACGGTGACCAGGACCCAAAGTGTGACAACGGCGCGGGCCCACGGCTTGAGGACGCGGCCCTCCGGTTTGCCCCAGTTCCACGGCAGCAGACCGAGCAGGGTGGGCTTGATGCGCTGGAACAGGTCCGGCACACCGGTGGTGTCTGCCAGGATGTGGTAGCCGTCGAACCTCAGCAGCGGGAGCAGCTGCCGGACCATCTGCAGGATCTGGGTCACCACCACCAGCAGCAGGGCATCAAAGCCGGTGGCCCGCCACAACCCCATGATGGCAACGGCCACGATTGCGTTGAAGTAGAGGCCGCCAAGGTCGGTGCGGAGCCGGCCGCCGCGGCCCAGCCGGTAGGAGTCGGTGACATCGGTGAAGAAAGCCGGCCACACGAGGTAGATTCCGGCGCCCATCGCGCCCGGGGTGGCGCCGCCGCGGCGTGCTGCGGCGGCATGGCCGAACTCGTGGAAGCCGGCCGAGAGGATGGTGATGGCGAAGATGAGCAGCAGCAGCGGCGGGTTGGCGAACGCCTCGTGCGTGGCGGAGCCGAGGCCCTTGACCATCAGCACCCACCAGCATGCCGCCAGGAAAACTGCTGTCACTGCCACCACGATCAACGGATTGAAGAGCACCGCGAACGGTGCAGTGATCCGGCGCGTCCGCTCCGGGTCCGTGACGGTGTAGCGGAACCGCATCCCCAGCAGGGGATCGGCCTTCCTGACCTCGGGCTCGGAGCCGTCGGCCAGGCGCAGAAGTCCCATGGGCAGCAACTGCTTGTCGATCAGGGTGCGCACATTGCCGGGGCTGACCAGGCGCCCCGAAACCTGGCTGACGTGCTGCGCGATGCCGTCGACGCTCCGGGTCCCGTCCGCTGCCTCGAGCACCAGGTACAGCAGTTGCGTCAGCTGCAGGGTCTGGCCGTCCGCGCGGCGTACCAGCGAGGGCGGCTCGCGGTAGCCGGAACCTTCGGATTGGCCCAGGAGCCGGACGCCTGTGGCCCGCACCGGATGCTGCTGCGGGTGCTCGGCAAGGGAGGCGGGGGACGACGGGGGGCCGGGCTCGGGGCGCGGCCCCCCGGTGGCATGGCTCATCTGCGCTTACTGCTGCAGGTCGGACTGCTGGTCCGCGCTGGCGTTCGCTTCGCCGTCGATGTTCTGCGAGATGATGGCGTCCTGCTCGGCCACCGCGTAGGCCTGGCTGTCGATGGAGCCGATGTTCGCGGCAACGGCAGCGTCGATCGGCGCCGCAACGTTGGCGTTGGCGGCAACGGCGCCATTGATGGGGGCGGCGATGTCGGCGTCGGCGTCCAGGTCCACGTTGACGTTGAGCAGGTCCCCGTTTAGGGCTGCCGCGGGGTCGGTGGGGAGCGCGCCGACGTCGGGGAGGCCACTGCCGGTGGTGCCGTCCGTCGCGGTGCCGTCGTCAATGGTGTCGTTGCCCTGGTCGATGGTGCTGTCCTGGGTGGATTCAGCGTTCGCGTCGGCCGTGATGCCCTGTTCGATCACAACGCCCTGGTCAGCCAGTGCCTGGGCATCGGAGCCGAAGGAGAGGATGTTGGCCGATGCTGCGGCGTCGATCGGCGCGGCTACGTTCGCATTGGCGGCCACCGCCAGGTCGATGGGTGCTGCGGCGTCGATGCCCAGGTCCAGGTCGGCATCCAGGTCCAGGACCGAGGCAACTTCCTTGTCCGGCAAGGCCGTTGCCTGCTCCGAAAGCAGTTCGTCGTCAGTCAGGGGACGCATCTCGTGTTCCATGCTTCAGCAACCTCCGGGTTGGCGCGGGGTTGGCCTGCCCCCAGCGGGCAGCCCGGCGCCAGACAATAGTAAGCATGATTAGCTTCTTTGGAACAACCCTTTCACCCGTAGATTGCTCCGCCGCTGGTGCCGGGGCTACCTCAGGCCGGCGCCAGGGAGCAGTTCGGTGGCACCCAGGGAATCGGCGATGAACGCGTAGTCCCAGGCCCGCTCGCGCCACTGCACGTACCGGCCGGAGGCGCCGCCGTGGCCGCCGTCCATCTCAATCTTCATCAGGATCGGTTCGGATCCGGTGGTTTTGTTCCGCAACTCCTGCACCCACTTGGCCGGCTCCACATACAGCACGCGGGTGTCGTTGAAGGACGTGACCGCCGCGATTTTAGGGTAGGCGGCCTCGCGTACGTTCTCGTAGGGGGAGTAGGACTTCATGTACGCGTAGGCCTGCGGGTCCGTGATGGGGTTGCCCCATTCCTCCCACTCCAGGGCGGACAGCGGAAGGTTGGGGTCCAGGATGCTGGTGAGCGGATCCACGAACGGCACCTGCGCTACGATGGCGGCGTACTTTTCCGGTGCCAGGTTGGCGACGGTGCCCATCAGCAGGCCGCCTGCGGAACCGCCCAGCGCGGCGATCCGAGTCGGGTCCACCCAGCCGGAGCCTGCCAGCCAGTCTGTGGCGGCGATGAAGTCGGTGAAGGTGTTTTTCTTGGTGAGCTTCTTGCCGTCCTCGTACCAGTGCCGGCCCAGCTCGCCGCCGCCGCGGATGTGGGCGATTACGAAAACGATTCCGCGGTCCAGCAGGGACAGGCGGGCGACACCGAAGCCCGGGTCCATGCTCATCTCGTAGGAGCCGTACCCGTAGACCAGGCCCGCCGCCGTCGAATCCTGTTTGACCGCCTTGTGCCGCAGCACGGAGAGCGGGATCCGGGTGCCGTCCGGTGCCGTCGCCCATTCCCGGGTGGCCACGTAGTCGCTGCCGTCATAGCCGCCCAGGACCGGGCTTTCCTTGCGCAGGAGCAGCTCGCCGGCGGGCCGCTCCGGAGTGGGCAGCACGAAGTCGTACACCCGGGACGGGGTGAAGTAGGAGGTGTAGCCCAAACGGATGACCGGGGCCTCGTAGTCCGAGCCACCCACCCCCGCGGTGTAGAGCTCCTCGTCGAACGCCGGCTCCACCGGTGCCTGCTGTGCCGGTGTGCCCAGCCCGGCCAGGCCCATCACCTGGACCCGCTCAATGGTGTCCTTGCGGATGGACACGATGAGGTGCGTGGAGGTGACGCCGGCGCCGTTGACGCGGACATCGTCCGAATGAGCGACGACGGTCTGCCACTGCTGCTCCGCCAGCGGCTTCTGCAGCTCGTCCGGGTCCGCCAGCGAGACCATGGAGTTGATGGCGCCGCGATTGTGCGTAATGAGGATCTTTTCCTGGCCGTTAAGCAGGAAAGGCTCGGCCTCGTAGAGGACGCGTTCGTTGCGTGAAATGACGGTTGAGACCGCCTGGGCCGGATCGTCGAAGCGGAGCAGCCGGGTCTCGCTGTACTCGGAGCAGCCGATGCCCAGCACCAAATGGCGCCGGTCCGCAGAGAGCTCGAAGCCGAGCCACATGGCGGCGTCGTCCTCCTGGTAGATGACAACGTCCTCGGTGACTGGGGTGCCCAGGACGTGGGCCTTCACCTGGTACGGGCGCCAGGAATCGTCCACCACCGTGTAAAAGATGCGGGTGCCGTCGGGGGAGAACGAGATGCCGTAGAAAACGTTCTCGATGACGTCCGGCAGCAGCTCGCCGGTACGGAGGTCCTTAATCCGGAGGGTGAAGCGTTCGTCGCCGGCATTGTCCACCGCGTAGGCGTAGAGGTTGCCGTCCACGGTCACGGCCGTGCCGCCGATGGAGAAGAACGGCTTGCCTTCCGCCTCGATGTTGCCGTCCAAAAGCACTTCCTCGCCGGGAATCGCGACCCCAGGCTCCACGGCGGGCGGGGTCCAGTCGGCGATCCTGTCCCCGGTGTCCGCTGCCCTGACCCGGCACTGGATGCCGTACTCCTTGCCCTCCACCGAGCGGCTGTAATACCACCAGTCGTCCTTGCGGTGCGGAACGGACAGGTCGGTTTCCTGCGTGCGCCCCTTGATTTCCTGGAAGATGGCCTCGCGGAGCGGTTCCTGGTGCGCGGTCACGGCCTCCTGGTAGGCATTCTCGGCCTTCAGGTGCTCCACGACCTCGGCGGATTCCTTGTCCCGCAGCCACTCGTAGTGGTCCACGAACGTGTCCCCGTGGTGCGTCCGTTCGAGGGGGACCCTTTTGGCCACGGGCGGGGTGGCCTTGGGTGCGGACGTGCTGGCGGAATCCTGCAGAGGAGTGGAGGTCATGCCCTCAATATATCCACCGGCCCTGGCAATAGCCGCGGCCGTTCGCTACCGGGAAAGCCGGGATAGGGCAGCCCTAGTGGGCTTCAGGACGCAGGCGTATTGTGTTCACCGCAAGG
This sequence comes from Arthrobacter sp. MPF02, assembly GCF_046605375.1. Taxonomy (GTDB): domain Bacteria; phylum Actinomycetota; class Actinomycetes; order Actinomycetales; family Micrococcaceae; genus Arthrobacter. Next base: position 2,991,568 of record NZ_CP176772.1, on the reverse strand, counting down.
CACATCCGCCACGCGTGAGAGGGGAAGCTTATGACCATCCCGCCAGTGCACGAACCCGAGCCGTTTCCGCCGGAACCGGGACCGGAACCAACGCCGACGGATCCGACGCGGCCGCAGCCCGGCCACCCGTCGCCCAATCCGTTCCCCGCACCACCCGCTCCGGGTCCGCTGCCCGTGCCGGATCCAGGGCCCACGCCGCTCCGTCCGGACCCCACCAGGAGCTGACCAGACCTACGGCAAGGGGCCTTTCACAAGCCGTGGAAGGCCCCTTTTCCATGCCCTTTGGGCCCTTGCAAAGGCCCAAAAAAATTCCTTGCGGGACCGCTTGCAGACCTGCTTCCGCAGTGCTAAAAAATCTATATCAGCCAATACAGATCGGCTGATACCAAAGACAGTGTTGGACCAACTCTTACGAGGAGGGAAGCCATGTTGATGCGAACCGATCCGTTCCGCGAGCTGGACAGGCTGGCCCAGCAGGTCCTCGGAACAACAGCGCGCCCGGCGGCGATGCCGATGGATGCGTGGCGCGAGGGCCAGGAATTCGTCGTAGCGTTTGATCTGCCCGGCGTGGCGGTGGATTCCGTGGATCTGGATGTGGAACGGAATGTCCTGACGGTACGGGCCGAGCGTCCCGATGTCACGGGCAAGGACACCGAGTTTATTGCCTCCGAGCGGCCGCGCGGCGTGTTCAGCCGCCAGCTGATCCTCGGCGACACCCTGGATGTCGAGAACGTCAAGGCATCCTACGACGCCGGCGTCCTGACGCTGCGGATCCCTGTCGCCGAGAAGGCCAAGCCGCGCAAGATCGAGATTGAGACGAAGGGGGCAAAGCAAGAGATCGCTGCCTAGGTCCCCTGCAGGATCGGGACGTCGGGCCAATCTGTTGACTGCCTTTTTGGGCGGGTTGCCTTACGTGCACGCCACAGCGCCAGACAGCGCATCGGCAGCATGGGCCTGAACTTCCCGATGCGGTGGCCCCCGGCTTCGGCCGGGGGCCGTCCAAGTTACCCGCCGGGATCCCTTGTTTGCGGTGGTGTCCCGGTGTAGAACGGGATTACCGGGAGGATCCGAACGCGTTGTATCTGCCAGTTTTGGGCGGTTTGCCTTCATGGAGCGCCACAGCGCCGGTAGCGCATCGGCAGTTGCGAGTGATCCCCTCCGTATGATGGCCCCCGAGCTTCCAAGCAGGGGGCCATCCCTTTGCCCGCCTGCGAGGGGGAGGCTCAGGTGCCGAGTTCGAGCATCAGTGCGGGCAGTTCGTCCGCGAGTTCACGGGCCAGGAACCCAAGCGGTCCCAGCCTGCTGGCGAGGCGGTCGGCGGCGGCGGCATGCAGGTGCGAACCCCAGCAGGCCGCCTGGGCTCCGCTGGTTCCCCGCCCCCGGAGCCCCGCGATGGCGCCGGCCAGGACGTCACCGCTGCCCGAGGTGCCCAACCCTCCGTATCCCGTGGTGATCTTCCACAGTTCCCCGGTACCGTCCGTGGCCGGACCCTGCGCCACCAACCCCTGGCAGGCCACCACGGCGTCGAATCGTTTGGCAATCTCGGTCACAGCCGCTTCCAGGTCCTCGATGTCCCGGTCCAGCAAAACCGCCGCTTCCTTGGGGTTGGGCGTGAGGATGAGCCGGCCGCGCCACGGGTCCAGTTGTTCCTCCACCTTGGCCAGGCCGCCCAGTGCATAGGCATCGAGTACGACGGCGGCGCCTCCTTCGCCGCCTGCCCCGCCCTGGGATTCCTCCCGCTCCAGCAGTGCCCGCAGCAGCTCCTCAGCCAGTTCGGGGTCATCGAGGCCGGGCCCCACAAGGACCGCATCCGCCCGGTCCAGGTACTGGCCGATCCTGTCCAGCCCGTCAGCCGTCACGGAGCCGTCCTCATTTTCCGGCAGGGCGATGGAACCGCACTCCGGCAGCGCCACACCCACTTGCACGGCCACGGATTCCGCCACGGCCAGGGACAGCTTTCCGGCGCCGGCCCGGAGTGCTGCCGTCCCCGCCAGCAGGGCTGCCCCGGGGGTGGCACGGGCGCCGCCGATCACCAGCACAGAGCCGCGCGAATACTTGTCCTCGCCGGGTGCCGGAAGCGGCCAGCCGCGCAGCAGCGACGGCGTCACCAGGACGGGATCGGCGGAACTACCGCGGGTGGACACTTGAATCCCCGGCGTGCTCAGTGACTTCCACGCCCTGCTCGGCCAGGTGGTCGGCCACGTTGAAGCTTTCCAGCGTCCATGGCCCGGCACCGGACGGGCGCACGTAGCGGGTAATGGAGGCATTCAGCACCGATTCGCTGGCGGCGAGGTCCAGGATCTCCCGTTCGGACATCCCCTCCAGGACATACCGGAACAGCATGATCACCGCGTCATGGCAGACCAGCATCACCCGGTGCCCCGTCCCCAGGTTGTTGAGCTCGGCAAGGACGGACCGCAGCCGCAGCGCCACGTCTGCCCAGGACTCCCCGCCCGGCGGCCGGTAATACAGCTTGCCCTGCCAGGACCGGCGCTCGGCTTCCTCCGGGTAGCGCGCTTCCACGCCGAGCCGCGTCAGCCGGTCCAGGATGCCGAGTTCGCGGTCCCGCAACCGCTCGTCGGTGCGCACCTTGAGGGGCCAGCCGGCAGCCTCAACCGCGACCTCGGCCGTCTGCAGGGCCCGGGCATACGGTGAGGAAACCACAGCATCCGGCCGGGCCTCCTCCGCGATCCGCGCCAGCGCGGTGCCTAGCGCCTTGGCCTGCTCCTGCCCGGTATTCGACAGGTTCACATCCGCGTCCCGGGCGGGGACGTCGATCACTTCGGCCCCCGCCAGCCGGGCCTCCGTGGCCGCCACGTTGCCTTCGCTCTCGCCGTGCCGGATCAGCAGCAGCTCCACGGCCCCGGCTTCCTGCACTGCCTGCGTCAGCCCGTCGTCGTTCATCAAGATCACCCCGTCTGCGTGCGCGCCAAGTCCACGAACATTACCAGCGGCGTACCCATCCGGGACCGGAAAATAACGGACGACGGCGGCCTGCCGCCGCCGCCCGTCCCGCACCTACCGCTCCGGTGTCAGCACCTTGGAGAACACGGTGGCCCCGTTGGCATTGCGCAGGCTGGCCGTGAAACTGTTGTCCTCGCCCAGCTGGACGTGACCGAAGAACTGGTTCTCGCCGTCGCGCGGTGACTCACCTGCGAAGCGCCCGGCCTTGGAGAACACCACCTCGGGCCCGAACGTGCCGTCCATGGCGTTCGGTCCGAACGACCCGGCAGCGATCGGCCCGGCCACGAACTCCCAGAACGGGTCGAAGTCGGTGAAAGCGGCACGCTCGGGGGAGTAGTGGTGCGCCGCACAGTAGTGGACGTCGGCGGTCAGCCACACGATGTTCTTCACCCGGTTCCGCTTGAAGGCGCTCAGCACCCCGGCAATCTCGAGCTCCCGGCCCAGTGGTGCACCGGGGTCACGGTTGGCCAGGCTCTCCTGGTTAACCGGGCCGTCCGGCACAATGATGCCCAGCGGCAGGTCCGCGGCGATCACCTTCCACGTGGCCTTCGACGCCGAGACCTCGCGGATCAGCCAGTCCACCTGCTCCTGGCCCAGGATGCTGGTGGCGTAGGCTTCCTTGCCGTCCGTGTTCGGCGATTTGAACGTGCGCATGTCCAGGCAGAAGATGTCCAGCTGCGGGCCACGGGCGATCTTCCGGTAGATGCGCGCCGGCTGGTACTGGCCGGCGTCGTCGAACGTCCCCGGCCGCCACGATGCGGCACCTTCCGCGATGGGCATGTACTCCTGCCACGCCTGCCTTCCCCGGGCGGCGAGGGTGTTGACGTCACGGACCGTGTAGCGAGGATCGTCCAGGATTTCGCCGGGGTACCAGTTGTTGGTGGTCTCGTGGTCGTCCCAGTTCGCGATCACGGGCACGTCCGCGAACATGGCCCGCATGTTGGCGTCCATCAGGTTGTAGCGGTGCCGGCCGCGGTACTCGTCGAGCGTTTCCGCTACCTTGGAGACCTCCTCGGTCACCAGGTTCCGCCACACCTGCCCGTCCTTTTCCACCACGGTTTCGGCGATCGGGCCGTCCGCGTACACGGTGTCGCCGGAGTGGATGAAGAAGTCCGGCCGGGTCTGGTGCATGGCCCGGTAGCCGCGCATGCCGCCGATTTCCTCGTTGATGCCCCAGCCCTGCCCGGCCGTGTCGCCGGTCCAGACGAAGCTTTGGGTGGACGACGCCGGCACCTCGCCTCCGTTGCTGGTGTCACCGGTGCGGCCCTTGCCGTTATACGAACCGGCGTCGGGAGCCGTGCGGAAGGTGCCGCGGACCGTCTCGCCGGCAGCGCCGCCGTCGTCCTCGAAGCTGATCTCCAGTGCGAAACGGGTGTTGGAGGGCAGGTTGCCCGCGTGGATCTTTGCGGTGAAGTCGGACGCCTGGGTGGCGCGGGGACCGCGGAGGACGCGCTCGAAGGCGCCGCGGCCGCGGAGGACCTCGCCGCCGTCGTCCACGGCCCGCAGTACCGCCCTTATCCGGCCTGCACCCGAGGAACGGGACCACAGCACGGCCGAGTCGGACGTCACGTCGCCGGTGGCGATGCCGCTGGGCAGCGTGAGCCGGTTCCGGACCAGCGCCACGCCGGCGGGGGACGTGGCGGGTGCGGCATTTGCGGCGGACGGCACCGAGGCCAGTGCCGCGGCCAGGACGGAGCCTTTGACGATGGTGCGGCGGGTAATGTCAGCGCGGGAAATGTCAGTCATGTCCTCAGGCTTCCGCCGCCGGGCACATGGATGCTTTCCCCCGAATGAACGGCCGGTGAGCCGCGGTTGAACAGCGGCCCCTACGGCCGGGCGAACTCCCCGATCCGACCCTCCCGCAGTGCCGCGCCCACCGCCGCTACCCCGCCGTAGTCCGGAAACAGCACCGACTGGCCGGCCACGAACCCGGAGCCGGCCGTGGGCAGCGTCATGGTGCCGATGGCGTTGGGGTCGAGGTTCCGGAGGCTATACGCCAGGATCGCGGCCTGAATGGGGTCAAACCCCTTGTTGACCGTGAGGCAGCACGAGGCGAACTCAACCAGGGACCGCACTGCGGTGACGTCATTAAGGGCACCTCCGGCGGTGAGCCGCGCGAGGATTGCCTTGAGCAGGATCTGCTGGTTGCGTACCCGCTGGAAGTCGCCGTCGGAAAAGGCGTAGCGCTCTCGGGAGAACTCGAGGGCCGCCTGCCCGTCCAGGTGGTTGATGCCGGGTCCGAAGACGTGCCTTGTGTCATGGGTGGACTGGAAGGGGACGGGCACGTTGACATCAATACCGCCCAGCCCGTCGGTAAGGATCTTGAGTCCGCCGAAATCGAGCATCAGTGTGTGGTCGATGGTGATGCCCAGCAGCGACTGTACGGCGGCCACCTGCATGTCGATGCCGCCGTACTGCAGGCCCGCGTTGATCTTCGCGCCCCCGAAGCCCGGGATGTCCACCCAGGTATCGCGGTTGATGGAGACGATGTACAGGGTCTTCCTGTCGGCAGGGACGTGGACCACCATCAGTGTGTCCGCCCGGTGGTCCATCGGTTCGCCCGTCGCGGCGGTGTGGGCAGCTGCGTCCTTTGCGACGCCGCGCATGTCACTGCCGATCACCAGGACGTTCATGGGGACGGCGGGATGTTCCGGGATGGGCGGCGGCGGTGGTGGCGGCGGGGGTGGTGCAGGCGTGGTTTCCGTGGGAGTTTCACTGGGGCCCGGTGTTTCAGCCTGCGTCGCTGCCGGCTGGGCTTCCATGCCGGCCCGGTTCAGGCTCACCACAGCCACGATGGCGACGGCGGCAAGAACCAGCGCGAGCAGCGCTGCGATCCACCGGCGGCGGCCGTGGGCCACCATGCTTCGTGGCCCGGTGCCACCAGGCGGCTGGGCGCCGGAGGGGCCGGAACCCGGGGCTCCATTTGGGCCGGAACCGCCTGGCGTGCTCATGGTGCCTCCACGTCTTCGTGATTTGTGGGATTAGTGTCCGCCCGCGGGCCCCTCCCTGGCTATATCCGTGTCCAAACTGTCATCTGCGGCCCTGGAGCAGGCGGCGGAAGCTGTGCGCCGCCGTCGTAATTCCCTCGGAAACGCAGGAAGGGTGCGAGGACGCCGGAGCGCTACAGCGTTGTCGCAGCGTTCCAGCGCTCCGGGGAATTGAGGCGGGCGTGCCGCAGGATGGAGACGATGGCCGGGGCCAGTTCGTCCTCCATCTGCCGGTACACCTCGGGGGAGCGCCGGTAAGGATCCACGATGTCGTTGTCCGCCGGGTCCGCGGGAAGGGACAGGTGGCGAACTCCGGCGGCCCGGGCCGGCAAGGCGCGCCAAAGGGCTGCGTTGGCAGCCAGGGGATCACCGGCGTCGGGCGTTTCCGGCCCCGCAGCCCCGCCTGACGGTGCCCGCTCGTCCAGCACATCGAGCATGCGGGCGAACTCGCGGATGGTGAAGGTCCGCTTGAGCAGGGAAGCGTCCTGTTGAAGCACCTCGCCGCGGTGGACCGAGGTCATGGTGAGCACCAGGTCCACTCCGCGGAGGATTTTCGGGGTGAGCTGGCGCGCCACGAAGCCCTCGGGGTCACCACCGAAGGTACGGACGATGTCCGCGGAAATGGGCTGCATCGGGTCTCCGGCCATCGCCCTGGTGCCCGCGCTAGCAACCTCGAATCCGCCCGGTACCACCTGGTTGAGTCCCGCCTGCAGCAGCCGTTCGGCCACGGGGGAGCGGCAGATGTTGCCGGTGCAGACGGTCAGGATGCGTACTGGTGCGGATGTGTCCAAGGATGTCTCTTTTCCCAGCTGATACGGGCCGTGCAGCCCGTGCTTTTCAACTTAACACGGCATTCCCATACGCCCTCCACAGTTCGCCCCGCGTTGCTCCATCAGTCTTGGTTCCTAAAACCGCGGGTTAAGGACCAAAACCGATAGAGCAACCGAAAGGGAGAGCCGCGTCAGAGGGTGGTCAGCAGCCGTTTCATCTCGGCAACTTCGGCCTCCTGGGCGGTGACGATGTTGCGCGCCAGCTGGACGGCGTCCGGGTGCTTGCCTGCACCCATTTCCTGCTGCGCCATGTCCACGGCACCCTCATGATGTCCGATCATGTGCTCCAAAAAAAGCCGGGCTGCTTCGGTGCCCTGGGCGTCCTTGAGCTTTTCGATGCCCTCCGCGTCCACCATTCCGGACATGCCGTGGCCGGAATGGTCAGCCATCATGGTGGGCACATTCCAGCCTGCGAGCCACCCGTTCATGGTTTCGATCTCGGGTGCCTGGGCATCCTTGATCCTGGTTGCCAGCACCGCGACTCCTGCAGGAATGTCCTGTTTGGCCAAGATGATGTCGCTCATCTCCACGGCCTGTTCGTGGTGCGGGATCATCATCTGGGAAAACATGACGTCCGCCTGGTTGTGGTCAGCAGCTGCGTCCGGCATAGTGCTGGCCATGGGGCTGGAGCTGCCGTGGTTCATGCCGTGGGTGCCCGCGGCGCCGGAGTTTCCGGAGTCCGCGGCGCATCCTGCGAGGCCGAGTGAGGTCGCAAGGGCAGCAGCAAGGGAAAAGGTCTTGAGGTTCATGTTCATTTTTTGGTCGGTCCTTCAGAAGTAGTCGAACTGGGCTGGTTGGGGCGTGGGCGGCCACGCCGAACAGTCCGTTTACGTCCGGCTAATGGACAACTCACACGGCGTCGGCCCCGGCGGGACATAGGAGTAACCGGCGGCGCCGCGGATGCCGCGCCCTGGTTCAAGCGATGCGGCCGCTGCGGCCGGGGGCGGGACAGCGGCGAGCAATCCGGTCTTGGCCAGGGGGATGCAGGACGCTCCGGCTTCCTCCGCGCCCGGGCAGCCGGAGCTGCAAGAATCTGGCGCCCTGAAGGACACGCCGTGAGCTGCAGCCGTATGCCCGCCGTGCACCGAATGGTCCGGCGTCATGACGTGCATGCCGAGGATCCCAGCCACGAGGGCAAGGACCGCAGACAGCAGCCCCGTACGAAGGAGGGCGGCAGGCCCGGCGGGAACCTGCGCGTTCATCTGTTCCCTCCTTCCCGATGGTTCTGCAACTGCTTCAAAGTACTCCGCAGTTCAACGTACCCCGGACGGGTTCAGTTTCAGGCGCCGGAGCAACTGGGCGTTCAGTGCCACCACAATCGTGGACGCGGACATCAGCACCGCCCCCGCAGCCGGCGAAAGGACAATCCCCGCGAAAGCCAGGACGCCTGCGGCCAGCGGCACGGACAGGACGTTGTAACCGGTGGCCCAGACCAGGTTCTGCCACATCTTGCGGTAGCTGGCCCGGGACAGGTCCACCATGGACAGGACCGCGCGCGGATCATTGCCCGCCAGCACCACGCCGGCGGACTCCATGGCAACGTCCGTCCCGGCGCCGATGGCGATGCCCACCTCGGCGCGCGCCAGGGCCGGTGAATCATTGACCCCGTCGCCCACCATTGCCACCTTCAGCCCGCGGGCCTGCAGTTCGGCCACCTTCTTGTCCTTGTCCGCGGGCAGGACCTCGGCGAACACCTCGTCAATCCGAAGGTCCGCCGCCACAGCCTGCGCCACCTGTCGTGCGTCTCCGGTGACCATGGCCACCTTGATGCCGCGGTTCTGCAGCGCAGCAACGGCCTGCCTCGACTCCTGCCGCACCGCATCCTCGAGGCTGACCGCGCCCAGGACGCGGCCGCCGTCGAGCACGTGCAGGACTGCCGCGCCGCGGTCCATCCAGCGCCGCGTCACCTCCGCCAGGGTGGGAGGTTCGACGGCGCCGAGCTCGCGCAGGAGCGCGGGTCCGCCCACGTGCAGCGTGCGTCCGTCCACATTGGCACGGACGCCACGCCCGGTCAGCGACGTGAAGGAACCTGCGGTAGGCGGCTCCAGGTTCCGGTCCCGGGCTGCGCGGACTATGGCCCGGGCCACGGGGTGCTCGCTGTCAGACTCGACGGCGGCGGCGAGGGCCAGCAGTCCGTCCGCGTTCACGCCTTCCGCTGCGGCGATGTCCGTCAGCTGCGGTTCGCCGGTAGTGAGCGTGCCGGTCTTGTCGAACAGGACAACGTCCACGGTCCGCATCCGTTCCAGGGCCATCCGGTTCTTGATCAGCACTCCGGCGCGTGCAGCCTGCTCGGTGGAAATGGCAATGACCAGCGGGATCGCCAGGCCAAGGGCGTGGGGGCAGGCGATCACCAGGACCGTGACCGTCCGGGTGACGGCTTCCGGAACACTGCCCAGCAGGGTCCAGGCGATGAACGTCAGTACGCCGGCAATGGCGGCAAAGTAGAACAGGAATGCGGCGGCCCGGTCTGCGAGGGCCTGGGCGCGTGAGGACGAGGCCTGTGCTTCCGCCACCAGCCGCTGGATGCCGGCCAGGGCGGTGTCGTCGCCCACGGCGGTCACCCGGACTCGGACGCTGCTGTCCGTGGCCACGGTCCCTGCCACCACGGCGTCGCCCGGGCCCCGCAGGACCGTTTTGGACTCGCCGGTGATCATGGATTCGTCGAACTCGGCCTGCCCGTCCGTCACTGTCCCGTCGGCTGGCATCCGGGCGCCGGGGCGGACCAGGACAAGGTCGTCGGGGCGGAGTTCGGAGACGGGGACAGTTGCGGTGCCGGTGTCCGTGATGCGTTCGGCTTCGTCCGGCAGCAGGGCGGCGAGGGCGTCCAGGGCACCCTGCGCTGATCCCAGGGCCCGCATTTCGATCCAGTGGCCCAGCAGCATGATGGCCACCAGCAGCGCCAGCTCCCACCAGAAGTCCAGGTCGAATCCGCCGATGCCGAGGCTGGTGATCCACGATGCGGCGAATGCCACGGTGATGGCCATGGCGATCAGCAGCATCATGCCCGGCCGGCGGTCCTTCAGTTCCTGCAGGCCGCCTTTGAGGAACGGCTGCCCGCCATACAGGAAGATGACTGTTCCCAGCACGGGCGGGATCCAGGCCGAGCCGGGGAACATCGGAGCCATGTAGCCCAGGATGTGCCCCACCATGGGGCTGAAGTACACCACCGGAACGGACAGTGCCAGCGTGAGCCAGAACCGGTTCTTGAACATTGCTGTGCTGTGCCCTGCATGCTGGCCGGAGGTGTGGACGGTGTGGTCGTCACCGCCGTGGTGTGCGTGCCCGGCATGGGGCTGCACAGTTTTCGCCGGGGCCGGGGCCGGGGGAGCAGGGCGGCGGGTGAGGGTCCCGCCCGCTGCACTGCCGTCGTCGTGATGATGTGCGTGGTTGTGGTGCGTATGGTCCTGCATCGTTTCCTCCTTGGAGGACTGGCCGCCGGCGCTGCAAGTGAGAGGGCATGCCGGGGTTGTTGCCAAAAGTGGGAGAGTGCCGCCGGGAAGGCTGCAAAAGGTGGGAGAGCGCCTAACCGGAGTGCTGTCCGGGGCGGGCGGGCGCCGGCGAGGAGGCGCCGTAGGACGCCGTTTGGGAAGAAGATACGACGGCGGCGGGAGGCTTGGGTGCGTTGCCTGCGGGTGCGCAGCAGCAGCCGGAAGGGGAGGCCAGGGGGAGCGCCGTGCGGTGTTCGGGATTCATGTCAGTTCCATTCCTTGACGAAGGATTGTTCCTTGTAAGAGGGCGCTGGGGTTGAACGGCTGTGAAGGCGGAACATGTGCCGCCGGGACTTACCACTTCACTGACAACACCACGAATATACCCCTAGGGGGTATGCAGGTCAAGACTTCCCGAATTTCCCCATTCGCCGGAAGAGGGGCATCCTGCACTACCCGGGCCGGTCCGCTCTGACCATACTTGTATCAGAAGCCGCGGAGATCCGTTCCTTCCGCGATGCGTTGATGTGCTACAAGGAGGTGGCCCTGTGACGACTGAGCTGAGCAGCCCCTATACCTACTCGAGCGCCCTGGGCGACAACGAATGTGTTGCCGGGACCTACTACGCGGAGGTGGAGGGATGGAAGCTCCACTGGTCTGACGGGATGTACCAGCTGCATGGGTACCGCCGGGGTGACGTGGTTCCCACCCTGGACCTGCTGTACGCCCATAAACATCCCGAGGACAGGCCCCGTTGCGAGGCGATCGTGGCGCGGGTGGTGCAAACCGGTGGGCACTTCGCCATGTACCACCGGATCATTGATGCCAAGGGCCGGACCCGCCGCGTTCTGACCTCGGGAGAAGGCATCATGGACGGGTCCGGCAAAGTCGTCCGCCTGGAGGGCGTGATGGTGGATCTCACATCCACCCTGCAGCGTGAGACGGAGCAGACCGCGCGGGACGCCGTTGCGGGGGCCACCTCCACCCGCAGCGTGGTGGACCAGGCACGCGGCATCCTGATGGGGCAGCTGAAACTGGGCGCGGAAGACGCATTCAAGATGCTGGTCAGCACCAGTAGCCACCGCAACGTCAAACTGGTGGTGGTGGCTGCGGAACTGGTGCAGCTGGCCAATTCGGCGGAAACCCGTGATTACCTGGAAACCGCCGTCAGGGCCATCGCCACCGAGAGCCGACCGCCTGCTGCCCGGCGCCGGGCGGGCTGATAACCAGGAGCCGCGGCCACGCCCACCTGCCGGAGCGGGCTTGCGGGGCGGGCGGCGGGGCACCCTAAGATGGATGAAGGTGCGCCGGGAAGTCTGGTCGGCAATGTTTTGTCGACTCCGGAATTAAGGACGCACTTGTGAACTCAACACCGCCATCTTCCCGCTCATCCACCGTCCTGGGGCGCGGATCCTATGCCGAAGCGCTGCGGATCGGGGAAATCCTCCGCAAGGAAACCGTGGGCGGCGCCCTGCTGGTGTCTGCTGCAATTATCGCCCTGGTCTGGGCCAACTCGCCGGCAGCGGACAGCTACTTCGCTCTCCGCGACTTTAAGGTGGGCTACGAACCCTGGCACTTGGAACTGAGCCTGGGCGCGTGGGCGGCCGACGGGCTGCTGGCCATCTTCTTTTTCCTGGTGGGCCTGGAGCTTAAACGCGAATTTGTGGCCGGGGACCTGCGGGACATCAGGAAATCGATCGTCCCCGTGGCCGCCGCCGCGGGCGGCGTGGTTGTCCCGGCGGTGATTTACGCCGTCGTCAATCTCAGCAGCCCGGAAACGCTGCGCGGGTGGGCGATTCCCACCGCCACGGACATCGCGTTCGCGGTGGCCGTCCTGGCCATTATCGGCTCGCACCTGCCCAGCGCCCTGCGTATCTTCCTGTTGACCCTGGCCGTGGTGGATGATCTCATCGCCATCAGCATCATCGCGTTCTTCTACACCAGCGACCTGCACGTCGAGCCGCTGCTGCTGGCCCTGGTTCCGCTGGCGGTTTACGCCTTCCTGGCGCACCGCTTCCGTTACTTTTTTGGCATGAAAGCACCGGCCGCATGGGTGATCCTGCTGCCGCTGGGCATCGTTACCTGGGCCCTGGTCCACGCCTCCGGCATCCACGCCACCGTGGCCGGGGTCCTGCTCGGGTTTGCCATTCCCGTGCTGCGTTCCCAGGCCAGCGGGGGCCCGGAAGCGGGCCCGGGGCTGGCGGAGATCTTCGAGCACCGGTTCCGGCCCATTTCCGCCGGGATTGCGGTGCCCATCTTCGCCTTCTTCTCCGCCGGCGTAGCCGTGGGCGGCTGGGGCGGGTTTGTTTCGGCCCTGACTGATCCGGTTGCGCTGGGCATTATCGCCGGCCTGGTCCTCGGCAAGCCGATCGGCATCCTGGGCACCACCTGGGTCCTGACCAAGGCCACGCGGGCCACGCTGGACAGCTCCTTTAAATGGATCGATGTTTTTGGGGTGGCGCTGCTGGCCGGCATCGGCTTCACGGTGTCCCTGCTGGTGGCCGAGCTCAGCTTCGGCCAGGGCAGCCTGCACGATGACCACGCCAAGGTGGGCATCCTCGCGGCCTCGCTGTTCGCCGCGCTGCTGGCCACGGCGGTGCTCAAGACCCGGAACCGCCAATACCGGCAGGAGGAGGAGCGGGAGAAGGTGGACGCGGACCAGGACGGCATCCCGGACGTCTACCAGGACCGGGCATAAAAAGTCCCGACGCCGGCGCTGGGCCCGCGCCCGCAGGGGGCGGGCCCAGTGCCGGCGCCGGAATTTTCCTGTGGCTAGCGGCGGACGGACCGGCGGCGTCCCACGACTGCCTCGGCGGTGCCCACCAGGAGCACCGAGGCAATAACGGCCACGATGAAGCCCAGGAAGTTCAGCTCGAAAATGTCGCCCGTGCCCAGCAGTGACGCCACCACCCCGCCGATCACCGAGCCGGCAAGGCCCAGCAGGAGGGTGGCAACCAGACCCAGGTTCTGCTTGCCCGGCTTGATGAGGCGGGCCAGTGCTCCGATGATCAGGCCGGCAACGATGAAACCAATCACGGTGTGCTCCTTACATGTGGGTTACTGCCGCAACAGCAGACTCAGCATGTTCCGTACCCCGCTGCCGCGGGTTTAAGCGGGTTCCAGCCGGCTGGCCGTTTCCGCGGCCTCGTCCACGTGCCGGATCTCCAGTGCTTCGGGATCCAGCAGCTTGCGCGTGCCGGTCCTCGCGTCCAGGATCCAGAACAGTTCCAGGGCCGGAACCACGCCGGTAACCCGGCCCCGGTGGAACAGCCTGCCCCGGTGCCAGGCCTCGATGTTGTCTCCAATGCGGAGCTGGGCCGTGCTTACTCCTTGTGCCTCCATGGGATGCCTCCTGCTGTTGTTTCCTAGTAGGCACAGCTTGCCGTGGCGAGGTTGCCGCAGTGTTTCAGCAGGGTGTTTTTTCTGTATCGGCAGGTCAGCTGTGCGTGGGTTCTTCGACTAGTGCCGTGGCGATGCTGTCCGCGTCGGCCAGGGCGGCGAGGTAGCGTTCGGCGTCAAGGGCGGCAGCACATCCGGTTCCGGCAGCCGTGATGGCCTGGCGGTAGCGGTGGTCCACGGCGTCGCCGCAGGCGAAAACGCCGGACAGGTTGGTGACCGTGGTGGGGGAGTCCACCTTGATGTAGCCGTCCTCGTCCAGGTCCACCTGCCCGGCAACGAGCTCCGTCCGCGGCACGTGTCCGATGGCCACGAAAATTCCGGTCGCGGCGTGGTGCCGGCTCTCCCCGGAACGGGTGTCGGTGAGGGTCACGCCCGTCACCTTGCCGTCGCCGTGGATGGCGGTGACCGCGGAGTTCCAGGCGAAGCTGATCTTGGGGTTGTCCTTGGCCCGCTGCGCCATGATCCGCGAGGCGCGCAGTTCCCCGCGGCGTACGACGACGGTCACGGACTTTCCGAAGCGTGTCAGGAAGGTGGCCTCCTCCATGGCGGAATCGCCGCCGCCCACCACGATGATGTCCTGTTCCCGGAAGAAGAAGCCGTCGCACGTGGCGCACCAGGAGACGCCGTGCCCGGAAAATTTCTTCTCCTCGGGCAGGCCCAGTTCCTTGTAGGCGGAACCGGTGGCCAGGATGACGGCCGGGGCCTGGTGCGTCTCGCCGCCGCCGGTAGCCACCTTCTTCAGGTGCCCTTTCAGGTCCACGGACGTGACGTCGTCGAACACCACCTTGGCGCCGAACTTCTCAGCCTGTTCCTGCAGCCCGTCCATTAGCTCCGGGCCCTGGATGCCGCCGGGGAAGCCGGGGAAGTTTTCCACCTCGGTGGTGTTCATCAGCGCACCGCCCGCGGTGACCGAGCCGGCGAGCACCAGCGGTTCCAGTCCTGCCCGGGCGGCGTAGATCGCGGCGGTGTAACCCGCGGGGCCGGAACCGATGATGATGAGCTGCTGGTCCGTCATGGCATATCTCCTCAGAAGTTACTGGGCGTCCGGGTGCTGTGCGGGCACCAGTTCGGTGATCAGGCACTCGATCCGGGTCCTGATCTCGTCACGGATGGGGCGGACTGACTCTACGCCCTTTCCGGCCGGGTCTTCCAGCACCCAGTCCTCGTAGCGCTTGCCAGGGAAGTACGGGCACTCATCGCCGCAGCCCATGGTGATCACCACGTCGGAATCCTTGACAGCCTCTGTGGTGAGGATCTTGGGGACCTCCGCGGACATGTCGATGCCCACCTCGGCCATCGCCTCGACGGCGGCCGGGTTGATCTTGTCCGCGGGCTGGGATCCGGCGGAGCGGACTTCCACAGCACCTTTGGCCAGGGACGTCAGGAACGCGGCCGCCATCTGGGAGCGCCCGGCGTTATGGACGCAGACAAAGAGGACGGACGGCTTCCCGGCTGCTTCGGTGGTCATGTGGTTTCTCCTGTGGTTGTAGGTGTGTTGTCTTAGGCTGCGACCAGCCGCGGCGCCAGGTCGGCCACGCGGTGGGCAAGCAGTTCGTAGGCGTCCTCGAAAGCGGCGGGCGTACCCACCCGGACGGGATCCGGAATGGACCAGTGGACGGCATGGAGGCCCGGGATCTCCTCGTGCGCGTTGTCGCAGACCGTCACTACAAAATCGCCCTCGGCCTGCACCTGGTCCAGCCGCTGCGGCGCGACCTCCGGAAGGGGAAGGCCGCGGCGGGCCGCCACGGCCAGGGCGCCGCCGGCGATCCTGTCTGCGGGATGCGTCCCGGCGGATTCAGAAGGGACGGCGCTGGCCTGCCGCCAGAGTGCGGCGGCGAGCTGGGAGCGGGCGCTGTTGCGGGTGCAGACGAACAGGACGCGCCGGGCCCTGTGTTCCATTCCCGGCATCAGGTGGTCGAGGCCGCCGCGCACCAGGTGGATGTAGCTGCGCCGCCGGTCCGCCTCGGAGCGCTGGCGGACCACGATTCCGGCTTCTTCCAGCGTGCGCAGGTGGTGGGAAAGCAGGTTGGATGCCACCCCCAGTTCGGACTGCAGTTCCGACGGCGAGAGGTCGCCAAGTGCCAGCAGGTCGACGATGCGCAGGCGGGCGGCATCGGCCAGGGCGGAATGCATGGCCACCCGCTGCCGAAAAGCGGCACTTTGTTCAGTCTTCATTGACTCAAGTTTGACTGAGGTAACTGAGGTGGGTCAAGGTGGTTGCATGACACAGCCCCAACCCGCCCTCTGGCGCCGCGCCCTGGCCGAGCTGCTTGGCACCTGCCTCCTGGTCGCCGTCGTTGTGGGTTCCGGAATCATGGCCCAGCAGCTGTCCCCGGCAGATGTGGGCCTGCAGTTGCTCCAGAACAGCACCGCCACCGTGCTGGGGCTCGCTGTCCTGATCCTCATGCTGGGCCCCGTAAGTGGCGCGCATTTCAATCCAGTGGTTTCGCTGGCCGACTGGGCGCTTGGACGGCGCAACGGCGCGGGCCTCACGCTTCCGGAAGCGGGCACCTACGCGGCCGCCCAGGTGGCCGGCGCCATCGGGGGCAGCGTTCTGGCCAACGCAATGTTCGACGTCGGGACCTCCTTCTCCGCCAAGGACCGGCTCACTGGCGGGAACCTTTTAGGCGAGGTGGTGGCCACCGCGGGACTTGTCCTGCTCATTTTCGCCCTGGCCAAAACCTCCCGCGGCGCGCTCGCCGCGCCCGCTGTGGGCGCCTACATCGGTGCCGCCTACTGGTTCACGTCCTCCACGTCCTTCGCCAACCCGGCAGTGACGGTGGGCCGGATCTTCAGCGACACCTTCGCAGGGATCGCGCCCGGATCTGTTCCCGCATTTATCCTGGCGCAGCTGGCAGGGGCCGCCGTCGGGCTCGGCCTGCTGCTGGCCCTCTATCCTGCCGCCGGCAGGGCGGCAGACAACGTGGTGATCCCCCACCGCGCGGAACCGGCTGATGCGTAACCCCCACGCAGCCGGTTCCATCCCCGAAAACCGTCATGCCGCCACATCGGCGATTGTTGATGTGGCGGCATAATGGTCTCCCGTGATCCCTCTGATGCCCACAGGGCCACTGGAAGCAGTCCTGTGACGGCCGCCGGAGCAGCTCCTGCCCGTGGGGCGGCCCGTGGTTCGGTAAGTGAAGTTTTCAAAGTTTTCCTGAAACTGGGATTCACGTCCTTCGGCGGCCCGGTGGCGCACCTGGGCTACTTCCGCGACGAACTGGTGCAGCGGCGCAAGTGGGTTGACGACAAGGAATACGCCGACCTCGTAGCACTGTGCCAGTTCCTTCCCGGCCCCGCCTCCAGCCAGGTAGGGTTCGGAATCGGCCTGCACCGGGCCGGCCCGTTCGGCGCCCTTGCTGCTTTCCTGGCCTTCACGCTCCCCTCGGCCGCGCTGCTGGTGGCGTTCGCCGCGGGCGCTTCGCTGTTCCAGGGGCCTGTTGGCGGCGGAGTCCTCAACGGGCTGAAGATCGTGGCCGTGGCCATCGTGGCGCAGGCCGTGTGGGGGATGGCGAAGGCCCTTACCCCGGACCGGGAGCGTGCCTCAATAGCGGTGGCTGCGGCGCTGGCCGCGATTCTGCTGGCCGGTTCCCTGGGGCAGATTGCCGCGATCGTGATTGGCGCACTGGCCGGCCTGGTCCTCTGCCGCCCCGGCACCGGCGACGAGACGGGACTGATGCGGTTCCCGGTCAGCCGGACGGGCGGCGCCGCCTGCCTGGTCCTGTTCCTGGTTTTGCTGCTCGCGCTGCCGGTGCTGGCCCCCGCCACCGGATCGGCCGGCGTCGCGCTCTTTGATGCGTTCTACCGCGCCGGTGCCCTGGTGTTCGGGGGCGGGCATGTGGTCCTGCCGCTGCTCCAGGCGGGTGTGGTGGAACCGGGCTGGGTGACGTCGGAGCAGTTCCTGGCCGGGTACGGCGCCGCCCAGGCTGTCCCGGGGCCGCTGTTCACCTTCGCGGCCTACCTGGGAATGTTGTCCGGCGTCGGCCCGGGCGGAGTGGCCGGGGCGGCCCTTGCCCTGGCCGGGATCTTCCTGCCCGGATTCCTGCTGCTCCTGGGCGTGCTGCCGTTCTGGAACAGGTTCCGGTCCCGGCCGCAGGCGCAGGCCCTGATGCAGGGCGCCAATGCCGCGGTGGTGGGAATCCTGGCAGCAGCCCTGTACAACCCGGTGTTCACCACCGCGGTCACCGGGCCTGCACAGTTCTGCCTGGCGCTGGTCTGCTTCGTGCTGCTGGTCGCGTGGAAGGCTCCGCCCTGGGCCGTGGTCCTGGTGGGGGCGGCCGGGGGAGTCCTGCTCGCCTTCGTCCCGTAACCCCGAAAAGTTTTTGTCCAGATATGCCGACTTCCAGGCCGTGGAACCCTGCATATCTGGACAAAAACTCCAAGGGTCAGCGGCGGCGGGACAGTGCGCGGATCACGGCCGCGGCACCGAGGCCGGCCAGCACCCACGGCCCGCCAATCATGATCGGGTCCAGCCACTGGTGGTTGGTGTCCACCCGCCGTCTGCCGGCCCGTGAACGGATGCCCCCGCGGGAGAACTCGCTGAGCACACCTGTCTGGGTGACGGGGTTGTCCGGACGGAAGCTGGCGAAGGACTTCAGGTGGTTCTCCCACGCGTCAACCCGGTCCGCCGCGATCAGCAGCAGCCAGTGCGCCGCCCGCCCCTCGCTGTACTTGTAGGCGTACTTCCGGATGGCCCCCGAGACTCCGGCCGGGGGGGTGGATGTGCCGAACACCGGCGGCAGCATGGCGTGCTCGATGGACTTTTCCCGCGGCCAGTTCTCCGGCTGGCGTTCCGGAAAATCCCAGTGCGCCCCGGTTTCGATGCCCGGCTGCTCGCGGGGGAACGAGGGGCGGTCCGCCGGGTCAAGGTCCACGCCCCACCCGGGGATGCGCGCCCGCAAGGCTTCAGCGGATTCACGCCCGGACGACTTCCCGGCCGTGTACGGCGTTGCTGGCTCAGACATGGTGCTTCCTTCTTCCAGGACGGGGCAGGCTCAGGACATACCGGCAACAATGAGCGGCTTGATGCAGTTATCCAGCTTCGCGGAGAACATGTGGTAACCCTCTGCGATGTGCTCCAGGGGAACACGGTGGGTCACGATGTCGCTGGGCTTCAGGTATCCGTTCCGGATGTGCTCGAACAACCGCGGCCACTGGCGCTTCACCGGGCACTGGTTCATCCGCAGCGTCAGGCCCTTGTTGACCGCGTCGCCGAACTTTACGGCACTGAAGATCGGTCCGTACGCACCCACCACGGACACCGTCCCGCCTTTGCGGACCGAGTCGATGGCCCAGTTCAAGGCCACCGGAGAACCTCCCTGCAGCTTCAGCTTGGTGCCGGTCACGTGCTGCAGGAAGTTGCCGTCCGCTTCGGCCCCCACAGCGTCGATCACGACGTCGGCACCCAGGTAGTCGGTGGTCTTCTTCAGGTGCACCACAATGTCGTCGTACTCGCCGAAGTTGTATGTTTCGGCATGCGCGAACGTGCGGGCCTTTTCCAGCCGGTAGTCCAGGTGGTCAACCACGATGACCCGTCCGGCGCCCATCAGCCAGGAGGACTTGGCGGCGAACAGGCCCACCGGCCCGGCGCCGAGCACCACCACGGTGTCCCCTTCCACGATGTCGCCCAGCTGGGCGCCGAAGTAGCCTGTGGGCAGCGCGTCGGTGAGCAGGACGGCGTCCTCTTCGTCCATCCAGTCGGGGATCTTTGAAGGCCCCACGTCCGCGAAGGGGACCCGCACGAATTGCGCCTGGCCGCCGTCGTAACCCCCGCAGGTGTGGGAGTAGCCGTAGATGCCGCCCACCGCCGTCGCGTTCGGATTCACGTTGTGGCAGTTGGAGTAGAGGCCGCGGGAGCAGAAGTAGCAGGAGCCGCAGTACACGTTGAACGGAACCATCACGCGGTCCCCGACGGACAGGTTCTGAACGGACGGGCCCACCTCGTGCACCCTGCCCACGAACTCGTGCCCGAACGTCATGCCCACCCGGGTGTCCGGCATCATGCCGTGGTAGAGGTGCAGGTCCGAGCCGCAGATGGCGCCGGTGCTGACCCGCACAATGGCATCGTTGGGGTGCTCGATCTTCGGAATGTCCTTTTCCTCGACCCGCACTTTGTACGGGCCGCGGTAAACCATTGCTAGCACTGGTGCCACCTCAATCTTGGCCGGGAGTGGGAAGGCGCCGTGCAGGAGCCGCCCCTTTGCTCGAGGTCCCACCGCAGTGCCTCACACGCTTCCATCTCCGGCAGGCGTGGTCAAGGGCACACCTTTAGGGGGTTGCGGCGGTTAGGGCGTACGACGGCGGGTAGGGACTAAGTGGACAGGGCGCCTACGGGCGCGCCGGACAACAGGGGGAGCCGCATCATGGCACGCAAGATACCTGCCACAACCACGGGCGCCTCCAGGCCACCTGCTGCCGCGCCGGGCTTCCTGTTCGGCATGGGCGTGGGCGGCTTCGTGGACGGGATTGTCCTGCACCAGTTGCTGCAGTGGCACCACATGCTCACCCATACAGAGGACGGCAATCCCAGAACCGTGGCCGGGCTGGAGCTGAACACGTTCGCGGACGGGCTCTTCCACAGCGCCATGTGGCTGCTGGTGGTGGCAGCCGCCGTCCTGGCCATCCGGGCCCACAGGCAGCGGCGGCTCTCCGCGGGCTGGCGGTTCCATGTGGGTCTGGTGCTCGCCGGCTGGGGCGTGTTCAACGTGGTGGAGGGCCTGGTGAACCACCAGCTGCTCGGCATTCACCACGTCCGCGACGACCTCGGCGGCCCGCTGGCGTGGGACTTGGGGTTCCTTGGCCTGAGCGTGGTGCTCGCCGCCGTCGGGTTGTTTCTGTACCGGAAAGGCAAGCGACTGGAAAAACCAGAGGAGGTGGCACAGGATAGTAAGCATGCTGACTAAGTTCAGCATTCCTGGAACCGATTGGTTCCACCAATCGCAGCGAAGCTTGAGAGGACGTACTCGTGGTTTTCTTTCACAAGCAGGAACTTCAATACAAGGCCACCCCGGACAAGCCGGACGCGGTCTACGCCCGGAAGCTGCAGGAGGTGCTCGGCGGCCAGTACGGCGAGATCACCGTTGCCATGCAGTACTCGTTCCAGGCCTGGAACGCCCATATCCCCGGAAAGTACCGGGACATGCTTTTCGGTATCGGAGCCGAGGAATTCGGCCACGTGGAAATGCTGGCCACCATGATCGCGCAGCTGCTGGAGAAGGCCCCGCTCGGGATCACCGAGGACGCCGTCCAGTCGGATCCCACCATTGCCGCAGTTGTGGGCGGCACCGACATCCAGTCCGCCATTGTGGCAGGAGCCGGCGTCCGTCCCGTGGACAGCATGGGCAACCCCTGGCAGGGCAGCTACATCACCGCCAGCGGAAACCTGCTTGCCGACTTCTGGGCCAACGCCAATGCCGAGATGCAGGGCCGGCTCCAGGTGGCCCGGCTGTACCACATGACCGATGACCACGGCATCCGGGACATGCTTTCGTTCCTGCTGGCGCGCGACACCATGCACCAGAACCAGTGGGTTGCCGCCGCGAAGGAACTGCAGGAGGAAGGCGCCGAGAACTTCCCGGTGCCCAGCAACTTCCCCCTGAACAAGGAGATGCGGGACGTCGCCTACGAGTACCGTAACTTCTCCGATGGCCAGGCCGCGGCCGAAGGAACTTGGGCCAAGGGTCCCACGCCGGACGGCCTGGGCGAATTCACCTATGTCGCGGAGCCGCCGGCCGGCGTGCCCATGCCGCCGCCCACGCACCCGGACTCGCGCTTCTACGGCACCACAGAGCTGCCCAACACCATGGAAAAGATGGCGGGCACCATCCAGGACAAGCTCCACAAGGAGTAGCGCCCCGGGACGCAAATAAGCCTGCGACACCCAAAACCGCCGGCGCTGCCACATATCGGCAGCGCCGGCGGTTTTGCGTATCGGGAGATAATCCTTGCGTCGGGAACATGGCGACGGCGGCACCCGCCAGGGTGCCGCCGTCGAGCCTTCCGTGGTTACTCGTTGGGGTTCGGGGAGCGCACATCCTTCTCGCCGATGTCCGCCGCACCCAGCACGTCCGCCGCGGGGCCGTGCGCCGGCGGATGCATCCGAACGCTCAGCTCGGGATGGTGCAGGTCAAGGGCCGGCCGTTCCGAGCGGATCCGCGGCAGGGAGGTAAAGTTGTGGCGCGGCGGCGGGCAGGACGTGGCCCACTCCAGCGAGGCGCCGAAGCCCCAGGGATCGTCCACGGTCACCTTCTTGCCCTTCCGCCAGGTGATGTACACGTTCCACCAGAAGGGTATGAGGGAGGCGCCCAGCAGGAAGGAACCGATGGTGGAGAACTGGTTCATCGCCGTGAAGTTGTCCTCCGGCATGTAGTCTGCGTACCGGCGGGGCATGCCCAGGACGCCCAGCCAGTGCTGGATCAGGAACGTGGCGTGGAAGCCCACGAAAAGCATCCAGAACTGGATCTTGCCCAGGCGCTCGTTGAGCATGGTCCCAGTGAACTTTGGCCACCAGAAATAGAACCCGGCGAACATCGCGAACACCACGGTTCCGAAGACCACGTAATGGAAGTGCGCTACCACGAAGTAGGAGTCGGAGACATGGAAATCGAGCGGCGGGGAGGCCAGGATGATGCCGGTCAGGCCGCCGAACAGGAAGGTCGCCAGGAACCCGATGCTCCATAGCATCGGGGTCTCGAAAGTGACCGAGCCACCCCACATGGTGCCGATCCAGTTGAAGAATTTCACGCCGGTGGGTACCGCGATGAGCATGGTCATGAAGGCAAAGAACGGAAGGAATACGGCGCCCGTCACATACATGTGGTGCGCCCACACGGTCACGGAGAGAGCGCCGATGGCGATGGTGGCATACACGATGCCCTTGTAGCCGAACAGCGGCTTGCGGCTGAAGACCGGGAAGATCTCGGACACGATGCCGAAGAACGGCAATGCAATGATGTACACCTCAGGGTGGCCGAAGAACCAGAACAGGTGCTGCCAGAGAATGGCACCGCCATGCGCCGGATCAAATATGTGTGCCCCGAACTTCCGGTCCGCACCGAGGGCAAACAGTGCCGCGGCCAGCGGCGGGAAGGCCATCAGCACCAGGATGCCGGTGATCAGGGTGTTCCAGGTGAAGATCGGCATGCGCCACATGGTCAGACCGGGCGCCCGCATGCAGATGATGGTGGTAATGAAGTTGACCGAGCCCAGGATGGTGCCGAAGCCGGACAAGGCAAGACCGAACACCCACAGGTCGCCACCGATGCCTGGACTGAACGTAGTGTTTGACAGCGGAGCGTAGGCAAACCAGCCGAACGACGCGGCGCCCTGGGGGGTGATGAAGCCCGCAGTTGCGATAGTGGAGCCGAACAGGAAGAACCAGAAGGCCAGCGCGTTCAGCCGCGGAAAGGCCACGTCGGGGGCACCGATCTGTAGCGGCATGATCACGTTGGCGAACCCTGCGAAGAGCGGAGTGGCGAACATCAGCAGCATCACCGTGCCGTGCATTGTGAACAGCTGGTTGTACTGCTCCTTCGTCTGCAGGAGCTGCATCCCCGGCTGGAACAGTTCGGCACGGATCAGCAGCGCCATCACGCCGGCCAGGGTGAAGAACACGAAGGACGCGATCAGGTACATGTACCCGATGGTTTTGTGGTCAGTGGAGGTAAGCCAGCTGACCACCATGCTGCCTTTGGGGCGTCGGACGGTGGAGGGGGCCGCAGTGTCGGATGTAATGCCCGTGTTCTGGGTGGTGGTCATTACGGTTCCGTCCTTTCCTGCGCCGGCTCAAGGAACGGGCGCGCGGGGTTCTTGTCGTACTGGTCGCCCAAAATCCCAGTGTTGCCGCGGGCGCGGAGGTCGGCGATGTGGCTGTCGTATTCCTGCTGGGTCACCACCCGGACGTTGAAGAGCATCTCCGAATGGTATTCGCCACAAAGTTCGGCGCACTTGCCGGTGAAGGTGCCGGTGCGGTTGGGCGTGATGTTGATGTAACGGTTGTACTGGTTCTCGCCGGGGTACATGTCCCGCTTCTGCAGGAACTCAACCACCCAGAACGAGTGTTGGACGTCCCTCGAGTTGACCTGGATTTCCACTTTCTTTCCCACCGGCAGGTACAGGGTGGGAAGCCGTTCCGGGGCACCCCAGTCACCGGTCAGGTGGGCCTGCACGCCAGGATCCTCGTGCACGTCTTCCTTGACATAGTTGAAGTCCCAGGACCACTGCTTGCCCCGTACGTCGATCACCACGTCAGGGTTGGGGTCGCGGGCGTCGATGGCCCGCTGGTCCCGGTCGGTGAACACGAACAGGACGCCGACGATCATGAGCGGCACGGACAGGTAGAACACTTCCATCGGCAGGTTGTAGCTCATCTGCGCCGGGAAACCGACCGTGTTCTTCCTCCGCCGGTAGGCCACGATTACCCAGATCATCAATCCCCACGTGATGACGCCGACGATGACAGCCGCAATCCAGGAGTTCACCCATAGATCCGTGATGAGGACCGTATTGTCCGTGGTATCCCGCTCGCCGGGCAGGAAGCCCCGCTGGACTTCCGCGCTGCACGATGTCAGCGCGGCCATGGTTCCGAGGCCGGCCAGCAGGGCAGCTATTCGCCGCCCCGCATGTTTGCTTCGTGGTTCAGTACTCACTGGTGTCCCTCCAGTATGCATGATTGCACCAGAGGCCCAACTGCATGAGCCGCACCTCCGGCTTCTGTCCGGGCGGTCGTGTGCCAACCCTAGCGCGGGGGGAGACACCGTGGGAAGAGCTCGTCCATTGCTCTTCGGAAATGGCGCTCCCGGATGAACTGATGGTGTGAATCACGACGGCGGCTCGCCGGGGATGAAGCGCAGCGAAAAGTTGTTGAGCGTCCCCGGCAGGGGACGCTCCGGGGAAAGCCGGCCCGCGTCCTGCAGGGTGAAGTCCGCACCCCGCAGGAGGTTGGATAGCAGGGCACTGGTACACAGCAGGACAAGGTGGCGCCCTGGACAGCTCGCAGGTCCGGCGCTGAACGGGACCACTCCCCAGTCCTCCTGGCCGTCCCCGCGGAGCCAGAGTGCGGGATCAAACCGATCCGCCAGGGGCAGCCGGCGGGTATCGCGGTGGAAATAGGGGACGTAGATCAGCACCCCGCACTTGGCCGGCATGGTTCCCGCGTCCCAGACGGTCTCGCGGGTGGTTTGGCGCAGGATCATCGGCGTGGTGGGCCACAGCCGTACCGATTCCAGGACGGTAGCCCGCAGGAACGGCAGGCGGCGGCCACCCGACCTGTCACTGGCGATCTCCTCGAGCGCCAGCCGGGCTTCGTTCCGGTGGGTGGCCAGGAGCGCCAGGGCGCGGAACGCGGCGAACCCTGACGTTTCGAACGCGAACAGCCACTGCGGCACCTGGTCCCGCGGGGCGTCCGGGTCTGATTCATCCCGGCCGCGCATGACGGCGGCCAGGGAGCCGGGTGCTGCAGTGTCGATCCGTTCCTGCACCCGCCCGAGGAACGCCTCCCGGACCTGCCGGCGCTTCGGTTTGAGCGCGGACCAGTTGGCGTCCTTCCGGAGCCGGGTGAGCATCTCCGTCAGCTCAGTGTCGTCGCGGGCGGCGTCGCCGAAGATGATGCGGCGGACCGCCCGTTGCCAGGCCGGGTTGAACACGTCCCAGTCCAGCACCCCCTTGCTGCGGGCGCCCTGCATCATTGCTTCGGCTTCCTCACGAATGATTGGCAGTAAGGAGTCCGCCAGCCGGTGCACCGGGCTGGCGGTATCCAGTGCCTGCTCCTGCAAGGCGCGCCGGGCTGTCCGTTCGGCACCCGTGGACACCAGCACGTAGCGGGGCTCGAAGTGTGCCAGCGCGGCACGTTTTTCGCTGCTGGCGGGGGAGAAGGGGTCGGGCGACTGGGACAACACGGCATGCAGGTGGCCCGGACGCAGCACCAATGCCTGGTTCCGCAGCGGCAGCCGGAGGAGCAGCAGCCCGCCCGGGTATTTCCGGTCAAGCTTCTGCATCCTGCGCACCGCCCGCCGGTCGAGGCCCAGCCGCTCGGCCAGGCCCTCCACCCTGGGACGCCGGATCAGGGGGCCCTTTGCCGCCGTCGGAATAAAGACGTCCGCCAGGAAGCCCAAGCTGTCGGCAACGCTGGCCCTGGGAAGTGCGCCGGAGGGGCTCATGAATTCCTTCCTTGCTTGCTGTTGGACGCCATGATTCTTGTCCTACCCCGCCCACGCCAACCCAACCCTCGCGCCAGGAGTTTTTGGGCATAAGAAGGCTTCCGAGGCTGGAGGCCTTCATATCTGCCCCAAACCCGCCGCGGGGAGGATAAGGAGGGGCGTAGGCTGGGAGGCGTAGGCCGAAAGCTATTTTGGAGGAGCCAGGCAGATGGTGGAGCAGGGCACCGACCGGGACGACCGGCTGAACGCGCGGCTCCTGGACCTGCTGCTCGAGATTCGGGATCCGGGCGTGTTCCTGGAGGAGCTGGCAGTCCTTGCCGCCGCCGCTTACTCCGGCGCCGGACTCCGCGTGGGATGCGGACTGACACTTATGCGCCGAAAGAAGCCATCCGCCGTTGCCGGCAGTGATTCCGCCGCCGCTGCCCTGGACCAGCTTCAGGAGAGGTGCCACGGAGGACCCTCCCGTCTCGCCCTGCGGACAGGACAAACGGCAGACGTTCCGGACGTGGGCATGGAGGCAAGGTGGCCGCTCTTCACCGATGCTGCCCGCCGGCATGGAGTCGCTGCCATCCTCGCTGTCCCGCTTGAGCTGGCTGACGGCGCCCAGGGAGTAATGACGCTGTATGCCGGCCAGCCGAATGCTTTTGCCGGTGACCGCGGTATCGCAGCCTTCGCCGTCCACGCCGGGAAGGCGTTGCGTGTGGTGCTGCACGCCGCCGAGCTGGAGCAGGCGCAAAGTGACATGGCAGCCGCGATGCAGTCACGCACCGCCATCGACGTGGCTACGGGCGTACTGATGGCCGAGAACCGCTGCAGCCAGGATAAGGCGTTCGACATCATGCGGCGGGCATCCAACAACCGGAACCTCAAGCTGCGGGACCTCGCCCGGCAGATCACGGGTGCGGTATCGGCCGGAGGCGAGGTCACGGCGCATTTCGACGCCTAGCGCCGGCACCACATGGCGCCCGGCATCGCTCGGGCACCGGGCATACAGCCTTAGCCGGGCATACAGCCTTACAGGACAGGACTTCCACTCAGGGCAGGCAGCCCGGCGGCAGATCATCCGGGCCGGCACCGGAACAGATCTCTTTCACGGCCATGGCCAGCAGATCCCGTTCAGTGGCGGGCAGGGACAGGACGCCCTCCACGTAGGCCTGGACCTCGTACTCGCCGGCCGCGCCGCTCATGCTGAAATACTGCAACCAGAGCTCGCCGATGGTGATGTCGGCGGCCTCCATGACGTCCTTGAGCCGGCTGCGCTGTTCCGGCTCGCCCGCCTCGAAGCCCATTGAGGCCACTCCTCACAGTGTTGGCGGCGCGGTGGCTTATGCCACCTCCCGCGACTGCCGGTCACCCCGGCAGTGCGGTGTCCGGAATCTCCATCTGGAAGCCGCACGTGCACCTGAGTACGCGGGTGGCCAGGTAAACGCTCAAGGTCTCCGGCATGGGCCGGTTGTTATAGGCACCCTGGATGCTCCGCAGTTCCTCACCCGCGGTGCCCATGGGCTGTCCGCAGTGCATATAGTGTCCGCCGGACACCAGCACACCCGGTGTGCCTGTGCGGCTGTGAACGCGGGACATCAGGCTACGGCGGGGTAGCTGGCCAGGATGTAGTCGGCCGCCGCAGGACCGCACATGTGCAGGTGGCAGTCGTTGACATCCACCCCGCACCGGTGCATCCCGGCCCGAAACGCCTGGTCCGATCTCACACGCACATGATGGAGTTCGGCCCAGCTCACGTAAAGGCCGTAGAGGCTGTCAGCGTCCAGGGTGGACTCACTGGAGGGGTCTGCCACGGTTGATTGGTTGAGAAACTGTTGAAAATGCGATGTCGCCACGTCAGCAATCTTTCGCGCCTGCTTGACGCTGCCGTTGGACTACAGCAGCTGCTCCTCGGTGGCCTTTGCAGAGGAGGCCGGGAGGACGGGCCATGATTCCCGTCACATCTTCGAATGTACCCGGGGTGGTGGCGGT
The DNA here is from genome assembly GCF_046605375.1 of Arthrobacter sp. MPF02. GTDB lineage: Bacteria > Actinomycetota > Actinomycetes > Actinomycetales > Micrococcaceae > Arthrobacter. Next base: position 2,963,831 of record NZ_CP176772.1, on the reverse strand, counting down.
TGTACAGCGGGGTAACTTACTGCCGCGGCGGCTGCCCGGTGGACCAACGTGCCCGGGCGGAAGGGCGGGTAGGGGGGATCTGCCGGGGCAGCAAAACACCCCGGGCGTTCCGCCCGGGGTGCCCGCAGTTCCGAGGACGGTCAGGCGTGTGAGTAAGTAAGGCAGTCGGCGTTGTCCCGGCCGGGGCCGACGTGCACCTCGGGCGCCTTGCACATCAGGTGGTCGTTATGGACGCATTCGCTGCGCTGGCAGGCTCCAACATCCGCGAGCACCTTGGGCAGCCCGCCGTGCATGCCCGTCTCGATAAACGTGGCGCAGTGCGCGTGGTTTTCGGCTCCGCCCACGGTGATGGCGGCAGCGTTGCAGTTGGTGTGGTCGTTAAAGGAACAGTTCGTTACGCTGCAGTCTGCGACGTGCGAGGTCATTGGAAAGTCCTCCTTGGCCGGCCACCCCGGATAGGCGGCTCCGTGAAACCCACCGTAGACCCGCAGAGGCCCTTTAAAAAGACCCAATTGTGTTGCCTAATTTCCCGGTTCGTGGAACAAGGCCTAGCACAAAAAAGGGGTAGCGCAAGATCTTCCCACGAAATTATAAGCGTGCTTATCATGTAGTTCTTTATCGGCGGCAAGCAGTGCCCGCCAGCACATCGCCGCGGACCGGAACGGACGCGGCACGGCTGAAAGGCACCCATGCATCTTGTCCAGGCGGAGTACCCCACCCCCAACCACGTGCTTGTCCATGTCAGCGATCCGCATTTTGTCGCTGAGGGGCTGCTGTACGGGGAGACGGACCCGCAGCTTGGCCTGGTGGAAGTCCTGGACGCCATTGAAACCAGCCGGCTGGACGCTGATGCCATCATCTTCGCCGGGGACCTGACGGACAAGGGCGCCGAAGAGGCCTACCGCCGGCTCAGGAGCATCTGTGACGCGTATGCGGACCGGATGGGGACCCGGATCATTTGGGCCATGGGCAACCACGATGACCGCGTCAACTTCCAGCGCCTGATGCTGGACGAGGAGCCGCGGCCCGGGCCTGTTAATCGCCGCTATGACCTGGGCGGGCTGCGGGTGCTGGTACTGGACTCCTCAATCCCCGGCTTCCACCACGGTGAAATTGGCGGCGACCAGTTGCGCTGGCTGGAGGGGGAGCTGGAAACCCCGGCCGACGACGGCACCCTCCTGGTGGTCCACCATCCGCCGGTACCGCCGGTCCAGGACCTCGCGGTGCTTTCGGAGCTCCGGAACCAGGAGCCCCTGGCCCGGGTCCTGGAGGGCAGCGACGTGATCGGCATCCTCTCCGGCCATACGCACTGTTCCACCTTCTCGGGCTTCGCAGGCATCCCCGTGGTGGTGGCCTCCTCCACCAGCTACACGCAGGAGCTCGCCCTGCCCGCAGGCCAGATGCAGGGCCGCGACGGTGCACGCTCCTTCAACCTAATCCGGATCCACGGCCGCACCCTCGTCTCGGCCGTGGTGCCCGTGGGGACCTATCGAAGTTTCGGCACCCCTGTCACAGCCGAAGAGACCCGGCAGCGGCTTGCGGCCGCCGTCGTTATTCCTGACCACACCATCCCTGACCAAGCCGCCAACCACACAGGAGGCACCCTCAGCGGCCGCATATAGCAGCCGCTTCCCCAGTAGTGAAAGGACCAGCCATGGATCTGCAGCCACCTTCTTTCCCGCCCGGAACCGGCGATGCCCGGCGCCCGGAGGACAAGTCCCGCCGACGAAATGCAGCCGTTATCCTAGCCGGCGGAGTCGGGGCCCGCATGGGCCTGGATATCCCCAAACAGTTCGTCCCCATAGCAGGACGGACCAGTCTTGAGCACACGGTGGAACTCTTCCAGTCCTGCGAGCTGGTGGACCAGATTATTGTCATGATGGCGCCGGGATACATCCCCAAAGCCAGCGAGCTGCTGCTGGAAAAGCACGGGCACGGCAAGATCACCGCGATCCTCCCGGGCGGCGCGGACCGCAGCGAGACGTCCCGGCTGGCCTTGGACGCCATCACGGACAAGGACGCCAACGTCATTTTCCACGACGCCGTCCGGCCGCTGCTCGACCCGGACATCATCGGCGCCTGCATCCGTGCGCTGGATGTGTATGGCGCCGTGGACACCGCCATTCCCTCCGCGGACACCATCATCGAGGTGGACGAGGACAATTTCATCCGGGCAGTACCGCCGCGGGCCAAGCTCCGCCGGGGCCAGACCCCGCAGGCGTTCCGCATGCCGGTAATCGCGAATGCCTACGAGCGGGCCGTGCAGGATCCCGACTTCACGGCCACGGACGACTGCTCCGTGGTGCTCAAATACTGCCCCGACGTCCCCATTTTCGTGGTGGACGGCGACGACGCCAACATCAAGATCACCCAACCCATCGACATCCACATCGCGGACAAGTTGTTCCAGCTGAAGCACAAAACCGCGCTTCCGGGCGGCAGCACCGAGGGGCTCCGCAGCAAGGTCGTGGTGGTGTTCGGTGCGAGCTCGGGCATTGGCCTGGAACTGGTGCAGCAGCTGGAAGCGGAAGGCGCTGTGGTCGTCGGGCAAAGCCGAACCGGCAGCGGCACATTTGTGGAGGACCGGCACTGCGTGGTGCAGGCGTTGGCCGATGCCGCCGCAAGGTACGGCCGGGTGGACCACGTAATCCTTACGGCAGGGGTGCTGAGCGTCGGACCGCTGGCCCAACTCACAGACGAGCAGTTGCACCACGACGTGGACGTGAACCTCACTGCGGCCTTCATTGTGGCCCAGGAATCGCAACGGTACCTGGCCGAGAGCAAGGGATCGCTTACCCTGTTTGCCTCCAGCTCCTACACGCGCGGCCGGGCGAACTACACCGTCTATTCCGCCACTAAGGCCGCAATCGTGAATCTCACCCAGGCACTGGCTGACGAGTGGAGCGCGGACGGAATACGCGTGAACTGCATCAGCCCCAGCCGGACGGCCACGCCCATGCGGACGCGGGCCTTCGGCGAGGAGGATGAGGGATCACTGCTGCCGGCCGCCGCGGTTGCCGGAGCGAGTATCCAGGTGCTGGCATCGGCCATGACAGGACAGGTGGTGGATGTGCGGCTTCCCTACACGGACCCGAGCAACGATTCCCATCTGGTGCCGTCGCCATGACGCAGGACCTGGAAACACAGGGCACTGCAGCAGGCAGCACACACAGCATCTCCGCGGACCGGTCCGCCCTCACACTGGACGGGCCGCCGGTCCCCGCGGACGCCACGCTGTCCGTCCTGCTGAACGGGCGCCGGATCTGGAGCCTTCGCGCCGGCGACCACCTCATGGCCGACAGGGGCGGCAGGTGGACCGTCACATGGCCCCCGGCTTTGGCGGGGCGCCTCACCGGCTGGGCCGAGCTCACCGTCCTGCAGGACGGCAGCGCACTGGCCCCGGCGGCGGCAGTCGCCTTTGACGCCTCACCCGCCCGGTTCTCGCTCGAGGAGCCGGGCACCGGGATGCCTCAGATCGTCAACAAATGGGGGCGGATCGCCCGCAATTTCGAGGGGCAGCGGTCGCACCTGGTAGACGAGGCGCTGGACGAGGCCTGTGCGCTGGTGGACTGGGCGAGAGGGTACGGTCTGGAGTTGTTCGTCACCGGGGGCACACTGCTGGGCCCGGTGCGGGACGGGCGCATCATGCCCGGCGATGATGACGTGGACCTTGCCTACCTGAGCCGGCACCAGAACCCGTCAGACGTCGTGCTGGAGGGGTTCGCGCTGGAGCGGGCCCTGCACGGCCAGGGCTATGAAACTGTCCGGCACTCCGCCGGGCATCTCCAGCTGCTCTTCCCGGGCGAGGCCGGCACGGACCGGTTCTACCTGGACATCTTCACCTACTTCAATGCCGGAGGCTGGTTCCACGGCACATTCCATGCGCGCGAGCGCAGCGAAAAGGTGCCAATCCTCCCGCTGCGGACGCTTGCCATCAACGGCCGGACGCTCCCCGCGCCCGCCGACCCGGAAGCCATGCTCGCGGCCATCTACGGCCCCGGCTGGAGCACCCCGGACCCCGCGTTCCGGTTCGTCACGCCGCCGGCCGCCCGCCGCCGGTATGACACCTGGCTGGGGAACCTTGACGGCGACCGTGAAAACTGGGAGGACCACCACCGCACGCTGCTCGCCCAAGGGCAGCCTGGCCGGTCCTCGCCCTGGGCACAGCAGTTGGCCCGGGAGCTTCCCAACGGTTCCCGGATCCTGGAGCTGGGCTCCGGACTCGGAGCCGACGCCCGGCATCTGGCCGGGCAGGGACACCATGTGGTGGCGGTGGACTACAGCCGCCCCGCCATCGAATTCCTGCACAGCTTCCGCGCGGATACCGGCGGCTCCCTGCGGGCAGAGCGGGTCAACCTGAACAATCCGCGCGAGGTGGTGCCGCTGGCCAGGTTGGCGAACGACGGCGGCGGGCCCCTTCACGTGTATGCGCGCCTGCTCCTGGACTCGCTCAGCGAACAGGGCCAGGAGAACGCACTGACGCTGCTGGGGCATCTGTTGCGGAACCAGAGGGCACCGGCAGCCGCGTACCTGGAGTTTGCAGCCGAACCCGCTCCGCCGCCGTTTCCCGGCTGCCGTTTCCACCACGACGTGAGCCCGTTGGTGCTGGAGCAGGCGCTCGCGGACCTTGGCCTGGAAGCCGTCAATGTTCCACCCCTGACCCCGCGCCCTGAAGAGGGCGCGGCAAAAACTTGTCGACTGAGAGTGAGGGCCCTGCCATGAATGACCCCTTGATCGAGCCCCTGACCGAAGCCGTCAATGAGACGCTGGACCCGCTGGAGGAGCTCAACCTCAGGCTGGCGGTGGCTGCAACGGACATCGCCGAACTGCGGGCCGAGGTGGCCCGGCTGGACCGGGACCTGGACGAATCCCGGCGGCTGAACCTGCGCGCCGCCGAGCTGCTGGACCTGGTGTATGAGCACTTGTCTGGAGCCCCGGGGCCGGGAACCGCAGCACCGGAAGTTGAGGCGTCTGAAATCCCGCAGCGCGGAGCCGGCACGTGAGCGCCGGATGGGCCTTCGAACCGGACCGCCCCATCGAAATCATCGGCGCCTTCGAGAGCACCTATCTGCCGCGGCATGACACGGACATCTTTGAGTCCACAGCCCATGATGTGCACTGGAAACAGGATCTGGGCCTGCTGACGGAGGCAGGAGTCCAGCGCCTGCGCTACCCGGTCCGCTGGCACCGGGTGGAGGAGGAAGAAGGGGTTTTCGACTGGGCTGATACGGACAAGGTCCTGCACCATCTACGGGATCGCGGCTTCCGGCCCATCGTGGACCTGGTCCACCACACCAGTTACCCCCGCTGGCTGGAGGGCGGATTCGCGGACCCGCGCTTCCGTGACGCCTACCTGAGGTACACGGAGGAGTTTGCCCGGCGCTACCCCTGGGTGCAGGAGTACACGCTGTTCAATGAGCCCTTCTCCACGCTCTTCCTTTCCGGCCACGAGGGCATCTGGCCCCCGTACCAAAAGGGCCTGGACAACTTCGTGGCGCAGATCCTCAACGTGCTGCCGGCCATGGCGGAGGCCAGCCGTGCCTATGCGGACCTGCTGCCCGGCGCCCGGCACGTCTGGGTGGACACCTGCGAACACCACACCGGCTCGGGGGCAGCCGGCAGCGCCTACGCCCGGATGGCCAACGAGCGCAGGTTCCTGGTGCTGGACAGCTTCCTGGGGAAGGGATACGACCCTGAGGGGCCCGTGGCGGGGCTGCTCGCGGAGGCAGGGGGAGAGGGCCTGCAGGACCTGGAGCCGGGGCGGATCGACGTCCTGGGGCTGGACTACTACGCCCACTGCCAGTGGCATTTCGATGACAAGGGCGGCGCGCCCAACACCCCGCATCCGCTGCCCCTTGCCCAGCAAATCTACCTGTACTGGGACCGCTACCGGCTGCCGTGCATGATCACGGAAACCAACATCCGCGGAAGGACATCGGACCGGGCCACCTGGTTCAAGTACGTCCTGGAACAGTGCGAACGCGCCCGGCAGATGGGTGTCCCGCTTGAGGGCCTGTGCTGGTTCCCGGTCATCGACTCCACGGACTGGGACTCGCTGCTGTACCGCAGTGACGGGCACATTGACCCCGTAGGGGTGTATTGGCTGGACTCCGAGCTGGCCCGGCAGCGGTCCGTGATGTCCGAGTCCTACGCCAAGGCCGCGGCCGGCATGCCCTCAAGGGACCTGCCCGCCTACACGCTCGGCGAACCTGTGGCCACCTGGCTTCGGGGCTACCAGCCGCAGATGCAGCACTGGACCTGGGAACAGGCTCCTGACACTGACCAGGGCCACAGCCTGCCCAACACGCAGACCCGAATGGAATTGAGGATTGTCAATGCAGAGTGAACTGATTGTCTTGTCGCACCTCCGCTGGGACTGGGTCTGGCAGCGGCCCCAGCATCTTGTTTCCCGCCTGGGGTCCCGTTGTTCCACGTGGTATGTGGAGGAGCCCCTGACGCCCTCGCCGGATTTCACCGGTCGGAACCGCATCAACCATGCCACTGTGGACGGGTTGAACCGCGCCTGGCTGGAGATCCCGGAGCAGGGCCACCACGTTGGATTTTTCGACGACGTCCTGCCGGACTACATCGAACAGCTTCCCGCGCTGCTCGGTGTGCCCGCGCAGGAACGCGTGGTGTGGCTGTACACGCCGCTGGCCCTGGAACTGGCCCTCGCGCTGAGGCCAACCACCCTCGTCTACGACGTGATGGACGATCTCGCCGCCTTCAAGGACGCTCCGCCGGAACTGGTGGTGCGTCAGCGGCAGGCGCTGCGCCAGGCAGATGTCGTCTTCGCCGGCGGGCGCTCGCTGCACCGCTCCATGGTGCGGCAGGGCCGAAAGGACGCCTTGCTGTTTCCCAGCGGCGTGGAACCGGAGCACTACAGGTTCGCATCGGCGTCGGCCCGGGTCCCCGGCCAGCGTCCCGCGGCCGGTTACGTCGGCGTCCTGGACGAGCGGCTGGACCTTGGGCTGGTAGCGGACCTGGCCAGGGCCTTGCCCGAGTGGGACATCAAGATGTACGGGCCGGTGGCCAAGATCGACCCGGCCAGCCTGCCGCAGGCGCCGAACATCAGCTATCACGGTTACACCTGCTACTCCGACCTGCCCGAGGCGATGGCCGGCCTGGACGTGGCGCTGATGCCGTTTGCCCTCAACGAGGCCACCCGGTCCATCAGCCCCACCAAAACCCTTGAGTACCTGGCGGCGGGCCTGCCCGTGGTTTCCACCCGCGTGCCGGATGTAGTGGCGGATTTCCCGGGCATCGTTCACTTGCGGGACGACGCCGCCGGTTTTGCCGCGCTGTGCCGCCGGCTGGGCCAGCGGGACCCGTCACGCGGGCCGAAGGCGAACACGCGGGAGCTGCTGAAGAAGTACCACTGGGATGCCATCGCCGAGCGGATGTCCGAGTCGGTGTTCACCGCCGCCTTCCGGCAGCCTGATCCGTCCGAAGCCACCGCGTAAGCGCAGACAGGGGTGCAAACGCTTGTACCAACCGCGAGGATCCCGGTAGCGTGAAACAAGTAAGTTTACTTATCAATAGGGCTGGTCAATGCCCGGCCCTCAACCACTAAGGGGCGAGGCCATGACCGAAGCCAGCGCAGGCGCAATCCTGGATGGGTGGCCGGACGAATCAAGGGAAGCGGCACAATTTGTGCTGGACAAGTACGGTGAGCCGGACGAGGCTACCCCCAGTTCGCTGGTGTGGTTCAACGCCGGCGAATGGAAGCGGGTGGTGGCCACCAGGGAGTTTTACGAACACAACTTCCCGGCACCCCATATCGACTCGGTGGAGAGTGTCATTGACTACGCCGTGCCGCCGGAACACGCAACGTCGCTGGCGGAGTTCGACGGCAGCGTCATCGTCGAACGCACTGCCGGTGAAGTTTCCGCGCGCTGCCATGATGAGGAAGCCAACCGGCTCGCCCTGAACCTCATGCATGACATTGTCACCGGGGAAAAGGATGTGGAGCAGGCCCGTGCCTACTACGCGGAAGAGTTCGCAGGCTACCGGAAGAAGGAGCCCACCCCCTACATGGAGAAACTGCGGTTCTCCCCGCAGAGCGGCACCGCAGACCCTGACCAGCGGGTCCTCTCGGACCAGGACCTGGAGCAGGCGGCCGAGGAAGGGGAGCGCAAAGAGCAGGCGTGAACGCTGACGGCCCAAACCCCACAGCAGAAGGCAAAGGAGAACAAGACATGACCCATATACAATCCATGCTCGAGGCGCATCCCAAAGACCTAAGCGATATCGACGTTGGCAAGCTTGCCGAGTGCATCAGCGCCTGCTTTGAATGTGCCCAGGCCTGTACCGGTTGCGCTGACGCCTGCCTCGGTGAGGACATGGTGGCGGACCTTGCCACGTGCATCCGCACCGACCTGGACTGCGCGGATATTTGCATCGCCACAGGAAAGGTTCTGTCCCGGCGTACGGGGGATAACGCAGACGTTACCCGTGCCCTGCTGCAAGCCTGCCGCGACGCCTGCAAAGCCTGCGCCGAAGAGTGCGAACAGCACGCTGACATGCATGACCACTGCCGCGTCTGCGCAGAAGCGTGCCGGCGCTGCGAGCGGGCATGCGACGCCCTGCTTACCACAACCAAGTAAGGAGTACACACGATGTCTGACGCAATCCAGCACAACGTTCCGGAGCACAAGGACCTGCCGCTGCCGGACTACGACCACCTGCCCGTCGGGACCCTGCCCTCGCGCATCTCCGGCCTGGGGGAGGCTGACGTGGCGCAGCTGATCAGTTACGAGAAAGCGCACGGAAACCGGCTGCCTATCCTGCAAATTTTGGAGAAGCGGCTGCACGACCTGCAGGGCGGCGCCGTTCCGCGCGGACCGGAGGCCCCCAGCACACCGGAGGTCAGCACCAGCCAGGCGGACACGCCCCAGTCGGCCCAGGTGCCGGGCCCGCCCATCAACCCGCCGTCCCACGGCACTCCCACCAACCCGGCCCAGCCGCGCTAGCGCCGGAAGGGAGCGGATTTGGACAAGCACGACGCCGGCGCGGACCTGCATGCCTATGTCCGCTCCCAGCGGCTCGGGATTGAGCGGCAGCTGGCGGAGTGGGTCCGCGTCCCGGGTGTGATGGGCGACCCCGCCTATACCCGGGCCCTGCTCCGCTCCGCCAACTGGCTGGCCGGCGCCTTCCGTTAAATCGGCTTCCCCGTGGTTGAGGTGCGGCCGTCAACCTGAAGTTCCTCATCGAGGGCGAGGAGGAGGGCGGCTCCCCGAACCTCGCGAAACTCATGGAGGAGCAGGCGGAAAGGCTCCAGGCCGACGCCGTGCTATTCTCTGACACCCTGCTGTGGCGCGAGGACCATCCGGCCCTCTGTGTGACCCTGCGCGGCATGATGAGCGCCAAGCTGGAGATGTTCGGGCCGGAGCGGGACGTCCACAGCGGCGCGGTGTCCGGCAACGCGCCCAACCTCGCGTTCGAGCTCAGCCGCCTGCTGCCGCAGCTGCACGACGAAGACGGCAGAATCGCCATCCCCGGCTTCTACGACGAGCCGGCCCCGGATGACCTGCGGCAGGCGCTCGCGGACCTTCCCTACAGCGACGAGGATTGGCTTGTACGGTCCGAAAGCGGTGCCATTACCGGAGAGGAGGGGTACACCGTGTTGGAGCGGTTGTGGCTGCGGCCCACCGTGCCCGCCGTTGCCTCGGCGGACCTGAGTTTCCAGACCGTCCCCGGCCAGCGGATGGAGAAGGTGGCTGAGCTGCTGGCGCAGTGGATGGACGCGAACGTCGGCGGCGCCTTCCGGCACAAGCTGGTCCCGGACCTTGAAACAGTGCAGGACGCGTACCGCACGTCGGACCATCCCGCTGTCGCCGCGCTGGCACGGGCCACGGCTCGGGGCTTCAGCGCCGGCGCCGTGGGCAGGATGGGCAACGCCGGCGGCGGTCCGGCCGAGCTGCTGGCCCGGACCCTGGATGCGCCGGTGCTGTTTTTCGGCAGGGGGCTTGTGGAGGACCACTGGCATGACAGCGACGAAAGCGTCAGCCTGGACGTCCTGATGAACGGCGCCGTGACCCTCGCCGGCTTTTGGAATGAACTTGCAAGATGCAATGGACAAAGGACGACGACGATGGACACCTCCCGCAATGACAGGACAGGCGGCGTAGGTACAGGCACTCCGGTCACGGGCAGGTACGGCGGTGGCCCGGAGGCGCAGCTTCCGGGCGTGCGGACGTTTGGGGTCGAGGAGGAGTTGCTCCTGGTGCGCGGCCATCACCGAGGAGTACGGGATCATCGCCCGCGAGCAACTGACGTGCGGCTGCCACATCCACGTCTCCATCGAGTCGCAGGAGGAGGGCGTGGCGGTCCTGGACCGGATCCGGAACTGGCTGCCGGTGCTCATCGCACTCAGCGCCAACTCGCCGTTCTGGCACGGCGAGGACACCGGCTACGCCAGCTACCGGTCGCAGGTGTGGAACCGGTGGCCCACCTCCGGCCCGCTGGACATTCTGGGGACGCTAGAGGCGTACCACCAGCTGGTGCACGACATGGTGAGCACCGGCGTCGCGCTGGACGAAGGGATGGTGTACTTCGACGCCCGGCTGTCCCGGCACTATCCGACTGTGGAAATCCGGCTGGCGGACGTGTGCCTGCGGCCGGAAAACACGGTGCTGCTGGCGGGCATTGCCCGGGGGCTGGTGGAAACGGCCGGGCGGGAGTGGCGTGCCGGCGTCGAACCCGTGGCGGTGCCCACCGGCCTGCTCCGCCTGGCGTGCTGGAAGGCGGGCCGCTGGGGTTTGCGCGGGGAGCTGCTGGATCCGGCAACAAGCCGGCCGGTGCCGGCCCTCGCCGTGGTCAATGCGCTGCTGGAGCATATCCTGGGCGCGCTGGAGGACAGCGGCGACCTGCAGCGGGTGGAGGAGCTGACCGACGAACTGCTGCGCACCGGTACCGGAGCCGTCCGGCAGCTTGAGGTGCTGCACCGCACGGGGGACCTGGAGGACGTGGTGGACGACGCGGCCAATTGCACGGCCCAGGTCCCTGCCGCGGAGAACTAGCTGCTACGGGGCGTCCGGGCGCACCTTCACGGTGCGCAGGGACCGGAGAAGCGCGACGGCGGTGATGGACCCCGCTGCCATGATCGACGCCAGCACCACCACCTGGAAGCGGCCGGCCTCGAGGGGCGAGGCGCCGCCGAAGATCGCGCCAACGAAAGCGCCGGGCAGCGTCACCAGGCCGGTGGTCTTGGTCTGGTCGGTGGACGGGATCAGGGCCGAGTGCACCGACTGCCGCGCCTGGGCAAGCGTGGCCCGGCCGGCGGTTGCGCCCAGCGCCAGCCAGCCTTCCACCTGGTCCCACTGCTCATGGACCGCCTCGTAGAACCGGCGCCCGGCCAGCACGGCAATGGTCATGCAGTTGCCGATCACGATGCCGCCCACAGCCAGGACGTACCGCGGTGTGAATTCGATAGCCCCGGTGCCAAACACCACAGCCAGCGTCACGGCAATGCCCGCGGCCATGGTTCCGGCCAGCACAAGGAACCGGTGCCAGGACCACCTTAGCCGCCGCGCCGCCGTCGTCACCGCCACGGTGAACATCACCAGCAGCGCCGCCCCCACCCACAGCGGGTCCGTGATGATGCCGCCCAGCACCAGGCTGATGGCCGCAAGCTGGGCGGCGCCCCGGAAGATGGCAAGCGCAGGAGCAACATACGACGGCGTCCGCGCGCCCCACAGGACGCCCACCGTGATCGCCACCAGGAGTGCGAGGGCTGCGAGGGTGGGCACCAGGGCGGCGGGGTCGGGCATTCTGCCAGCCTAGCCGGACAGCGGCGCGGCGCCGGCGGTGCGCCCGTGTTCCAATCCCGTGGCGAATCCGATGGACACCGGAACAGGCCGGGGGCTGCCGCAGCAGGCGTCCCCGGTAGCGGCGCTGTCATCTGCCGGGATGCCGGTGGAGCAGACGCCCGTTTCGGGCAGTTGGAGTTCCACGGCCTCGGCGGCATTGGTGTCCCCGGCGAGGGCGGCAGCGATGGACCGGACCTGTTCATAGCCCGTGGCCATGAGGAACGTTGGCGCCCGGCCGTAGGACTTCATCCCCGCCAGGTAAAAATCCTTTTCCGGCTGCGCGAGGATGCCGGCGCCGTGCGGCGGGACCGTGCCGCAGCTGTGGAAGTCCGGATCGATCAGCGGGCCCAGCGCCCTGGGTGCCTCAACGGCGGGGTCCAGGTCCAGCCGGAGCTCTGCGAGGAGGGACAGGTCCGGACGGAAACCGGTGGCCGGGATAACGCGCTCCACTTCCACCCGGCGGCCGTCCCCGGCATGCACCGTCACGGTGCCGTCGCCGGTGTGGATGCCGGTGGTGTGGAAGCCGGTCAGCAGCCGGACCGCTCCAGTATCGACGGCGGTGCGGAGCCTGGCGCCGAGCTGGCCACGGGCCGGCAGCTGGTCTGCGTCCCCGCCGCCGAAGGCGCGCTCAGGCGCGGCGGCCCGCATCGCCCATATGACCTCCGTGCCCGGGCTGGTGCGGGCGAGCCGTGCGAGGTCCAGGACCATGTTCGCCGCCGAATGGCCGGAGCCTATGACCAGGGTCCGGCGTCCGGCGAAGCTTCCGGCAGTGACATCGGGCAGCGGGCCGGTAATCAGCCCTGCGCTCCGGGCTTCGGCTTCGCCCGGGGCGGGCAGGCCGGAGGACCCCAAAGGGGCCGGAGTGGTCCACGTGCCCGAGGCATCAATGACAGCGCGGGCAAGGACGTCGGCAGCCTCCCCGTTGCTGTGTTTGACCCGCAGGAGGAAGGGTGCCTGGTCCCGTCCCTGGCTGCGGCCCTTATCCAGGCCCTGGCGGGTGACGGCAACCACGCGCGCACCCGTCCTGATCCGGCCCCTTAGTTGCGGTGTTGCCGCAAGGGGTTCCAGGTAGTCGGACACCAGCTCGTGCCCGTAGGGCAGTGCGGTTGGCCGCGGTGCCCTCCAGCCGGTGCTTTCCAGCAGCCGCACGGCGGCCGCATCAAGGTTGTACCGCCAGGTGGAAAACACGCGGACGTGCCCCCACTCGCGTATGGCCGCGCCGGCCGTAGAACCTGCTTCGAGGACCAGCGGTTCGATTCCTCGCTCAAGCAGGTGTGCCGCTGCTGCCAGGCCCACCGGACCGGCACCGATGACTGCGACTGGCAATGATTCCTTCGAAGCTGCGGTCACTTTTCCTGCCCTCCGATCAGGGCTGCCAGGTTCTGCAGGGCTTCACTGCGGGCGCGGTAGTAAACCCAGACACCGCGCTTCTCCCGGTCCAGCAGGCCGGCGTCATGCAGCACCTTCAGGTGGTGGCTGATGGTCGGCTGGGACAGTTCGAACGCGTCATTCAAATCGCAGACGCATGCTTCCCCGCCCTGATGCGAGGCAACCATGGACATCAGCCGCAGCCTGACCGGATCCGCCAGCGCTTTCAAAAGCGGGGCTATTCCTTCGGCTTCCGCTTCCGACAAGGGTTTGCGGGACAGGGGCGGGCAGCAGCCAGCTGTTTCGACGGGCGTCAGCTCCAAAGACATAGACACATGTAATATTTACTCTCATCTATGTTTAGGGCAAGCCTTTCGTTACAACTTCTGCATCAGGTCAGCCGCGGCGCAGCCAGGCCATGGCAGGCCGGAGTGAGGTGAAGTACTTGATGGGGCAGGGGAGCTTGTAGAAACGGAAGAGGAAGAGGGCAACCACCTGGTCCACGGGTGACGATCCCAGCAGTGCAATCCGGGAAACGTGCGACGCCGGCGGAGACACCTTCCGGGAAGCGTGCGTGAAGGTGACACCCCCAACCTGGATGAGCAGCGGCAGGGCCTTTCCATCACCCAGGGCATCCAGGGCGGCAACCAGGCGATCGGTGTCTTCGGATTCAACCGTCACGCCCTTGTTCCAGCACAGACGGTAGATGCCGGCGGACAGTTCAAGCATGCCCTTGTCCGCAATGCTGATGCTGCGCACGTGCCCCCTCCGCCGGTTGCTTCCCCTGACATGACAGTAGTCGATGCGTCCCGGCCCTGTACGGGAGGGCTGCCGGTTGAACGTAAACTACCGGCCACCTACATTCGGATCGGGTGGCCGGTAGTTACGTCCTGGCGAACCTAGGAGTTGCTGTCGGAAATTGCCGAGCTGACGGCCGTCGGGCTGTCGTATTCCTTGTCCGGAATGGCTTCAAGGGCCTGGAGGACATTGTCGTCCGCATTGGAGTCCTTGGCGCTGGACAGCAATGCGTCCTTGCTGGCGGGATAGTCCACGCCGCCAAGGAACTTCTGGATCTGGATCGGGTTTGGAGTGTCGGCCATCGTGCAGTTTCCTTTCTGATGTCGGCTCTGCTGCCCGCAGCCGCTCCACAAACGGAGGAGGCCGCAGAGCCTTCATCGTAGGCACGGACAATCCGATGGAGGAAGGGCTCCAACCAAATCCCGTGCCTTCCTGCCCGACGGCGGCGCAGCTTTCCAGCAAGCCCGGAGGTCCCTTCCGCGCCAAGGACCCCGCTTGTAAGATGTGGTGCGGAGAGCCGGGAAGCCTGGTCGGCCCGCATGCGGAAGACGCCTGCGGCGCGCCTATGGCAGCCAGCCCTGGGTGCGGAGGACTGCGACCAAGGAACCGCACATGCACAGCCAACTAACTCCCGTCATCCATACCTCACGCCTGGCCAAGAACTTCGGGCGGACAGCTGCCCTCGCCGGCCTGGACCTTACCGTGATGCCAGGCGAGGTGCACGGCTTCCTCGGGCCGAACGGCGCAGGGAAGTCCACAACCCTGCGCATCCTCCTCGGCTTGATCAGGCCGGCCGCCGGGACGGCAAGGGTTTTTGGCATGGACCCCTGGGCCGATCCTGTAGCAGTGCACCGGGAAGTGGCCTACGTTCCCGGCGACGTGACGTTGTGGCCAAACCTGTCCGGCGGCGAGGTCATCGACCTGCTGACAGGACTTCGCGGCGGCGCCGACCAGCGCCTGCGCGGGCAGCTGATCGAGGAGTTTGAGTTCGATCCCCGCAAAAAGGCCCGCACATACTCGAAGGGCAACCGGCAGAAGGCTGCCCTGATCGCTGCTTTTTCCCGCCCCGCCCGGCTCTACCTGCTGGATGAGCCAAGCTCGGGCCTGGACCCCGTGATGGACGCCGTCTTCCGCCGCCACGTCCGCCGCGTGGTGGCGGACGGGGCAACGGTACTCCTGTCCAGCCATATCCTGGCCGAGGTGGAACAGCTGTGCGGCAAGGTGACGATCATCCGTGCGGGACGCGCGGTTGAATCCGGGACGTTGGCCCAACTGCGGCACCTGACCCGCACCCGGTTCCGGGTCAGGGCGGCGGCGCAGCTGGAAGGGCTGGCACAGCGGCAGGGCATCCACAACCTGCGCAGTGACGGAACCACGGTGGAGTTTGATGCCGACGCCGCCGCCCTGGGCCCCGTGCTCGAGGCACTGGCGGCGGCCGGCGTCACCGCTTTCACGGCGGCCCCGCCGTCCCTGGAGGAGCTGTTCCTTCGGCACTACGGCGAGCAGCCCGCCGGGCAGGCAAAGGCCGGCCATCAGAGCCAGGTGCGGTGATGGGCGCCGTGCTCCGCCTTGCCCTGGTACAGGCGCGCAGGGACCAGGGGATATTGGCAGCCTGGATAGCCGGCATTGCAGGCCTGGGGTTCGCGGCGGCGTCCGCGGTCATCACCCAGTTCGGGACGGACAACGAGCGTGGCGCCCTGGTTGCCGTTGCGGCTGCCAGCCCGGCCTTTCTTTTCCTGCGCGGGTTGCCGGACGGCATAAGCTCCGGAGCGGTCACCTTCTTCCAGGGCTATTCCTTCACCGCCGTGCTGGCCGGACTGATGAGCGTTTTCCTGGTCATCCGGCATACACGTGCCGATGAGGACAACGGGAGGTCCGAGCTGGTTCATTCCGCGCCCGTTGCCCGGACCGCTTCGCTGTGGGCAGCCCTGTTTCTGGGAGCCGGCACCAACGTGGTGCTCACCCTGGCCGTTGCCGGCGGTTTCCTGGCAGCAGGGCTTCCCCTGCCCGGATCCCTGCTTGCAGGGGCAGCTGTTGGAGCGGTCGGGTTGTTTTTCGTGGCTGCGGCCGCGCTGGTCGCCCAGCTCATGCCGTCCGGGCGGAGCGCCAACGGCACTGCTGCAGCCCTGGTGGGTGCGGCCTATCTGGTCAGGGGTGCCGGGGATGCCCTGAGCACCGCCAGCATGCCGCTGCTGCAGGTGAGCCCCGCCTGGCCGTCCCTGTTCTCGCCTATCGGCTGGGGCCAGCGCATCCGGCCGTTCACCGAACCCGATGTCCTGCCGCTGCTGGTACTCGCCGCCGGGGCGGCCGTGATGGGGACAGTTGCCGTAGTGCTTCGCAGCCGGCGGGACATGGGCGCCAGCTACCTGGCCGTGGATGAGTCCGGGCCGGAGCGGGCCGGGAGGAACCTGCCGTCAATGACGGGACTGGCCTGGCGCCTGCAACGGGGAAGCCTTGCCGGATGGTGCTTCACCGCCGCAGTACTTGGATGTGTGGCAGGCGGCCTGGGGCCGGTGGTGCGGGATGCGCTACGAGGCAACGCCTCACTAATGGAGCTGATGAGCCGCCTCGTTCCGGGCGACGCTGAAATGCTGGACCTGTTCACCACAGCCATGCTGGGCATCGTGGGTGTCCTTTCAGCTGCCGCCGGGGTCCAGTCGGTGCTGCGGCTCAGGGCCGAGGAAGCCGAAGGGCGGGCCGAACTGCTCCTGGCCGTGCCCGCGTCGCGCGTCCGCTGGCTGGGCGGGGCGCTGGCAGTGACGGCCATGACGACGACGGCTGTTGCGGCAGCCGCGGGAGCCTCGGCAGCGGCTGTGCTCACGGTGACGCACGCCGGCGGCAGCGGGACCGGACTGGTTTTTGCCGCCGCCCTGGCCCATGTTCCGGCGGCGCTCGTCTTCCCGGAACTCACCGCGCTGGCGTTTGCCCTGCTGCCGCGCTGGAGCAGTGCCGCAGGCTGGGGTGCGCTGGCCGCTGCGCTGGTGCTTGGACAGTTCGGGGAACTGCTGGGACTGCCGGTGTGGGTACAGGACCTCAGTCCGTTCCGGCATTCGTCGGCCATGCCGGTTGAGGCTTTCGATGCCGCCGCCGCGGTGGTGATGGCCGCCGTCGCAATCGCTGCAGCGGCGGCAGCCGCCCGTCTTATCCGGGAACGCGACCTTACGGCCTGATTCCTCACACGGGAAGTGCGCGCCGCCGCGGCAGCAGGCCGTCAGCCGCCGTTCCGCTGCTTCTCGGCTTCCTTTTGGGCTTCCTCGCGCTCCTTTTCCGCCTTCTCGCGCGCCTCTTCGGCCTCTTTTTGGGCCTCCTCGCGGGCCTCCTCGGCTTCCTTCCGCGCCTCTTCTTCGCGCTCTTTCTGGTCCTCGGTCACTGGCGGAACGGCGGCCGGTGAGGTCGGGGCCGGCGGCGTCGGCGGGGTCGGGGCGGCCGCGGCCATTGCTGCCTCAAGGTCGTTCCGGATGGTGGTGATCGCCGCGTCGATCCGGCCCTTCCGCGGCTCCGACACCCGGCCCTGGCCAGCAGCAGCAGTCACGTCCCGGCTCAACTGCTCAAGCTCCGCGAGCGCTGCCGGGTAGTCCTGGCCGACCGCGAACCCCTTCGCCGCGGCCACGCGCTGCTGCAGCCGGGTTGCCACTTCGCCGTCCAGGTCCGGGGCAGAGCACCCTGCCAGCAGGGACACGGCCACGGCCGCACCCGTCAGTCTTTGCAATGCAGTGCGAATCATGGGGTGACGCTTTCTTCCAGTTCCTTGAAGTGCTCGCCCAGCTGGCCGGGGATGGCGGGTCCGGGGTCCACCGGTGCCGGCGCGGGTTGCTGCAGGGATGCCAGCAGCACGCCCGCAAGGATTACGACGACGGCGGCCACCGCGGCCAGCAGCCACGCCTTCCGGGTGCCAAGGCGTGCGAGGTTTTGCCAGGGCCGGTGCCGGCGCTGCGCGGACGACGGTGCCCGGGACGGCCTTTGCGGAGCCGACTGCCACGCCGTCGCATTGGTGGCCTGGCTTTCCGGCAGCGCCGGAAGGCGGGCCGCCTCCGGCGCCGCCCCACTGCCGGAACTTTGGATGCCCGGGGCGGCGGCGTCCATGACCCTGGTGGCCGGGCGGGCGGCAGCCACCGCGGTTTCCTCCCCTCGTGCCAGGCCGCCGGGAAGGGACCAGCCGGCGGGGCTCCCGAGGGCTGCTGCAACGCTTGCGGCGTCCGGGCGGTCCTCGGGATTCCGGGCGGTCATGGCGGCAAGCAAGGAGGCCCACTGGGGGCCAAGGGTGTCAGGGATGTCCGGTCCGCGGGACAGCCGCGCCACGGCGGCCTCCAGCGGCGGTCCGGGGAACGCCACCGTTCCGGTCAGGGCCTCAAGCAGCACCAGGCCCAGGGAGTAGATGTCAGCCGGCGGCCCCACCATGTCCCCTCGGGCCTGTTCCGGGCTGAGGTAGGCCGCTGTTCCGGGGACCATGTTCGTGGCGGTGACCCGGGCGCCGTCGAGCATTCTTGCAATTCCGAAGTCCGCGAGCTTGGGCCGCAGGGGAGTATCAGCCGCGTATCTGGTGAGCAGGATGTTGGCGGGCTTTACGTCCCGGTGGACCACTCCGCGGTGATGGATGTAATGCAGGGCCTCAGCCAGTTCGGCGCCGAGCCGGGCCACCTCGGATCCGGCCAGCGGACCGGCCGCGAGGTGGCGGTGCAGGTCGCTGCCCGGGACGTACTCCATCACCAGGAAGGGCACCTTCCGCCCGCCGCGCTGCAGCGTCCCGGTATCGTAGAGCGTGACCAGTCCGTGGTGGTTCAGCTTGGCCAGCATCCGGGCCTCGGACTGCTGCCTGGCAAGTTCCTCCGAATTGGTGACGTCGTCGCGGAAGATCTTCAGGGCAACCTCGCGGTCCAGGACCACATCCGTTCCGCGGTAGACGCTGCCCATGCCGCCGTGGCCCAGCACTTCGCCCACCAGGTACCGGTCCAGCAGCCTGGTCCCGGCCAGGCCGGTATCCGTACCGCCCGTCATGGTGCCCCCCCTTTCCGTTCGGGCCGTCAGGTCCTGGCGTTCCGCTTCAGCCATCCCCACACCGCCGTGGCGGCGAAGAGCACCAGGGCTATGACGGCCAACCACAACAGGCCCTCGATGATGAAGCCCAGGATCGACAGGACAATCCAGATAATCAGCAACGTGATGAGTAGTCCCATGCCCGAATCCTAGCGCGGTTAGTGCTGCCCGGTTTCTTCTGCCAGCCAGGCCAGCGCCTCATCCTTGGAGGTGAAGAACCGTGTGGGGTGCGCAGGATTGTGCCGGGCCATGTAGAAGCCGGAGATCGCCTCGTCCACCGGCGTGGTGCCCACAATTGCAGCCCGGGAGAGCGGCCAGGGACGCGCAAAGGCCTCCTGGGCGCGCTGGTCGATCCAGGTCATGCCCGTCATCTCCACCAGCAGCGGAAGGGTGCGTCCGGCACTGAGCTCGCGGGCACGCTCCATAAGAACCTTGGCGTCCTGTTCCGTAACCACGGCGCCCGGCTCCCACCGCAGGTGCAGCAGCTCCCCTGTGAGCTCGATGGTGCCAGTGACGCCTTCTTTTCCCATGCCCTCTACTGTGCGGGTGCCGCGGCGGAAGCGCCAAACGTACACGCCCATGCACCCTGTAACCGCACTCCCAACTGGGTAGCAGCAACTGTCGTTTTGGGCCGTGAAAACGGCAGTTGCTGCTACCTGGTTTCAGTCACCCCGCCGGATAAGCCGCCTGAGTGAGAAGCCGGGCCAGGTGCGCAGCGTTCCGGGCGGCGCCTGCGGTCGTGGCGGCCACCTTCTCGGGAACCTCGTCCAGGTCCTTGTAGTCCACCGTCTGCATTGCCTCGCCCACCCAATAGGTGGCGCCCTGCGCGGGAAGCGTGAAACCGACGTCGTTCAAAGCCTGCTGCGTGTCCGCGACAGTCTTGTGCGCCCCGTCCTCGTTGCCTACCACCGCCACGACGGCCACCTTTCCGTACATAACGGGCCGCCCGGCGTCGTCCGTTTCGGACAGATCGGCGTCGAGCCGTTCGATGACGCGCTGGGTGATGCTGCTCGGGTGGCCCATCCAGATGGGCGTGGCGAGGACCAGGATGTCCGCTGCGAGGATCTGGTCCCGGATTCCGGGCCACGCGTCTCCGTCGCCCATGTCCGTTTGCACACCCGGCATCACGTTGTGGTCCACCACCCGCAGTGACGAGCCCCGGACGCCGTGGGCGGCCAGTTCGTCCAGCACGTGGCGGGCCAAAAGCTCGCTGCTGGACGGAGCGGGCGACGGGGTCAATGAGCAGATAAGTGCTAGCGCGGTGAGATCAGCCATTTGTTCATCCTTCTTCTGCCGGGTTTCCTTGGCGTGAGCCTACACGCCGAGGTCCTGCTGCCATGGGCGCTGCTGGCGCAACCACCAGGAAGCGGTTTGTAGTGGGCTGATGGCCGGATTGCCGCCGGGGCGATAAAGGCAGGAAGAAGGTGCGACGGCGGCGGGAACGTTCCGCGGAAAAGGGCACGACGGCGCGGTGCCGGGAAAAGAACGCGGCACCGGGTAAAGATAAGGTGCCCGAGCGGCTTTGGGGGATGCCGCCCGGACACTCGATACACAGTAGTGCATTGAGATGCACATGTGTACTCGACCGGCTGGCGTCTAGGATGTTCGCTGCAGGAGCTTCCCGCCCTGCCCCGCACCGGTACGGGACGCCGGGGCGGATGAATTGGGGGACTGACATGGACAGCAGCAAAGTGCAGCCAAAAGACGGCACCATGAAGCAGCATTCGCTGGTTCATGACGTCGCCATAAGCTTGCACTTGCTCGAAGTCGCAGCCGGAACGCTGAGGATGCTCGCCGAACCCACCCGCCTGCACCTGCTCTGGCAGCTCACCCATGGTCCCCGGACCGTCACGGAACTCACGGATGCCGCCTCGATGCCCCGGACAGTGGTGAGCCAGCACCTGGCGAAGCTCCGGCTGAGCGGGCTGGTGAACACACGGAAGAACGGCCGCCACATCATCTACTCGCTGCATGACGGCCACCTGGTCCGGCTGATCCGCGAAACCATCAGTCACGCGGACCACCGGCTCAGCGGCGAACCGCTGCACGACTGACCTTTACGGTGTGGCTCCCGCGGCGCGGCCCGATGCCACCTTCGCTACGCACATTCCCTGATGATCCCCGAATACCGGCGCGCCAGGGAAAGTGCGCGTCGAGGATGAGTTAGCGGGTCGGCTAAGGAACGTGCGCGTCAGCGGGGCTGTGCGAGGGACAGCAGAACGCGTACGACGTCGGGACACGCCGGCAGCTCCCAACTTGCGTTCCAGCGTCCCGGGTTCCATCAGATCGGCCCAGTCCCACCGCACCACGTTGATGCCCAGGGCGCGGATGCGGTTCTCCCGGTTCTTTTCCGCAACAACGGCCTGGGACGCGGTCCGGCCCTTCAAGTATTCGGACTTGGTGTACTTTTCCTCGCCGTCGAACTCGCCAACAACCCCGGCATGCTTCCAGTAGAAGTCGGAGTACCCCACGAGACCGGAGGAGTCAGTGAATGCCTGCTGAAGGACCGGAGGCTCGAACCCGGCAAGATGGATCAGCACCCGGCTCAGCGATTCCCCGGCCGAACCTGATGCAGGACACGCGAATTCAAGTACCGCCCGGATTCTCCGCCCGGCCGCAGCCGAGTAGTTGGACCCGATTCCGGCCTCCAATTCAGCCGTGCCCAGGGCGGGCAACTGCCGGAGCCTGTCGTGCCGAAGCACGTGATCCATGGCGGTTACTCCCTCGGTGAACGGACTGAAGGCCGCCAGATCCAGGACGGTCCGGACGCGGTCGGTAACCAGCAGGCCCTCCCGCCGGACCACCGTCAAGCCCTCCCGCAGTGCAAAGTGGCGGCTGACTCCGGCACGCGAGCGGCCGCCGTCGTTCCTGAACGTTAGGGCCTCGACAGGATGGTGCGTCCCAATGATTGGTAGGCCCCACACGCTGGCAGCCGAGTGCCGCGCGAAGACCGTAGGCTTCCGGAACGACTCCGCCGCCGCCTGCACCCGGAGACGGTATTGCTCCCACGGCTTCAGGCCACGCCACGCTTCCCCGTCCGTGTAAATGCCGTTCCTGACCCGGACCAAGGCACCCGTCTTGACCCGCTTGGTGAGGTCGTTTGGGGTGAGTCCGTGGAAGATACGGTCGCGGGACAGGAGCAGCGGCGGGAGTTCGGGCATGCAGCGACGATTCCAACCGCGCCTCGCCGACGGGAGGGGGCGGCGCCGCTATGTGGAGAACTGCTGGCGACGCGCACCTTCCGTATCGACCCGCAAATTCCCTGACGCGCCAACATTCGGGGTGCGCCAGGGAAAGTGCGCGTCGAATCTGAGTTTGGGGGTCGAAAACAACCTGTTGCCGGGACTGCGGTTTTTGCGGATCATGTGCAGCGGCGGGGCATTCTGGCAGAGGGAGGCACACCGTGGCGTACACCGGTCCGCTGATTCTTGGCGTCCCGTGGACGGTTCCGCCTGTGCTGGTTCGCGCCGGCGCCGAACTGGCTGACGCACTCGGGGTCCACCTGGTGTGCGCCTACGTGGATCCCGCCAGCGTCCTGACCGAGTGGGAGCCCTACCGCACCCGGACGGCGGCATCGCTTGACCCCGTGGTGAACGAGGAGGCGCTGTATCCTGCCAGCGAGGTACGCGCCAGCCTGACCGGAATCCTGGGCCCGCAGGGAACAGCGTGGTCCTTCCGTGAACTCCACGGCGACGTTGCCTCCGCGCTGGCGCGGCTGGCCGACAGCACGGGGGCCTGCATGCTGATGGTCGGAAACGGGCGGGGCGGCCCCCTGGCGAAACTCGGCAGGGCGCTGGAGACGGGGGTGGCGGACAAGCTGGCCCGGCTCCAGGGCAGGCCGGTGGTCGTGGTTCCCGAACACACCAGGGCCAGGCGGACGGGGAACCGGGCCAGTTACTGAAGCAAGCGGTGCCGGTGCCCTGCGGCGGTACGGCACAGTCCGGCCAGGTAGTCGGCCAGAGCAACAGGCCCGCTTCCGGCGGCGATCAGCAGGTCCCCGTGGCGGGTGAGGACCATGTCCCCGCTGCGGGGCTCCTCGGCGGCCCGTACGGCATTGATGAACTGTTCGTAACGGTCGGCCAGGCTCGGGCAGCTGACCGGCATCAGCCTGTGTACACCGCCAACCACTTCAACCGGGTGGTTGCGGACCATCCTGCCGGACCCGTCCAGCACCACCTCCGCAACCGCCAGCCGGGGCGTGGAACCGGGGCGGCTGTCGTCGTGCGTCAAGGTGCCCAGCACATAGGCCGGCGCCCAGTGCCTGCCGTGGGGATCGGTAACCGGCACGGGCTGCAGGCCGGCGGCGCGGAGCGAGGCCACGATGGTTCCAACAAGCTCGGCCAAACGAGGTTCCACCCGGGCCCGCAGTTGTTTTCCCGATGCCGGGAGCAGGTGGACCAGGGGCGGTGCGGGATGGGCGGGTAGGTTGCGGTGGAAAGCACGTGCAATAAAGCCTGACGAGTTGGCCATACCGGTCTCCTGTCCACTGGCCCCGCTGCTGAAGCAATGGAACAAGGGTGCGACATGCCGGGCGGACTGTCCAGCATCAGGAGCCCCAACAAAAACAACCGCCGTGGAGGGGGATTAGGGGGTTTTGCCTGCAGCCCCGCCCGCGAACTTCCCCATCCGCTGCTTTGCCGTGTTGGTGCCTGCTCCTATGGGCACCTGCGCGGTGGCTTTTGCCAGCCCAAACAACGGCATTCCGCTGTAGACCGTCTCGATTCCAGTGGCCGGAACCTGGTACGTCTCATGCCAGATGCCCACGTCCCCGGACCCCGAAAGTTCCTTCATAAAGCTGCGCCACGGCTTCATGGTGGTCCGCCCGAACAACTGCCTTTCGCGAAACCAGATAAGGATTCCCCAACCTTCCTTGCGTGAAAGATGAAAAGTATGCTTACCATTCTAATTGGTAACCCTACTTACTAATTGCCAGCCCGGCTCTACAATCAAAGGAACAGTGTCATGAAAAAACTGCTCTTCGCTCTGCTTCCCGCCGTCATCAGCCGGGTACTGCAGGCTAGGAAGGCAAAGCAGGCGCGCGCCGGCCAGGTGCGTCCCCCGCGGAACCGTTATTAAGGCCCGCCCCGTTCGGGGACGCTCACGACGACGGCGGCAGCCGCCGCTGACGGCGCACCTGAAGTGTTCCGCGGCTCAGCCGCGCCGACGGTCCGTCCTTCCTCCCTGAGGGCGGCCCGTTCGGGTGCGGAAAGGCGGGTTTCAGTGGGCGCGGGCGGCATCACTCAGCAGCCAGTCCAGAGCCTCGGCTTTGTCCGTGAAGAACCGGGTGGGGCACGGATGGCTGTTCGGGCTGCGGAAGCCCGCGAGCACGCGGTCCACCGGGTTGGCGCCCAGCAGGGCAATCCGGGACGCCGCAGTCGGGGTGGCGAAGGCGGCCCGGGCGGCGTGGCTGACGGTCTCCACCTCTGTCATCTCCACCAGCAGGGGCCGGGACTGGCCGTGGCAAACATTGTTCACCAGCACCATGGCGGACTGGATGTCAGCCTCCTCCAGGCTGGCCCGGGGCTGCCAGCGCAGGTACAGGATCCCGTCTGTGCGGAGATCCAGGGTGCCCTTGCCGCCGTCGATGATCAGGGTCTCCACGGACAGGAACTCTACCAACAGGACCTTTGCGGGGCGTCTTTAGGTGACGGTGCCGCGCGCCGCGAGGTGCAGGAACCGCGTCCGTGAAAGCATAGTTAAGCTTTCGGGCCTCCATTTATGGGTAAGGGCACCGCATTGCAGTAGGACGGATACGGACAGGGGCTTGAATTTGGCAGGGAATGCGACCTTCCGGCACAGCAACGCCGGGCTGCTGTCGGTAAGCAGTGTCGAAGCTCCACGGATCGTCAGTTCCGCCGAGTTCGACCGCAGGCTGGCTCCCACCCTGCGGCGGCTCAAGTTCCCGCCGCGGCTCCTGGAACGCGTTGCGGGCATCACGCACCGCCGCTGGTGGGCCCCGGGGACATCCTTTGACGACGCCGCCATCGAGGCAGGTGCCAAGGCCCTGGCCGAGGCGGGCATCGAGGCATCCGAGGTCGGCCTGCTGATCAACACCTCCGTGACCCGGCGCAATCTGGAGCCGTCCGTCGCGGTGAGGATCCATCACGGACTCGGCCTGCCGTCGTCGGCCATGAACTTTGACCTGGCCAACGCGTGCCTGGGCTTCGTGAACGGCCTGACCCTGGCGTCCAGCATGATCGACTCCGGCCAGATCAAATACGCCATGATCGTCAACGGCGAGGATGCCGAGGCAACACAGGAAGCCACGCTCGCCCGGTTGCAGCGGCCGGAGACCACGCGCGAGGACTTTAACCGCGAGTTCGCCACGCTCACCCTGGGCTCCGGAGCGGCCGCAGCCGTCCTGGGCCCCGCGGACCAGCACCCCGGCTCGCACCGGATAGTGGGCGGCGTGATGCGCGCCGGAACCCAGCACCACGAGTTGTGCGTGGGCGGCATCGACGGCATGAACACAGACACCAAGGGACTGCTCGACGGCGGCCTGCAACTCGTGCTCGACGCCTGGCACGAGGCGCAGCCGGAGTGGGACTGGGCGGCCATGGACCGCTACGTCACGCACCAGGTGAGCAACGCCTACACCCAGGCGATCATTGACGCCATCGACCTAAACCCGGACAAGGTGCCCATCACGTTCCCGCACTGGGGCAACGTGGGGCCGGCGTCGCTGCCCATGACGCTTGCCGCCGAAGCACAGTCGCTGGAGGCCGGCGACCGCGTGCTGTGCATGGGCGTCGGCTCCGGGCTGAACACCGCCATGATGGAAATCGTTTGGTAGCCGCCGGCTGGCCCGGCTTGGACCCCGGGTGGTCCCGCACGCTGGATGTAGTGTCCACCGCCGGCACAGACCAGCCGGGAACCGTCCGCCGCTGGCATCTGCTGGATAACGGCGACCAGCTGTCCCGCCTCGGCCTCACCCCGGCCGGCACCCTGCTCTGCGTCCACGGCAACCCCACCTGGTCCTACCTGTGGCGGACCCTGCTGGCGGCGGGAACGGACCCGGCCCATCCGTGGCGCGTGGTGGCGGTGGACCAGCTGGACATGGGCTACTCCGAGCGGACCGGGACGTTCCGGCGGCTGGCGGACCGGATCAACGACCTCGGCGACCTCACTGATGCGCTGGGCCTGGACGGGCCAGTGGTCACGGTGGGCCATGACTGGGGCGGCGTCATCAGCCTCGGCTGGGCCCTCGCGCACCCGCAGCAGCTCGCCGGCGTCGTGCTGACCAACACGGCCGTGCACCAGCCCTCCGGCTCAACGATTCCGCCGGCCCTGCAGCTGGCCCTGCATCCCGCCGTGCACAAGTGGGGGACCACGACGTCGGACGCCTTCCTCCGCGTAACGCACTCCCTGGCGCACCCGCCGCTGCCCGCGGACATCCGGAAGGCGTACATGGCTCCGTACCGCGGTGCGCACCGCAGGGCCGGGGTGGGGAACTTCGTTGCGGACATCCCCGTGGACGCGTCCCACCCCAGCTACCCGGCGCTCACCCGGGTGGCTGAAGGGCTGCGCGGGCTGACGGTCCCGGCGCTGATGCTGTGGGGACCCCGCGATCCGATCTTCTCCGACCGGTACCTCAAAGACCTCATCAGCCGGCTGCCGCATGCGGACGTGCACCGGTTCGAGGGCGCCGGGCACCTCGTGGCGGAGGACCGGGACATCGCGGCGCCGATCTTCCAGTGGCTCGCCGAGCGCCTGACCGGAAGCGCGCCTGCTGCGGACAGCCCGCGGTTGGAGGACAGCAGCGAGCCAGCAGCCTTCCGCCCGCTGTGGGACCTGCTGGACGAACAGGCCGCGGGGCCCAACGCAGGGGACACCGCCGTCGCGGAAATGGCGCCGGACGGCACCGTTGCCCGCTCGCTCGGCTGGCAGCAGCTGGACAGGAACATCCGGGACCTCGCCTCCGGGCTCCGCGAAACCGGAGTGGAAAAAGGCAGCCGGGTAAGCCTAATGGTTCCGCCCGGCGTGGACCTCACCGTGGCGCTCTATGCCTGCCTGCAGCTGGGTGCCGTGGTGGTGGTGGCCGACGCCGGGCTGGGAACCAAGGGCCTGAGCCGCGCAGTAAAGGGCGCCACCCCTGACTTTCTTATCGGCATCGACAAAGCCCTCGCCGCCGCCTCCGTGCTCGGCTGGCCCGGACGGCGGATCAGCGTGCGGAACCTCCCGGCCGCCCGCCGTCGCGCATTGGGCGTGGAAACCTCCCTCGCAGCCCTCGCCCGGCAAGGCAAAGGTGCAGGCCAGGAAACGCCGTCGCACGCCCCGGACCCGGACGCCCCGGCCGCCGTGCTCTTCACCTCCGGGTCCACGGGCCCGGCCAAGGGCGTGCTCTACACGCACCGGCAGCTGGCCGCCATGCGTGACACCGTGGCCGCGACGTTCGGGATCCGCCCCGGAGCCAGGCTGGTGGCGGGTTTTGCCCCGTTCGCCCTGCTGGGACCGGCGCTCGGAGCGGTCTCGGTAACGCCGGACATGGACGTCACCGCGCCCCGCACGCTGACGGCCCGCGCGCTTGCCGATGCCGCCGCGGCCATCGACGCCACCGTGGTCTTCGCCTCGCCGGCAGCCCTGCGCAATGTCCTGGCCACCCGGGACAGCCTCAGTGAGACGGGGGAGCAGGCGCTGGGGAAGGTGGAGGTGCTCCTGTCGGCCGGCGCGCCCGTTCCGGAACCGCTCCTGGCGGAGGTACAGCGGCTGCTGCCGCAGGCCTCGCTGCACACCCCGTACGGGATGACGGAGGCCCTGCCCGTCACGGATATCAGCCTCGAACAGATCCAGGCGGCCGACGCCGACGCTGCCGCCGGCACGGTGCCGGGCGCCGGCAACGGAGTCTGCGTGGGAAGGCCCGTCCACGGTGCGCGGGTGGCCGTGGTCCCGCTGGCAGCGGACGGCACCGCGCCCGGATTCCAGCCCATGACCGACGCCGGCGTGACCGGGGAAATCCTGGTCAGCGCGCCGCACGTGAAGGACGCCTACGACAGGCTCTGGCTGACCCAGGCCGCGAGCGCGGGCATCCCCGGCTGGCACCGCACGGGAGACGTGGGACATTTCGACGCCGCCGGCCGGCTCTGGGTGGAGGGCAGGCTCGCCCACGTGGTGACGGCGCCCGCTGCCGCGGTGACGCCGGTGGCCGCGGAGCAGGCGATCGAACGGCTGGACAGCGTACGGCTTGCGGCGATCACCGGGGTGGGGCCCGCGGGCACCCAGGCGGTGGTCGCCGTCGTCGAAACCGTCCCTCCGGTCCGCAGGGCAGGCCCGGCCGAACCGCAGCTCGCCGCGCGTGTCCGCAACGCCGCCCGGGACGCCGACGTGGACGTTGCGGCCGTGCTGGCGGTCCCCGCGCAGCCCACGGACATCCGGCACAACGCCAAGATCGACAGGACCCGCCTCTCCCGCTGGGCCACGCGGGTGCTGGCAGGCGGCCGGCCGGGCACGCCGTGAGGGTCCTGGTCACCGGTGCGAGCGGCATGCTCGGGCGGGAAACGGCGCGGCTGCTGGTGCGCCAGGGCCACGAGGTGACCACGTTCCAGCGCCGGCCGGCAGGGGTCGACGGCGCCGCGGACGTTTGCGGGTCCGTCACGGATGACCGGGCGGTACAGGAAGCCGTGCGTGGCGCCGAGGGCGTCATCCACCTGGCAGCGAAAGTCTCGTTCACGGGCCGGGCCGCGGAGTTCGACGAGGTGAACGTCCAGGGCACCCGCCGGCTGCTCCAGGCCGCCCGCGCGGCCGGGGTCCGTGACCTGGTCTTCGTGTCCTCGCCGTCGGTGGCCAACTCCGGGGCAGCCATCGCGGGGCTGGGGGCGGAGCCGGCCGACCCTGCGCGCGCCCACGGGGACTACTCCCGCACCAAGGCTGCAGCTGAACTGCTGGCCCTCGCGGCGGATTTCCCGGACTTCCGGGTGGCGGCGGTCCGTCCGCACATCGTCTGGGGTCCCGGTGATACGCAGCTGGTGGAACGGGTCCTGGACCGCGCCCGCAGCGGCCGGCTGCCGCTGCTCGACGCCGGCGCGGCCCTGATCGACACCACCTACGTGGACAACGCCGCCTCGGCGATCGCCAGGGCGCTGTTCCGGATGGACCACATTCATGGCCGGGCCCTGGTGGTGACCAACGGCGAACCCCGCCCGGTAGGGGAGCTGCTGGCCGGCATCTGCGCCGCGGGAGGTGTCCCGGCACCGCGATGGTCCGTGCCGGGAAGGGTGGCGCGGGCGGCGGGAGCAGTGGTGGAGAAGGCCTGGACCTGGGCCGGGCGCACCGAAGAGCCGCCCATGACCCGGTTCCTGGCCGAGCAGCTGTCCACCGCGCACTGGTTCGACCAGCGCCAGAGCCGCGAACTCCTCGACTGGACGCCCGCCGTCTCGCTGGACGAGGGGCTGGCGCGACTGGCGGAGCATTACGGGGGCAGGCCGCCAGCCTGAGTAGGTCCGGACAGAATCGGAAGAATACCTCAGATTCACAACACAGCCCGTTGGCGTGTGCACTTTGCGCCGTAAAATGGCGCCACAGCCTGATCCCGCAAGACTCCTCCGAAAGGATCGCCATGAGCCAAGAAAACGTCACCCCTGCTGCGACCACCGCCGCCCGCACTTTGTTCCGTGCCGCGCTTGGCGGAGTTCTGGTAGCCCACGGATCGCAGAAACTATTCGGCTGGTTCGGCGGTGGCGGCATCGAGGAGACCAGCAAAGGCATGCATGCCATGGGGTTCCGGCCAGCGAAAACCAGTGCCATGCTCGCCGGACTAGGTGAAGCGGGTGCCGGCCTGGCCCTTGCCCTCGGCTTCGCGACGCCGGTAGCCGGAGCAGCCGCGGCCACCACCATGGGGGTCGCCGCCAGCGTGCATGCACCCAACGGCTTCTTCGCTATGGAGGGCGGCCTGGAATACCCCGCTGTCCTTGGCCTTGCAGCCACGTCCTTTGCGATTGGCGGACCGGGCCGGGTTTCCCTGGATGCCCTGACAGGCCATGTCCTGGACAGGCCGTGGATGCGGGCAGTTGCCGTCACAGCCATACCGGTGGCGATAGCCGTCCAGGTCTACCGACGCCGGAAGGCTCTGGCGGAGGACAATACCCCGACGTCCGAAGCGGCCCCGGCGGAAGAAGCATCCATCTGAGTCCGGCCAGCCCCTTCGCGGTTTAGAGCCCCTTTGGCCCTGCCAGACACTGTACCCACGTCAGCTGGACACAGCGCGAAGTCTCCTGAGGGACATCAGGACGGCCTTTCCGTCGCCAAAAACGGGAAGCAGGAAAACCAGGTGGCCGAGGTACCAAGCTGCCAAGGGGGAGCCGACCTGCCACAGAACTGCTCCGACGATACAGCAGGCGACCGGCCCGCTCAGACCGACTCCAATCGCCTGGAGCGGTGTGACACTGCCGCTGGGATGAACGGAAAACCGTGCCCAGGACGCCGTGACTTCCACCTTCTCGATGGTTGGGTACTTTGACAGCAGCACAAGGTGGGCCGCCTCATGCAGGAAGTACGAGCCCCCCAGGCCCACGACCGAGTGGATCACGAACACGCCAAAGAACCCGGCCAGGGCAGCATCATTGATGGACAGACCAAGAACGACGCCCAGGAGCGGAAAGAAAGCGGCAGCGCCTGCCCACCTTCCCACATGCAGGGCGAGGGTTTTGACAGGGTGTATCACCGGTCAGAGGCTGGGGCGCCGGGCGTTTGCCTGGGCGATGAGGGAGGCCCGGTAGCGGCGAAGCCTGGTCACCACGATGGTCAGGGCACACACGAAAACACTGCACACGAGCCAGAACGCGACCATGCTTTCCCACGAGCCAATTCCCAGGGACATGCCGATGCTGCCATCGGGGGAACTGGCGGAACTGAAAAATACCGCGCCAAAGAGCCCCTCTTTCCGCACGTCAACCTCCGGGGTGGTTGCCATCAGCAGAAGGATGGCGCCCACGGCAAAAATGAGTGTGAGGACCGCTCCGCCGAATAGTGAGTTCACGCCCAACAAAACCTTACGCATACCGCGCCTTTCGAATTGAAACCTGGATGCCCAAGTAGGAGTAGTAGAGGCCCGCCGCATGGAACGCGGTGAGGAGGACAACAATGACTGCAAGGGGCAATTCAACGACTCCGAAGACAACAACCAGCGTCGCAATGATGAGGAGGCACACGAGGTAGCTCACTATCGCGGAGAAGGGGTTGTCCCGGTCCTGGGGAAACAGGATGCCGAGGAGATTCAGCAGGATCACGCCGCTGATGCAGCCGCCCAGCGTCAGCAGAATCTGGATGATGCTTGTTCCGGTCATTAATGCCGCCGCCAGGACCGGCAATGACGCAACAACCAACCCGATAACTTGGGAAGCAAGCAGGAGGACCAGGGTCCGTCCTGCAGTCGCGGCGTTGCCGGGCAGCTGCCTGATCGTGCGGGTTGCCGAGAAGTGATACAGGGCCTGCGTGGTCAGGATCCCCACCGCGTAGCCGAGGTTGCCAGGAGCCTGTACCAGCAGCACGGACGCGAGGGCATACGTTGCCACTATCGCGAGCCAGGTATCCGCCCTCCTAGCCCATGCCGTCACGTACCACCCGAGCTCCCTGGCGGTCCAGGACGGGCGAAACCTGATCCTGAAAAACTTCCGGGCAGCGGTGTAGGTGTGCGGGACCGTCAACCACGCTACAAAAGCTGCCGCTGCGACGATAGCCGCGAATGCCGCGACAGCAGTTAAGTGGCCGTAGAGGCTGCCGATGGTAATGAACATGTCGGTTGCATGGTAGCCATCCCGCTGGTTGAGGAAATCATCCGACATGGCGGTGGCAAGCGGCTGGGCGACTGTAGAGAATGCTCCCAGTATCGCGGCGCAGACGACAAAGCTGACAAGAACCGCGATCCGGGGCAACTTCAAAGCATTAACGGTCCGCATCAGAAGATTATTGAAAATCAGGAGTGTCATAAAGGCGCTAACCGCGGGAAAAACGACGCCCTCGAGAATGAGGACCAGTCCCGGGAACCCGGCCAGGATCGCCACCGCCAGGGTGACAGGGATAAATACAACCCCAATGACACCGAGGATGATCAGTGCCTCGAAGACGGCCAAGGCCGCAGATCTTTGCTGGTTTGTCATCGGCAGTTGCCACGTGAACGTCATCATGTCCGACGACCGGCCGAAGAGGACACGGACAAAGAGGAAGGCGAGGACGGTCCAGTACACCGTCGAGATGCTCGCGATGCGGGCAAGGAACTCCAGGTTGCCGGCCTCAGCGAGGGCCGGCTTCAGGAACAGGTAAGCAAAAAGGGTGAGGGCAGCAAGCGAGAACACTGCCGCCGC
This sequence comes from Arthrobacter sp. MPF02, assembly GCF_046605375.1. Taxonomy (GTDB): domain Bacteria; phylum Actinomycetota; class Actinomycetes; order Actinomycetales; family Micrococcaceae; genus Arthrobacter. The sequence goes on along the minus strand of NZ_CP176772.1, from coordinate 2,931,526 downwards.
CGCTATCCCCAGCCTGAAAAAGGGGTCCCGCAGTGGGCCCTGCGACAATACGCGCCTGCGCATGTAGGTCGACAGCAGCCTGACAAGCAGGACTGTGTTAGACGCTTTCATGCTCACTTCCAAACAGCATCTCATCCACACGCGATTTCAGCGTTGTGCCCTCAGTCCGCAGTTCCTGAATCGAAATTCGGTCAAGCACCAGGGCATTTTTCATGACGACAACCTCGTCTGCGATTTCCTCAAGCAGCGGGAAGTCATGCGTGCAAAGGAGGACAGCCCTGCCGCGGTCACGCATAGCCGCCAATTGGCGGGTGCAGTAGCGTTGCGCGTCCAGATCAATGCCGTTGAAAGTCTCGTCAATCACGGTGAGCGGCCGGTCCAGCAGGAATGCCGTCAGGAATTGGACCTTCTTCTTCATGCCGTGTGAGTAGTCCTCGATCAGGTGCTCCTCGCGCCCTGCCATGCCGAGAGCCTGGAACGCGGAGCTCACCTCGCCGGCGCCTACCGTGGATGTCCCGTACATGCGTTCCACTGCACGGTAGTACTCCAGCCCCGTGAGGAAGTCAGGAAGAAAATCTTCGCTAGGCAGGTATATCGCTGTTTTCTTTCCGGCCAGTTCATGGTGCCCATAACCGGACAGTCGAATTTTTCCCTGCTTGAGCTGATAATTATCAAAAATCAGGTTAATCAACGTGGACTTGCCCGAGCCGTTGGGCCCGACAAGGCCCACAATTTGCCCCTCTCCAACGGCGAGGTCTGTTTCGAACAGAACTATGGGGCCGTTCCCATATGAAAAGGAAACGTTGTTAACGTCGAGTACAGCCTTCATTAATTTTGCCTTAATACTTTTGGTTAAGGGAGCCTGCCCATCGACACAGGCAGGCTCCCCAGCACTCATTTAGCTACACGCACTGTACGTTGACGGACCACCCGTTGTTAAACGACCAGGCACCCGTGAATGTCTTGCGCTGGTAAATTACGCACCAAGCGGCCATGCCCAGCAGCATGGCACCGCCCAGGACGATCAACACACCAATCGCGACGATGAACCAGCCATCGAACCGAACAAGAGCTGCATCGAAGCGACGCTTAATGTCTGCTTCGATAACAGCGCCGCCAGGAATCATGAGCTGAAGTGCTGTTCCCATTTATTGTTCCCCTCATTGAGGAATCAGCGGAAGGTCATTCCCCCCTTTGACCGAATCCCCTGCATGAGAGTAACGAGGCGAAGGCGGTTAGTCAAACGAGTTTATGAACCCGAGCTTATGGTTGCGTAAACTCCCCCTCCTCATTGCTGCAGGAGAAGATAGCACCCTTATTACAAGAGTCGGCACGCCGAAATTGCATCGACGTATAATTTGCCGCGAGTGCCATGACGACGCTTGCGATGATAATTTGCGCGCACTTCACGGACCCAATTATTAGCTGCTGCCAAGTCAAATGTAAGCGAGGGGGAAGAATGCTGCGGTGAGGCTGCATTCTGCAAGTAGGGACCGGGGCTGGAGGGCGGCCGGCACAGTGTTCCACGCTGTACGCGTCCAAGCGCTTCAACCCGCGCACGGCCCGAGGGGAGGGTCTGTTGTGAACCGGTGGCGCCGGTGCAAGACTGGTGCAGGAGGCCGTCCGCAGGGTTCCGGATGGCCATCCAGCATTGTGGAGTACCAGCACCAGGTGGTCATAGGAGGAAAATCATGAACCTCGGCTCACACCCGGAAGTGCCGGAGGATGTACCGGAAGCTGATGCTCTTGAGCAGCGCACTCCTGTCCAGCCTGAAGGTTCGGATGACTTCGGCCTGGCGGATGGGCTGCCGGAGGACGCTTCCGAAGCGGACGTTCTCGAGCAGCACCTGGATGTGCGGGCCGGCGCTCCCGGCTATGCGGCCCTAGCGGGCGCCGCGGAAGGGAAAGCCGCGGAAGGTGACCTTGTTGAACAAGTCCTGGCGCCCCCGCCCGAGGACGAGGACGATTACCCTGAGGACCGCAACGAGACGTGGTAGCGGATTCCCGGCCGGCCCGTCAGCTGCCGGCCGGCACGCTCGGATGGGGTGACTTTGCTGGAGAGGTGTCCGCCTGGGGACGGCGGAGACCCGCGGCCTTGTAAATTTCGGGCTCGTCGAGCGTTTCCTTCTCGAGGAGCCGTTGGGCGAGGGCATCGAGGCGCCACCGGTTCTCTTGCAGGAGTTCCATTGCCCGCTGATGGCACTGGTCGACCAACGCCCGCACTTCGTCAGCCACAACGTCCAGCATTCCTTCCGACACACCTGCTGCCCGGGGATCGCCCTCTTCGGGGAGGACCTGCACCGGTCCAATGCGCTTTGACATGCCCCAGCGGCCCACCATCATCCGTGCCAGGTGGGTGCTGGTCTGCAGGTCGCTTTCAGCGCCGGTAGTGACCACACCGAAAACAAGGTCTTCCGCCGCCATACCTCCCAACGCGCCGACGATCCTCCCCTTGAGGTAGTTTTCGTCGTACCCGTAGCGGTCCGTGTCCGGGGTTGAGAGAGTGACGCCGAGTGCACGGCCGCGGGGGATGATGGAAATCTTCCGGACCGGATCAGCGCCGGGTTCGAGCATTCCCAACAGTGCGTGTCCGGACTCGTGGTAGGCGGTGCGCCGGCGTTCTTCGGCCGGCATGACGACGTTCCGGACGGTCCCCAGCTGGACTTTTTCCAGCGCGTCGAGCAGGTCACGCTGCGTCACTGCGGGGCGGGAACGCTTGACGGCCAGCAAGGCCGCCTCGTTGACCAGGTTGGCGAGCTCGGCGCCCGTCATTCCGGGCGTGGCACGGCTGATGGCGTCAAGGTCAACGTCAGCGGCGAGCCTGACGTTTCCGGCGTGGACCCTCAAGATTTGCGCCCGCCCCGCCTGGTCCGGGGCGTGCACTGTGATGGACCGGTCAAAGCGGCCGGGGCGGAGAAGGGCAGGGTCCAGGACGTCGGGCCGGTTTGTTGCTGCCAGGACCACAATCCCTTCCGACGACGAGAATCCGTCCATCTCCGTCAGGATCTGGTTCAATGTCTGTTCCCGCTCATCGTGCCCGCCAACTGCCAGCGTGCCGCCCCGCTTGCGGCCTATGGCATCGATTTCGTCGATGAAGATGATTGAAGGGGCAGCATTGCGGGCGGCCTGGAACAGTTCCCTGACACGGCTTGCGCCCACACCCACAACCATCTCCACGAACTCGGAGGAGCTGGCATGGAAAAAGGGGACTCCGGCTTCACCTGCGGTTGCCCTGGCCAACAGGGTTTTGCCGGTACCCGGAGGGCCGCTGAGAAGGACGCCTTTGGGAGGTTTTGCGCCGATGTCCTGATACCTCTTGGGGTCCTTGAGGAAGTCCACTACCTCCGAAATTTCGGCTTCGACCTCGTCAATGCCGGCCACGTCCTTGAACGTGACCCGGATTTTTCCCGGCTCTACCGGCTGGAACTTTTTCCCTGCCCCTGCTCCGAAACCGCCCATACCCAGCAATCCTGACTGCTTTTTGAACAGCCAAAGGTAGAAAAGGACCAGCAGCGCTATGGGAGCAATTGAAATCAACAGGTTGGTCAGGATGCCCCGTTCCTCCACCAGCGGGGTGGCGCGGACCGTGACGTTGTTCTGTTCCAGTTCGGTTAGGAGGGCGTCGTCCGCGAAGAGGGGGCGCTCTGTTGTGAACTGGCTGTAGTTCCCGCCGTCGTTGCCAGGGAGGGGCCTTTCGCTGCGCAGGCTGCCCTCGATGCTCTGGCCCCTGGCAAAGATTTCCTCGATATTGTTCTCCCGGACCTGCGCCTTGAATTCGGTGTAGGGAACGGACTGCGGCTGGTTCTGCTGGTCCTGAAGCGTCAGGGCAAAGAACACCGCCAGGTAGAGGGCAGCGATGAGCAGCGTCCGCCACCAGCGGCGTTTTCCTGGTTTTCCGTCCTGATCGGGCAGGCCCTCTGTCCGCCACGGAACCCGCGGCCAGGACTCGCGGGCGGGCGCGGACGCGTCCTGTCCCTGCTTGTTCTGAAGTGGGGCAGAGTCGTTCACGATGCACCTCTAGAACCTCATACTTACCGCTGTTCACGTTGTAGCGACCTGCCCGCTTCACGTCAACCCATCCAGCCGGTCCGGGCGGAATAGCGGCTCCTCCTAGAAGGTTATCCACGATAAGAGAATTTATTTCCACTAGGAGGTAGAGCGGTGAGGGCGGATGGTCCGGATGTGGCCGGCCGTCGTATTTCCGCGGCCGGTCGGCTGCATGGCGTTGCCGGTGCTGCGGGCGGACACCCGTGGCGGCGTTACGTGGCTTTGGGAGATTCGTTCACCGAGGGAGTAGGTGACCCGGTGCCGGGAAGCCCCGGCGTAATGCGGGGCTGGGCGGACCGGGTGGCCGAGGAGCTGGCCGCCGGGCAGGAGGACTTCGCGTATGCAAATCTCGCCGTCCGTGGCCTGCTGCTCGAACAGATTCTGAGCCGGCAGGTGGGGCCTGCGCTGGCGCTGGAACCGGACCTGGTCAGCCTGTCAGCCGGGGGTAATGACATGGTGTTCCACGGCAGCGACCCCGACAAGCTGGCGGGGAAACTCGAGACCGGCGTAGCAGTGCTTGCGCAGACAGGGGCCACCGTGGTGCTGTTCACCGGACCGGAGTGGGCATCGACTCCTGTACTGGGCCGCAACCGGGCCAAGGTAGCCATCTTCAATGAGGACGTGCGTGCCATCGCTTACCGCCATCATGCCGTCGTTGCTGACTTGTGGGCCATAAGGCAGTTGGCGGACCGGCGGATGTGGGATCCGGACCGGCTGCACCTCTCTCCGCTGGGGCACCACACTGTTGCAGCCATGGTGCTGGACACCCTCAATGTTGCACATTCTCTCCAGCCAATGGAACCAAAGGACCTCCCGGAGGGCAGTTGGCGGCAGGCCAGGACCGAAGACCTTCGCTGGGCCAAGGATTACCTGCTTCCATGGGCTTTGCGGCAGATCCGGCCGCATGCACGGGAAGAGGTAGCACGTCGGGCCAAGCGGCCGGAAGCCGTCCAGGTCCTTCCGGTAACAGGCGGGCTGGACCGCTCCCCGGCGGTGGCGGAGGGGTAACGGGCGTAGCAAACGCACCCTTGATGATCTGCACCTGCAGTGCTAGAAAATCTATATCGGTCAATACATATCGTGCGAGTGATGAAGTTGCGAGGCTTGAAGTCATTGGCAATAGGATCCCGGTCCTTGCCCGTCGGCTTAGGCCAGGGCCGGACGGTACAGAGAGGAGGTGGCCGTAATGGCCAACATTATGCGCTGGGGTGGCGCTGATATCACCGAACCCTTCCGCCGGTTCCTCGAAGGGGACATGACATCCTGGCTCCGGGTGGAGGAATACCGCGATGCGGGGTCCATGGTGGTCAAGGCCGAGGTTCCCGGTATCGATCCTGTAAAGGACGTGGACATCGAACTGGTGGGCAACGACCTGCGGATCAATGTGCGGCACGAGGAGAAGTCTGAGCACAAGGGCAAGGAGGGGTACCGCTCCGAGTTCCGTTACGGGACTTTCTCGCGCACGGTGAGCCTGCCGGGCCCTGTCAGCGAAGGCGACATCCGTGCCACCTACGACGACGGAATCCTGGAAGTCCGCATCCCACTGCCTGAAGAAACAGGCGGGACGTCCTCGCGGAAGATTCCGGTCAGCCGGACTGGTGCCACGGCAGGCGCGGGCGGATCAGCAGCAGGGCAGGCATAAGCCGCGCCTGCGGCGCCCGGACCGGACACGCCGCACGGGCAGGAACTCCTGGCCGCATTTCAGGAGGGAGCGGAGGCAGCCGCCCGCAAGCCGCCGCCAAGGCGGTTTTGTCCGGGCTGCCTCCCCCTGCCCGCGTCACGGGTCCTGGTGGTGAGTGTCAGCGGCAGATGCCACGGTATGGCCATCAATGCGGTCCTTTAGGAGCCAGGCGATAGCGTCCGACTCCTGCGTGAAGTACCGGCTGGGGGTGGCGGACCTGTAGTTGAAGGCAGTGATTACCCTGCCCACATCATCGACGCCCACAACAGCGGTGCGGATGGAGCACGTGTCATCGATGAGCAGTTGCTTGGCTTCCTGGCTGATCCACTCCAACGGTCCGATTTGCACCAGCAACGGCCGCCTGCCGTGGGGGGATGCCGCATTGACAGCGGCGATTGTCGAGCGGATGTCGTCGGCTTCGATCATGACCCCGGGCGTCCATTCCAGGCGCAGGAAGTCCCCGTCGTCACTCAAGGTGTAGCGAGGCGAGGGCACCTGCTGCTCCAAACCCATCACAATCTCCCCCCAACTACTGTGCGACGCTCGGCCGCAAGGCCATCCCGACAGCCTAATCGGCATAGGGGCCGAAGCGGAATGCCGCGCCTGCTCATTGCGTCGATTCTAGATGCATCACACGGTGGGGCTGGGTGCAGGACGAGGGGCACGGCCATCTGGTTAGGGGCAAGCGGCCACACCGGAACCATTGGCGAACGGTAAGGGACCATGCAAACTTGCGTTATGCGAAGCTTCGGGGTGGAAGAGGAGTTCCTGCTCGTTGACGCCGAAACCGGAAAACATGCCGCGGTGGGCGAAGAACTAATCGCTGCCACGTCCTTGAAGGATGCCGGCGGCAGGGCAACAGGGCCGCAGGGCAGCAGCCTGACAACCGAAGTGCAGCGTGAGCAGGTTGAAGCGGTTTCCGCTCCTTTCACCTGCCTGACCGATCTTGCGGCTGCGCTCAAGGAGGGCAGGGCAGAAGCTGACCGGCAGGCCGGGGCTTTCGGCGCCAGGATTGCCGCACTGGGTACTTCGCCCCTTCCTGCGTTGCCGCACCTGGTTCAAAAACCCCGCTACCGGGCCATGGAAGAGCGGTTCCAGTTGCCGCTCCGGGAACACCTGATGTGCGGTTTCCACGTGCACGTCGGGGTTAACTCCCCTGAGGAGGGCGTCGCGGTCCTTGACCGGATCCGGATCTGGCTTCCCATCCTCATAGCCCTGTCTGCCAACTCACCCTATTGGCAGGGTAAGGACACCGGTTATGCCAGCTTCCGCTACCAGATCTGGCGGCGCTGGCCAACGGCCGGGCCCACTGTGACATTCGGTTCGGCCCGCTCGTACCACGACCTGGTGGAGATGCTGCTTTCCTGCAACGTCCTCCTGGACCGCGGCCAGATTTACTTTGATGCCCGCCTCTCGGCCAACCATCCGACAGTCGAAATCCGGGTCCCGGACGTGTGCACCGATCCAGCCCATGCCGTAGCCATCGCAGGGATCGTCCGGGCCCTGGTGGAAACCGCCGCCAGGGACTGGGCTGACGGAAAACCGCACCCGGCAGTCCCCGCGGAAATGCTGCGCCTGGCCTCATGGCGTGCCAGCAGGTACGGCATTGGGGATGAGCTTATGCATCCCGAACTAAACCGGCCGCGCCCTGCAGCAGAATGCGTGCAGACTCTCCTGGCGCATACCGGGGATGCGTTGACGGAGGCCGGGGACAGGACATTCGTCGAGGACATCGTCGGGCAGATCCTGGACTGCGGCACCGGTGCCAGCCGGCAGCGGATCATCATGGACGGCGCCGGCAGCTTCCGCAAACTCATCCTTGACGCCGCAAAGCGCACCACCTCCTGAAGCTTCCGGCACTCCCAGGGCCTCGGCTGGCGTTGCCGGGCCCCGTCAGTTGTTTGACCGGGTGTAGGCGGCGGCGCGTACCACGTCCTCGTCCTCAAGCCCGGCTCCCAGTGCTCCGCCCACGGTGGCCAGGCTTGCGGTGAGCCAACTTAGCTTCACATAGTCCAGTGCGTTGACAGGATGACCTACGACGCCGGCCAGCACCTTCTCATCGACGAGCAGGAACGCGCCAAGCAGGGAAAGGATGAACAGGGCCAGGTAGAACACCAGGACGCCGATGGTTACGGTGGCGGCAGTGGCCAGATTGAACAGGGTGACCTGCTCCCGCTGTGCCCGCCGTCGGGGGCGTTCCCACAAACCGCCACCCAGGATCAGGGTGGCGCTCACCGCCACGACCGCCATCACCGCAAGCGATCCAAGGCGCAGTGGTCCGTAAGCCAGTGCAAGTAACCATAAATCCGAGGCGACCAGCGTCAGCACCCCGGTGGCTGCCGCCACCACCAGCGCCCGTGAGAGCCTGGCCACGAAGGCCCAGGGGCGGTTGGCCCGGATCATGCCCAGCAGCAGCCGGACGTTGCCGGTCAGCACCCGGGCCGTGAATTGCACCGCGTTGTCTTGCGGGCGGTCCTCCAGGTCGGTGGAAAGCTGCCGGGCATTCCGGGCCAGGTTCTGCTGTGCCTCGAGGTCGCCGCCGTCGTAGCCCAGCAGTTGCCCCACTACCTGCACCGTGGTGTCCTGCGTCTTTTGCCGCACGTGCCTGGCTCCGAGGGCGGGAACGGCCACCAGTCCTACAGAGTGCAGGGGGCTCAGCTGGGTGAGCACGGGCCGCCGGCCCTCCTTCAGCGGCAGATCCGTGAGGACCACTGCCAGGTCCCAGCCTTCTTCCAGGACCCGGCTGCGGGCGGCCTCCAGCAGGTCCAGGGTATCGGTGGGTGGTTCCACCAGCCTGTCCTCCACCAGCGTCAGCTCCCAGCGCACGCCCGGGTACTGCTGCATGAGGGCATCGCACAGCGAAGCGGTGACCTCAGAACCCAACACCGGTGTCAGGGATGGCGGGACCAGCAGGCCGATCTGCAGCCCGGTAGTGGGCTGCAGCCCGGCAGGTTCGGCAGCAGAAAGAGAACGCTCATCAGTCACCAACCCATGGTGAAGCAAGCGCTTGCCCCGCCGCCAGCTGGGTCCCGTTTAGGATGTGGCCGTGCCTGTAAACAGCTTCGATGAGCGCTTTGTAGGTCCCACTCTCACTGAGGACATTTGGGTGGATCACTATCTTCCCCACTGGACTGTTCCGGCCCGGTCCCGGGCCCGCTACGACTTCCCCGGTGATGGGATTCGGCTGCGAATTGATGCCGACCAGCCAGCATGGCGGACCGCTGACGGACCCATGCGGGTCAGCAACCTCCAAACCGGGACCTTTTCCGGGCCTGCGGGCTCGGTTCTTGGGACGCACCGCCACCGCACCGACGGCCTCCACGTGGTGACCCCGCAACCCACCCGCCGGTTGTGGACACCAAGTGCAGGCGAGGTCGAGGTGCGGGTCAGTGCCACCGCCGATCCCACGTGCATGGTGGGAATATGGCTGGTCGGCTTTGAGCAGTCAGGCCCCGACGATTCCGGAGAGCTGTGCATCGCGGAACTCTTCGGCGACAAAATCTCGCTTGGCGGCAGCACCGTCCGGGTGGGCATCAAGGCGCACCACGATCCGCGGTTAAGGAATGACGTCCGGGACGTCCCCTTGCCCATTGATGCCACACAGCGGCACAGCTACGGCGTCCGATGGTCGGAGGACGGGGCGGAGTTCTCCGTTGACGGACAGGTGATCATGACGACCACCCAGAGGCTCGACTACGAGCAGCAACTGATGATCGGCCTTTTCGAATTTCCCCGTACTGAACACCGTGACCGGCAGCAGTACCCGAAGGCAGCCCTGGTGCATTCCGCAGTGGGCAGAACCGCCTAGGCCAGAATGCTTGGCTCCGACTGCCGCCGAAAAGATATCGATGGCAGGTGCGCCTCCACGGACATTGAACGGGGGCTGCCCGGAAAGGTGCAAGGAAGTGAGGAAGCGCCGGAGGGGGAGGAGCGCTTGACGGTGCCAAAGGCTTTGCATATCCTGAACGAACGGTCGGTAAATAATTCCGCACGTCCCGGAAGTCATTGCATAGGAGCAACCATGGCAGCGCAGAACCTGCAGTCAGTGCCCGCTGAGTCCACAGCCGAGCAGCGCCAGGAGCAGGCGGCCCAGGCAGAACGGGATGCCGAAGGCCAGGCCTACTTTGACCGCATCATGGCCGAGGACTCCCGCATCGAGCCCAGGGACTGGATGCCGGCGGCCTACCGCAAGACCCTGCTCCGCCAGATCAGCCAGCACGCGCACTCCGAGATCATTGGCATGCAGCCGGAGGCCAACTGGATTTCCCGCGCCCCCAGCCTCAAGCGCAAGGCCATCCTGATGGCCAAGGTCCAGGACGAGGCCGGCCACGGGCTCTACCTCTACTCCGCCGCGGAAACGCTCGGCCAGACGCGGGACGAGATGATGGACGCCCTCATCGCCGGCAAGGCCCGCTACTCCAGCATCTTCAACTACCCCGCGCTCACCTGGGCGGACATGGGCGCCATCGGCTGGCTGGTGGACGGCGCCGCCATCTGCAACCAGGTCCCGCTGTGCCGCGCCTCGTACGGCCCCTACGGCCGCGCCATGGTCCGCATCTGCAAGGAGGAGTCGTTCCACCAGCGCCAGGGCTTCGAGATTCTGCTTGAACTTTCCAACGGTACGCCCGAGCAGAAGCAGATGGCCCAGGACGCCGTGAACCGCTGGTACGCCCCGGCCCTGATGATGTTCGGCCCGCCGGACGACGATTCCCCCAACTCCAGGCAGTCCATGGCCTGGAACATCAAGCGCTTCAGCAACGACGAACTGCGCAGCCGCTTCGTCGGCATGATGGTGGAGCAGGTCAAGGTCCTCGGCCTAACCCTCCCGGATGACCAGATCCGCTACAACGAGGACACCAGAAAGTGGGAGCACGGCCCCCTCGACTGGAACGAGTTCCAGGAAGTACTCGCCGGCCGCGGCCCCTGCAACGCCCAGCGCCTTGAGCGGCGCAGGCAGGCGCACGACGACGGCGCCTGGGTCCGCGAAGCAGCCGCGGCCTATGCGGCGAAACAGTCAGCAAAAAAGCAGAAGGAATACGCAGCATGAGTCCGATGGCCCCCCACGGCAACCCGGAAGAACCGGCCAGCTCGGCAGCGGAGATCAAGCGCGAAGCGCCGAAAGCCAGCCCGGCTGTTACTCCCGCGGAAGCACAGGCCGCGGTGGTAACCAGCCCTACGCCCGAGCAACACCATGACCGCAACGCCTGGGGCCTGTGGGAGGTTTTTGTCCGGTCGAGCCGCGGCCTGAGCCACGTCCATGCCGGGTCCCTGCATGCACCGGACGCGGCCATGGCCCTCCGCAACGCAAGGGACCTCTACACCCGCCGCAATGAGGGCGTCTCCATCTGGGTTGTCCCTGCGGAGGCCATCGCCGCCAGCGATCCCGACGCCAAGGGTTCCTTCTTCGAGTCCCCGCAGGGCAAGGACTACCGGCACGCCACGTACTACACCAAAAGCGAAGGGGTAAAGCACCTGTGAACAGCTCTGGATCAAACACCGAAACCACAACCGGCCACGGTGACATTTCCACTGGCGTCGCGGGTGGCGACTCCAACGCCTCCGCCACCCGCATCACCCCCGGCAACGCGCTCCGTCCGGAGGACATCGCCCTCGAAGTCAAAACCGGCCTGGCCAAGCCGTCCGGGGACGTCGCAGAGTACGCCCTCCGCCTCGGCGACGACGCCCTGATCCTCGCCCAGCGCCTGGGCCACTGGATCTCCCGCGCCCCGGAGCTGGAGGAGGACATCGCCCTGGGCAATATTGCCCTGGACCAGCTGGGCCACGCCCGCAGCTTCCTCACCTACGCCGGAGCAGCCTGGGACAAGTCAGAGGACGACCTGGCCTACTTCCGCCGTGAACACGAGTTCCGCAGCGTCCAGCTGTTCGAGCAGCCCAACGGCGATTTCGCGGTGACTATCGCCCGGCAGTTCATCGTGAGCTACTACCAGTACGAGCTCTACCGCCGTCTCACCGAATCCACGGACGCCACCCTGGCAGCCATCGCCGCCAAGGCCGTCAAGGAAGTGGACTACCACCGGGACCACAGCGCCCAGTGGATCCTGCGCCTGGCCGGCGGCACCGACGAGTCAAGGACAAGGATGATCCACGGCCTGCGCCTGATGTGGCCGTATGTCGAGGAGCTTTTCCATGACGATGACCTGGTGACGCGCCTCGCGGAGGCGGGCGCCGCCGTCGTACCTTCCGAACTGAAGGCGGACTTTGACCGCCTGGCCGGCGAAGTCCTTCACGAAGCGGAACTTGAGGTGCCGGACGTCCCGCCCGCGCCCGGCGGCGGCCGGCAGGGCAGGCACTCGGAACACCTGGGCTACATCCTCGCCGAGATGCAGGTGCTGGCCCGCGAGCATCCCGGAGCGACGTGGTGACGCCCATGTACATTTCGGACTTCGAAACCCGGACCCGCACGCCAAGGCAGAGGGCGTGGGACATCGCCGCCACGGTGTGTGATCCGGAGATCCCCGTGCTCACCATCGCGGACCTGGGCATCCTGCGGGACGTCCAGGTGGAGGGCCAACAGATTAGGGTCACCATCACGCCCACGTACTCGGGCTGCCCGGCCATGGACGCCATCCGCGATGACCTCAAGGCGGCCTTCGCCAAGGAGGGGTACCCGGATGTGCAGGTGGACCTGGTCCTCGCCCCGGCCTGGACCACGGACTGGATGACGGCCGAGGGCAAAGCCAAGCTGGAGGAGTACGGGATCGCGCCGCCGTCGGGCCTGGCCGCAGTAAACCAGGGCCCCGTCAAACTGAAGATGGCCGTCAAGTGCCCGCAATGCTCCAGCCTGAACACGAAAGAGCTCACCCGCTTCGGTTCCACCTCCTGCAAGGCCCTGTACGTATGCCAGGACTGCCGCGAACCGTTCGACTACTTCAAGGTCCTGTAAGGAAGCCCCATGCCTGTTGTCCGCCAGACCGCCGCCGAAGAGGCTGAGGTGACCGGCCGCCGTCGTCCGTCCTTCCACACGCTCGCCGTGAAGGAGGTGCGCCGGCTGACGGAGGACGCCATCGAGGTCACCTTCGCGGTGCCGAAAGAGCTGGCCGGGCAGTTCGACTACCTGCCCGGCCAGTACGTGGCCCTGCGCACCAAGCTGCCGGACGCGTCCGGCGAGCTGCATGAGGTGCGCCGCAGCTACTCTATCTGCGCCGAGCCGCGCAGTTTCGAGGACGGCAGCAGCGAGATCCGGGTGGCGGTGAAGAAGGACCTGGGCGGGCTGTTCTCCACGTGGGCCAACGCCGAGCTGAAGGCCGGGGACAACCTGGACGTGATGAGCCCCATGGGCGCGTTCGTGTCCAAGCACGGCCGGGACGGCAAGGCCGTGGAGCAGAACGTCATGAACTCCATGAACCATCCGGAGGAGCTGGCGGGGGAGCGGGGCCGGGCAGGTGGCAACTTCGTGGCCATCGCCGCGGGCAGCGGCATCACCCCGGTGATCGCGATCGCCCGGACGCTGCTGGCCGCCAGCACGGATACCCGGTTCGACCTGATCTATGCCAACAAGGCCGCCATGGACGTGATGTTCCTGGAGGAGTTGGCGGACCTGAAGGACAAGTACCCGCAGCGGCTGGCCATCCACCACGTGCTGAGCCGTGAGCAGCGGATCGCGCCGCTGCTCAGCGGCAGGATTGATGCCGAAAAGCTGCAGAGGCTGCTGGACACCGCCATCCACGCGGACGACGTGGACGAGTGGTTCCTGTGCGGGCCGTTCGAGCTGGTGCAGCTGTGCCGGGACACCCTGGCCGAGCGGGGCGTGAAGCCGGAGAACATCCGGTTCGAGCTGTTCACGTCCGGCAAGCCGGACCGGCCGGAGGGGCACGCGGGCCGTCCCGTGGTGGTGGACGAGAGCCAGGAGACGTACAAGATCACGTTCAAGCTGGACGGGCTGCAGGGCGACGTGGCCAGCCCCACGCACGCCCGCGAGTCGATCCTCAACGCCGCGCTGCGGGTCCGGCCGGACGTGCCGTTCGCGTGCGCCGGGGGGGTGTGCGGCACGTGCCGGGCCAAGGTGGTGGCCGGCAGCGTGGCCATGGACGAAAACTACGCGCTGGAGCAGGATGAGCTGGACAAGGGGTACGTGCTGACCTGCCAGAGCCACCCCACCAGCAATGAGGTCACCGTCGACTTCGACGTCTAAGTTCTGTCCCAATTAAGGAGCCCCATGATTTCCCTCTCCATCAGCAACGGCGTCGCCGAGGTTGTCCTGGATGCCCCGCAGAAGCTGAACTCGCTGGACGAGCATGCGCTGAACGGGTTGCGGCAGGCGTACGACGACGCTGCTGCCGCCGCCGAACGCGGTCAGGTGCGGGCGCTGCTCCTGCGCGGAGAGGGCCGCGCCTTTTGCGCCGGCCGGGACATTTCGAACGTCACACCGGAAAGCGACGACGCCGCCGCCTACCTAGGCGGGCTGGTGGAGCCGCTGCTGAAAAAGATGGCGTCGTTCCCGGCGCCGACGTTCGCGGCCGCGCAAGGCGCGTGCCTGGGGGTCGGGCTGGGGCTGCTGCTGGCCACGGACGTGGTGTACGTGGCGGAGAACGCCAAGTTCGGGTCGCCGTTCGCGAAGCTCGGGGCGACTCTGGACTCGGGCGGGCACTGGTACTTCACGGAGCGGCTGGGCATGCACCGGGCGCTGGACCTGATCTACACGGCCGACCTGATCTCGGGTACCGAGGCCGTGGCGCAGGGGATGTTCAGCCGGGCCATGCCGGCGGATTCGCTGCTGGATTCGACCAGGGAGATTGTGGGCCGGGTAGCTCAGGGTGCGACGGGTGCTTTCGTGGCTTCCAAGGAGCTAGTGGCACACATCCGCGACCAGCGCCTGGGCCTGTGGGAGGCCATGCAGGAGGAGAACACCGAGCAGGCACGGCTCTGCAAAACCGAAGACTATGCGGAAGGCTTCCGGGCGTTCCAGGAAAAGCGCGAGCCCCGCTTCAGCGGTTTGGTGTAGCTGCCCGGCGGCGGCTTAGGACGGTACTGAGTCCGGGTCAAGATCGAAACCTTCTGGAGCGTCGTTTGTGGGAGTTGTTATGCCCGGAATCATGAGGGGCTGGAACAATTCACGCAACTGGTTTCCGACGGTGTGCGCTTCCATTAGGTGCTCGCTCATGTCGCTGGAGCCCAGGACGCCCGCAGCGTAGTCCCTGAGCTCATTCTGCAGGTCAAGGATCTCGGCGTGCAGGGCACTGTTGGTGCGCATCCAGCTGCAATCCTGCGATATTGCCCTGGACAGCCCGCTCATAACTTGTGCTGCCCGGTTGATATGTCGTGCCATTTCAGGTGTGAGTTCCATAAAGCAGTGCCCCCCGGCGTTCGTTGCAGTTAATGAAAAAAGGCCCTAGGCCACAGTGAAGAGTAAATGAATCATAACCATTACTTACCCTCGCCGTCACTGGAACTAACAGGAACGAAATGAGCCTCCGGGCCCCTGCCAATATCCGGAGCTAGTGACGCGGCGGTCACGTGCTGAGCCGTGAGAAGCGGATCGCCCCGCTGCTGAGCGGAAGGATCGACGCAAAGGAGCTGCAGCAGCTGCTGAAAATCGCTACCCGCGCGGATGACGTGGATGAGTGGTTCCTTGTTGACCGTTCGAGCTGGTGCAGTTGTGCCCGGACACCCTGGCCGGGCGGGGTGTGAAGCCGGAGAATGTGCGGTTTGAGCTGTTCATGTCGGGCAAGCCTGTTCCCTTTCCATCAGCAACGGCGTCGCCGGGGTGGTGCTGGATGCGCCGCAGAAGCTGAATTCGCTGGACGAGCATGCGCTGAACGAGCTGAGGCAGGCGTACGATGACGCTGCTGCCGCCGCCGATCGTGGTGAGGTGCGGGCGCTGCTGCTGCGGGGAGAGAGGGGCGCGCCTCTGATGGCAGGCGGCGAGTTCCTACTGCTGCTTGAACCGCAAGGCCACTAAACGCCCGCCGGGACAAGGGCACAAAAGGCGTAGTTTGCCCAGCCTTCTGGGTTTCGTGGCGCGTACCGGTTACATTTTTCCGGGGGGCCATTGGCGCTGCGGCCCCAGGTGCAGCCTGACCAGCACCCGGGCGGCGGCCAGCTCATCGGGGTTTTCGCTCCGCAGGGCTACCACGGCAGGGTCGGGCGCGTCTGCCCAGGCGCTGGCCAGCCGCCGGTCTATGGCAAGTGCCAGCTCGTCCAGGCCCAGCCGGGCTGCGGCCTGCGGCCTGCGCTGCTTCTTCAGCCGGAGCAGCGGACACCGCTGCCTCCGCCGTTCCCTCCGTCCGGTGCCCGTAGCGCGGTGAGCCGTCGGCGCGGTGGTATTCGTTGCCCATCATTTCCCCCATGAGTGTCGGCCAGACGTCTTAGCTTTTCCGGTGCCTTGTAGCCGCTCCCATCACGTAAGCGACGCCAGCTTGGACAGAAAGTGGGGCATATGGCCAACACGCCGCCAAGACTTCTGAAGCAGAGCTAATCCGATTTCGATTTGCCGCGGATAGTCGAGGTTGGTAGGGCCAGTTGCTTGCTGTTCTGAACGCGCAACCTTGCCGTAGACACACTACTCACCATCATGTATATGAGCCACATCAACGCAGCCACTTGCACCGACTTACCCAAAACTTCAACAGTTCCAATTATCCCACGTTCAAACAGGACAGGATAAGAAACGAGAAGCATACCTAGCGATGCCAAAAATGGTCGGTAGCTGCTGATTAGATTACTTACTAGGAGCGCAGCAATCGCCATGAAAGTAGCTCCGAGGACCACTCCGATGTAACCATTCAGAGCATATCCTTCGGCTATAAATCCCTCTGCAAGAGAAACCTCGCTGTTAGCTGTGCCCAAGGAAGCTGATCTAATTTCTACTGACCACATCGTTCCGACGCCGATCTTCTCAGCAAGAAGCAATGGCTGCGGGATAAGCCCGCCGATACTCCTGCGCCAGAATTCTTCAGCGCTCATCCAGCCACCGGGTCCAAACAAAGTTGCATCGGTAACTGCAGAAAAAAGATCAAAACGCCTAATTATCGGCATGACAGGTTGTACTATGGCCGGGTATCCGGCCTCGGCTTCGTTCAAGATGGAACTGGTATCTGCACTCAACTTCAGCTGTTGAAGCAAGGGAAAGGCAAGCACGGCAGCGGTCGCCGCCCAGCCTACAACTCGCAGCCGTTGTCGAGTCCAACCCAAAATAGCGACTCGGATGGCTACGCATAAAATGGCTGCGATTAGGGGAGTCTTGGATGCTGAAACCATGGACCATACTAGTTCACCCGCAATGGCTACGAGGACGGTTGCTTTTGCACTTCCGCTTGGAGGAGCAAAAAGTATGAGCCCTGCTGCTCCGAGGATTGCTAATCCCGAAAGAGTATCGAGAATTGACGAAGAACCCAGGAGCTCACCTGCAAGTCTGCTGATCCAACCTACCGTGTAAGCGGTAGCGAGCGCTTGAAGTTGGACGGCAGTGTGAGTGTGGGCGTGGCTTTTTACCTCACTCCGCCAATTGGTTCGTCGGCGGACTATTAAGAGAACGGCGATCACGAGCACGTACACAGACAGGCCGACAACAATCGGTCGGAGTATCTCTGGCATGAAGGTTTCGTAACCACCAGATGCTATTCGGGGGTCCGCTACACTATCGCCAAAGGTCGGGCGTGGCTGTACCAGTAGAAGGACCGCCGGCCGAACGACGTAGGATATCGTCCAGTACAGTGCCTGCCCCACCAAAATTACGCCTAGGACGCCAGCGTGGCGAACTCCGACGAATACTAAAGTCGTGGTTAGTGAAAGCACCGTTGTCAACAGTAGTAGCGACTCGTTCATGTTACGGGCCTTCCGCAGTATTCGTTATTTCAGTTGGAGGCCATTGACTATTTGCCTTGCTCTGTCTTCATACGTGTGGTGGCTTGAACGGATCCTTAAAAACCCACGCACGGCTCGCTGGGCTGCCTCTCGCGGATTGCTTTGGATTTGCTCCAGGACATCCATCAGCTCGTCATTCGAGCTGAACATAAAAGCCTCTTTGTCGTCGTCAAGGATAAGCTGATGTTCATCAGTGCGCTCCCCAACAAAAAGACCTCCAGCGGCGGGCACTTCGAAGCTGCGACATGTGTGCGCATCACGGTTATCAGAGTTCAGCAGCACTAGGTTTGCCCGGACTGCAGACACGAAATATGAAAAATCTTCACCATAAGCGCCAGGTTGCACGCTAGCTTGTGACCTTCGTAAAACTCTGTCAGTACGCCATCCCGGTCCTCCAACCACAAACCTCGAACCGTATCGAGCGGCAAGCATCCGAATGAGCTCGATTCGGTCACGTCTGAGGTTCCCCAAAAAACCCACATTGTATTGCTCATCGGCTAACTGGGCAACGGGATGGTGGAGAGCAGGGTCGTAGGCACTCATGACGTATTGGACGTTCCGTGCACCTCTCGCTTCAAGTTCGGCCACATTGTGAAACTTTGTGGTTACGACCGAATCCCATTCACACTCAAACTGCAGGTATGCAGAAGTTACATTGTACGGATTTGAGACGTCATCCGCGCTGTAATGAACTCGGACGAGACCATCCAAAGAAAGTAAGCGTTCTTGATTAAGATGAATGGTCTTAAAACAAAAGAGTATATCGGGCTTAAAATCAGCAACAGCGCGATCTATGCGATTATGTATGGCAGAAATGATTTGCGGGGACTTTTCCCCTTTTAGTTTTGAGTAAACCCAGGGGGCACCCCACCTTTCCGGCACGTTCAGAGGCGCAGTATCTACTTGCAGCACGGTATGGCCCGCGGCCCTGAAGCCGTTCGCAAGCGATCGGGCATTGCTACCGAGCCAAGCATCTCCAACGAACAGAATTCGCATTATGCACCTATGTCTTCAGTCACGTCATGCACCTTCTCATCGCAGCAATTGCTGGACAACGCCTTCGACTTTTCGAGCCATCTCTTCATTGCTTCGAGATTCGGCAAAACTTCTGACTTCACGCCGTAGGCTCGGCTTGTCGAGAACGGACAGTACCTTACTTGCCAGTTCCTTGGGCTCACGTGGATTAACTGAGCACTCATCAGCAAATGGGCCCATAGCCTCAGGCAGACCACCTACCCGGGTCGCGACAACAGGCGTGCCACAGGCCATCGATTCCAGAACAATCATCCCAAAACCTTCTAATTCTCGAGTTGGCACTATGGAGACGTCGGCTGCGCGATAGACAAGAGGAAGCGCCTCATCCGAGACCCTGCCAAGAAATCGAACGCGATCCGTTAGACGCAAGTCTCGGACTAAAGACTGGAGCTCTCCATTCAGAGAACCGGTTCCTGCAATAATGAGGTATAGGTCGGGCATCGATTGTAGCGCCACTATGGCATCCGCTACTCCCATGCGCGGCTCCAGCCGTCGCACAACAGCCGCTATAGGTGTATCGCTGGGGAGGTCCAAAACCTCCCTAGCGTGAGCTGATGAAAGATCGGTCGAAAACCTATCGGTGTCAACGCCTGGATAGACTGTGGTAATTTTCTCTCGTTCTACGCCAAATTGCTCGGCAAGAGAGTTGCCGAACGCATCTGAGGCGACTATAAACCGAGAAAAGCCTTTATAGACCACTGACTCGACGGCCTTCTTCAGGAACACCCTCGCTCGTCCGTTACCTTGGACGACGCCCTCTTGATGCCAAGGCCCGTGGAAGTGGAACAAGCGAGGCGCTTCCTTCCAAGGTCCCCAGGGTCGAGAGAGAAACGGGAATGCACTATGCGCAAAATGGTATTCCGCCACCGTCGCGCCGTCAGCAGCTATGACCTCTGGCAAGACGCCCTGTGCCACATTGAACCGTGCAGATGCGCTAACAGAGTCCACCACGATGGGCTTCAGCCCAATGCTAATTTGGCCGGATACTAGCCCGCGCACATAGCTATGTAGGCCGCCGGGGCGGGTATACGGTTCGCGCATACATATATGGATTCTGTTCAAAGCATCTCCTATAGGAAGAGCGACACAAAGATTAGCAAGACGGCACAGTGGTGGTTATAGACTGGCCAATAATAAGAAAGGTCAGGCAGGAAGGATACTTAAAGCTTCATTTGTCAGGCGAGCAACAGTTATGCTGACTGTTGCAGAGAAGCAACCCTTACGAATCTTCCCTAATTCTAAAGCGTTTCTCTGCGGCCGGAGCAGTGTTCACAAGTGAGTCAATAAAATCTTCGTGATTTTGCTCTGACATAGATTTTACTTGCGCAGCAAGATGTGGAACCTCATCACGTTTACTTGGTACCTGTAACTCGCCGGCATATGCAGCGTAGCCATAAGAGTAGGCGTCAGGTCCCTTGGCAGGTATCTGATTTAGGATGGTACCCAAGATCTCGGCGCGCACCAATTCAAGAGCTCCGATGGATCGCTCTAGGTTGTTCCTAGTTATTTTCTGTGAGCCGACAACTAAAGCCACCCCACCCACGTGCTGGGCCAAAACTGTAGCATCCGTCACGGGCAAGAGGGGCGGGGCATCTATAATAACGGCGTCGAAAGTTTGCTCGAGGTGCTCAATTAGAGCTTTCATCTCAGCGGATCCCAAGAGTTCACTGGGATTCGGGGGAATCTGCCCCGAGGTGATAACAAACAGGCCATTGTCGCCCCAATGCTGTAAGACGTCATCAGTATCGGCGGCACCGATAAGCGCAGTAGTTAACCCGACATTGTTCTCCAGCCCCATATAGTCGCCCACCATGGGCCGCCGAAGGTCCGCGTCAACAAGACAAACACTCCCTCCAGCTTGAGCCATCGCAATGGCCAGATTTACAGCTGTGGTGCTCTTACCTTCACCAGGAAGGGAAGAAGTTATAAGTACTGACTTAGCCTTGCCGGAAACATTGGCGAATTTAAGATTGGTACGCAGTTGACGGAAGGATTCAGCACGAGGACTTTGCGTGGCAACTTGAGTCAGGAGGGGTCGCTTTGAGGCTTCCGTATCGAAAGCTATTCCGCCCAACAGCGGCAGGGAAGTAACCTGCCGCAGATCCGCCTCTCCCCGAATACGACTGTCTAAGGTGGAACGAAGAACTGCCCCTCCAAGCCCTGCTGCGAGCCCCAGAACCAGACCGATGAGAAGGTTTAGTCGGGTATTGGGGGCAGACGGCGCGGAAGGAGCCACTGCTGGTCGAACAACAGATAGTGTGACGGGTGATACACCACCGTTTTGGGGCTTTTCGAGCGTATCAATTGCCTTGATGAGGCTCTGCGCAATGGCCTGTGCAGCCGCTGCTGACTGAACTGGCGACTGGTCTGTTACTGCTATGTTGACGAGAACTGTGTTCAAGTCGGTACTAGCTTTCACGCGCGAAGCCAGTTCGTCAGGCGTCGCCCTCAAGCCCAAGGCGTCGATCGCCGGCTGAAGCACGATAGGCGTCTGCACCATCTTCACATAGGACTGGACACGCGCTTGGCTGAAAGTGTTGCCCTGCTGAAGCTCCTGGATAGAGCCAGAACTCTGTATAGCAACGAACAGTTGCGTCTCGGAAGTGTACGTTGGCTTCACCAATACGGACGCCAATCCCCCCAGCAGGAGACCAATCATGGTTGTAGCAGCAAGCAGCATCCAGTTACGGCGCAGAACGCGAATGTAGTCGCCTAGGTTCAAGCTGGGTCCCCCTGTTTGATTCGCACCGCTTGCCGTGCGCAAGCTCAGCCTATGAGTCCATACCATTGTAGTGGCCAGCAGAGCAATTAACTTGCCAAACCTGGGCACGGGTAAGACGCAGGCCGAACAGTAGCTTCCAAGTTGCCCTGTACATACCACCGACTCCGACTTTTGCCCGCGGGAGCTAGCCGGCCACAGGCATAAGAATGCTAGCTACTAAAGCGGGCTCTAACTTTTGCTTCAGCACGAGCGGAAAGGCTGCAGGCCCGGGGCCGTTTTGTGACGAGGGTCAACCTTCTGGGAACATACGTCAGACGAGCATCTACTATGATGACTCTGCTTGGACTGCACCGGTGACAAGCTGCCTGACGCTCAGTGTGGGGTTAAGCACAACAAGTCCGGCGAATGGCTGTCCTGCTGTGCTTCTATCCACGGTTAAGGTCACGCAGACCACATAACAACGGATATCTGAGGTGCGCTAGCGACTAGGTGGCTAGATGAAATCGGAAAGAGGTAGGGGGAACCTTGTATGTGCAGTGACGGCTGCAGTAGCACTAAAGGCCTGCTGGTCCACGAGTGGATAGAGAAAACGGGCGGAGCTGAAAAAGTACTTGACGCCCTAGTGGAGTTGTTTCCCAATTCAGATGTCTATTGTCTATGGAACGACGATCAAGAAAACTTCACAGAATCGCGCGTCAAAGAGTCATGGCTGGCTGGCACTGCTTTTCGCGGCAGGAAGTCCTTGGTTGCTCCGCTATTACCAGCTTTGTGGAAGCGAGCACACCTAACCGGATACGACTGGGCTCTCGCAAGTTCCCACTTCTTCGCCCACCACGTCGCTTCAAACCGAAATTTTGTTGACGTCCCGACTTTTGTCTATGCACATACTCCCGCTCGCTATATCTGGGCCCCGGAACTAGACAACCGTGGATCGAACCTCGCGGTACGGGCGGTGGCGCCCCTGTTCAGAAGCATTGACAAGCGTCGGGCCAAAAGAGTCACGGCGATTGCGGCGAACAGCGAGTTTGTACGACGGCGGATTTCAGAAACCTGGGAACGCGATGCTCGCGTTATCCAGCCTCCTGTTGATGTGATGCGTATCCTATCGACCGCCGATTGGTCCTCAGAGCTAATCGGCCGTGAGAGTGATGTTATCGAATCACTTCCGGACTCCTTCCTACTAGGTGCGTCTAGACTCGTGCCTTACAAACGCCTCGATTCAGTTATAAAGACAGGTGAAGTGTCGGGCCTACCAGTGGTTATTGCGGGAAGCGGGCCGGATCTTCCCCGCCTAGAGGCGCTAGCGGCTAAGTCTTCTACCCCGGTCCATTTCATGGGTCGGGTTTCAGACGCTTTCCTTTTCGCCCTATACCAGAGGGCGTTGGCTTTCGTTTTCCCTGCAATCGAAGACTTCGGCATTATGCCCGTCGAGGCAATGGCCGCAGGGACGCCAGTCATTGCAACAACTATCGGCGGTGCAGCTGAGAGCGTAGTCGACAGGGCGACCGGCGCTCTAGCTAATTTCGACTCTCGCGAGGAGATCTTGGCCGCTATCGACATCGTGTCTGGCGTTGAACAGGGAGCCTGCATTGCCCGCGCCCTAGATTTCGACAAGGCTACTTTCCACAAAAAAATACTCAATTGGTTACCTGCTGAAGTACTGTCACCCACCGGAACTCAGCTTCAATCTCCTCAATACCGAAAGTCCGGCGGATGACCGACCTGCTGATCTTCAATCACACTGTTGTTATGTCAGGCGGAGAAATCGCCCTTGTGGATCTCCTGAAAGCAGGACTCGCGCGGCGAGTCCATGTTCATGTCCACAGGCCAGGGCCACTAACAGATGCGCTGGCCGGATTGCAAGGAGTGACGTGGTCTTCGTTCGAGAAGCTACCGGAACCAGACCAGACTGACTCATTAGGAGAAGTCCAAGGTCTTCGAGGCATTGCCCTTCGGATTCGAACACTTTTTGACATGCGGCGAAATTACAAATCCGTGCTTGCAGCCCTACCAAGCGCGACAATCTATGCGAATACTCTTCGAAGCACCCTGGTACTTTGCACTCTTGACCTAAGGAAGCGCAGACTGGTTTATCACCAACGTGATCAACTAACGAAGAGCTACTTGGGAACCACCGCATGGCTGGCCGTGCTATTGCTAATACGCCTGCGAGTGACAAGCAGTATCGCGAACTCTGAAAGTACTGCCAAAACTTCCCCGCTCCCTAGAAGCCGAGTTACGGTGATACCTTCCGCTGTGAGGAAAGAATTCTTTGAACTTCCGCCACCCGAGGCGACGTCACCGGTGAAACTGCTTATGATGGGCAGAATTAGCCCCTGGAAAGGCCAACTTAAGTTTTTAGAGGCCTTGGTCCTACTACAAAATCAGCTAGGAAATACCAATTGGCATGCGGACATCGTCGGAGGCTCTCTTTTCGGGGAGAGCGAGTACGAAAAACAGATCCGCGATTTTCTGAAGGTCCACAGCTTGGAGCGCAAGGTATCAATGCATGGACATGTTAAGGACGTCACTCCCTACCTTGCGGCTTCCAACATAGTTGTTCATTCTAGTATACTTCCCGAGCCTTTTGGGCAGGTCATTGCTCAGGGAATGGCGGCCGGACGAGCCGTTATTGCGGCCAATTCTGGAGGCCCCCTCGATATCATAACGCCGAATCAGGACGGAGTACTTGTAGATCCCGCAAATACCTCTGCATTCGCTGCAGCCCTGCACGAACTGGTTCTAGATTCTGATCGACGTGAAACTCTGGGCCGTGCTGCAAAGGAAAAGGCAAAGAGGTATGCAGTAGCTTTGGTTACTGAGCAGGTGCGAAAAGTCTTGCTGCCGTAGCAAGTTGTAGCGCTATTCCTACTCTTCAAGTGCGCCACCGCTGGAACGCCGACTACGGATGTACCTATTCGCTCCGAATTCACTTCTAACCTTCACGACTTTTAGGATTTTCATTGGATACAGTGCCGGATTGGAGAGTGCGCACATCACGTCAGCTCCGGGTGGTCGATGCATTGGTGATTTTGTGGGCTGTATCCGGTGCTTACGTCGTGAGGTTTGGGATTGAAGCTGAGACCCTCGGGGACGTATTCGAAGTTAGTTACCTATGGTTGTCTCTTGCACTCGTCGTTGCCTGGTGGCTGATGCTCGGTGCTTGGAATAGCCGACAAAGCCACATCCTTGGGTCGGGACACGATGAGTACAAGCGAGTCGCCGCCGCTTCACTATGGCTTTTTGGGGTCGTGGCGATCTTTTCTTACATTTTTAGGATCGACACGGCACGGGGTTACGTCGGGGTTGCTTTGCCCGCAGGATTGGTTGGGCTTCTGCTAGCACGTTGGCTGTTGCGGCAACACCTGAGCATCGCAAGATTGAGAGGCGGTAGTACGTCTCGCCTACTGTTGATCGGTGGAGTAAGCGCTGTTGCACACCTTGCAAGGTCCTTGGAAAGAGCAAAGCATTCTGGCTACCTTCCCATAGCCGCTTACACTCCTGGAACGCCCACACCATCTTCTCAAGAACCAGAGTCCGGACTCCCCATACTTGGTCATGACCCGCAGGTTTCCTCCATCTTGAGTGCCATCGATGAGTGCAAGGCGGACGCGGTGGCAGTTTCGGCTGGGGTGCAACTACATCCGCAAAGTCTCCGACACTTGGGATGGGCATTGGCAGCTCGTAATATCGGTCTAATAATGGCTCCTGCACTGACAGATATCGCCGGGCCCCGTATTCATACTCAGCAAGTGGCGGGGCTTCCTCTTATTCACGTAACCACACCCAGCTTGGAGGGCGGACAACGTGTAGCAAAGCGGCTTTTCGACATATGTATTGCCGGTGTTATACTCATCACCCTTTTCCCTGTGATGATCGTCCTGGCTGTATTGGTCAAGCTCGACAGCCGCGGCCCGGTCCTTTTCAAACAAGAACGTGTCGGGATTGAAGGAACACTTTTCCGCATGTACAAGTTTCGATCAATGGTCGTGAACGCCGAGCAGCAACTGTCTAAACTCGCGGTGAAAAATGAAGGACAGGGCGTTCTTTTCAAGATGAAGGATGACCCCAGAGTCACTAGAGTGGGCAAAAAACTCCGAAAATATAGTTTGGATGAACTACCTCAGCTATTCAACGTGATTGCAGGGTCAATGAGTCTTGTCGGTCCCCGTCCCCCGCTCCCTAGCGAGGTGGAAGCCTACGAACACGATGTCCGTCGACGCCTTCTAGTGAAGCCAGGGTTGACAGGACTTTGGCAAGTGAGTGGACGATCCAACCTTTCATGGCAAGACTCTGTGCGTTTAGACCTTTACTACGTCGAAAACTGGTCCCTAGCTAGTGACGTGATCATTCTTCTGCGCACCTTTAGCGCCGTCTTCCGTAGCACGGGTGCCTATTAGCCTGTCTGCTAAGCAGTAAACGCTTTAGTCAAACGTATAGAAGGGGAAATATCTAATGCGAATCTCAGTCGTCGGCTGCGGCTACCTTGGCGCCGTTCATGCGGCGTGCATGGCAAAACTCGGGCACGATGTGGTTGCTATTGATGTTGACGAGCAAAAAATCGCAGCTCTGGCAGCGGCCAACGCTCCCTTTTACGAACCGGGCTTGGACGATCTTTTACGCGAAGTTCAAGTCACAGGAAGGTTGTCCTTCACCACCGACGTGGCAGCTGCACGAGGTAGTGTGGTCCACTTCATCTGTGTAGGTACACCTCAAAAGAAGGGCGAAAACGGAGCAGATCTTACATATGTCGATGCTGCTATATCTGGACTGCTCCCCTATCTTTCCTCGGGGGACATTATTGTCGGCAAATCAACTGTTCCCGTTGGGACGGCAGCACGATTGGCGGAAATCATAAAATCCGCAGAAGCGGATGCACACCTTTTGTGGAACCCAGAATTCTTGCGTGAGGGACACGCTGTGGCTGATACCTTGCTTCCAGACCGAATCGTTTACGGGGTGCTCAATGGGGCGGAGGATCATGACGCCGTAGCAGTTCTCGATAGTGTTTACGCCAACGCACTCGCAGCAGGAACGCCGCGCATAGTGACAGATCACCCAACGGCAGAGCTCGTAAAAACAGCGGCTAACTCGTTCTTGGCAACTAAAATCTCATTTATCAACGCTATGGCTGAACTGTGTGACGCTGCGGGAGCAGACGTGACGCAACTTGCGGACGCGATCGGCATGGATGATCGCATTGGACGGAAATTTCTCAACGCGGGGATCGGTTTTGGAGGTGGCTGCCTACCCAAGGACATTCGTGCCTTCATGGCGAGAGCAGGAGAACTAGGTGCGGATCAAGCGCTTACCTTCCTCCGCGAGGTCGACGCTATCAATATGCGCCGACGCACTCGCATGGTGGAACTGGCCAGGGAGTTGTGCGGAGGCTCGTTATTGGGCAAAAGAATTACTGTACTGGGGGCAGATTTCAAGCCGGAAAGCGATGACGTACGTGATTCACCCGCACTTAGCATCGCCGCCCAGCTTCAACTCCAGGGAGCCGACGTGACCGTGACTGATCCGAAAGCGCTTGCAAACGCGTCCCGCCGTTTTCCCGAACTCCACTACGTGTCTGACTCAACTGAAGCAATGGCATCGGCCGACGCGCTGCTCTTGCTAACAGAGTGGCAGATGTACCAAGACCTCGATCCATATCACATTGCTGAAATTGTAGCTTCGCCCCGCGTTCTCGACGGTCGCAATGTGCTTGATCCTGCGAAATGGCGAGCGGCAGGTTGGGTTTACCGGGGTCTTGGGCGGCCGTGAATTGAAGATTCCAACAGGTAGCGCGAGTGAGGGGAAGAGTCTCGAGCAGATTGCGTGCAAGGATGCTAGAGCTCTACGCCGGCGGCTCGCCGTTACGATCACTGTGATTGCTGTGGCCCTTTTGGGGTCAGTTGTTGCTTGGTTAGTGTCAAGAGCGGCGGTAATTAAGGAGGAGCTGGTTGCTGCCGATGCTTTGGTTTCTCGCCTGGAAGACGAAGTAGCAAGCCGAAATTCACCTGCTGCCGCCGCAACGGTAAGCCAGCTTCAAGTCCATACGGCGGCGGCAAAAGAAGCTTCTGAAGACCCAGTATGGACCCTTGCCTCGACTATTCCAGGGGTTGGACCCAATTTTTCTGTTGCTGCTGAAATGGCCCGCTCTGCTGACGATGTAGCGAGCTTGGGGCTGGCGCCATTAGTTGAGGTTTTTGGTTCACTTGATTGGACCGCATTGACGCCAAGCGAAGCAGGAGCAGATTTACGTCCTCTTACTGAGGCTTCTCCTTCGGTTGCTTCGGCGGCTTATGCGGTTCGCATCTCGTCAGAACGTTTGGATGCGATAAACACCAATGCTGTCTTGCCCCAGGTAGCTGAGCCACTTACAAGGGCAAGGGATAAATTGCGCCAAGTGACTGGGGCACTCGATGCTGCATCCGACGCGGCCACCCTCTTGCCTCAAATGATGGGCGAGGCTGGCCCCCGAAACTACTTGCTAATGGTTCAAAATAACGCTGAAGCTCGAGCGTCTGGTGGAATACCTGGCGCTCTTGCCATTCTGAGTCTTGACAAGGGCAAGCTGACTCTCGGTTCTCAAACCAGCGCTGCTGCAATAGGCGTCATGTCTCCGACAGTTCCCTTTGATCCGGAACAACAGCAGATTTACTCCAAGCGTGTGGGCAAGTATATGCAGGACGTAAACCTGACGCCCGACTTTCCCACTGCAGCATCAACCGCTCAGGCCATGTGGGAGCTAAAAACTGGACAGCGCGTCGACGGTGTGGTATCCGTTGACCCAGTCGTCCTGGGCTATATTTTGGATACCACCGGGCCAGTGAAGATCACGAATTCTGAGCTCGTATCTCTGGCGTCCCATGGCCTGCCGACTGAATTGACCGGTCAAAACATTGTTCAGACATTGCTGTCAGACGTATATGCGGAAATTGAACAGCCGGCCCTCCAGGATGCGTACTTTGCTGGCGTAGCACAAGAGGTTTTTTCAGCACTATCAGACGGCAAAGGAAACGGAAAGGGCTTGCTCACAGGAATTACGCGCGGAACGACCGAGGGTCGCGTCCTGTTATGGTCTGGACGCCCGGCGGAGCAGTCCATCTTGAGCCAATACGCGGTGAGCGGTGCCGTTGCTGGGCCAAGCGTTCCGGCCGCTCAATTCGGTGTTTATTTCAACGACGGCACCGGCGCGAAGATGGACTACTACGTAAAGCGCACAGTACAACTCATCAAAGAATGCCCCAAGGACGGCTACGAACAGACGACCGTGCGCGTAACCAGCACGAACACAGCTCCGGCTGATGCAGCCTCGTCCTTGCCCGCTTACGTGACCGGTGATGGCAACTACGGCGTTCCCGCAGGATCGGTGCAGACAAACATAGTCGCTTACGGCCCAGTGCAATCTTTAGTAGAAACTGCCATGTTGGACGGTAAACGGACCGAGTTCGCATCCTACTTCCACAGCAACCGCCCAGTAGGAATACAAGCAGTTCGTTTGGCGCCGGGCGAAAGCAAAACAATCGACTTCACGTTCGGAAAGATCGTTCAAGACACAGAACCTAACGTGGTTGTCACACCGACCGTGCAAGCGGTAGATGATGTAACTTTGCCCACAAAAAACGCGACATGTACCTAGAGTCCGCTGGACGGGGGGTTAACAGTATGTAAACCGACTAGATTGAGATTGCTCACAAGGAACAGCGAGTGATACGGTCTTTTTTGGGATATTTATCCGTGGCTCTGCACATGGTCTCGTGTGGAGGGGAATACTCCCCAAACATCGGGTACACCAAAACTTAGACGTCTCCGGGGGGACACATGAAGAAAACACTCGCAGCACTCGCGCTTGCCGGCTCGATCGCCCTTGTTGGGGCAGCTCCTTCGATGGCAACGAATATCACTTACCCTGCTCTTCCGCCGCAGGCCGCCGTGTCCGACGGCACCGTCGGTCCGGGCGAGACATTTACCTTCCGCGGCCAAGGTTTCCGGCCGTTCGAAGCGATCAGGGTTGTCGTCACGCCGGGCCAGGCTCCCGCATCCAACGGCGCAACCTTCACTGGCGGAACGGCCGTTGCCGCAGCGATTCCGGTTTTCCTGGCACCTCAGGAACTTGCTGCAACCGCTGACGCGCAGGGCGCTGTTTCGCTCCCGATCTCGATCAGCGAGGCCGGAACTTACTCAATTACAGCTACCGGCGTCGAGTCCGGTATCACCGTTGGTCCCGTCACGGTGACCGTGGCTGCCTCCCTGGCAAACACCGGCGGCAACGGAGGTGGTGCTCCGCTCGCCAACACCGGCCCCGGCCTGGCTAGCACTGGTGCGGACTCCGGACTCGTCCTCTGGACTCTGGTGGGCGCTGGCGCTCTGGCTGCTGGCGCAACTTCAGTCGTAGTTGTTCGTCGCCGCGTCAAGGCTGAGGCTGCTGCATAACAACAGTTTCTAGCTAGACCAGAGAAGGTGGGCCGTCTCCCCGAGGGAGGCAGCCCACTTTCTTTGTGTTATCGGGCAAACTCTCTTTCGGCAGGTTCCAACTTTGAAGCTCCTCCAAAATCGTGACTTCTGGCAGGTGATGCTATTCGTGATGCTGGTCGCGGTTGCTTTTGTAGCCTTTTGGCCGAATCCCATAGATCAACCTGTACAGGGACAGCTTGCAGCCATGTTGAATGTCGTGCACCGGCACGGTATTCCGCATTGGTTTGACTATAACTTTGTGGAGGCATCTGCAAACGTCGCTCTTTTCATCCCGATAGGAGTAGTAAGCGCCCTTGCTTTCCCGGAAAAATGCTGGATGCAGATAGCTGCATCAGGTCTGCTTATCTCAAGCTGCATGGAGCTGGGTCAGCTCCTGTTTCTAAACAATCGGTTTGCAAGTTTAGTTGACATCATGACAAACACATCCGGGGCTGTACTAGGAGCACTAGTGGCCTTCTTGGTCTTCAAGAAAAAATGAGGCCCGCCGCCTATCGGCAGCGGACCTCTAAGGTCTTTACGTCATTTAGGACTCGTTGACGAAGCCCTTCAGCCAGGTCTTCAGGTCCTCGCCGAACTCCACGCGCTCGGAGGCCAGCGTGATGACGGCCTTGAGGTAGCTCAGTTTGTCGCCGGTATCGAAACGGCGGCCCTTAAAGACGACGCCGTACACGCCGGAGCCTTCACCCTCGCCCGCAGCAAGAGTCTGCAGCGCGTCGGTCAGCTGAATCTCGTTGCCGCGACCAGGCGCAGTGTTTTCCAAGACACCGAACACCGACGGGTGCAGCACGTACCGGCCAATAACGGCTAGGTTGGAGGGTGCGTCTCCAACAGCAGGCTTTTCCACAAGGCTATTGACGCGGACGTAATCCTCGCCCTCTACGGCGGCGATGTCTGCGCAGCCGTAAGCACTAATTTGGGAAGGGTCCACTTCAATCAGGGCGATCACTGAACCGCCTGTCTTTTGCTGCACCTCCATCATGACGGTCAGGAGTGATTCTGCCTCATCAATCAAGTCATCGCCCAGCAGGACGGCAAAGGGCTCGTTGCCCACGTGCTGCTTAGCGCAAAGGACCGCATGGCCCAGGCCCTTGGCCTCACCCTGGCGGACATAGTGGATGGGACCCAGCTCGGAGGCGTAATGAATGGCCTCCAACCGGTCCTTGTCGCCCTTCTCCTCCAGCACCCGTTCCAAGCCGGGAGCGCGGTCGAAATGGTCTTCTAAGGCACGCTTGCTGCGTCCCGTTATCATCAAGACATCATCGAGGCCGGACTTGACCGCTTCCTCAACCACGTACTGGATGGCGGGACGGTCCACGACGGGCAACATTTCCTTCGGCATTGCCTTGGTGGCGGGCAGGAAGCGAGTTCCCAGTCCGGCAGCAGGAATGACGGCTTTGGTGATAGCTTTCCCCATAGTCATAGGTGAACCTTATAAATTTCGCGGACGGAAAGGCAATTAAGAAGCGATTTCAACCACCTCAACCACCGGTTCCGAGGTCCTGTGCAATCTGTGGGATGGCACGTAAAAACCTGACCCATCTGGCTTTGTGCAGCTGGTAACGTCCCTGCAGCGAGACATCTGCGTAGATGTTCCCACTCAAGAAGGTCTCGGGGCGTGGAAACAACGCTCGCCACAGCATCCGCGGCTTGTCTTGCCAGCGAGCTTGGGAGATGGCTAGGAGCCGGGCACTTCCTGGTTCCTTTGCAAGGGTGCGGTTGCGCCATTCCTTGGACGGCTGCGGCCATTCAGGGGCATCGGTCTCCGGGAGGAGGTCGTTCGAAAAGGGCCAACGGCCGCCAGGGAGCTCGTGGCGGAGGCGGCTTGGAGGATCGCGGGCCCGAGCGCGTCCTTCTCTGACAGTCCGGTAAGGAACTCAAGCTCTTGTCGGCAGGCAGGCAGGCAGGTGAGGCGAACGGAGGGCATGCAAAGCCAAGACCAGGATGCCGAGTGGCTTGGACGGCACGCGGATGGCCTGTCCCGCGAGCTCAAACTCCTCTGTAAGACCCCACATCACGTCGAAGCACTTGTCCGCCGGAGACTCCATGCCGGGAAAGCGGAAGTGGACGTCGATACAACACGGCCAGTCAAAATGGCTCTTCGTGCTTGGTGGTGAAACAGGTTCCGTGTCTTGAAAGCTGAAGGGCTCGTAGCCCTGCTGTGATGGATGTTCTCTACGCATTCATCAAGTCAGGAGCTACGAGCCTTGATCGAGCCTACTTCCCCGCGCCCCGATGCTGCCACCGTCATTTTCAACCTGCCCGACTACCGCGTCGCCGGTACTGATGTCCTTGCCTTCGGGCAGCGACAGGTTCATGTAGAAGCCACCGCCGAGGCCGGCTGTCCGACCTGCGGCGTGATCAGCACCCGAGTGCATTCCCGTCGGCCACAACGGCTGCGTGACATTTCCGTCGCCGAGCCGGTCGAAGTGGTCTGGGCCAAGCGGAGGTTCTTCTGCGACGAGTACCTGTGCCCGCGTCAGACATTCACCGAGGAAACAGCCCAGGTCCCGCGTCGGGCCCGGTCCACCCGCCGGCTCCGGGACGCCCTCGTGTCCGCCGTCATCGGATCCGGCAGGGCCGCCGCTGAGGCTGCCTCTTCATTCGGTGTCTCGTGGTGGCTGGTCCAGCAGGCTCTGAATTCCGCGGCACTGACGCTGCCCGATGTCGACGCTCTGGCACCGCGGATGCTCGGCATCGATGAACACCGCTACCGCTCCGTGCGGTTCTTCCGCGACCCTGCCACCAAGGCCTGGAAACGCTACGAACCCTGGATGACCACCATCGTCGATCTGGACACCGGACAGGTCCTGGGGATCGTTGACGGCCGGGACAGTGAGGGTGTCGGGGACTGGCTGTTCGCCCGTCCGCTTCAGTGGCGTCTGGGGGTGCAGGTCGTTGCCATCGACCCGTCGGCGGCGTTCCGGAAGGCATTGCGGATGTGGCTGCCACGCACCGCGGTCTCAGTCGACGCGTTCCACCTGGTCAAGCTCGGTAACGACATGCTCACCGAAGTCAGGCAGCGCCTCACCCAGCAAGTCCATGGCCGGCGGGGACGCTCCATCGACCCGGTCTGAGCCAACCGCAGGCTGCTCCTACGCGCCGGGGACACGCTCTCGGACCGGGCCCGGGACAGGCTCAGCACAGTGTTCGACACTGACGACGCCACCGGAAAGCTGCAGGCCGCCTGGCTGATCAAAGAACAGCTGCGGACGCTGCTGGCCACCGGGTCCCTCGCCGACGCCGCGGCTGCGAAAGAACGGCTGCAGACCCTGGTTCGAAACGCCGCGCAGCCCGAAACGAACCGGCTCTGGCGCACAATCTGCCGGTGGTGGAAAGAGATCGAAGTGCTCATTGTCACCGGCGCGACAACGGCGAAGGTGGAAGCCAACAACACCGCGATCAAGCACATCAAAAGGACAGGCCGTGGATTCACCAACGCACGGAACTACAAAACGCGTATCCTGTTGCGCAGTGCCGCCAGAACAGCGGCATGAACACCCAACACGGCAAAACATTCACCACGAACCGTGACACTCCTATTGATCGATTTCAAGCGCTGATGTCTCGCTCGGAGCCTGCAGTGTTCGGACGATGAGGGGGTATAGCTGGCGGACGAGGTAGCGTTTGAGGCAGCGTACGATTTCCATTTTCGTTTTGCCCTCGGCGGTCCTTCGAGCAGCATAATCCCGGGTTGTTTGGTCGTAGCGCAGCCGCACGATGACGATGTGATAGAGCGCGGACTTCGCTTGGCGATCACCTGCTCGGCTTAGTCGGTGACGGTTCGTTTTACCCGATGACGCCGGGATCGGGCTCACGCCGGTCAACGCAGCGAATGCAGCCTCGCAACGGAGCCTTTCGGGGTTGTCTCCAGCGGTGATCAGCAGCTGGGCGGCGGTATCTGGTCCGCAGCCGAACACCCCCATCAGGGCAGGGGCATGGTCCTCGAGCAGCCGTTTCAGGTGCCGGGTCAGGTCTTGGATTTGCTAGGTCAGATCGAGCCAGCGGCGCGCGAGAAGGCGGAGGCTGTAGGCGGTGGCCTCGGCAGCGGTGACGGGCGTCTTCGTGGGTCGCGATGTCGCCAATGCGGCGATCAGTTTGGTGTTTGGCAGGTCTCGGTATCGGGCCCGAAGCTGCTCAGGTGCGGCGATCAGCATGCCCTTGATCTGGTTGATCGTGGCGGTCCTGGCCGTCAATGCTGAGGACCTGGACGTGCGTAAACCCGCAGAGACTCTACGAAACCGTCACCACCTTTCGGAGCAGCCGTTGCGCGCCCCGAAAGAACAGCTTCGGCGGCCGAATATGCATCGAAGACGTCAGTCTTGCCCCGGAGCCTGCGATCGAACCGGTTGGGCCGGTTAACTTCGAACACGTCAATACCTGCCTCGCGGACGGCACGGGTGAGCGAGGCGCCGTAGGAGCCAGTGCACTCAATGCCGACGCTCACCAAGGCCGGACACCTTCTCAGGAACCGTAATGCCGCTTGGTAACCAGCAGCGGTGGCGAACACCTCCACATCTGCCAGCCGTTGTCCTGCAGCGTCGATAACGGCAATGTGATGCGTGTCGGCATGAGTGTCGATTCCGCCGTAGACCTTAATTTGCTTGTCGTTCACCATGGAAACTGCACCCTTCCTCGTTGTCGGGTGCGCAGCTCGGTGGGCGTCAGTCAGTTCACGATCGGGCACTCGCCAGACTCCTATCAGGACATGACGGCCCTGCCGGGCTGCACTTCGAAAATGAGCCAGGTCGGCCGACAGGTCACGGGAAAGACAATCACCATGGGCGGTGATGTCAGAAGAACCGAAAGTCAGACCCCCACCAGACCATCCTGCATCCAGCAAGCCGAGGCCGCCACGTCCATCAAGGAGCCAGACCAACCGGTCCACGACTCCATAGTGAAGAGCCGGTTTCTCGCGCCGTAGGAGATGAGTTTCGTCCTAGTATTCGGGAGTAGAGACGCCACCCGATGGCTGGCGGCCTGGTTCGCGGACCAGCCGCTTCTAAAGGAACCGACTGCTTCTGAGGGCTTCCCTGGCGACTATTGCGCATCCTGGAACTCCTGGTCATGGTGAACCGTAAGTGCCAACACATCAATAACAGCGCCAGCTAGAACCCTGACTTTCCCCGCTTCAACCGTCACTCGCACTCCGTCTGATCCTCGGGATCATAGGTGATCGGTCGGCAAGGACCGCCGGGCGCCGTGAAGGCGAGTACTCGGCCGCTAGGGGTACAGTTCCCACCAGCAACCCTGGAACCCGATCTCGATGTTTTCAGCAGGAAAAGAGCACGCAGGCATGTACAGCAGGCAACGCAACACGCCTCTATTGCTAGCACTCTACTCGTTGCGGAATAGGCGTGGGACCCGCCGAGCGTTACGGAAGCTGACCTAATTAAGCTTCTGGCCCAGATAGTCTGATCCATCGGAAGCGCGTGGCCCATGTAGGTTTTGTGCTAGGGGTTAGGCCGCTGTTGTGAGACTAGTTTTTCAAACCTTTGCCACTTGCGTTATCAGGCTTATCAGTTGCTGTCCCACGAGTTTGGAGTCGTAGGTGCGGTGATAGTTGGTAAGGGCATTGCTTGCTAATGCCCTTCGTTCATCATCATTGCATATTAAATCGGCTAAAATAGAACTAAGTTGCTGCGGCGTAACCTCAGGCCTAAGCATCACTCCACAGCGGCCGCCATCGAAAATCTCGTTTTGTGCCTCCCATGAGGGTCCAACGGCTACGGCGCCAGCGGCTTGAGCCTCTAGAAAAACGAACCCGAAGGTTTCATATGAGGAGGGATTAACGAGGATATGTGCACGCCGCATTTCTTTTTGAACTTCGCTGTGCGGTAATCCGCCAAGTACTCGGATGGGAAAACTGCCATGAATTGGGACTGCGCCGTCACTGAAGCGCGAAACAATAGCTAGCTCTAGCCTTTGGCGAACGCTCGTAGGCAATAATTCTAGGGCTTCAAGGAGAAGGGGGAGTCTTTTCAGGCGCGCCGGATTTCCTACAAACAATATCTGAACGCGAGCTGGCCGGTCGTGCTTGATAAGCGAACTTGACGGTACTGCAATAATATCAGGAAGAAAAAAAGGGATCGTGTAAACTTTTCCGCTGGAGAACGAGTATTCCATGTTCAAGCGCTGGCGTTCAGCGCGCGTCGAAACTACTATTGCGCTCGCGGCTTCGAACAGTGGCCGTTTTCTCCTGATCTCATTTTGGATGTCCTCATTCGTATCACCTCGCGCTAAACGCATGCGAGGATCGATTAAAGTGTTCTGCCAGATCACGGGCAAGGGTGCATTTACGGGAAAATGCGAATTATTATAGACAACGTTGCTCTTGCGTAATCCCGAATCCCATAGTGCAAGTTTCTTTGTCCATGATCTAGCGTGCCTTTTCCCCTGGAGTCGGCGAAAAATGGCCCCACTTGCGGATCGGGCGTTATCGAGCAACGCAGCCGCATTAGACTCTTGAGAAGTGACTTCGAGGAAAGAGTACCGTTCCTGTAAGCGCGGTAATATCGAACGAACATAGGCGCTATCGGTACTGTGAGTAGGATATGTCCATTTTGGGGCGTCAATGTATAGTCGCGTTCTCACGTGATCTTATGCTCCTCATGTCCATTCGTGCTTGCTCGATCCCCGGGTGAAATATCTCGCTTCTTCAGGCGAAACAGTCTGGAGACGTAAAAACCGGCGACTATCCATTCTAGGGTTACGATTGATGCGACCATCACTGTAAGTGAGCCAGCCTGAATCCATGTAACTGTGAAGCCAGCAGCGCCCGCCACGACTCCTATGCAGGCGCCAAGAAGTACGCCCTTTGAGTCTTCTCGTACGTACAAGACTGACGTCATGATCATTGACGAGACGGCGGCAGCGGGCATAAGAAGAACAAGCCACCGAAGTATAGGGATGGAGGCCGCGAAGTCAGGCCCGTAGAGGATGCGCACGGCTAGTGGTGCCGCAATCCACATTAGGGCAGCGGCCACGCACCCGAATAGGAATGAACCCAAAGCGGAACGTTCCGCTCGGCTCCAGAACTCAGTCGGCTTTCTGAGGGCTCCTGCCATACGAGGCAGGAGGGCTAAACCAAGTGCATCAAGGGCTGCGCTGGCTGCTCGGACAATTTTTTCGCCGGCCGAGAATACACCAAGGGCAGCGACGGGAACGACTGTTGAGTAGTAAACGGTCGCACCCTGGCTGTATGCCGAGGTCAACATGCGGGCTCCGACTGCGGGGCTGCCTACCCTGACAAGTTCAGTAATCCCAATCCTGGGTGAGTTATACGTACGGATACTCCCCACTCGGTACCAGGAAAAACCGGCAGAAACCATCGTTGAAAATGCAAGGCATAGCATAGGAGTCCAAGGTTCTTGGACGAGCGGTAGCGCAACAAACAGGCTAGCCAAATATATGCATCGGGCCAATACTTGGTATGCTGCAATTCTCCCAAATTCTCCGTAACCTAGCAGTACCCATTCTTCTCCCGCTGAAGACAATCCACCAGCCAGCAGGCCGATGCTTATCATGAAAGCCACGGGAGGCCATCCCAACGAAATGGCAAGAATGCAAAGCAGTAAAAGCGGCGCGAGGAGCATCAATCGGAGTTTCGCATACGATAGGCGAAGACTGACTGCTGATTCTTCTCGAGAAACACGGCCGGCTAGAATCTGGGATAGCCCGAAGTCAACGATGATTGATCCGAAAAAGTAAGCCGACGTAGCGATCGCCAACATCCCGGTTCCCTCAACGCCAAGGATCCGGGCACACAGAGGAACTGTCGCTAGAGTCACCACATACTGGCCGTATCTTCCCAAAGATACAAACAGCACATCACGCGCAAGACTCAAGCCTCGGCGCCAACTATTGTGCATGGCGGCAACTCTTTCTACCCAAAACTCAAATTAGCGATCGACCGGAAGTAATCCACGCGAGATCGGTGCCGTGAGTAGTCGGTGCTGCTGGTTGGCATTAGACATGCGTGCGGACGCAACAACTATACCGGGGATGGCCGTTCGAACCGGAAAGCGATGTTCATGTTCCTTGAACACCAGAGCTGGAAGGTACGCCCAGGTCGCAACCAAACGTATACTTGGTGACTATCCTACGTATTGATTAC
The DNA here is from genome assembly GCF_046605375.1 of Arthrobacter sp. MPF02. Taxonomy (GTDB): domain Bacteria; phylum Actinomycetota; class Actinomycetes; order Actinomycetales; family Micrococcaceae; genus Arthrobacter. The sequence goes on along the minus strand of NZ_CP176772.1, from coordinate 2,893,639 downwards.
GTGTGAAATTTCCAGGCTGTTATGATCCCGATCTCCGTCCCCGGTCCATGATGGCGGCACTGCCGTCAGCTTCCTTCGCTGCGTGGCGTGCCCCGCCTTGAGCAAGACGCCTACTCAACATAGGTTTGGCCGCATCTAGGATAAGCACAAAAATCCTCCCGGCCGCACTAACCAGAGGTTCCCTTAGCGATCCCAAAAGCATGGTCGGGGGTCCTCTAAGGAGATGCCTGTCACTAAGCAGCTGGCAGGATTACATTGCCGGTGGGCACCTTCCAATGTGTTCAGATCCGTCTCACGGCTCATCACAGCGCCGAAGCGTTCAGAAAAGTACCAACAAGCTAATCTGGCTGGCCAGCGCCGCGATGTAGGAAATGGTGGGGAGGCCTTGAATATCGGGACGCTTTATTAGCACTCTGGCGTGACCTCGATAGAGCTGTGTAATTGTCTGAGGAACGCTTCCGCCCGCTACAGAAAGCGACAAATTCTCGACGAGCTGTGGTTTGCCGAGTCGGAGTCCCAGTGATGCTGCCGCTTCTGCCGCTAGTTTGTACTTCATCCGCCAACTACCCAATAATGTGACTACGCACGCCACTTGTTCGCGTCGGATGCGTTCTCTTTGCTGGGTGGAGGCTTTGAAGTACGAGTCGCTTTGATCCATTAGAGGACTTGGCGGCAGTTGCATCGTACACCGGGGTTGCCAAGTATCTGTCTCATGGAGGGACCGCCTACCCAGCGGTCCCTCTCCACCTAATCGGCGTCTATGTACTTTCCTGCTAACGCTACGAAAGTAGTCGGAGAGGTGCCGCGTCAGCGCCGATGCTGTCGCTAGAGGTTCTAGAGTACTGTGATGATGACCGGCACTGCGATGTTGCACAGCCTGAAACCTTGGTCCGCCCTTCCTTAGAAGCTGACGGAATAACCACAAATGAACAGCGAAATTACCTGAGTGCAGCAGCGATGGGTCGCCACCATTGGGGCCTGCAAGGAGCTTCAGTACGACCTGACCGTTTTGACTAAGCCCTTTGTTCGAGCCCTAGGCTGGGACATACCTTGATAGGCGAGTGTTCGGTCCGCGTAGCCTACGCTTCTATCTTTATAACGTCTTGCTGATGTGAGCTGCAGGTAACAAAGCGCATGACCTAACCATTTCTTGAGGTTGTGGTTTGTAGCATCACGACATGGGCAGATATGGGGGCACATACACACCGCGGTACTCGCGACGCCAGTTAAAGCAGCGGAAATAAGGGTACTTTCCTATTTTTTGCTTTGTGCCTTGGCAGTAGTAACGGTCGCTGTCGCAGTGATGGCCTTGCGAAGGTAGTCGCTGCTGGCGTCGCTCCTGCTGTTGACGCGACTTGTCATTGCGTTTGTCACGTGCTTAGGTCATGGTCCATGGGGATTTCTATGACCGATGGAAGGCTCTTGTGGTTATATCCGATTTCGCCTTGGCGCTAGGTGCACTTTTGGGCACCCTGCTGGTTCCCTTTTTCGTGCTGTACCAGATGCTGCGGCTCATGCGCAAAGCCATCCGAATCGACGCTTCCGCCGCGCAGGAAGGTAACCGCCGCTGATCATGCCGTTTGTTGACATTAACCCCCATAAAGGCCGGCCTAAGTGGCAGGGCTACGCCGTGCTTGCTGCCCTTCTTGTGCTGACAGCAATTGTCGTGGCTGCCGCACTGACACGCGTTTGAGCCGCCTCTCTTCGCCAAAGCCCCTAGACTTACTGTTTGAGCAGTGCCGCAGAATCTTTTGCCAAACGTCCTGGGGGGACATCAATGCCCAATCCGGCGGATCAGAACACCCGCGCCGAAGCAGAGGATGCAAGTCATCTTCGCCGACGTCGTGACCGTCGTCGCGCATCCGGCGAACTGACGGACGTCCGGACAGGAACCATGCCACTCGTCACACCCTCCGACAAGTCCAGTCAGTCGAACGCTGAGCAATCGGTCACCAGGAGAACTTCATGGGCGGAGGCCGCGGCCGCAGCGGATGCAGCAAAACCTGCTATGCACGTCACTGCCCCCGCACGACCGCTAGCCTCCGTAATGCCGAAGGCCGCAGGAAATGCAGTCTCCACGACGGAAAATGTCTCAAAAGCAGCTTCGTTGCCATCAGGTGAATCTAGTGAAACGCCGATTTTCCGACGGATAAAACCTGCTGTCGCCGACACGATCGCAGATATCCCCCTGCCCGACTTCAACAGCTCGCCAGGACTATTTGTAAAGGAACAGAAACCGCGGCCCGTCGGCGGCTTCCGCGGTGCCTTGTACAAACTAACCGGCGGAGCTTGGAATCTGGGCCCTGGTCTCAAGCAGCGCCAGGAAGACGAGCTGGCCCGTCGCATTTCCCGCCAACTCCAAGGCAGCTACAACACTGCAATCCTCAGCCTTAAGGGCGGCATCGGTAAAACTTCTACGACCGTGGGAGTTGGCCTGACGCTTGCCGAGTACCGAGGGGACGCTCCCTGCGCCATCGATGCCAACCCGGACTCCGGTGACCTGGTAGAGCGCGCACTGGGAAAGGGCATTTACCAGCAGTCCAGTCCATGCAGCATCACCGACCTCCTCCGCAATATCGACTCCATTGACTCGCTTACCGCTCTGGCACGCTACATGCGCCACGCCGGCCGGTTGCACCTGATCGCGGGCGAGCAGGACCCCGAGGTCTCCGACTCGCTGACGGCCGAGGAGTACCTGCGGATCCGCAAGCTAATTGCTGCCTACTATTCAGTGGCGCTGACCGACTGCGGCACCGGCGTCACCCACAATGCCATGAGTGGCATTCTGCAGTCTGCGGACAACCTCGTCATCGCCGCGGGCTATGCAGTGAGCGGTGCCAAGCGCGCTCGTAGCACCCTACACTGGCTGGCCAGCCATGGCTATGAGGAGCTCGCACGGAACGCTATTGTCGTCATCACCGACAAGGACGAAGTTTCTTCGCGCGTGGACAAGGACGCCATTGAGGAGCATCTTTCCGGCATCTGCCGCCAACTCATCGCTGTCCCGCATGACCGTGGCGTCGCCGACGGTGACCTCGTAACCCTCGACGTCCTGAAGCCGGAAACCCGCCGTGCCTACAAAGAGATCGCAGCTGCCATTGTGGACGGATACCGGTAGAGGGCTGGCTTCGCTGGCGGGCACACGCTCACCGCGTATCCACATCCTCAAACCAGGAAAGTCTGCGTATCCAGCACCCCGAGCATGGATTGCAGCTGGTCGAAGATGATCTGGCGCAGGTCGGTGTTATTCACGGGCAGGAACCAGCAGGATCAGGTCAAAGTCGCCGCCCACCCGGGCGATGTGGGGTACTCCCGGGATGGCCGCGAGGAGATCCCGGAGTTCCTGCCAGGCAATCCGGGTATACGAGTGAGCTAGTGTTATGCACCGTTTTCCGCCTCCTGCGTCACGGACATCCGGCCGTCCCGGGTGAGCTCGGGCGAGAATGCTGCGGTCGATGTTGTTCAGCGGCGACAATTCCGTCCCGGAATGTCATGCCGCCACGTCGCGCGGATTCCTGGGTGTCGATGCTTTTCCGGATTTATGTGCCGGGTAGAATCGTGGGCATGGCTGAAAATTTGGGGGCAGCCCGCCCTTTGTTGTCTGGACTGACTGGCATAAGGGCGATCGCGGCAGGCTGGGTCGTTCTGGACCACTTCAGCAAGACACTCTTCGGACTATTTCCGACAACTGAAGTCGCCGCTCCATGGATTCATGGCGGCTTCCTGGGCGTGGAAGTCTTCTTCATTCTGAGCGGCTTCATCATCGCTTACCAGTACGCGGACCGGTTCTCGACCTTCAGCGGCAGTCAGTATCGGAAGTTCGCCGCCCTGCGTTTTGCGCGGATTTATCCGGTCCACCTCGTTACGCTTCTTTTCGTCGCGGCAATCGCCGTTGTTTCCTCGGTCGTTGGTCTGCGCCTCAATCTGGCGGAGGGATTCACGCCGTCCAATTTCTTGGCGAACCTTGCCATGCTGCAAGCGATCCCCCCGTTTGAGGGTTTCAACGGTCCTGCCTGGTCGATCTGTGCCGAGTTCGCCGCCTACCTCGCATTCCCCGCCTTGGCTCTGGCTCTCGCAGGCATACGCACGCCCAGTAAAGCGTTCCTGACCAGCGCGGCCGTAAGCCTGGTGGGAGTGGCATCGATGCTGCTGGTCCTGCCGCTGGTCGGTGCATCGTCCACCAGTTATCCGCTGATGTGGCTGCGGATCGCCACTGAGTTCACCGTTGGCTGTTTCTTATTTGCGGGGTGGAGGCTCTTGGGCGATCGTCGGTTCGGCGCAGGCTGGGACGTCGCGGCTTGCGTATCTAGTGCCGGCGTCGGAGCCGTTCTGTGGGTAACGGATGGGACGGCTTACGCCATTGCTTCCATTCCTCTTATCGCCGTCTTCGTTCTTTCCTGCGCTGGAGCTACCGGCCCGGTCGGAGGATTTCTAGCATCAAAGCCAATGATCTGGTTCGGCAGAATCTCCTATTCCGTCTATATGACTCACTACATTCTGCTGTTGATGTTAGGCAAGGCACTCCCGTGGGACAGATTCGAGGCTAACCTCATGCTGTCGCTTGGCTATATCCTGGCCTGCGCCGTCGGGGTTATCGCGGCGGGCGCCGCTATGTTCTACCTCGTGGAAGAGCCGGGCCGCCACCTGATTCGCAGGCTGGCCGAAAGGTTACCTGTCGAACGTCCCAAGGAACCGTCTGCCGCCAAGTAGCTCTGGGCCAAGGCACTAGCAGTATTCGTGTGCCCGGTAATATGGCGTCATGACTCTTGGGGAAAAGCTACTGGAACTGTCCCGAATACCAGCAGGCGAAGGAGGCCGGCGAATGGAAGTTCGCTGGGGTGGAGCCGGAGCGCACGCCGGAAGTCATCGCTGCCGAGTACGAGACCACCCTCCGCGAACTACTGTCCTAGGCCATTGGGGAACGCTTTGAATCTCTGGGCGCTTATTTCGGGGTTGTCAGCAGCGGTCACAGTCGGCGCCGGTATCGCAGGTCGTACGACTCTCGTCGGAACTTTCGGTCTGCTCACCATCGGCTTGTTCCTTACATAACTGTACATCCGCATGAGCCCTGCGGTCCGACTTGCATAATGGATGAGGGGACGTGCAAGCCTGCCGGGGGCCGCTGGACGTTGCCGGGAGTGCGGCAACCGTGCACTGTCCAGCGACTGCCCCTTCTGCTCCGAAGAGCACTCAGACCAGCACGAGGCCTCGACCGCTTGGTAGTCAGGTACCTCCGACAAGCTGCTGACTAGAGGACGAGCGCCAGTTTCGTCCGGTTGTAACGCCGATCTGCCCGAACTTCGCCCATCCGGTTCCGGCTCCCAGTGCAAGTCGGATTGATCCGCCTGTGCAGCCGGGCGGGATGGTGTCTTCAAAGTAGATTTTGCCGCGTGTGACATTCGACGTAATGGTGACTGTCGCGTTGTACGAGTTGGCACGGTCGGACACGATACGGGCGAGTGCCGTCTGACCCGCTGCAAGTGAAGTGCTAATGGTCGCGGTAACTGCGATCTTGTCGCCCACAGCCAGGTTAGCGCCGATGGCCAGCACGTCTTGACGGATGATCGTTTCGGCTGTGGTCGCTGCGGCGTCGATCCTGAAGAGTTTTCTTGGCACGTTGGCGTCCACTTCCGTTGAGAAAGTCGAGCCTGCCGGGGCAGCGGCGGTGTTCCACGGCGCGGGCACCTGCCGGACAGGCTCGGGGGTCCCGAGGAATAGCGAGCCTTGCACCAAGTTGTCCGTGTCGCTTTCCGCGAACGGGGCGAGCGGGGTGTTGTTGAGGAGGTATTGGGCGAGTGTGCAGCGGCGTAGTCACCCATCAGGCGGTAGCCTGTTGGCGCGGGGTGGACGCCGTCCGTGACGCCGTAAGAGGCGAAGAACCCACCCGTTGCCGGGTCGATGGCCTGAGCGTAGAAGTCCAGCAGGATGATGCCCTAAGACGTGGCGTAAGTCCTGATCCACTTGTTCATCGTGTGCATTTTTGCTTGGCCGTGGCGTGCGTGTTGGTGGGCAGGATGGTGCCGAGGACCGGGACAGCGCCGATACCGCGAATCTTGGCGATGATCGCGGCCACGTTATTGCGCCATGTCGTCTGATCGGTGTTCAGGTCGTTCCGGCCCACGAGCAAAGAGACAATGTTGGGCTTGTAGACCGCCACATCAATGTCGAACCCTGCCAGCATCCCCGCCACCGTGTCGCCAGAGATGCCAGCGTTGGCAACGTACTGGAGCTTCTGCCCCGAGTTGACTGCGGCACAGAGCGGCCATGCGTCGTTGATGCCGAGCGACAGCGTGGCCCAAATGAACGGGCGAGCAAACATGTTGCCCTTCGTGGTGGAGTCACCCAACGCAACGAACCTGTTGCCAGGGCGTGCGCCCACGATGGGGGCGAGAGTTGCTTTCGCCGTTGTGGCATCGATCTTGCGTTCCGTGGCTGTAGCAATTGTGGCAGAAAGCGACCCTGGTGCTGTTTCGTACAGAGCTCGCCAGCCTCCAGTGCAAAAAAGCTCACCGCGTATCCACATCCTCAAACACCAGGAACGTCTGCGTGTCCAGCACTCCGGGCATGGGCTGCAGCTGGTCGAAGATGACCCGGCGTAGGTCGATGTTGTCGACGGCGCGGACCAGCAGGATCACGTCGAAGTCGCCGCCCACCAGGGCGATGTGGTGCACCTCCGGGATGGCTGCGAGGAGATCGCGCAGTTCCCGCCACGCGTCCTGCTTCAGCTTCAGCGTCACGTAGGCGGAGGACTTCAGCCCCGCCTTGATCGGATCTACCACCGCCGTGAACCGGGACAACACCCCGTCCGAGGTGAGCCGGGCGATCCGGGTGTAGGCGTGCGCCCGGGAGATGTGGACGTTCTCCGCCACCTGCGTCACGGACATCCTGCCGTCCCGGGTGAGCTCGGCGATGATGCTGCGGTCGATGTCGTCCAGCGGCGCCGGTTCCGTCCGGACGTCCTTTGCTGCCATTTTGTCCACGACCCCTGCCAGTAACCCAGCTCACCCTTGCAAATCGTCTTGCAGTGTAGGCGCATGGCAACAACTTCTCCACGGTTTCTGCAGATGCTGGATACGAAACCTGCCCCGGGTCAATACTGGGAAGGAATATCGGCTAAAGAAGGACGGACCAATGACGATCTCCGCGAACCACACCGCGCCCGGCACCACAGCGCCGGACCGGGCTCACCAGGAACCACCCGAAAACGCCCTCACCGAGGCGGTGAAAAAGTTCGGCATCACGGTGGAGGACTACATGCTCCCGGCTCGGCACCTGATCCAGATGGTCGCCCCGGACGGCACCCTGAACCCCGAGAGCGAGCAGGGCACCGAACCCGGCCACGAATACCCCCTGCCCGGCGATGAGGAACTTTTGGCAGCGTACGAGCAACTCGTCGTCGGACGCCGCGTCAACGACCAGAACTCCGCCCTCGTCCGGCAGGGCCGCATGGCCGTCTACCCCTCCAGCCACGGCCAGGAAGCCTGCCAGGTGGCCGCCGCCCTGTGCCTGTCCGACGGTGACTGGATGTTCCCCACCTACCGCGACGCCGTCGCCGTCATGGCCCGCGGCGTGGACCCCGTGCAGGTGATGACCATCTTCCGCGGCGACTGGCACGGCGGCTACGACCCCCTCAAGCACAAGGTGGGCATCCAGTGCACCCCGCTGACCACCCAGCTGCTGCACGCCGTCGGCGTCGCCCACGCCGCCAAGCTCCGCGGCGAGGACACCGTGGTGCCGGCCTGAGGTTATTGAGCGTGTCCCTGCACCCAGTAACGTTGCCGTAACGCGCACTGGCCACCCTTGCTTCTGTAGGACCGTGTCGGGCCGAAGGGATGGGAGCGGGTGTGAGCGCGAGGGAACGCACAGCAACATCTGAGGTTAGGGGCCTCGGCGCGCGGGGAGTCGAGGTGCTTGAAGCCCAGCGCTACCTTTCCCGCTATGGCTACCTGTCCGACGTCGAACGCACTGCCGCCGACGAGGACCTGCTGACGGAATCCATCTCCGTAGGATTGCGTCGGTTCCAGCGGTTCGCCCGGCTGCGCGTGACGGGCACACTGACCCTGGAAACGCTCAAACTGATGCGACAGCCGCGCTGTCCAATCCCGGACTTCCAGCCCGAGGAACTTGGCGGGCCCGGCGTCGAGGACAGCGACCCGTTCGTGTTCTCCACTAACGTCTGGGCCGAGCGGAACCTTCGCTGGTTCCTGCAAACCGGCACGCCGGACCTCACCGACGAGGCTGCCGCCGTACAAAGGGCCTTCGATACCTGGGCCGCGCAGGTGCCTTTGACGTTCACCCAGGTCACCTCAGCGGCAAATGCGGATTTCACGGTTGAATGGCTGACGGGAGACCACGGCGACGGCTCGCCGTTTGACGGCTCCGGATCGGGCGGCTTCAACATCTACGCCCACGCCTTTTATCCCGAGGACGGGCGCATCCACTTCGACGAAGCCGAATCCTGGGCGCATTCGCATGGCAGCGGCAACGTGGACCTCGAATCCGTGGCACTTCACGAGGTCGGTCACGCGCTGGGCCTGCGCCACAGCGGCCTGAGCGACGCGGTCATGTACTTCGCGATCAACAGTCAGCGGAGGACGCTGCACGAGGCGGACATACGCGGCATCAAGAGCAGGTACCCGCCGGTGGTGGCGGCGCCAGGGCAAAGGGCCATTACCGTTCCCGTGTGGGCCCTGAAAAACGCCGGCGGGTCGGGGACAGTCCAAGTGGACTTGGGAACTACCCGCAGGGTACTGGCATGGGGACAGGTCACCATGGTTGATTCCCTCATCGACGCTGACAGGGACAACGCGTGGGCCATCGAAGTGTTCGACGTCGACGGCGACCGCCCGGGCGGCTTCATCTTCGGAGGCGACCACTTCGGTTCCGAGAAAGCGCCGTGCAACGTCTACTCCGGGGCATTCACCGGCAGGGCCCGGAGGATCACGTTCCGGGCGACCTCCATCCACACTTTCGACCTGGACATTTTTGGTACCGGCACCATCCTGCTGCTGGACGACCCGGGAGGAATCGGATGAAGCGCACACTCTTTTACGACCGCCGCACCGGACAGCTGCTGCACTCCCACTATCTCGTGACGGTTGTTGAGGGCACCGATGGGGAAACGCGCCTTTCGACCCCGGACGCCGGCACGCCGGACGCCGGGTTGGCCGAACTTGTTTCCCGCGGGCTGGACCTCGAACAGCTGGGAAACCTCGTCACTGATGAAGCGCCGCAGTCCAGCCGGCGGACCGACCGCTGGGTGGACACCGAAACGCAGACCCTGCGGTCCCAGCGGATAGAACTGTCCGAGGAAGAGCCGGCACCTGGGAAGGAGATGGAGTAGATGGACGCTTTCAAGGTAGACCTGTTTGCCCTCAAGAACGAGGGAGGATCGGCCAGCGCCACTATTGACCTGGGCCGCAGGCGGCCGTTCCTTGCGTGGGGCTCGGTGTCGATGGTGGACCCACTCACGGATTTTGACCGCGACAATGCCTTCGCTTTTGACATCTTTACAGTCGACGGAAACCTGACGGCCTCACGCGTGTCAGGCGGCGCTCACTGGGGGCCGCCCGGCAGCGGCAACAACGTTTTTGATGGGGCGGTCCGCGGGTTTGGGCGCCGCGTGAACTTCTGGTTGCGGACTATCCATTCGGCGGACCTGGACACGTTCGGCGTCGGGATTCTGCTGACGCTGGACTAGCGGGGCCGGCGTGGTGTGCGCAACACGAACGGCTCGTTCGGCACTGACCTTTTACGGCGGACTGGGAGCGGCCCGATATGGTCCCTATGACGTCAGATAACGCTCCGGAGCAACCCTCGAAGCGCCGTCCCGTGGATTGGAAGCGGGCAGCCGAGATAGCGGCAGTGGCGGGGGTAGCCCTGAGCATTCCGGTGGCGTGCAATCAACTCTTCCCCCAGGTACTCAACCCACCAAAACCTGCCGCTACAAGGGACGTGGTGCAACCAATCGTCCCCGGCCCCTCAACGGCGCCAGCCGCGCAGGCAGCAGGTTGGCCGTCCGTCCCGCTGGCCCTGGGAAATGATTTCGTGGCCGTAACTGTGCAGGCCCGACCGGACGAATTCTGTCAAGGAAACACCGGCTGGGTGACACCCGAATTGCCGTCGGCTCTTCCGGTTGAGACGCAGCTGAAAAACGGTACGAGGGCCTGGGCGGCAGAAAACGGGGCCGTCCTCAACAGCGGCAACTTCATAGAGGTCACGGTGCAGGTTCAAAACAACCACCGGCTGACCATCGATTCAATCGGCGTGACTGCGGTGGACCCATCCCCGCCCCTTGAGGGTTATCTTCCCCAACTGTCCGGAGGCTGTGGGGCCGAAGTTCCAGCCACCTTCCAGGTCAACCTCGATTCGAACGTGACAACGTCCATCAGCGGAGTAGACCAGGCTGGCCGCGAAATTGAGCCAATTCCCCTGCCGCACACCCTGAATGAACAAGACAGGGAAGGTGTGTGGAAGATCAAGGTGGTGACCGAGACATGTGACTGCGAGTTCGTGCCTTACTTCACCTACACAACAGAGGACGGAAGATCACGCACCTTTGAAATCAGGCTTGCCGGGGACAAGCCGTGGCGCGTAACGTCCTCATCCGAAGCTCAGCGTGTTGCCCGAACCGACGAAAGCGGCACGTGGTCGGCCCAGTGACATGCCGGGGGCTGCCGTCGGCGTCGCCAGCCGCCAAGTAACTGCGGTTAGCAGGGCTTCGGCGGTCCGGCCGGTGACTCTGCTGCGGCTATGCGCCAAATATCCCCGTCCCACGCCATCGTGTACCGCAGGCCCCAGTCCGAACAGGTCTGCCCGTCTTGCCCATCCTGCGCCGCCTGCTCCGTCCGCAGGTTAGTGTCCACCGTCAGCTCGTCATCCGTACCGCTGATGGAGTTGATGGTCAGTGCACGCCAAAAGGATGTGGACAGGCCGGCTCTCCAGACTGCCAGGCCCTCCATGTCCGCCTGCATTTCAGGAGTGAAGACGGCAAACGCCGATTCGTAGGCGTCACGGTTGATGGCCTGGCCGTGGCGCAGCAGGCTCTGAATGACGCCGGAGGCATGCTCGTGCTCGGCACTGTTGGTGGTGATGATGTCGCTGCTCGAGGTTGCGGCGTGGTCCCGGCAACTGGCCGATGGCAGGGGAGTGGTCCGCTTCCCCCAGTCGGTGGCCTGAGCTGCGGCTGTGGTCCCCGGCGCAGCGTAGCCGGTGCCCTCGGCCCCGTAATCATTGGTGCCCCCGGTTCCCAGGACCCAGGCCCGCTTGGCACTCACCACTCCCGCCACTGATCCGTCCATGAGCAGCAGCGGGCCTCCGCTGTTGCCGGGGTTCAAAGCGGTGTCCGTCTGGATCAGGCCGCGGAGCGTTCCCGAGTCCGTATCCACCTCCTGGTTCAAGGCACTTACCCTTCCGGCAGTGAACGTCATGCCCCCGTCAAGGGGAAAACCGATAGCGGCCACTTCAACGCCCTGGGCTGGCGTCGTCGTCGCGAACCTGAACTGGTGGCCCTCTACCGGCGTCGCCGTTCTCAGCAGGGCCAGGTCCCGCGAATCATTTATGCCCAGCACCCGGGCTGTGGTGTACTGGCCGTCGACGGCGGGGCCGGTGCCAGCGTGCTCAGGTACTGGCTGGCAACTATTGGCAAGCGTCCCTGGCCGCGAGGCACTCACCGCATGGACCGCCGTCGTGCCTGCCTGTGTGGTTCCACGGGGAAGTTCCGGGCAGCAGCACCGCCTACCTGTTATGTGGGGATGGCGATGGTGTCCTTGGAGGTGGTAATGGTGCCGGAGAGCGCATCAGTGCCCAATGCCAATGCACGTCCGGTCAACCTTACCGAGTCCTCCAAGATAACGCTGTGGGTAGCAATCCAGGTACCTACAACTTGGCTGTTGGCCACGATCTTGGCGTTGTTGTCAGCGCACCAGTACACGTTGGACGGCTTGGCTCCGCCAGTCAAACTGATAGTAACGCCGGCAGCGGTAGCGATGCTTCTGGCGCGGATGATGAACACCGCGTTGGGGTCCCCCTTGGCGTCAAGTATCAGCGTGCCCACAATCAGATCGTTAGTGGGATAGCTGTAAACGCCCGGGGCGATGGTCCCTGACAAGGGAGAAACGGTCAAGGTGGTGGTGACTGCCCTGGCCCTAAGATCCTGGTACAAGGCATTGGCGTCCGTCATGGCGTCCATGGCGCGGGCGCTGTTCTGGTCAGTGAGCGGATAGTTCAAGATTGTGCCCGCACTCGTACCGATAAGCCCGGTAACCGAGGACGCGGTCTTCCCGGATTGGACCTTGTCCTCAACCCTGAACCTGGCCAACAGCGCGAAGGCACCCGCCCTGCCGGGGGAGGGCACCGAAGGTGAGGATGGAAAAGTAGAGGCTGTGGCGAAGCTGGTGCCGGTGCCGGTGCTGGCGGTGAACGCGGCACTTGAGCGGGTACCCGGGTAGGCAGCCAGTCCGGTGACTACGGTCATTCCGGCCAACCCGAGGACGGTCCGGCGGGCTACGCCGCCGCTTAAGGCTGGTACCGAACCAGGGCGGCGCTCTTTATGCCGGGCGGCCCGCGATTGTTGTTTCCTTGCAGTAGGTGTTCCCGTGCAGCTCAAACCGTCGTGCTGAGGGGAGGACTTAGGGGGGTCCGTTGTGTCCACTGGAGCTGCATTGTCTTCGGCGTCTTGCAAGCGGACGCGTGCGACCGTTATGAGAGCCAGTAACGTTCCGGCCAGCCACAGGCCCAGCGGCAGGTAGTTTCCGTTGTTCCACCAAAGGCTGGGCAACCCGACATGAGGCACCAGCAGACGGCCGACCCCGGTGATTTGTTCCGGATGCAGCGGGTCCAGGTCCGAATTCGGGTTCGCGTCACCGGTTGTGGTGTACGTTCCGTCGCCGTGGGCGGCAGTGACGCGGTGCAGGATCAGCATCTGCTGCCCGGCTCTGGTCGCGTTACCGGCCCGGAATTGCACCACTTTGTTCAGCAGCACCGGATCCTGCTCCCCAGGCTTCGAGAGCACTACGACATCACCGGGTGCGATGTTTGGTTGCATGGACCCGGTCTGCACCACGGTTCCGTGCCATCCGAACAGCCCGGGCAGCAACGCGATCCCGGCCAGGGTGCATAGAAGCACCAGGTATGCCTTTGCAGCGGCAGCCAGCAGCACCAATCCCCAGCCCGGCGAGGACTGCCGGGCTGGGGATGCGGAGATGTCGGTGCGTGCTGTAATCACAAGGCCTTGAAGGTATGGCGCTTAGGCGCCGGCCTTCAGCTCCCATGCCAACGTCGCGCCGGTCGTACTGCCCATCAACGCGTTCTGGTCCTCCTGGGTAAGACCTGTGGTGTTGAACTCATAGCTGACTTTGTATACGACGCTCGTGATCCCTTTGGGGGCCGAACCTGCTGACACAGGGGCCGTCGTTGTTGCAGCCAAAGCTGACAGGGCGGTGCTCGGGAAGACAACACCGTTGTTCGCAGCAACGAAGTTGGAGCAGTCCGCTGCAACGCTGCCGGTTCCCGAGGAGGGGCCACCGGTCACCATGGCCAGCTTCAGCTGGTCGCTGAAATCTTTGGTGCTATCGGTGCCGTTGACAAGATTTTTCACGGAAGCGTAAATGGTCCCCTGAACGTTCACGCTGGAGTCAGCGGTGACCGTGATGCACCGGCTGCCGGTGTCGCCGGGCGCAAGGCCGGCGACATTGAAGGTCGCTTCCTGTACGTCGTTGTCGGTGAGCTTTATCTGGCCCGTTGTCCAGTTGTTGGCACTGGTGGTGTTGGCGGTGAAGGCCGCGCTGGAGCCCTGCCATACCATCGCGCCGGCGGCGACAACAGCCAGGGGGCCAGCAGCGAAGCCGGCAATTTTGCGGGTACGGGAACTGGGAGCACGCATAAGACAATCCTTCTGATGGAGACCGCCCCGAAACCGCCCCAATCGCGGGCGGCACGGGTTCTGAAAGTTTATTCTGTTGCTTCTGGCCACCCGACGTTGTGGAGAAACTTCGGCAGGTACTTGTTGTTGTGTGGCTTGGTGACAGCTTGCCAATGCATCCTCTAGTTTTGTGCCTGCTATTCATCAAGATTCGTACAGAATTTTGTTCGACTGACGGGCAACGTGGGCATTCCCCTTGTAGCAAATAACTGGGGCCGGTGCCGACAACTACGTCAGCAAACCATTTGTGCCGAATCCATTGCGTCGTTTCGGGAAGCTGCGCGGCCTACTTAGCGCCGCATAACAGCGCCTCTGGTGCAATTCCTTGGGGTACAGCGAGGATTACTTGAGCCGGCCTTGAGGGTCCTTCCCTAGCATCGCAGCATGGGTAAATACGGGGGTTCCTACTACGTTCGGCAGTCACGGCGGGAGAAGCGGGAGCGGCTGCGGCGTCAGTTGTCCTATGTCCTGCTCGCCGTTTTGGCGGTGGCAACAGCCGCCGTTGTGTGGGCGGCATTGTAAGGCAGGAGGCGGGCAGGCCCGCGGCGGTGGTGGGGCAGCGCTTATACCTACCTAAGCCGGCACAGCGGGGCCTGATAAACAACCTGCCGCTGCCACCGGTCCGGCGGTACCGGGAGGTCCTGCAACTGCTTCCCCTGTAATCCGGGTACCTGAGGTGAGGGTCCGAACAGCTTCGCGCAATTCACTGGGACGAAAAGGCTTGGCGAGGTACGCGTCCGCCCCTGCAGCCAGGCTGCCGAAAACGTCGTTTTCCTCTGTCCTGGCGGACAGGACCAGCAGCGGTACCGAAGTATGAGTCCTCACTGCCTTCACCAGTAGATCACCGTCCAGGTCCGGCATAGCCAAATCCAGCGTAATAAGGGACAGTTCGGGATCCGCCGCGGCGAGGACTCCCTCGATTCCCGTCCTGGCAGTGCGCACCTCAAACCCTTCACGGGTCAGCACCACCTTCACCAGCCCACGGATATCGTCGTCGTCCTCCACCACCAGGCAGACACGGCGTTCACTCATCAAGCCCCCCGGCATGCTTTTTTGTATCAGTTTAGCCGGGGTGGCGCATGTTTTATTTCACAGCAATTGCCCGCGCACTGAAGGTGCCCGGTGCCGCGATCCATGCAGGGAATTTATTGGTCGGCTTAGGGCGGCCCAGGAGGGCTTCCTTGGCACTCTCAGGATCGGCACAACCTCGCTCTGCTGCTTCTGGAAGCGGAATCCACAACTGGCTGCGTATAGCGCATTCCTACGTAGGCGAACCTCAAGAGTTCGCGCATTGCCGAAGCATGGGCGCAGGTAACTTATCGCGCTTGAGCTGATCTTGATTCAAGCTTGCAGCTTTTTTGATTGCAGTCATGCTGTTTCTTTGATTTTCCCTTGGAATGCTCACTGTCGGCATCTGCTGACGGAAAGGGACTCATGGAAGATTTATCTGCAGGGCCCCATCTGATGATGGCGGTCCGCACGTGATTACTGTGATAATTCCTGCGCACAATGAAGAAGCTGCAATAGCAGCCACGCTGGGCTCCCTGTATAAACAGACACTTGTCCCGGACAGGTTAATCGTGGTGGCTGATAATTGCACCGACGCTACTGAGGATATCGCCGTGCGGGCGGGGGCGGAGGTGGTACGCACGGTTGGCAACACAGACAAAAAAGCCGGCGCCCTGAACTTCGTTCTTGCCGGCCTGCTGCCGGCGTCGGCACCGGAAGACTTGATACTCGTACAAGATGCTGATTCCCAGTTGTCCAGCGACTTCATCGAGCGCTCGGTCGCCCACCTGCGCAAAGACCCGCGGCTCGGTGCTGTAGGGGGTGTATTTCAGGGCGGCCCCGGCGGTGGCCTTGTGGGTCACCTTCAGCGGAATGAATACGCCCGTTACGTCCGCGACGTGCGGCGCCTGCAGGGAAAGTGCCTGGTAGTGACGGGCACGGCAGCGCTTTTCCGCGTACGTACCCTCCGCGATGTTGTAGCGGCCCGCCTCGACGGAACCCTGCCTCCCGGTGACGGGCGCGGCGGCGTCTATGACACATCTGTCCTGACGGAGGACAACGAACTGTCGTTCGCCCTGCTGACCCTGAAATACCGCATTCGCTCTCCTGCAGATTGCACGCTCATCACCGAAGTGATGCCCACCTGGAAGCAGTTGTGGGCCCAGCGGCTGAGGTGGAAGCGCGGCGCGCTGGAGAACTGCATGCAGTACGGCTGGACTGCGGTAACCCGGCCGTACTGGGGCCGGCAACTGCTTGCGGCCATCGGAGTAATGGTGACCTTCGCCTATTTGGGCACGGTGGCGTTTGCACTGGTCACGGGCACAGGATTGCACATTCAGCCCTTCTGGCTTGCCGTGACCGGTGTCTTCGTGATCGAGCGGATAGTGACGGTAAGACTGCGGGGATGGAGGTACATGCTCGCTGCCGCCACGATGTACGAGCTGATGATCGACCTGTTTCTGCAGGCGGTCCACGCGAAGGCTTACGCAGATGCAATCTTCAAGAGAAAGAAAGTGTGGTAAAGCCATGTATAACAATGCAGCTGTTCCCGCGGCCGCTGGAGCCGGGTCCGGAACCCTCGCCATGACCGGAGCGGGCGATATCTTCTGGTTTGCTCTCGCCGCCTTTGCGCTCCTCGCGCTTGGCCTGGCCATCAAGCGGATTGTTCCGGTACGGGGCCAGTAGGTCCGCCGGGACCAACTGCTGAATCGATGTAGTCAGTAAGCGGGCGCGAGGTGCTTGCCATGCGGATGCACCTCGCGCCCGCCGCCGCCATTCAGGCTGTGATGCTTACGGTGTTGGAGCACCCCGCGGCGTCACAGATTTTGTACGTTGTGGTACTTCCGGCCCTCACGGAACTCGTAAAGCTTCCGGTATTGGGAATGGATTTCTTAACTCCGTTCGTCCACAGCGTCACACTGCTTCCAGCGGCACCGGACCACTTCAACGTCGTGTTGGCGCCCTTTTTTGTAGCGGTGCTGGTTGCGCTCAGTGAAATTTCGGGGGCCGGCGCCGGAACGGAGCTGGCTCCTGCCGCGACGAAGGAAAAATCACGAACAACAACCTGTTCAGGCCTCACGTGGGCAGGATCCCC
Source organism: Arthrobacter sp. MPF02 (assembly GCF_046605375.1). Classification (GTDB taxonomy): domain Bacteria; phylum Actinomycetota; class Actinomycetes; order Actinomycetales; family Micrococcaceae; genus Arthrobacter. The sequence goes on along the minus strand of NZ_CP176772.1, from coordinate 2,876,615 downwards.
GCCGCCACCTCCTGTGACCCACAGGTTGAAGTGGACTCTTTCCTTAGCCGGTACCGGCACTGTTGCACTCTCCAGCACAGTCCGCTTAAGCAAAGGCCCGCCATAACCTTCGCCAGCGAAGGTTTCGTAGGTGATGCGGCCCGGTTCCCACACCATACGATGCGTAGTTATGGGGCTGCTTGTGACATCGAAGGTGACAGTATTGTTGCCCGTTCCCGGCGGCTTGGAGGCGTCAAACCAGTAGCCGTGGCCCTGGCTTACGGGCCAGGACTCACCAAAGCTTGCCCCGCCACCCCAGGCCGACGCCTCACAGAGGTCAATTTCGTTGTAACCAGGCGCCGCAGCAGGATCGTAGGTGAACAAGCATCCCCACACCACTTCCTTTTGCATCGCGCTAAGGTCCTTCTCCACCACGGTGCTGTACGTACCGTAACCAAAGCCCTCCCGCGTTGACTGGAACTCCGCCCCTATAGGAGCTTCACCCGTCGGGTTAGTGATCTTCAAGGTCACGTGCCCGTTGGCGTCGGGGCCGCTGACGTTGGCGGGATCATATGCCTGGTTGTACTGCGGTGCACCACTCCAGAAGCGCTTCTGCCAGTTAAATCCCTCCCAGCTGAAACTGCCCGTCGGGCCCGGGTTGGGGTCAAGCGTAGTTGTGTCAGCAGCACTTGCTGCCGGCACGCCCGCCAATGCAGTCATCCCCGCGACCATCAGGGCAGCGAGCGGTTTTCCGCGGCGAGCCATAGTTGAGGCAGAACACTTAACAGCGGTCATGCAAAATCCCCTTAATCATTTGCTTCCCAGCGAGCTGTGCGTGCACAACGTTGTGCACGCAATCATCCTCGCCGTGAGTTCCGGCGAAAACAATAGAACAAAAACTGAATTTCTGGATTCCCTATCAAGAAAAACGCAGTATTTGCAAAGGATGCCCAGGGGCTGCGCATGTTCCTGTAAGTTATGCTGCCCATGCCCCTAATCGGATCGATGATGCGGGTGGCAATTCGTGTTCAAGCGTTTGTGGTGCCTTGGCTACAGGCGCATGACCGCATCTGACAATCCGCCCCTGTTGCGCTCGCCCGGGATCAGGGCCCGCGACGGGCCCAGCGGCAAGAATCGCTCAAGAGTTTCCCAGCGCCGGTCTCTACTGCAGGAGCCGATGTTAACGTGCTTGAAGGTCTGGTAATGAGAATGGGGGTTCTTTGTGGAAACACGCACTGTCGTAATTGTTGAAGACGCCGCAGACGTTAGGGACGCCCTGACTTTAATTTTTCGGCAGGCTGGCTTTCGGGTTCACGCCGTCGGATCGGGGGCGGAAGGGGTGCGGGCGGTGCGCGATCACCAGCCCCAAGCCATGATCCTCGATATTGAGCTGCCCGACATTGACGGGTATGAGGTGGCAAGGCGCGTACGGCTCTTCAGTAACACCTACATCCTGATGCTGACCGCCCGGGCACAGGAACTGGACATCCTCCTGGGCCTTGAAGCCGGCGCCGATGACTATGTCAGCAAGCCCTTCCGGCTTAGGGAAATCAGGTATCGGGTGGAGGCGCTGCTGCGCCGGCCACGGATCCGCAGTGATACTCCGGACCTGACGGCGTCGCCCTTGCAAGATGCCGAAAGCATCGAATCTTCGCAGTTCACACCCGCCATGGCTGAACAAAGAACTCCGCGCCTTGAACACAATGGGTTGCGGATGAATTTGCCGGCCAGGACCGTCGAGGTGGACGGAACCGAGGTCAGACTCACGGCCTCCGAATTCGATCTGCTGCGTGCCCTGCTGGAAAGCGGCAGGACCGTCAGGGCTAAAGAGGATTTGGCTGCAGTCCTCCGCGGGGGGCAGGGTGGGAACGACGGCTTTGGGCGTGAATCGGACGAGCAGGTTGTCCAGGTCCACATCGCCAACCTTCGGAAGAAGCTTGGGGATTCCGCAGCGGACCCGCGCTGGGTGGAAACTGTCCACGGCTTCGGGTACCGCCTGGCGGCCGCCAAAGCGGTTGCCCCGGCGGTTGGGCACTGACAGCAAGTTCCGCGGTCGTGACGCGAAGGACCGCCGTCGTAATATGACGGCGGTCCTTGCATTGCTGCACGGCTCCTCTTGCTGCCCAGCTCCTCTCGCGGCCCAGTGCCGGCTCCTTAGTTTCGGGCTTCCGGTACGATGGCCGGTCTGCGCAGCAGCGCCTTGGCATGGGCCTCCAGAACGCCGGGCCGGAAAGGCTTCAACAGGTATTGATCCGCTCCGGCGAAGAGGCCCAGCTCGATGTCCCCGGCTTCCTTGGTTGCACTGATGATCATAATGGGAGCAGTACTGAACATCCTGATCCTGCGGATGACTTCCAGGCCGTCAAAGCCCGGAAGGTCCATATCCGTGGTAATCAAGGAAGCCTGCACACGACTGGCCGCCTGGACTCCTTCAGGTCCGCTGACTGCGGCATGCACCGTGAAGCCGGCTCGCTGAAGAACTGTGCTGATCAGGAGATTGACGTCCGGGTCGTCCTCGATGACTACCGCGGAAAGCGTGTCCATGCCGGTACTACTTCTGCTGTGCCGCGGGGGCCGCTGTTGCCGCGTACCCGATGGTCAGCGCGTCCATCACCGTCTGGCGGGTGAACACGCCGCTGCCGGGTTCGGTCTCGGTGAGCAGATCGAACGTGAACACGATACGGGTGGTTTCCGCGCCCGGGTTTCCCGGTACGACGACGGCAGAGGAGTAGGAGTGCGGATCACCGATGGCAAAATCACCGGTGTCATTGGCCAGGACGGCGCTCAAGGCATCAACGCGGGCATTGAACCTGGTGATCTTGATGGTCCTGTCCACGGCGGACCCGGCCACCTTCGCGTTCACCTGGATGATGGGGGAGCTCTCGGGGGTCCAGAGCACAGGGTTTTCGGTGGTCCAGTAATCCACCAGCAAATGGTTGCCGGCTGCCCCCAGGCTCCGGGAAGTGGAACCATCGGCCAAATCATTGTGAATCGCCCGAACCGGCTCCGGAGCAACACTTTCCGGTTCCGGAACCGCCTGGGCATCCGTGTCGGGCACAGGGGTGACGGCGGCAACCTGCTCGGCCACCTGCCCGGCGGCTTGTTCGGCGGCTTGTTCGACGGCGGGGGCCGGGCCGGGTGCGCCGGTAGGGCCGGGAATACCCGGCAGGGAACAACCCGAAACGGTAAGGACAGCGGCAAGGGACAGGGCGGAAAGCCCGGTAGCGGTCAGGGGGCGGCGGGTAGTTTGGGTTTTGCGGGCGGCGTGCGCAGCGTTGGCCATGACAATAACTCCTTGGGATGATGCAAAAGTGGCAAGCAGGGCGGTTTACCTGCTGGCCCCGGCGGCGTCGAGGCCCGGGGCCAGCCGGCGGAAAAGCTAGACGTGGAAGCCACGATGGCCCCGCAGCGCCTTTCGCAGCATGAACACGGTCTGGACCATGGTGGTGATGTACAGGACAGGCCAGCCGATAGACAGGATGGCCGAACGCAGGTCAACGGACATCTGCAGCCAGGCGAAGATCACGCCTCCCGAAATGACCGCCAGGACGATCGCCGGCATCAGGTAGGCGGAACCGGCGCCCCGCTCGGCGCGGGCTTGTGCTGCCCAGTTGTCCGTCTGGGCGCTGGCAAAGAACTTTGCCCATGCCCGTACGAAGTGCCCCATGCGCAGCCACAAGTAGGCCTCGGCTGGCAGCACAAGGAGTGCAAAGGCAATGTCCCGTCCGGTTTTTCCCTTGATCGACAAGGCGATGCGCAGGTTCAGGATGACGGCCACGATGGGCGGAATGAGCCAAACCGGGTAGAAGACGTACGCATTGATGCTCAGGGAGGCCGCGAGGAGCATCAGGAATGAGATGCGGGTGAGGATATTGAAAAGCATGGACACGTTCTCGCTCCACCGCAGCCTGAGGTTCGGGTGCAGGGGCTGACCGGGGGTGTTGCTGCGCTGGCCGGGCCACATCAGGTCGATGGCGCCGTAGTTCCACTTCACCTGCTGGCCGTCCAGGGAGCGGAGGGTGTTCATGCCGCCCACGGAGGCGCGCGCCGTGGCGGAGATCTTGGTGGCGTAACCAAGGTTCTTGATCTGCAGGGACAGCAGGGAGTCCTCCACCTCGGAGTCCTTGACCCACGGGGTGGACTGGCGGTTGTCCACCATCACGTTCTTCAGGGCTTCCATGGACAGCAGCGAGCACTGCCCTCCTAGGACGGCCATGTTTCGGCCGCGCAGCAGGTTATCCATGTTGAAAGCGGCGAACTGGGCCCGCTGCCCGGCCGTGAGGAAATTCGCGATGAAACCCTTCTTTTCCAGCTCGGCCACGGTATAGATCGCGGAGATCCCGCCGATGCGCGGATCACTGAGGATTTCCTGCTCCAGCTGCTCCACGGCGTACTGGTCCACCACGGTGTCCCCGTCCACGCCTAGGAAGTAGTCAAAGTCGTCGCACACCTGGGCGAAACCGTAATTCAGCGCGCCCACCTTCTTGTCCTTGTTCACGCCGATGTCGTGGATGAAAACCTCGGTACGCTGCGTAACGTCCCGGTAGGTGCGCTCGTGGGGGCCGGCGAATTCACGGGCAATGAAGAACGTTTCGTCGTCGGTGTTGTTGATCACCACGTGGATGACATCCGGGAGCCGGGTCTGGTTCAGCAGTGAGGAGAGAACGTCCGCGATGGTCTCCTCCTCGTTGTACGCGGGAATGACGCAGGCGATGCCCGCCCTGGTGGAAGCTTGTTCCTGCTCAGGGCTCCTGATGACGGACAGGTAGTGCGTGTCCTCAGGTTTGTCGGTTGTGATGGTCATGTTTTTGCCTCCAGCAGCACTCGGTGAACTGATGGCACACAGTTTGGAAAAGCCCCATCAAGGACAGCCCCCAAAACCCATGAACAGAACCAGAGGCTTATTTCAGGATTTTCCGTACGTGTCCTTAACAAGGTCTTAAGGGGGCTGGTGCTGCGTCTTCCGGTAACACTGCGCGTTACTTGAGCCAACCTTGAGGGTGCTTTCATAGCATCGCAGCATGGGCAGATATGGGGGTTCCTACTACGTCCGGCAGTCGCGGCGGGAGAAGCGGGAGCGATTGCGGCGGCAGTTGTCCTACGTCCTGCTCGCCGTCCTGGCCACAGCAGCAGCCGCTGTTGTATGGGCAGCCCTGGGCGGGTAGCGGGCCGGGGCGGACGCGTCACATAACGTGTGACTTGATCCTGCTCTGCACCTATGCAACGGAAACAGGAAGTACCCTTACTTCCCTGTAGCGGCGGGAAATCCCGGAACGGTGCAGCTTTCCGTGAATCCAACCGTCTGTCGGCTGGATGTTGACAAGACTTGTCAATCGCTTGGCCTCGTGGTTGAGTCGTGATCGATGGGGATCACTTGACTTAGGAGGCTGTTATGGCTTTTTCGGAGTATGTCTTTGCGCTATTCGCGCTGCTGTGCACCCTGCTGGTTCCCTTCGTTGTCCTGCACCAGATGTTGCGGATGAAGCGCCGTGCTGTCCGTGGCTTCGCTCCCTCCGCCCTTCGAAGTGATCGTCGCTGACATGCCTTACGTAGACATCAACCCACACCGGAGCCGCCCCAAGTGGCAGGCCTATGCCGTCCTGGGTGTTCTCCTGATCCTTACGGCAGCGGTGGTGGCTGCAGCGCTCACCCGTATGTGACCCGCTGTGCGAGGGCCGGCGGTTAGGCTGCTGCTGCGCCTGGAGCTTTCCGGTAGCGGATCAGCGTGGCGGCATCGGCGGCTGGCGCCGCAGCTCCGCGCGGACGTCCGTCAACATCTGCGGGCCCCGCACAATGTCGGCGTTTACCAGACGGTGGAGCGCCGAGGCAGCCGTCCGCGCCTCGTCCCACCGGTTGTTGCGGAGGAAGGTCTCGACGGCGCGGCAGCCGGCCTCAGTCTCTAAGGCACCGGTCATGGCCGAGGTTACCTTCAGGCTGATCAGCGCATCGAGTGCCCGTTCATAGTCCTGCTCATCAAGATGGCGAACGATGCGGGCAATCCGGGCGGGAAGCATCATTAGGTAATCGGCCAGGAAATTCAGCGCTGAAGCCGGACACCCCAGATCATCAGCCAACGCAAGCATCGGTGCGAGTTGCAAGGCGCCGCCCTCAGCCACAATTTCCGGGGACGCAAGAGCCTGCGTGGACCGGAGGATTTGCTAAGCAGGCGGCGGCTGTGGTGAGGGGCTGGGGCACCGTACGGCTCATGGTTTTCATCCTGTCCCGTTGGTTTCGCGGACGTGATGTCATTCATGCCGCTTCTGACCCGTCCAACTTTGCCGGAGCAGTATCAAGTCCAGCCGGAGTCTGAAGAAAGAATGCATCAAGAGTTCCTCAGGACAGAGCTACCCGAGGCATGCAGCACAAGCGACGTCCTGCTCCTTGCCATGTTCCGGAACGGTCGTGTTACCGCGTGTCCACGTCCTCAAACACCAGGAACGTCTGCGTGTCCAGCACTCCGGGCATGGGCTGCAGCTGGTCGAAGATGACCCGGCGTAGGTCGATGTTGTCGACGGCGCGGACCAGCAGGATCACGTCGAAGTCGCCGCCCACCAGGGCGATGTGGTGCACCTCCGGGATGGCTGCGAGGAGATCGCGCAGTTCCCGCCAGGCGTCCTGCTTGAGCTTCAGCGTCACGTAGGCGGAGGACTTCAGCCCCGCCTTGATCGGATCCACCACCGCCGTGAACCGGGACAACACCCCGTCCGAGGTGAGCCGGGCGATCCGGGTGTAGGCGTGCGCCCGGGAAATGTGCACGTTCTCCGCCACCTGCGTCACGGACATCCTGCCGTCCCGGGTGAGCTCGGCGATGATGCTGCGGTCGATGTCGTCCAGCGGCGCCGGTTCCGTCCGGACGTCCTTTGCTGCCATTTTGTCCACAACCCCTGCCCGTAACCCGGCTCACGATTACAAATCGTCTTTCAGTCTAGGCACCTTGAAACAACTTCTCCACGATTTCCGCAGATGCTGGATACGAAACCAACCCCGGGTCAATACTGGGAAGGAATAGTGGCCAAAGAAGGACGGACCAATGACGATCTCCGCGAACCACACCGCGCCCGGCACCACAGCGCCGGACCAGGGGCACCAGGAACCACCCGAAAACGCCCTCACCGAGGCGGTGAAGAAGTTCGGCATCACGATTGAGGACTACATGCTCCCGGCCCGGCACCAGATCCAGATGGTCGCCCCGGACGGCACCCTGAACCCCGACAGCGAGCAGGGCACCGAACCCGGCCACGAATACCCCCTGCCCGGCGATGAGGAACTGCTGGCAGCGTACGAGCAGCTCGTCGTCGGGCGCCGCGTCAACGACCAGAACTCGGCACTCGTCCGGCAGGGCCGCATGGCCGTCTACCCCTCCAGCCACGGCCAGGAAGCCTGCCAGGTGGCCGCCGCCCTGTGCCTGTCCGAGGGTGACTGGATGTTCCCCACCTACCGCGACGCCGTCGCCGTCATGGCCCGCGGCGTGGACCCCGTGCAGGCGATGACCATCTTCCGCGGCGACTGGCACGGCGGCTACGACCCCCTCAAGCACAAGGTGGGCATCCAGTGCACCCCGCTGACCACCCAGCTGCTGCACGCCGTCGGCGTCGCCCACGCCGCCAAGCTCCGCGGCGAGGACACCGTGGTGCTTGAAAGCCCGTGACCGCCATCAACCGCAGGACATTGCACCGAACCGGATCGTCCACCGGGACGGGAGACTCATGGTCGTGGGTCAGCAGGGCTTCGGCGGTCCAGCGGGTGACTCTGCTGCCGCTATCCGCCAGACATCCCCGTCCCAAGCCAAGGTGTACCGAAGACCCCAGTCCGAGCAGGTCTGCCCGTCTTGCCCGTCCTGTGCCGCCTGCTCCGTCCGCAGGATAACGTCCACCGTCAGCTCGGCGTCTGTACCGCTGATGGAATTGACGGTCAGGGCGCGCCAGAAGGATGTGGACAGGCCCGAGCTCCAAACCGACAACCCCTTCATGTCCGCCTGCATGGCAGGAGTAAAGACGGCAAACGCCGCCTCATAGGCGGCACGGTTGATTGCCTGGCCGTGGCGAAGCAGGCTCTGGATGGCGCCGGAAGCATGCTCGTGATCTGCATTGTTGGTGGTGATGATGTCACTGCTCGAGGTTTCCGCGTGGTCCCTGCAACTGGCCGATGGCAGGGGAGTGGTCCGTTTTCCCCAGTCGGTAGCCTGGGCTGCGGCTGTCACCCCTGACGCGGCGTAGCCCGTGCCCTCGGCCCCGTAGTCATTCGTGCCCCCGGTGCCCAGAACCCACGCCCGTTTGGCACTCACCACTCCTGCCACTGATCCGTCCATCAGCAACAGCGGGCCTCCACTGTTGCCGGGGTTCAAAGCAGTGTCCGTCTGGATCAATCCGCGATGCGTGCCTGATTCCGTATCGACTTCCTGGTTCAGGGCACTGACCCTACCGGCCGTGAAGGTCATGCCCGAGTCGAGGGGGAAACCGATGGCTGCGACTTCAACACCCTGGGCTGGTGTCGTCGTCGCGAACCTAAACTGGTGGCCCTCGACCGGCGCCGCCGTTTTCAGCAGGGCAAGGTCCTGCGAATCATTGATGCCCATCACCCGGGCTGTGGTGTACTGGCCGTTGACGGATACGTTGATGGCCGTCTCGTTTTTGGCCACGTGCGCCGCCGTCATGATCAGGTCTTCCCCCACCAGGAAGCCGGTGCCGGTACCCCCGCCGTCGCAAAGGACCACGGCCAAATGGGCCACTCCCGAGTTGACCAACTGGAACGTTTCCGCCCAGTCTTTGGGCCCGGGCGTGCCTGAAGGCAAGGGCGTTGCTGCCGCCGACTGCGGCGATGACGACGATGGCGCAGGCCTCGGTGTGACTGAAGCGCCGCCGTCGGAAGCTGCTCCGGGAGATGTGCATGCCGTTGCCAGCAGGAGGGCCGCGAGGGAGGGGACGAAGCGGGCGTTTGGCGTCAGGGCGGTTGACTTCATGGGGCATCCTTTCGAGAGCGCCCCAGCCCCAGCTGCCGGTGCAGTACGTTCACGCTAGCCACCGGACAAGGGCGCTACAAGCGCGACACGACGGTGCGGGGGCGCATGGACCGCTTCAGTACCTTCGAGCAGGACGCCGCGAACCTGCTACACCGCGAATGTCGGCCGCTTTCCTGCCCAGAACCGAGCCGCGATGAGCTTCGCTGAGCACCGGCAGTTTGAAGTCCTGGAGAACCTCAAAAACCGCGTCGGCACCCTCTTGACCGTCACACGGCGGCCAACATAGCAATCAGCAGGAAAGGACCCGCGCAGCGCGTGTGCGGGTCCTTCGTTGACAGATGATGCAAGCTTCGTCCGGGGAGAACTTAGGGTCCTTTGGAGCGGGCAGCACCAGAAGAAACGATGAAGGTTATTCCCGATGCAAGGAACACCACCCCTATCGTGTTACCTGAAACAACCAAGATCAGCGATATGACCACAAGGAGGGCGCCGATTGGAAGAAGAGCCGACTTGCCCCACGGTGTGGCTGGTCGATCTGCTTTGGGTACGGTGTTCCTGCCGGCTCTCATGTGGCCGAGGCTACGGCATCCGGTCAGCCGGTTCAAGGACCGCCTCAGCGCCCTTTCTCACCGTGTCACACAGCTGGATTAGCCCGCCAGCAAGAAGATCCCGCACGTGAACTGTGCGGCGCGGAGGGCTAGCCAGGGCGATGTGGTGCACCTCGGGGATGGCACCCAGCTGGTCGCGCAGTTCCCGCCCTTTGCTGCCATTTCGTCCACACACCCTGCCCGTAACGCAGCTCACATTTGCAAACCGTCTTTCATCGAAGGCACCTTGAAACAACTTCTCCACGATTTCCGCAGATGCTGGATACGAAACCAACCCCGGGTCAATACTGGGAAGGAATAGTGGCCAAAGAAGGACGGACCAATGACGATCTCCGCGAACCACACCGCGCCCGGCACCACAGCGCCGGACCAGGGGCACCAGGAACCACCCGAAAACGCCCTCACCGAGGCGGTGAAGAAGTTCGGCATCACGATTGAGGACTACATGCTCCCGGCCCGGCACCAGATCCAGATGGTCGCCCCGGACGGCACCCTGAACCCCGACAGCGAGCAGGGCACCGAACCCGGCCACGAATACCCCCTGCCCGGCGATGAGGAACTGCTGGCAGCGTACGAGCAGCTCGTCGTCGGGCGCCGCGTCAACGACCAGAACTCGGCACTCGTCCGGCAGGGCCGCATGGCCGTCTACCCCTCCAGCCACGGCCAGGAAGCCTGCCAGGTGGCCGCCGCCCTGTGCCTGTCCGAGGGTGACTGGATGTTCCCCACCTACCGCGACGCCGTCGCCGTCATGGCCCGCGGCGTGGACCCCGTGCAGGCGATGACCATCTTCCGCGGCGACTGGCACGGCGGCTACGACCCCCTCAAGCACAAGGTGGGCATCCAGTGCACCCCGCTGACCACCCAGCTGCTGCACGCCGTCGGCGTCGCCCACGCCGCCAAGCTCCGCGGCAAGGACACCGTGGTGCTGGCCATGTGCGGCGACGGCGCCACCAGCGAAGGCGACTTCCACGAGGCCCTCAACTTCGCCGCCGTCTTCCACCTGCCCGTCATCTTCTTCGTCCAGAACAACAAGTACGCCATCTCGGTGCCGCTGGCACACCAGTCCGTGGCGCCGTCGCTCGCGCACAAGGCCGTGGGCTACGGCATGGCGGGCGAACGCGTGGACGGGAACGACGTCGTCGCCCTCCTCGCCGTCCTGGACCGCGGCGTGAAGCTGGCCCGGGAAGGCTCCGGTCCGCTGCTGGTGGAGGCGCACACCTACCGCATGCAGGCCCACACCAACGCCGACGACGACACGCGCTACCGGGAAAGCGCCGAGGTTGCCGAGTGGCGGGCCAAGGACCCGGTCACCCGGATGCGCACCTACCTCACCGGCCGCGGGCTGCTCGATACTGCGGGGGAGGAGCGGATTGCTGCCCACGCCGAAGCCGTGGCGCGCACCCTGCGGGAGGGCCTGGGCGAGGACGTGCCCGTGGACCCGCAGGACCTCTTCCGCCACGTCTTCGAGAAGCAGACCCCGCAGCTGAAGGAACAGTCCGCCATGCTCGCCGACGAACTCGCCCGCGACGCAGCAGCCGCTTCTGACCCGAAGGAGGCCGGCAAGTGAGCCCCACCATCACCACCTCGTCCGAGGCCAACGGCAACGTCTCCGCCGCCACCGCCCGGGCCGCCGCGTCCGCCGCCGCCACCGCCGAGGCGTCCGGCCCGCAGCCGGTCACCCTGGCCAAGGCGCTGAACACCGCCCTGGTGGACGCGATGACCGCCGACTCCTCCGTCCTGGTGTTCGGCGAGGACGTGGGCACCCTGGGCGGGGTCTTCCGCATCACCGACGGGCTCACCGCCACCTTCGGCGAGCAACGCTGCTTCGACACGCCCCTGGCCGAATCCGGAATCGTGGGCATGGCCGTGGGGATGGCGATCAACGGGATGCGCCCGGTGATCGAGATGCAGTTCGACGCGTTCGCCTACCCGGCGTTCGAGCAGATCATCAGCCACGTGGCCAAAATGCACAACCGGACCCGCGGCATGGTCAGGCTGCCGCTGGTGATCCGGGTCCCGTACGGCGGCGGCATCGGGGGAGTGGAGCACCACTGCGACTCCTCCGAGTCCTACTACGCCCACACTGCCGGCCTGAAGGTCTACACCCCCGCCACCGTGGCCGACGGGTACCGGATGCTCCGCGAGGCCATCGACTCCGACGACCCCGTCATCTTCATGGAGCCCAAGAAGCTGTACTGGTCCAAGGACGTTATCGACCTTGCCTCCCTGCGCGCCTCCTATGAGGAAGGCACGACGGCGGGACTTGGCACCGAGGGGCGTGCCGCCGTCGCGCGTCCCGGCACTGACGCAACGCTGATTGCGTACGGTCCCTCTGTGCCCACCGCTTTGGCTGCCGCCGAGGCGGCTGCCTTGGAGGGGCGCTCGCTGGAGGTTGTTGACGTGCGGACCCTTGTTCCCTTTGACGATGCGACCGTGTGTGACTCCGTCCGGAAGACCGGGCGGGCGGTGGTGATCGCCGAGGCGCACGGGTTTGCGTCCGTGTCCTCCGAGATCGTTGCCCGGGTGCAGGAGCGCTGCTTCCACTACCTGGCCGCGCCCATCCGCCGCGTGACCGGGTTCGACGTGCCGTACCCGGCGCCCAAGCTTGAAAAGTACTACCTGCCCGGCGTGGACCGCATCCTGGACGCCGTGGACGACCTTCAGTGGGAGGACTGATTCTATGAGCGAGACGCGTGTGTTTTTGTTGCCGGACCTGGGGGAGGGGCTGACCGAGGCGGAGCTGGTGACGTGGCACGTTTCGGTTGGTGACACTATTTCCGTGGACCAGCCGATCGCGGAGGTGGAGACGGCCAAGTCTGCTGTTGAGGTGCCCTCTCCTTATGCAGGGGTTGTGGCGGAGCTGCACGGGCAGCCGGGCGAGACGATCGACGTGGGGAAGCCGCTGATCTCGGTGACGCCTGTGAGTTCCGAAACGCCCGAGCCGGCCGAGCCGGTGGTTGAGCCTGCCGAGACGGAGTTGGGTGAGCCTGCAGATGAGCCGGCGGAAACCCACGTGGCCCAGTCCTACCGGGAAGAAGAGAAGGCCGGCTCCGGGAACGTCCTGATCGGGTATGGAACCCCTGGTGGCCATGGTGTTGCCCGTCGGACCCGCGCCCGCAAATCCTCCGTAGCGGTGGCCGAGCCCGTTGAAACTATCTCCTCCGAAACTGCCAAGGAGGACGAACTTGCCCTCCTCCGCACCCGCGTGCCAGGCAAGCTCGGCGCGGTGATCTCCCCGCTGGTCCGGAGGATGGCAAAGGAACACGGCGTCGACCTCGGCGAACTGCATGGCTCGGGGGAGAGCGGCCTGATCATGCGCCGCGACGTGGAGGCAGCAATCCATCCGGCCGAATCGCTGGTTGAACCTGCAGTTTCGCGCCCGGTGGTAGAGCCTGAGGTTTCGACAGGCTCAACCACCAAGGACGCCCGCACCGGCCTCTCCATCTCCTCCCGCACCCCGGTCCGGGGCGTACGTAAAGCCGTTGCGGCGAACATGTCCCGCAGCCGCTCCGAGATCCCCGAGGCAACGGTGTGGGTGGACGTCGACGCCACAGCCCTCGTGGAACTCCGTGAAGGCATGAAGGCCAACGGCACTGACGTCCCAGGGCTGCTCGCGTTCATCGCCCGTTTTGTCACAGCCGGGCTAAAAAAGTACCCGGAGCTGAACACGCGGATCGAGGCTACGGAGGACGGGTCACAGGAAATCATCGGGTTTGACGGCATCAACCTCGGCATCGCCGCCCAGACCGACCGCGGCCTTGTGGTGCCCTCCGTCCGGTCCGCGGAAAAGCTCAGCGCTCGCGAACTGGACGCGGAGATCCGCCGGCTTGCCGACGTCGCACGCCAAGGCAAGGCGACCCCCACCGAACTGGGCAGCGGCACGTTCACCCTGAACAACTATGGGGTGTTCGGCGTGGACGGCTCGGCAGCGATCATCAACCACCCGGAGGTGGCGATCCTCGGCGTCGGCCGGATCATCGACAAGCCCTGGGTGGTCAACGGCGAACTGGCGGTCCGCAAGGTCACGGAACTGACCCTGACCTTCGACCACCGGGTTTGCGACGGAGGAACAGCAGCCGGCTTCCTCCGCTTCGTAGCCGACGCGATCGAAAACCCCACCACCCTCCTGGCCGACCTCTAGCCCGTCACTCCGCGGGCGCTACTAAGGAGCGGCAGTTAATGTGGGGCGCTGGCCGGACCGGTAGGCGGAGGCTATGACGGGTTCGAGTTCGTCGATTACCGTTCGGTTGCCGGGGAGAACGACATGGGCGAGAAACTCCGATTCGAGCGTAGCAACACCGGCTGCCGCCGCTGCCAGCTTGGCGTCTGTTGCCAGGGCGAAAGCGTGCCAGAAACGGCGGGCATTCAGTTCCTGGGTCTTTACTGTAGCTGCACGCCCGGAGACCTGTTCGAGTTCATCCCCGGCCGCCGTGCTCACCCGTGGCTGTGGCAACGAGAGGACAATCCGGAATTGCCTCCCATCAGCCCTGAAGGCGATGGCGTTGAGGTGCCCGCGTTGACTGAATCGGACCTCCGTCGCGCCGGAACCCACCAGTGCACGCTCAATGTGTTCACGTGAAGCTCCAACACTGAAGGAGTCACCACGTGTGTAATAACTCCGGGAGTCAATGGTCGTCATCATCTAACTATGCACCTTCGCGCAGATGGATCCCGCCTCCCGGGCAACTCCAGGCGCTAACCGGATAGTAAGAAGCCTGGCTGGCTATTGCGCCCCCGTGGGTCCATGATGGTCATGAGCATGGCGGTCAACCGGTCAAGCAGCGGCCCGGAAATTGCTATCCTCAGGCGCTGATTAACGACGAGTTCGCAGTTCCCTGTCAGGACCGTTAAGCAGCCAGCGGCGATGATGGACTGCGGCGGCGCCAGATTTAGGACGTGGATAACCTGTCTCCAGGGGCTACTGCACGCCACTGCCACCGTTTTGGGCCCGGCCTTCGCGTAGGTCGTCCGCCACACGATGGAGGTCCTGGGCCCAGCCGGTAGATCGGCTGGGTACTCCCAGCCCGGCTTCAAAGTTCGAAAGCGCTTCCGCGATGCTTTCCAAAGCCTCCGCAACGTTGGCCTTTACTTCCTCATAGCCCTCATCGGAACGGGGGTCAGAGGACGCAGCACGCAGCAATTCCGCTCCGGACCTGAGAATCAGTGCTGCCTCGTACTCATTCACGCTCATACCCCGGAGCTCCTAGGAAGTGGACGGTGGGGACCCGCCGCCAGCACAACTGTACCCCCGCTCCCTTTGACGCGGGACGTGCTGTGACAATCCTGTTTTTCGTCTACGAGTTCTTCGCGCACGTGCGTAAAGCCTTCGAATCTCCCATCGCAGAATCGGCGCGTTGGTCGGCGTTCTACATAGGACTTGCACTGCTGTTCGGCGTGGGGATCGGTACGGTGTCCGGATGGACGTTCGGCGGCGAGTATTTTGCCGCGGTTACCTCACGGGTAGCCACCCTCGCCAGCCTGCTGAAGACCCGCGGTGACTCGAAGAAGAGCGCCCGCGAACTGGTGCACGGAGAACATAAACGTCGAAAGCGGGGTGCCGGGTCGCCCGGCTCTTGCCTCCCCTAGTTCCGATGTTAGAACCAGCCGAGTGCGAAAGGCAGGGCATACGACGGCGGCCTCGCGCCGCCGTCGTACTTCTCCTCTCGAGGAGCGCCACGCCGAGGTGATGGACGTGCCGGCTACCCTGGCGTACTGTCCCCACAGTCCAAGCTGGGCCCTCCACCGGAACCCGCAAACAACAAAGGTGTCAACGCGGCATTTGGCGTTCGGGCTTTGAACAGGCCTAACCGCGGGGTTTAAACCTCTTGTAACAGGTGGTGTGCTTTAGAAGCGGTGATTTAGGGAGCACACCCCTGGAAGTTATCAAGGAGAGAAATTTGTCTGCACTAGGGGTTACAGGGACCTGAAATTCAGGGGGTTACGTAGCCGGGATTAGGGATTGCTTTTGATTTTTTAGCACCTGACACTGGACGAACTTGAGGGTTCATGTTCTATTGCAGGGAGCACCAATGCGGTACGATTCCCCCTTTTTCGTTGGCAACGGCGGCAGAGGCCGCAAAGATTCCGGGGCTGGTGCAGGGCGGGGTGATCCCCCTGCAGGGATTCGTCTGCATCGACCGGGGAAGTTGACCCTGGGTTCCCTGTTCACAGCACTGGTGGTTGCAGTGGCTGCCTTGGTGGTGCCGGCCACGGCGTCAGCCGCTACGGGTGATGTTGGGGTCGAGGGTCCTTCCCATTCGGGCACGGGCACTCCGACGGGGACGAAGCGGCAGACGAATGCGCTGTGGTTCCATGACGGGATTTGGTGGGGGAATCTCTGGGATACGGCCAGTTCGGATTTTGAGATTTTCCGGTTTAATCCGTCGACGAGCACGTGGGCCAGTACGGGGGTGACCACGGACCCTCGGGCAAGTACGCATCATGATGTCCTCTGGGATGGCAGCACCTTGTATGTGGCCAGCTACCGGTTCGTCAATGATGGTTTGCCGGCCGAGGTGAACTATCCGACGACGTTGCGCCGGTACAGCTATAACTCGAGCACGAAGACGTATGCGAGCCTGGGTTCGTCGCAGATCAACAATTACCGTGTGGAGGCGTTGTCCATTGACAAGGACTCCACCGGCCGGGTGTGGGCCACGTGGCAGCAGGGGAACCGCATCTACCTGAACGTCACCGGCACCGACGGCAAGACCTGGGGCACGCCGTTCGCGCATCCTGCATCGTTGAGCAATGTGTCGGTGGATGACAACTCTGCTGTCATCGCGTTCGGCGGGAACAAGATCGGTGTGATGTGGAGCCGTCAGGTTGGTGACAGTACGGACGGGATGTACTGGAGCGTCCACAACGATGGGGCGTCGAACACTACCTGGAGCACGCCGGTGGCGGCGGTGAAGGGCCAGCGCAGCGGTGATGACCACATGAACCTGAAGTGGCTGGATGCTTCCTCGGACAAGGTCTTCGCCGCGATCAAGACCTCGTACACCTCCTCGTCCCAGCCGCTGATCCAGTTGCTGGCATTGGACGCGTCGACCTCGGCGTGGACGGCACACACCATCGCGACGGTGGCCGAGTGCCCGAACCGTGTCATCGTCATGATTGACGAGGCCGCGCAGAAGCTGCGGACGTTCGCGACGTATCCGAAGCCGAGCGGCACAACAAACGCCGGGGTGTGCACCACCTCAGGCGGGGCGATCTATGAGAAGTCCACGTCGCTGGGCAGTATCAGCTTCAGCTCGGCGAAAACACCAGTGATTGTTGACGCTGACCAGTACGTCCATAACGTCACCTCCACCAAGCAGAACCTCAACAGCCCGGCGTGGGGCACATCGAACAGTGGCGTGCTGCTGCTCGCTGATGTGAACGCCACCAGCCGGTACTGGCACCACTACGAAGGCGGTGGCGGGACCACGGATACGACCGCTCCGACGGTGACGGCAACGTCTCCGGCTGATAAGGCAACCGGTGTGGCGGTGGGCACTAACGTGACAGGAACGTTCTCGGAGGCGATGGACGCGGCCACCATTACGTCGAGCACGTTCACGTTGACGGCGGGGACAACGACGACACCTGTGTCAGCGGCCATATCGTACGACGGTACAAACAAGGTAGCGACGTTGAACCCGGGCGCTGACCTGGCGGCGGGCACAACGTATACGGCAACGATCAAGGGCGGCACCGGCGGAGTGAAAGACCTGGCCGGCAACACACTGGCCGCGAACAAGGCCTGGACCTTCACCACGGCCTCGGCCGGGACTACGGATACGACTGCTCCGACGGTGACCGCAACGTCTCCGGCTGATAAGGCTACCGATGTGGTGGTGGGCACGAACGTGACGGGAACCTTCTCGGAGGCGATGGACGCGGCCACGATCACTTCCAGTACCTTCACTCTGGCCAGCGGGACGACGACGGTGTCAGCGGCTGTGACGTATGACAGCACTAACAAGGTGGCGACGTTGAATCCGGGTGCTGATCTGGCGGCGGGCACGACGTACACGGCAACGATCAAGGGCGGCACCGGCGGGGTGAAGGACCTGGCCGGAAACCCAGTGGCGGCGGACAAGGTCTGGACCTTCACCACCGCCGCGGCCAGCGGGGGTGGTACGTCGGAGACTGTGACGCTTACGGCCACTGCCGATGCTTATGTTTCGAGCGGGGCTGCTACGTCGAACTATGGTGCGAGCACGGTCCTGGGTGTGGACAGCAGCCCGACGGAGGTCACGTACCTGAAGTTCGATCTGTCAGCGTATGCGGGCAGGACGATTGAGAGCGCGACGTTGCAGCTGCGCAGTGCCGGAAGCGGGTCAATTGGTACCCAGAACGTCAAACTCGTTGCTGACGACAGCTGGACCGAAACGGGAGTCACCTACAACTCACGGCCGGCCTTGGGTACCGGGCTGGGCACGTTTGGCCCGACCACGACCAACACCAACTACAACATCACGCTGACCGCCAGCGGACTCGCCGCTGAACTCGGCCAGCACCTTTCCCTCGGTCTGGACGCCAACAGCAGCGACGGCCTGGACCTGAACTCCAAAGAGGCCAGCAGCGGCGCCTACCCACCCAAGCTCGTCCTCGTCCTGGCCGGTGACAGCACCGGTGGTGGCGGGACCACGGATACGACTGCACCGACGGTGACGGCGACGTCTCCGGCTGATAAGGCAACCGATGTGGCGGTGGGCACGAACGTGACAGGAACGCTCTCCGAGGCGATCGATGCGGCTTCGGTCTCGTCGAGCTCGTTCACCCTGGCCACGGGGACGACGGCGGTATCGGCGGCTGTGACGTATGACAGCACTAACAAGGTGGCGACGTTGAATCCGGGTGCTGATCTGGCGGCGGGCACGACGTATACGGCGACGCTCAAGGGCGGCACCGGCGGGGTGAAGGACCTGGCCGGGAACCCAATGGCGGCGGACAAGGTCTGGACCTTCACCACCGCCACGGCCAGTGGTGGTGGCACGGCCGAAACCGTGACGCTTACGGCCGTTGCCGACGCTTATGTCTCGAGCGGGGCTGCAACAACGAACAATGGTACGAGCACCATCCTGGGTGTGGACAATAGCCCGCTCGAGGTCACCTACCTGAAGTTCGATCTGTCAGCCTATGCGGGCAGGACGATCGAGAGCGCGACGTTGCAGCTGCGCAGCGCGGGCAGCGGGTCAAAGGGTACCCAGAACGTCAAGCTGGTAGCGGACGACAGCTGGACCGAAACGGGGATCACCTACAACCTGCGCCCAACGCTCGGGTCAAATATCGGCACCTTCGGCCCGACCACGACCAATACCAACTACACCATCACGCTGACCGCCAGCAGCCTCGTCGGTGACCTCGGCCAGTACCTTTCCCTCGGTCTGGACGCCAACAGCAGCGACGGCCTGGACCTGAACTCCAAGGAGGCCAGCGGCGGCGCTTACGCACCGAAACTCATCCTCACCCTGAGCTAGGCTAGGCCAGGCACGACGAGGACGGCAGCGCCGGGTCATATCCAACTGGAATATGGTCCGGTGCTGCTTTTGTACTTTGGGGTCGCCGTGGGTACGTAAGCCACGAACCTGAAGTACAACTTGATTAAGGAGCAATCCATGAGCGTGAGTTCCCAAGCAGAGCGGAAAACGGTGGAAGTGAACGGAACCCGCCTGTCCTACCTTGAAGCAGGGAGCCCGGATGCGCCGCCGTTGCTGCTCCTCCACGGAACGTTCTGGAGCCGCGTATGGCAGCCGGTCCTGCCGTTGCTGGCGGGCGAGCTGAGGTGCCTGGCGCTGGATTTTCCCGGCTTCGGTTGCAGTGAAGGGGAACTGGAGGTTGAGGAAGCGTCCGTCCCGGCGCTGGCAAAGGTGGTGGAAGCGGCAGCGGACGCACTTGGCCTGGACACCTTCGCGGTGGCTGCCCATGACATCGGCGGGGGAGTGGCCCAGCATCTGGCGGCCTATTCCGGCAGGGTCACAAAGCTTGTGCTGGTCAATGCCGTGATGTTCGATTCCTGGCCGGTGCCGGCTGTGGAGCGGTTCCGTGATCCGGCTCTCCGAGAAGCTACGAGTACAGAGGATCTCCTGGCTGCGCGGACCAAAACAATGCAGCTCACCGTGGAGCGACCCCTTACTGACGAGGAAATCAATGATTATGTCACCCCGTGGCGGAGCCCGGCCCGTGCCCGATCATGGATGGCCATGGCCGCTGCCGCAGACCCGCGCTACACACTTGACCTGCTGCCGGCGCTGAAATCCGCAGCTGTTCCCACAAGGCTGATCTGGGGCAGGGACGATGACTTCCAGAAAGTCACCTTCGCCCGCCGCTATGTTGCGGAGCTACCGTCCAGTGACCTGGTTGAAGTGGCCGGCAAGCACATCCCCATGGAGGACTCGGCCCAGGAGATCGCTGCTGCAATGCTCCAGCACTTGTCCGGCCCTCTTTAGCCGCTGGTAGGGGCGTGCGCCATCCCCGGGCTTTCGCCGGCGGTGCGGCAGCCAGAAGGAAACGGATTCCGCGTGTCCTTCAAGTTGAAGCTCAAAAGTAATGCTTGCGTGACCAACCTGCGAATGCCCTTGGCTACGCTGTCTGGATGGTAGTCACAGGGAATTGGGCATGGCCGCGCTGAGCTTCTCCCCGCCGGCCCCAATGACCCGGTGACAAGTTTTCGAGGTGTCGTCATGGCATTGTCAGATGAAGAGCGCAGGCGCCTTGAGAAGCTCGAACAGGAGCTGGCGTCCAGCGATCCGGATCTTTACCGGACGTTGCAGTCCGGTGCACCCCGGACGAACCGCAGGGAGGCAGCCGCGACGGTTTGGGGAGCCTTGGCACTGATCGGCGCCTTCACGCTCGTCATCGTGGGGATTGCCGCGGAACTTATCATCGTCGGCGCCGTCGGATTCCTGCTGATGGTCGCCGCCGCGAACTGGTTGCTCAGAGGCTATGGCCCCCAAGGCGGTCACAAGGAAAGCCCATAGCCTCACGACCGCGCGCCGGCATCGGTTCCGGCGGCACCTAAAGGGCGCTGATGCGCTTGATGAACTCGTCCGCCTGCGCAAGGTTGCGGGCCATCTTGGCCCGTTGTTCCATCGCCTTCTCAAGGTACTGGGAAAGCTTTCCCGGCCCATGCCCTGACGCCTGTCCCTCCCTGAGGATGGCGAGAATGTCCGCCATCTCCTCCAAGGAGAAGCCCAGGGGCTTTATCTGCTTGATGACCATGAGCCGTTCGAAGTCTTCTTCCGAATAGACGCGGAACCCGCCGTCGGTCCTCGCCCTGGCGGGGAGCAGGCCTACCTCGTCGTAGTGGCGGATGGTCCGCAGGGACAGGCCCGTCCGTTCTGCCAGTTCACCGATGTGCATGGTCGTGCTGCCGGTCTTGGCCGTCATCAGGGACCTCCGTTCCTTGTCCGGGTGCAAACTCTACCATCACGTTAGGGTAGGGTTGTGGTTGAGTCGTGAGATCTCCAAGCGTAGTTCCCCTCCTTCCGGCGCAGCGCCGCGCCCCTTCATTCTTCTTCGAAAGACGAAGGCACCGCCGTGTCTTCCTGACCATGAACGGAGCCAGCGATGGCCGTTGAAACCGCGGGCGACGCCACGTCCCACACACCTGAACAGCTGCAGTCAGTCCGGGAAACCCTTAAGTCCCCGCGCCGGCTGAAAACCGAAGTCCTCGCCGGCCTCGTCGTCGCCCTGGCGCTGATCCCCGAAGCGATCGCTTTCTCGATCATCGCCGGCGTCGACCCGCGGCTCGGACTGTTCGCCTCCTTCACGATGGCGGTGACCATCGCCTTCGTCGGCGGCCGCCCCGCCATGATCTCCGCGGCAACTGGGGCCATCGCTTTGGTGATTGCCCCGCTTGTGAAGTCCCACGGTGTGGACTACTTCATCGCCGCCGTCATCCTCGCCGGCATCTTCCAGATCATCCTGGGCCTGGCCGGGGTCGCAAAGCTGATGCGCTTCATCCCGCGCTCTGTGATGGTCGGCTTCGTCAACGCCTTGGCCATCCTGATCTTCATGTCGCAGGTCCCGGAACTGCTGGGTGTGCCGTGGCTGGTCTACCCGCTCGTGGCGCTGAGCCTGGTGATCGTGTTCGGCCTGCCCAAGCTCACCAAGGCGGTACCCGCGCCACTGGTCGCGATCGTGGTCCTGACCGTGATCACCGTCCTGGCCGCTATCACTGTGCCAACCGTGGGGGACAAGGGCGAACTGCCTGACGCGCTGCCGTCACTCTTTATCCCGAACGTGCCCTTTACGCTGGACACCTTGCAGGTCATTTTCCCGTTCGCCCTGGCCATGGCGTTCGTTGGGCTCCTCGAATCCCTGATGTCCGCCAAGCTCGTTGACGACGTCACCGACACCCGCTCCCACAAGACCCGCGAGGCATGGGGCCAGGGCGTGGCGAACATCGTGACCGGGTTCACCGGCGGCATGGGCGGCTGTGCCATGATCGGCCAGACCATGATCAACGTCAAGGCCTCCGGCGCCCGCACCCGGATCTCCACCTTCCTGGCCGGCGTCTTCCTGCTGATCCTGGTTGTTGCCCTCGGCGGCGTGGTCTCGGTGATCCCGATGGCCGCCCTGGTGGCGGTGATGATCTTCGTTTCCTGGGCAACGTTCGACTGGCACAGCATCCATCCCCGCACCCTGAAAATGATGCCCAAGAGTGAAACCACCGTCATGGTGGCCACCGTCATCGTCACCGTCGCAACCCACAACCTGGCCATCGGCGTCGGCGTCGGCGTCCTCGTGGCCATGGTCCTGTTCGCCCGGCGGGTGGCCCACCTCGTCACCGTCGAACGGACAGTCACCACCGTAGAGGGCCACGAGACCGCCACCTACGTGGTGAACGGTGAACTGTTCTTCGCCTCCTCCAACGACCTCTACACCCAGTTCGAATACGCCCTGGACCCTGACCACGTAGTCATCGATATGCACGCTTCCCATCTGTGGGATGCCTCCACCATCGCAGCCCTGGACGCCATCACCGAGAAGTACCACCACCATGGCAAAGACGTAAAAATCATCGGCCTCAACGACGCCAGCACCGCCATGCGCGAACGCCTCGGAGGGAAACTCCGGGCCGGACACTAGCGAAGGCGCGCGTACGACGGCGGCGCGGGCCGCCGTCGAGCGCTCTCCGGCCGAGCCCCTAACCCCTATTCTTATCCCCCTAATCGCTTCGGATTCCTTACAAAGCCGGAGCAAGAGGGCTATTGTCCTACCACCGCAGGACGTGCGGCATGAGCTCTGGAGGCCAAAGACGACTTATGAGCCAGTGCGCCCGTCCCAGCGGAGGTTTGCAATCCCTCCCACTGCCCGCGTACTCGCCAACCTTGTGGCCAACATCCTCCTCAACAGCAAAGTCAGGACCCACCATGTGGACCAAGCAGCATAAAACCTTCTGTAGCACTTGCGGCAGGACAACCAATCACTTCACGCACTACATCAAGGATGACGCGGGGCACGCGATGATTGCCGATGTGCATTGCGCTGAGCACCCAGCCGATGACAGGGAAGCTAGTTGACCGCTGGCTCAATAGGCGTCAGGACCTCGCTGCGGCCCTCACCGCTTCGCGAACCAAGGCCGCAGCATAGCCAAAGGCATAGCCTGTAGCAGTTGGATGGAAGCTGGCAGCCGGCCAAGAGTCCGGTGACGGCAAAGGCCAGGGCCCCAACCGGCCGGAAATCCTCAACAATTGCTTTTTGTGTCTCTCCTCAGGTGAGGCGTACGACGGCGGCGCGTGCCGCCGTCGTCGTACGCGTTGAACCACCGGTAGGTTCAGCCGCCGATGGATTGCATGCCGTTCGCCGGCATCAGCTCCGCCGGCGGTTCTGCCGCCGTGCCGGCCATTGCCCCGGCAGGCATGTCCGGGGTTGCCGGGCGCTGCTGGCCGTTGGTAACCGCGCCTGCGCCCATGGCGCCGGCCGGCATCTCTTCCGGCGGGGGAGCGGCTCCATCCGTGGCCATTTCCGCGTCTGCCGCCCCGGTCATCGCCGCAGCGCCGGAAGCACCCGTTGCATCCTCCGTCAGGAACGGCCGGTTCTGCCACCTGTGCCAGAGGGCGTTGTCGGTGCCGCGGACGAAGGTCTCCAGGCGGCCGTCGGCATTGCTGGCAACCGTGATGTTGGAGGTGAGGATGCCGCCCAGGGAGTGCCAGCCGGACCAGCCGCTGTTGGGCGCCGTCTGCCACATGTGCCACAGCGCGTTGTCCGTGCCGCGGACGAACGCCTCCAGACGGCCGCTCGCGTTCTTGCCCACCGCGATGTCCGAGGTGAGGATGCCGCCAAGGGAGTGCCAGCCGGACCAGCCGCTGTTCGGAGCCGTCTGCCACATGTGCCACAGCGCGTTGTCCGTGCCGCGGACAAAGGCCTCAAGGCGGCCGTCGGCGTTGCTGGCAATGGTGATGTTGGACGTGAGGATGCCGCCCAGCGAGACCCAGTTGGACCAGCCGCCCGGGGCCTGCCACTTGTGCCAGAGGGCGTTGTCGGTGCCGCGGACAAAGAGTTCCAGCCGCCCGTCGGCGTTCCGGCCCACGGCGATCTCGGACGTGATCACACCGCCCAGGGAGTGCCAGCCGGACCAGCCGCCGCTGGCCGGGGTCTGCCACCGGTGCCACACCGCGCCGTCGGAGCCCCGGGCGAAAACCTCCAGCCGGCCGTCCGCGTTGCGGCCTACCGCCGGGGGACCCGTGATGATGCCGCCCAACGAGCTCCAGCCCAACCAGCTGCTGATCGACGGGGTCTGCCACTTGTGCCACAAGGCGTTGTCCGTGCCACGGGCGAAGATTTCCAGCCGGCCGTCCGCGTTGCTGCCCGCCGCAATTTCCGTGGTGATGATCCCGCCCAGGGAGTGCCAGCCGGCCCATCCGCTGCTCGGTGCCGTCTGCCACCGGTGCCACACGGCGCCGTCGGTGCCCCGGGCGAAGGCCTCCAGCCGGCCGTCCTTGTTCCGGCCCACGGTGGTGTCCGAGGTGATCACGCCGCCCAGGGAGCTCCAGCCGGACCACGGCTCCGGCGCCCGCGGGTAGAGTCCCCGGAATCCGTCGATGTCGTCCTGCGTGAGGGCACGTTTGGTGAAGTTGGCGGACACGGTGGGTGCCATCACGGCGTTGGCGACGCTGGAGTGTGCGAGCCCCACGATGTGGCCGAATTCGTGCAGCGCCACCGTTTCGATGTCGAAGGCGCTGGCCACGGCGCCCACGCTCCAGACATGTTCGCTGTCGTCGAAGTGGACCGGCTTGGGCAGGGTGTTGGTGACTACGCTGCAGCCCGGCGGAAAGTCGGCATGGGCCAGGACGCCGCCAACCATCGAGTGGTCCGGGTCCGCCGCGGGCCGCCAGCCGATCCGGATGTCCGGGCTGGCGCTGAGGGCAACCTCCGTGAATGTCAGGCCGCCCACGTTCTGCCAGGTCTGGATGGCACGCCGGACGGCATCGAATTCGGCGTTGCCTGCCACGTCGCCGGTCCCGGTGTCGAAGGCATACGTCAGCGACCTGTCCGCCCAGGCGCACGTGGTGGAGAAGGCGAGTTCGCCGTTCTTCATGTCCGGGAGCCCGCAGCGGGGCCGCATCATGGCTTCGCGCGTGGCGTCGTCGAACTCTCCTGTGACCGGCAGGTGGAAGAACTCCTGGAAGCTCCGAAGGGCTCCCGCCGTGGGGTCGTCCAGGAGGCCGAGTTCCGGGCCGGTTGCCGGGCCCAGGTAGCCAAACCGTTCGAGGTAGCTCTGGACCTTGCTGAAGCCGGTGCTCCGATCGCCCTGGCGGGTGTTTGCCACTGCGGCGAGGTAAGGCGCGGAACTGTACTGCTCTTCAGTCATTGGACTCTCCTTGATCTGTTCGGATGCTGCGCAGGATCTGCAGGGCGGTGTCCTGCTGTGCGGTGGCGGGTTGATGGACGACGGCGGTGGCGCGCCCTGGGATCTTCACGGCAACGGTGCGGACGCCTTCCTCCTCAAACAGGACGAAGTCCGCGGTGCCGCCGCCCAGGGGCTCCCGCCAATGCTCGTAGCCGGGCTTGTCTGCATAGCCGGTGAGGGGGTCGGCGAACGGGCTGGCATCGACGGTCAGGCGCATGCCGGCACCTTCGAGGACGGCGGTGCCGCCCTCGATGCCGCGCTCTGGTGAAGGTGCGAGCTGGTCCGGGACGTCAAGTGCCAGGCCCGCGATGCGGAAGGAACTCCACGGCTTCCCCATAACACCGTCCTTCTCTGCGAGGGACCACCGAAACGAGTTGACCAGACGGGCGTTACTGCACCGTTACGGGGGTTGTGGACCCCGTGACCGTTCCCCACCATGCGGGCGTGGCCTCAGGATCCGCACAAACCCGATGGGTACAATCGACGCCTGAAGCACGCACACTGCTGAGCCGGAGGTACGGAGAAACAATGTCGGAATGGGTCGAAGTCGGCGCGAACAACTACGTGCTGGTGACCGAAGGGTCGTTGCTGAACACCGGACTGATCGTCGGATCCGAGCGGGCCATGGTGATCGACACCGGCTGCGGTCCCCGGCAGGGGCGGGAGATCCTGGCGGCGGTACGGGAGAAGACCCAACTGCCGCTCGTCGTCGTCAACACCCACGCCCACTACGACCACTTCTTCGGCAACGCCGTGTTCGCGGCGGCCGGCGCCACCGAATTCTGGGCGCACCAGAACTGCGCCGCCGAGATTGAGGAACGCGGCGACCTGCAGCGCCGCTTGGTGGGAACCCTCGAGCCGGAGATGTCCGCCGGCGAAGGCGGGAACGTCGAACTGGTCGTTCCGAACGCCATCGTCAAGGACCAGCCGGTCCTGGTTGACCTGGGCGGGCTGACCGCCACGCTGTTCTACCTGGGCCGCGGCCACACCGACGGCGACCTGCTGGTGGGGACGCCCACCACCCTGTTTGTGGGTGACCTGGTGGAGCAGGGCGCGCACCCGTCCTTCGAGGACTCATACCCCGAGGAGTGGGCGGACGCGCTGCGGCACATCTCGGCGCTGCGCCACCGCTACGAGTACCTGATTCCCGGACACGGGAAGCCCTGCAGCGACCAGTTCGTCAAGACCATGGCGAACACCATGACCACCGCTGTCCGCCAGGCCCGCCAGTCCATCCGCGACACCCCGCACGATGCCACGAAGGCCATTCCGGTCCTGCCGTACGGCCCGGAGCAGTCGCGCTGGTTCATCAAGCGGCTGCAGGAGACCCGCCGGGAGGGTTAACCGGTTTCGACAAGCAGGACTTTATGGATGGCAGTGGAGCACCCACTCTTTTGTAGTGTGATTCAGGCGGCTTTGCCGCCGGCGGCCAGCAACGCGTCCAGTTCTGCTGCCTGATGTGCCCGAAAAGCCTTGTCCGCACTTGCCCTGGTGCTGGCGAGCACCGGGATTTCGAGCCTGGCGTCGCATCCCCGGCAGCGGATCTCGTCCGTCCACACCCAGCTGTAGGCGGGGTGCCCTTCCTGTACACGCTGCGTCGCTGTCATTGCTTCGGTCTTTGCTGCGAAAAGCGTTGCGTCCCCATTGCTGAGGCTCTTGCCAATCCCGATATCGATGCTCATCGTGCCTCCCCCGTTGTGCCGGATGGTGCTGCTGACAGTAGCGGCTGTTGTGCCGTGAAGGAACGATCCTGAGGTCACGGTTGCCTAACGCCCGGCCGGAGCTTCACCGGCACCAGCGGCCGGCAACCGTGGCGATCACATCGGCGTTCCGGTTCGTTGAAATCCCGAGCAACTTGCTGACTGTCGCAAGCACCGGGCCTGCGGAGTCCGTCACGTGGTCGATGAGGGTGTGGAGGGCGCGGCCGCGCACGAAGAGATGGATGCTGTCCGTCGAGGCGGCCTCGATACGCCCTGCCGGACGTCCTCCTTGGGGAACTTGCGGTTGGCCCCCGCGGATTATCGGTTCACTCAAGATTGGAACAATAAGTCCCGCGGGTGGACAAAATCGCTTCCTCCCATGCCCTCTGGCTCCCTAGAGTTGCCCCAACGGGAATGTATCAGGGGTCCTGCCCCGAAATGCCAACGCCAAGGGGGATGCAATGATTGTGATTAACGGATTTACGTCCCTGGAGGGACGCAGCGGGGCTCCCTTGAGGTACAAGACCCCAGTTCCGACGCCACCCGAAAAGCCTGTGGCCAAACCCCTCCCGGCACAACAATCTCCGCAGTCCGCGCGCCGTGAACACGAGGTCCAGCGTGTCATCCAGGACCTGGCGGCCTTGGCGGCAGCCCAGATGAACAGATGATCTCCTGCTGGCATGTGCAGCGCGTCTGCAAAGCGGCGGCGGGCCAGGCATAGCGTACGACGTCGGCCGCGCGTCGCCGTCGCACATCTCGCCTTAGGTGCCGCAGCCAAAGGCCCCCGCCGGGCGGGCCGGTATGATATGCCGGGCTACGGAAAACGGGGGCAGCATGACCAAGCGGGACTGGATCAAGTACGCAGCGCTGTTTGTGCTGGCGGTGGCCGCCTTCGGCGTGGCCGCACTGGCGCTGATGAATCCGCGCGGCTCGGGGGAGTCCGCCCCTGTTGCTTCGATCCCCGCCGTGACGCCTGCGGCTACTGCCACTCCGACCGCGACTTCCTCAGTTACGGCAACTGCCACCGCCACTGCCTCTGCGCCCGTCCAGCAGCCGGCGATTGAGCTGCCCGCCGAACCGGTGCTCCTGATTCTCGGCGATTCCTATACCGCAGGTGACGGCGCGGGTCGGCCGGACCAGGGGTGGGCGAACCTGGTGGCCCGGCAGTTGCGCTATCCCGCCACTATTGAAGGCGCGGGCGGCACCGGGTTTGCGTGGGGCGGCGGGGCCCAGGACGAGCTGGACGGCGAGTACGAGACCCGGCTGCGGCAGATCGCCGCCGACCCCGCATTCGTCCCCAACCTCCTCATCCTGCAGGGCGGCCAGAACGATGCCCAAATCCAGGATGCCGACGAGGTCCGAACTGCCACGACCCAGACCATTGAGGCGGCCCGCCGGTTCTGGCCAGGCATCCAGGTTGTGGTGCTGGGACCGTGCGCGCCGCAGCCGCTGGCGGAGGACCTTCGGACGGTGAACAGTGCGGTCCGTGCCGGTGCCGAAGCAGCCAACGCCCCCTTCATCGACGCCATCGAGGGCGGCTGGTTCACAGCCGGGAACAGCCCGGAATTCGACGCCGACGGCGCCCATCCCAACGCCGCCGGCCACGCCCACATCGCGGAAAAGTTCCTGGAGTCCTGGGCCGTCCTGGTGGGATAGCCGGGTCTTTGCTGTTGCCGTCCCGGCGCGAGGATCTGGTTCTGCAGGGCACCGGCTGGGCCACAGCTGCGGTGCTCGCCGGAGTCGCGTCCGTTGCAGCAACCGTGGCCCGGCGGCAACGGACTGCGCCGAATCCTGGGTAAGGGAGGCCTACGACGGCGGCCCCCCTCGCCGCCGTCGTACTCTGACCTCAGCGGGAGTTGTCTGACGCCCATGCTCTCGACAGCCGCTTAGATGCCCCGTGTGTTCCCGTCGGGAAACACTCCGCCTTTGAGGTTCACTGCGGAACTTCACTTCATCAACGAAGGCTGTGATGGGGTAGGTCCCGCGGAGGCGTTTGCGGACAAGCGGGTGGAGCGGGCCGCAGACTGTGTCTTGAACCGACATGCGGGTGAAGCCGGTGTGGTCGTTGAGCGTGAAGGTGCGCACGAAGGTGAGCAGGCCAAACGGCATGCGCCAGGTCCAAGTCATTCTGTCCCGGGATTTTATGCGGACCCGAAGCCGCCTGAACGCCTTGCCACGGTTGCGGATCCTGACCCGGATGGTGCCCCGGTCCCGGATGGCCCCTTCGATATCGTCGAGCCCGGAACCCCAAACGGGATAGTTGCGGCATCCGTTAGCACGTCCCACACCGTATCCGCCGATGCGAGGATGATTGCCTCTGCTGCCCCCAATTTCACGCTAACAAGGGTATCGATTCCGCCATGCGTCACTGAGGGATTTCGGCTTCTGTAAAGTGTGAGTTCCGCGACCGTCCACCTGCCCACCTGAATGGAGGGTGAGCGGGCCACGGCGGACGGGCGGGCTGCCGGGGGCTACCGGAAGTCGGCCCTGTTTTCCTTGGCGACTTCCAGGAAGGTAACCTGGAACGCTATTTCTGCTGCGGCACGGACCCTGTCATGCCGGTGGGCCAGCAGCACGCGGCGGGACGAGGCGCTGGAGCCCAGGGAGACGATGCTGACGCCGGGGTGCTTGTTCACCACTGCCGTCCTCGGCGCCAGGGCGATGCCGAGGCCGACGCTGACCATCGCCTGGGCCTCCTGGTAATCGTTCGCGTGAAAGGAGATCCGGGGCGCAAACCCTGCCGTCTGCGCGCTGCGGTGCAGCACCTCAACCACTGGGTGTTCCTCCTCCCGGACGATCCATTCCTCGTTGTCCAGGTCCGCCATGTCTACCTGCTTGCGGCGACGGTTCCTTAGCCATCCCTGGCTCGCCTGGCCCGGGCGGCAGCTCTCCTACGGCATGTACCTCTGGCACATGCCTACGTACCTGTGGCACATGCCGGCGTACCTCCTGCTGCTGCCACTGGTACCAACGGCTCCGGTCCGGGTTGCGCTTATGGCTCTCCTTACTGTGGCGCTGGCTGTCACATCATGCCGCCTCGTGGAGGCGCCCGTTCGGCGCCGGCGAACCGAAGACTGGAGACAAAAACCCTGCGCGAGTCCAGATCGGAGTGCGTAGTTGCACTTACTAAATCAAGTAGACATTACTCGGGCGACTGCGCGGGAAGGTACCTAGATTCGGACCATGGCACGAGTTTCCGGGCTTGGGCAACAACGCCGCAGACCCCTAGCAGGTATCCGGCGTGTTGCCAGGCCGCATCACCCAATTGACGTCGTCCCCATAAATGGTTCCGCTTCCAAACCTGCCGCGCCCGTAACCCGGGATGTCCAATGCCCGTGACAATCCCCTTCGACGACGGGTGGGACACCGATTGCCCTCATCAATTCGTAGGACGGTGCAACGCCTGCCTGGCGGAAGCCACCAGGAAACGCGCACGGGAAGCTGAGGCGAATTTGACCGAAGGGTCGCGTACCGGCCCGGACGGGGGGACGATGCCCCCTTCGCCGTCGTCTGACGCCTCACGCATCGAGGGTTAGCGACGGGATGAGCACCTGCCGCGGAGCATCACGGCACCTTTACGACGGCGGCGCGCGCCGCCGTACTCGTCAAGTATGAGGGGGCCGACAGCTATTTGCGGATCCACGCTGATCCGCCGCCTCCGCCATCGGCCCCGGGTC
Source organism: Arthrobacter sp. MPF02 (assembly GCF_046605375.1). GTDB lineage: Bacteria > Actinomycetota > Actinomycetes > Actinomycetales > Micrococcaceae > Arthrobacter. The sequence continues at coordinate 2,845,848 of NZ_CP176772.1, read as the reverse complement.
TTGGCAGTCCGAATAAATTGTGTTGCCTGGCGGCGCCGCTGCTTGGCGCCGCCAGGCGTGAGACCATCGGCTTTGCCGACTGAAAAGGTGCGGGCTGACTGGGCCTCAGTTCCCAGATGCACCCCCATGCGCTCCCGACCTTCTTCCATCACTGTGCACGGAGTACCTCAAGAACAAGGTTGGATGGGATCAAGAATTCCTCAAGACTTCCGCAAGCCTCCAATGCCATGCGGCGGTAACTTCCGAACTGGCCTAAAGGGTCGCCGGAACCGGGCGGCCCGGAAAAGCGCGGCGTACCCGGTACATCCTGCCCCCCACAAGCTTGTAGGCTACCCGGACGGGCGGGGGAATCTCCTTGAACGGTTCCTTCCGGTCGGCGGGCGGGTTCGCGGCGAGCACCATGCCGAGGTGTGACCTCCCGCCGCAGATGCACATTCAGCACGGCCTTCAGGTCCTCGTAGCGTGCGGCGAGGTCCGCACCCGTTTCCGCGTCGGCCGTTTCCATCCAGTGCAGGCGGATTGATTCGATAACCTCCAGTCGCTGTGTGACCTGCCGGTGCTGTTAGAGCATCTGTCCAACGTGGAGTGCGCAGGCCGGGGCGCGTTGCTCCAGCTGCGGGTACATGAGCAGGTCCTCGCCCTCATGGCGGACGTGGAGCACCTTGTCAAAGTTGCCCAGCACTTCACCCACATACCCGGCCCGGCCGGTGTCGCCCGGGCTCACCGATCGCACCAGGCCGGGAGCCTCGTATAGGACCACAGGAAAAAGTGGTGGATCCGCCGCATACCGGCGGTTCCGGTGCACAGGACGGGCCCCGGCGGCAGGCCATGCGCGCATGGTTGCCAGCCGCCCGGCATGGTGCTTGGCTGGTGCCATGAGCGATTCAGAAGCCCGCAACGCTGACCTTCCCGACGACGAACACCTGCGCAACGATGTCCTGCCGGCATCCGAAGCCGAGCCGGAGTCTTCCAACCCCGAGCATTTCACTCCCGGCCAGACCAACGCCGGCCAGCAGGTGGGCGGGCTGGCTTCGGCCACCGGTTACGGCGCCGGCCAGGACCCTGACGAGCCCAACACCAACAACCCGGTGTGATTCTGGAAGCCCAAAAGCGAGTAGCACAGGTATCTTGGCCTTGGATTCCGGGCCAAACATAAGTACCCGGTACTCGTGACCGGAATGTGACGCCACTCCTAAAATGGATTGGACAAGGGGATCAGGCCGCCGCGCCATCGCTGCTCCGGGTCCCCATCTACGGACCATGCAGGGGAGGACACCGTGGCAGACCGCCGTCGCAGCTCCCGGTTTCCATGGGCGGGTGCGCGCCGGAAGGCGCACCGTCAACCGCCGGAAAGCGGAACGACGCCTTTGCAGGCGTTCCAGCAGGATTCGCGGGCCCGTGTCCTCGTCTCGGTAGTAGCTGTGTCCGCGCTCGCATTGGGCACGCTAAGCGTTGCCGCAGACGTAACACCGAGCCAAAGTGCCCAGGAGGATGTTCGGGATCCGGTGAGCACGGCCTCCGGCTCTGCAGAGCCGACTACTGCGCCGGGTTCTGCCGAGCCAACCCCGGCATCTGCCGATCCCACGCAGCCCTCCGGTAACTCCGGTTCGGCCGAACCGGCTGCCGAGTCCAATTCTCCTGCGCCCGCGGCAGAGCCCGGGGCCGCAAAGCCGGCAGCCGCAGATCCAACAGGGAACACCGACGTCTCATACGGTGAGGCCATGCCGGTGGGGGACCTGCCCGGGTGGAGGCAGGTTTTCACTGAAGACTTCACGGACGGGGACGTGCCCATCGGCGGCTTCCCCGGCATCTACAGCTCAAGATGGAGCGAACTGTACGTCGATGGCACGCCGGATACAGCCGCCAAGCAGCAGAAGAAGGGCGAGAGAACGTCCGGGTATTTCCCATCCAAGGTCCTGAGTGTGCATGACGGGCTCCTGGACATGTATCTGCACTCGGAAAACGGCGTGTCCATGGGCGCGGCGCCTTCCCCGAAGTTCGCCGGGATGAACCAGTGGCCGTACAACAGCCAGTTGTACGGGCGCTACTCCGTACGGTTCAAAGCCGACTCCCTGCCGGGATTCAAGGTGGCCTGGCTGCTCTGGCCCGTCAGTAAGAACTGGCCACAGGACGGGGAGATCGATTTTCCGGAAGGGGACCTGTCCAAGGTGGTCTACGCTGCCTTGCACGGCGTGACCTCGGAGGGACACAAATTCGACGTTTTCCGGCCCGAGGTTCCGTTCACCACCTGGCACGTCGCCACCACCGAGTGGAGTCCCGGCCGCATCGAGTTCTTCCTTGACGGCAAATCCATCGGCGTTGCCACGTCAATGGTGCCGGACAAGCCGATGCGCTACCTCCTGCAGACCGAGTCCTGCCTGACCGGCTGCCCGGCGCCCGACACCCGTGGCCACGTGTACGTCGACTGGGTATCAATTTGGGCCAGGGACTGACCACAGGACGTTTACTGAGCAGGTGGAACCCGGTGTCATGCGGGTTGGAGAAAACATAAGCGAAAAGCCCCTCCTCGGAGGGGCTTTTCAGTGTCCTGGACTGCCACCGCGAACGGGTTATCCCGCAGGCGCACCTGGCTGGGCAAGGCGGAGCTTGGCTGCGCGCTCCACCAGGATAGGAACGTAGTCCCGGATGCGGACGCCGTCGTACAGCAGGTGCTCCTCCGAGACCACCTGCTCGATGACGGAGCGCTCATGGCCGGGGAAGTGCCCGGCGAGCCGTTCGATGATGGCCAAAAGCGCCCGGGCTTCGGGTTCATTGAGCATTCCCACAGCGTCAGCCTGCCTAACCGGTATTCCATACGCCTCTGAGCAGACGTTGTTTGCTTGGCGGTGCCGGCTTCTTGACACCGCCAGGCGCGGAAACCATAGGTTTCCCGATGCAAGGCCCGGTACTGCTGAACCCCCAGTTCCAGCCGCACCCCCATGCGCCGGGCCTCTCACGGACTACTTTGGACTCTTTCGCTCAAGAGCCTGCGCAGTTGCCGTCAAGAACTCCTCAAAACTCCCTCAGGTTTATTGGGAGGAGGCTGCGGCAGGCCCGCCCACCGGGACGTACGACGGCGGGTGGTCACCGCCGTCGTATGCCTTGCCTTACCGGCGGCTCGCCAGGGCCAGCCGGAAGGCGTCCGCGGACGCTGTGCTGCTGTTAATCCGCCAGTCGGTTTCCTTGTTGAAGTGGAACCAGGTGATGGCGGTGATATCCGACTGCGCGGCCAGGTAACTGATCAGGGCGGTGTTCCAGTCCGCCTTGGAGCCGCCCTGTTCGGCGGAGGCCGTCTCCGCAATTAGGATCTGCTTGCCCGGCGCCAGGGCCCGCAGCTGGGACAGGCCCTCGCCGAAGAGCTCCGACGGCGAATGCCAGCTGCTCCATGAGGCGGAGGTTCCCCAGTTGTAGCCGTCGAGCGCTACAGCATCCACGTAGGTGTTTCCGGGGTACAGGCCGCCGAGCGGAATGGAGCCCCAGTAGGGAACGTTCGGGTTCCACACCCAGGTGATGTTGGAGGCGCCTGTTGCGGCGACGACGTCGTGGACGTGGCGCCACGTGGCCACGTAGTCGCCGCTGCTGTTGCCGTTGATCTGCTCAGACCACGGGTACCAGTTGCCGTTCATCTCGTGGCCGAACCGCAGCATCACCGGATGCCCCCAGCCCGCCAGCGCCTGGCCCCACTGCTGCAGGTAGGGGTCGAAGTCGCCCGCGGCGATCCTGTCCAGGGAGTAAGCAGGCTGCTCTGTGCCGCCGCCCCAGGTCCAGGGCTCCCAGGTCAGCAGGGTCTGGGCCCCGCGGGCGCGGACCGCTTCCAGTTCGGTGATCGGGGGAGCCTGGTTGAAGTCCTTGTAGGACAAGACGATCGACGGCGCCTCCCCGGCAAGTGCCGTGACGGCGTCGAGTTCCGCGGACGCGAGCGGGCCGCCGGGTGTCCCCACGCCGAACCGGAGGACGGCAGGGGCAGGAGCCGGCGCGGCGGGGGCCGGCGCCGGGGCCTGGACCGTGTTGGGGTCCTCCTCCGCCACCGACGGCGAGCTGTAGGTGTAAGTGAACGTGGCAGAGGCTTTTGCTTTGCCCGAGCTTGCCCGGACGGCGAGTGCGGTCTCCTCCGTTACAGGCATGACCACCTCGGCGGTGAAGTATCCGGACGCGCTGGTCTTGAAGGCCACCGCTGTGGTGCCGGCAGTAATGGTACCCGGGCTCTTCTTGGGGAAGCCCGTGCCTGTGACCGTCACGGTCGTGCCGGCCGGGCCCTTATCCGGGCTGAGCGTGATGATGGCGGTGGCGGCATGCGCCGGCGCGGCGACCCAGACTGTGCCGCCAGCGAGCAAAGCCAGGACTGAGAACAGTGTTCTAAGCAGTTTCATATTCCCCTCAAGTTGGATCCGGCAGCAGCTGGACATGACGGAAGGAAGCCGGCCGCTGGGAAGGACAAGGGCCGGACGGAAAGACCCCCTAATAAGTCTCCGGACTACGCAGGGGTCACAGAGCCGAAACAGCGCAGGATCTGCCTAGCTTTTTCCGAGGAAAGGCCCAGCGCCCACGTGGCCTCCGGCAAACAGCCCGAGAACAGACCATGAACGCACGGCAAAAAAGTTGTATCCAACCCCTTTACCTCGGCAGGGCCAAAGTTTTAAAGTCGATGGTGTCATAGTCCGGATGGACGCCGGGGGGCGTTCGGGAAGGGGGAGTGTATTACCGCTGACCGTAACCGAAAGACAATTGACCACTACGTTGAAAGCCCCTCCTAGGAGGGGCTTTCCCCTTGCTTGGGGGAACTGTGGCCTCCACGCGGCCATCCACGTAGTGGGGGTCAATCAATACGGGTAGTCGATACTCGGGTGCCGGCACTGCAGCGCTGCCTAGATTCGGGGCATGACTGAAGTAATCAACCGCAAGCACGGCCGCCGCAGGCATCCGGACGCAAAACGAGGCATCCAACCGTACATCCTGGTTAACGTAGTCCTCGCGGTCGGACTGGTGATCGCAGTTTATGCGATGACCCGCTAGGCGGGTCCCGTTCCTGTCGGCAACCCCGCTACGCCAGCACGGGCGGCTCGAACCGCGTCGCGGGAGAGCCTCCCGAAGTGGCCTTGAGGATGTTTTCGGCGACGCTGCGGACTTTCAGGTTCCGCTGCCGCGACACCCCCGCAAGCTTGCTGAACGCCTCCGGGTAGGAGCAGCGGTTCTGCGCCATGATCACGCCGCAGGCAACGTCAATGGCGGTGCGGCTTTCCAGCACGGTTTTCAGGTTGTCCCCGGCGGACCGGACGCTGCGCACCTCAAGGGCCAGCTTCATGCTTTGCGAGGCAACCGACGCGAACCAGGTGGCCTCGGCCACCAGATCCGGGTTGAAGTCAAACCCGGCAGGACCCAGGAACACCATGGCGCAGGAAGCACGAGGCTCAAGCTCGAGCGGCACCGCCAGTGCAGCGCCGTAGCCGGAGGCGACCAGCCGCCGTCGGTATGCCTCCCAGCGCTGCGAGGAGCCCTCACCCGTCACCTGCACAGATTCCGATGTCGCCGCTGCCTGCGCCAGCGGCCCATCGCCGTACCTGTCCTCGGAGCTGGCCAGGGACTCCGCGGCGCCCACGCTTCCGGCGGTCACAGGCGGGCTCCCCGGACGCTGCAGCGTAGCGGCGCAGTCAATGCCCACCTTGCCGCTGAGCGCCAGCGCGGCGGCCGCGGCCAGCCGCTGCACTGAATCAAGATCGTTGTCCGCGCCGCTGACCAGATCTAGCAAAAATCCCGTTCGTTCCATCCGCCTGGTGCCGGATATCGGTTGTACTGCCACGCTTCTGTCCCCCATCGACGTCCGTTGTGCCCGCTGCGCTGCAGGCCTTGTTCGAACTTATGGGCACGGTCCGGCCACGGACACGAGTAGCCGGTACTCTATTTTTCGCTACCTCCAAGTGGACTACTTGCTTCCAGCCACTCCAGGAACGTTTGGCGCCCGACGGCGGCACCCGGCGCCGGGATCAGCGCACCAATGCGCATGGCTCTCCCCATCGCCCCGGGGAACGGCACCTCCACCACCTTCCGGCGCTGACCGGTCCGGGCAAGATAGGCGCGGGCCAGTCCATCGAGCTCCTCGAGGCGGGGGCCGGCCAGGTCCCTGATCCTGCCCTGCGGTCCCTTGCCGGCAGCATCAACAAGGGCTTGGGCCACCTCGCGGGCGGCCACGGGCTGGGTGAACATTTTTGGCACAACCACCAGCGGCCCGGCTGAGGCGGTCTTCACCACCAGCGGCACGAACTCGTGGAACTGGGTGGACCGCAGGAGCGTCCACGGCACGCCACCGTGCCTGGCAGTGTCCTCCTGGGCAAGCTTTCCTGCGTAGAGGCCTGAGGTGGCCTTGTCGATGCCGACGATCGAGAGCACCACGTGGTGGTTGATGCCCGCAGTCTCCCCGGCGGCCAGCAGGTTCTGGGAAGCGCTGGTGAGGAAGTCCACGGCCTTTTTGGTGGAGGTGGTGTTGATGCCGGAGACGTCAATGACGGTGTCCGAGCCGGCCAGCGCCTGGTCCAGCCCGCGGCCGGTAACCAGGTCAACGCCCTCCGTGCGGCTTAGGCTCACTACGTCGTGGCCGCGTTCCTTGGCGAGTGCCACCACGTGGCGCCCAACAGTACCGGTTCCCCCTGCAACGGCAATCTTCATACGGGAAATCCTATGCCGAACGCGGCCGGGAACAGCGCCCCACCTACGCCTCACAGCAAGGCCCGCAAGGCGTAGGTGGTTTGTTTGCTGCACTGTTGGATCCGGCGGAGATACGCTGCCGCGAGCAGCGGAAGCGCTTTACCCGGATCGTCGGCGGCGGGGTCCTGGCGCAGTGCCTGTTCAAGGTCAAAAGCGTTGCCGGCCAGGCGCTCGGCGCCCACCATTTGGCTTGAGGATTTCAGGCTGAGTGCCGCGTCGATCGCCCCCGCGAGGTCCCCGGTGGTCAGGGTGTGGCGGATCCTCTCGATCCTGATGGGCAATTCGTCAATGTAGTGCTGCACGAACATCCGCCAGATGTCATCGTCATCGCCCAGTCCGTCGCGCAGCCGTTCCAGCACTGACGGGTCAAGGAGGGGCCGGGGCTGGCCGTGGTCCTGCATCGGCAATACGTCCCTTCACCAGGAGTGAGTGGTCCTCCTCCCCGCACGGAAGAAGGGCCGCTGACACCCCCAGGCTTATGAAGGAGACTATGTGCCGCAGGCGGAGCAGGACACGAGTAGTGAGTACTCAGGTTTGGGCGGTGGCCCTCATCCGGATACGCATCTACCGGGGGCATAAAGGGGGAATTCTCCCGTGCCGTGAAGGGTGCTGCTCACTAGACTGGGACGCATGACTGAGCAGGAACCGGCCCGGGGGCGGGCTGCTGCTTCTTACGACGACGGCGCGGGCCTTTCCGGGGACAGCCAACGGACGCCGGGGACAGCTGGGGAAGGCGGTGCGGCGGACCCGCCCGGCCCCGCCGCCGTCGACACTTCATTGCGCAGCCCCGCAGAGCGGTCCCGGACCTTTGCCGGGATTCTGGTGAACACTGCGCTCGCCAACATCACCACCAGCTACCTGTGGTTCGCCTTGACGTTCTGGGTGTACCTGGAAACGCGGAACGTGATCGCCACTGGTGTTGTGGGCGGCGCGTACATGCTGTTGATTGCGTTGTCCAGTATCAGCTTCGGCACGTTCGTGGACCGGTACCGCAAACTGGCAGTGATGCGTTTCGCGGCCGTGTTCACGCTGGTGATGTTCGTTCTGTCCGGCGCGATGTTCCTGGTAACACCGGCCTCCCAACTGCTCGCCTTTGGGCAGCCCTGGTTCTGGATCTTCACCCTGGTCATCCTCATCGGAGCAGTGGTGGAGAACCTTCGCAACATCGCCCTGTCCACCACGGTCACCATCCTCATCGAACCGGATAAGCGGGCCAACGCCAACGGGATGGTTGGCATGGTGCAGGGGCTGATGTTCCTGGTCACCTCGGTGCTGTCCGGGCTGTCCGTGGGCCTGCTCGGGATGGGCTGGACTATTGCCGTCGCGGTAGTGCTCACGGCGTTGGCCTTCGCGCACCTGCTCACGCTGCGCATGCCCGAGGAGATGCGCGCCGCAGCCACTGACGCCCACGGCGGATTCGACTTCCGCGGAGCCCTCGCCGCCGTGTTGGCCATCTCCGGGTTGTTCGCCCTTATCCTGTTTTCCACGTTCAACAACTTTGTTGGGGGTGTGTACATGGCCCTGATGGACCCCTACGGCCTGGAGATGTTCCCGGTGGAGTTGTGGGGGATCTTCCTGGCTGTGGGATCCAGCGGGTTCCTTGTGGGCGGTGCGCTGGTCGGCAAGTTTGGGCTGGGGAAGAACCCGCTGCGGACCTTGCTCATCGCGGTGGTGGTGATGGGGTTCCTCGGCGCGGTGTTTACCTTGCGCGAGTGGGCGTGGCTGTATGTCCTGGGGATTTTCCTGTACCTGACCCTGGTGCCCGTGGTGGAGGCCGCCGAGCAGACGGTGATCCAGCAGGTGGTGCCGCTGCCCCGGCAGGGGAGGGTGTTCGGGTTCGCCATGGCATTCGAATCAGCCGCGGCGCCCATCACCGCGTTCCTGATTGCGCCGATCGCCCAGTTCTGGATTATCCCGTACGCCCGCTCGCCAGAGGGCGCGGCCGCATTGGCCCCGCTGCTGGGGGAGGGCACCTCACGGGGGATCGCCCTGGTGTTCCTGGTGGCCGGGGTTATCCTCGTCCTGGCCGCCCTGCTGGCCTTCCTCACGCCGGTCTACCGGCGCGTCTCGGCTGAGTACGCCGAGGCCGCAGCGGAGGAAACCGCTGACGGCAAGCCGATCGAGGCTTAGTCCCGCCCCGGCAGGCACGGTTCCTGACGGCCTTGTCCTTCGACTCGCACACTCTCCTGCGACGCGCACATTCCCAGGCGCCGCCAAATAACACGAGCGCCAGGGAATAGGGGCGTCACATATGAATCTGCGCCTCGCCGGTGAGGACGAGCCCCTACCGCTTCAAAAATGTCAAAGCCTTGACGGCAACTTGACCGATTCTTGAGGAGCAGGAGCCACAGTATTAGCACGCCGTGTAGCAGAGCGCGGCAAAGTCCGGCGAAGCCGGGCTGTGGGGGACACCTTCATCGGGAGCTATCCCGAGGTCTCAAGACGTCCGTCGGCGCCTCCCCCGGGGCGCCGGCGGATGCTTTCTCTAACCGCCGCCCGGGCCGGTTGCGTATTCGAAACGATGCGTCCGGCGTCGAGCCTCACCACGCGGTCCGCCCGCCCACTACTGCCGGGGCGTCCGCAGTGGTTGGCCTTGCCGCTGGGGAGTGCAGTCCGCGCAGCAACCATCGGTAGGCTCGGAAGCCTACACATAGGGGACCGCACAGCAGACGTCTCCGCGCCAGGCGTTAACCCCTTCCCGGACGGCGATGCCCGCAATAACCAGGGCCGCCGCCGCGTCCGCCCACCACCAGCCTAGGGTGCTGTTCAGCAGCAGGCCCGCCAGGAGGACAGCCGAGAGGTAGGTGCACAGCAGGGTCTGCCTGGAATCGGCCACGGCAGTCCTGGAATCGAGTTCGCGGCCCGCGCGGCGTTGCAGTCAGGACAGCACCGGCATCACGGCCAGGCTCAGTGCGGCGATGACGAGGCCCGGCGTTGAGTGCTCCGCCGGTTCACCGGCCAGCAACGAACGGATGGCATCAAAAGAGACGAACAACGCCAGGGCAAAGAAGGACAAGGCGATGATCCGCAGCGTTAAATGTTCGCGCCGCTCCGGGTCCTTGGACGCGAACTGCCAGGACAGGGCAATGGCGGAGGCCACCTCGATCACCGAGTCCAGGCCGAAGCCGATCAGCGCGGCGGAACCCGCGATGGCGCCGGCCCACAGGGCCGCCGCGGCCTCCACCACGTTGTAGGTGATGGTGGCGGCGGCCAGGAAACGGATGCGGCGGGTGAGGATGGAACGCCTGGTTGGAGCAGGATGAAGCTGCAGGCCGGTCCTGTTCCCTACTACGGACAAATTACCCACCCTTCGACGCTACGGCGGAAGACATCCTCCGATCCAACCGAACAACCCGCGGACAACGGGGGGCACGGTTTTTGGCAGATCTGGAACTTCCGGGCACCCCCGCCATTACTATCTGAGTAGGAAAATCACCCTGCTGACTACCTCGGGGGCCGGAATTGTGGTCGAAGCAGCAACAGAAGCAGTTTCAGCGGTGGTCCGCCGGAACAATGTCACCATATCCGGCCGGCCTGACGGGCCTGTGATGATGTTCGCCCACGGCTACGGCTGCGACCAGGACATGTGGCGGAGGCTGCTGCCGTACTTCGCCAACGACTACAAGCTGGTGCTCTTCGATTACGTAGGGGCAGGGCGGTCCGACGTGGAGGCCTACGACCGGGAGAAATACGGCACCCTGGACGGCTACGCTTCCGACCTGCTGGAAATATGCGGCTCGCTGGACCTGAGGGACGTCATCCTGGTGGCGCACAGCGTCAGCGCCATGATCGCGGCCATCGCGGCAGTGCGGGAACCGGACCGGTTCTCCCGGCTGGTCATGGTTGCCCCGTCCCCCCGGTACACCAACGACGCCGCCGACGGTTACGTGGGCGGGTTCTCGCACCAGGACATCGAGGGCCTGCTGGCATCACTGGACAGCAACTACTTCGCCTGGGCTGAGGCGCTGGCACCCATGGCGATGGGCAACCCCGACTCGCCCGAGCTTGCCGAGGAACTGCGGAGCAGCTTCTGCCGGGCCAACCCCTCCATTGCCAGGCACTTCGCCCGGGTCACCTTCCTTTCCGATACCCGCGCCATGCTGGACGAGGTGGACTGCGACAACCTCATCCTGCAGTGCTCCGACGACCTGCTTGCGCCTGTGGAAGTGGGCTCATACCTGCACCGGCACCTCGCCCGCAGCACCCTGGTGCAAATGCAGGCCACCGGCCACTGCCCGCATGTCAGCGCACCCGGGGATACGGCCGAAGCGATTTTGGACTACCTTAAGCCGCGCCAGTGACGGACGGGCCCGGTCCGCCGGCGGATGATTTCGAAGCCCTGTTCCACCAGGCGCCGTGCGGGTACCTGGTGACGGACGACGCCGGCCGGGTCACCGCTGTCAACGACACTTTTGTCCGCTGGACCGGTTACCCGCGCTTCCAGCTGGTGGGCCGGAAGCTGCAGAGCCTCATGCCCGTGGGAGACCAGATCCTGTACTCGACCCACTGCATCCCGCAACTCGGCATCAACGGGTCCGTCTCCGAAGTGGCGGTGGAAATCATCGCGGCAGACGGCGAACGCCGGCCGGCCCTGCTCTCGGCCTCGAAGGCTCCGGCATCCGGGCAGCAGCCGGAAAGCGTCCGGGTGATCATTTTCAGTGCACACGAACGGCGGATGTTCGAAAGGGAGCTCGTGACCGCGCTGCGGGCAGCGGAAGAGGCCGAGGCAAGGCGCGGGCAGGCTGAAAAGGAACTGCAAAGACTCGCCCTCCACGACTCATTGACCGGCCTTCCCAACCGTGCCGGGCTGAAAATACAGCTTGAGGCCTTCCTGGCCGCAAATACGGGCGGCATCCTGTCCGTCCTCTTCATCGACCTGGACCACTTCAAAGCGGTCAATGACAGCCTGGGCCACGCGGCGGGGGACGAGCTGCTTGTCTCCGCCGCGCAGCGCCTGCTGCAGGCGGGGCAGGGAGCGGGCATCGTGGCCCGGCTGTCCGGTGACGAATTCGTGGTGGTCTGCACCGTTGCCGGCACCCAGCAGGCCACAGCCCTTGCCGCCGGGGTGCTGGAGGTCCTCAAAGCCCCGATGCAGATTGAAGGCCTGGAAATCGTTACGTCCGCCAGCATCGGGGTGGCGGTGGCCGGCAACGGAAGCGACACAGTGGAGGACCTCATCCGCCGGGCTGACATCGCCATGTACAGGGCCAAGGAACGCGGGCGCAGCAGGTGGGAGCTCCACCACCCCGCGGAATCCGACCCCGCTGTTGACCGGCTCCGCGCCCTGGGTGAACTGCGCAGGGGCATCAACGACGGCGCCCTGCGCGTCCATTACCAGCCGCGCATCGACCTGCATACCGGGCGCCCGAGCGGCGTGGAGGCGCTGGTGCGGTGGCAGCATCCCGACCGGGGCCTGCTGCCGCCGTCGGAATTCATCACCATGGCCGAGGAATCCGGACTGGTGCGCCCGCTGGGGGCCTGGGTCCTGGACGAGACGCTGAAGCAGGCCGAAAGCCTGCGCCGGGAGGACCCCCACAACGCAGGCCTCGAGTATGCAGTGAACCTGTCCGCCCGCCAGCTCAACGACCCCGAGCTGGTGGCAATGGTGGAAGCAGCCCTGCAGCTCCGAAAGATGGACCCGGCGCACCTGTTGCTTGAGATCACGGAAACCGCGCTGATGTCCGATCCGGCCGCCGCGCTTGAGTCCCTTACGGCCCTGAAGAACCTGGGCGTCGGCCTTGCTGTTGACGATCTTGGCACGGGCTACTCGAGCCTGACGTACCTGAAGAAGTTCCCCATTGATGAACTGAAGATCGACAGGTCCTTCATTATGGGCTTGGGCTCCGACTCGGGGGACTCCGCCATTGTGGGCAGCTGCATCGGCCTGGCGCACGCGGTGGGCATCCGCGCGGTTGCGGAGGGCGTGGAAACCTCAGGGCAAGCTGCCGTATTGACCGAAATGGGCTGCGACCTTGCCCAGGGCTACCACTTTGCCCGCCCGTTGCCGGCACCCCTGCTCAAGGAGTGGCTGGAAGCCCACACAAGCGGACAGCAGGGCGGGTACTGAGGAGCGTGTGACAAGGGTTAACGGGCGAACCGCGCAAACGCCCCGCCCTTGACGGCTACCCGATGTCTGGGTCCGGCCGTGCTGGCGGGCGGGGCGATTGGCGGAAAATCATGGTGGTGGCAGGCTCGGGGCCCCACGCTGGGCGCTATGAGCTGCCTGGCAATTGGCCTATGCGGCCATGGCGGCTGCTGGAACGGCGGCCTTCCTGCGCGGCGCCAGCACGCTGATGGTGCACGGTGCCTGCTGCGGATCGATTTTGTTTGGAAGGTGCTGGGTTTGGGAAGAGGTCTGCAGCATCTCCAATGCTGCGTCATCCACACGGGCGTGCGAGATGTCCAGTTCCAGATCCAGTCCTTCCCGGAGTGAGTTGGCCCGCTTTGCTACCACGTAAAGGGCGTTGACGCTGTGGACGGTGATATGCCCCTTTGCAATCACCCTGGCACGTGCATGGTCGAGATCGATTCGGACAACAATGTTGAGCTTAGAGTTCAAGTTGTAAAGCCTTCCCCGGCATTGGCTGCGACGCTGCAGCTTCTTGCAATGGCCGTTTGCATCAGCCTCATCCAGAGTAGGGGTCCGATGTGACACACGCAACACCGTGACAATTATTACATCCGATGGTTATTCATGACCGGCTTTCCTCCATTCGGGCCCGGGTCCATCATTACCCCATGGGCAAGCGCGCAGGCGACGGCCTGGGGGACGCGGATACGGACAGTGGCAACGGCGCCGGAAACAGGCCGGACCATGTGGTGGTGTTTGTCCACGGCATGGGGCGGGCCCTAAAGGGCGGCACCCTGCAGGAGTGGGCCCAGCCGCTGATGCTCAGCCTGCACGACCTCTCCCTCGACCTGGTGCCGGACGTTCCGCACCCGCGCCTGGTCATCACCAAAGCCAACGCCGTCGGCGACGCACCCGAGGTCTGGGCCAAGGTGCTGCGGAGCTGCCCCGACGGCAGGCCGGACTATCTCACTGTCCTGATGACGGAGGCGTCCTGGGGCAGGGACTTCGAGCCGGCGTCGGCCGCTTCCACCTACTCCTGGGCGCTGCGGACCGCGCTGCGCGTCTACCGGCGGTCCCTGCAGCTCCTGCGCTGGAATCTCTACCCCGGCCGGCGGCGGCCCAGCATCACCTGGCTCGGCGCGCGGCTGCGCCAGCTGCTGTTCACATCCGTGGCGGCGTTCGCCGGCCTTTTCATCCTGCTGGCGGTGCTGGTAGTGCTGCTGCTGATCATCGTCCTGGCCTGGATTCCCGGGCCCGGACGCTGGGTGGGGAAGCTCGTGTCCCTGTTCGCGGACTTCCTGGGAGACCCGCAGGTGTGGAAGCGCAAACCCCTGCAGGCGGCGGCGATGCGGCAGCGGGTGGTGGACACGCTGCAGCGCTGGGACCACGGCGGCGGTACCGAGGTGACGGTGGTCGCGCACAGCCAGGGAGCGGCGATCGCCGGCCAGGTGCTGTTCCAGAACCAGGCCCGTGCCACCAATTTCGTGAGCGTGGGCAGCGGCCTGGACCTGCTGGGCTACGCACAGTGGGGCGGAGGTACGGGGGAGGATCCGGTGATGGACTGGCTGGCGAACCCGGACCGGCCGCGGTGGATCAACGTTTGGGGGAAGTTCGACTTCGTCCCGGCCGGGCCCATCTCCACCCATGCCAATGGTCCGCTGCCTGTCTTCGGCAAGCTGTATGCCCGAGACAGTGCGGGCGACGGTGGCCCCGGCCCGGAGGAGCACCCGGTCTACAACAGGTCCGGCCTGATCTACGACCACATCGTCTACTCCAGCAACCGGGTGGAGGTGCTTGATCCGCTGGCGCGGCTGATCCTGGACCCGCCGACCGATCCGCGCGGTTTGGCCCTGCGGGGGCTAGACGGCGACCGGCGGCTCCGCCCGCACCGCGTCATGGTGAAGAGCCTGGGAGTGACCCGGCTCTTGTCTGTCGTTACCTCGGCGCTAAGCGCTCCGGCTGCGCTGGCGTGGCTGGGGTCGCAGGAGTGGGCGCGGAATTTCGTCCGGTGCGGGCCGCCCGGTGCCGGCGAGGACCCGTGGTGGTCCTCCTGGCTGTGCTCCGGCCCGTCCTACCATTGGGGGCACTGGGAGGACTGGGGCGTCCTGGCCGTCACCACGGCAGCCTTTGCCGCCCTCCTGGTCGGTCTGCTGAACGGGCCTGTGTGGGGTGTGCTGCACAACCGGCTTCAGCGCATGCGGAAACCGTCCTTCCGGCAGTCGAGCGACCCCACCCGCAACCCGCCGGCCAACCCCTGGTGGTATGTCACGTGGTACCTGCTGATCGTGACGTCAGTGGCCGTGGCCGTGCCCTTCATGCTGGCCTGGCCCGATTTGCCCTGGGTGCTGGTGGTTGTCCTGGTGGTGGCGCTCTGGGCGCTCTGCTTCACGCGTACCAGCATCAGCGGCCTGCCGGCGCGCACCGGCGCCACATCACAAAGCCTTGCGGAACCCGCGCAACAGCCTGCGCCGGACCGCCTCAACCCCGTGGAACAAGAAACTGGCCTGCCTGAGCCGCTGCCCGCCGTCGTACACGCCAGCCGGCAGCGCGACGATGCCGCAGGGTCAGCCGACCACCTCGGGAAGACTGCCGGATAAGACTGAGACCGGGGCCGAGGACCAGCGCTCACGTTCCGGCTCGAAGGAGATGACCACCGAGGCGTCGCTGCCCCGGCACTCGTCCATTGCGAGCAGCAGGGCATCCTCCATGTGCCTGGCATACTCGAGCCGTTCAACCAGGCTGCCCTGCAGGTCTGCGTCATCAATCAGCACATGCCCCTTGCCGTCCACGACGACTTTCAACGAATACCCCTGGTCCTCGTGCAGGGATCCGCGGGTGGATGAAATCTCGGTGACTCTGCTTGCCCGGACCAGCCCGTTGCTGATCGTGCGGATCCACACTTCACCCATCGAATTGACCTCTCCTTGGCTGTAAGCGCACGGGACAGTGCCCCTAAGGCGAAATGTACTCCTCCCGCAGCCGTTTGTGACCCCCGAATTTATTGCCATGGGACTCGACCACGGAGGGCAAAAGGCGGTGCTGCCGCGCCCCTAGGATAAAGCTGATGACTTCCCCCGATGACCAGCCGCCCTTCAGCCTCCGTGCCATCGCAGTGGCGGCTTTCGGGCCGACTTTGCTGTTCGGGATCGGGCAGGGCGCCATCCTTCCCGTGGTGGCCCTGACTGCCCGCGACCTCGGGGCGACAGTGGCTGTTGCGGCGCTGATCGTCACGCTGATGGGGCTCGGTTCGTGGTTCTTCAACCTGCCGGCGTCCCTGGTGACGCTCAAGTTCGGGGAGCGCTGGTCCATTGTTGGCGCCGCCGTCGCAGCAGGCTTGGCAATGGCTGCCGCCGGGCTGTCTTTCCTGGCCCCGGACGGGCTGTGGCTGCTCGCGGCGGCGATGGCCGTCGTCGGCATGTCCGGCAGCGTCTTCGGCCTCGCGCGGCAGAAGTACCTGACCGAGGCTGTCCCGGTGGAGTTCCGCGCCCGGGCGCTGTCCACGCTCGGCGGAGTGAACCGGATCGGCGTGTTCATCGGCCCGTTCCTGGGTGCCGCGGTAATGCAGTTCTCGGGCATCGGCGGCGCTTACTGGGTGGGCGCGGCGGCCATGGCGGCCGCGGCCCTGCTGTCCCTCACCATCCCGGACCTTGCCGCTGCGGACGGGCACGACGGCGGCGCATCCGGCCCCCAGCCCACGCTCCGCAGCGTGGCGGTGTCCCACGCAGGGGTGTTTCTCTCACTGGGCACCGGCATCCTGCTGCTGAGCGCGCTGCGTTCCTCGCGGCAGGTGGTGATCCCGCTGTGGGCCGACCACCTGGGCATGGACGCCACGTCCGCCTCCCTGATCTACGGCCTGTCCGGCGCCATCGACATGCTGGTGTTCTATCCGGCGGGCAAGCTGATGGACCGGAAGGGCCGGCAGTTCGTGGCCGTGCCGTCCACCCTCCTCATGGGTACGGCGCTGCTGCTGATTCCGCTCACCGGCTCCTTTGTGGGACTGTTGCTGGCCGCGCTGCTGATCGGGTTCGGCAACGGCATCAGCTCCGGGCTGGTCATGACACTGGGGGCAGACTTCTCGCCGGACCGCGGCCGGGGCCAGTTCCTGGGGCTGTGGCGGTTCATGGCTGACGCCGGGTCCACGGGCGGGCCGGTGCTGCTCTCCGCCGTGACGGCGCTCGCCTCCCTGCGAGCGGGGATCTCGGCCACCGGGATCCTGGGGTTCGCCGCGGCGGCCGTGTTCGCCGTCGTGATTCCACGCCTGAAGCACCGCCGCAACTACTGACATGCGCTATCACCTGTGGTCCTTAAACCGGGTGGTTGGGAACCAAAAGTGATGGAGCAACCGGGAGGCGGTTATCCTCGACAGATGGGCGAAACGGGGAATCCCACTCGGATCAGCACACTGCAGAAGGGTCTGTGGTGGCTGCAGGACTATGTCTACGCCGGGATGTGCCAGGTTGAGGGCATGCTGTCCCGCGTGCAGCCGGGCTCCTTCCACCGGGGCCACCGGAATCCGGTGGTGATCATTCCGGGAGTGTACGAAAACTGGCAATTCATGCTGCCGCTAATCCAGTCGCTGCACGACGCCGGCCATCCCGTGCACGTTGTGACCGTGCTGCAGCGCAACAAGCTGAAGATTCCGGCCGCGGCCCGGCTGGTGGCCCAGCACATCGAGGAGGCCGGGCTGCGGGACGCCTCGATCGTGGCGCACAGCAAGGGCGGGCTGATAGGGAAGTACGCCATGCTCAACCTGGATCCGGAGCAGCGCATTTCACGGATGGTTGCCGTGTGCGCTCCGTTCTCCGGGTCCACCTACGCGCGCTACATGCTGCTGCCCAGCCTGCGGATGTTCTCCCCACGCAACTCGCTCACCCTGGAACTGGCCCGTGAGGAGACCATCAACAGCAGGATCACCTCCATCTACGGGCCGTTCGATCCCCACATCCCGGAAGGCAGCGTGCTCCCCGGCGCCACCAACATCGAACTGCCCACTGCCGGGCACTTCCGCATCCTGGGCGATCCGGAAACGGCCAGGATCATCGTGGAGCAGCTCACCCCGGTTGAACCGTGAGTTCGTTGGACAGGAATTACGACGCCGGGCGGCCGGCTCCGGAGGAACCTGACCATTCGCGCCCGGGAAGTCCGGCCGGGCGGCGGCAGAGCAGGTGGGCCACTGTCCTGGCCGTGCTGCAGCGGCTGCTGTACCTGCTGGTCACCATTGCGGTGGGGTGGGCGGTCTGGTTCTTCCTGCTTTCCCGGCTGGCCCGCGGCCCGGAGCAGGCCTGGGTGTTCCTCCCGGTGTGGCTGATCCTGGCGTACGCCCTGCTGCCGCGCATCCACAAAATCCTCAGCAGCCTCTACATCCCGGACTACTTCATCGGCCGGACCCGGACGGGCGACGGCGTGCTGGGGGATCCCGTGAACCTCGCCGTAGTGGGAACCCTGGAAGAACTGCGGCGCGCCATGCTCGCCGCGGGCTGGGTTGAAGCGGATCCCATCACCCCGGCGACGGCCTGGCGGACGCTGACCTCCACCGTCATGGGGCGGAGCTACCCGCAGGCCCCGGTCAGTGCGCTGTATGTTTTCGGCAACAAGCAGGACCTCGCCTTCCAGCGCGAAATCGACGGCAACCCCCGCAAGCGCCACCATGTCCGGTTCTGGAAGTGTCCGGAGGGGTGGATGCTGCCCGGCGGGCTCTCGGTCGATTTTGTTGGCGCCGGCACCTACGACCGGAGTGTGGGCCTGTCCCTGTTCACGTTCCAGATCACCCACAAGATTGCAGACCGGACGGACGAGGAACGCGACTTCATCATCGCTACCCTGCAAGCGGCCCGCGCCGTGGAATCCGTCCACGTCATCCGCAACTTCTCCACCGGCTACCACCACCGCAACGGCGGCGGCGACGCCATCCGCACGGACGGGCACCTGCCGATCATCGACCTGTATGAACCCGGCCGGCCACCGCCGTCCTCGCCCGATACAAGCACGGGTCAAACCGCGGTCTAGCTTCCACATAGCTTCCTTGCCCCAGGGATCGTTCGCGACACCCCGGCCGGCCCGCTGACTGTTCCGGGTACCTAAACATGGCGGCGCCGGCTCCTGCCGGGGACGCGGGTGTGTGAGAATGATGCCGTGACGCGCAGGATGGGTGTAGAAGAAGAGTTCCTGATCGTCGACGGCGTGAACGGGAAGCCGGTGCCGCTGGGTGGAGTCCTGGACCAGGTCAGCGACTATCCACGGCTGACCAGCGAGATGAAGCAGGAGCAGATCGAGACCTGCACCCTGCCGCGGCTCACCCTCGCCGAACTGGCCCAGGACATTATCGCGGGGCGGAAGGACGCCGACAGCCTGGCCAGGCGGGCGGGCGCGCGTGCAGCCGCGCTTGCAACCTCACCCCTGCCCGTGGAATCCACCATCGCGCCGGGCGAACGCTGTGCCCGGCTGATGGACCGCTTCGGGCTTACCGCCGTCGAGCAGCTGACGGGCGGCTGCCACGTGCACGTGGAAATCGAGTCGGAAGAGGAAGGCGTCGCCATCCTGGACCGCATCCGGGTCTGGCTGCCGGTCCTGCTGGCCATCAGCGCCAATTCGCCGTTCTGGAACGGCAAGGACTCAAGCTACGCGAGCTACCGGTTCCAGGCATGGACCCGCTGGCCCACCACGGGACCGGCCAACATCTACGGGTCTGCCGCCGGTTACCACAAGGAAATGAGCCAGATCCTCGCTTCCGGTGTGCCGCTGGACAAGGCAAATCTTTACCTGGATGCGCGGCTGAGCCATAAGCATCCCACCGTGGAGGTCCGGGTTGCGGACGTGTGCCTGTTCGCGGACGACGCCGTCCTGCTGGCCGCGCTGGTACGGGCCCTTGCGGAGACCGCGGCCCGGCAGTGGCGCGACGGCGTTGCCCCGGCGCCGGCTTCCGTCACCCAGCTGCAGCTTGCCACATGGCGGGCCAGCCGCTACGGGCTCGACGGCGACTTGGCGGACCCGGCCACAGGGATGCCCCGCGGTGTCTTCGAGGTTGTCCTGGCATTGCTGGACCACCTCCGGCCCGTGCTGGAGGAACAGGGCGAGTTCAGCGCGGTGGAGTTCCTGCTGTTCCAGGTCCTGGACCGCGGGACCGGCGCCGCTGTGCAGCGGGAGTGTCTAGCCCGTACCGCAAGCTTCCAGGACATGCTGTCCGATGCCGTGCATATAACCAGCCTCCCCGTCACCCCGCTGCGGGAGGCTGGCAACAACGCCTTCACTATCTGAGGGAGGACGACGTGAGGATCGCCTCGGGGCAGTTCGGCGCCGGGACGGATTCCCGGGAGAACCTGCGCCTTATTGCCCGGCTGATGGAGGTTGCCGCCCTGGGTAATGCCGATCTGCTGGTGCTTCCCGAGTCCAGCCTTTACGCCGGCACCGGAGGGCCCAGTGCCATGGCGGAAGTGGCGGAACCGCTGGATGGTCCCTTCATCAGCGGCGTTGGCGCGCTCGCGCGGGATTTGAACCTGCCCGTCGTCGTGGGAACCACCGAGGCCAGCCACGGCGGCCTGCCCTACAACACAATCGTTGCCCTCGACGCCCGGGGAGAGGTGCTGGGCACGTACCGGAAAGTGCACCTGTACGACGCCTTCGGACATCGCGAAAGTGATGGAACCCGCCCGGGCAGCATCAGCGCGCCGTACCTGCTCTCCCACGGCCAGCTGCGGCTGGGCATGCTGACCTGCTACGACCTCCGGTTTCCGGAAAGCGCCCGGTACCTGGTGGATGCGGGCGCCAATGTCCTCCTGCTCCCGGCCAATTGGATCAGAGGTCCGGGGAAGGAGGACCACTTCAACACCCTGGTGCGCGCCCGGGCCATCGAGAACACGTCCTACGTGGTGGCGGCCAATCAGTGCGGCCCGTTTGCCACGGCCTACTCGATGGTGGTGGATCCTTTCGGGGTGGTTATTGTCAACGCCGGCGAGGGGCCCGGCGTCGTGTTCGCCGAGCTGGAGCCGGAACGTATCGCAGCCGTGCGGACCCGTGTCCCGGCCCTCCAAAACCGCCGGTTCACCGTAATTCCCAAGCACAGTGACTGACCCCAAAAAGTGTGACCGTCTTGACATCTGGAATTGACGCCGAGGAAACATTTCGGCCCTTCCGCGGCTCTAAAATTGAACGCAGCCACATACCCCGGGAAGGACCAAAGTGCACGCAACCGACGCCGCGATGAAACCAGTCATCGGCCTCACCACCTACCTTGAACAGGCAGGGACCGATGGTTGCGGCACCGTGAATGCGGCATTCCTGCCGGAGACGTACCTCAAGCCCATCATCGCCGCAGGTGGAGTTCCCATTCTGCTGCCACCCCAGCCGGTAGTGGCAGACGTCGTGGAAATGCTCATCGGCAGGCTCGACGGCCTGGTTGTTCCGGGCGGTTGGGACGTTGACCCCGCCCTCTACGGCCAGGCACCGCACCCCAAGACTGATGTTCCCCGGCAGGAGCGTGACGCCTGGGAGCAGGCCCTGATCCAGGAGGCCATCCGCCAGGATGTGCCGCTGCTGTGCATCTGCCGCGGCGAGCAGTTGCTGAACGTCACGCTGGGCGGAACCCTGCACCAACATCTGCCCGATGTTGTGGGCAACGGCCAGTACCAGCCCGGCGGTTACAACTTCAACAGGATTCCGGTGGAAATCAAGGCCGGTTCCCGGCTCGAACAACTGATCGGATCCAACCCGGGGACCGTCCCGGTGTCCCACCATCAGGCCGTGGACAAGCTCGGCGACGGCCTTGTTGCAGCGGCGTGGAGCGAGGACCAGGTGGTGGAGGCCATTGAGTACCCCGCCGCAACCTTCACCATGGGCATCCAGTGGCACCCGGAGGAGCTGCCGGAGGACTTCGGGATCTTCCGCGGGTTTGTGGAAGCGGCCCGAGGAAAATTCCTGTCCCGCCTCGTGCCCGCGGCGCCGTCGTCCGTCTCGGCCGAAATCAACGCCAGCCTTGCCGGGCCGCCACTCGGCTAGGCAGCGGCCCGAAGCAGCAAAAGGAGCCGTCCTGGAAGAGCGTGCTAAAGTGCGCTATCCCGGGAGGCTCCTTTTTATTTGCTTGCACAAAAGAAATAAGCATGCTTAGTATGTTCTGGAGACACTGAGGTTAAGCCAAACGCTTCAAGGTTCGATCCAGGGAGCAAAAATGGCTCGTACTCAGAACGGTTCTGCGCACGCGGGTGCGGTAATTTCCGGCGGTGGGCACCTTAAGTTCAAGGCACAGCAGTGATGCGCCGGGTGGGAGTTGAGGAGGAATTCCTCATCGTGGACAATGCCAGCGGCCACGCGGTGCCGCTTGGTGAGCTCCTTGACCGCCTGAGTGAGGACGATGGCCTCAGCAGCGAGATGAAGCAGGAGCAAATCGAAACCTGCACCCCGCCCCGGACCAGCCTGAATGAGCTGGCGCAGGACATCACGGCGCGAAGGATGAGCGCCGATGCTACCGCCCGGGCGGTCGGCGCCCGCTCAGTGGCGCTCGCCACCTCGCCGCTCCCGGTGCAGTCCACGGCCACACCGGGCCTGCGGTACCAGAAGATGATCCAGCGGTTCGGACTCACCGCGATCGAACAGCTGACCTGCGGTTGCCATGTCCACGTGGAGGTCGAGTCGGACGAGGAGGGCGTGGCCGTCCTCGACCGGATCCGGGTCTGGCTCCCGGCCCTGGTGGCGCTCACGGCCAATTCCCCTTTCTGGAATGCCACGGACTCGGGCTACGCCAGCTACCGCTCCCAGGCCTGGAACCGGTGGCCCACTGCCGGGCCATGCGAAATCTTCGGTTCCGCAGAGGCCTACCACAGCCAGGTCCAGGAGATTCTGGACGCCGGCGTGCTGTTGGATAAGGGGCAAATCTATTTCGATGCCCGGCTCAGCCATCACCATCCCACCGTCGAAGTCCGGGTAGCGGATGTGTGCTTGTTCGCGGACGACGCTGTCCTCCTGGCCGCCCTGGTCCGTGGTCTCGTGGAAACGGCGGCCAGGGAGTGGCGCAGCGGCATCCCTCCAGTGGCCTTCTCCGCCGCAAAGCTCCGCCTGGCCTCTTGGCAGGCCGGGCGCTTTGGGCTCGACGGAGACCTGCTGGATCCGTCGACCGGCCGGCCGCGGCGGGCTTTCGATGTTGCAATGGCGCTGCTGTGCCATATTGAACCGGTCCTCAGGGAACAACGGGAGTTCGACCTCGTGGAGTCGTTGCTGTTGCAGGTGATGACCCGGGGCAATGGGGCGGCCAGGCAGCACGCCACGTTCGCCCTTGGGGGCAGTTTTTGTGATGTCGTTGCCGACGCCGTGCAGGTAAGCAATCTGCCGGCCACGCTGTTCCGCGGGGTGTCCGGCTCCGCGTTGCTGGCGGCCGACTCGCTTTCCTAGAAAGTATCCGGGAGGGTAAATGGACCAGAACGAAGCGCCGGTGCTCGAGGCACTGGCCGAACACCAGAAACTCAAACGGTACGGATTCACTCCCCCTGCACACCGGCAGGGCCGCGGCGTCGATCAGCGCGTCCTGGAGGTGCTGGGCGAGCAGAGCTTCAAGTCCGACGTCGTTGCCTCTTCCGGCCTGGACGACAGGAAGTCCTCCAACGGCTATCTGTCCAAGGCCGAGGAACTGATGGCGGAAGCGGTGGAGGCGGACAAGGCCTTCTTTTCGACCTGTGGCAGTTCCCTGTCGGTCAAGGCCGCCATCCTTGCGGTGACCCGGGGCGAAGGGGAACTGCTTATCAGCCGGGATGCCCATAAGTCGGTTACGTCCGGCCTGGTCCTGTCCGGGCTGCAGCCGCGGTGGATCAAGCCGCGGTGGGACAACGAGTTGAAGATGAGCCACCCGCCAGCGCCGGAGACGGTGGAGGAGATGTGGCAGCGGTATCCGGACGCCTCTGCAGCACTGATCGTCAGCCCCACCCCGTACGGCACCTGCGCGGATATCGAGGCCATTGCGGAGATCTGCCACAAGCGGGGCAAGCCGCTGATTGTCGATGAGGCCTGGGGTGCCCAGCTGCCCTTCCACCCTGACACTCCCACCTGGGCCATGTCCGCCGGGGCGGACATCTGCGTGGTCAGCGTGCACAAGATGGGATTGGGGTTCGAGCAGGGGTCCATCTTCCACCTGCAGGGCAACCTGGTTGACCCGGTACGGCTGAACCAGTGCGCGGACATCCTGTCCACCACCAGCGCCAACGTGATGCTCTATGCCGCCATGGACGGCTGGCGCCGACAGATGGTCCAGGAGGGCAAGGGCATGATTGATAAGGCACTTGAACTGGCCCGCGGACTTCGCCGGGACATTGACACCCTTCCGGGCCTGCACGTCCTGGAAGACGAACTGGTCCACGCCGAGGCCTCGCACGACCTGGACATCCTGCACATCCTGTTTGACGTCTCGGAGCTGGGAATCAGCGGCTACCAGGTTACGGACTGGCTGCGGGAAAACTGCCGGCTGGACCTGGGGACCAACGACCACCGGCGCGTCGAGGCGGTCATCTCCGTTGCGGATGACCAGGAAACGGCGGACTGGCTGCTCGCCGGCCTCCGCGAACTCATCGGCGCGGCCCCGAACCTCCCCCGGCCGCCCGCCGTCGTCATCCCTGACGAGGCGGACCTCTTCCTGGAGACGGCCATGCTGCCCCGCGACGCCTTCTTCGGCCCCGTGGAGGTTATCCCGGTGGAGGAGGCACCGGGGCGCATCGCGGCCGAGATGGCCACCCCCTATCCGCCCGGCGTACCGCTGCTGCTGCCCGGGGAAAGGATCAACCAGGCAGCAGTGGACTACCTGCGGAGCGGGGTGGAGGCCGGGATGGTCCTGCCTGATCCCGCAGATCCCACATTCAAGACCGTCAGGGTGGTCCGCGAGGAAGCCCACCGATCGTTTTAGAAGCTCAAGGCTGTAGGGGGAGCGGTGCAACAAACAAGGAACGGAACGTCACATGTGCGGCATAGCAGGCGAAATTGCCTTCAACGGGAGAAAGGCCTCCCGGGAGGCGGTCCTGAAAATGATGGAGTCAATGACATCAAGGGGACCTGACGGGCGGGGAACATGGGAATCCGGCTGGGTTGTATTGGGGCACCAGCGGCTCAGCATCATCGACCTCTCCGAAGCGGGGGCGCAGCCCATGGTGGACGACGGCGGGTTGGCCGTCACCTTCAACGGCTGCATCTACAACTACAAGGAACTCCGGCGGGAACTGGAGCCTGAGTTCACCTTCCGGTCCACCAGCGATACCGAGGTAATTTTGAAGGCCTACCGGAAGTGGGGCGACGACTTTGTCCACCACCTGGTGGGAATGTTCGCGATAGCCCTCTACGATCCCCAGCGGCAGGAGGTCCTGCTGGTCCGGGACCGCCTGGGCATTAAACCCGTCTACGTCTCGCAACTTCCGGGGAAGCTGCGTTTCGCCTCCACCCTGCCGGCCCTGGTGGCTTCCGGCGGCGTGGATACCTCGCTGGACCAAGCGGCCCTGCACCATTACCTGAGCTGGCACTCCATTGTTCCTGCGCCGCGGTCCATCCTTCGCGGGGTCCAGAAGCTGCCGGCTGCCACCATCCGGACGGTCCGCGCGGACGGGACGTGGCATGACCGCGAGTACTGGAAGCCGGAGTACACCCGCCGTCCCGAACGCGCGGCCTGGACCGCGGAGGACTGGCAGGACGCCGTCCGGGCCGCCTTAAGGACAGCGGTGCGACGGCGGATGGTCGCCGATGTGCCGGTAGGTGTCCTTTTGTCCGGCGGCCTGGATTCCAGCATCCTGGTTGCCCTGCTCGCCGAGGAGGGCCAGCACGGGCTGTCCACCTTCAGCATCGGCTTCGACGGCGCCGGCGGGGACTCCGGAAACGAGTTCGTGTACTCGGACCTGATTGCCCGCGAGTTCGGCACCCGGCACGAACGCCTCCACGTCAGCACGGCCGAGTTTGCACCGTCCATCCACGGTGCCGTTGAGGCGATGTCCGAACCGATGGCCAGCCATGATGTGACAGCATTCCACCTGCTCTCAAAGACCGTCGCCCGGCACCTCAAGGTGGTCCAGTGCGGACAGGGCGCCGACGAGGTGTTCGGCGGGTACGCCTACCACCAGCCGCTGGCCTCCGTTCCCCGCTCCGGGGCGCACGCAGCGTTCACCGCAAGCTTTGTGGACCACAGCCACGGGGAACTCCTGGAGATCCTCGAACCCGAGTGGTACTCCGGCTCCGACGTCAGCAACCGGGTCCTGGCCGAAGACCTGGCAGCCCCGGGGGCGGACACAGCCCTGGACGCCGTGCTCCGCCTGGACACCCACCTGCTGATGGTGGACGACCCCGTCAAACGGCTGGACAACATGAGCATGGCGTGGGGCATCGAAGCCCGCGTCCCGTTCCTGGACCATGAACTCGTGGAGCTGGCCGCATCCTGCCCGCCGGAGCTCAAGGCTTCCGGCGGCGGCAAGGGAATCCTGAAGGACCTGGGCAGGCAGTTGCTGCCGGCTGCCGTGGTGGACCGGCCCAAGGGCTACTTCCCGGTTCCCGCCCTGCGGCACCTGGAGGAACCGTTCATCACCATGGTCCGGGACGCCCTGCACGCGCCGGCGGCGAAGCAGCGCGGGATCTTCCGGCCGAACCACATCGACCGATTGCTGGCGGATCCGAACAGCCAGCGGACGCCCGTGAAGAGCAATGTCCTGTGGCAGTTCGCGCTGCTGGAGATGTGGCTGCAGCATCACGGGGTGGGCTGAGTCATGACGTCGAACGCCCTGTTGGACGAACTCCGTCGCGCCGTCAAGGCCGACTTTCCCGCGGTCGTCGATGAACTGTCCGCCCTGGTGCGGATTCCGGCCATGGCCTGGGACTCGTTCGACCCCTCGGACCTGCACCGTGCCGCGCGGCAGGTTGCCGGACTGGTCCGCGACGCCGGTATCGCCGACGTCGAAATTCACCAGGCGCCGCGCCCGGACGGAAAGCCCGGGGCACCGGCAGTCCTGGGGCGCCGACCAGCGCAGCCAGGCAAGCCCACCATCCTGCTGTACGCGCACTACGACGTCCAGCCCGCCGGGAACCTGGACTTCTGGGTGAGCCCGCCCTTTGAAGCGGTGGAGCGCAGCGGGCGGTTGTGGGGCAGGGGAGTGGCGGACAACAAGGCCGGCGTGCTCCTGCACCTGGCTGCGGTCCGCAACGTGCTTCAGGTACTGGGCGACGAACTGGGCGTCGGCGTCACCGTGCTCATCGACGGCGAGGAGGAAGCCGGCTCGCCGAGCCTGCCGCTGCTGCTGCAGCGGCACAGCGGAGCGCTCCGCGCCGACGTCCTGGTGGTGGCGGACTCGGGGAACTGGAAGGTGGGCGTCCCCGCCCTGACCACCAGCCTGCGTGGACTGATCCTGGGAACCATCGAAGTCCGGGTCCTGGACCACGCCCTGCATTCGGGGACCTACGGCGGCCCGCTGGTGGACGCCGTCGCGGCCCTGTCACGGCTGCTGGCCACGCTCCATCACGACGACGGCAGCGTGGCCGTGCCGGGGCTGGCCGCCTCGGAGGAGCCGGGACCGCCGCTGTCCGAAGCCGCCTTCCGGGCCGACTCCGGTGTCCGTCCCGGCGTGCCGCTGGCCGGCACGGGCAGCATCACGTCGCGGCTCTGGACCAAACCCGCCCTGGCGATTATCGGCGTCGACGCTCCTTCCGTGGCCCTGTCCTCGGATACCCTGCAGCCGGTGGCGCGGGCCCGGTTCAGCCTCAGCCTGGCTCCGTCCAGCGACACCGCGGAGGCCATGGAAGCCGTCCGCCGGCACGTGGAGTCACAGGCGCCGTTCGGTGCGGAGGTTCGGTTCTTCCCTGGCGGACGCACCGAGGGTTTCGCCGGGAACGTGGAGTCACCGGCGTCGAAACTGATGCTCTCGGCGATGTCCGATACGTGGGGTGTTCCGGCAGTGTCCATGGGCGTGGGTGGTTCGATTCCCGCCGTCGACATCCTGAGCAAGCTCTACCCGCAGGCGGACATCCTGGTCACCGGCGCCGAGGATCCCGATTCCCGCGCCCACGGGGCCAACGAGTCGATTTACCTGGGCGATTTCGAGAACGCCATCGTGGCCGAGGCCTTGTTGCTGGCCCGCCTTAACGCCCCGGACTAACCCCGACGACGTGCCGCGTAGGCAAACATCGAGGTGGTGGCGACCGTTGCCAGGTATCCCGCGATGACGATCAGCGAGATCCCAGCCCAAAAGTAGCTGGTGGTGCTCGTTTCCTGCCACGGGCCCGGGGCGATGCGGATCAGCGAAAAAACGGCGACGGCGGCCGAGGCCAGGCCCAGCAGCACAGGCAGCGTCACCCAGATCCGGGCCGAACCGATGTGGTGGCCGAACCCGTCCCAGGCATTCCAGGCGCCCCGCCGGATGATCAGCCAGCCGGCAGGAATCATGAACGCGCCCACCAGCAGGAACGCCGCCACCACGTCGGCGGGCCGGTGCCACTGGTTGATCAGGGTGGATACACCGGAGGCGATAGCGAACGTGCCGCCCACAAAGCCGGCCATCGGCCGCCAGCGCGGCGACGCCATCAGGAACACGGCCGCGGCCGCCGACGCGGCGAGCGTGGTGTGCCCGGATGGCAGCGAGTTCAATTCCAGCGTCACCACGCCCTTGTCCGGACGGGCCGGCAGGACATCCTTCAGGACCTGGGTGGCGATGTTCGCGCCGATGCACGCCGCCACGGCGATTCCGGCCTCCGTCCAGCGGCGCCTGATCACCGTCACAAACAGGACCACGACGGCGGCCATCACCAGTGAGATGGTGGGCAGCAGATCGAGGAACCTGGTGCTCGCCTTGCCCGCCGGGCCGTGGATTGCCACTGCCTCGACCAGGGCGGACTCGTCGATGAACTGGCCCGTGGTGGTCTGCACAAAGTAGTGATAGGTGGCAACCAGTCCCGCGACGCACGCCAGGGTGGCGAGCACGAACAGGAAACCCGAACCGGGGGCGGGTCGGGCTGCGGTCCTGGCCTGTGCCTGTCGTGAATAAGTCATCGGATTAAGGGTGGCATAAAAAACCGGGAGGCTGCCCGGGGCCGCAGGTACAGTGAGGTTCATGTATGCCGCCAGCGAGCCCCCGCCCTTCCTGCCCACGGCTGATGAGCTCGTGGCCGCAGCACACGTGGTAAGCCTGCCCATGCGCGTGAAGTTCCGCGGCATTATGGATCGGGAAACCCTGGTGCTCCGGGGTCCTGCCGGGTGGGGCGAGTTCGGCCCGTTTCCGGAGTACGGCGATGCTGAGGCCTCCCGCTGGCTCGCAGCCGCCATCGAAGCGGCGTGGCACGGCTTTCCGGAGCCGCTGCGTACTGCCGTTCCGGTCAACGCCACTGTTCCGGCGGTCCCTGCCGGACGGGTGCCTGAAGTCCTGGCCCGGTTTGGCCGCGTGGACGCAGTCAAGGTCAAGGTCGCTGAGCGGGGCCATAGCCTCGACGATGACGCGGCCAGGGTTGCGGCTGTGAGGTCCGCACTGCCGGAGGCCGCCATCCGGGTTGATGCCAACGGAGGGTGGGACGTGCCCGCGGCTGTGGAGGCACTGACCCGCCTGGCCGCCGTCGGCCTCGAATATGCTGAGCAGCCGGTGCCCACCATCGAGGGCCTTGCCGAGGTGCGCTCGCGGCTGCGGGCGGCGGGCGTTCCGGTGCCGGTTGCCGCGGACGAGAGTGTCCGCAAGGAGGACGACCCCCTCCGCGTTGCCCGCGCCGGGGCCGCGGACCTGATCGTGGTGAAGGTTGCGCCGCTGGGGGGAGTGCGGCGGGCACTGGATATTGTGGCGGAGGCCGGCCTTCCCGCCGTCGTCAGTTCTGCCTTGGACACCTCCGTGGGCATCCGCGCCGGGCTGGCGCTGGCGGCCGCGCTGCCGGAGCTGCCGTACGCGTGCGGGCTGGGCACGGTGTCCCTGTTCGAATCCGACGTCACCCTGGAACCTTTGGTGGCTGACGACGGCGCCATCCGCCTGCGCGATCCCGCCGCTGATGCCGGGCTGCTTGAGCGGTACGCGGCTTCGCCGGAGCGCCGGGACTGGTGGCTGGACCGGCTGCGCCGGGTCCACGCGTTGCTTGCCCCTGGTCCGTCCCTACAGCCGTGACGTTCTCCCACGTTTGCGCAGGTTATCGCGGGTTACCGGCGGGTTTACCTCCGATTCACCTGCCTGACGGCTCCGCGTAGAAACCGGCTGGCAGGGTGAGGGCACCGCATCGATTTTTTGGAAGGCCCCCATGTCTGAAACGACTGCCCGCAAGTTCACCCTGCTGCCGATGCTCGGCCATACCAAGGGCAAGCGCAGCGCTGTTACGTGTGCGCTCAAGTGCGACAACGCCTGCGCCGGCGATGTTTGCAACACCAGCTCCAACAGCTACTTTCGCGACATCGCCTCCGCAACCCTGTCCCGCCGCGCCGCCCTGGGGTTCGGGGCCGCCGGCGCCCTCGCCGTCGTCCTCGGCAGCGCCGTCACCTCGCCGGACTCCGCCAACGCCGCAGGACTGTCCCAGGCAGCAAAGGAAGGCTTCGGCAAGTCCAAGCTGAAGTTCACGGCCATCCCCTCAGTGGACGCCATGGTTGACGCCGTGACCGTTCCGGACGGGTTCACCTGGAAGCCGGTCATCCGCTGGGGCGACCCGATCTTCAACGACGCGCCCGAGTTCGACCTGAACAACCAGACCGCCGCTGCCCAGGAAAAGCAGTTCGGCTACAACAACGACTACACGGACATCCTGGAAATCCCGGGCAGCAAGGGCCGCCGCGCGGTGCTGTTCTCCAACCACGAGTACACCAATGAGAACATCATGTTCCCGGCCACCATGCCGGCAGAACAGAAGCGCGCCGTGGCAGCGGCCGCGCACGGCCTGTCCGTGGTGGAGCTGGAGCGCCGGAACAAGAACAAGCCGTGGACCTACGTCAAGGGCGCGCAGCTGAACCGCCGCTTCCTCAACAGCACGGTGTACGAGCTGACCGGCCCGGCCGCAGGCTCCTCCCTGGTCAAGACCAAGGACGACCAGGCCGGCCGTTTCATCAAGGGCACCCTGGGCAACTGCGCCGGCGGCACCACCCCGTGGGGCACCATCCTCTCGGGCGAGGAAAACTTCCAGAGCTACTTCGTGGGCCCGGAAACCTCCGCAGGTGACAAGCGCTACGGCATCACCAACAAGCCCACCGCCCGCGGCTGGGAGCTGGATGAGCCGCGCTGGGACACCCGCAACCCCGGCTACGAGAACGAGGCCAACCGCTTCGGCTGGATCGTGGAGGTTGACCCGTTCGACCCCGCCTCCACCCCGAAGAAGCACTCCATGTTGGGCCGCTTCAAGCACGAGGGCGCCAACGTGATCATCGCCGAGTCCGGGCACGTGGTGGCCTACTCGGGCGACGACGAGCGCTTCGACTACCTCTACAAGTTCGTCTCCAAGGACAAGTACCGCGAGGGCGACCGCAAGCACAACATGACGCTGCTCTCCGCCGGCAGCCTCTACGTCGCAAAGTTCACCGGCAACTCGCCGGCGGCCGAAATCACGGGCACAGGTGCTGTTCCTTCCGACGGTGCGTTCGATGGCGTGGGTGAATGGCTGCCGCTGGTAGTCGATGGCAAGTCCGCAGTTCCCGGCATGTCCGTGGAAGAGGTTTTGGTGTACACACGCCTGGCCGCGGACAAGGTTGGCCCCACCAAGATGGACCGCTGCGAGGACGTGGAGCCGAGCAAGTTCACCGGCAAGGTCTACGTGGCCTGCACCAACAACTCCAACCGCGGCACCGGCGCGAACGAAGGCGCCACCGAGGTCAACCCGCGCAACCAGAACCGCGACGGCCACATCGTGGAGATCACCGAAACCGGGGACCAGACCTCCACCAAGTTCACCTGGAACCTGCTGATGGTCTGCGGCGACCCGGCGCAGGGCGACGTCACCTACTTCTCCGGTTTCCCGGTGGACAAGGTCTCACCCATCTCCTGCCCGGACAACCTGGCCTTCGACTCCGTCGGCAACCTTTGGATCTCCACCGACGGCGCCCCCTCCGGCATCGGCCGGGCCGACGCCCTCTTCAAGGTCACGCTGGAAGGCGCCGAGCGCGGCAAGGTGGAGCAGTTCCTCGCCGTCCCGCGCGACGCCGAAACCTGCGGCCCCATCATCCACGACGAGGAGCGCACCGTGTTCGTCGCAGTGCAGCACCCGGGCGAGGACGGCACCTTCGAGAACCAGGTGTCCTACTTCCCTGACTACGTCCCGGCAGGCACCACGCCCGCACCCGGCCAGGCGCGTGCGCCCCGCCCCTCCGTGATCCAGGTGTTCCGCACGGACGCCTAGTTCCTCCGGTTGCCCTATCACTTTTGGTCCCTATAATCGCTGAATCACGGCCAAAAGTGATAGGGCAACGCGGGAAGCGACGGAGTGGCAGACTGGGTTGGTGACTTCGCTGAACGAACCAGCCCCTGACGCCGCCCGCTCCGACGCTTCTTCAGCCGGCGCACCGGATTCTCCTGACGCTGCGGAGCCCCGGGAAGCGGCACCCGAGCTGAGCGCAATCGCGGCGGCGCGCATCGCCGTCGGAATCCTGCTCGACGGCGGCGTGCGGCACGTGGTGGTTTCGCCGGGTTCGCGCTCGGCGCCCATGGCGTACGCGCTGGCGGAGGCCTCGGCTGCGGGCAGGGTGGAGCTGCTGGTCCGGATCGATGAGCGGGTTGCCGGGTTCACCGCCCTGGGCCTGGCCCTGTCCACCGGCTCGCCGGCGGCCGTGCTGACAACGTCCGGCACCGCCGTCGGAAACCTGCTGCCGGCAGTCATGGAGGCCAACCATGCCGCCGTGCCGCTGATCGTCCTGTCGGCGGACCGGCCGGATGAACTCCGCGGCACCGGCGCCAACCAGACCACCATCCAGCCCGACCTCTTCGGCGAGCAGGTCCGGTTTGCCGCTGACGTGCCCGCCGGCAACAACCCCGAACGCGCCATCCGGACCGGGCTCTCCGCGGCCACCGGCGCCTTCGCCGACATCCCTCCGGGACCGGTGCAGCTCAACCTGGCCTTCCGCGACCCGCTGGTCCCGCCGCCCGGCGACGGACTCCCCGAAGCGGCCGGGCGGCAGCGCTACCGCATCGGCACCGACCCGCTGGTCATGAACCTGCCGCCCGCGGCGGAGGAACTGCCGGAGCGCCGGACAGTGGTCCTCGCCGGCCACGACGCCGGCCCGGTTGCCGAGGCCTTCGCCCGCGCCCACAACCTGCCGCTGCTGGCCGAGCCGTCCTCCAATGCGCGCTTTGGCCCCAATGCCGTAGGCCCGTACCGCCTGCTGCTTGAGCACTTCGGGCCCGGGTCCCGCCAGTCCATTGAGCGGGTGGTGCTGTTCGGCCGGCCCACCCTGTCCCGCCCGGTGGCCGCCCTGCTGGCCCGCGCCGACGTCCAGTCCGCCCTCTACCAGCCGGTTCCGGTGGCCTGGTACGAGCCCGGGAGGCGCACCGAACTTCCGCTCGAGAACCTGGCCGACCTCGCCGACTTTGCCGGCCGCGGCACCTCCGCCTGGCTGGACACCTGGCTGCTGGCCGGCTCGGCCGCGCAGCACGCGCTGGACCAGGTCCTTTCCGCCCAACCTTCCGCGACCGGTCCCTCCGTGGGCGCCCTGGTCTGGAAGCACACCCGCGGCCAGCTGCTGCTGGGCTCATCCAACGGCATCCGCGACGTTGACCTCGCCGGCCTGCCCGTGCCCGAACCGGCGGCAACCGTCTACGCCAACCGCGGCCTGGCGGGAATCGACGGCACCGTCTCCACGGCCACGGGCATCGCGCTTGGCGGGGGGCAGGAGACCACCGTCCTGCTGGGGGACGTCACCTTCCTGCATGACGCCGGCGGGCTGCTCCCCGGCGCCGGCGAGGAGCAGCCCGACCTCCGGATCGTGGTGCTCAACGATGCCGGCGGCGCCATTTTCGCACTGCTCGAACACGGTGCCGTGGAAGAACGCGGCGCCTACGGAGACGCCGTCGAGCGCCTCTTCGCCACCCCGCACTCCGTGGATATTGCGGCACTCGCCCGCGCATACGGCGTCGGGCATTCCCTGGTGAGTACGACGGCGGGACTCGCCGAAGCGCTCAACCAGCCCGTGAAGGGGCGCAGCATCGTGGAAGTCCGCACGGACCGTCATGCGCTGCGGCAGCTGCACGGCAGGATCAAGGAGGCGGTGGCAGCTGCGGCCGGGGGAGTCCTGGCCCGGCAGTAGGCGTGGCTGCCTGAGGGAGCTCAGCTTGCGGGCGGCTCTCCTTCATTGCCGCGTCGAACGCAGGCAGGCTCCGCTCGATCATGTCCTCATTCGCGGTCAGGGAAATGCGGAAGAACCCGGGCGTTTCGAACAGTACCCCCGGAAACACGAAGACATCCCGGCGGGCGAGTGCAACCGTGAACGCCTCATCGTCCGGAAGGGGCGAGGTGACAAACAGGTAGAACGAGCCTTCTGCCGGCTGCATGAGGTACCCCATGGATCCGAGTGCTTCAACGAGCCGGTCCCGGCGCTTCTGCAGCTGACCGACGTCGATGGTGAACCGCTCGAGTTCAGGCAATGCGTGCTGGAGCAGGGCATTCGGATAGATCCAGCCCATGGCAACCTGCAGGCCGCCGATCGCCGGGCGCATCGCTTCGCGTTCGGGCATGGTGGGAGGCAACGCGAGGTAGCCCAC
Source organism: Arthrobacter sp. MPF02 (assembly GCF_046605375.1). GTDB lineage: Bacteria > Actinomycetota > Actinomycetes > Actinomycetales > Micrococcaceae > Arthrobacter. The sequence continues at coordinate 2,811,447 of NZ_CP176772.1, read as the reverse complement.
CCGCTGGCCCGGAGAAAGATGAGTCTTGCCGTATGAGTAGGCAAGGAGTGTGTGCGGGTAGAACTCAGCCGGGCTGTGGAAGCGGGTGCCGTCAAAGACAATCCTGTTGTAGGCCTCGTCGGAGATCAGGTAGATCCGCCGTCCGATCCTGGCCGAGGCCGCTTCCAGCAGTTCCGCGAGCCCCGCCAGCAGGCCGGGCGGGTAGATCCGGCCCGTGGGATTGTTGAGCGAGTTGACGATCACCACCCTGGTCCGCTCCGTGATGGCTGCCTCGATCGCACCGAGGTCCAGGTCGAACGTGTCCGTGTTGATCCGGACTTTCACGGGCACCATCGCGGCCTCGAGGATCAGCGGCTCATAGAGGAACCACGGCGGCAGGCTGAAAATCACCTCGTCGCCGGGATTTCCCACGGTTTTCAAGGCCAATGCGATGGCGGCGAAGCCTCCGGTGGTGAGGTAGAGGTCCTCGGCCCGGAACGGCACATCCAGCAGCTGCCGGAGGGATCCGGCGGCAGCCTCCCGGGCCGCCTCCCCGTTGGTCTGGTAGGCGAACCACTGGTCGTGCTGCGGGGTCAGTGCGTCCCTGAGGGTATTGACGTAGCGGTCCGGCGGCATCTGGTGCGGGTTGCCGAACGTGAAGTCGCAGGCGTCCGGGCGGCCTTGTCCACGGGCCACCGCTTCCCGCATGTAGTTCTCCACCCGCCGGAACGAGGGGATGGAGGCCAGCTGCGCGGCCCGGGCGGAAACCGCTCTTGATGCCTGGAACGTGCCTGCGGGAATGTTCATCTGTCAGCGCTCCTCAATGTACCGGCCGGTGTCGGGACGGTGAAAGTGGGCAGCGCGCTGCTGAGCCAGGGCTCTGGTGGGACCCATTGTGTGCCCCCGCCCCCGGTGAAGTAAAGGCGCGGTGAAAGGCAGAGCCGGGACCCGCCGTCGTACGCCCTCAGTCCGCAAACCAAAAAGCCCTGGAAACACAAAGTCCCTGGCGCTGCGGATATCTTCGCAGCGCCAGGGAACGTGTAGGTCGAAAGCCGGGGGAGCGGACCCGCTATTCCTCGATCTCGATGTGTGTCGGGTCAAGGACGCGGCGGAGGAACTCCTTGGTGCGCGGCTGCGAGGGGGAACCGATGACCTGCTCGGCAGGGCCCTCCTCCACCACAACACCGCCGTCCATGAACACCACCCGGTCCGCCACTTCGCGGGCAAAGCCCATCTCGTGGGTGACCACCAGCATGGTCATGCCCTCCTGGGCGAGGTGGCGCATGACGGACAGGACATCGCCCACCGTTTCCGGGTCCAGGGCGGACGTGGGCTCATCGAAGAGCATCAGCTCCGGTTCCATGCTCAGTGCGCGGGCGATGGCCACGCGCTGCTGCTGGCCGCCGGAGAGCTGGTCCGGGTAGCGGTCCGCCAGGTGCCCCAGGCCAACGCGCTCCAGGTTGTGCATGGACACCTTGTCCGCCTCTGCCTGCGACCGCTTGAGGACCTTGGTCTGGGCGATGGAGCAGTTGCGCTTGGCGTTCAGGTGCGGGAACAGGTTGAACTGCTGGAACACCATGCCCACCTTGCGGCGCATCCGGTCGATGTCCACGTCCGGATCGGTGGCTTCGAAGCCGCCCACGTGGATGCTGCCCTGGTTGGGCTGCTCCAGCAGGTTGACGCAGCGGAGGAGGGTCGACTTGCCGGAACCGGACGGGCCGACCAGGCACACCACCTCGCCCGGCGCAACGTCCAGGCTGATGCCCTTCAGGACTTCGTTGGAGCCGTAGGCCTTGCGCAGGTCCTTGATGGACACGCCGGCGGCGTGGATGGTGCCGGTGCTTCCAGAGGAATTTACGACGTCGTTCATTGGCTTGCCTGCCTATCGCTTGGTCCGCGCGGAGCGGCTTTCGAACTTCCGGGCCAGGAGGCTCAGCGGGATGGTGATGACCAGGTAGAAGGCGCCGGCCACCAGCAGCGGCGTCAGGCCGGCACCCAGGCTGGAGATGCCGTCGCGGCCGAACTTGGTGAGCTCGTACTGTGAGGCGGTCAGGCCCAGCACGTAGATCAGCGACGAGTCCTTGGTCAGCAGGATGATCTCGTTGGTCAGCGGCGGCAGGACGATCTTGAACGCCTGCGGGATCACGATGGTGACCATGGCCCGCCACTGCGGCATGCCCAGGGACCGGGCGGCTTCCATCTGCCCCTTGGGGACGGCCTGCAGGCCGGCGCGGAGGGTTTCGGCGATGTATGCCGAGGCCACCATGCCCAGCGAGATCATCACGATCACCGTGACGTTCCAGGAGACGCCGAAGGCCAGCGGGACGCCGTAGCCGAAGGCGATGAACACCAGCAGGGCGGGAATGCCGCGGAAAAACTCGATGTAGCCGGTGGCGATCCAGCGGTAGAGCGGGAAGCTGGAGAGCTTCATCAGAGCCAGCAGCAGGCCGCCGGACAGGCCCACGATGAAGCCCAGGAAGGTGTAGACCAGGGTGTTGACCAGGCCGGTGGTGAAGATGTCGGGGAACATCGGCCCGATCTTGGCGAAGTTGAAGACGCTGTTGCCAATCGTCTCCCAGTCCGTGGCCAGGACCAGTGCGGCGATGGCCACCACAAAGATTCCGGCCTGGACGTAGAGGCTTACTCTGGCCCGCTGACGTGCGGTCATTGCCATGGGTTGCTCACATTCGTTATGCGTGGCTGGGGCCCCGGACTGCGGTGGCAGCGTGTCCGGGGCCCCAACTGCGTGGTTCTCAGGGCCGCGAAGGCCCCGGGGTGAAGGACACCCCGGGCCTGCGTTCTGCTACTTGGCGGTCTCGCCGAACCAGGTGGTCTTGAACTTCTCCAGCGAGCCGTCCTCCTCCAGGCGTTCCAGCGTGCCATTGACCTTCTCGAGCATTGCGGTGTTGCCCTTCTTGACGGAGATGCCCAGCTGCTCGCCGGTGGCAAAGTCCTCAACGCTCTTGAACTTGGGGTCGTCCTTGATGGCGTAGCCCAGCACGGACTGGTTGCCCAGGGCGGCGTCGATGGTGCCGGCCTGCAGTGCCTGGACCAGGAGCCCGGTGTCCTCGAACTGCTGTGCTTCGATGCCCTTCTCCTCGGCGTAATCTGCGCCGGTGGTGGCCTGCTGGACGCCCACCTTCTTGCCCTTGGCGCTGTCCAGGCCGGTGATGCCGGAATCTTCACTGGCCACAAGGGTCAGGTCGTCATCCAGGTAGGGGTCGGAGAAGTCCATGACGGACTTGCGGGTGTCCGTGATGGAGATCGAGGAGATGCCGAGGTCGCACTGGGTCAAGGCGGTGCCGGTTTCGATGGCCTCAAAGGAGCTGTCCACGATGCTGAGCTCGGCGCCGAGGTCCTTGGCAACTTCCTTGGCGATATCCACGTCAAAGCCGACCGTTTCGCCGTCCTTCTCGAACTCGAACGGCTCGTAGGGGATGTCTGAGCAGACAGTGAGCTTGCCTGCGTTGATCAGCTGGACGCCGCCCTCGGAAGCGGCGGGGGCGGAGTTGCCGCCGCCGCACGCCGTGAGGGTGAGGGCGCCGGCGGCGAAGAGTGCTGCTGCCTTGGCGGTCATTTTGGCCGTAGCCAGGGACTTGAGCTGCATAATTCTTACCTTTTGTTGCAGGGGTATGCGGTACTAAATCGGTTCATAGTGTAGCGCCGATTATGAGATGTGCATCACAGGAAACTAAGTTTCACTATTGGATAACTAAATCACACAACAAATCAAGCGTGTCGTGATGCGAGTTGTCTCCCATGCCAGACTCCTTACCCAACTGAGTAGCGCCAACTGTCGTTTAGCACCATCAAAACGACAGTTCGCGCTACTCAGTTGGGAATGCCGGGTCAGCTGTTGATGCCCAGGGCCTCGAGCATCGGCCGGAACTTCGCCCACGTCTCCGCAAGTTCAGCCTCGGGTTGCGAACCGTCAACAATCCCGCAGCCGGCATACAGCCGCACGGTGTCCGGGGCCTCAATGACCGCCCCGCGCAGGGCGATACCCCATTCCCCGTTGCCCGCGGCATCCAGCCAGCCCACCGGCCCGGCATAGGGCCCCCGGTCCAGGTGCTCCAGCTTGCGGATCAGCTCGCCTGCCACCTGGGTAGGGGTTCCGCAGACGGCTGCAGTCGGATGCAAAGCGTTGATCAGCGCCAGGCAGGTGGGCACGTGGCCTTCAACCTCGGTGAGTTCCGCCTTGACGTCGGATGCCAGGTGCCACACATTGGGCAGTTCCAGGATGAACGGCTCGTCGTGCGCGTTCATCGCCTCCGAAAACGGGGCCAGCTGGGTGGTCAGCGACTGGATCGCGATGTCATGCTCGTGCCGTTGCTTCTCGGAGCCGGCGAGCACCCGCGTGGCGTAGTCCATGGGGAGGCCGTCCTCGCCGTGGGCGTCCCGCCGGTCAAGGGTCCCCGCCAGTACCCTGGCCTGCGCGGTCCTGCCCTCTACCTGGATCAGCATCTCGGGGGTGGCTCCCACCAGGCCGTCGACCCCGTACGTCCAGCATTCGCGGTACTGGGCCGCGAGCTCACGCAGCACTTGGGACGCGTTGACGCCTCCGGGGACCGTTGCCACCACGTCGCGCGCCAGCACCAGCTTTTCCAGCGCCCCCGTGCGGATCTCCTCCACCCCGGCAGTCACGGCTTCCATCCACGCTTCCTCGCTCAGGGATCCCGTGTGCAGCGTGGCGCCGGCCGCCAGGGGCAGCGGGCGTACGACGGCGCCGCCTCCGGCAGCAGGAGCGGCACCAAAGGTGGCGTCCCCGGCGGAGTCCGCTGCCGCCGTCGTTGTTCCTGCGGCCGGGACGCCGGCGAATGCCGCGGGGCCGGCCAGCCAGCGGTCCAGGGCGGCGAGGGCGCCCGCCGTGGTGAGCTCGCCGCCGTCGAAGGTTAACTGCGTCACCCATGCCTGGTTGTCGCGCACGCCCACCACAAGCTCCGGCACGATCAGCCGCGACTCATACGGCGAGGCTTTGGAAAAGGCGAAGGAGCCGAAGGCCAGGGGGCCGGTGCCGGGCAGCTCAACCGGGTCGGTGATGTCGGCTTCGATGACCAGGTGGCGCCACCAGATATCGGCCTCCAGGAACCGCTCCGGGCCGGTGGCCCTGAAGCGCGCAATCTCGCCGAACCCGGCCAGGCCCGACTCTCGCCGGGTCCAGCAGAGGACGTCGTCACGGACCAGGAACGATGGCAGCCCCCCGGCAAAATTTCGGCCATCAAGGGGGACTGTCAAGGTGCGGAGCGTGCTCGTCATGATTGCTCCACAGTACTTGAAAGTACTTAATATGCTGCCTCCCCGGATGAGCAGGCTTGCGCTGCCCTGTTCCCGGTGGTCGGGGCCCTGCCGAAGTTTTGAGACAATGTCATGGTGAACCGAGCATCCTTGGATAAGCGTCCGGACGAAGTAGCCACGATGTTTGACGACGTCGCACCCAAGTACGACGTTGTAAACGATGTCCTTTCGATGGGGCAGACGCGCCGGTGGCGCAAGGTCGTGGTGGAAGCCATGGAGGTCTCCAAGGGCCAGCGCGTCCTGGACCTGGCGGCCGGGACCGGAACGTCCAGCGAGCCATACGCCGATGCCGGCATTGACGTAGTGGCCTGCGATTTCTCACTCGGCATGCTGAAGGTGGGCAAACGCCGCCGCCCGGACATCAACTTCGTGGCCGGTGACGCCACCAACCTGCCGTTCGCAGACAACTCCTTCGACGCCACCACCATCTCCTTCGGCCTGCGCAACGTCAACGAGCCCAAGAAGGCGCTGCAGGAGATGCTCCGCGTCACCAAGCCCGGCGGACGCCTGGTCATTGCCGAGTTCTCCCAGCCCGTGGTGCCGCTGTGGCGCACCATGTACACCGAGTACCTGATGCGCGCTCTTCCGGCGATTGCCACCAAGGTGGCCTCCAACCCGGACGCCTACGTCTACCTTGCCGAGTCCATCCGTGCCTGGCCGGACCAGGACAACCTGGCCGCCTGGCTGCAGGAAACCGGTTGGGAAGACGTCACCTACCGGAACCTGACCGGCGGCATCGTGGCGGTGCACCGCGCGTTCAAGGCTGCAGGGAAAACGTCCGACGGCGGTGCTGCCGCCATCGCCGCGCACAAGGGGCCGGTGGCCAAGCTGCGCCGCAACATCGCCCGCTGACCGGATGAAGGTACTGATTGTCGGCGCAGGGCCGGCCGGATCCACCGCTGCGTATTATCTCGCCAAAGCCGGCATCGAAGTCACGGTGCTGGAAAAGACCAGCTTCCCGCGCGAAAAGGTGTGCGGCGACGGCCTGACGCCGCGTGCCGTCCGGGAGATCCAGAAGCTGGGCCTGCCGCATCCGGAACATGACGGTTGGCGGCGCAACAAAGGCTTGCGCCTGATCGCAGGCGGCCGGACCATCGAGCTGGCGTGGCCCGAGGTTTCGGACTTTCCGCAGTACGGCCTGATCCGCACCCGGCTGGGCTTCGACGAGGAGCTCGCCCGGCATGCCCAGTCCGCCGGCGCAACCATCCTCGAGCGGCACAGCGTCACCGACGCCCTGCGCTCGGAGGACGGCCGCGTGACCGGTGTCCGCGCAGCGCTCCTGGACGAGTCCGGCCGCAAGACGGGCGAGACGCGCGACTTCAGTGCCGACGTCGTACTCGCTGCTGACGGAAACTCCACCCGAACAGCCGTGTCCCTCGGCGTCCAAAAACGCGACGACCGCCCCCTCGGCGTGGCCGTCCGCACGTACTTTACGTCGCCGCGCACGGACGACGACTGGATGGAAGGCTGGCTGGAGCTGCCCGGCCGCGACGGCAAGCTGCTGCCCGGCTACGGCTGGGTCTTCGGCGTCGGCGACGGCACCTCCAACGTGGGCCTGGGCATCCTGAATTCCTCCAAGGAGTTCGGCAAGCTCGACTACAAGCAGGTCCTGCGCGAATGGACCGCAGGCATGCCCGCCGAGTGGGGCTTCACCCCGGAGAACCAGGTGGGCGAGATCCGCGGCGCCGCCCTGCCCATGGGCTTCAACCGCACCCCGCACTACTCGCCCGGCCTGCTGCTCCTGGGCGACGCCGGCGGCATGGTCTCCCCGTTCAACGGCGAGGGAATCTCCTACGCCATGGAGTCCGCACGCTTCGCCGCGGAGTTCATCATCGACGCCTCTGCCCGCTCGGCTTCCTCGGGCGGAACGTACGACGCCGACGCGCACCTTGCCCGGTACGCGGACTACGTGCGGGAACAGTGGGGACGCCACTTCACGCTGGGCCGGGTGTTTGCCGCGCTGATCGGCAAGCCCGCCGTCATGAAGCTCGCGCTCCGGACCGGCATGCCTGTACCGGTCCTGATGCGCTTTGTGGTCCGGTTGCTGGCCAACCTCACGGACCCGTCGGCGAAGGGCATCGAGGACCGGATGATCCGGGTCCTCGAGGCGCTGGTCCCGGCCACATCCAATACCCCGTCGGCTTCGAACCAGCGGTATCCGCAACAAAAAGTTAGGGTTAACCCGTGACCAAACCCGCAGAACACAGCTGGACCCACGCCGGACACGGCATGACCGACGCTGAACCAAGCCTCAACACCAGCGCCATCGCCACCGGACTCCAGCTGCCCGCAGGTTTCGCCGCCATCGCCGAGGATGCCGAACTGGGCCCCGCCCTCACCAACAACCTGGCCCGGGTGGAGAAAAAGCTCCGCGAAGCCATCGCGAACTCCGATCCCCTGGCAGACGCAACGTCGCGTCACCTGGTGGAAGCCGGAGGCAAGCGCATCCGCCCGCTGCTGACCCTGCTCTGTGCCCACCTCGGAGACGCGTCCCTGCCCGCCGTGGTGCAGGCCGCCGTCGTGGTTGAACTGACGCACCTGGCAACCCTGTACCACGACGACGTCATGGACTCCGCACCGTTCCGCCGCGGGGCCCCCACCGCGCATGAGGTATGGGGCAATTCGGTGGCCGTGCTAACCGGGGACCTGATTTTCGCCCGTGCCTCCATCCTGGTGTCCGAGCTCGGCGGCCGGGCGCTGGGCATTCAGGCCCGGACCTTCGAACGGTTGTGCCTGGGCCAGCTCCATGAAACCGTAGGACCGCGGCCGGACGAGGACCCGGTGGAGCACTACCTCTCTGTGATCGCGGACAAGACCGGCTCGCTCGTTGCCGCCTCAGGGCAGCTCGGCGCCATCTTCTCCGGGGCTGATGAGGCCTACGAAGACGTCCTGGTGGAATACGGCGAGAAGGTTGGTGTGGCATTCCAGCTCGCCGACGACGTCATCGACGTGACCGGAGTGAAGGTGAAGTCCGGCAAGTCCCCGGGAACCGACCTGCGCGAAGGCGTTCCCACCCTGCCCGTCCTGCTCCTGCGCAAGGCTGCCGGGAATGGTGACCAGTCCGCCGTCGAACTCCTCGAGCTGTTGGACGGCGACCTCACCTCAGACGAAGCACTTGCCGAAGCCGTGGCCGGACTGCGCGAGCACCCGGTGACCGCGGAATCCTGGGTTGTGGCACGCCAGTGGGCTGACGAAGCGATTGCCGCGCTGGCCCCCCTGCCTGAGGGCGTGGTCAAGGAATCGCTGTCCAACTTCGCACTGGCCGTGGTGGACCGCGCCAGTTAGTTTTCCTTCCTGGTGCCCGGCTCCTCCGTGGGGCCGGGCATTTTTCTGGTGTCGGGTGCTTTAAACGGGACAGCCCCGGTCCTCGGCAACTGGGTTGCTCTGAACCGGGGCTATCTCTCCGTTCGCATCAGACCCGCCGGAGGCGTTTAGCGGATCCGGAAACAGCATATGACACATCTGTTACAGAAAGCAAGCCGGGTGTGACTATATCTGTCACACCACTTTTCCCCGGTGTTGTCGGCCTATTTGCGTGACTCTTGGGCTGCCAGCGCCGTGGAGCGTCCGGAACTGCAAGAACTAACGCTGGTGCTACGACTAAAAGTCGCGCATTCCGGTGGGGTGCACCTGGAAGATTCCCGCCCGGATTGTCCACATACCGCCTCGCCGGCCTCGTGACGCTCTGGCGGCGTCTGGAGTGTGGAGTTCGTGGACATCATGAATTACATCAACAGGCACGGCGGCGCTGTCCGGGCCCTCCAGTTAAAGAAGGCCGGTTTTCCCCGTGCCGTCATCAGTCAAGCTGTAGCCACCGGAATATTGCTCAAGGTGCGGCGGGGAATCTACGCGATGCCGGCCGCCACCGACCTCAGTGCCGCTTTAGGCGCCGGCGGGCGGCTGACCTGCCTTTCGGCGGCGCCGGTGTACAGCCTGTGGACACTTCGTGCCGCCGACTCTGTGCATATCTGTCGTAGCCATCCCACCAGGACACCCGCTCTGACGGACCACGGCCGTCCCAAGCATCCGCGGCACGCGTGGCTGCCGGTTGTTGGGCTTGCGGACGTACTGCTTCACGCGCTCCACTGCCTGCCTGAGTTTGAGGCCCTCGTCATGGTGCAGTCGGCAGTTGGTTCCGGCAGCATTTCCCTGGACTTCCTCTACGCACGGTGCCAGGGGCGCCGGAACGGCAAGGTCCGGTCGATCTTGAACCTCGTGATTCCGAGGGCGGACTCAGTCCTTGAGGTCCTGGCGAACGCGCACTTCAGCAGGGCTGGCCTCAGAATCAGGAGGCACGTCTTCATCGAGGGTGTCGGCGAAGTGGACTTCCTGGTGGAGGAGTGCCTCGTGGTCGAGACGGACGGGTCCACCCATTTCGAGCGCAAGTCGGTGAAGAAGGATCAACGCCGCAACAACCAAAGCATCATCGGAGGCTACCTGGTGCTGCGCTACTACTACGAGGACGTTGTCCACCATCCCGAGGCCATGGTGGCCGAGGTGAAGGCCGTACTGACTCTGTGGCGGAACGGCGGGACACCGGCACGTCGGGCCAGCACGTACCCAATTGCGTGACTTTTGGACCAGCCCAGCCGGCATGGCCGGAGGAACCCAAGCCAACGGGCGGGCGCAGGCCTATAAGTGACGAATTCCGGCCAGCGGCTGTCAAAGTGCCCGGGAAGGACGGGAGGGACCTACTCCTCGTCCTCGAAGGCCCACTCGAACATGTCGAAGACGAATTCGGAGAAGGTGCCTTCCTCGGACTTCCACTGGCCGCGGGCGTTGTTGCGGCGGTACACGATCGGGTCCGGAATGCTGAGGTCGCCCACACGGAAACCCCAGGTGTACTCCTCGTCCTCGTCCTCGAGGAACATCAGGAAGCCTTCGTCGTCGACCTCAAGCTCGTCCGGGTCCCAGAAGTAGTGGTAGGCCTCCATGAGGTCCTCGCAGCCGCCAAGGGCCAGGTAGAACTCGCGCAGGACCAGCGGAATCTGGAATTTGTGTTCGGCCAGGGCCGCCTCGAGTTCTTCAGGGGACAGACCGTCCTCTACCTGCCATTCATCCTCGAGATACTTCGGAACCAGCGCACGGAATTTCTCGAGGAACATGTCAGTCATGGTCATATCCTAGCTAATCGCCGCCCCGCGATTTGCGGGCCTCAGGCGCCCGGTGCCAGCCGCGGACGGCAAGCGGAACATACCAGTGACGGCGCCACGCCACCACCCGGAAAGTGAAAACCACAGCCGCCACCAGGCAGGCGGTGACAGCGTTGAAAGTGCCGGTCACCCACAGCACGGAGGTCAGGGCCGCACCCGAGAAGGCAGGCAGGGCATAGAGGTCCCGGTTATCGAACAGCTGCGGCACTTCGTTCGCTGTGATGTCGCGCAACAACCCGCCGCCCACCGCGGTGGCCACGCCCAGCAGGACCGCGGCCAGCGGGTTCACCCCGAACGAGAGTGCCTTCAAAGTCCCCGTGATGCAGAACAGTCCGAGTCCGCCGGCGTCGAAAAGCACCAAAAGGGAAGTGAAGCGCTGCACACTGGAATACAGGAAGTACACCAAAACCGTGGCCAGCAGCGGCGGCACCAGGTAGGCAGGATTGGTGAAGGCGGCGGGAACAGTATTTAGGATGATGTCGCGGATCACGCCGCCACCCAGTGACACCAGCGAAGCCAAAAGCAGCGAACCCAGGAAGTCAAACTGCTTTCGCGCTGCCAGCAGGGACCCCGAGACGGCGAAGAAGAAGACGCCGGCCAGGTCCAGCCACACCAGGGCGATGTCAAAAGGGAATGTCATGGGGCGTCCCGGTGGTTCAAGAAGGGCGGACAGGACGGCTCCAACGTTACGCTAGCCCCTATGAACAGCCCCATCATGATCGCCTGCGCCCACGGGACGTCCAACGAGCAGGGGGCGGCTGAGGTCAACGCCCTGCGCGCCGCCATCGCCAAACTACGCCCGGGGCTCGACGTCAGGGAAGCGTACGTGGACGTCCAGCAGCCCGATCTGGTGGACGTGGTGGCCGGCCTGCCGGAGGGGGAGTCCGCCGTCGTGGTGCCCCTGCTGCTCAGCGTGGGCTACCACGTGAAGGTGGACATCGCGCGGGCAGTGAAGAGCCGACCGGGCAGTGCGGCGGCCGCGCCTTTGGGCCCGGACCCGCGGCTGGCGGCACTGCTCGACCAGCGCCTGCGCGAGGCCGGCGTCACGGACAACGACGTGCTGGTGCTGGCTGCCGCGGGTTCTTCCAACCCGAACGCGGCAAAGAGCGTGGAGCAACTCCTCGGCCAGCTCGGCCAGCTGCGTTCCAACCGGATGGTCGCCGCGTACGGTGCGTCCGCCAAGCCTTCAGTGCCCGACGCCGTCGCGATGCTTCGGGAGGAACTCGCCGGAGGTGCCGGGGCGGGGGAGTCCGCGGGAGGTGTCGACGTCGGCGGGCGGGTGGTGATTGCCTCCTACCTCCTGGCGCCGGGCTACTTCCACGACCAGCTGGCCAAGGCGGGTGCCGACGTCGTGACAGAGCCCCTCCTGCCGTCCCGCGTCATTGCCGAAATTGCCCTGGAAAGGTACGACGCAGCCGTCGCGAAAGCTGCGGAAGCGGCAACCGCGGCACCCGCGAAAGCGCCTGCAGCGGGCGCTGCCAGCGGTCCGGACCAGGCCCCCTCGACAGGTGGAACCGATGCACAGCAGGGTGGCCTGATCAAGGCCGTCCGGCGTTTCGTGACGAAATATTTCCCTAGGTGACTTAGCGTTTCCGGGCCTTTGTGACGCAATTCCGGCGGGACCTACAGTCGATGCATGACTGATACAGCTCTAGCCGGAGCGTCCGCGGACTCCGCTGCCCCCAAGCGCCCCGCCCGCCCGTCCCGTCCCGCTGCAAAGCCCCACGGTCAGTGGAAAGTGGACGGCAAGACGCCGCTGAACGCCAACGAAACCTGGAAGCAGGAAGACGACGGCCTCAACGTGCGCGAGCGTATCGAGACCATCTACGCCAAAGAGGGCTTTGACGCCATCCCCGGCCAGGACCTGCACGGCCGGTTCCGCTGGTGGGGCCTTTACACCCAGCGCAAGCCCGGGATCGACGGCGGCAAGACCGCAACCCTCGAGCCGCACGAGCTCGAGGACAAGTACTTCATGCTGCGCGTGAGGATCGACGGCGGCGCGCTCACCACCGAGCAGCTGCGCGTCATCGGCCAGATTTCCGTGGACTTCGCCCGGGACTCCGCCGACCTCACCGACCGCCAGAACATCCAGCTGCACTGGATCCGCGTCGAGGACATCCCCGAGATCTGGAACCGGCTGGAGGGCGTCGGCCTGTCCACAACCGAGGCCTGCGGCGACGTTCCGCGCGTCATCCTGGGTTCGCCCGTAGCCGGCATCGCCAAGGACGAGATCATCGACCCCACTCCGTTGATAGAGGAGCTGGGGGAGCGGTTCATCGGCAACCCGCTGCTGTCCAACCTGCCGCGCAAGTACAAGTCCGCCATCACCGGCCACCCCAGCCAGGACGTGGTGCACGAGATCAACGACTTCGCCCTGGTGGGCGTCCGCCACCCGGAGCTGGGCGTCGGTTACGACCTCTGGGCCGGCGGCGCGCTGTCCACCAACCCCATGCTGGGCAAGCGCCTCGGCGCGTTCGTCAAGCCCGAGCAGGCAGCGGACGTGTGGCTCGGCGTCACCAGCATCTTCCGCGACTACGGCTACCGGCGCATGCGCACCAAGGCCCGCCTGAAGTTCCTGATGGCCGACTGGGGCCCGGAGAAGTTCCGCCAGATCCTCGAGGACGAATACCTGGGCTACAAGCTGGCCGACGGCCCCGCCGCGCCCAAGCCCACCACCCCCGGTGACCACGTGGGCGTGCACGAGCAGAAGGACGGCAAGTTCTTCATCGGCGCCACCCCGGTTGCCGGCCGCCTGTCCGGCGCCGCGCTGGTCAAGCTCGCGGATACCCTGGAGGCCCGCGGTTCCTACCGCCTGCGCACCACCCCGCACCAGAAGCTCGTTGTCCTGGACGTCGAGAAGGACCACGTGGAGCCGCTGGTGGCCGAACTGGACGCCCTGGGCCTGTCCGCCCGCCCGTCCGTGTTCCGCCGCGGCACCATTGCCTGCACGGGGATCGAATACTGCAAGCTGGCCATCGTGGAGACCAAGCACACCGCCGCCACTGCCGTGGCCGAGCTGGAGCGCCGCCTCGCTGACCTCGCAGAGTCCGGCGAACTGCCGCAGGCGCTGTCCCTGCACATCAACGGCTGCCCCAACTCCTGCGCCCGCATCCAGACGGCGGACATCGGCCTCAAGGGCATGATGCTTCCCACGCCCGACGGCGATCCCTCCCCGGGCTTCCAGGTCCACCTGGGCGGCGGGCTGGCCAACAACAACCGCGAGGAAGCAGGCCTGGGCCGCACCGTCCGCGGCCTCAAGGTCTACGTCGACGATCTGCCCGACTACGTCGAGCGCGTGGTCCGCACGTTCGTGGCCCAGCGCGCCGAAGGCCAGACCTTCGCAGAGTGGGCCCACGCAGCAGACGAGGAGGCACTCCAGTAATGAGTAAGCACGCACTCGGAGTAGACCCGGTGGTTGCGCCGGCCCAGGCTTCGGAGCAAGTGGAAGCCACAGTGGCCACCGCCGCCCCTAAGCTACGTAGCAAGGAAGAGCTGAAGGCCCTGGCCGAGGCCGGCGCTGCCGAGCTCGGCTGGGACGCCCCTGCCCGCGACGTCATCGCCTGGGTGGAGCGGAACTTCGAGATGCCGGCCGTCGCCGTCGCCTGCTCCATGGCCGACGCCGTGCTGCCCGCGCTGGTGGCGGACCAGATGCCCGGCGTCGACGTCCTGTTCCTGGAGACCGGCTACCACTTCCCGGAAACCTACGCCACGCGTGATGAGGTCGCCGCGAACCTCCGCGTCAACGTGGTGGATGTGCTTCCCGAAAACACCGTGGAGCAGCAGGACCGCCTCCTCGGCAAGAACCTGTTCGCCCGGGACGCCGCCCAATGCTGCGCCCTCCGCAAAGTGGCCCCGCTGCAGCGCACGCTGTCCAAGTACGAGCTCTGGTTCACGGGTGTCCGTCGCGATGAGGCCCCCACCCGCACCAACACCCCGCTGGTCACGTGGGATGAGAAGAACGGCCTGGTCAAGGTCAACCCGATGGCCGCCTGGACGTTCGACCAGTTGGTCCAGTACTCCGACGACAACCTCCTGCCCGTCAACCCGCTCCTGTCCCAGGGCTACCCGTCCATCGGCTGCCAGCCCTGCACCCGCAAAGTGGCACCCGGCGAGGACCCCCGCGCCGGCCGCTGGGCAGGAACCAACAAGACAGAATGCGGACTACACGTATGAGCACTTCAGTAACCGAGGAGACCACCCAGGTGACCGACTCCGCCGTCTCAACCAGACTGAGCAGCCTGGACACCCTCGAGTCCGAGGCCATCCACATCATCCGCGAGGTTGTTGCCGAGTTCGAGAAGCCCGCCCTCCTGTTCTCCGGCGGCAAGGACTCCGTGGTGATGCTGCACCTGGCCACCAAAGCCTTCTGGCCTGGCAAGGTGCCGTTTCCGGTGCTGCACGTGGACACCGGCCATAACTTCCCCGAGGTCATCGATTTCCGCGACCGCACTGTTGAGCGCCTGGGCCTGAAGCTCGTGGTGGGTTCCGTACAGGAGTTCATTGACCGCGGTGAGCTCGCCGAGCGCGCCGACGGAACCCGGAACCCGCTGCAGACAGTCCCTCTGCTGGACGCCATCCAGCAGAACAAGTTCGACGCCGTGTTCGGCGGCGGCCGCCGCGACGAGGACAAGGCCCGCGCCAAGGAGCGCATCCTGAGCCTCCGCGACGAGTTCGGCCAGTGGGATCCGCGCAACCAGCGCCCCGAGCTGTGGAACCTGTACAACGGCCGCCACACGGTGGGCCAGCACGTCCGTGCGTTCCCCATCAGCAACTGGACCGAGCTGGACATCTGGCGCTACATCGAGCGCGAGAACATCGAGCTGCCCAGCCTGTATTACGCGCACGAGCGTGAAGTGTTCGCCCGGGACGGCATGTGGCGTGCCGTGGGCGAGGTGTCCCAGCCGCGCGAGGACGAGCAGGTCATCACCAAGACCGTCCGCTACCGCACTGTGGGCGACATGTCCTGCACCGGCGCTGTTGAGTCGAACGCCTTCACGGTGTCCGACGTGGTGGTGGAAGTTGCCGCCTCCACCCTGACCGAACGTGGCGCCACCCGGGCCGATGACCGCATTTCCGAAGCCGCCATGGAAGACCGCAAGAAGGACGGGTATTTCTAATGACCACCGAAGCAGTTCTCCCGGCGGACCTGGAGACAGCCCTGCCCACAACCCTTTTCCGTTTCGCCACCGCGGGATCGGTCGACGACGGCAAGTCGACTTTGGTGGGCCGCCTCCTTCATGATTCCAAGGCAATCCTGGCCGACCAGCTCGACGCCGTTGCCCGCACCTCCGCGGACCGCGGCTTCGGCGGCGACAAGGGCGGCATCGACCTGGCCCTCCTGACCGACGGCCTGCGCGCCGAGCGTGAACAGGGCATCACCATCGACGTCGCCTACCGCTACTTCGCCACCGACCGCCGCAGCTTCATCCTGGCAGACTGCCCCGGGCACGTGCAGTACACCAAGAACACGGTGACGGGCGCTTCCACTGCGGATGCCGTCGTCGTACTCATCGACGCCCGCAAGGGCGTGCTGGAGCAGACCCGCCGGCACCTGTCCGTGCTGCAGCTGCTGCGCGTGGCGCACGTGATTGTGGCCGTAAACAAGGTCGACCTGGTGGACTTCAGCGAGTCCGTATTCCGGGACATCGAGGCCGACGTGCAGCAGGTGGGCCGCGAGCTTGGCCTCGGCTCGGACGGCATCAGCGACCTGCTGGTCATCCCGGTGTCCGCGCTCGACGGCGACAACGTGGTGGAGCGCTCCGAGCGCACCCCCTGGTACACCGGCCCCGCGCTTCTCGAGGTCCTTGAGACCCTGCCCGCCGCCGACGAACTGGAAAGCCACCTGGAGAGCTTCCGCTTCCCGGTGCAGCTGGTCATCCGGCCGCAGGGCGCCCTGGCTCCCGACGCCGTGGCTACCGGCCTGGATTTGGAAGCCTACCGTGACTACCGTGCATACGCCGGGCAGATTACCGAAGGCTCGGTCAAGGTGGGGGACCAGGTGTCCGTGCTGACCCCCGGCCAGGATCCGCGCACCACCACCGTGGTGGGCATCGACTTTGCCGGCGCCTCGCTGAAGGAAGCCTCGGCACCGCAGTCGGTGGCCATTCGGCTGGCAGAGGAGTTCGACGTCGCCCGCGGCGACACCATCGCCGCCGCCGGCACCGTCCGCGAAGCCTCCGCCGACCTGTACGCATCGCTGTGCTGGCTGTCCCCGAAGCCGCTCCGCGAGGGCGCCAAGGTGCTGGTGAAGCACGGGACCCGCACGGTGCAGGCGCTGGTCCGCAACGTCAACGGCAAGCTGGACCTGTCCACGTTCAAGCTGGAGCAGGCCTCCACCCTGGAACTGAACGACATCGGCCACGCGCAGCTCCGGCTCGCCGCGCCGCTGCCGCTTGAGAACTACCTGCACCACCGACGCACCGGTGCGTTCCTGGTGATCGACCCGCTCGACGGCAACACCCTGGCCGCGGGCATGGTCAAGGACCACCCGGGCGACCACGAGGACGAGCGCTACAGCATCTAGTTTCCGCCGAAATCGCCGGAACGCTGCAAGGTCGCCGTATCGTTACGGCGATCCGGCAGCGATCCGGCAATTTGGCGTTTGCGGGGTTAGCCTTGATGCCACGTTAGTCCTGGCGAGGCGGAAGGCGGAACCGTGGAAACCATCAGCCCCAAGCTCCTGAACTGGGCGTCCATCCTTGATGGCCAGACCCGGGAGCAGGCCGTCAAGACCGCGAGCCTGCCTTTCATCTACCCGCACCTGGCCCTGATGCCGGACGCGCACCTGGGCAAGGGTGCCACGGTGGGCTCGGTCATCCCGACTCTGCGCGCCATAATCCCGGCGGCGGTGGGAGTGGACATCGGCTGCGGCATGATCGCCGTCCGCACCCAGTATTCGGTCAAGGATTTGCCGAAGGACCGGAAGCGGATCCGCGAGGACATTGAACGCGTCATCCCCCTGTCCGCCGGCCACAACAACAGGAAGGTCCTGGCCACGGCAGAGCCGCGGATTGCCGAGTTGAAAGAGCTTGCAGCCAAGGCAGGATTCAACCCGGCACAGTACGTTGAGAAATGGGAGCTGCAGCTGGGGTCCCTGGGCTCGGGCAACCACTTCATCGAGATCTGCGCCGATGAGGCCGACGACGTCTGGCTGTTCCTGCACTCCGGCTCTCGGGGGATCGGCAACAAGATCGCCCAGCACCACATCGGCGTTGCCCAGCACGTCAGCCGGAAGAACCAGGTCTACCTGCCGGACCCGGACCTGGCGTACCTGGATGAAGGCACCCCGCAGTTCGACCGCTACATGGCCGAGCTCCGCTGGGCCCAGCACTTCGCGCTGCTCAACCGCGAGGAAATGATGGACCGCGTCACCACCCAGTTCGGACACTGGGTGGGCGGGCCGGTGCAGGAACTCGAACGGATCAACTGCCACCACAACTTCACCCAGCAGGAGAACCATTACGGCAAGCCGGTGTGGGTGTCCCGCAAGGGGGCCATCAAAGCCGAGCACGGCGATCCGGGACTGATCCCGGGCTCGATGGGGACGGCGTCGTATGTTGTGGAAGGCCGTGGCAACGCTGCCTCGCTGAACTCCTCGCCGCACGGGGCCGGGCGGGAATACTCAAGGAACGCTGCACGGAAGGCCTTCACGCTGGAGGAACTGAAGCGCGCAATGCGGGGCATCGAGTTCCGGGCGTCCGAGGCGTTCATCGACGAAATCCCGGCCGCCTACAAGCCAATCGACCAAGTGATGCAGGACGCCGCGGACCTGGTGCTGGTACGGCACAAACTGCGCCAACTGGTCAACGTGAAAGGCAATTAAGACACCCGGAACGGCCGGCCGCGCGTCCAAATATGACGCTAGATGAACCTGCGTGACCCCCCGTTTAGGCTTCATTGAACGGGTTCAGGGCACTCCCTATGGTGAAACAATGACTAGTTCCAAGCCCGGGATGACCCGCATCGTGGCAGGCGAAAGCGCGGTACCCAAGCGCAAGCGCGCCATCGAGGCCGCCCTGGCTGTGGGACTGGTCCTGCTGATCGTGGTCGGCGCCGTGGTGGCATCCACCGTGTCGCGTAATACGGAGGCCCAGGCCGTTGCACCTACCCCAGCCGCAGAACTCAAGCTGGGTTACTTCGGCAACGTCACCCATGCTCCGGCGCTGGTCGGTATCAAGGAAGGCTTCCTCGCCGAAGCGCTTGGCAACACCGCGCTCAGCACCGAAACCTTCAACGCAGGCCCCGCCGCCATCGAGGCACTGAACGCCGGCGCTATCGACGCCGCCTACATCGGCCCCAACCCCGCCATCAACTCCTTCGCCAAGAGTTCCGGCGAGTCCGTCAGGATTATCGCCGGTGCCGCCGCGGGCGGCGCCCAGCTGGTCGTCAAGCCGGACATCAATTCCGCCGCGGACCTCAAAGGCAAGACCATCGCATCCCCGCAGCTGGGCGGTACCCAGGACGTGGCCCTCCGCGCCTGGCTTGCCGTCCAGGGCTATAAGACCAACGTGGACGGCAGCGGCGACGTCGCCATCAACCCAACCGAAAACGCCCAAAGCCTGAAGCTGTTCCAGGACGGAAAGCTCGACGGCGCGTGGTTGCCTGAGCCGTGGTCGTCCCGTCTGGTGCTCCAGGCCGGAGCCAGGGTGCTGGTGGATGAGAAGGACCTGTGGGACGGAACCGGGACCGGCAAGCCCGGTGAGTTTCCCACCACCGTCCTGATCGTGAACCAGAAGTTCGCGGCCGAACACCCGGACACCGTGAAGGCCCTCCTTGCGGGGCACGCGAAATCGGTGGCCTGGCTCAACGAGGCACCTGCCGAGCAGAAGGCCGGCGTCATCAACTCCGCCCTGCAGGAGTCCGCCGGCGCAGCGCTTGCTGATGACGTCCTGGCCCGGTCCCTCGCCAATATCACCTTCACCCTCGACCCGCTGGCGGGAGGGTACCCGCGGTTGCTGCAGGACGGCGTCGAAGCCGGTACCACCAAGCACGCAGACATCAACGGGCTCTTCGACCTCCGCGCCCTCAACGAGGTTGCCGGCGCCACCACCAAGATTTCAGCGGCCGGCCTCGGCCAGGACTGATCCACCCACTACCTAAGGACGGCACCATGCCAGTCGTACTGGAACACCTGGGCAAGCGCTTTGGCGACGGCGCCCCGGTACTGGACGACGTCAACGCCAATATCAAGCAGGGCGAGTTCGTTGCCCTCCTGGGTGCCTCCGGCTGCGGCAAGTCCACCCTGCTGAACATCATCGCGGGGCTGGAGGCGCCGACGTCGGGCGCCCTGGAAGTGCCCAGCGACGGTGCGGCCTTTATGTTCCAGGACGCCGCCCTCTTTCCATGGCTGACTGCCCGGGAGAACATCGAACTCGCCCTGAAGCTGCGCGGCGTGGGCAAATCGGAGCGCCGGGCGAAGGCACAGGAACTCCTGGAGCTGGTGCACCTCGGTGCGGCGGGGGACAAGCGCCCGCATGAACTGTCCGGCGGCATGCGGCAGCGCGTCTCGCTGGCGCGGTCGCTGGCCCAGGACCGGCAGTTGCTGCTCATGGACGAGCCGTTTGCCGCACTCGATGCCATCACCCGCGACCTGCTGCATGATGAACTTGAGCGGATCTGGAAGGAAACCGGGCGCACCATCGTCTTCGTGACCCACAACGTCCGTGAAGCCGTGCGGCTGGGCCAGCGCGTGCTGCTGCTTTCGTCCCGGCCCGGCCGCGTGGTCCAGGAGTGGGCTGTCACCGAGGCACACCGAACCGACGCCGGGCTCGCCGGCCAGCTGACCGGGGTCATCACCGCCCGGCTGCGGGAGGAGATTCGCCGCCATGCCAAGTAATCAGACACCCGTGGCCGAGACAGAACCGGTGGTTGAGCCTGTCGAAACCCGGCCGGCCGCTCACGTCCATGCGGCCTTAACGAGGACGTCCACCGGGAACGAGGACCTTCGGCAACTCGAATCGGGGCTGGACTCGCTGCAGTCCGACGCCGACCGCAAGCACCGCATTGAGTGGAGCCGGATCCTGCTGCCGATTGCGGCCCTGGCGGTCCTGATCCTGGTCTGGCAGTTCTATGTCTCGCTCGGAGTGAAGCGCCGCGACCTGGTGCCCGGGCCGCTGGATGTCATGACACAGATGGGCGTGCTCTGGAACGAGGGCAAGCTGCAGGAAGCTGTCTGGACCTCGCTGCAGCGCGGTCTCGTGGGCTTCCTGATTTCGGTGGCCATCGCCACCCCCGTGGGCCTGCTGCTGGCCCAAGTGGCACCGCTGCGCAGGGCGTTCGGTCCGCTCATCTCCGGGCTTCAGGTCCTGCCCTCCGTGGCCTGGGTGCCAGCCGCCATCATCTGGTTCGGCCTCACAGACGCCACCGTGTACTTCGTGGTGTTCATGGGCGCCATCCCGTCCATCATCAACGGCCTCATTTCCGGCGTGGACCAGATCCCGCCGCAATACCGCCGAGTCGGCACAGTGCTGGGTGCGTCCCGGCTGCAGATGGCGCTCCAGGTCATCCTTCCGGCCGCGCTGCCGGGTTACCTGGGCGGCCTCAAGCAGGGCTGGGCGTTTTCCTGGCGCTCGCTCATGGCCGCCGAAATCATCGCCGTGGGCGGCACTATCGGGTTCGGGCTCGGTTCGCTGCTCGACCAGGGCCGTATCCTGTCCGACATGACGGTGGTGATGTCCGCGATCCTGCTGATCCTCGCCGTCGGCATCCTGATCGAACTGCTGGTTTTCGGGCCTGTCGAGAAGCGCCTGCTGCGCCGCCGCGGCCTCCTCGCCGGCAGCACCCGGTAGGCTCACACAGCCTTTGCAAAGCCCGACGGCGACTTCCGCCGTCGGCTTTGCTGTGTTCAGCCACTGGTGCCCCATCCAGGGCGGGTATACCTTGAAATGCATCCGGCAACTCTTGGCGAGACCGGGCGAACGCTGAGTTCGAGGCGGGCAGGTGGAACGATCGGTGGAGGCAAGCTTAGGCGTCCTGGCGGGGATTGGTTCCACCCCACTGGTCGAACTGCGGAAAGTGGTGCCGCGGGGGTCAGCGCGGGTGCTGGCGAAGCTGGAGTTCGCCAACCCTACCGGAAGCATGAAGGACAGGATGGCCGTGGCTGCGGTCAAAGCCGCAGAAGCCCGCGGTGATATCAGCCCGGGCGACACCGTGGTCGAGTACACCGCCGGGACAACAGGCATCTCGCTCGCGTTGGCCTGCGCGGCCAAGGGCTACCGGCTGCATGTCGTTTTCTCGGACGCTTTCAGCGACGAGAAGCGCCGCACCATGGAGGCCTTGGGGGCAACAGTCGAGGACGTGCCCAGTGACCGCGGGCGCATCACTGAAAGCCTGATCAAGGCGATGATCGCCCGCGCGGGTGAGCTAAGCGCGCAGCCGGGCCACTGGGCCTGCGACCAGCTCAACAACCGCGACGCCATCACAGGCTACCTCGCCTTGGGCGAGGAAATCTGGCAGCAATCGAATGGCCAGGTGGACGCCTTCGTCCAGTCTGTCGGAACGGCCCACTCCATTCACGGCGCGGCCCACGCCCTGCGCCGGCACCTGCCTAAGCTGAAGGTCGTCGCCGTCGAGCCGGCTGAGTCGGCCGTACTCTCCGGCGGCCCTACTGGCTCCCACCGGATAGAAGGAATCGGTATTGGCTTCATACCGCCGCTGTGGGAACCGGAGGAGGTGGAAGCCATAGAAGTGGTGTCTTCCGAGGACGCAATGGCGATGAGCCGTCGCCTCGCCCGCGAGGAAGGGATTTTTGCCGGTACCTCTTCAGGAGGAAATGTTGTCGCGGCGCTGCGCGTAGCCGAACAGCTGGGTCCGGACGCAACTGTCGTCACCATCATGGTCGACTCCGGCTTCCGCTATCTCAGCACCGGGCTGTACGGATAGGTGCCTTCGTCCGCCCTGTGGGTCTGAAAGACTGGCGCCATGACCGTGAGCTTCGTGTGCCGCACTGAGTCCGTCCTTCCGCCGGAGCGGCTCTTCGACCTGGCCCGCAGCGTTGATGTGCACGTGGATTCCCAGAAAGGATCGGGGGAGCGGGCAGTGGCCGGTGTGACGTCGGGGTTGATCGGGCACGGCCAGGAGGTCACGTGGCGGGCCCGGCACTTCGGGCTGGCGCTCACCATGACCAGCCGCATCACCCACTTTGACTACCCCAGGAGCTTTGTGGACGAGCAAGTCCGGGGCCCGTTCAAGTCCTTTCGCCACAGCCACGGGTTCGAATCCACGGCCGGCGGGAGCATCATGACCGACCAGGTTGAATTCACGGCGCCGCTCGGCTTCCTTGGCCGCGCAGCCGAGAAGCTGGTCCTGCGCCGGTACCTGCAGCGGCTGATCCGGGAGCGCGGCCGGTTCCTTGCCGCTGCCAGCAGCCGAACCGGGGCACTTTGACTCGGACGCGCCGGCTGTCCAAGGCAACCCCGCCGCACGTCCCGCCAAAGTGCCCTCGTTTGCAGCACGACGGCGGGCGGTTGGCTATGTGACGCAGCGTTACCTTACGTGAACTGGTGTTGCTCGGCCTTTGTGGGCGATTGTGACGCGGCCCTACCGTTGATTCATGGCAATTCAGGATATCTACCCCACAGCGCTGCGGCTGCTCGGCCGCCCCGTGCTGGTGGTGGGCGGCGGCCCCGTTGCCGCACGCCGCGCCAAGGGCCTGCTTGACGCCGGTGCAGTGGTCACCGTCGTCGCTCCCGTTGCCTCGCCCGCGCTGCAGGAGATGGCCGACGCCGGCCTGGTCACCTGGGCAGCGCGCCCCTACCTTTCCAGCGACGTCGACGGGGTATGGTTCGTCCAGACAGCCACCGGCAATCCAAAGGTGGACGCCCAGGTGTCTGCCGACGCCGAGGCGCAGCGCGTCTGGTGCGTGAACGCCTCTGACCACGAAGCCTCCGCCGCCTGGACACCCGCCGTCGCAGAGGTTGACGACGTCAAGATCGCCGTCAACGCCGGGGGAGACCCGCGCCGGGCCATGGCCGTCCGTGACGCCGTCGCCACCGCCCTGGAAACCGGTGACCTGCCGCTGCGCCGGCGCCGTCGCGCAAAAAACGGAACCGTCGCCCTGGTTGGCGGCGGACCCGGCGACACCGGGCTTATCACCGTCCGTGGCCGCCGGCTCCTCGGCCAGGCCGACGTCGTCGTTGCTGACCGGCTGGGCCCGCGCGAACTCCTGAACGAACTCGCCCCCGATGTCCGCGTCATCGAGGTGGGCAAGACCCCCGGCCACCATCCCGTCCCGCAGGCAGACATCAATCGGATCCTCGTCGAGGAAGCCCTCAAGGGCCACCGCGTGGTCCGGCTCAAGGGGGGCGATCCCTACGTCCTGGGCCGCGGCGGCGAGGAAGCCGAACACTGCCGCCGGCACGGCGTCGAGGTGGAAGTCGTTTCCGGCGTCACCTCCGCCATCTCCGTCCCGGCAGCCGCCGGCATCCCCGTGACGCACCGCGGCCTGGCCAAGGGCTTCAGCGTGGTCACCGGACACGAGGAACTGTCCGAAGTTCCAGCACGTGCGGACCACACCATCGTCCTGCTCATGGGCGTCGGCCAGCTCCGCGAATCAGCGTCCGCGCTGGGCGAAGCGGGCCTGCCGGCCGGGACGCCGGTTGGTATCGTAGAGAACGGCTATTTGCCGGACCAGCGCGTCACCATCGGCACGCTCGGTTCCATTGCGGACCAGGCTGAAGCCGCCGACGTCGCAAATCCCGCAGTGATTGTCATCGGTGACGTGGTGCGCGTGAGCCCGTTCGCGCCGTCGCACTTCAAAACCGCTGACTACAGCACCACCAGCCCGAACAAGCCCCGAGTCCTCACCACCTAGCCCCCACCCAAACTAGGTAGCAGTAACTGTCGTTATGAACCCTCAAAACGACAGTTACTGCTACCTAGTTGGGCCGGACCCAAGAAAAGGAACACAGCCGTGTCATCAAGCACCACCGTAGGTTCTGCCGAACGTCCGCTGCGCGTCGCCGTTGTGGGCTCCGGCCCGGCCGGCGTCTACGCCGCGGACATCCTCACCAAGAGCGAAGCCGTCAAGAGCGGCGAGCTGACCGTGAGCATCGACCTCTTCGACCGCTACCCGGCACCCTACGGCCTGATCCGCTACGGCGTGGCCCCGGACCACCCCCGCATCAAGGGCATCGTCAACGCCCTGCACAAGGTCCTGGACCGCGGTGACATCCGCTTCTTCGGCAACGTGGACTACGGCACGGACCTCACCATCGAGGACCTGCGCACCCACTACGACGCCGTCATTTTCGCCACCGGCGCCATCAAGGACGCGGACCTGAACATCCCCGGCATCGAACTCGAAGGTTCCTTCGGCGGCGCCGACTTTGTCTCCTGGTACGACGGCCACCCCGACGTTCCGCGCGAATGGCCGCTGGACGCCAAGGAAATCGCCGTCATCGGCAACGGCAACGTGGCGCTGGATGTGGCACGAGTGCTGTCCAAGCATGCTGACGACCTGCTGGTCACCGAAATCCCGGACAACGTCTACCAGGGCCTGAAGGCCTCGCCCGTCACGGACGTGCACGTCTTCGGGCGCCGTGGCCCCGCCCAGGTCAAGTTCACTCCGCTGGAACTGCGCGAGCTGTCCCACTCGCACGACGTGGACATCATCCTCTACCCCGAGGACTTCGAGTTCGACGAGGAATCGGACCGCCAGATCCAGACCAACAACCAGACCAAGACCATGGTGGGCACGCTTACCAACTGGATCGCCGAGCAGCCCGAGGACCTGTCCGAACTCAAGGCCTCCCGCCGCCTGCACCTGCACTTCCTGCACAGCCCGGTGGAAATCTACGACGACGCCGGGACCCCCGGCAAGGTGGCCGGCATCAAGTTTGAGCGCACCGAGCTGGACGGTACCGGCAACGTCCGCGGCACCGGCGAGTTCATCGACTACCCGGTCCAGGCCGTCTACCGCGCCATTGGCTACTTCGGTTCCGCCCTGCCGGAGATCGAGTTCGACCACACCAAGGGTGTCATCCCGAACGACGGCGGCCGCGTCCTGGATGCCTCCGGCACCCACGTGCCGGGCGTCTACGCCACCGGCTGGATCAAACGCGGCCCGGTGGGCCTGATCGGACACACCAAGGGTGACGCCCTGGAGACCGTGACCTACCTGCTGGAAGACCGCGAAAACCTTCCCGTGGCTAGCGTTCCCGCCGAAGAGGCGGTCGTCGAACTGCTGGATTCCCGCGGCGTGAAGTTCACCAGCTGGGAGGGCTGGCTGGCCCTCGACGCGCACGAGCTCGCCCTGGGCGCCGCTGCCACCGAGGCCGGCGGTTCGCACGGTGTTGAGGTCAAGCGTGAGCGCATCAAGGTTGTGCCGCGCGAGGACATGGTGGACATCTCACGCGACGGCGTAGCCGCCCAGGTCTAGGAGCCATCGATGAAGCGCGGAACCACCGGTTCCGCGCTTCATCGCTTTAAACCTGCTGGCGGCTACCTTCCCGCGCCGCCCGCGGCCATCAGCTCCAGCCGCTGCAGTGTCTCGCGGTTACGTACTTTGATGGTGGCGTCGCGGAGGACCTTGGGGACCAGCTTTCCTGGCCCCTTGATCGCGTCCTCCGCGATAGTCACCAGGCACTGGTCGCCCCGGTCCTCGAGGGTAATCTCCACCTTGGCTTCACCCATCGGCCAGCCGCGTGCCACCAGCTCCAGCCTGCGGTTCGGCTCGGTGCGGGTCACCCTGGAGCTGTCGTCAATGACGAACGGCCAGGCGCCCACCGAGTGGTGCAGCCGGGCCCCCGCCTGCGGCCAGGTGTCGTCCACGGCCCGGATCCGGGACGCGCCCACCACCCAGCCGGAGTACAGCCAGCCATCGGAAAGGACGCGCCAGACGTCGGCTGCGGGGGAGTTGAGCAGCTTGGACACGGTGGACATGGTGTTCCTTCCTTCTGCAGTGGTGGAGGCTTGGTGTTCGGCAAAACGTCCGACGGCCGCGGGCGCCTTCCGCTGGGCGGCGAGGTAGGAACCCTCCCGCAGCCGGCGGGTCCAAAGGTAGGCCTCTGCGCCCGGCGGCTGGTTCTTCAGCGGATTGAAGCGCAGGGGAGTGTCCCCAGGAGCGGCGCCGGCATGTAGCCGGAGTTCCCCGCAGGGCCGCCAGCGCCCGGTGGGCCGGGCCCAGTACAGGCCGAGCACCCATTCGCCGGCGGAGAGCGAACCCGGCGGCAGGCTGAGGGTCCGCAAACCCAGCAGCACGGGGCCGCTGCTGCCGCGGTACGGCATGAGGGTGGTCATGGTGGCGCCGTCCACGTCGAGCCGGGGCCGCAGCAGGAACCTGCCCGGAACGCGCCAGCCGGTCGAGGAGAACAACACGTCCGTCGGTCCGTGCCCCGGAGCATCGCCCGGCGTGACCCGGAGGGCGAGCCCCAGGACGTCCGGCAGGACCTGCGGCAGTCCGGCAGAACGCGAGAACCGGGCCTCCACGGTATCCAGCCCGGGTGAGTCAAGCCATCCAATGCCGCTGGGTTCGAAGGGGTTGCCGGTCCGGGTCAGCTCCCCGGTGAGGCCCAAACCCTGGGGATGGATTGGCCGGTCCGGCCGGACGAGCTTCAGCAGGCGGAAGAGCCCGGCAAAGGCTTGTCCCGCCGCCACCGAAAGGCCCGCCGCAATGCCGCGGTCGGACGTCTGGTCATTTGTCAGCTGCGTCATGCTTGTTACCTACCCCGAAAAGCCGCCGACCTACATACGGCCGAAGCGGGAGCGGATCAGGGCGAAAATGCCGTAGGCGATGAAGCCGGCACCGATGGCAACCAGCAGATACGGGCCAAAGGCGTGGTCGCGCAGGGCCTTGAGGCTGCCGTCGAGGCCGGTGGATTCTTCCGGGTTGTGCTTGGCGGCAGCGATGACGAACAGGAGCCCGGTGAGGTTGAGCGCTGCCCCCTTGGCGATGTGCCCAATGACGCCAAGAGAGTCAATGATCCTGCCGCGGCGCGTCCCCTCAAAGTGGTAAAGCTCTTCCTTGAAGCCCCGCCGCGCCCCCTTATGGATGAAGTAGATGCCGATTCCGATGATCGTCAGGCCCAGGGCTACCAGGACCCACTGGCCCAGCGGGTTGGCCATGAGGGACGCGCTGAAGTCGCGGGTGCTGTCACCTGAGTCGCCGCGCAGGCCGACGGCGAAGTTGGCGAAGGTGAAGCCGACGCTGCCGTAGGCGACGGCCAGAAACCCGGAAGAGATGAGTTTGGAGACCCGTTCCTTCCTGGGCTTGCCGCGCATGCGGAGCGTTGCCTCACTTGCCTGCCACAGGGACAAGCCGCCGGATGCCAGGACGCACCCCCACATGACGGCGGGGCCCCAGGGATTGGCGGCGAGCTGCTCGATGGCACCGGTGGCGTCCGCGTCGCCCGGCTGGCCGAATGCAACGGCAAGGGCGATGGCTCCCACGATGACGTGCAGCAGGGCCATGACCGCGAAGCCGGCCCGTGCGAGGACGTCCAGGATTTTGTGGTTGGACGCCTCCTCGATGACGTCCGCAGCCTGGCTGAGGGTTGATTCCCCGTCGGACATCGCTCAACCGTTCATGGGCCCTTCGGCACGCAGCTTTTCCGCGCCCGGTCCCTCGACGTGGATGGTGCAGCGGACCACCAGCCTGCCCGGGGCGTTATCCAGTTCCACCAGCGAATCGTCCCCGCTCAACACAGTGAACACCTCCGAGCCCGCCACGGCGGACACGCCCTTGGCTTCCGCCGTCTCCCGGGCATTCCGGAGCGCCTCGCGCTGGAGCCCGTCCACGTACGTGCCTTCGCTTTCCCTGGCCGGGTCCCCGAAGGCCCAGCCGAACAATGTCCCTGTGTTTCCCATGGCCACGATATTACGCGTTCGGCCGGCTCAAAGACGGGCTTTCGTAACATTAGTAAGTGTGCTTACCATGGTCGCACCTTGACCTCAGGGGCACGGAAACCAAAGTCCGCGGCAGCGGCATCCCGAAACCAGTTCAACGTAAGGAATGCACATCATGGCAGGAAATCTCATTGCCCGGTCAGTCCACGATCTGACGGCGGCGGCATGGTTCGGCGGATCCCTGATGGGTGCCATCGGATTGAACGGTGCGGCGGCGGAAGCTCGGGACCCTTCCGAGCGGACCCGGCTTTCCAGCGCCGGCTGGATGAAGTGGGCGCCGATCCAGACGGCCGCGTTTGCCTCGCACCTGGTGGCCGACCTGGCCATCGCCTGGGAAAACAAGGGCCGCATTGCAAAGCAGGAGGGCGTTGCCCGGGATACGGCGGTTAAGACTGCAGTGACGGTGGCAGGCGCCGCAGTGACCCTGTACTCCGGCATCCTCGGCAAGAAGGTGGAGAAGCTTGCGGAAGAGGGATCTGAGGGCGCAACCGAGCCCCGTCCGGGCGCTTCCGAGGAGCTGAAGGCAGCGCAGCAGCAGCTCAAGACGCTGCAGTGGATCATCCCCGCCTTTGCCGGCCTGGTGATCATCCTCGGCGCCAAGCACGGTGAGATGCAGCGGCCCAAGAACGTGTTCGAGGGCCTGCGCCGCTAGCCTTTCCGGCGGTGACCAGCAGCAAAGACGACGGTCCGGCACCCAGGTGCCGGACCGTCGTCGTGCTGCCCCTCCCCAGAACTTCGGCCGGGTTAGACGGATGTGCTTCCCGCCGGCGCTAGGTCGGGATTCATGTCCTCCAGGTTGGGGTCCTCCGCCGTCCAGACCTGGATGATGGCCCAGGTTACCGCGGCGAGCGGCACGGACAGCACCGCCCCCACAATGCCGGCGAGGATGGTGCCGGCGGTCAGCGCCATCAGGATCACCAGGGCGTGGAGCTGCAGCGACTTGCCCATGACGATGGGCTGCAGGAGGTCGCCTTCCAGCTGGTTGACGGCGATTACCACGGCCACCACGATCAGTGCCACCACCGGACCGTTGGCCACCAGGGCCACCAGCGCGGCCAGGATGCCCGCCACCGTGGCACCCACCAGTGGAATGAAGGCGCCGATGAAGACAATGATCGCCAGCGGAAAGGCCAGCGGAACCTGCATGATCAGCAGCGCGGCGCCGATGGCCACAGTGTCCACCAAAGCCACGATGGCGGTGCCGCGAACGTACCCGCCCAGCACCTCAAGAGTCCTGCTGCCCACCCGGCGCAGCTTGGCTTCCCGGCGGCCCTTGAAGGGGCGCAGGAAGAAGTTCCAGATCTTGGCCCCGTCCTTCAGGAAGAAGAACAGGATGACAATCATCAGGGCGGTGCCGGCGAGGAACTCGGTGACCACGGACAAACCGGTAAGCGCTCCCGAGCGGACCTGGCTGCTGGTGGCGAAATCAATGATGGCCTGCCGGGCCTGGCCCAACTGCTCCTGGTCGATCGGAATAGGCCCGGTGCGGAGGAACTGTTCAAGCTCATCCAGTCCGGAGGAAGCCTGCGCTGCCAGCTCGCCCCACTGGTTGCGGACGGAGAAGTAGATCACGGTGAAAACGCCGCCGAGCAGCAGCAGGAGCCCTATGAATGCGATGCCGGTGGCCAGGCCGCCGGGCACCCCGCGCCGCCGCAGCATGTTCACGAACGGGCCGATCGCCGCGGCCAGGATCAGCGCGATCAGGACCGGGATGACCAGGAGCTTGATCTGCATCAGCCCGTAGATGGACACCACGGCCACGGTCAGGATCAGAAGGATCTGGGCAGCCCGGATCCCCACCCTCCCCAGCCCGTCGGCCCACAAAGCGCCCGGCGGTTTGGTCCTGTCCTGCCCGGAGACGCCACCGCTGGTGGATGCGCCGAGGGGCGCACCCTGCCGGGCAACGCCGCTTTCCGTCGCCTCCGGCGCGGCCTCCCTGTGCAGCTCCGGGGGCTTGTTGCCTAACGTGTGTTCGGTCAGGCGTGTTGATCGCGCCATGGGAACTCCTCATCATCGGCGGCGCCTGCCCGCGGGTGCCGGGCAGGCTTACTACCTACGTCAGATAGTAAGCCTACTGACCGATTAGGAGCTGAGCCACTCCGCGCAGGAGTTCAGGTTCCGGTTGACGGTGGCCACGGCGGCCTCCTCGTCGTGCTGTTCGATCGCCTGGAGCAGCACGCTGTGCCCTTCGGCCGGGAGGCCGTCAAAGCCCGGCCTGCCCTGCTGGGCGAGCAGATCCTGGTGGAAGACGGTGCCAAAGCTGGCGTAAAGCTCGTGCAGCAACGGGTTATTCGAGGCCTGCGCCACCCGCTCGTGGAACCCCCAGTCGGCGCGCGCCCAGGCTTCCAGGTCGCCGACCTTCCAGGCCTGCTCCCGGGTGGTGAGGAGCGCACGCAACTCAGCGACGTCGTCGGCCGTTGCATTCCTGGCTGCCAGGCGCGCCGCCTGCGTGTCCAGTCCCAACCGCACTTCCAGGATGTGCTGGTCCGTGTGGTCCTGGTACATTCGCCGGGCAGCGCCGGAGATTTCGCTCGTGGCGCGCACGTAGGTGCCGTCGCCGCGGCGGACCTCAAGCATGCCGCTGTGCGCGAGGGCCTTGACGGCTTCGCGGAGGGTGCCCCGGGAAACCCCGAGCCCGGCGATCAGTTCGGTTTCGGAGGGGATGCGCTGGTTCAGCGGCCACTCGCCGGAGTGCACCATGGCGCGCAGCTTCGCGGTGACTTCGTCGGCCAGCGGCGGGCGGGTGGAGGGGCTCAGTGCCATGGCGTCCTACTTTATCCGTTCCCGGCTTTTGCCAGTCATGGCGGGGCCGGTGATCAGGTGCGCCACCACCACCTGGACCAGCGCCAGCGCCAGCAGCAGCACAAGCGGCAGTGTCCAGCCGCTTGTGGCACCGTGCAGCAGGCCCATTCCGAACGGCCCCGCCGTCGCCAGCAAATAGCCGGAGGACTGGGCCAGTGTGGACAGCGCAGTGGTTTCGGCGGTGTTCGTTCCGCTGCGGCTGATCATCACCATGACCAGCGGAAAGATTCCCAGCCCGAAGCCCAGCAGTACGGCGGAGACGAAGGCCAGCTGGACGGGCAGCGCCAGCAGTGCCGCCAAACCCAGGACCATGACCATGCTCACCAGGTAGAAGGCAGGGCGGAGCATCCGCGGCCTGGAACCGATGGCGATCAGGATCATGCCGGCCGGCACCGACACCAGCTGCATCAGCCCGAACATGAGGCCGCTGTCCGATGCGCTCAGCCCGAGGGTGGTGAGCATGTAGGGATACCAGCTCAGCAGCGCGTAGGCGAGCAGGGCCTGCAGGGTGAAGATCGCGGTCAGCAGCTGCCCCTTGCGGGTCCGCAGCAGGGGCCACGGGGAGACATGCACGGCGGCGTTGCGCCGGCTGTTGCGGTGCGCGTGCAGCACCACGGGAAGGAAACCCAGGAAAGCGGCGACGGCGGTGATCCCGATGGTGCCAACGGCGGCGGACGGAGACCCCAGCACCTGCGCCAGGGGGACGACGGCGACGGCCGTCACGGTTGCCCCCGTGGTCATGGTCACCGTATAAACGGCCGTCATCAGGGAGGTCCGCGAAGCGAAATGCTCGCGGATGAAGGACGGCATGGCCACGTTGCACACGGCCAGGCCGGACATGCCAACCACACTGCCGGCCACCAGCATGCCGGTGGCGGGGATACCGCGAAGCAGCAGCCCGCCGGCCAGCAGGGCAAGGGCGAGCAGGATGGCCTTCTCCACGCCCAGCCGGCCCGTAAGCCACGACGTGCCCGCGCCGGCGAGGGCGAAACACAAGGTGGGAATGGACGGAATGACCGCCGCCACCAAAGGCCCGTACCCAAGCACGGACTGGAGGTCGTGCAGCAGTGCCGACGCGCCGCTGATGCCGGCGCGCAGGTTCAGCCCGATCAACACCAGCGCCACGATGCCGAAAACGACGGCGGTCCGTGGCTTTTCGCGCACGTCCTGCCGCTGCCCTGCCGCGTCCACGACGGCGGCCGATGCCCCGGTGCGGGCAGTGCGGGAGGGGCTGGTGTTCGGGGCAAGAGTGGAGGCAGGTGGAGTGGCGGGCATACTCCCAAGCGTAAAGGTTAGACGTTTGATGTTTAGCCTTTTGTGGGCAAGCTCTCCCTGCACGGCACCGGCGGGCAATAGACTTCCTACGCCGGGTGCGGAGCGCCGGGTGCAGGCAAATGCGGCGGAAGGAAGGACGGCTGTGGCAGCTTCCCAGGCTCTCGAGGTGGAAAAGAAGTACGACGTCGGCCCTGACGCCAAGGTGCCGCGGCTGGAAGACCTTCCCGGGGTGGCGCGGGTGGGGAAGCCCCATACCGCGCAGCTGGAGGCCGTTTACTTCGATACTCCCGGACACATCCTGGCTTCCCGGCGCATCACCCTCCGCCGCCGCTCGGGCGGAACGGATGCCGGCTGGCACCTCAAGCTGCCGCCCGAATCTGCGCCGCAAGGAGAAGAACCCCAGCAACGCCGCGAGGTGCACGCGCCCCTTGGCCAGGCCGACGTCGTGCCCGAGGCCCTCCTGGCCCGGGTGCAGGCGTACCTGCGCGGCGTTGGACTGGCCCCGGTGGTGCGGCTGCATACCAAACGCACAAGCCACCCCCTGTATGGGGAAAATGGCGATCACCTTGCGGACCTGGCGGACGACCACGTGAGGGCGGAACGGCTGGCAGGACAGGACGACGCGGAGCCAACGGCGGAAAGCCGTACGCAGGAGTGGCGCGAGTGGGAGCTGGAGCTGGTCAACGGCGACGCCGCACTCTTCGCTCCCGCCGAAAAGCTCCTGCTGGCCGCCGGCGCCCGCCCCGCCGGCCACGCCTCCAAGCTTGCCAAAGCCCTCGGAACGGCGGCCCGGGACGTGGCGGACAGCGGCGGAACCGACAGCGGGGAGGTAAGCGCCACGGTGTTGCTGACAGGGAAACAGGCTCCTGCGGCTGCTGTCGTCACCGCCTATATCAGTCCTCACATCGAGGAGATCCTTGCCAAGGATGCCGCCATCCGGCTGGAAGAGCCGGAAGGGGTGCATGGCATGCGGTCCGCTGCCCGGCGCATCCGCTCAGTCCTTGCCGCCTACCGCAAGCTCTACCGTCCAGCGCCGGTGCGCCGGCTGCGGGACGAGCTGCGATGGCTGGGGCATCTGCTCGGTGATCCACGGGACGCCGAAGTGCTGCTGGCCGGGTTGAATGGTCACCTTGACGAGCTCGCGCCCCGTCAGGGCACGGACGCTGTCCGGGACCGGGTGGAGCGCCACACCGGTGAGGCCTACGACGCAGGCTACCGCCGGCTCCAGGATGCGCTGCGCTCGGACCGCTACTTCCGGCTTCTGGACAGCCTCGAGGAATTCCGCGACAACCCGCCAGTCCGGATGGAAACCGTGCCTCCGGGCGAACGTGTTGCCTCGAAAGCCGTGGACAAGGCGGCAAAGCGGCTGCGCCGCTCGCACAAGGCCGCGTCACATGCCCGGCATGGCAGGGACCACGAGAACGGCCTCCACCGGGTCCGGATCAATGCCAAGCGGCTGCGGCATGTGGCTGAATCGGCAGCGCTCCTCAAGGGCAAGCGGGCGGACAAGGTTGCCAAGGCTGCACACCGGCAGCAGAAGATCCTTGGCGATTTCCACGACGCCGTCCTGGCCCGGGACCTGCTGGCTGGCCTGGGCCCGGACCTGGACCGGCCCGCGACGGCGGAAGCCTATGCAGCGCTTCTGAAGCGGCAGGAGGAGCTGATGGCCGACACCGAGGCGAAGTACCGGAAAGCCCGCAAGAAGTCCCGCGACCTGCTGCGCGGCGGCGTACTTTGAAGGCTACTTGCCCTGCCGCGCGGTCAGGCGGGCAACGGCCAAGGCCAGCCACAGCTGCACCCGGTCCGACGTGACGGCAGGATCGTAGCCGGTCAGTTCCGTAATCTGGGCCAGCCGGTAACGGACCGTGTTGCGGTGCAGCGTGAGCTGCTCGGCCACCGCTGCCACCGAGCCGTTGTTGTTCAGGTAGCTTTCCAGCGTGGCCATCAGCTCGGAGCCGTGGGCGGCGTCGAAGGTGCGGAGCGGGTTCAGCGATTCATGCGCCATGTCCGCAAGGGGCACATCCTCACTGGCCAGCAGCAGCGACGTCAGGCTGAGCCGCTCCGGCTCGTTGACCGGGAGGCCGTGGCTTGCCGCGTCCCGGGCTTCGAAGTAGCTCCAGCGCAGGCCGTTCGGCTTTGTGTAGGCACCGCCGATGCCTATGGTGGCGTGGATGCCGGCCTCGGCCAGGTGGTCGCTGAGCTTCCGCGCCAGGGCCGGCGCCGCCCCGCCGTCGTCATTGACGACCAGCACCAGGTCCTTGCCCACGACGGCGGCAACGGCGTTTTCGAGGTCGCGCGGCACCGCGGTGCTTCCCAGGGCCTTGGTATGGGCTGCGGACACAGCCAGCAGCACCACGTTCTTGCGGGTGCTGTTGATGCCCACGCCGGCCAGGCGCCGCTGGGCTTCACTGGTTTCCAGCGCGCCGTGGATGACGTCTTCAAGCACCTGCCCGCACAGTGCGCGCTGGGCCTGCCGCTGCTTGACCATGTTGTTCAGTTCCACGCTGATCAGGTTCTGCGCGTAGCCGATGATTCCGGTGTCCTCGAACGGCTGCCGGACCCACAGCGTGCAGGCGTCACGGCGGCCGGTGGGGATGGGGTAGGAGGACCAGGACTCCGCCGTCGGCGCTTCCTTGCTGCTGTTGTAGAGCTGCGCCGTGAACTGGGTAAGTGCGATGTCCGTACGGAGCATGTCGCCGAGGTGTTTCAGCAGCTCCGCCAGCCCGCCGCCGGTGAGCAGCGCCCGGGCCAGCACCTGGTGCCCGGCAATCAGCCGTTCCAGCTTGGCGTAGTGGTCCGCGGACTGGGCATCCGCAACAAGCTTGGTAATGGCGATGAAGGGGGTTTCGTAGGGGACTTCCACCACGGGCAGGCCCCACCTGTTGGCCTCTGCCAGCAGCGCCGGCGGCACCGACTCGTGCGAAAGCCCGACGCCGAAACCGATACCCACTGCGCCGGCCCGCTGCACCTGGCGGACGAACCGGCGCTGCTCGGGTGCGGAGCGCAACCGCAGCCCGGTGGTCAGGACCAGTTCGCCACCGTTGAGGAACCGCTGCGGATCCTCCAGTTCCGTGACTGCCACCCAGTTGATGTCGTGGTGCCAGGTGGTCTCGGCCACCCCCGCCCTGGACAGCTTCAAGGAGTTCACGCCCAGCAGGGCAGCGAGGGAAATGGCCATGGATCAAGGATAAACGGGAGCTGGACAAGCGCACTAAATACCGGAAGGAAGGGTGTGCAGGTGGCTATTCACTGGGCAGGGGTGCTGGCATAGGCTCAAACCAGTTCCATCCATCCGCCCTGGTCCATATCCGCTCCGGCGCTGATGGCCCCTACGAAAGAGGTTGCACACCGTGGTCCAAACCTTGCAGAACTTCATCAACGGAGAGTTCGTCACTCCTGCCGGCACCAAGCTGCTGGACGTGGTCAATCCGACCAACGGGGAAGTGGTGGCACGTTCGCCCATTTCGGTGCAGGACGACGTTGACGCTGCCATGAACGCCGCGCAGGAGGCCTTCAAAACCTGGAAGCGCGTCACCCCGGGCCAGCGGCAGCTGATGCTGCTCAAGCTTGCCGACGCCGTGGAGGCCAACAGCGATGAACTGGTGGAAGCACAGCACCGCAACACCGGCCAGGTCCGTTCCCTGATTGCATCCGAAGAGATCGCTGCCGGCGCAGACCAGCTCCGCTTCTTCGCCGGCGCCGCCCGCATCCTCGAAGGCAAATCCGCCGGTGAGTACTTCGAGGGCCACACCTCCTACGTACGCCGCGAGCCCATCGGCGTGGTAGCCCAGGTGGCACCGTGGAACTACCCGTTCCTGATGGCCATCTGGAAGATCGGCCCCGCCCTCGCCGCCGGCAACACTGTAGTGCTGAAGCCCTCGGACACCACCCCCGAATCCACCCTGGTCCTGGCCCGGTTGGCCAAGGACATTTTCCCGGCGGGTGTCCTGAACGTTGTGCTGGGTACCGGCGAAACCGGTGCCATGATGGTAGACCACAAGGTCCCCGGCCTGGTCTCCATCACGGGCTCCGTCCGCGCCGGCGTGGCCGTGGCCTCCGGCGCAGCCAAGGGACTCAAGCGGGCCCACCTGGAACTTGGCGGAAAGGCACCTGCCATCGTCTTCAAGGACGCGGACATCAAGAAGAGCGCGGCGGCCATCGCCGAATTCGCTTTCTTCAACGCCGGCCAGGACTGCACCGCCATCACCCGGGTGCTGGTGGAGGAATCGGTGCACGACGACGTTGTGGCCGCGATGGTGGAACACACCCGCACGTTGCACACCGGCTCGCAGAACGACGAAGACAACTACTTCGGGCCGCTGAACAACGTGAACCACTTCAACGCCGTGACATCGGTGGTGGAGAACCTGCCGGCCAACTGCCGGATCGAAACCGGCGGCCACCGCGCGGGGGAGAAGGGCTTCTTCTTCGAGCCCACCATCATCACGGGCGCAAAGCAGACCGACGACGTGGTGCAGAAGGAAACGTTCGGCCCGGTCATCACGGTGCAGACGTTCAGCACCGAGGAAGAGGCCGTTGAACTGGCCAACGGCGTCGAATACGCCCTGGCCTCCAGCGTCTGGACGTCCAACCACGGCACGGCCATGCGCCTGAGCCGCGACCTGGACTTCGGCGCCGTCTGGATCAACACCCACATCCTCCTCACCGCCGAGATGCCCCACGGCGGCTTCAAGCAGTCCGGCTACGGCAAAGACCTCTCCATGTACGGCGTGGAGGACTACACGCGCATCAAGCACGTGATGTCCGCCCTCGACTCTTAAGAAAGTAACCCCCATGACCACCACCGCACCCGAACTCAACTACCGGCTGGAGCAGAAGCGCTCCATCAACGGCGCATTCCCCGGCCCCAAGTCCGCCGCCCTCGCTGAGCGCCGCAAGTCCGTCGTCGCTGCCGGTGTCGCCTCCGGCGTTCCTGTCTACGTGGCAGACGCCGACGGCGGCATCGTCCAGGACGTCGATGGCAACTCCTTCATCGACCTGGGCTCCGGCATCGCGGTGACCAGCGTGGGCGCGTCCGATCCCGCCGTCGTGGGCGCCGTGAAGGAAGCCGTGGAGCACTTCACCCACACCTGTTTCATGGTGACGCCCTATGAGGGCTACGTCGCAGTCGCCGAGCAGCTGAACCGCCTCACCCCCGGCGACCACGAGAAGCGCACCGTCCTCTTCAACTCTGGTGCCGAGGCCGTGGAGAACGCCATCAAGGTGGCCCGCCTTGCTACCGGGCGCGACGCCGTCGTCGCCTTCGACCACGCCTACCACGGCCGCACCAACCTCACCATGGCGCTGACCGCCAAGGCCATGCCGTACAAGACCAACTTCGGCCCCTTTGCGCCGGAGGTCTACCGCATGCCCATGAGCTACCCGTACCGCGAGGAAAACCCGGAGATCACCGGTGCCGAGGCCGCCAAGCGGGCCATCACCATGATTGAGAAGCAGATCGGCGGCGACCAGGTTGCCGCGATCATCATCGAGCCCATCCAGGGCGAGGGCGGCTTCATCGTCCCCGCCGAAGGCTTCCTCCCGGCGCTGGCCGCCTGGGCCAAGGAAAAGGGCATTGTCTTCATTGCTGACGAAGTCCAGTCCGGCTTCTGCCGCACCGGCGAATGGTTCGCGGTCCAGCACGAAGGCGTTGTCCCGGACATCATGACCTTGGCCAAGGGCATCGCCGGCGGGATGCCGCTGTCCGCCATCACCGGACGGGCGGACCTGCTCGACGCCGTCCACCCGGGCGGCCTGGGCGGCACCTACGGCGGTAACCCGGTAGCCTGTGCCGCGGCCCTGGCATCCATCGGCACCATGGAGGAATACGACCTGGCCGGGCGCGCCCGCCACATCGAGTCCCTGGCCACCTCCCGCCTCCGTGAACTGCAGGCCGAGCTGGCCGGCGCCGGCAACGGCGTGATCGGTGACGTCCGCGGCCGCGGTGCCATGCTGGCCATCGAACTGGTGCGGTCAGGGTTCAAGGAACCGAACCCGGAACTGACCAAGGCTGTTGCCGCCGCCTGCCTGAAGGAAGGCGTCATCATCCTCACCTGCGGCACCTACGGCAACGTCATCCGCCTGCTGCCGCCGCTGGTCATCACCGATGAACTCCTCATCGACGGCCTGGACGTCCTGGCGGCAGCCATCAAGGCCAACGCTTAACCGGAACGACTCCCTCCGGCAACGCCAGGAAGGCGGACTCAGCATCAGCTGGGTCCGCCTTCCTGGTTTTCGCCTTCAGCGGGCCAGGCCCGTCAGCCGGCCGGGTGCAGTGCGGCTTTCCGGGCCACCGCATGCTTCCGCGCGGTTCGCAGCATGTCCACGGTCAGGACCAGCAGGGCCAGCCACACCACCCCGAAACCGATCCAGCGCTCCACGGGCATTGCCTCGCGGAACACCACCAGCGCCACGATGAACTGCAGGACCGGAGCGAAATACTGCAGCAGGCCGATGGTGGTCATCGGCAGCCGGCGCGCCGAAGCGCCGAAAAAGACCAGCGGCACCGCGGTGATCACGCCGGATGCCAGCAACAGCCAGAAGTGCCCGGCGCCCTGGCTGGTGAGGGTGGCCGATCCGTTAAGGGCGAGGGCCACCATGGTGACTGCCGCGAAGGGTGCCAGCACCATGGTTTCCACGCTCAGGCTGGTCACCGCATCGACCTTGGGCCCCACGCGCTTTTTCACGAAGCCGTAGAGGCCGAAGCTGAAGGCCAGGGTCAGGGCGATCCATGGCAGCTTGCCGTAGGAGTAGGTCAGGACGCCCACGGCCACGAAGCCGATTCCGACGGCGGCCCACTGGAGCGGGCGCAGCTTTTCCTTGAGGACCAGGACTCCAAGCAGGACGGACACCAGCGGGTTGATGAAGTAGCCCAGCGAGGTTTCCACGGCCTGGTTGGTGGTCACGCCGTAGGTGTAGGTCAGCCAGTTGACGGCGATGAGGAAGGCGGCGAGGGCGAGGGTTCCGAATACCGCCCGGTCCCGGAACGCGGCAACCAGGGCCGGCCAGGCACGGGTCACCGTGATCAGCAGGGCGCAGAAGAGAAGGGACCAGACCACGCGGTTGGCTACGATTTCGACGGCGCCCGCGGGCATAAGCACGAAGAAGTACAGCGGGAGCAGCCCCCAGAGCCCGTACGCCCCGATGCCGAACAGGATTCCCGCCGTCGTGTCCTTATCGACGGCTTTGGGCGCAGCTGCGGCGGCAGTGCGGCCGGCGCCCGTTCCGCTGGAAGAAGCTGGGGCCGCATCGTGGGCCGGGGAACTGGAGGGGGAGCGATTGGGGAAGGGCACGAAACCCATAACATCAGCCGCTAAACAGGTATTCCAAGCAAGCACGCCTCAAAACCGGCAAATAGTCAGTAGCCTTGCTTTTATGACACGTGCATACCATCCGGATGCAGAACCATGAGGCTCCGGCGCAGCAACGCCTCAGGCCGCGGATACCGCCGGATCGCCTCTGGCAAGGGGTTCAGTTACCGGGACCTGGACGGTTCCACCGTGCCGCAGGGGCCCGTCCGCGAACGGCTGGAAAGCATCGGCATCCCGCCGGCCTGGACGGACGTCTGGATAGCTCCCTTCGAAAACGGCCATATCCAGGCCACCGGTGTGGACGGCGTTGGCCGGCGCCAGTACATCTACCATCCGGAATGGCGTGCGCGGAAGGACCGGCTGAAGTTCGACAGGTCCCTGCAGCTGGCCGAATCGCTGCCCGCCGCCCGCCGCCGCGTCACCATGGACCTGCGGGGTGAAGGTTTCACCCGGGACCGCGTCCTGGCCGGAGCCTTCCGCATGCTTGACAGCGGCTCGCTCCGGGTCGGGTCCGAGAGGTATACGAACGAGAACGGGAGCCGGGGGCTGGCGACGCTCCTGTGCGCGCACGTGCAGGTGCGGAAGGACCGGATCATGCTGCGGTTCCCGGGCAAGAGCGGCAAGGACTGGGAATCGGAAATCCGGGACGCCGACCTGGCAGTCCTGCTGCGCCTGCTCAAGCGCCGGGGCCCAAACGCCCGGCTGCTGGCGTACAAGGAGGGGCGGACCTGGCGGCCTGTGACCAGTGCCGACATCAACGCCTACGTGAAGGAACGCACCGGGTCCGACTTCACCGCCAAGGACTTCCGCACCCTGCGGGGCACCCTGGCAGCTGCCAGCAGCCTGGCCCGCACCGGTCCGCAAAAGACCGTCGCGAAGCGGAAGCGTGCCATCAGCCGGGCCATGATCGACGCCGCGGAGGTGCTGGGGAACACGCCGTCCATTGCCCGCAAGAGCTACGTGGATCCCCGGGTGGTGGACCACTACCACGAGGGCGAAACCATCGATCCGAAGCGGCCGGACTCGGCGGAGGCGGAGCTGCGGGCGCTGCTGTACCGCGAAGGGGACGTGGTTCCGCTGGCCAAGAGCGGCTGAGGCCTAGAATTGGGGACTGTGACCAACTCCAGCGAACCAGCTTCCACCCGCCCGTTGCGCGTCGCGATTGTGGGGGCAGGACCGGCGGGCGTCTATGCTGCGGACATCCTCACCAAGTCCAGCGGGGTCAAGGACGGGGGCTTCGAAGTCAGTATCGACCTCTTTGAGGCCTACCCCGCGCCCTACGGCCTGATCCGGTATGGCGTGGCACCGGACCACCCACGCATCAAGGGGATCGTGAATGCCCTCCACAAGGTGCTGGACCGCGGGGACATCCGCTTCCTCGGCAACGTGACGTACGGCAGGGACCTCACCCTGCACGATTTCCGTGCCTTCTACGACGCCGTGATCTTCTCCACCGGGGCGGTCAAGGACGCTGACCTGAACATCCCGGGCATCGACCTGCACGGGTCCTTTGGCGGGGCGGACTTTGTGTCCTGGTACGACGGGCATCCGGACGTTCCGCGCGAGTGGCCGCTGGACGCGAAGGAGATTGCCGTGATCGGCAACGGCAATGTGGCACTGGATGTTGCGCGCATGCTGGTGAAGCACCCGGAGGAGCTGCTAAGCACCGAGATCCCGGACAACGTCTACCGGGGGCTGAAATCCTCACCCGTGACGGACGTGCATGTGTTCGGCCGGCGCGGCCCGGCGCAGGTGAAGTTCACGCCGCTGGAGTTGCGCGAGCTCAGCCACATGAATGACGTGGACATTGTCCTGTACCCGGAGGACTTCGAGTTCGACGAAGCCTCCGATGACGCCATCCGCAGCAACAACCAGATCAAGACCATGGTCAATACCTTGACCAACTGGCTGGTGGAGGAGCACGCCGAGTCCGAGAACCCGTCCTCCCGCCGCCTGCACCTGCACTTCCTGCACAGCCCCGTTGAAGTGCTCGACGACGGCACGGGCAAAGTGGGCGGGATCAAGTTTGAGCGCATGCAGCTTGACGGCACCGGTAACGCGAAGGGTACGGGGGAGTACATCGAGTACCCGGTCCAGGCGGTGTATCGGGCCATCGGCTACCACGGTTCGGCGCTGGACGAGCTGGAGTATGACGCCAAGCGCGGCGTCATCCCCAACGAAGGCGGCCGGGTCCTGGACGTCGATGGAAAACCGGTCCCCGGCATCTACACCACAGGCTGGATCAAGCGCGGCCCGGTGGGCCTGATCGGGCACACCAAGGGCGACGCCCTTGAGACCATCGGCTTCCTGCTGGAGGACCGGCTGATGCTGCCGCCGGCACAGAACCCGGATCCGCAGGCCATCATCGACCTGCTCGAGGAGCGCGGCATCGAGTACACCACGTGGGAAGGCTGGAACAAGCTCGACGCCCATGAAGCGGGTTTGGGCGCAGCCTGGACGGGACCCGGCGGCCTGGACCACGTGGTCCGCGAGCGGATCAAGGTGGTTCCGCGGGAGGAAATGATCCGCATTTCCCGCTCCTGACCACAGCTGTGCAGTTGACTGCAGCGCCCGGCTGGAGTGGCGACCATCCCAGGCAAGCGCTAACTCATCCGGTCCGCCCTGATGGACTGGCCAACTTAAGCAATTCGCCATTCAAGCACTAGGGGCTCTCCTGCGGAGGGCCCCAAGTGCTGTTTGCAGAACAACCTTCGGCGTTTTACCGGTCTCACTATTCGGGACGATTGTGGCCGTCCACTGTATGGACACTATCGTTGACAGGTCTGTTTCCATCACAAATCAGGATTGTGATCCCCTATGAACCTTCTCCGGACCAAATCCATCGAGCAGTCCATCGCTGACTCCGATGAACCCGGACGCAAGCTCAAGCGCTCCCTCAGCACTTGGGACCTCATGATCATGGGCGTCGCCGTCGCTGTCGGCGCGGGCATCTTCTCTGTCGGTGCCAAGGCCGCAGCCAACTTCTCCGGCCCAGCCGTAACGGTGTCCTTTGCGGTCGCCGCCATCACCTGCGCGCTCGCCATTATGTGCTACGCCGAGTTCGCCACCGCAATCCCCGTGGCCGGCTCCGCCTACGTCTTCACCTATGCCACGATGGGCGAACTCCTCGCCTGGATCATCGGCTGGAACCTGATCCTCGAACTGTTCACCGCCGCCGCGGTCATCGCCAAATATTGGGGCATCTACCTCAGCAAGGTGTTCGCGCT
This sequence comes from Arthrobacter sp. MPF02, assembly GCF_046605375.1. Classification (GTDB taxonomy): domain Bacteria; phylum Actinomycetota; class Actinomycetes; order Actinomycetales; family Micrococcaceae; genus Arthrobacter. The sequence goes on along the minus strand of NZ_CP176772.1, from coordinate 2,768,565 downwards.
CATGGGCGCCGACATCCCGCCGGCCCTTTCGCTGGGCGGCGTTGACCTTTACTGGGGCGCGTTCCTCATTGTTGCCGTCTTCACCGTGCTGTTGGTGCTCGGCACCAAGCTCTCCGCCCGCGTGGGCAACATCTTCACCCTGATCAAGATCGGCGTCGTCCTGTTCGTGATCGTGGTGGGCTTCACCTACGTAAAGTTTGAAAACTACACCCCCTTCGTGCCCGCGGCCGAACCCACCGGCGGCACGGGCAGCGCGGACGTGCTGAAGCAGTCGTTCTTTGGTTTCCTCACCGGGGCAGCCCCTGCCCAGTACGGCACCCTGGGAATCTTTGCCGGCGCGGCGCTGGTGTTCTTTGCCTTCATTGGTTTCGACGTCGTAGCGACCTCTGCCGAGGAGGTCAAGAACCCGCAGAAGACCCTGCCGCGCGGCATCTTCGGCGGCCTTGCCCTGGTGACCCTGCTCTACATCCTGGTGTCCCTGGCGCTGACCGGCATGGTGTCCTACACCCAGCTTGCTGAGGCCGAAAGCCCCACCCTGACCACAGCTTTTGAAGCAGTCGGGGATACCTCGGCAGCAAAAATCATCGCGTTCGGCTCCCTTGTGGGCCTGACCACGGTGATCATGGTCCTGCTGATGGGCTTGTCCCGCGTGGTCCTGGCGATGAGCCGGGACGGGCTCCTGCCCCGGGCGCTGTCCCGCACCAGCGACAAGCACGCCACGCCGGCCCGTCTCCAGATCATCTGCGGTGCCGCCGTTGCCCTTGTAGCCGGACTCACCAACGTGGACCTGCTCGAGGAAATGATCAACATCGGCACCCTGTCCGCCTTCGTGGTGGTCAGCCTGGGCATCCTGGTGCTGCGCAAGAAGCGGCCGGACCTGAAGCCCGCCTTCCGCGTCCCCTTCGGGAAGGTCCTTCCGATCCTGTCCGCTGTGTTGTGCCTGTACCTGATGACCAACCTGGCAGTGGAGACCTGGATCTTCTTCGCCGTCTGGCTCGCCATTGGCATCGCAATCTACTTCGCCTATGGACAGCGCCACTCGCGCCTCAACGACCGGTTCAGCGAGGCCAGCACTGCCGTCAACGGCGCTGCTGCCGTGCCGCTGACCGTCGACCAGGAAGAGCGTACGCGGGCCTGACGGCTCCCCACGAATGCCCGTCCGGGCCTGCCCGGGCGGGCATTCGCCTGCCGGGCCGGACACCGCCGGCTTTTAGGATTAACATATGGCACGCCAGACACGACCCGAACGAAAAGCCGAACTGCTGTCTGCCATCCTCGACTACCTGATGGACAAGACCCTCGCTGAGCTGACGTTCCGGAGCCTCGCCGAGGGGCTGGGCATGAGCGCGTATGTGCTGGTGTACCACTTCGGGAACCGGGAACAGCTGATCAACGACATCGTGGTGTCCATCGAGTCCCGGCTTGACCGGATGCGGAACACCGACGTGCACGACATCGACCGCGCCGCCTGGCGCGAATTCCTGCTCGTCTCGTGGCAGTGGACCATGGCGCAGCGGAACCGTCACCTCACCCGGCTTGAATTCGAGGCAACCGCCCAGGACATCGTGGCGGCTGAACCGCGGGGGACGTCGCAGGAGCATTTCCGGATGCTCCACCACAAGACCCGCGACTGGCTGATGGTGCAGGGCATTCCCGAGGAATACGCTGATACCGACGCCCGCCTTTTCACGTCCACCTTTTACGGCCTGCAGTTCGATTTCGTGGTCATGAATGAACCTGAGGCGGCCACGAGAGCCTTTGAGCTGATGCTCTCGGTCTTCTTCAACAACCTTGAAAGCCGCCTGGCCGCAGCACAGGAGGCCTGAAGCCCCAGATGGGAAACACGGAGTGGCCCGGGCAGGCCGGTTGTCACGGAGCGGCGTGCCTGCCCACCCAATCCACCAGCGGGCGCAACGCCTCCCACAGCCCGGAAATCTCCTGCCCGGCGGCAGGGCTGTCCAGCCAGTCCGGCCGGCCAAGGCTAAGGCTCGCTGCCAGCGATTTGTACTTCAGGAGCTCGGCGCGCGGATGGTCGCGCGCGTAGCCACGCGGCACCGTCTTGAGCTTCTCGCCCTCCACCAAAAAGCCTGCGGCGGACACGGCGTCGACAATCTGCCGCAGTGCATCGCCGGTGCCGGAAGCATCTACGGAGTTCCGGTACCTTACCAGCTGGGCGGGGGAGTGGGAATGGCAGCCGCCGCCCACCAGCAGGCCGTCAGCACTAATTTGCAGGTAGTACCCCACGCCCTCCTGCACCGAGGCGAAGGCGCCCTGTGCCGTCTTATAGGGGGACTTGTCATTTGAGAACCGGATGTCCCGGTTGGGGCGGAAGAGCCGGCCCGGCCCGAACCGGGGCTCAAGCTCGGCCAGGAGCGAAGCCAGCGGATCATGGACCAGCGCCTGGTAGCTCTCCTTATGCTCCAGCCACCAGTCCCGGCTGTTGTTGTCCTGCAATTCGGCGTAGAAGTCGAAAGCACCGGCAGGTATTCCCTGGAAGGTAGTCATACAGCGATCCTAGGAAGCTGGCCTTCTTCCCACCACGGCAGGTTCAGCTATGTGGAAAGCGAAAGAACCGCCCTGCCACGGGTGTTGTGGCGGGGCGGTTCTGTGCTGGTTTGGTTGGGTGTGGGGTTAGCCGATTTTGTTGGCTGCCTCGGCTTCGGTGAGGGAGGCTGCTCCGAGGTTGGCGCGGAGTTTGGCGCCGAGTTCGGCGTCGACGTTGGTCCAGTACTGGATGGCGCGTTCTTTGATGCCGGGGCTCTTGACGCCGCCCACGGCGCCGGTGATGGTTTCGAGGAAGCGGGCCTTGGCTGCTTCGTCGTAGACCTCGCGGTAGAGGGTGCCGGCCTGGACGAAGTCGCTGTCCTCGGCGTGCAGGGAGTGCGCGGCGAGGGTCAGTTCGCCGTCGTTTTCCCAGCCGCCGGCGGGGTTTTGCGGTTCAACAGCTGCCGGTCCGCCCATGGTGTTCGGCGCGTACACCGGAACAGTGGGGGCGTTGAAGTGGTAGCGGGCTGCGCCGTCCTGGCTGTAGTTGTGGACGGTGTTTTTGGGCTGGTTGACCGGGATCTGGGCGTGGTTGGTGCCGACCCGGTAGCGGTGGGCGTCGGCGTAGGAGAAGATGCGGGCCTGGAGCATTTTGTCCGGGGACGCGGCGATGCCGGGCACGAAGTTGGACGGGGCGAAGGTGGCCTGTTCGATCTGCGCGAAGTAGTTTTCCGGGTTCTTGTTCAGTTCCATGGTGCCGACCTTGATCAGCGGGTAGTCCGCGTGGGGCCAGACCTTGGTCAGGTCGAACGGGTTGAACCGGTAGGTCTTGGCGTCCTCGTAGGGCATGACCTGCACGTGCAGGTCCCAGGAGGGCAGGTTCCCGGCTTCGATGTTCTCGTGCAGGTCGCGGATGTAGAAGTCGGCGTCGGACCCGGCCAGGGCTTCTGCTTCCTCGCTGGTGAGGTTCTTGACGCCCTGGTTGGAGTGGAAGTGGTACTTGACCCAGAACCGCTCGCCGGCTTCGTTGATCCACTGGTAGGTGTGTGAGCCGTAGCCCTGCATTTCGCGCCAGGACGCGGGCAGGCCGCGGTCGCCCATGAGCCAGGTGACCTGGTGTGCGGATTCGGGGGACAGGGTCCAGAAGTCCCACTGCATGTCCGCGTCGCGCAGGTGCGAGCCGGGCAGGCGCTTCTGGGAGTGGATAAAGTCCGGGAACTTGATCCCGTCGCGGATGAAGAACACCGGGGTGTTGTTGCCCACCAGGTCGTAATTGCCCTCGGAGGTGTAGAACTTCACGGCGAAACCGCGCGGGTCCCGCCAGGTGTCCGGGGAGCCGTTTTCGCCGGCGACGGAGGAGAACCGGATCAGCATTTCGGTCTCGACACCGGGCTGCAGGAACGCGGCCTTGGTGTAGGCCGAAACATCCCCGGTGGTCTTGAACGTGCCGAACGCACCGCCGCCCTTGGCGTGCACCACACGCTCCGGCACCCGCTCACGGTTGAACTGGGCCAGCTTCTCCACCAGGTAGTGATCGGTCAGAATGATGGCACCATCGGCACCAACCGACTTCGAATGCGAATCAGACGTAACCGGCGCACCGGACTGGGTCGTCGAAATGGCAGTCAATTGTTCTCCTATTACTTTGTACTTACTAGGGACGATCAGAAGAAAGTTGTTGGGACTGCTGGCAGTCCTGGCAGATGCCCTGGTACATGACGTCGGCGATCTGGATAGTCATGGGCTTGGAGTTTTCATCCCAGTGGGGCGTGAGGCAGGGGGCGTGCCCCACTGCGCAGTCCACGTCTTCCACGCGGCCGCAACTGATGCAGATGGCGTGGTGGTGGTTGTCGCCAACCCGGGTCTCGTACAGCGCAGGGGAGTGCGGGGGTTCGAAGCGGCGCAGCATATGCAGGTCCGTGAGGTCCCCGAGAACCACGTACACGGACTGCGCGGTCAACTCGGGGAGCTCCGCGCGGGCCGCCGCCAGAATGCTTTCGGCCGGGGAATGCGGGTGGCGTTCGACGGCGGAGAGTACGGCGAGCCGCTGCTTCGTCACCCGGCGTCCGTGGGCGCGCAGGGCTGCAGACCAGTCTTCGTGGCCGTCAGTGTGCTCCGTCATGGCTCCATTGAAGCACTTATTATGAATATCTCACAATAAGGGTTGGCTAACCTCGAGCGGGAAGGCGAAAAGAGCGAAAAACCTGTGCGAAGACGGCGGCGCCGGGAACGTGCCAGGCTGCAGCGGCTGGACGGAACTCCGCCGCACGCTGCCCAGTTTCTTAAGCTGTAACAGAAGACAGGAGCTGTAACAGCAGACAGGCAAAGGGGTATAAACGTGCACAAGCACCACAACGGACTGAAGACTGCGGCGTTGTTTGGCGTGCTGTGGGCCGTGCTGTTGGGACTTGGGGCCCTGATCGGTGCGGGGACGCGCAGTTCGGCGCCTATCTGGATCATGGCGCTGGTAGGCGTTGGCACCACAGCCTACGGTTACTGGAACAGCGACAAGATCGCCATCCGCTCAATGCAGGCCTACCCGGTCACGGAGGCTCAGGCGCCCCAGCTTTACCAGATGGTCCGGGAGCTCTCGGCCCGAGCGAACCAGCCGATGCCGCGCATTTACATCTCGCCCACAATGAGTCCGAACGCGTTCGCCACTGGCCGCAACCCCCGGAACGCCGCCGTCTGCTGCACCGAAGGTATCCTGCAACTCCTCAACGCGCGCGAACTCCGCGGCGTCCTGGGCCACGAACTCATGCACGTCTACAACCGGGACATCCTCACCTCGTCCGTGGCCGCCGCCGTCGCGGGCGTTATCACCTCGGTGGGCCAGATGCTGTTGTTCTTCGGCGGCGGTGACCGGCGCAACGCCAATCCGCTGGCAATGATCGCGCTGGCGCTGCTGGCGCCCTTTGCGGCATCCCTGATCCAGATGGCCATCTCCCGCACCAGGGAGTACGACGCCGACGAGGACGGTTCGCAGCTGACGGGCGATCCGCTGGCACTCGCCTCGGCCCTAACCAAGATTGAGCGCGGCGTCGGCATTGCGCCGCTGCCGCAGGACCAGCGGCTGGTCAACGCGTCGCACCTGATGATCGCCAACCCGTTCCGTGGCGGCACAATCAACAAGCTGTTCGCCACCCACCCGCCGATGCGCGACCGGATCGCCAGGCTGGAGCGGATGGCCGGGCGGCCACTCCAATAAGCGGCCGCAGCGGTACCTCCCGGGCACGTCGAAGGCCGGTGCACCCCGTTGGAGTGCGCCGGCCCTTGACGTGAAGAAATTTTTCGCATCGGTATCGACGCGCTCGGGTGCCTAGCTGCGGAAGTTGACGAACTGCAGGTCCGCTTCCTCAAAGTCCTTCAGCAGTGCCATGGTGGCCTGCAGGTCGTCCCGGGACTTGGACGAAACACGCAGTTCGTCGCCCTGGATCTGGGACTTGACAGACTTCGGGCCCTCGTCGCGGATCAGCTTGTTGATCTTTTTCGCCAGGTCCTGGGCGATGCCTTCCTTGATGGAGGCCTCCAGGCGGTACTCCTTGCCGGAAGCGTAGGGCTCACCGCTGTCCAGGGACTTGAGGGAAATGCCGCGCTTGATCAGCTTGGACTGGAAGACGTCCAGGACAGCCTTGACGCGTTCTTCCGAGTTGGCCTTCATGAGGATCTTCTCGCCGCTGAAGTCGATCTCAGCTCCAACGCCCTTGAAGTCATAACGCTGTGCAATTTCCTTTTGGGACTGGTTAAGTGCGTTGGCGACTTCCTGCTTGTCCACCTTGCTTACGACGTCGAACGTTGACTCGCCTGCCATGACTCTCCTTATGCGCGTGGGGCCCTGCGCGCCGGCAGGGCTAAATCTCTGCCTTCCAGCCTAATACGGATGCACTACCGGCTGGGCTGAAGGATTCACAGTTCCCTTTCGGCGGCGGCTGCCGCGGCTACTTCCATCATCTTCAGCCCAATTTTGGATGCGTCGTCCCGCATGGAGGGTGTCCATGCCGACCTTCAGCGGGCCGTGCAGCTGAACCAGATCACCGAGGAGCAGGCCGCGAGGTTCGAGGCGAAGCTGGCAGGGGCGATCCTGGGCGAACCGTGACGGCACTAAATTCCGCGCAGTTCCGGCGTTTTCCAACCGGTGCGGGCCCCGATTCGATTCTTCAGCGGAAGTTCTGTAAAGTTGTCTTGCCCGCGGTTACTGGAAGCGGAACGGTCCGGAAACGGACGTTCTGAAGACTGCAGCCGGGGTCTTCTTTTGAAGTTCGGCAGATTACCCGAGCGGCCAAAGGGGGCTGACTGTAAATCAGCTGGCACTGCCTACGGGGGTTCGAATCCCTCATCTGCCACACCGGACCCGTCCGGATCTCATACGAGATCCGGACGGGTTTTTTCTTTTGAAGTGATTGGGCGAGGTGCTCCTGTTGCCCCGTTCGGGTGGCATCAAGAAGCAGGCCGCGCTTCTTCTTCCGTGCCCATGCCCGAGGGCTGGACAGTGACGCGCGCTACCCTCGTGGGGAGATCGGCGTCTGGGGACGCCAGGATGATCCTGGCGTGCTCTCCCGGGTCGGCGCCATCAAGGTTTGCGTCTTGCAGGGCTGTGGCCTCACGTCTCAGCCCTGCACCTACGCCCTCGTCCACTGGGGTACCGTCGCCCATCGTCCACTTGAAGTCGTAGCTGTAGGTGGGGCCCCAGCTTTGGATAACGTCCGTGACCCTGGAGAAACTGACGTGGCGTCCCTGGTCGTCAAATACGTTCACCATGTACATGTCGACGGGCATGTTCCCCTTGCGGTTGTCCACATCGGCGACAAGGTATGACACGGGGTCTGCTCCGGCCTTCACCCTGTAGGCCTCAATCGCCTCCACAGCCGGGTCGGTGGCAGATGCCGGCAGCAGAAAGCTGATCTCCGCACCCGATGCAGTGGTGATTTTATAGGACTGCTCCGGCGTGGGTGTTGGAGGGGTCGACGCTGCGGCTGTTGAGGCCTCGGTCTTGGGGGCAGCTGGGTCCTGCACAGGTGCAGGAGCTGAACAGGCGGCAAGAGCCAGGACAAGTGCCGGCAGTAGGCTCAAAGGCTTCATGGTTCCCTCGCATATTTTGGAGCAAGAGTAGCCGAGAGGCACAGACTGCGGAAGTGGGATGTACTGGCCGCCGGTACTCAAATCGTTCTGCGGCGATACTTGCTCGAGGCCCTCTGCTAGGGGGTCGCCGGCGGCGGAAATTAGGGGAGTTACGTAGCCGCGATTAGGGATTGCTTTTGATTTTTCAGCACCTGACACTGGACGAACTTGAGGGTTCACCTTCTATTGCAGGGAGCAATGATGCGGTACGATTCCCCCTTTTTTCTTGGCAGACGCGGCAGGATCCACAGTGATTTCCGGGCCAGCACAAAGCGGGGTGATCCTCCGGAGGACCTTCGTCTCAACCGGTCGGGAAAGCTAAGCCTCAACTCCCTGCTAACGGCGCTGGTGCTTGCGCTGGCCGCCGTGGTGGCGCCGGTTCCCGCAACCGCCGCTCCGGGGGACGTTGGTGTCGAGGGTCCCTCGCACTCAGGGACGGGAACGCCTACGGGTACCAAGCGGCAGACAAACGCGTTGTGGTTCAACGACGGGATCTGGTGGGGAAACCTTTGGGACACTGCCAGTTCGGACTTCGAAATTTTCCGGTTTAATGCCTCGACAAACACATGGACCAGTACGGGCGTGACTACGGATACGCGGGCCAACACTCACCACGACGTGCTGTGGGACGGGAAGACCCTTTTCGTTGCAAGCTACCGGTTTGTCAACGACGGCCTGCCCGCTGAGGCCAATTTCCCGACCACAATGCGTCGATACAGTTACAACGCGAGTACTAAGACGTATTCGAGCCTGGGCTCGTCCCAGATCAACAACCAAAGAACTGAAACCTTGTCCATCGACAAGGACTCCACCGGCCGCGTGTGGGCAACGTGGCAGCAGGGGAACCGTATCTACATGAACGTCACCCGTACAGATGGATCCACCTGGGAAACGTCGTCCGGGTTCCCGCACCCCGCGTCGTCGACCAACGTGTCTGTCGACGACAACTCTGCCGTGATCGCCTTCGGCGGCAAGATTGGCGTGATGTGGAGCCGGCAAGTCGGGGACGCAACAGATGGTATGTACTGGAGCTATCGACCTGATACTGCCGCGTGGAACACCGGCTGGACGGTTCCTGTGGCGGCGGTGAAGGGCCAGCGCAGCGGTGATGACCACATGAACCTGAAGTGGCTGGATGCTTCCTCGGACAAGGTCTTCGCCGCGATCAAGACCTCGTACACCTCCTCGTCCCAGCCGCTGATCCAGTTGCTGGCATTGGACGCGTCGACCTCGGCGTGGACGGCACACACCATCGCGACCGTGGCCGAGTGCCCGAACCGTGTGATTGTGATGATTGACGAGAGCACGTCGCCTGCAACACTGCGTACGTTTGCCACCTATCCGAAGCCGACCGGCACAACAAACGCAGGGGTCTGCACCAGCTCGGGCGGCGCGATTTACGAGAAATCCGCATCTGTTGGCAACATCAGCTTCAGCTCGGCAAAAACTCCGCTCATTGTCGACGCCGATCAATATGTCCACAACGTAACGTCCACCAAGCAGAACCTCAACAGTCAGGCCTGGGGCACGTTGAACAGCGGTGTGCTGCTGCTCGCCGACGTGAATGCAACAAGCCGGTACTGGCACCACTACCAAGGCGGCGCCGGCAGTGGCGGCGGTGGTGGTACCACAGATACAACTCCTCCGACTGTGACGCCTACGTCTCCGGCTGCGAATGCCACCGCAGTGTCCCTGACGTCGGACGTGACGGCGACGTTCTCGGAAGCAATGAGTGTGTCGACAGTCCAGTCAGCATTCACACTGAAAAATGCAACAAGCACAGTGTCGGCGAGTGTGTCGCTTGACAGCACGGGCAAAGTTGCGACCCTGAACCCGACTGCGGATCTGTCCCCCGGGACGACCTACACGGCCTCGATCTCGACCGTGGCCAAGGATCTTGGCGGCAACGCGTTGACATCGCCGGTGAGCTGGAACTTCACCACGGCTGCGACGACCCCACCACCCGCAGGAGGTACGACCGTCACTCTTACCGCTATCGCTGACAGTTATGTCTTGAGCGGGTCGACATCAAATTTTGGTTCGAGCACGCTGCTGGCTGTGGATGGCAGCCCCGTTACGACCACATACCTGAAGTTCGACCTGACGTCCTATGCGGACAAAACAATCACTGGTGCGACGTTGCAGCTGCGCAGCTCCACCAGCGGGTCAACGGGTACCCAGAACGTCAAACACGTGGCTGACGACGGGTGGACCGAAACGGGGATCACCTACAGCAATCGCCCCGCTCTCGGCTCCACTGTCGGCAGTTTCGGGTCGACAGCCACCAATACCGACCGGAGCATCACTTTGGCGGTGGACGCCCTCAATGGCGACCTCGGTCCGTTCCTTTCACTCGGACTGGACTCCAGCAGCAGTGACGGCCTGGACCTCAACTCCAAGGAAGTGAATGGCGGACAATACGCACCGAAGCTGGTGCTCACGTTCCAATAGACCAGGACAGCCAGTGCACAGCCAGCTGGTAAGCGCGGCTCCCTGACAGGATAAGCCTCCGGAACCCCACGGTTCCGGAGGCTTTCTGCGTCCGGATATTCAGTGCAAACGGCCTGTCGACACTGTCCCGGGGCGGACGTAGGCTGGCGGTGAGTTGATGCGGATGCCAATGTGGACGAGGCTATCGACATGATGGAAAAGCACCAGGTCCGCCGCCTTCCCGTGATCTCCGACCACAAGATGGTGGGCATCTGGTAAACACATTTCCGAACGCCACCACGTCTAGCGGCACTACGAACGGCATGGCCTTGTCCGCGGAACCCGGCCTTGAGGGTCAGGATCCGCGGACAAGCTTTTGATGGGCGGAATCAGTTCAGCGCAATCAGCAGCATCTGGCTGGTGCCGGGAATGCAGGTCTGCAGGATGGCGCCAGGGAAACCGCCGAACACATTGAGGACATCGTTGGTGGTGCCCGGATTAGGAACCTGGCCCCTGGCCGTCACAGTGTAGGTTCCGTACCCGGCGATCGTCACCGTTTCACCAACGCCGATGCCCGAGAACCGTGCCCAGCCGCCGCAGTAGTCGTGCTCCGTGATGAACAGGGAATAGCCGTCGTTTGGCATGTAGTGGATAGGCCCGATGCAGGCGTCTACCAGCGATTGGCCGCCTGCGCCGGCAACATAAATGGTCCGGACTGCCGGGGCAGCCGGAACCGGCGCGGGAGCAGGGGCCGGTTCTGCAGCGGGCGCAGGAGCCGGTGCTGCAACAGGTGCCGCGGCGGCAACAGGGGCAGCCGGGGCAGCGGCCGCTACCGGAGGACCGGTAAGGAGAAGCGCCTGGCCCGGGACGATAATGCTGTACGGGCCCAGTCCATTGGCGGCCAGCATGGCATTTATGTCCACGCCGTGACGAGCAGCGATGTTGCCCACCGTGTCACCGGACACCACGGTGTAGAGATTCGACTCGGCTGCCGGCACGGGCGCCGGATCAGGAGCAGGCGGCTCAGGAGCGGGCGGCGCAGGTGCCGGGGGCACTGGCTCCGCCGCGGCAGGTGCAGGCGCCGGAGCCTCGGGAGCGGCGTCCGCCTGTTCCGCGGCTGCCGCTACCTCTGCAGGTGCCGCCGCGCCGGCAACCTGGCCGGCCGGCGTCGTACTTTGCTGTAGGGCATCCGGCCGGGCCGCGAGCGCGCCAACGCCTACTGCTGCCACGACGGCGGCGGAGGCCATTCCTGCCCATAACTTGTTGCTGATGGCGGGGCGGCCGGTTGTGAGACCGTTGCGGGGTTCATCGGTGGCGAAACTTCTGCTCTCGGTTTCGCCGGTGGTGGTGAAAGGCTGATTATGGGTGGCTCATCGGGGTCGGTCCCGGCTGGCGGCGCCACAGTCGCTGTAGCGGGCAGCGGGGCGGATCGGGATGCAGCACGCTGCAGCACCAGCCAATGCCGGAGCCGCGAAACGGTGTGCGATGGAGGCGTCCGCATACCCAGAAAATGCGGGGCTCCGCGTGGAAGCGGGCACCCGGGAGGCCAGCCCAGGGGACCCGCAGTGCGTCTTCGGTCCTAGGAATCCCGAGTCTAGTAAGCCGACGGCGCCGGTAGCACCAGTAGGAATTACCCGAATTTCCCGGACGGCTACTTGGTGGCTTCCGGACCTGCTACGCAAACACCATGCACCGGCTACTTGCCCGGCCCTTGGCCCGGCGTCAGGCGAAGAGTTGTTACGGCATGCGCTCTTCCTTGAGCTCCGCGATTTCGCGGCGCAACGAGGCAACCTCGGCCACCAGTTCCGCCACCTCGGTCCGCACCGGTTCCTCGACGGCTTCGGCAACCGTTTCTGCAGTGTCTTCCACCCGCTGGACCAGCCATGAGGCGATGGATGCCGTCACCACGCCGAGGACGGCGATGCCGCTCATCATCAGGGCCGCGGCTACCAGCCGGCCGATGGGCGTCACCGGAAAGAGGTCCCCGTAGCCCACGGTGGTGATGGTGGTGATTGCCCACCACAACGCATCGCCGAAGGTGACGATCTTTGCATCGGGTGCCGCCTGCTCCACGTCCAGCACTGCGAGGGCGCCCACGAAGATGAGCATGGCCGCCGATCCTGCCACGTAGGTGGCCACCCGGCCCCGAAAGGTTTCGCCCACCGTCCGGTGCAGGACTGACAGCAAGGTGACCAAACGCAGCAGCCGCAGGGGCCGGAAGAAGGGCAGTGCCACAATGAGCAGTTCGTGGAGATTGCGGACAAACCAGTCCCACCGGTCGCGGGCGAGCCACAGGTTGACGGCGTAGTCGAGCGCGAAGATGACCCAGGTGGCCCACATGACGGCTTCCAGCAATGCTGCGGTGCTGCCGTCAGCCCGGCCAATGACCTGCCATGCATACGCCGCCAGGAAGACGAGGGCGGTGGCCATCAGCGGCCACTCCGCCAGGTCCCGGTAGCGTTGCTGGGTCATGGGGAAATCCTACGCGGAGCCCGCCCGCGGGCCTGCCACTCGGATGTTACCCGCGGGTAGCATGAGGGCATGCATCTTTACGCACGTGCTTACATCGCCACCCGCCTGGTCACCAAAGCCGGGCCGGTCGGCCTGGAGGACATCTTCAGCGAGTTTGGCGCCCCGCCTGCGGACCTGGTGCTGCCGGAGTGGCTGCACGAATGGCGCGCCTCAAGCGCCCTGCCCGGCAGCCGCACCCCTGCCTCGCACCTGTGGGACGCGGGCGCCTGAGCTTTTGCGCCGCCGTCGCACGGTTTAAGCGCGACGGCGGCCGGCCCCGGGGTGCATTGTGTGCCTGTCCCGGGTTATTCCCAATGACGCGGGAAGCGAACATGGGCATCCCGGCCACGACAAAGGGCGCCAATCCGCGTAGCGTTGACCCATGGCTACCCTTGACATCACAGGTGAACAGTTCGCATCAACCATTGAGGGCAATGACATTGTCCTGGTGGATTTCTGGGCTGACTGGTGCGGGCCCTGCAAGCAGTTCGCCCCCACATACTCGGCTGTTTCCGAGAAGCACCCGGATGTCCTCTTCGCCAAGGTGGATACGGACGCCGAACAGCAACTCGCCGCTGAAGCCGGCATCTCCTCCATCCCCACGCTGATGGCCTTCCGCGAGAAGGTTTTGGTGTTCTCCCAGCCCGGTGCGCTGAACGCCCAGCAGCTCGAACAGGTGGTGGACGCAGTGAAGGGCCTGGACATGGAGGAAGTCCATGCGCACGTGGCGCGCCAGCGGGAAGAAGCCGCCGCTGCTGCCAGCAAGCAGGCCGGGCCGCAGGACGGCACGCAGATTCCCGACTTCTAAAACTCCTTAAACAGGAACCGCGGGGCCCTCCAGGTGGAAGGCTCCGCGGTTTTGTTTGGGGCCGCCTTAGATGCGCTCCAGCTTGACGGGCTCGGCCAGCAGGGCGCTCAGCGACTCGTTCAGGTCCTGCACGGCGATGCCCTTGGAATGCTTGTCCAGGTCCTCCTCGGAGGCCCACTGCTCCGTGAGCACCAGCTTCTCCTCGGTGGCCTCCGTGAGTTCGTAGCGGATGCAGCCCGGTTCGTTCACCACCTCGTCGATGGCGATTTCCAGCGCGAGCTTCACACGGAAAAACTCGCCTTCGTTGGGGATGAACGTTGCCTGCAGGTCGATGGGTGCACTCATGGATTTCACAATACCGGCCCCGGCCGCCCTGTCCGTTCTGTTGCATGCGGGGACCGTGTGTGCCCACCGATGGTCTCGGCGAACAGTTCACGCTCGTCTTGACCAGGCAGGTCGGCGGGTTGAACTGGCTGGCAACCTTCATCCCGGCCTGGTCCGGGGCTTCCTGCTAGTGCCGGCGATGGTCCTGGATGGTCATCCGCGGACCATATACAGGTTTGCGGAAGCCGCTGCTCTGGATCATCCGCACCACGCGCTGGCGGTGGCCCTGCCACGGCTCCAGCAGCCGGAGCATCCCGGCGTCATCGGTCCGCCGGCCGGTCAGGGCGGCTCCCACATACGCGGCGAGATGGTAGTCGCCCACCGAAATGGAGTCAGGGCAGCCGTGTGTCCGCTGCACCACCTCCGCCGCCGTCCAGATTCCAATACCTGGGATGGTCTGCAACTTCGCTCCCGCCTCGCCAGCCGGCAAAGCGGCCAGGCGCTCAAGCGCGGCGGCGGAACGCAGCGCCCGCATGACGGTCGCCGACCGCTGTGGCCCTACACCCGCCTTGTGCCACTCCCAGCTGGGGACCTGCAGCCACTGCATAGCAGTGGGCGGCACCACCAGGCCGGGAGGCGTGGAGGATCCTGCCCGCGGCGCCGGTGTTCCAAAACGGTGCACCAGGTACCGGTAGGCCCGCCGGGCCTCGATCACCGTGACCTTCTGCTCAAGGATGATGGGCACCAACTGGTCCACCATGCGCCCGCTGGCCGGAAGCCGCAAAGCCAGGCTCCGGCGTCGTGCTTCCCGCACCATGTGGGGAAGCGTGGCATGGAAGGCAGGTTCGTCGAAGCCGCGCCAGTCGTCGTCAGCGCCCAGCAGCCGGGGCGCTGCTTCCACGGCCGCGGCGGCGCCGGGACCCCATGCCTGGATGTCCACGAACGGCTCCGGCAAGGCCTGCGGACCGATGCCGCCGCCCGCCGGGCTGAGCCGGAGCGTGGCCGGCCCGTCCGGCGTCGTAAAGGCATTCCAGACCACGCCGCCCTGGACGCTGAAAGAGGAGTCACTGTTCCCGCGCAGCAGCGGCCCAATGGTCCTGCCCAGGCTGTACGGGGCACCGGGATACCAGCGCAGGGACACGTCAGCCGCGGCAGCCAGACTGGAAGGTGCCTCTGCAACGGTCATGTTTCCATCGTCCCACGCTCCTGTGGCACCGGGCCTCCGCAGGATCGCCCGCGGGCGGGAAGAATGCCCTTAACCAGCACCGGTACCGGGACTAGACTCCACCCTGTAGGAGCCGGCAAAGGCGCCGAACGGCCCGAAAACCAGGAGGAAGCAATGGGCGGAGTAGTGCATTTCGAAATTCCCGCAGACGACCAGGAGCGGGCCAAAAAGTTCTACCAGGACGTCCTTGGCTGGCGGATCGATCCCGTCCCCGGAATGGACTACAACATGGTGGTCACTACGCCCATGGATGAGTCCACCGGCCAGCCCGAACCCGGGGCAATCAACGGCGGCATGTTTGCCCGCGAGGCGGACCTGAAGACGCCGGTGATCACGGTGGACGTGCCGGACATCAACGCCACCCTCCAGACCGTGGAATCCATGGGCGGCGCCGTGGTCAAGCCCAAGGAAACCATCCCCGGCATGGGCTCCTTCGCGTACTTCAGGGACACCGAAGGCAACGTGATGGGCCTGTGGGAGAACCTTCCCGCGGACAACCAGCCCGCGTAGCGCCACGGGAACCGTTATGGGTACCGCTGCCCAGGTGCTGGCCGTCATCAACGGAATCGTCCTGATCACCGTGGGCCTCCTCGAATCCTTCCGGCACGCGGACCAGCGCCTTTACCCGATCTTCCTGATCAAGCCCGAGGACACCGCTGCCGTCCGGATGTGGTCGTTCAACCTGGGGTTCTACAACATGATCTGGGGCTTGTTCGCGATCACCGGCGTGGTGCTGGTCAATTCCGGGGAGGTCACGGTGGGCCGCACCATGGTGGCCATGATGTGCATCGCGCACGCCATTCTCGGCATAATTCTGATCATCAGCGAACGCAGGCTCTGGATCAGCGGGGTTGGGCAGTCGCTGTTCCCTGTGGTAATCCTGCTGCTGATGTTCGCCTGAGCATGCAGGGCAGGAAGCGGTAGCTTTGTACTTATGAAGTACGCCCAGTCCATTCTGGACCTCATCGGCAACACCCCGCTTATCAAGCTCAATCACGTGACAGAGGGCATCAAAGCCACCGTCCTGGTCAAACTGGAGTACC
Organism: Arthrobacter sp. MPF02; assembly: GCF_046605375.1. Classification (GTDB taxonomy): domain Bacteria; phylum Actinomycetota; class Actinomycetes; order Actinomycetales; family Micrococcaceae; genus Arthrobacter. The sequence goes on along the minus strand of NZ_CP176772.1, from coordinate 2,752,622 downwards.
TGAACCCGGGGGGCTCTATCAAGGACCGCATCGCGGCGCAGATGGTGGAGGATGCCGAACGCGAGGGCAAGCTGCAGCCCGGCGGCACCATTGTGGAGCCCACGTCCGGCAATACCGGCGTTGGGCTGGCCCTCGTGGCGCAGCAGAAGGGCTACAAGTGCGTCTTCGTGGTGCCGGACAAGGTGGGTGAGGACAAACGCGCCGTGCTGGAGGCTTACGGTGCCGAGGTGGTGGTCACGCCCACCGCCGTCCCGCCGGACAGCCCGCAGAGCTACTACGGCGTCTCGGACCGGCTGGTCCGCGAGAGGCCCGGCGCGTACAAGCCGGACCAGTTCTCCAACCCCGCGGCGCCCGGCAGCCACTACAAGACCACCGGCCCCGAGATCTGGCGCGATACGGACGGCAAGGTCACGCACGTCGTGATCGGCGCCGGCACCGGCGGCACCATCACCGGCACCGGCCGCTACCTCAAGGAGGTTTCGGCGGACAGGCTGGAGTCCGACGGCGGCGTGGTCCGGATTATCGGCGCGGACCCGGAAGGTTCGGTCTACTCCGGCGGCACCGGGCGCCCCTACTTCGTGGAGGGCGTGGGGGAGGACATGTGGCCGGCGAACTACGACAGGACAGTCCCGGACAAGGTAATCGCCGTCAGTGACGCCGACTCCTTCGCCATGACCCGCCGACTCGCCCGGGAAGAGGGGCTGCTGGTGGGCGGCTCGTCCGGCATGGCGGTGGTGGCCGCGCTGGAGGCGGCCAAGGATCTTCCGGAAAGCGCCGTCGTCGTGGTGATCCTGCCCGACTCCGGCCGCGGCTACCTGGCCAAGATTTTCAACGACCAGTGGATGCGCTCCTACGGCTTCCTGTCCGGCGGCGAGGAAACGTCCGTGGGCGAGGTCATCAAGTCCAAGACCGGCGAGCTGCCGGACCTGGTGCACATCCACCCGAACGAATCCGTCCGCGACGTCATCAACATCATGAACGAGTTCGGCGTCAGCCACATCCCGGTGCTGTCGCAGGAGCCCCCGGTGGTGATGGGCGAAGTCCTGGGCGCGGTGGACGAGCGGACGCTGACCGCCAAGCTCTTCCGCGGCGAGGCGAAGCTGACGGACAAGATTTCCGAGCACATGGGCCCCAAGCTGCCCGTCATCGGCTCGCTGGAAACCATCTCGGCCGCCCGCGAGCTGCTTTCGGACGTGGACACTGTGATGGTCACGTTCGTCGGCGCCCCCGTCGGCATCCTCACCCGGCACGACCTGCTGGCCTACCTCAGCAACTAAAGGAGCATCATGTCCGCGAACCAAGGCTTCAATACCCGCGCCGTACACGCCGGGCAGGATTTCGAGCCCCGCACCGGCGCCGTGGTCCCGCCCGTGCACTTTGCCACCACCTATGCGCAGGACGGGATCGGCGGGCTCCGCGACGGGTATGAATACAGCCGCGGCGGGAACCCTACCCGCGATGCCCTGCAGGAGCAGCTGGCAGCCCTGGAGCTTGGCACCCACGCGTACAGCTTCGGCTCCGGCCTCGCTGCCGAAGACGCCCTCATCCGCGGCCTGGCACAGCCGGACGACCACATCGTGCTCGGCAACGACGCGTACGGCGGAACCTACCGGCTGATCAGCCGCGTGCTGGGTCCGTGGGGAATCGGCAACACCCCCGTGGACATGGCCAACCTGGACAGCGTCCGGCAGGCCGTCGCCGCCAATCAAACCCGACTCCTCTGGGTGGAGACGCCGTCCAACCCGCTGATGAAGATCACGGACATCGCTGCGCTCGCGGAGATCGCGCACGACGCCGGCGCCCTCCTCGTCGTGGACAACACCTTTGCGTCCCCCTACCTGCAGACTCCGCTCGCCCTCGGGGCCGACGTCGTCATCCACTCCACCACCAAATACATCGGCGGACACTCCGATGTGGTGGGTGGCGCCGTCGTGGTCAAGGACGCGGAACTGGCGGACAAGATCGGCTTCATCCAGTTCGCCGTGGGCGCCGTTTCCGGCCCGATGGATGCCTTCCTCACCACCCGCGGCCTGAAAACCCTGGGCGTCCGGATGGACCGGCACAGCCTCAACGGCCAGGCAGTGGCCGAATGGCTGCTGGAACGCCCGGAAGTTGAGGCCGTGCTGTACCCGGGCCTGCCCGGCCATCCGGGCCACGAGCTGGCGAAGAAGCAAATGCGGGGCTTCGGCGGCATGGTCTCCGTGCAGTTCAAGGGCGGGGAAGCGGCGGCCCGTAAAGTGGCCGAGTCCACCGAGGTGTTTATGCTGGCGGAGTCGTTGGGCGGCATCGAGTCACTCATGAACTACCCGTCCGAGATGACCCACGCCTCGGTCAAGGGTACCGAACTGGCTGTCCCGGTTAACCTGCTGCGGCTCTCCTGCGGCATCGAGGACGTGGAGGACCTGATTGCGGACCTGGAGCAGGCCTTCAGCTCGATCCCGTGAGGTTCCTGCCGCCATACGGCAGCGTGGGGCACGGTTCCCGATAAAGCAGCTGCGCCGGGCGCCCGCCGGGGGCTGGTGATCGGCATCCTCACGGCCGGCAGCGAAGCCGGCCAGCTGGTGTTCCTTCCGTTCATCGCCATGCTCGCGCAGGACCCGGGCTGGCGGCAGGCCTCGCTGCTTATCGCCGCCGGCGCCCTCGCGGTGGTCCCGTTGGTGCTGAAGTTCCTCAAGAACTCGCCGGCAGATGCCGGCGTCCTGCCGTAGGCGCGGAAGCCGGGACACCTGGCCAAGCCCGGCCCGCAGCCGGCGGGAACCGTTCCAACGCCGCCTTTCGCGCGCTGCAGGTGGTACGCCGGGCCAGCAGGGTGCGGACGTTCTGGACCCTCGCCGCACACCAGCTGGGGCGGCGGCAGCCGCCCTCGCCGCCGGCGCTGTCCGCGACACCAACGGCCACTACACCTACCCCTGGACCGGTGCGGCCGCCATGTGCACCATCGCCGCCGTCATCAGCGCCACCATCCGCAGGAGCCCGGTCAGCAGGGAAGCGCAGCAAGTTCCTGCGCCCTAAGCACGGGCCGTTACGCTGGTCCCATGGAGACCCCTTCGCAAGCCGCCCGCAACGTTGCCCTGATCACGGGTGCCGGACGGCTGGCAGGTATCGGTGCCGGCATCGCCCGCCAGCTCGCGGCCGACGGGTGGGACCTGGTCCTGTCCTACTGGCAGGAGTACGACGAGCGGATGCCGTGGGGGAGTGAGCCCGAGGATCTTGTGCGCCTGACCGCCGAACTCGAGGCCATCGGCGCCGCAGTGCACGTCCTGTCAGCCGACCTGCAGAATCCCGGCGTTCCGGACCGCCTGGTGGCCGAGGCCGTGCAGCTGGCCGGGCCGCTGCAGGGACTGGTGCTGAGCCATGCCGAGTCCGTGGACTCGGGACTGCTGGACACAAGCCTTGAGTCCTTCGAACGGCACTTTGCCGTGAACACCAGGGCCAGCTGGCAGCTGATTGCCGCGTTCGCGCGGCAGGCGACGGACGACGGCGGCGCGATCGTGGCGCTGACCAGTGACCACACTGCCTTCAACCTTCCTTACGGTGCGTCGAAGGGGGCATTGGACAGGATCGTGATTGCCGCCGCCAGGGAACTGGGGCCACGGAACATCTCCGCGAACGTCCTCAACCCCGGACCCGTGGACACCGGCTGGATGACGCCTGACATCAGGGACGCACTCGTTGAGCGCCAGCCGACGGGCCGGCTCGGCACCCCGGCGGACGTCGCGGGGACGGTGGCGTTCCTGCTGTCCCCGGCCGGCCGTTGGGTGTCCGGGCAGCTGATCAAGTCCGACGGCGGCTTCTCGGCCTGAGTGCCCGGCCCGCGTTTTACCCGCGCCCACTCAACTGGGTGGCGCTAACTGCCGTGTTCGTGTTTTGAGATGCGGGCTGGTTGGACTCTGAGGTGGGCGGCGGCCTGCAGGGTGAGTCCGTGGGTGATTCGTTGGGGGCACAGGTCCTCGATTAGTGCGAACGTGGGCGGGTTGGTCAGGGTTCGGTAAACCTCGCGGGCGATGGCTCATTTGAGGCATCAGGGTAGTTTCGCATGTGCTTTTGCCGTCGCTGCGGTGCCGGCGCCATGTTGAACCTTCTGTGCGGGGACAGTTGCATCCCGCCCACCTGGCTAAGGCCCGCAGTGCCAGCATTTTCACTGGACATTCCCGTGGAGGAACTGGACCCCGCCGAAGAGGATGCCATTGTTTGGGCGTCAGCGCGGCAGCGCACCAGCCCGCTCCCGGTCAGTGGTGCATGCTGCTGGACCCGGCCGGCACGCCTTCTGCCTCACCATTGTCCGTCCCGTCTGACCGGGGCTGCGGGCACACTCCGATGGGCTGAGGAAGACCTCATATCCCCAGCGGTGCCCGCTGTGCTTTCAGAAGGTTTTAATGTTTTTTCGCTTCCCCGTAAATAGGTAGTCCGGGGAGAAAAAATAAGTAGCGACTACTGATGGAGCGCCCCGAAACTGTCCCTAGAGTGCAAAGGGTAGGAATAAAGCGGCCTGGCGCCTATTTCTACGAACAATTTCCATCAAAAGTGCGCTAATTCCTGCATCTTGTGCCACTTCCAGTTCCAGCGAGGGTTTGAAAGATTTACGCACGCTACACCTTGGCACCCCCACTAAATGGAGACTCGCACACTTACCGTTAGCCCCATGCTGCAATGCCGATATTCGATCCTGTGCGTCATACAGCCGGTTCGAAGGCAGGCAGAAAAAATCAGGAGGACGAAGTCATGAGCATTTCGGCGGAGAATAGGGAAGTTGACCAGCATTCCGGTGTGGGATCTGCTGGGAAGTTCCTTGTCCCGGTCATCCCTTCGGTTGATACAGGCAGTGGTCTGGTCATCTTCGTCGTCCACCGCGAAGCGCATCATCGCTGGTGTTCAGATCCGCGGCTGTTGGTTTTATTGCTGGCCAAATCCGTCGCTCCAGTCCTATGGGATGATAATTCAGCAAATCTTCGAATATCAGTTGCTGCACCCGGACACCGCCACGGAAAGGTGGTGAAAATTCCGCTTTTCATGAACCAGCAAGAAGATACACCAGAACTAGGGTAATTGCCCGGCGAGGGTGCAAGTCATTAGTTAAAGTCACCGGCGTCGCTACCCTCCGCATAAGACCGCCATCTTTCCTTCACCTCGTCGGGCAGATCCTCCCACGCGGGGGCGGACGACATCCAAAGGCCCGCCAAAAATTTGAGTCGTTCCTCGTACAATGCCTTCCCCGCGTCTGCAGCATCAGCCATCATAGGAACCCGGGCCCATGGCTGAAGCGGAAAACCACGCGCCCGTCCTTTCCCCGGCGGGATGCTCCGTCATAGGTAATTGACCTTCTTTTGTGCAAGATTTGTGCTGCCCGTGTCAGCCCTGCGGGCCTCTTTGACGATTTTATGCCGGTTGCCACAGTGCAGGAGGTCAGTAAATCACGGGAGTCAGCTTGACGCCCCACAATAGCGCATCCGCGTCGCTGCATTAGCATGGCTTAGGCTTTCCTCCCGGAGTTACATCACTGCGGATAAGGTCCGGGGTTCCTAGGGCTTGCTGGTGCGTGGGGAACGTCGGTGGCGCAGTCTGTCAGCCCTGGTGAAGGCGCTGGCGCTTTCGTGCAATGACGATGACGCCCGTCAGGATCGCAGCGGCGCCCGCGACACCGGCCACGGCGCGTGCCATCACGTGCGGCATGGCGGGCTGGGGGTTGGACGCATTTCCCATGTCGTCTGCTTTGATATCGGGTGTGGTTTTCGTACCGGCGGCGTAAACCGCTGGCTCCACTCCCATGACAATTCGGTCTCCCGGCGTGGCGCTTACAAGGAGGCGGGTCACAGTTTCGAGGTCTGTCGAAATACATCCGGCAGTGACTGAATTACCTGCATGTAAGAAGATGGCGAAGGAAGCGCCTTGAACCGTAGGCATGTCCGGTTCACGGTTCCAATTGATGACCGCCGCCTGCTCGTAATCGCCCTGGCGAAGATAAAACCACAGATCTTCGTCGGCGCCACCGTCTTTACCTTCGAAGTACTGGTTGTAGGTGGGGCCTGGTTCACCACCCCACCGCGAGAGGCGGTTTATCGTGTGGTATCGAAGCTTCGTTCCTGGGTTTTTCCTGCCCAGTGCCTCGGTGAAGGAAAACGACCCCGACGGTGAGTAGAGAGTGTCTTGCCACATCTTGCCCGGCGGGGCGAAGCCGGACCTCCCCGCAAACCCTGTGCTCTGCCACTCCTGGACGTACTCTTCCCCCTTCTTGACGCAACCGGTGATGAGGACTTCGGTAGCACCGTAGGCTTCTGCGGTGGCGAACGTGACTCGTTTCGCGCCATAGGTGGGGTAGAGCACTTCGCCTGCAGTCAATCGTTCACACGCATTGGTCACGATCCCCTCAGGAGTTGCGGCTAAGCTTGGAACTGCCGGAAGCCCCAGCACTGCTGATAGGGCCAAGGGTGCCGCCAACAACTGTTTCATCATCGCTTTTGCTGATCTCGATGAGATTCAGTACTGGTAGCGGCTGGCTTGCCGTATCCCCTGTGACTCTGTGGTTCAGCCTCGGTGCTGCCGGCGGAGGCTGCCGAGGGGTCCAACGGCGTAACTGCAGCAGGGATTGCTTTGCGGAGCACCCGCTGACGTTCATGCTCAGCAAGGCCGGTCACCAGCCGTTCCAGCGGTCCCTGCTTGCCGCCTGTCACGTTTCTCCAGATTATTGCGAAAACGGCTGCGACGACCAGATGGATTGCCAGGGAGACGCCCGGCCGGTCGAGGAGGAAGCGTGTGGAGAGGAGTACGAGATGACCCGCGTACAGCGTCAGCGTCATTCCGCCCATGACGACCAGTGGCATGAGTGCTGATGCAGCTTTATTACCCAGGATCAGCATTGCGCCCAGAACGGACACAGCGATTCCAACCGTGTTCAGGAGTTCCAGGGGCGTGGATGAGTACGGCGACAGAATCGCAAGCCACCACCATGATGAAGTCGGTAAGGTTGGGTCGGGACCCCAGATCAACAGGTCTTCTATTCCCTCCGCGTCCAGCCAAGGGGTGGCCTCCAGCAGTCGGGCTCTGCCGCCGAGGGGACCAAGCAAGATTTCCGATGCCAGCCACGCCGCTGTTGCCAGTCCGAGCCCGCCAAATACCATTCTGAGTTGCATCCGGTGGGAACGCAGGTCAAGTCGGCCAAGGGCAAGCCCCGCTGCGATATAGGCCATCCATGGGATGGCGGGAAAGCTCCCGTCAACCAATAGTGCCGAGATGGTCGCAGCTGGCTCGATGACAAGTGAGGCGAATGTCGGATCGAAACCGTCAAGGTCCGGCAGATCGTCGCGGACCGCTTGCATAAAAATGGGGCCGAGCACGGCAAAAAGTAGGGCAACGACTGCAAGTACGCGAGGGCCGAATCCCAACAGGGGAACCGCCATCAGGAACAGGACCCCGTAGTAAGCCAAGATGATTGCTGCGGGAGGGTTTAGGTAGGCGATGAGTAGGCCGATGGAGAGGATGGCAAGAGCTCGTACTGTCAGGGACGCCTTGGCTGCCGCCAAAGCGGGCCCTGTGAGCGGATGCATCCCGCCGGAAGAGAAGGTCAGCGAAACCCCGGCAAGGAGAGCAAACAGACCCGCCGACGTGCCTGAAAGAAGGGTCCAAACAAACGTTGGTTGAAAGTTCTCGTCAAATCCGGGCAGGACATGGATCGCGATCATCCCGATCAGTGCGATTCCCCTGGCGGCGTCGACTCCAACAAGGCGCTGCTTTTTCGTCGATTTCATACTTGTCCCTTGCTCATGATGATTGCGCCCGATGCGGCGACGCCTCGGTTGTTTGCACTGCGGCTACCTGTTCTTGGGCATCAGTGCCTCCTCATCCGCGGGCGGAGCGGGACCGCACCTGGCGACCACTGGCGGATCGGGTTTCCGGCCCAGCGGGTGCCCGCGGGAACAGTCTCCGAACGCATCACGAGGGACGCCGCACCAACCGTGGCACCTTCCATGACCGTGCTGCCCGGCAGCACAATGCTGTTCGGGCCTAACGTGGAATCGGCATCAAGCCGTATGTCGTCCATTCGCATGATGCGGTCGTGAAAGAGGTGTGTCTGCAGCACGGTCCCGCGATTCACGCTGACGCCGCTGCCCAATGTGATCAGGTCGAACTCCGGCAGCCACCAGGTCTCACACCAGACGCCGCTGCCCACCTTGGTTCCCATCAAACGCATCCAGCAGTTCAAGATGGGTGTCCCCAGGCTCATGCGGATAAGACCGGGGACCGCGAGTGACTCGGAAAACACGTCAGCGAGCTCGTTGCGCCACACGAAGGAAGTCCAAAGCGGGTATTGAGTAACTTCAAAGCGCCCCACCAGAACCCATTTCGCAGCCAGCGCGATGAGAGAAGACGCGACGCCGCTGCCCAACAGCACCGGCCCGGACGACAGGACTGTGACGACGAAACCGGCTTCAAGATAGATCCCGGTCAGAACCCCTACAGTGATCAAGGCGAGCCATGTCGTGATGACAGCCGGAAGGAGTCTGCACGCTTCGACTGCTGCGCGTGCAATCAGCAGATGCGGTGGAGGGTTGTACGTCAGGGTGGATTCACCCTGGTCCACCGGGCGGGGAAGCTCCACGGCAGGACGTCCAAACCACGACGAGTTTATAGGCATGTCTTTTGGTGCAGAGGACAGGACAGCGAGCAGTGAGTTGTCGGGAACCGTGCGATCCGGCCCTACAATCGCGGAATTACCGACAAAAGATTTTTCGCCCACGGTGGAGACGCCTAGATGGAGCCAGCCATTGCGGATACGTTTCGAGGAAACCATGGAGTGATCAGCCAGGAATGATCGGTCCGCGAATCGCGTGAGGTGCGGCAGGGTCTCTACTGTCGAGACTTCAACGTGTTGGCCAACGCGGGCGCCGATCATCCGCATCCATACCGGCGTGAACAAGCTGGCGTATATGGGGTAGGTGGAAATCAGCGATTTCGTAAGCAAGGCTTCAGTCAACCAAGCCGCCCACGCGACGCGACCATTCGCCTGATGAAACCCTGGCTTTAGGAAAATGCTCAGGGCGCGCACCAGGGCTGCCGTCAGCGTCAAATATACAACGAGCGTAATTATTAGGAACACCGGGCTCCATGCCGCCAGGCTCCAGAGGGCGTTTTGCAGCGAGACGCTGTCTTCGATGGCTTGCAGCGCCAGGAGTCCCCCCGGAACCACAGACACCAGAGGTATAAGGGTCAAGCCGAAGAGCGAGACGGGATACAGGAGCGAGATCATCGGTGACGGGCGGCCGTGGCAGGGAATGGAGGGCCAATCGGTGCCCGCTTCTCCTACATGCTCCATTTGCGATCCAGCCCAAAGCTGGCCCGCGGGTACCTTCCCTGTCACGGACGTCCCCGGTGCAATTTCCGCGTGAGCACCTACATGGCTGTCGTTTAGTAGCGTGGAACGCGTCCCAACGCGTGCGTTGTCATCGACTGTGACGCGGCCGATGTGCAGGACGTCACCGTCGAGCCAGTGCCCGGCCAGGTCCGCTTCATGCTCGATTGATGCGCCGGCCCCGAAGGTCGCAAGCCCAGTGACGGGAGGCATGGCGTCGAGGTGGACGTCCTTGCCGACCTTACATCCCAGCGCCCGGGCATACCAGGTTGCCATGGGCGTGCCCATTAGCGGCTCGAGTTTGCAGTAGGTGACTACCCGTTCAACAGTCCACAACCTCAGGTGGGTTGAACCTCCACGAGGGTAAACTCCGGGTCTGATCCCGGCAAGCAGGAGACGTGCGCATGCCACTACGAGAAGAATCCGGAACGGAAGACTGTAGAGGACAACCCAGGCCATCATTGTGGGCAACAACGGCGGATTCGGAACCCACGGGTAGTTACCAGTCTGGAACAGGATGATGCAGACGATCAAGATGCCTGTGATGTAGCGCAGGCCTGTGATGGCGTACAGCGCGAAGATAACTGCTGCCTGGAACCAACCGGTGGAGGCGGGAGTAGGGGCCGTGTGCCGCGTCGTGGTGACTGAACTCGCACTGCCTGCCAGATGCGTTGCCAGTTCGCCGAGGGTCGGGAAAGCGTAGATATCGGCGATCGAGACATCCGGGTAGCGAGCCCGCAAGGATGACACAAGCTGCGCGGCCGCCAGGCTAGCTCCACCGGCGGCAAAAAAATTGCTCTTCTCAGTGAGTGGCACGGGACCAAGCAGGTCCCTCCATTGTTGAGCCAGCCAAGATAATTCGCCTGTAAGTTCCTTGGAAGAATCTTGACTCTCAATGTCGAGCGGCCAGGGGAGGGCCTTCCTGTCCACCTTGCCCGAGGTTTTAATGGGAAGTTCCTCGATGATGCCAAGGGTGGGAACAAGTTGCGCGGGAAGCTTTTTCGCAAGGAGCGCCCGGCATACCGCAAGATCGATAATTGAATCCTTTGCCGGCACCAGATATCCCGCGAGCACCTTATTGCCACTGGGGCTCGTCTGGATGGCCCCGGCAGCTGCCGCCACTCCTGGCAGTCCGGCGAGAGCTTGGTCAACTTCGCCCATCTCGACACGTCGGCCAGCCAGCTTAACCTGCTCGTCAGCTCGGCCGACGAATACCAGACCGGCCGGATCCGCCAGTACGAGGTCACCGGTGCGGTAAGCCCGCGGCCACCCTATAGCAGGCATCGGGGCGTACTTCTCCGCGTCCTTCGCCCTGTCCAAGTATCGGCCGAGGCCCACTCCGCCGATAACCAGTTCGCCCTCCTCCCCCCAGTTAACCGGTTCGCCGTCCCCGTTGACGACGGCAAGGGCGTACCCATGCAGCGGAAGCCCAATCCTCACAGGGGACTGGCCATGTACCAATGCTCCGCAGGCGATAACTGTTGCTTCCGTGGGACCATATGTATTCCAAACTTCGCGTGTTGGCCCGGCCAGCTTGGCCACAAGGTCCGCAGGACATGCCTCGCCACCAAAAATGAGCAGCCGGACTTTGGCCAGTGACTCGCCCGGCCATAGGGCTGCAAGGGTGGGTACTGTGGACACGACTGTGATGTGTCGTTGCGCCAGCCATGGACCGAGATCAGCGCCGGAACGGACCACGTCCCGGGGAGCAGGAACAAGGCATGCGCCGTTCCGCCAGGCCAACCACATCTCCTCACAGGATGCGTCGAACGCGACAGACAATCCGGCCAGCACCCGGTCGCCCGGCCCGAGCGGGTTATTGACACAGTAAAGTTCCGTTTCGGCATCAACCAAGGCAGCCGCCGAGCGGTGGGTGATGGCTACACCTTTTGGCTTGCCGGTGGACCCGGACGTGAAAATAATCCAGGCGTCATCCTCACAGTGCGCCTCCGGGCTATGCCCCCGGGTGCGCACCCCCCCGATAAGGGTCAGTTCAAGGTGCTCACCGATAACTGCACAAACAGCTGCTTCCGACCAGACCGTTTCAGCCCGATCCTCCGGTTCATCAGCGTCAACAGGAACATACGCCGCGCCGGCAGCGAGTACCCCCAAAATTGCGATATACAGGTCCACGGAACCTGACGGAACACGAACACCAACACGGTCTCCAGCGCCGATATTCGCGCTCCACAGCCTCCGGGCTACGGCGATAATTCGCTCACCAAGGGCCTCATAGGTCAACACCACGTTCCCGTCGTCAAGAGCCGGCGCAGCAGGATACAACGCAATTGTTTCCTGGATGATCTGGACCAGGGTCCGTGCTGGCGGAGCTTCCGTAACCGGAAACAAGGCTGCGCCCGACGGCTTGGTCAACTGTCCGTGCAGAGCGCTCGACACGGCAGGACCCCTGATTAACTCGGTTGTCGTGGTATCCATGGGTGGCACAGCAACGGGGGTGTCGTTGCTGCTGCGTCCCGCTGATACGACACCGCGATGTGACGTACCTGAACTGTTTGTGAAATCCAACTATGCACTCCTAAAGCGGGTAAATCGAACGGTTCCATGTGGTGCACCCAAAGGCAAGGCAGCATGTCGCCGTGCCCCCGGCCTGAACCTACAACCCCTAGGTTGACTTGCTAAAAGGGTGCGCCCGACCTTCGACCTTCGGACAAGGGCGCTGCTTAGCAGGAACAGGGGCGGCGGGGAAAGGGGGACAGATGGCTTGGGTGTGGGCACATTGCAGAAACGCTCCATAAGCAGCGGCAATCACTCTTACCCTCTGCACTCTATGGACCGCCTCGGTGCCGTCCATCAGTATTCGCTACTTGTCTTTTCCTCCCCTATTACTTACGGAGTTGTTGGGGGGTGTTGTTAGGGGGTGTCTATGGGATGTTAGGGTCCCCACAAAAACGCCCCGCAGCGGGCAAATTAGGTGACCGACGATGGACGGAAACTGTTGGGTGAATTTTCTCGTAACATGACTTTTCGCGGTGGCTTATAAATTTGGCTGATGCGGCCTGGGGCAGGAGGTACCAAAGTGGTACGACGATGACAAGGTCCTCGCATGGATACATGAAATTATGTATCCGCAACATGTACCGGCTCTTTGCGGTGCTGGTAGCCTTCGGCTAACCCGCAGCGAACTTGGAGATCTGGATCTCGTTTCCGTCTCCATCGACAGGGACCGTGGGATTTACCTCATAGTCGTTCATTAGCCATTGGCCGTCGGCCAACGCGAATTCGTAGGTAAATTCGCTGCGAAGTGCTTGGGTGAAATGCTCGTTCTTTTCTTTATCCTGCAGGTGGGCAACGTAGCGCACTTTGGCCTGCAGGGCGACTGACTCTCCGTCTTGGGCAAGCAAAACGCGTGGCGGGTCAATTTTCACATCGGAAAAGCGTGGTTTGTTCGGCTCATACCGGTAATCGATGACGCTGTCGTAGTCTGGATGCCACGGCTGCCAAGCCGTAAAAGCCACGCGCTCCTGCTTGAAAGTCTCATAAAACTCGGACTCCGCTTCGTCCAGAACCAGGTGCTTAACGGTCTCCCACCACTCGTCGATGATGGTCAGGTCGCCGTTTAGAGGTGAATCCAATCCGACCTCCACCATCATGTTCGTGCCCAACTGGTAGACCTCTGCTATCTGCTCAGGGGAATACTTTTCGCGGACTTCCGGATGAACAAAATCAGCACTGTCGATAGGCGCTTGAGGATTGTCCGCGGGGTCGAGCGTGACCTGCTCGTAGGTACCGTGGGTGTTACGGGTAGGCCCAAGGATGAAAGTTTCCCCCGACTCCCGTACCGGTTTTTTCTCCAGTCCGGCGCCCCCCGTTGAGCAGCCAGCGGTGAGTATGACGGTGCATGCCAGGAGCGCAGACACTGAGGTACGCCCTGCACGGATGGAGAGTGATGACGTCATGAGCGTAACCCCCAAGTGTCTCTCGCAGTGCCCTAAGGTAGATGGGTCCAGAGCTTGCTGCCCTACACTCAAGGCGCTGCCGGCAATGACCGCATCCTATCCCGGAAACCACCGATTCTCACGGTCTTAACTTGCTGCCCACTTGAGCCCGCCACCCGTACGCGCCGGCACGGAACGGAAGATGGCAGGGGCGGAGCCAGCGCCCGGAGGCGGACCGCAGCTCCGGTCCCCACCCCAACTGGGTAGCGCCAAGTGTCGTTTTGGCCCCTCAAAACGACAGTTGGCGCTACTTACTTGGGGGAGGGGGCCGCGCTGGCCTGACCGGTGAAGTAGCCGCGCGTGGCCGGGGCGAACCGGCAGACGGCGGCGAGGACCACGCCCAGCGCCAGCAGCACTACGCCGCTGACAAAGGCGCCGCCGACGCCGAAGATTTGGGTGTCGCCGTACGCCGGGTCCCACATCTGCACGGCCGAGATGAAGAACGCCGCGGTGAGCAGCAGGGCCCCGGCCAGCGGCAGGATCCCGCGGAACCACAGATTCCGCACCGATTCACGAAGGGTGCCGCGGAAGTACCAGAAGCAGGCGAAGCCGGTGAGGGCGTAGTAGAACGCGATGAACAGGCTGATGGCGCTGATCGAGTCCGCTAGCAGGTTCTCGCTGAGGAAGCTCATGGCCACGTAGTAGAGGATGGCGGCCGCGCCCATCACCTGGGTGGAGAATCCGGGCGTCTGGTTCTTCGGGTGCACTTCGCCGAACTTCGCAGGCAATGCACCGTGCACGCCCATGGACAGCGTGCCGCGGGCGGTGGGAAGGATGGTGGTTTGGGTGGAGGACAGCACTGAGGCAAGGACCGCGACGACGATCAGCCAGCCCCACGGCCCCAGCACCACGTCCTTCATCGCCACGAACACGTCGTCCTGGTTGGCTTCGTTGCCCAGGCCGATGCCCTCGGCGCCAATGGTCGCGTACATCATCACCAGCAGGGCCACCGACACGTAAATGGCCACCAGGACGAGGGCCGAAATCACGGCGCCCCGGCCCGGGGTGGTGGCAGGGTTCTCGGTCTCCTCGTTAACCGCCAGGCAGGTGTCCCAGCCCCAGTAGATGAACAGCGCCAGGAGTGCACCGTGCACCACGGCGCCCGGATCGGCGAAAGCACCCACCGGGTTGAACCACTCGAAGTCGAAGGCCTGCCCCTCGGGAGCCCCGCCGACGATTCGGATTACAATGGCCAGCGCGAAGATACCGAGCGAGATGTACTGCACGTAAGTGAGGACGCGCTGGACGTGTTCACCCAGCCGGATGCCGAGGTAGTTGACCAGGGTCATCACCGCGATGAACAGCACACCGGTAGCCGTCACCAGCACCTTGTTCTGCGCCAGGGAACCGTCCCCGATCAGTAGCCACAGGTACTGGCCGGCCACCTGGGCCAGGTTGGCCAGGACCACAATCCCGGCGAGCGCCACCCCCCAGCCTCCCAGCCATCCGGCCCAGGGCCCGAATGCCCGGCGGGACCAGGTGAACGTGGTGCCGCAGTCCGGGATGGCGCTGTTGAGCTCGCGGAAGGCGTAGGCGATAAACAGGACCGGGATAAAACCGATGAGCAGGATCACGGGAGTGTAGTTTCCGTTCACCGCGACAATGAGGCCCAGCGTCGCAGCCAGCGAATAGACAGGAGCCGTGGACGCCAGGCCCAGCATCACCGAGTCGCCGAGATCCAGGATTCCGGCGCGCAGTCCCTTGGCCGGGACCGGGGCCCCGGCCGCACCGCCGCGACCTCCCGCCGTCGTAATGTCTGTGCTCATAGGGTGATACCTGCCTTGCTGGAGGATGCCTCCGCCGAAAGCGGCGCCGGCGCGTCAATGGTGTTGGGCACGAAACGGCAGTAGTAGTCGGTGACAGGACCGTCGGATTCGCGGATGCCGCAGCCCACCGATTCGCCGTCCACCACCCAGAGGCCCAGGACCGGATGGTTCCCGTCGAAGTCCGGCAGCTGCTGGTACTGCTGGTAGCACCAGCCCTCCCGGCCGTACCCGCCGGGCTGTTCCAGCCTGATGCCCGCAGCGTGGATCCTGATGTTGTCCCCTTCGCGGCCATGCAGCGGCTTGGCCACCCATTCCTTCAGCGGCCCGGGCTCATTGAGGTAGGCCGGCAGCAGGTTGGGGTGTTCCGGGTAGAGGTGCCAGAGCGCGGCGAGGAGGGCCTTGTTGGAGAGCAGCATTTTCCAGGCAGGTTCCACCCAGCGGGGGTTGTGGGCGCGTTCAAGCAACCGCGGACCGAACGGCTCCTTCATCATCAGCTCCCACGGGTACAGCTTGAATATCGTGCTGATCATGAAATTGTCCAGGTCCACGAAGCGGTTCAGGTTGGGGTCCCAGCCAATATCGGACATGTTGATGCCGATGGTGGTCCACCCGGCCTGACTGGCCACGTCCCGCATGTAGGCGGCAGTCATCCAGTCTTCGCCGGATTCCTCCACCTCGGAGTGGGCAACGTGCAGGGTGCTCATGCCGGTGCGGTACTGGAACTTCTTCCACCGCCGGATCAGCGCCTCATGGATCCCGTTCCACTGGTCCTTCTCCGGAAATACGTCCTGGAGCCAGAACCACTGGGCCACAGCGGCTTCGATCAGGCCGGTGGGCGTGTCCGCGTTGTATTCGAGCATCTTGGCGGGGCCGCCCTGGCCGTCGTAGATGAAGTCGAACCGGCCGTAGACGTCAATGTCTCCGGCCTGCAGGGAATCAGCGGCGAGTTCCAGTGCCTGCTGACCGATCCCTATAGCTCCCATGGCCCCGGTGGCCAGGAACCTGGTTGCCTCCAGGCACATCCGGTGCATTTCCTCGGCGGTTTCCTCGAGCTTCTCCACCTCGTTCATGGTGAACTCGTAGTAGGCGGACTCGTTCCAGTACTCGATCTTCCGGCCGTCCTCCATGGTGGTGGTGGAGAAGACCAGTCCCTGTTCTTCGATTTTCTGCTTCCACCCGGGCCTGGGCTCGATCAGCTTGCGCTTCACCCTCAGCCCCCCGAGACTTTGCCGCCGCCGCTGGTGCCGCTCTTGGCGCTGGTGCCGAAGCCGCCGCGGCTGACAGTGCCGCCCTGGGTGCTGTAGCCGGTGGAGGCCTTGGCGCCGCTGGGGACGGTGCGGGTGTAGTCGGGCGCTGTGGAGCGGTTCTGGCCTATCGGCGGAACGTAGGCGCCGCGGGAGAAGAAGTACCAGGCGAAAACACCGCCGCCGCGTCCGGCGGAGCTGTCGCAATTGCGGTCCTCCACGCGCTCGCCGGTCTCGTCGTTGAAGCACACCTGCGCGTACTCAGGGTCGTCCCGGTTGCTTGCCACCACGGCAGTGATGGTCCCCGCCAGCAGGGCGGTGACGCCGAGGCCAACGACGACGGTGCGCCGCTGGGAGCGCTTCTTCCGGGCGGCTTCCTCGTGGGCCTGCCGTTCACGGTCCCGCGCGAAAGGGTCCACGGGCTTGACAGCCTCGTTGAGCAATTCGGGGCGGAGCTCCGGTTTGGGCACCTGCCATGGGGGTGGCTTGGGGGTAGTGCCTTCGCCCGCGGCTTTCCCGGCATCGCCAGCGCTTTTGCCGGGGTCTCCTTGCGGTAGCTGCTCCGGATCCTTGTTCGGGTCCATGGCGTCCCCCTCAATAGTCCATGAATCGGGCACGGCGCTGCACCCCCAATTGCAATCCTCGAATCAGCGTAATCCCTGCCGGCCCCGGCTGCGAGCAGGGGACGCGGAAGAACTCCCCATGGCGGCGTGCCCCGCGGAGCGGCGCGCTATCCCTACACTTGTGCCATGGAAACCGCCTCAGTGCTTGCCGTCTGCCGTGTCCACCAGTTGCTCCCGGACACGTCGAACGTGGGCGTGACCGCCATTGACAAGCGGGCGGTGGAGGGTCCGGTCAAGGTCCACAAACTTGGCCTCCAGGGCGACATCCAGGCCAACCGGGTCCACCATGGCGGGCCGGACCAGGCCCTCTACGCCTACTCCCAGGCAGACGCCGACTTCTGGGCTTCCGAGCTCGGGCGTGATCTCCCGCCGGGGTTTTTCGGAGAAAACCTCCGCGTTGCCGGCCTCGATGCCACCGGTGCCGTTATCGGGGAACGCTGGAAGATCGGCATGGACCTGGAGGTCGAGGTGACCTCGCCGCGCACGCCCTGCGCGACGTTCCAGCGGCGGATGGGGGAGTCCCAGTTCGTCAAGCGCTTCACCGCTGAAGGCCGCGTGGGAGCGTACCTGCGGGTCATCAAGGTGGGAACCATCCGGGCCGGGGACCACATCCACAAGCTCTACGTCCCCAGGCACGGCGTCACCGTGGGCAGGTGGTTCAACGAACCGGACGTTGAGTCCATGGAAGCGCTCAAGGACGCCGACGCCGACGGCGAGATCCGCCTCCAGCAGCCCGAGTTCAGGAAGAAGTTCGAGGCGCTGGAGCGGCAGTTGGCGCGGTAGGCCCGCAGCCCAGCGGCTGGAAAGGGAGGTGTGCGCAAGCTCACCGCCGCCGTCGTGCGTTCCATTTCCGCCGCGGCACCTCCGTGCCCTACACTTGAAACATCCCCCACTCCGGAAATCCCTTTTTCCTGCCCAATTTTTGAGGCAGGACTGGCAAGTGTTGGGGCCCGCAACTGTGATGCGGGCAGTTTCATAGGGAGAGCCGGCTAAAGAAAACGCTGTACAGACTGCTGGGATAGCAGCCAAGAGATGCAGCGCGAAGTCCTGCCACGGGATTGCGAAAGCGCCGGACTTCTGTGACCGGCCGGTCAGCGTTTGCCCGGCATTCCACGGCACGCGTACTGCGGCTCCGCTCACCCCGGGTAGTGCCGCCTGGCCCCCTATGGATGAGGAATTTCCCCTATGCCTGAAAACCTGAACGAAACTCTTGACGCCGCCGAAATCGATGCTCCGGCTGCAGCAACCGAAGCCCCCGCGGCTGGCCCCGAGGCGGACGCCGATGACGACACGGTGAAGTTTGCCGACCTCGGCATCGACGGCCGTGTCCTCGCCGCCCTGCAGGACGTCGGCTACGAAAAGCCGTCCCCCATCCAGGCAGCCACCATCCCCCTGCTGCTCGAAGGCCGCGACGTCGTGGGCCTGGCGCAGACCGGTACCGGCAAGACTGCAGCATTCGCAGTGCCGGCCCTGTCCCGCCTGGCTGAGCTGCACGACCTCAACGGCCCGTCCCGCAAGACCCAGGCCCTGGTCCTGGCCCCCACCCGCGAGCTGGCGCTGCAGGTTGCGGAGGCGTTCACGTCCTACGCCAAGCACATCGACGACTTCACCGTGCTGCCTGTCTACGGCGGCTCCGCCTACGGCCCCCAGCTGGCCGGCCTGCGCCGCGGCGCCCAGGTGGTTGTGGGTACCCCCGGCCGCGTGATCGACCACATCACCAAGGGTTCGCTGGACCTGTCCGAACTCCAGTACCTGGTGCTGGACGAGGCTGACGAGATGCTGCGCATGGGCTTCGCCGAAGACGTGGAGCAAATCTTCCAGCAGACGCCCGAGGACCGCCAGGTGGCGCTGTTCTCCGCCACCATGCCCGGCCAGATCCGCCGCATGTCCAAGCAGTACCTCAACGATCCCGAAGAGGTTTCGGTCAAGACCAAGACCTCCACGGGTTCCAATATCCGCCAGCGGTACCTGCAGGTCATGGGCCCGCACAAGCTGGACGCGATGACCCGCATCCTCGAGGTGGAAGAGTTCGACGGCGTCATCGCCTTCGTGCGCACCAAGATGGCCACCGAGGATTTGGCTGACAAGCTCAAGGCCCGCGGCTTCCAGGCGGCTGCCATCAACGGCGACATCCCGCAGCAGCAGCGCGAGCGCACCGTCGACGCACTGAAGGAAGGCCGCATCGACATCCTGGTGGCCACCGACGTCGCCGCCCGCGGCCTGGACGTGGAGCGCATCAGCCACGTCATCAACTACGACATCCCGCACGACACCGAGTCCTATGTGCACCGCATTGGCCGCACCGGCCGCGCGGGCCGCAACGGTGACGCGATCCTGTTCATGACGCCCCGGGAGAAGTACCTGCTGCGCGCCATCGAGAAGGCCACGCGCCAGCCGGTGGAGCAGATGCACCTGCCCACCGCCGAAACCGTGAACACGCTGCGCCTGGGCAAGTTCGCCGACCGCATCACCGAGACCCTGGAGTCCGAGGATGTGTCGATGTTCCGCGACCTGATTGCCTCCTACGAGGAGGAGCACAAGGTGCCGGCAGCAGAAATCGCTGCGGCGCTTGCAGTCATGGCCCAGGGCGGCCAGCCGCTGCTGGTCAAGGAACTGCCCGCGGCTCCTGAGTTCCAGAAGCGCGAACGCTCCAAGGACGGCTTCGGCTCCCGCGGCCCCAGCCGCCCGCTGACCGAGGGCAACGCCACCTACCGGATTGCCGTCGGCCGCCGCCAGCGCGTCATGCCCGGCTCGATCGTGGGCGCCATCGCCAACGAGGGCGGCATTTCGTCCTCGCAGATTGGCGGCATCGACATCCGTTCGGACCACACCTTGGTGGAGCTGCCCGCGGACCTGAGCCCCGAGCAGCTGCGTGCCCTGTCCCGCACCCGGATCGGCGGTGAACTGATCCATCTCGAGCTGGACTCGGGCCGCAAGCCTTCCGGCGACCGCGGCGGCTACCAGGGCAGCCGCGGCAACTTCAAGGGCAACGGCGGGTTCAAGAAGGACTTCCGGAGGAACGACGGCGAGCGCTCCTCCGCGGACCGCGGCGGCCGCTCGTACAGCGAGCGTTCCGAGCGTTCCTTCAGCGACCGCCAGTCCGGCGACTCCCGCTACGGAGGCCACGGTGACGGCTCGCGCAAGCCCCGCCACGGCAGCGACAGCGGGCACCGCGACTACAACCGCAAGGGCAAGTGGTAGAGCCTGCCGCAGGTAGGCGAATAACGACGGTGATGGGCCGGCTTTCGAGCCGGCCCATCGCCGTTTAACCCGCCGGGGTTTTTTGACAGATACCGGGACCTCCGGGCCCCTGAGGTCCCGGTACCTGTCCAAAAACTCCAGGGATTTGTGGGGCTGGACACATTCGCGCCATCAGAAGGACCTCGCAGCAGGTTTGCGGGTCTCTTTGAGTGCCCTCCAGCGGGCGGCACTTCCCAGTGCTGGCGCGGAAAACGGGCCTAAATCAATGCTCTTTCATGGCCGGGCTGCCCCTCGCGAGCCCGATTTGTTGGTGCGGAAATCTTCCGGTAGAGTATTTACTCGTTGCCCCCCTAGCTCAGTGGTAGAGCGCGTTCTTGGTAAGAACGAGGTCACCGGATCGATTCCGGTGGGGGGCTCTGAATGAGAGCCTGTGTCAAGGCGGTTTGACCGGCTTGACACAGGTTTTTCTCATTCGTGGCGGTGTAGCTCAGTTGGTTAGAGCGCACGACTCATAATCGTGAGGTCGGGAGATCGAGCCTCCCCACCGCTACAAAAGAAAGCAGGTCAGGGACTTCCAAGCCCCTGACCTGCTTTCGTTTTATCCCCTCCAGTCCGGGGGAATTCAGGCGTCTTCGCGTTCCGGGTTTTCCAGGCGGAAGAAGTTGGACTGGCTTCCGTCGCTGCGTTGCTCCTGGTAAATGAAGTTGAGGCGGCGGGCATCAAAGGTGTCGAACCATTCCTCCCAGGTCACCTTCCGGAGGTTGCTGTCATCCCCGCCGAAATCGATGCGCAGAACCCCGAGGTGGTCGCCGTGTTCGGTGCCCTCCACCGTCGCCGGAACCCCTGCGCGTTCTTCGGCCCATTGCCTGATAACCTCATGGTGCGTTGTCGCCAGGCTGCGGCCTTCACGCTCGGCCTCATCTTCGGTGGAGGTGATCTCCTGTGAGTACTTCAGCGACTTGGATGAGGCATCGCCGTACCGGACCTTGCCGCCCTCGGGGCCCGCGCCCAGATCTTCGGTTTCGGAGCCGGCAGCTTCGTCGCCGTCGCGTCCGGTATCCCTGGACCGGGCATTGGCGACTTCCTGGACCAGTTCCTCTTTGCGCATGCCGGAGGCGCCGGCGATGTTCTCGTCCTTTGCCTCCTGGCGGAGTTCGTCCACCTTCATGTTGCGCAGCTCGGTCTCGCTCACGTCCGGTGTGTTTGGTGTCTGGTTGCCGGGCTCGTTACTCATGGAAGTTCCTCTCCTTGCGTGACCAAAATTAGTAAGGCTGCTTACTGTCTAGTCCGCTCCGGGTGTCCCAGTCAAGCGCCGGGTGTGCACGGCTGGCACAATGGCCCCTCCACCCTCCGGGCAGTGCCTGTGGTTACAGGCGTAGGGTAGTAAGCAGGTCTACTTCCTCAGCGTGACTGCAGAATGCTGATAGAGGGCCTGCAGCCGACCTGAGAGCGCTCTAGGAGAAGAACGCGGGCAAAACGGACCAGTTGTCGTGCGGCAGGCCCTGGCGCAGGAACAGATGGCCCTGTGCAAAAAGCACGGTACCGCTTCCTTTTCGGCCTGCCTTCCGCTGCTGATCCAGGCGCGCCGCTGCCGGCCTCCCTGCTGCACGGGCGGGGGCGTGATCTTCCCCAGCGGAGTGCTGGTCTACTGGACCGTCTCCAGCCTTTGGACACTGGCACAACAGTTCATGCTGAGCTAAACCGGGATCTCCCTCCCCGGACGGTTACGTCGCAGACGGCAGCGGCAACTTCGGATGGAACACCCGTATGAAGGGGCAGAATGGGTCCATGACCCGAATTGCTATCATCGGCGGCCACGGCAAAGTGGCCCTCCGCCTGTCCACGCTCCTCGCCGACGAGGGCCACAGCGTCACCTCGTTCATCCGCAACCCGGAGCACGCCGCCGACGTTGAGCAAACGGGCGCAACGCCGTCGGTCCTGGACGTGGAGAATTCGACGACGGCGGCCCTCGCCGAGGCACTGAAAGGCCACGACGCCGTGGTCTGGTCAGCGGGCGCGGGCGGCGGAAACCCTGCGCGCACCTACGCCGTGGACCGGGACGCCGCCATCCGCTCCATGGACGCGGCAGCCCAGGCAGGCGTGGACCGCTACGTGATGGTGTCCTACCTGGGCGCCGGCAAGAACCACGGCGTGCCGCAGGACCACAGCTTCTTCCCCTACGCCGAAGCCAAAGCGGCCGCGGATGCGTACCTTCGGGAAAGCAGCCTCACTTGGACCATCCTGGGTCCGGGCTCCCTCACGGACAAGCCGGGAAGCGGCCGGATCGAGGTGGACCCGCCGCGGGAAGGCGGAGCGGAGACCTCCCGCGCCAACACCGCCATCGTGGCGGCGGCGGTCCTGGACCTGCCGGAGACGGCTGGCCGGACCATCGAATTCCGGGATGGCACCTTGCCTGTTGCCGCGGCGCTGGGCGGCCTCACCCGGTAGCTGCGGACAGGTCCAGGTCCAGGGAGTGCTTTTCCACGTAGTCCAGTGCTCCGCGTACCGCCCCGACCGTGACAACACTGTCGCCCAGCGGGGAGACGGCGACCCGGGGCGGGGTGGCGGTAAACCGGCTCAGGCGATCGCTAATCGGTCCCAGCATTACACCCGCCGAACGGGCCACGCCGCCGCCGATCACCACGAGTTCCGGATTCCACATGGTGCCCACGGTGCCAATGACCCGGGCCATCCTGTCCGCCAACCGGTCGAGAATTCCCAGCGCCACCGCATCCCCCTCAGCGGCGGCAGCGAAGACGTCCTTGGCTTCCACCTGCGCCGGGGCAATGGAACGGAGGGCGGACGGTGCGGTGCCGGCCAGGGCTTCCGCTGCCCACGTCCTGGCCAGGTACGCGATGCCGAAGGTGTCGCCCACGCCCTCAACCAGCTCCAGGTAGGCCAGCTCTCCGGCACTGCCGCGGCTGCCGTGCACCAGCCGGCCGCCGTCGATTACGCCAGAGCCCAAGCGCTCGCTCGCCAGGATGACCACCACGTCGTCCACCCCTGCTGCTGCGCCCATCCAGCGGTCACCGAGGGCGGCCAGGTTGGCGTCGTTCTCCAGCAGCACAGTCCAGCCCCGCCGCTCCTGGAACGCGCGGCGCAGGTCGATGTCGAACAAACCCCAGAATTTCTGCGCTGCCAGGACGTCCCCGTGCCGGTCAACCGGGGCTGCCACTCCGGCGCATACGGCCAATACCGACTGCTGCCCGGTCCCTGCGCTGCTGAGCGCGGCCAGCGCCACGTCATCAATATGCACGATGCGTCCACCGGCATCGAGCCCGGCAGCATCGAAGGGTCTGCTGGCCTTTCCCACGGTATTGCCGCGGAGGTCCGACACAACCACGGTCACCTTGGAGTACCCGATGTCCATGCCGAGGACCACGCCGGCCCGCTCGTTCAGCTCGAACCGGCGGGCAGGGCGGCCTTTCCGGTAGCCCCCCACAATCCGTTGGTTCTCCAGCTCCCGGATCCAGCCCCGGTCCTTGAGGTCCTCGCACACGGCAATCCCCGTGGCACGGGTCAGGCCGGTGGCCTCCATGACGTCCGTGACGGTCACTGCACCGGAGGACCGCATGAAGTCGAGCACAGCGCCGGCGCTCACACGGCGGAGCAGCTGGGGGGTTGCCGGAATCCAGTCGGGCATGCTGTTGACCTTTCCGTCGGGCGGGCCGGATAATGCTTGAGGGAGTAAATTTAGACCCAAAATAAATATACGCGACCAGCAGAAAAGGACCACTCCTTGTCCACCACCGCCACGTTGGCAACCCTGTCCGACTCCGACCGCTTTGGCGATCCGAACTGGTGGCGCCAGGCCGCTGTCTACCAGATCTATCCACGCAGCTTCGCCGACTCCAACGGTGACGGCATCGGCGACCTCAAAGGCATCACCGCCAAGGTCCCGTACCTGAAGTCACTTGGTATCGACGCCGTCTGGCTGAGCCCCTTCTACCCGTCGGCGCTCGCCGACGGCGGCTACGACGTGGACGACTACCGCGACGTCGACCCCAAGCTGGGCACGCTTGAAGACTTCGACGAGATGGCCAAGGCGCTGCACGACGCCGGCATCAAGCTGATTGCCGACATCGTCCCCAACCACTCCTCAAACCGGCACAAGTGGTTCCAGGAGGCGCTGGCCTCGCCGAAGGGTTCCCCGGCCCGCGACCGCTACATCTTCCGTGACGGCAAGGGCCCGAACGGCGAGTTTCCGCCGTCGGACTGGGACTCCGTGTTCGGCGGTCCAGCCTGGGAGCGCATCACCGAACCGGACGGCACCCCAGGCCAGTGGTACATGCACATCTTTGCCAAGGAGCAGCCGGACCTGAACTGGTCCAACCGCGAGATCCGCGAGGACTTCCTTAAAACCCTGCGTTTCTGGTCCGACCGGGGAGTGGATGGTTTCCGCGTGGACGTGGCGCACGCGCTCACCAAGGACCTCACTGAGCCGCTGCTCTCCAAACTGGAATTGAGCGCGGCGAACACCGGCGTGGACGGGTTCGACGACGGCACGCACCCGTTCTGGGACCGCGACGAAGTCCACGAGATCTACGCTGAGTGGCGCGAGGTGTTCAACGAGTACAACCCGCCGCGGACCGCCGTCGCGGAAGCCTGGGTCCACGCGACCCGCCGCGCCCGTTACGCCAGCCCGACGGGCCTCGGCCAGGCGTTCAACTTCGACCTGCTGCAGGCCGACTTTGACGCCGCCGAGTACAAGGAGATCATCACCCGGAACCTCGCCGAAGCAGCGGCAACCGGCGCCTCGTCCACCTGGGTGTTCTCCAACCACGACGTCGTCCGGCACGCCACCCGCTACGGCCTGCCCCAGGTTGCCAAGGACAAGGCCGGAGCCAAGGGCCAGGACGGAAAAGACTGGCTGCTCGCCGGCGGCCCCGCCGACCAGCTGGACGTAGAGCTGGGTGAACGCCGGGCCCGTGCCGCCACGTTGCTGATGCTGGCCGTCCCCGGCTCCGCCTACCTGTACCAGGGTGAGGAGCTCGGCCTGCAGGAGGTGGCGGACATTCCCGAATCGGAGCGTCAGGATCCTTCCTTCTTCCGCAACAAGGGCGTGGAGATCGGCCGTGACGGTTGCCGCGTGCCGCTGCCGTGGAAGGTGGAAGGCACCTCCTTTGGATTCGGCGAGGGCGGCTCGCACCTGCCGCAGCCGGACTGGTTCAGCAAGTACGCCGTCGAGGCCCAGGACGGGACGCAAGGCTCAACCCTGGAGCTGTACCGCACCGCGATGAAGCTCCGCCGCGAACTGCAGACCGGCGAGGAGCTCGAATGGGTGGAAACCGGAAACCCGGACATCCTGCACTTCAAGCGCCCCAACGGCTGGCAGTCAGTGACCAACTTTGGCGACGCCGCCGTCGATCTTCCCGCCGGGAAGGTCCTGGTCACCAGCGCCCCGCTGGAAGACGGCAAGCTGCCGGCCAACACCACCGCCTGGCTGCGCTGATGCCGGCACCCGGCGACACCCGGAAGCGCTCATGCAGGAACTGATTTACGGCTGCATGGGCCTTGGCGGCAGCTGGTCCGACGAGCCGCATGGGAGCGCCCATGTGGACGAGGCCGCTGCCGCCATCCACGCGGCCCTGGACGTTGGCATCACGCTCTTCGATCACGCGGATATCTACCGCAATGGCAAATCCGAAGCCGTCTTCGGCGAGGTGCTGGCCGCCACGCCCGGGCTGCGGGACCGGATCCGGCTGCAGACCAAGTGCGGCATCAGGCTGAACGAACAGGGCCTGCAGACGCACTACGACCTCAGCCGGGAGTCCATCCTGGAACGGGTGAACGGCAGCCTGCAGCGCCTGGGAACCGACTACGTGGACATCCTCCTGCTGCACCGCCCGGACCCCCTGGCGGACCCGGCGGAGGTGGCGGCGGCCGTCGGGCAGCTGATGGCGGAAGGCAAGGTCCGGCAGCTGGGTGTGTCCAACATGTCCGGGGCGCAGATCGAGGTGCTGCAGGACCGGCTGGAAACGCCGGTGGTGGCGAACCAGCTGGAGATGAGCCTGCTCAAGCGGGCATGGCTGGAGAGCCAGGTCCTGGTGAACCATCCCGAGCACCTGGAGTACAGCTTCCCGCACGGCACAGTGGAATACTGCACCCGCCACAGCATCACCCTGCAGGCTTACGGGTCCCTGGCCCGCGGCATGTACACCGGCGCCGAGCCGGAGACCCCCGGGTCAGCGGAGTCGGCAACGGCGGAACTGGTGGCGCAACTGACGGGGGAGTACGGTGCCACCGGGGAGGCCATCCTGCTCGGGTGGCTGATGAGGCACCCGGCGGGTATCGCCCCGGTGATCGGCACGGTCAACCCGGGCCGCATCCGCGCCTGTGCAGCTGCGGCAAAAGTCGCCGCTGCCATGTCCCGCGCGGACTGGTACCGCCTGTGGGTCACGGCGCGCGGCAGTGACATCCCCTAGCCACCCAAACGGGTAGCAGCAAGTGCCGTTATGGACCCCCAAAACGGCACTTGCTGCTGCCTGCATTCAAGGACGCGCCGGTCACATCGCGTTTAGTTCGTATTGATCCTCACAAGCAGGCCGTTTTCGTCGCCGTGCCGCTTGCGGGACGGATACTGTAGAAAGCATGACGTCTACCATCGCCGCCGAAACCGTTAGGCCGGAACGCAACATCCCCGCAGAGATCGCCCGCTCCTGGCTGCTGGTCAATGCCATGAAACCCGAGCTTTTCGACCAGTCGGCAGTGTCCCGGGCGGACTCCATCATCCTCGACATCGAAGACGCCGTAGACCCGTCGCAAAAAGACAACGCCCGCAACAACGTCATCGACTGGCTGACCGCCGGCGGCAAGGCATGGGTCCGCATCAACGACGCCACCAGCCCCTTCTGGGCGGATGACCTCGCCGGGCTGCGCGGCACTCCCGGGCTCCTGGGGGTCATGCTCGCCAAGACCGAATCGGCGGACCAGGTAACTGAAAGCTTCCACCGCATGGACGGCAAGACACCCGTCATTCCGCTGGTGGAATCCGCCGTCGGCATCGAGGAAGCCAACAACATCGCCAAGGCCCAGGGCGCCTTCCGCCTCGCCTTCGGCTCCGGCGACTTCCGCCGCGACACCGGCATGGCCGCCACCCCGGAAGCGATGGCCTACCCCCGCGCCAAGCTGGTGGTCGCCAGCCGAGTGGGCAACCTGCCCGGCCCCATCGACGGCCCCACGGTCGGCACCAACCACCCCATCCTGCGCGAGCAGACCGGTATCACAGTGATGATGGGCATGACCGGCAAGCTCTGCCTGGCCATCGACCAGACCCCCGTCATCAACGAAGTCATCAGCCCCACGCCGTCCGACGTCGCCTGGGCCACCGACTTCATGAACGACTTCGAAGCCAACGGCCGCGTCATCCGCGACGGTTCGGACCTGCCCCGCCTGGGCCGCGCTGAAAAGATCATGAAGCTTGCCGTGGCGTTCGGGGTGCAGCCGGCGCTCTGATGCCCGCCCCCGCCGTTTCCCAAGGCCCCGTGACCGGTACCCGCTACCTGGTCCACGGGGTCTTTTGGGATGGACAGCCAGCGTCCGGACCAGAGTACGACGGCGGCGCCCCGGCCATGCGCCTCCAGTCACCGGACGGGGACATACGGCAGCTTTCCCTCCACCCGGGTGCACGGCTTGGCTTCCAGGTGGCGGATCCCGTGCGGTCCTGCCTGGGGCATATCCGCGTCCACTCATTGGCCCGGCGGGACCATGTCCTCTGCCCTGCCGGTGCTCCGGCCGCCCGGGGGAAGCAGTGTGAACGCTGCTTCATGCTGGACGAGTCCCGCCTGATCCACGACTTCCACCGCGGCGGCCGCGTCACCCCCGGGTTGCGGGACTACCTGATGCAGGAGCACTGGCTGTACGTGGCCACGTTCGCCGGCGGCAGCACCAAGGTGGGAACCGCCTCCGGCCCCCGCAAATGGAACCGGCTCGCAGAGCAGGGCGCCGCCGTGGCCCGGTATGTCGCCCACGCACAGGACGGCCGCGTGGTCCGGATCCTCGAGGACCTCGTTACGGCGGAGATCGGACTGACCCAGCAGATCCGCTCCTCAGCCAAGGCCGAAGCCCTCCTCCTGCCGCTGCCGGCGGCGGAACTGGATGCCACCAATGCCCGCCGGGCGGGCGAGGTCCGATCATTGCTGGATCGGGCCGCCGTCGAGGGTTTCACTGTGGTGGACGAACCGTGGCTGCGGCCTGCGCAATCCGAACCCCTGCACGGTGCCGGCGCCCGCCACGCCTACCCCCATCCGCTGGGCAGCGGCCGGCACGGCTTCAACGTCGCCGCGCTGACCGGCTCGATCGCCTTGGCCGGGCTGGACAATACGGACGCCATGTTCGTGGTCAGCCTCGGGCAACTGTCCGGGACGTCCATCACCCTCGGAGACTATTCCTCCGATGTGCCCGCCGTGCAGGAAGCCCTCTTCTAATGCCCGGTAAACTGGGCTGGTGCTGAACGAATTCTGGGCCTCCGCGCCAACCCGCTACAAAGTCCTGGTTTTCGGCGCGATGGGACTGATCGCCGTCGGCATCATCCTGAACCTGGTGGGCAATACCAGCGGCAACCAGGGACTGGCCATGGCATCCCTGCCGTTGATCGGGCTGGGCCTGGTCCTGCATATCGCCGGAATCGTTGTCCGCGGCCAGGCCATCCGCAAAAATCTCCGCCGCTAGCCCCTGCCCGCCTTTTTCGGGTGCCAACGGCCGGGCGATAGGCTGGAGGCCATGACTATTAATCCGGATCTGCAGGGCAGAAGCTACCCTGCCGCTGAGGTGTACGACGTTGGCCGCGAGAAAATCCGCGAGTTTGCCCGCGCCGTCAAGGCCACCCACCCCGCGCACTTCGACGTCGAGGCAGCCAAGGCCCTGGGCCACAGCGACCTGGTGGCCCCGCCCACCTTCGCGATCATCATCGCCCAGCGTGCCGATGCCCAGCTCATCGAGGATCCGGAAGCTGGCATCGACTTCTCCCGCGTTGTCCACGCGGACCAGCGCTTCACCCACCACCGTCCGATTTTCGCCGGTGACCGCCTGGTAGCCGAACTGCACGTCGACGGCGTGCGTGCCATGGGTGGCGGGGCCATGATCACCACCCGTTCCGAAATCTTCGCCCTCGGTGCCGGCGAAACACGCGAACAGGTCACCACCACCACGTCATCCATCCTGGTCCGCGGAGAGGGACAGTAACCATGAGCCCCAAGATCAGCGAACTCAGCGCAGGCCAGGAGATCGGCAGCCGCACCGTCGAGGTCACCAGGACCGATCTGGTGAAGTACGCCGGGGCCTCCGGCGACTTCAACCCCATCCACTGGAACGAGGCCTTCGCCACCGGTGTGGAACTGCCCGGCGTCATCGCCCACGGCATGTTCACCATGGGTTCGGCCGTCCAGCTGGTCACCGACTGGGCAGGCGACCCCGCCGCCGTCGTTGACTTTCAGACCCGCTTTACCAAGCCGGTGGTGGTCACCGACACCACCGGGACCAGTGAGCCCGGCGCCACCATCGAGGTGAGCGGCGCCGTTGGAAAGATCGACGCCGACGCCGGCACCGCCCGGGTGGACCTCACCGTGGTCTCGGCCGGGCAGAAAGTGCTGATGAAGGCCCAGGCCGTCGTTAAGCTTTCCTAGCTCTTGGACGTGAGCGCGCGAACCGCGACTCCCTCGACAGAGGTGAGGAACTGGCGCAACGCCGTCGTTGTTGCTTACGCAGCCAGCGGCCTGGCATTCGCATCATGGGTTTCCCGGCTGCCCGCCATCCGCGACGCGCTGGACCTCACCCCGGGAAACGTTGGCGTACTCCTGCTCTGCATGACGCTGGGCTCCTTCGCCTCCGTGTCCGCCTCCGGGCTGATCGTCCTGCGGCTCGGCTCCAAACGGACCATCCGCACCGGCAGCATTATGGTGGGCGCGGGCCTCCTGCTCACCGGCCTCGGCACCTCGGTCCTCGGCGACCCAGTGGCCACCGCTGCGGGGCTGGCCATCATCGGCCTGGGAACCGGCAGCTGGAATACGGCGTCCAACGTGGAGGGCGCGGCCGTGGAACGCGCGGTCGGCCGGCACATTATGCCGCGGCTGCACGGCGCCTTTAGCCTGGGGACCGTGGCAGGTGCCGGGCTGGGCGCCGCAGCAGCAGCGGTCTCCCTGCCCGTGTCCTGGCACCTCGCCGCAGCAGGACTGGTGGTTGCCGGCTCGGTGGCGACGGCGGCCTCCTGGTTCCGCGCCGACGCCACGCCGGTTGCCGGGGAACGCAGCTACACACCGGATACCTTCGAGGACCCCACCACCGGTCCCATTCCCGTCATCCCGGCGGCAAGGCAGGCTGACCAGCCGCCGGACAACAAGCGCAAGATTGCCCAGGCGTGGCGGGACCGCCGCACCCTGCTCCTCGGTGTGCTGGTGCTGGGCCTTGCCCTCGCCGAAGGTGCGGCGGGGGACTGGGTGGCCCTGGCATTGGCCGACGGGTACGGGCAGACGGACGCTGCCGGTGCTGCCGGCTACGGACTGTTCGTGACGTTCATGACCATTGGACGGTTCGCCGGAACCCTGGTCCTGGACCGCTTCGGCAGGGTGCCGGTGATGCGCTGGTGTGCGGCACTGGCCGTGTTGGGCCTCGCGCTGTTCGTCTTCGCGCCCGCACCGTGGCTGGCGTTTGTGGGTCTCGCCGTCTGGGGCCTGGGCGCCTCGCTGGGATTCCCGGTAGGGATGTCCGCCGCAGCCGACGATCCCGCCAAGGCAGCAGCCCGGGTCTCAGTGGTGTCCACCATCGGCTATGGCGCGTTCCTGTGCGGGCCGCCCCTGCTTGGCCTGCTGGCCGAACACGTGGGCATCCTGCACTCCCTGCTGGCCGTCATGGTCATGCTGGCCGTGAGCTTCCTGCTCTCGCCGGTGGCCCGGAAGCCCGCGTAGGTACCCTGCGTCACTGCGTAGGCCGAGTATCTTCAAGTACTGTGGTTTGGTGAATTCCACCCTGCTTGCTTCCCTGACCACCTCCGCCGTCGGCGGCCCCGCCGGCTCGTTCGTCGAGGCCAGGACCGAGGCCGAGATCATCGAGGCCGTCCGTTCAGCAGACGCTGCAGGGGAGCAGGTCCTGATCATCAGCGGCGGTTCCAACCTCCTGATTTCCGACGACGGGTTCCCCGGCACGGTCATCAAGATCGCCTCCGAGGGCTTCACGGTCAACGCCGAGGACTCCTGTGGGGGAGTGGCCGTGGTGGTGCAGGCCGGCCACAACTGGGACCTGCTGGTGGAGCACGCCGTCCGCCATGCCTGGTCGGGGCTTGAAGCGCTGTCCGGGATCCCGGGATCAACAGGTGCGACGCCGGTCCAGAACGTGGGTGCCTACGGTGCCGACGTTGCACAAACCATTGCCGCGGTGCGCACGTGGGACCGCGAGCGGAACGCGGTGAAGACCTTCACCAA
This sequence comes from Arthrobacter sp. MPF02, assembly GCF_046605375.1. Classification (GTDB taxonomy): domain Bacteria; phylum Actinomycetota; class Actinomycetes; order Actinomycetales; family Micrococcaceae; genus Arthrobacter. The sequence goes on along the minus strand of NZ_CP176772.1, from coordinate 2,721,075 downwards.
TTCAGAGCTGAAGTTCGGCTACCGGGACTCCATCCTCAAGCAGACCACCGTCAACGGTTCGCCCCGCTACGTGGTGCTGACCGTGGAGTTCCAGCTGCCCCTGGGCCGGATGAGCGCCCCCATCCGCTACGCAGAGCTGGCGAAGGCTTTGGGGGTGGAGCCGGGTAAGCGGGCCTACGCTAACGATGTGCGCCGTGAGGTGTTGCGGCTGCGGGCCTCCAAGGGCATGGTGTGGGACTCGGGGGACAGGGATACGTACTCCACGGGATCCTTCTTCACCAATCCCATTGTCCCGGCGGAGGCGGCCTCGGCATTGCCCGAATCAGCACCGCGGTACCCCGCCGGCGGCGACGGCCTGGTGAAGCTTTCCGCCGCCTGGCTGATCGAGCAGGCAGGGTTCGGCAAGGGCTTCGGGCTGGAGCAGGACAGCGTATCCGCCGGACGGGCGTCCCTGTCCACCAAGCACACCCTCGCCATCACCAACCGCGGATCAGCCCGGGCAGCAGATATGGTGGCGGTGGCACGCGAGGTGCGTGCCGGCGTCGTACGCCGCTTTGGCATCGAACTGCACCCGGAACCGCTGCTTATCGGCCTGGAGCTGTAACCGTCGGGACGTCCTGCACTTCCTGGCGCCGCAGCTCGGCTGCTCCCATGAGGGCTGAGGCCCACCCGGCCAGGGCAAGGTACAGGCCCATGAAAAGCCAGACCAGCAGTCCTGGTGCCGTAGGATTTGCAGCCCCGGCGGCGATGCAGGTGGCCAGGCCCGTCACGGCGACGGCGAGCGACAGCATCCAGAGGACCCGCGCTAAGCGGGGGTGGCGCCGCCAGTTCCGGTGGATGCGGACGCCTCCGGGGCTGATCCCGATCGCCGGAAACAGTACTGCGTAACCGCCACCCAGGCTCATCACGAGGGAGGGAAGGAGCCGCAGGGGTTCAGACTGGCCGTCGCGAAGGAACGCGGAGAGGGAGCCGAGCCCCAGCGCTGTTCCTGCCAGGACGGACAGTGTCCCGCCTGCCATCCATCTCCTGGTTTTACGCGCGGGCAACCGCCACAACCTCCCCAAAGTCATGGTTCCACCCTAACTGCCCTGCTGCCGGGGTTCCGGCACGCTCGTAGGATGAGGGCATGGCTGCAGAGGTGGGGAAGCGTCCGGACCGCAAACCAATGGGCCGGCTGAGGCTTGTATCCCAGAAGCTGCTGCCAATGGGGGAGCGCCCGGGGGCCGTAGCGGACGTGGTGCGGTGGATGACGGCCATGCAGGCGCAGGACCTCCAGGCGGCGCTCTGGGCCGTGGGCGTCCGGCTCCCGGATTCGGGACTCAGCACAATTCGCTCAGCCCTCGATTCCGGTTCCATCGTCCGGTCGTGGCCGATGCGGGGAACCCTGCACCTGGTGGCGCCGGAGGACCTGCGCTGGATGCTTGACCTCACCGCCGAGCGGCTGACGAGGGGCATCGCGGCTCGTCACCGGGAACTTGGCATCACGTGGGCGGATGTTGAGGCATGCCGGGACATCGCCCTTGGCCGTATCAGCGCGGGCGGGCCCGTCAGCCGGACCGACCTGTTCAAGGAGTTCGACGCCGCCGGGCAGCCTACCGGGGGCCAGCGGGGGATCCACATCTTGGGGACGCTGTGCCGACACGGATGGCTGGTACAGGGACCCCTGGCCGGAAACCAGCAGCTGTTGGTGGCCTTCGACGAATGGATTCCTGTGTCACGCCGCCTGGACAGGGCTGAGGCGATCGCAGAATTCCTGCTCCGCTACCTCCGCAGCCATGGACCGGCCACCGTCCGCGATTTTGCGTGGTGGACGCAAATTCCGCTGACCGAGGTCAGGGTTGCGTTGGAGGAGATCCGCAGCCGGCTCGTTGAGCTGGAGTTGGACGGTACCGGCTACTGGATGTCCCCCGAGACTGCGGCTTTGTTGGATACGGGGGTTCCGGGCTCCCGCTCAGTCCTGCTGCTGCCCGGCTTCGACGAGTTCCTGCTGGGCTACACGGATCGCAGCCTGGTGCTGCCGCCGGAGCACACCAACAAGATCGTTCCGGGCGGCAACGGGGTCTTCAGGAAGACAGTGGTTGCCGCGGGGGAGGTAATTGGCACCTGGGGACGGGAAGGCACCAGCCGCACGGCCGCCGTCGTACCCGAACTCTTTGACGGCAGCGGCGCGCTTGGCCCGGCAGCCCAGGTCGCCTTCGCCCGCTCCGCCCGGCGGTACCTGGAGTTCCTGGAAACCTGACCTGTTCCGACCCGTACAACCGGCCTTGGGCCGCATAAGCGGTGCCGGGCAGCATCGGTTATGCGGGTAAGGGCCGCTATCACCGAGGCGCTGTCCACATACAAGGCTTCCGGCCTGCCCGGTATCCGGGATGCAGGCCATCGTTGGATCCATGGAACCGGCAAAGGTGCGTGGATTTATTGATGAAAGATGGCCAGGCGCGCCCATTGCTTCAACGGTGCAGCTTGCTGCCGCCGGTTTCGATGACCGGACGCTGACCACCGCGGTGCGTACCGGACTGCTGATCCGCCTGCGCAGAGGGGCCTACGTGAGGCAGCTGGAGTGGCAGACCGCCAAACCGTGGGAACGGGACCGGTTGCTTATTAGGGCGCACTATGAATCCACTGGAGGCACGGCCCGCTACAGCCATGTCAGTGCGGCCAGGCTGCATGGGTGCAGGGTGTGGAATGCGTCGGCGTTGGTGCATGTCACCACCGGGTACTCCAACTCAACGGGCAGCGCCGGCACGGATGTCCGGACGCACCGGTTTCCGCTGTGCGAAGGTGAGCTGATGTCGCTGTGGACCGGTGATGGCCGGGAAATCCTCACCACCAGCCTCGAGCGGACAGTCCTTGATTGCGCCCGGATTCTGCCGCTGGACGAGGCCGCAGTGATTGGCGATCATGCCCTCCAAAAAGGCGCCAGCATGGAAGCCATGCGACTGTTGCTTGCCGGGAGCCCTACCAAACGTGGCAGCCGGCGCGCCGCCGATCTATTGGCAGCCCTCGACGGCCGGGCGGAATCTGCCGGGGAAACGCGCACCAGGCTGCTCCTGCACTCATTTGGCCTGCGGACATACACTGCGCAGGTTGACATTGCCACGCGTGAAGGCCGTTTCCGGGCAGACTTTGCGGATGCGGAAGCACGCGTCATCATCGAATTTGATGGCCGTAAAAAGTACACCGATTACGGTCCCGTTGATGAGGTCCTGTTGGCCGAGCGCGGCCGGGAGAGCGCGCTGCAGGAGCTGGGGTGGGCGGTCTTCAGGATTAAGTGGAAGGATTTGGACCGGCCGGGGGAACTGCGGCACCGGCTGTTTGCTTTCCTGGAGATGCAAAAGCGGCCCCGGCCCGCATAAGCGGTGCTGGGCAGCACCGTTCATGCGGGTCAGGGCCGCTTGAAAGGCAGCTGGAAAAGTTACAGGTTGCCGGTGGCGATGTTGAGCATGCGGCGCAGCGGCTCGGCGGCGCCCCACAGGAGCTGGTCGCCCACGGTAAACGCGCTGATGTACTGCGGGCCCATCTCCATCTTGCGGATGCGGCCCACGGGGATGTCCAGCGTGCCGGAGGCTGCCACCGGGGTGAGCTCCGCCATGGAGGCTTCCTTGGTGTTCGGAACCACCTTGGCCCACTCGTTGTCCTCGTCCAGGAGCTTCTCGATCTCGGCGACGGACAGGTCCTCGCGAAGCTTCAGCGTCAGGGCCTGGGAGTGGGAGCGCATGGCGCCGATACGGACGCAAAGGCCGTCCATAATCACGCGGTTTTCCTCCGAGGTACCCAGGATCTTGTTGGTCTCGACACCGGCCTTCCATTCTTCCTTGGACTGGCCGTTGCCCAGGTCGGCGTCGATCCAGGGGATCAGGGAGCCGGCCAGGGGCACGCCGAACTGGGTGGCGTCTATGTCGGTGCGCTGGTGTGCCAGGACCTTGCGGTCGATGTCCAGGATGGCCGACGCGGGATCGTCCAGTTCCGTGCTGACCTCGGCGTTGAGGGTGCCGAACTGGCTGAGCAGTTCGCGCATATGCCGGGCTCCGCCGCCGGAGGCAGCCTGGTAGGTCATTGAGGTGCCCCACTCCACCAGGCCGTTCTTGAACAGGCCGCCGAGGCCCATCAGCATGCAGGAGACCGTGCAGTTGCCGCCGATGAAGTCCTTGGTGCCGTTGACCAGGCCCTTGTCGATGACGTCCCGGTTGATCGGGTCCAGCACGATGATCGAGTCGTCGTTCATGCGGAGCGTGGAGGCGGCGTCGATCCACAGGCCGTCCCAGCCGCGGCTGCGCAGATCGCCGTGGACCTGCTTGGTGTAGTCGCCGCCCTGGGCGGTAACGATGATGGGCAGCTTGGCCAGGGTCTCCAGGTCGAACGCGTTTTCGAGCTTGCCGGCGCCCTCGGCGAACGACGGCGCGGCACCTCCCGCATTGGAGGTGGAAAAGAACACCGGGTTGATGTTGGCGAAGTCGCCCTCGTCCTGCATGCGTTGCATGAGGACGGAGCCCACCATGCCGCGCCATCCGACCAGGCCGACGGAAGGGGTAGCTGCTGTAGTCATCCGTCCATTTTAGACGTCGCAACCGGAAGGGCGCAGTCGGTTACGTCACTCCCGCAGAGGCAGATTGCGACGGCGGGAAGCGCCTTGGCCAGGTGCCCCGCCGCGGCAGTTCCAGACGCAGCAGTCAGGGCCTGTCGAACTGGCGGGCAGTGGGCTCCGGGATGCCCCGTTCAGCCCGCAGGCGCTTGGCCTTTGCGGCCACACCCGCCATCCGCGCTGCGTAGAGCACGCCGCCCACGCCTGCCACGGTTAGGATCAGGGCGCCCCACATGGGATCCTGCCCGCGGCTGGTGGGTCCTGCCACCAGGGGGACGGCAAAGACTGCCATGGCCGCGAAGAAGACAGCCATCGCCACAAAGCCGCCGGCAGACCGCACCTGTGGGTGGGAACTGGCGGTGACTACTCCCAGTTCATCCCTGGCATAGCTGTGGAGCCGCCCGTCCACGGTACGGAAGAGGAGGCGTTTCTCCCCGCGCTCCACCGCCTGGTCATGGTTAAGACGGATCTGGTCCTCGGAATTGGAACCCTGGTTGCTGCCGGGAAAACCGTTTTGCATGCTAGTCCTGTCGAATCGATCGGATGTGGTCCAGCACCTGTCCGCTGGTGAGGCCCGCAATTTCCTGGATGGGTTCAGAGGGCGCATTCAGGGCGCCGTACCCTACTGCCCAGTCCGTTCCGTTGCGTTTGACCAGAAGTTGCTTCCGGGCGCCGTCCTGCAGCAGCCGAATGGTGGCCCCGCCCGCCGGGTTGTCCTCCAGATGCTTGCGGATGATGAAGAAGTTGGCTTCTGCCGGCGTGGTATCGGGTCGCTGGGCCATTGCAAACCAGCTGAGGTAGGCGCGGGGCTGCAACAGAATTCTGTAGTCCGGCGACTCGACGGACAGGACATCGTCGGTCGAGTCCGCTGTCAGGAGATTGATCTGTACCCTTTTGGTGGCCTCCGTCAATGCACTGGTGACGGCTGCGACGGGCCCCTCCACGGACAGTTCGCCGCCCAAGCCGGCCGTGGCGGCGCCGCGGGCAACAAGGGATGACGCACCGGCAGACAGCAAGGAGGCGTCGTCGAGTTCCTTTTCGAGGCGCAGGGCCTGGCCGAGGCTTCAGCAGCGGGGTTGCGCCACAGGTTCAGGAGCACCAGGAGCTCGGCGAAGCCAAAACCGATGGCGTCAGGAAAGCTCCTTTGGGCAGCCGACGGGGCGGCTGTAGTCGTTTCAGTCACTGGTTGTTCCCCTTATTTCCTCAGAAGCCGAAAAAGTCGCCGACAGCGTCGACACCGTCACTGACGGCCCCACCAACGGCCTCCGCCCCGTCCGCAATCTTGTCACCGACGTAGTTCACGGAGTCCCGAATGACGGGCACGTTGTCGTACAGGGCAAGGGCGCCGCTGGCCACCATGCAGGCTGTCCCGGCAGGAGGCGGCAGGAATGAACCCGCTCCCAGCAGGGCCTTGGTGGTGGAGTACGCCGCTGCCCCGTAGTCACCTTCCTGGAAGTTGTTGAAGGCGTCCAGGCTGTCCAGGCCCACGCTCACAACGCCCAGTCCCTTACTGAAGACGTCGATGTACTGGAACGCCCTTGACCCTTCGGCCAGGTCCGGGACCTCGTGGAACCTGCCTTCGAAAAGGTTGTTGGAGAGGTTGAAGAACTTGCTGAACTCGTTGGAGTTCTGGAACGTCCGCCAGGCCACCGGGTCCAGGAGGTCGCCGATCTGCGACTTGTGCAGCATCGCGGCGATGTCGAAGATGCCTGCACGGAGGTTTGGGAATGCCTTGGTGGGGCCGTAGATGTCCCAGCCGCCGCGAAAGGGGTGAGTCCGGGTCTGCGAGCCAGTTTGGGCCCCACGGGTTGTTGCTTGCCTGCCCCAGGGCATTCCCGCCAGGACCTGTGCTTCCTGGTGTCCCTCCCGGCCCTGACCCGCCTGGGCCGCTTTTCCCTCCGGCGTTGCTTGCCCGGTCCTGTTCGTCGGCGTGCGTGAGGAGCAGCTTGGATTCCTGCTTCAGGCGGGACGCGGTCTTTTGCAGCAGCATCCGGTGGCTGCTGTTTCAGTCGGAGCGGAAACGGGCGGCATCCTGGCCTTTCCAGGCGGGGCTGTTATTGATCTGGCCGCTCAGTTGCGCCGACTGCTGCAGCAACAGGTCCGCAGCCTTGCTGAACTGCTGTGCGAGCGTGCGCAGCTGCGCGACGTCGGCGCCCCACAATGTTCCTGCCACCCCGGCATCCCCCAATACTTGTCTTAATGAAGCAGCCTCTGCCGCTGCGGATCCAGCCTAGGCCAGCACAAGCAGGGACCGCGATGGGCTGGACTCCCCATACCCCTGCAGCCCGGCTAGCCGCGCTTGGACTCCTCCACCACGGCAGCTTTCCGGGCACGCAGCGCAAAGAAAGCGCCAAAGGCGAAGACCTGTGTGACCACCACGAGCACGATGGCGCCGGCGATCTTGTTGCCGCCGAGGATCATGGTGAGCCCCACAATCGCGGACAGCAGCGCCAGCAACGGCAGCAGCATGTATCCGAGGACAAAAAGGGTTTCCGGTTTCTTCAGCATGTCCTAGCCCTCTGTCCTTGACCACTTGGTGAATCTGTAGCGCGTGCCGTTGGCGCCCGTAAGCCACCCGTCCGGCGGAACCGAGGCGGTGGCCTCCCAACTGGTGCCAAGCTCGGGAGCGAAAGTGTCGCCGTCGGCCTTTACGTCGATCGTGGTGACCACAGCCACGTTGGCGAGTTCGGTGGACTGGCGGAAAATTTCGCCGCCGCCAAGGATCCATACGGTGTCGCCGCCGTCCACGAACTGCGACTCCAGCAGCGCATCATCCAGGGAAGGAACCACGACGGCGCCCTCCGCCTCGGGCGTGTCCGCCCAGTTTCTCTGCCGGGTGATGACGATATTGGTGCGGCCGGGCAGTGGACGGTACTTGTCCGGGAAGGAAAGCCAGGTCTTGCGTCCCATGATGACCGGGTGGCCGGTGGTCAGGCGCGTGAAGTGCTTGAGGTCCTCGGGAAGGTGCCAGGGCATGTCGCCGTCTTTGCCGATGACACCGTCGGGCGTCTGCGCCCACACCAGGCCGACGCCGGTGATCGAGGCGGCCAGCTCCTCGGTGAATGACTGCGGGTCGGTAAAGTTTCCGGTGCTCATACGGCAATCGGCGCCTTGATCGTGGGGTGGTGCTGGTAGCCGACCACTTCGAAGTCCTCCAGGGTGTAGTCGAAAATGGATTCAGGTTTGCGGTTGATCTTCAGCTGCGGATACTCGTAAGGCTCCCGGTCCAGCTGCTTGAGGACCTGGTCCATGTGGTTCTCGTAGATGTGCACATCCCCGCCGGTCCAGACGAACTCTCCCGGCTCGAGGCTCACCTGCTGGGCCAGCATGCACGTGAGCAGGGCGTAGGAGGCGATGTTGAAAGGCACGCCCAGGAACATGTCCGCCGAGCGCTGGTACAGCTGGCAGGACAGCTTGCCGTCCGCTACATAGAACTGGAAAAAAGCGTGGCACGGAGGGAGCGCCATGTCGTTGAGCTCGGACACGTTCCAGGCGGAGACGATGTGCCGGCGGGAGTCCGGGTTGGTTCGGAGACCCTCCACCAGCTCTGCGATCTGGTCGATGTGGCCGCCGTCCGGTGTGGGCCAGCTGCGCCACTGGACACCGTACACGGGACCCAAATCGCCGTCTGCGTCCGCCCATTCGTTCCAGATGGTTACGCCCTGGTCCTGCATCCATTTGATGTTGGTCTCGCCGCGCAGGAACCACAGCAGTTCCACGGCAACAGACCTGAAATGCACCCGCTTGGTGGTGATCAGCGGGAAGCTCTTGCCCAGGTCGAAGCGCATCTGGCGCCCGAAAACACTGGTGGTTCCGGTTCCGGTCCGGTCCGGTTTGTGCGTGCCGTTGGCCATGACGTCACGCAGGAGGTCTTCATAGGGCGTTGGGATGCTCACGCCTCCCAGTCTATCGGGGTTCCCAAGTGCGGCTGGGAACCCCGGAAGAACTGGTCAGTCGTCAAACGGCCGGAACTGTTCGACGGCGACCACCTTGTTTTTCGCACCGGGTGCCACATGGCAGACCACCAGTTCGCCGGGGGAGAGGTACGGTTCCTCGGACGGCAAAAGTTTGGCCAGCGCGGCAGGCATGTGCTTCGCCAGCTGTCCGAGAACGGTGGGCAGCGCGGGACGGTGGGTGCAGACGACCACGGGCCGCCGCTTGTCGAAGAGTGACTCGATCACGGCTGCAGTCTTCTTTGGACTCCGCTCGTGCCGGTGTTCGGTCAGGGCTTCAGCCATCTTCACTTTCGCGCCCGCCGTCTTGGCGTAGGGCGCAACGGTTGCCACACACCTCAGCCAAGGACTCGTCACCACCCGTGGCGGTTTCCAGGCCTGCAACAGACGCCCTACGGCCTGCGCCTGGCGGGTTCCGGTTACGGCGAGGGGCCGCTCACCCTCCGCCTTGGTCCACGAGGAGCGGGGTTTAGCCTTTGCGTGGCGGAGGACAACGAGCGGCCAGGTGCTCAGCTCACCGCGTTCATGCGCTTCGCGCAGGTACTGGAGGGGTTTGGCATCGCTGGGATTGGACAGCAGCGTGGCCGCTTTCTCCGGCGTACACCACATGATGCTGTCCACCTCCTTGCCGTCCGGAACGAGGCCGTTTCCGTCGACCTTGACGGCCCAGTAGTGGACCACCTTCAGGCCGGAGGCGACGCGGTAGTGGATGGGCGGCAACGGAATCCCCAGGGGCGCGTCCAGCCCGATCTCCTCCCGCACCTCACGGACAGCGCATTCGGGAACCGTCTCGCCGTCGTCGATCTTGCCCTTGGGCCATGACCAGTCGTCATAGCGGGGGCGGTGGATCAGCAGGACTTCAAGCCTGTCTTTGGAGACCCGCCACGGGATCGCTCCGGCAGCAGTGACTGCTACTGGTTCCCCCGGATGGTCTGTCTGGTCAGCTACAAGTGCATCGCTCGACAAAACTGTTGCCCTTACCGCCGGCTCAGGCTGCGCTGCCGGGGACGCGACGCCAGCAGCCACGACTGGACATCCTCAAGGGGTTTCCCGTCCTCGGCCAGGTGGTGCCGGATCCAGTTGCCCTCGTTGTCCAGGTGCCAGCTGGCGGTTTCGGGTGCGAGGTAACGCCGGAGCAGGTCCAGGACATAATTGATGTCGTCGGCGCTGCCCAGCTGCACCAGTGCTTCCACGCGGCGGTCCAGGTTGCGGTGCATCATGTCCGCCGATCCGATGTACACCACGGGGTCGCCACCGTTGGCGAAAGCGAACACCCGCGAGTGCTCCAGGAACCTGCCCAGGATGGAACGCACTGTGATGTTGTCGCTCAGGCCCGGAACGCCCGGGCGGAGCGAGCAGATGCCGCGGACCACCACGTCCACCTTTACCCCGGCCTGCGAGGCCCGGTACAGGGAATCGATGATGGCCTCGTCCACCATGGAGTTGACCTTTATCTGCACCCGCCCGGGCACTCCGGCCCTAGCATTGCGGATTTCGGTTTCGATCCGGTCTATGAGCCCGGACCGCACGGACCGCGGCGCAACTAGCAGGCGCTTGAACGTCGACTTCGGCGCGTACCCGGACAACTGGTTGAACAGCTTGGACAGGTCCTCGCCCACCTGGTCGTTGGCGGTCAGCAAGCCCAGGTCCTCGTAGTAACGGGCTGTCCTGGGATGGTAGTTGCCCGTGCCGATGTGGCAATAGCGGCGCAACCCGTCCACTTCCTGCCGCACCACCAGGGACAGTTTGCAGTGCGTCTTCAGGCCCACGATGCCGTACACCACGTGCACGCCGGCCTGCTCGAGCTTGCGGGCCCACGAGATGTTGGCCTGCTCATCAAAGCGGGCCTTAATTTCCACCAGGGCCAGCACCTGCTTGCCGGCCTCCGCGGCGTCGATCAGTGCGTCAACGATGGGCGAGTCGCCGGAGGTGCGGTACAGGGTCTGCTTGATGGCCTGGACCTTGGGGTCGGCCGCGGCCTGCTCCAGGAAGGCCTGGACGGAGGTCGAGAACGAGTCATAGGGGTGGTGCAGCAGGATGTCGCGGCGGCGCATGGCAGCAAATACGTTGGCGGCCTTGGACGTCTCGGACTCGTTGAGGAACCGGGAGGTGTGCGGGACGTGCTTGGGGTAGTGCAGGTCCGCGCGGTCAATGCCGGCGATGACGGACAATCCCCGCAGGTCCAGGGGGGCCGGCACCGAGTAGACCTCCGATTCCTCCACGCCCAGTTCGCGGATCAGGAGCGCACGGATGTTGGGGTTGATGTCGTTGGTGACCTCGAGCCGCACGGGCGGGCCGAAGCGGCGCCGCAGGAGTTCCTTCTCCAGTGCCTGCAGGAGGTTTTCGGCGTCGTCCTCCTCGACCTCCACGTCCTCGTTACGGGTAACCCGGAAGGTGTGGTGTTCCAGGACCTCCATGCCCGGGAACAGCTTGTCCAGGTGGACTGCGATGACATCTTCCAACGCGATGAAGCGGGCCACCCGGCCTGCCACGGCGCCCGCGCGCGGGCCGTCAATGGAGATCAGGCGGGGCAGCTGGTCCGGCACCTTGACGCGGGCGAACAGCTCCTTGTCGCTGATGGGGTTCCGCACCACAACGGCGAGGTTCAGCGACAGGCCCGAGATGTAGGGGAAGGGGTGCGCGGGGTCCACTGCCAGGGGCGTGAGGATGGGGAACACTTTCTCCGCGAACATCACGCTGAGCTGCTGTTGGGCGGCATCGTCCAGTTCATCCCACTGCATGAGGTGGATGTGCTCGTAGGCCAGTGCGGGGCGGATCTGCTCCGCATAGACCTGTGCGTGCCGCTGCTGGAGCCGGTGGGCTTCCTCGCTGATCTGTTCCAGGACCTCCACCGGGCTCAGCCCGGCCGGGGAGGGCACGGCGAGGCCGGTGGCGATACGGCGCTTCAGCCCGGCAACGCGGACCATGAAGAACTCGTCCAGGTTGGACGCGAAGATGGACAGGAAGTTGACCCGTTCCAGCAGATGCAGGGACGGATCCTCGGCGAGCTCCAGGACGCGGGAATTGAAGGCGAGCCAGCTCAGTTCGCGGTCCAGGAAGCGGTCCGGGCGGATGTCGCCCTCGGGCTGCAGGTTGGGTGCAAACTCGGGAATGTCGATGCGGTCCTGGGTGGCCCGGGACGCGGGCACCTCGGATGAGCCGAAGCGGGCGCGCACGGGCACTGCGACATCCTGGGACGTGGCTGTTCCGGAAGGTTCCGGGTTCATGGCATCTCCTTTACGTAAGCGCTTGATGCTGGCGCTTCCGGCCCGCGCGGTTCTGCTTCAACCTTACAAGCATCCGTATCCGGAAAGCCTTGGATTGTGGACCTCCGGCCGTGAAGTAAGCCGACCGGACTAACTGGCGGCAACCGGTCCGTACATCACGTCCATGTCCCAGCGGGTGAATCCGAGCCGCCGGTACAAGGAGACGGCTGCAGTGTTGTCCGCGTCCGTGTAGAGCATCACCGCGTGCAGGCCCAGGTCCTGCAAGTACCGGATCCCGGCGACGGTCAATGCCTTGCCAAGACCCATGCCCTGTGTCTCGGGCGCAACACCCACCACGTACACCTCGCCGATGGCAGGGTGCGTCCCGTGCTGTGGATGCACCTTGGTCCAGTGGAAGCCGAGCAGCCGGCCGCCGGCATCCTCGGCCAGAAGGAAGCCGGAAGGGTCGAACCAGTCCTCCGCCATCCGCGCCTCGAGGTCTGCCCGGGTGAGGCTGCCCTGCTCCGGGTGGTGCGCAAAGGCAGCTTTGTTGAGCGCCAGCCAGGCATCCTCATCCCGGCCCGGCACAAAGGCACGGAGCGACACACCCTCCGGAAGCCCGGCGTCGGGAAGATCGGTCCCCGCCGTCGTCATGCGCATCTTCCACAACTCACGCACCGGTGCGTACCCGTAGCGGGCAGCGAGGTCGGCCGCGGCCTCATGGTTGCCGTGCGACCAGGCCTTGAGACCGTCCAGTCCGCGGGCCTCCAGCAGGGCACCCACCAGCCGGTCCGCCACGCCCTGGTTGCGGTAGGAGGGGTGGACGGCGATTTCCAGGATGCCGGTGCCGTCCGGTTCTTCAACTACGACGGCGAATCCCGCCAGGTCCTGCGCGGTGGCGGGATCCGAATCCTCGTCCGGGGCGTACAGCGCCAGGGTCAGCAACGAATGCTCAGCGGAGTTCCCGGCGCGCATGGTCACCAGTGTCTGCTCGGAGATCGAAGGGTTGCCGTCCGCCTCCTCTGCAGCTGCCAGCAGGCCGCGGCAATCCTGGAGGAGCTGCGGGTCAACCCCGCCTCGGACAACAAGGACGGGCCACTTCTCAGGGTGCGCTGGAGTCATACGCCAAGGCTATACGGGTCACGGCCCGGTCAGGCTTCGGTGAGCTCGTCTTCCTGCTGCCGCACCAGGGTCAGGCGGTAACCGACGTTGCGGACCGTGCTGATCAGGTTTTCATGGTCCGGCCCCAGCTTCGCGCGGAGCCGCCGGACGTGGACGTCAACGGTGCGCGTGCCGCCGTAGTAGTCGTAGCCCCACACCTCGGTGAGCAGCTGCTGGCGGGTGAAGACCCGGCCGGGATGCTGGGCGAGGTACTTGAGGAGCTCGAATTCCTTGAAAGTCAGGTTTAGCGGCGCGCCGTTGACGCGTGCCGTGTAGCTTGCTTCGTCGATGATGACGCCGGCGGCGCGGATTTCGCTGGGGGCGTCCTCCTGCTCGGGTACGGCGCGGGCGACGGAAAGCCTGATGCGTGCCTCCACCTCTGCGGGGCCGGCCGAATCGAGGACAATGTCGTCCACAGCCCACGCGGAGGACACGGCCGCCATGCCGCCTTCGGTGAGGATCAGCACCAGCGGCGCGCTGAGCCCGGTAGCTTTCAGGAGCTGGGTGAGGGAGCGGGCCCCCACAAGGTCCTTCCGCGCATCCAACAGCACGATGTCGCAGGGGTCGGTCTCGAGCAGGGCGGTGGGCTCGGCGGGGAGGATGTGCACCCGGTGGTTCAACAACTCCAGAGCAGGCAGGATGTCTACCGAAGAGCCGGTGCTGTTCGTCAGTAACAGGATGTGCGACATTGTTCCTCCAAGGGCTGTCCGCGCATCATTGGGCGACTGAACCGGATTTTCACCGGCCGGTACAGGCTTCCTGCACGGGTTCAAGGCCGGTATGGAACTGCCGGCCCGCCACCCGGACAGGGAGCGTAGCTGAACCTTGAGTATACCCGGCACCCCCTGTTGGGCCAGAGATTCCCGCCCTGCAAAGGCACGTTTTGCGACATATCCCGGTCACATAAGGCAGGATTGAGCAAGGGCGGCATGCCCTGCCATGAAGGGGGACACCCCGCCGGTCGACGCCAGGATGGGATGACAGCGCAGTGAGTGCAGAGATGAAGCGCAGGCCGGGTTCCGCATGACGGCAGAACTGCAGGCGCCCACGCGCTCCCTCGGTTCCTGGACTATCGGCATTGCGGGCATCGCAGGCCTGGCGGCGATCATCGCCGGCGTCTACAGCTCGCGTGAAGCCCTCGTGGCTGTCGCTGTCCTCATCGCCGCCGCGGTCGGGTTCGGCTGGCCGCATTTCCTCCGGATCCCTGCCAAAAAGACGCTGGCCGCCGTCATCGCACTGCCCGGTGCGGGATCCGCTGTTGCCGCCGCGCTGGCCCCCGCCCCCGGTTACCTGGACTGGACCCCCGGGTTCATGGCGCTGGGGATGATGGCCGTGTTTGTGGTCCAGCTGATCCGCGGCACCGGACAGGCCCAACGGCTCGAATCAACCCTCGGCTGCTGCGTGGGGGTCCTGCTTTCCTGCCTGGGCTCAGGCTGGGTGGCCGGCTCCAGGTTCAATGGAATCCGGGAAATGCTGCTCGTCGCGGCCATCAGCGCCGCTGTGGCATTGCTCACAGGACTCATCCGCTGGCCCGACCGGATGGTGGCGCCGCTGGGCATGGTCCTGGCCGGGCTTGCCGGGCCGCTTGCCGGGCTGGTGTTGTCCGATATCGCTGTCCTGCCCGCCGCTGTTTTCGGCGTGGTGGTGGGCGCGGTGCTGGCCAGCTTCCGCCGTATGGTGACCCTGCGCGGTGCCCCCCTCAACCTCGCCGCGGCGCTCAGCATAGGCCTTGCACCAGTGTCCGCAGTGGGTTCGCTCGCCTACTTCATAGACAAGCTCCTCATCTACTAACGCGTTAGGATGGCATCATGTCCGTACTTGCTTTTGAAATCTTCTTCCTTGTCCTGCTCGGCATCGCCAGCCTGTCCATGGCATGGTTCGCCGGCTTCGTGGTCTACCGCCTTTTCAAGGGCCAGAAGTAGACCACCCTTCACGGAGCTAGCCGTATTTCGAGGTAATAGCTGTGCCCATTGAGATTCCCACGGATCTGACCCCTGAACTTGTCCCCCTTTCCTGGCTCATTGGCGAGTGGGAGGGCCGCGGCCGGCTAGGCAGCGGGGACGAGGACTCGGAGCACTTCCTGCAGCACGTTTCCTTTACGCACAACGGCCTGCCCTACCTTCAGTACCGGGCGGAAAGCTGGCTGACCGACGACGACGGCACACGCCTTCGCCCGCTCACTGTTGAGACTGGCTTTTGGGCGCTGGAGCGCAAGCAGCTTGATGCCGACGGCGGCCCGGGCCTGGTGCCGGCAGACATCGTGCCGGCGCTGAAGAGTGCGGACGAGGTAGAAGCCCTGCGCAACAGCGAGGGCGGCTTCGACATTTCGGTTTCCATCGCCCACCCGGGCGGCATCTCCGAACTGTACTACGGGCAGATCAAGGGCCCGCAGATCCAGCTCACCACCGACATGGTGATGCGCGGAAGCCATTCAAAGGACTACAGCGCCGCAACCCGGATCTTCGGCCTGGTGGACGGCAACCTGTTGTGGCGGTGGGACGTGGCAACAGGGGGAGAGGGCGGCAAGGGCCTGGAAGCGCACGCGTCAGCCTTCCTGAAGAGAGTTTCCTGACCCCTGCCGGGCTGGAATACCCGCGCACTAGAGGACGTTGGCCTGAATATGACTATCCCCAGCCCTCTGTTGTCGCGCCCTGGCGCGGTCGAGGCCGCCGGTGCGGACGCGGGCGTTGCGTTGCACTACGGCGAGCCCCTGCGCGAGCAGCGCGCCCTCGCCGCCGGAACCGCCGTCGTCGATCTTTCCCACCGCGGCGTAGTGACTGTCACCGGGCCGGACAGGTTGAGCTGGCTCAACACGCTGTCCTCGCAGCAGGTCACCAGCCTCGCGCCGGGGGAGTCCAGCGAGCTGCTGCTCCTGAGCGTGCAGGGCCGGATCGACTTCGACGCCCGGGTGATTGACGACGGCGGCACCACCTGGCTGATCGTCGAGGGCGCCGAAGCGGCGCCGCTGGCGGAATTCCTCAACAGGATGAAGTTCATGCTCCGTGTGGAGGTGGCCGACGTTTCCGCTGACTGGGCTGTGGTGGGCAGCACCAGGGCGGTTCCCGAATGGTCCGGTCTGCTTGCCTGGCGGGACCCCTGGCCGCACGTCAGCGCAGGCGGCTACTCCTACGCCACCGTATCCGAGGAGAACCACCCCGGCCTGGAGCGCCCCTGGTTTGAATACCTCGTACCCGCAGCGGAGCTGGAAAAGGTTGTGGCGGACCGCCCCCTTGCCGGCACCCTCGCCGCCGAAGCCCTTCGCGTAGCAGCATGGCGTCCGCGCATTGGCGCCGAGACAGACGATAAAACCATTCCGCACGAGCTCGACCTGCTCCGAACCGCGGTCCACTTGGCCAAGGGCTGCTACAAAGGCCAGGAAACCATTGCCCGCGTCCACAACCTGGGTCACCCGCCGCGGCGCCTGGTGTTCCTGCAGCTGGACGGGTCACAGCACACCATGCCCGCCGCCGGCAGCCCGGTACTGGCCGGGGAGCGCAAGGTGGGAACCGTAACCTCTGTTGCCCAGCATTACGAGATGGGGCCCGTGGCGCTGGCGGTCATAAAACGTTCGGTGGCTCCGGATGAGATACTGACGGTCCTTGACGGGGACGAACCGTACCCCGCCAGCCAAGAACTCATAGTCGCTCCGGACGCCGGCCAGGTGGTGGGGCGCCAAGCCGGATTCCTCAGGGGGCCACGCGGATGAACAATGACAGCGCCGAAGCAACGGCAGGGCCCGACGACGACGCCGTCGCCCTGGCGCACACCCTCTTCGAAGGTGCCAGGGAAGGGAACACGGAGCTGCTGCGTGCCTACCTGGAAGCAGGAGCGCCGGCCGGGCTTACCAACGCCGCCGGCGATTCGCTCCTGATGCTCGCCGCCTACCACGGCCACGCTGACACCGTGCAGCTGATCCTGCAGCACGGCGCCGCGGCCGATGCTGCCAACGACCGCGGGCAGACGCCCCTCGCCGGGGCCGCGTTCAAGGGCTACACCGACGTCGCACGCGTCCTGCTGGAGGCCGGCGCCGACCCTGACGCCGGCACTCCGTCCGCACGCGCAGCAGCACAAATGTTTGCCCGCCAGGAGATCCTCAATCTCCTGGGCTAACCTTGCCGGGTCCGCCCGGAAGCCACATTTCGAAGGATGATCGAGTGGAAAACGTAGCAAAGCCCCGGCTTCATCCTGGTCCTCCGCAACGTCCCCGCACTCAGCACCCACCCGCCGGTTCGACATCCCGGGGTGGTCGCCAACTGCCGATGGGCCAGTCCATGCTGCTCCCCGCCGCGGTGGTCCTGGTGGGCGCGGTTGTGGCCCTGTTCTTCGCGAAACCTCAGCCGGTGGGGAACTGGGGCGGGGCCCCTGCGTCAGCCAAGGTGGACGCTGGTCTGGATTCCGCCGGCTGAAAGGCCCAGCTTCCGCGCCAGCGCGAGAGATCCCGTGTTGCTGACGTCCGTCCGCCACTGGAGTGTCAAGCCTGCTGCCAGGGCTTCATGGGCCGCAATGGATGCCGCCAGTGACCCAAGCCCCTGGCGGCGCCATGCCGGATCCACCAGGACACCCAGATGGGCCAGCAGTCCCTCCCACTCGGCGTACGCGCCGCACGCCAGGGGGACCCGCCGTCCGTCTTCCTCGTGCACGATCGTGTAGCGGTTCTCCAGGTCGGACAGGCCGACCTCGTTGACGTCATCCGGCGGGCACCTGCCCTCCAGCTCAATGGCCTCCGGGTTGCCGTGCGAGACGGTCATTTCCCCGGCGGGCTGCTGCAGGGGCAGGTCGTCCGCGAAGAAGAGCGCAGCTGCCCCCAGCCCGTGCCCGCCGTGGCCGCGGGTCAGGGTCAGGAGCGTCACGTGCTGTGCCATCTCCTCGTCGGGTATCCCCGCTGCGGCGTCAATGACCCATTGAGGCCCCACCAGCGCGGAACTTCCGAACAGGCGGATGAATTCCACGGTGCGTGCCGACTCGTCGGCCCGCACGATCCGCTCGCCCGAGGCAAGGGCATCACCGAAGGCGTCGTCGTCCAGTCCCAGGCGGCGGGCCCAGGCAAGCTGGATGATGGCGGCAGAACCGGGGTCGAGTGTCATGCTCCCAGCCTAGGACTGCCGGAAGGCTCAGCCGAACAGCACCGCCGCTTCGTCGTAGCGCCGCTGGGGGACGGTTTTAAGCTGGCCGAGGGCTTCCTGGAAGCCGACGTGCTGGATGTCGGTGCCTTTGAGGGCCACCATCGTGCCCCAGTAGCCTTCGACGACGGAGTCGATGGCGGCCATGCCCAGGCGGGTGGCGAGGACGCGGTCGTATGCGGAGGGGACGCCGCCGCGCTGGATGTGGCCGAGGATGGTGGCGCGGGTTTCGATGCCGGTGCGGGCCTCGAGTTCGGGGGCGAGCTGGTCGGCGATGCCGCCGAGGCGGGGGCGGCCGAAGGTGTCCAGGCCGCGTTCGGAGTGCGGGGTTTCCATGTGGGCCGGGACGAAGCCTTCGGCGACGACCACCAGGGGTGCACGGCCGCGGGCGTGCGCTTCCTTGACCCACTCGGTGACCTGGTCGATGCTGACTTTTTGTTCCGGGATGAGGATGGCGTGCGCGCCGGCGGCCATCCCGGCGTGCAGGGCGATCCAGCCGACGTGCCGGCCCATGACTTCGGCGATCATGCAGCGGTGGTGGGATTCACCGGTGGTGCGGAGCCGGTCGATGGCTTCGGTGGCAATCTGCACGGCGGTGTCGAAGCCGAACGTGTAGTCGGTGGCGTCGAGGTCGTTGTCCACGGTCTTGGGAACGCCCACGATCTTAAGTCCGGCGTCGGTGAGGCGTTTGGCGGCGGCGAGGGTGCCTTCGCCCCCGATGGCGATGATCGCGTCAATGCCCAGGCGGTCCATGTGGGCCTTGATGACCTCGGGGCCGCCGCCGTTGTCGAACGGGTTGGTGCGGGAGGTGCCGAGGATGGTGCCGCCCTGCTTGGCGATGCCGCGGACCATGGTGCGGGGGATGTCGATGATGTCGCCTTCAACAACGCCGCGCCAGCCGTCGAGGAATCCGACGAATTCGTGGCCGTGGATGGCGATGCCTTTCAGGACGGCGCCGCGGATGACCGCGTTCAAACCGGGGCAGTCGCCACCGCTGGTAAGGATTCCAATTTTCATGATTTGGCTCAAATCCTGGGAGAGTGTTTACAGGCAGAGCGCCACGCTGAGCTCACCTAGAAGTGTAGTGGGAGGTGTGGGTTACGACACAAACCCGTTACACGGCGTCCCCTGCCAGCGTGCCGTTAACGCCTGAAGCTCCTGCCCAATGTGAGCAGGAGCTTCAGTGGTCCGTCGTGCCGGGTCAAGGCCGGTTGAGCGAGCGGCGTTCCAGGAACGTCTGGAGCGGGATCACATTGCGCTGGTCCGGAAGGACCACCCACGCCAGCAGGTAGAAGATGACCGCCGGGCCGGGCAGGAGGCAGAAGACCAGGAACGCGATGCGCACGTAGGCGACGTCAACGTTCAGCTTGGCCGCGATGCCGCCCAGGACTCCGCCGAGCCACCGTTGCGGGCCGCGCTTCAGGCCGAGGCCCCTGACGATGCTGAAGAACTTGTCCATGGCTCAAGACTTCCGTGTTGTTGTGTCGTTGTCACGTTTCCGGGCGAAGAGCAGGCCGCCCACCACCAGTGCCGCGCCGGCTCCGATCATGAGGCCGATCAGTACATACGTGCCATTGAGGGTAACGAACCCCAGCTGGGCGACGATGACGAGAGCCGCAAGTGCCAGGACGATAAGTCCCCAGACTACGGTGCCCACCCGGGCGGTTGCCGGTTCCGTGGTCCCGCTGCCCGCCGGCGTCGGCGATTCCGTAGAGTAGCTGCCGGGCACGTAGGGGTCCGATGCCGGATTGCTGTTGCTCATCTTGCGTTGCCTTCCTCGATGGTGACGTTGCTGAAGGTGCCGTCGATCTGGACGACCAGCGTGGGACCGGGTTCGTCGGTGTTGTAGCTGCTTTCGCGGGTGGTGGTGCCGCCGCGCTGGCCCGTCGCCTCATTGAGGTTTCCCATGGTCATATCGGCTTTGATGTCCACCGGAACGTTGTCCGGGATAACCACGGTGACGTTGCTGGCCGTGATGTCCAGCGGAATTACGACGTCGGAGGGTAGCGGGGCGGTCGCGCCCAGGTTGGTGAGGTTCACCGTTCCCCGACCGGCGGTGATGTCGATTCCGTCACGGGCCTCGGCGATGCTCGCCGGACTCCAGTTGACCTGCTGGAACCGGAGCCGGTCGCCGTTGCCCACCACGTTGTACACGCCGCCGGCAATCAGGGCGATCACCGCAAAGAGGCTGAGGATGCCGGCAGTCCGGCCGCGGATTCCTGAGATCAGGATGCCAAGGCCTAGAACCGCCGCAGCGGTGGCCCACATGATGGCGTTTGCGGAGTCGCCGAGGTTGATGACGTTGGCAACGTCCAGGGCCTTGAGTCCGCCGCCTGCCAGCAGTGCTGCTCCTGCGGCGATGGCGACGGCGGGAGCTCCGGGGCCCGCCGGCCGTGGTTTCGGCGGCCGCGGGGTGCTGCCGCCGTAAGGGGTTCCGCTGCTGCCGGTTCCGTCGCCGAAGGAGCCGCCGCCATAGCTGCCGCCGTAGGACGGCATGGAGCCCGAGGCCGGGGAGGTGCCGTAGGTGGTGCCGGTTTCCGGGAAGGATGAGGTGCCGGACGTTCCGTAGTCCGCGCCGTAAGTGCTGCTGTATCCGCTGGTTTGCTGCCCGGCCATGGCGGGCCGGGTGCCCTTGTTGCGCTGGGAGAGATAGTAGATCAGGTAGATGGCGCCGCCCACCCAGAAGACTGTCCAGAGGAATCCGCCGAAGCCGTTGTGGCTCCATCCCCAGAAGCCCCCGCCCAGCCCGGTCAGGCCGATGACAGTGGCGATCAGCGAACCTGTCATGCCCGTGGACCAGCGGCCGGTTCCGGCTTCCTGGACGTGGATCCTTCCGTCCGGTTCCGGCAGGAAGGCCCAGGCGAGGCCGTACAGCAGGACGCCGATGCCCGCGAAGAGGGTGAGGACAATAAAGACGCCGCGGATGATGAGCGGATCGACGCCTAGCCGGTGGGCGATTCCGCTGGAAACGCCGCCCACCCAGCGGTCGCTGCCCCGGTAGATCCCGTGGCTGCGGACCCAACTGAAGAAGTCCGTGGACTGTGCGGAGGTGGATTGTGCGGAGGTGGAGGAGCCGTACCGCGGGCCGGGCAACTGGCCGGACGGCGCGTCCTGGCTGCCCTGTTGGTCCGGGTAGCCAGCGTCGCCGCTGCTGCCGGTGTGGCCGGCGTCGTTCCCGGCGCTATGCTGCGAACCGGAGTCCTGTGCTGCGGAGGTGCGCCCGGAAGGATTCGAAGGTGTGGTCGATGATGACGGCAGGGGCTCGGTGGGCCACTGGTTGCCTGCCGGCAGGGGCTCGGTGGGCTGGCCGTCGTTGGGGGAGGGGGTCTGCGAGTTCATACCTAAATCCTCCTGTTTGTGCAGGTCAGCGCTCTACTGGGGGATACCCTGACCGGCCCCTGAGCCGCCCCCGGTTGATGCCGGAAAGCGGTCCGGGGAACCCTGATCCGTGCTTGGATTGTTCCATGACCACCATCCCCGTAAGACCGCCGCTGGCCCGCAGCAGCGACCGCGTCATCGCCGGCGTGTGCTCCGGCCTGGCGGTCCACCTGGGCTGGCCGGTCAGGAATGTGCGGGTGGGCATGGCGCTTGCAACCCTTGCCGGTGGTGCGGGCCTGGTGTTTTATGCCTGGCTGTGGATCATGGTTCCCACCGCCGATGAGGCCGCCCGGCGCAACGCCCGCCGCCCGGCGTCGCCCATTGCCCCTGCCGTGAGCCAGCCGTCCGGCCCCGGGGCCTTCGCCCCGGGAGCCGCGGGTCCTGCTGTACGAGCCCAGGGCCCCGCAGCCGTGGACATGTCCGCCGCCCCTCTGCCCGGCCCTCCACCTGTAGCGGGTACCTCGCCTTTGCCCGGAGTTCCCGGCAGCAGCACGGCGGATGCCGGCCGGCCCGAGCCAACGCCCTGGTTCCGTTTCCGCAGCATGAGGTATGGCAAGGAAATACTGCTCGGCTGCGGCCTGCTGCTGGTGGCCGGAATCATGATCGCTCAGATGCTGGGCGTGGACGTTCCGTTGGGAACCCTGATCCCCGCCGCGGCGGTGCTGGGCGGTGCCTCCATCGCCTGGATGCAGCTCGACGAGACCCGGCGCGCGGGCTTGGTGGACAAGACCAAGGCTGACCAGGCCGGCGGCTGGGCGCGGCTGGCCGCGGGCCTGGCGCTGGTGGTGGCCGGCGTGCTGGTGATGGTGTCCGGCTCAGGCTCCTGGGAACAGACCTGGCTTGCCCTGCTGTCCTCGGTGGCTGTCCTGGGCGGGGTGGTGCTCGTCCTGCTTCCCTGGGCGCTGAGGTTCTGGCGGGACCTGGAGTCGGAGCGGGCCGGCCGCATCCGGGAGATGGAGCGGGCGGAGATCGCCGCCCACCTCCATGATTCGGTCCTGCAGACGCTTGCCCTGATCCAGCGCCGCGCAGGCAACGAGCACGACGTCGTCCGGCTGGCACGGGCGCAGGAGCGGGAACTCCGGGGGTGGCTGTTCCAGGACCCGGGCCGGGAGGCGGGCCAGCTTTCGGACCGGATCAAGGCTGCGGCAGCCGAGGTGGAAGACCTGCTGGGCAACGCCGTCGAGGTTGTCAGCGTGGGGGACACAGCCATGACCGAGGCCCACGAGGCCATGGTGCAGGCCGGCCGCGAAGCCATGCTCAACGCCTCCCGGCACGGGGGCGGCACAGTCTCGGTCTACCTGGAGGCCTCCGAGGCGCAGGCGGAGATCTTCATCAAGGACAGGGGTCCCGGCTTTGAACTCTCGGACGTGCCGGAGGACCGGCTCGGCGTCCGCGAGTCCATCATTGGCCGAATGAAACGGCACGGCGGCACCGCCGCGATCCTCAACACAGGCACCGGCACGGAGGTCCGCCTGCGGCTGCAGACCGCGGGCACGGATGCTGCGGAAGGAAAACCATGAACCTGACCCAAGGGGCCACCGATGCCCGCCCCGCGAACCCTGTCCGCGTGGTCATCGTCGACGACCACGCCATCTTCCGTTCCGGCCTGAAGGCCGACCTCGGTCCCCGCATCCACGTGGTGGGCGAAGCTGCCACCGTGGAACAGGCTGTTGCGGTCATCGCGGAGCAGCGCCCCGACGTCGTGCTGTTGGACGTGCACCTTCCCGGCGGCCTGGGCGGCGGCGGACGCGAGGTCATCGCAGGGTCTACCGCGCTGCTGGGCTCCACCCGGTTCCTTGCCCTGAGCGTCTCGGATGCCGCGGAAGACGTGGTGGCGGTAATCCGCGCCGGCGCCCGCGGGTATGTGACCAAGACAATTTCCGGTGCAGAGATCACCGACGCCGTCTTCCGTGTGGCCGGTGGCGACGCCGTGTTCTCGCCGCGGCTGGCAGGGTTCGTCCTGGACGCCTTTGGCACAGCCCCGGCGGACATCGCCGACGACGAACTGGACAAGCTCTCGGCACGGGAGCTGGAAGTCATGCGCCTGATCGCACGCGGCTACAGCTACAAGGAGGTGGCCAAGGAACTGTTCATCAGCATCAAAACTGTAGAAACCCACGTTTCGGCGGTCCTGCGGAAGCTACAGCTCTCCAGCCGCCACGAACTCACCAAGTGGGCCGCCGAACGCCGCCTCCTCTAACCGACGCTCTCCCACCCGATGCACGTTAAACCGCAACGCTCTCCCACATTCCTGAAGAGAGTGGGAGAGCGTTTGCGGCTTTTGTGCAGAATGTGAGAGGGCGCCCTACTGGGCCTTGCCGAGGAAGTCCTGCAGGCGCTGCACGCCGGTGGCCAGGTCCTCGTCACCGAGGGCGTAGGACAGTCGCAGGTAGCCGGACGGGCCAAACGCCTCGCCTGGCACCACTGCCACCTCAACCTCATCGAGGATCAGCGAGGCCAGCTCGGCGGAGGTCTGCGGCGTGGCGGTACCGGCCGCCGTCGGGAATTCCTTGCCCAGCAGCCCGCGGACGTCCGCGTAGACGTAGAAGGCGCCCTTCGGCGTCGGGCATTCCACGCCCTCGATCGCGTTCAGGCCGGCAACGATGGCCTTTCGGCGGCGATCGAAGGCCACCTTCATCTCGTCGACGGCGGTCAGCGGTCCGGAGACGGCGGCAAGGGCCGCGATCTGGGGAATGTTGGAGACGTTGGAGGTTGCGTGTGACTGCAGGTTGGTGGCGGCCTTGATGACGTCTGCCGGGCCGATCATCCAGCCCACGCGCCAGCCGGTCATCGCGTAGGTCTTGGCCACGCCGTTGAGGATGACCACCTTGTCGCCCAGTTCAGGGGCGGCGGTGGCAATGGAGGTGAACGGAACGCCGTCGTAGGTCAGGTGCTCGTAGATTTCGTCGGTAACCACCCACAGGCCCTTGGCCGCGGCCCACTTGCCGATCTCCGCAACCTGCTCCGGGGAATACACAGACCCCGTGGGATTCGACGGCGAGACGAACAGCAGGATCTTGGTCCGGTCCGTGACGGCTGCTTCCAGCTGTTCGACCGTCACCAGGTAGTCCTGTTCCGGGCCGGCGAACACCTCAACCGGCACGCCGCCGGCCAGCCGGATCGCCTCCGGGTACGTGGTCCAGAACGGGGTGGGGACAATGACTTCGTCGCCCGGGTCCACCAGGGTGGCGAAGGTGTTGTACACGGCCTGCTTGCCGCCATTGGTCACCAGCACCTGGGAAGGATCGACGGTGTAGCCCGAGTCCCGGAGCGTCTTCTCCGCAATGGCCTTTTTCAGTTCCGGCAGCCCGCCGGCGGGGGAGTAGCGGTGGTACTTGGGCTGGCTGGCGGCGTCGATGGCCGCCTGGACAATGTAGTCCGGGGTGGGGAAGTCCGGTTCGCCTGCGCCGAAGCCAATAACCGGCCGGCCAGCTGCCTTGAGCGCCTTCGCCTTGGCGTCAACGGCAAGGGTTGCGGATTCGGCAATAGCGGAAATGCGCTGGGAAACGCGGGCGGCAGACATGGCAGGTCCGTTCTTCGCTTGCAGCCGTGAGGCTGGAATGTGGGATTCGACGAGTTCTACTCTATGCTGTTCACCGGACCCTCCGGGGTGCCTGTCTTGAAATGTGACTGCCCCTGGCAGACACGGCGGACAGCGCAGCGAAAGGGGCCGGAAACGGGCTGGTTTTACGAACGCGAAGATGTTGCCGTAGACTGGTTCACCGGTGTTGAAAACACGGATGATGGCGTGCGCCCCAGTTTCAGCTGGCGGTTCATCTTCCGAGGACATTCACTCCATAGGGTAGTGGCGCAATTGGTAGCGCAGCGGTCTCCAAAACCGCAGGTTGCAGGTTCGAGTCCTGTCTGCCCTGCGCAAGCTGTCCCGGGCACAAATCCGGGGCAAGCGCAGCAACCATGGTTCTGATCAGGGCCGGGTATCCAGCATTGCAAAGATGAGCGAGGACCAGGTGACCGAAACAGCTGCCAGCAGCTCCAGGGGCCGCCCAGCTAAGAAGGACGCCAAGGCAAGCATCTTCGCCCGCATTGCGCTCTTCATCCGCCAAATCATCGGCGAACTGAAGAAGGTTGTTGCACCAACCCGCAAGGAACTGATCAATTACACGCTCGTGGTGCTGGTGTTCGTGGCCATCATGATGGTCATCGTCAGCCTGCTGGATATCGGTTTCGGAACCGCTGTCGGCTGGATCTTCGGCGGTACCGGCTCCACGGACAGCTAAGGCTGCACGGTCCGCAGGCTGCGCGCTTCCCCGGGAAACCGGAGGCAAGCGCCGGTGTGCGGAATTGAGCCATTTAAATAGGCATGTTAGGCAATGAGGAAGCAGGAGACCAAGTGTCTGAGCAGGAGCTCGGGGTAACCGAGACTGAGCTGGAAGAGTCCGCGGACATCACGGCAGAAGCCGGTGACGAGTCTGGGGTTGAATCCTCCGCGCCCGAATCCGGGGACGCCTTCTCCGACGCTGCAGCAGTTGAAGGGGACGCCGGCGACGACCAGTCCGGTGACGCCCTCGCCGCTGCTGCCGCCGCCACGGCCGCCGATCCCGCCGAGGAATTCAAGGCCAAGCTGCGCCGCCAGGAAGGTGACTGGTACGTCATCCACTCCTACGCCGGTTACGAAAACCGAGTGAAGGCCAACCTCGAAACCCGCATCCAGACCCTGGACATGGAAGACTACATCTTCGAAATCCAGGTGCCCATGGAAGAAGTGGTTGAGATCAAGAACGCCCAGCGCAAGATCATCAACCGTGTCCGCATCCCCGGCTACGTCCTCGTCCGCATGGACCTGACCGACGCCTCCTGGGGCGCGGTCCGCCACACCCCGGGCGTGACCGGCTTCGTGGGCAACGCCCACAACCCCGTGCCGCTGCGCCTGGACGAGGTCTTCTCCATGCTGGCCCCGGTCTTCGAAGAAGAGCAGGCCGAGAAGGGCAAGCCGGTCAACAAGCAGAACCAGGCTCCCGTGGCTGTCGACTTCGAGGTCGGCGAGTCCGTCATCGTCAAGGAAGGCCCGTTCGAAACCCTTCCCGCCACGATCTCCGAGATCAAGCCCGAGTCCCAGACCCTCGTGGTCCTGGTTTCCATCTTCGAGCGCGAGACGCCGGTCACCCTGGCGTTCAACCAGGTCACCAAGATCTGACAACCCTAGATTTCGTACCGGTGCCGCCCGCTTAGCGGTGCCGGAACGGCCGGCTGCCTCGCCATGGCGGCCAAAAACCTGAGGCACGCTCCTGTGTCCCAGGACGTTATTGAGAGAAGGACCCTACATTGGCTCCCAAGAAGAAGGTCACCGGCCTCATCAAGCTGCAGATCCAGGCAGGTGCCGCTAACCCGGCTCCGCCGATCGGTCCTGCGCTTGGCCAGCACGGTGTCAACATCATGGAATTCTGCAAGGCGTACAACGCTGCGACGGAAGCCCAGCGCGGAAACGTCATCCCCGTGGAAATCACGGTCTACGAGGACCGCTCCTTCACGTTCATCACCAAGACCCCGCCGGCTGCAGAGCTCATCAAGAAGGCTGCAGGCGTCGCCAAGGGTTCCGCCACCCCGCACACCGTCAAGGTTGCAAAGCTGACCCAGGCCCAGGTCAACGAGATCGCCTCCACCAAGATGGAAGACCTCAACGCCACCAGCCTCGAAGGCGCAGCCAAGATCATCGCCGGCACCGCCCGGTCCATGGGCATCACCGTCGAGGGCTAACCACCCCCGCAGCCTTTCCGGAGTCGGATGCATGACGACGACGGGCGGCACCGCCGGGAAACCGGCACCACAAAAAATTGAAATGTCGGGCACCGGGCCGGATAACGAGACCGGGACCCCGACTGTGGCAGGGCCCAGCGCGGTCCGCAGACCACAACTGCACAAGGAGAAATAAGCAGCATGGCAAAGCGCAGCAAAGCATATGAGGCAGCAGCCGCCAAGATCGAGACGGGCAAGTTCTACGCCCCGTTCGAGGCAGTAACGCTCGCCAAGGACACCAACCCGTCCAAGTTCGACGCCACCGTTGAGGTTGCCTTCCGCCTCGGCGTCGACCCCCGCAAGGCTGACCAGATGGTCCGCGGCACTGTCAACCTGCCCCACGGCACCGGTAAGACAGCCCGCGTCCTGGTTTTCGCCACGGGTGACAAGGCCGAAGCAGCACTCGCTGCCGGCGCCGACTTCGTTGGTTCCGATGACCTGATCGAGAAGATCGCCGGCGGCTGGACCGACTTCGACGCCGCCGTCGCCACCCCTGACCTCATGGGCAAGGTTGGCCGCCTCGGTAAGGTCCTGGGCCCCCGCAACCTCATGCCGAACCCGAAGACGGGCACCGTGACCCCCGACGTCACGAAGGCCGTCAACGACATCAAGGGTGGAAAGATCGACTTCCGCGTCGACAAGCACTCCAACCTGCACTTCATCATCGGCAAGGTTTCGTTCGACGCCACCAAGCTGGCCGAGAACTACGCCGCCGCACTGGAAGAGGTTCTTCGCCTGAAGCCTTCGGCTGCCAAGGGCCGCTACATCCAGAAGGCAACCGTTGCCACCACCTTCGGTCCCGGCATCTCGGTTGACCCGAACGTCACCAAGGTGCTCATCGAGGCGTAAGTCCTCTTGAGCCACGTCCCGGAGCAATCCGGGGCAGCTGAAAAACCGCCCGGCCCAGTGCCGGGCGGTTTTTGCTTAACTTGGTTCCCGGCTCTGCCTAAGCTGGGGAAATGGCCGCCAAGGAGCCCTTTCAACCATTAGGGGCTCCCGCGCTTGGCGCCCTTTCGATTGCCCGCGTTGCCAGTCCCCTTGCAGGGCCGGGGAACGCCCAGCCCGGGCCTGGCACCGGGACCCGGCCGGC
The DNA here is from genome assembly GCF_046605375.1 of Arthrobacter sp. MPF02. Lineage (GTDB taxonomy): Bacteria > Actinomycetota > Actinomycetes > Actinomycetales > Micrococcaceae > Arthrobacter. Next base: position 2,692,831 of record NZ_CP176772.1, on the reverse strand, counting down.
CGCCGTCGTGCCAGCCCCGGACTTTGCCGCCTGCCAGGCGATGCGCGAGGACCACGAACTCGAACTCTGGGGCAATCTGGACCGGTGCCTTACCCTGCCTGAAGCACTCGAATACTGGCGGGGCACCGACTACGAAGAAAGGCACCTGTTCCTGGCCAGGCTCGACGGGCAGCCCTTGGGGCTGTGCTCGGTCACCCTGCCCCTGCGGGAAAACACCGCAAGGGCCGGCATCGATGTCCTGGTTGGCCCGCACTTCCGCCGCAGGGGGTACGGCCGGGCACTCCTGGAACATGCTGAGTCCCTCGCCCGGGGCCGCGGCCGCACGTCCCTCGACGCGTATCACGAAGTCCCGCTCGGACTCGTACAGCCTGGCTCCGTCATGGTTCCCGCCAAGTCCGGCGCAGGCGGGCTCCCGCTGAACGACCTTGCAACCGCTTTTGCCATGGCCGCCGGATACGAGCTCGAGCAGGTGGAACGCTCCAGCACGCTGTCCCTTCCGGTCCCGCCGGACCTGCTGGCCGGGCTGGAAGCTGAAGCGCTGGCGAAGGCCGGAGACTACGAATTGACCGGCTGGGACGAGGAATGCCCCGCGGACCTGCTGCCGGGCTATGCGGAACTGAAGGCCCGCATGAGCGAAGACGTTCCCACGGCGGGGCTTGACTGGGAACGGGAAGCCTGGGATCCCGCGCAATGCGGCAGGAGGAGCAGGCCATGGTACGCAGTAGCGTGCAATCCGTAGTGGCCGCGGCCCTGCACAGGGAAACCCGCGAACTGGTTGCCTACACCGTCCTGAATTGGCGCCCTGCGGTTCCCGCGTCAATCGCCCAGCAGGACACCCTCGTGGCGGGGGACCACCGCGGACACCGCCTTGGCATGCTCATCAAGCTGGCCAACCTGCGGCGTGCCCAGGCCCGGTGGCGGTCGGCGCGTTCGATATTGACGTGGAACGCGAGCGAAAACCAGCATATGCTGGCGATTAATATCGCGCTTGGATTCAAACCCGCAGGCTATGAGGGTGAGTGGCAGAAACGGCTGGGATAATGCCCGAAATGGACGTGAAGATCGAGCAGCTATGGATTCCCGATTCCCTGGACGCGCCGGACGCAGCCGACTTCCTGGCCGCCGTCGAGGTGGGGCGCAAGGTCAGGATGCAGACGTGGGGGAGTGACGACCTCGCCTACGGGCCGCTGGAGAAGCTGCTTGAGTTCGAGGACCCCTACGAGCGGCAGCTCATTTTGGTGGCCAAAGTGGGCGGCGAAATCGTCGGCACCGTGGACATCGCGCTGCCCATGACGGACCACCTTGACCTGGCGGAGTTCACCCTGGACATCCTCCCGGAGTTCCAGCGCCAGGGTGTCGGACGGCGGCTGCTGGAGGCTGCCGAGCACCTTGCCCGCGCTGAAGGCCGCACCATGATCCTGGTGGACACCAACCACCCCGGCGCGTCGCTTCACGAGTTTGAAAAGGCCCAACTGGTGCCAGGTTCCGGGCAGGGATTCGTGCCCCTGGAGAGCCGTGAGGTGGAGTTCGCGCAGAAGACGGGTTACACCCTTCAGCACATCGAGCAGTTCAGCGCCTGCTCGCTGCCGCTGGACTCCAAGCTGGTAGCCGACCTGCAGGCCGAGGCGGAGGAAGCCAACAACGGCCGGTACCGGCTGCACCACTGGACCGACCGCTGCCCCGACCGCTGGCTGGAGGCTGTCGCCACCCTCGAGAACCAGGCGGGCGCCGGCGTCGATCCTGCCCTGGACGTGCCGGTGGAGCAGGACTTGGTGTTCGACGGCGGCATCCTCCGGGAAGCGGAGGACGTCGCCATTGCGCAGGGTAGGCGGACGGTGGTCACCGCCGTCGAGCATCTCGCCTCGGGCACCCTGGTGGGGCTGACCACCATCACGGTCCTGGCGCACCGGGCGGACGTCGTCTTCCAGGACGACACCCTGGTCCTGCAGGAGCACCGCGGCAACAAACTGGGGCTGCTGATCAAGGTGGCCAACATGGAACGGCTCTCCGAACAGTTTCCGGATGCACGTGTTATCTACACCTGGAACGCCCCGGAGAACCGGTACCTGCTGACGGTGAACCAGCAGCTGGGTTTCCACACGGCAGGCGTTACAGGGATCTGGCAGAAAGAGCTGCCAAAGCTGCATACGCGGAGCAGCAGCTGAAGCACGATTTGGTGGAGTACCGGGCCCTCCCGTAGACTGGGATGACCAAAGACCGTCGGTTAATGGAAATCCACTCTTTCGAACACAGCCCACCTCTGTGGTTGTGCGCGGGAGGTCTAGTGGCTTTCTTGACGAAGGACCCTGACATAGGGCGGCCGGCGCAGGTGAACGAAGCAAAGCTCCATGGATAACCGTGTTGAGCCAAGCCCCGTGCATCTGCGCGGGGCGTTTTTAGTTATAGCTCACCTGAGCGGGGACCGTCGAATACCGGCACTATCCCCGGAAGGAGGGTTATGGCAACGCCTACCAAGGTTTCAGCAGTAGCTGAGATCACTAACGATTTCAATGAATCGAACGCCGCTGTCCTGACCGAATACCGCGGGCTCACCGTTGCACAGCTCAAGCAGCTGCGTGTTTCTCTCGGCCAGGACACCAAGTTCGCGGTCGTCAAGAACACCCTGACCGCCATTGCAGCCAAGGAAGCCGGCGTCGAAGCATTCGACGGCCAGCTTGCCGGCCCCACTGCCATCGCGTTCATCAAGGGTGACGCAGTTGCCGCTGCCAAGAGCCTGACGGATTTTGCCAAGGCCAACAAGCAGCTGGTCATCAAGACCGGTTACTTCGAGGGCAAGGCACTGGATGCCAGCGAGGTTGCCGCACTGGCAGCGCTCGAGTCCCGCGAGCTGCAGCTCGCCAAGGTTGCAGGCGTCCTCAAGGCACCCGCCGCCGCAGCTGCACGCATCATTGACGCACTGCGCCTCAAGCTTGAAGAAGAGAACGGTGCCCCGGCTGCTGCCGAAGCGCCTGCCGCTGAAGAATCTGCTGACTCTTCAGCTGAAGCAGTAGCCGAGGCTCCCGCCGAGGCTCCTGCAGCCGAAGAGAACTAATTCTCTCTCCCCAACAAGACTCCGGTGTCCGCCCCGGCCCCGTGCCGCCGGACACCACAACAGGAAGGACGCCTACCATGGCGAAGCTCAGCAACGAAGAGCTCATTGAAGCTTTCAAGGAACTGACCATCATCGAGCTCTCCGAGTTCGTCAAGCTCTTCGAAGAGACCTTCGAAGTTACCGCTGCCGCTGTCGCAGTTGCCGGCCCCGCTGCCGGTGGTGCCGCAGAAGAGGCTGAAGAGAAGACCGACTTCGACGTCATCCTCGAAGCTGCCGGTGACAAGAAGATCGCAGTCATCAAGGAAGTTCGCGCCATCACCTCCCTCGGCCTCAAGGAAGCCAAGGACCTGGTTGACGGTGCCCCCAAGGCTGTCCTCGAAGGTGCCAACAAGGAGACCGCCGAGAAGGCTAAGGAGCAGCTCGAGGCTGCAGGCGCCACCGTTACCCTCAAGTAACAGCGCATTCTCCCGGAAAACCCCGTCCACTCCGGTGGGCGGGGTTTTCTGCGTCCCGGCCCAACTAGGTAGCGCGAACTGCCGTTTTGGGGCCTCAAAACGACAGTTGGCGCTACCTAGTTGGGGTCGGAGATGTCCGCCACCACTGCGTCGAGGGCGGCGGTGAGGGCGTCCGCGTCCACGAAGGCGCTATAGCCGTGCGCTCCGGCCCCCATGGAAATCCGCCGGCCGGTGATGGTGGCGTCCGCGTAGACCGGCCAGGGGTTGGTGCTTCCGAGCGGCGTAATGGTCCCGCGCTCGTAGCCGGTGGCTTCCAGCGCCACGTCCGCCGGCGGCAGCGAGAGTTTGTTGACGCCTACCAGGGTCCTCAGTTTCGGCCAGGAAATCTGCCGGTCGCCGGGAATCAGGGCAAACAGGAACGTCCCGTCCTTGTGCTTGACCACCAATGACTTGACGATGTCCGCCGGGCTGATGCCCAGGATGCCGGCCGCTTCCTCAAGGCTCCTGGCGGCGGGCCTTTCCACCACTTCCACCTGCAGGCCACGGGCCGCGGCGTCGGCCAGGAAACGCTCCTGCCCGACGCCGGCCGTTCCGTTCGCAGCTGCGCCCGCCATCAGTCGCGGTACAGCAGGAGGGCCTCGCCCTGTCCGCCGCCTCCGCACAGGGACACGGCGGCCTTGCCCGTTCCGCGGCGTCGAAGTTCATGGGCCGCGTGCGCTGCCAACCGGGCACCGGAGGCACCGATCGGGTGTCCGAGGGCGATGGCTCCGCCGTGGATGTTGCACTTCTCCAGGGGGTAGTCCAGGTCCTTGAGGGACTGGACGGCCACTGATCCGAAGGCCTCGTTGATTTCAACGAAGTCGAGGTCAGCCACCTTCCAGCCGGCCTTGCCCAGCGCGTTCATGATGGCGTTCGAGGGCTGCGAGTGCAGGGAGTTGTCAGGTCCGGCAACCTGCCCCGGCTTTCCCACGACGGCGAGGTACTCCAGGCCGTGTTCCTCCGCGTAGCCACGGGAGGACAGCACCAGTGCGGCGGCTCCGTCAGACAGGGGAGAGGAATTGCCGGCAGTGATGGTGCCGTCCGTGACGAAGGCCGCCCGGAGGCCCGCGAGCGACTCGATGGACGCGTTGGGCCGGACGCCCTCATCGGTGTCCACCACGATCGGATCGCCCTTGCGCTGCTTCACGCTGATGGGAGCGATCTCGTCGTCGAACGTTCCGTTCTTGGCGGCCAGCGCCGCCCTCTGGTGGGACTGCGCTGCCACGTTGTCCTGGGCCGTCCGGTCGATGCCCAGCGTGAGGTTCCGGGTTTCGGTGGACAGGCCCATGGACTGTCCGTCGAAGGCGTCGGTCAGTCCATCGTGGGCGGCAGCGTCCAGCGCCTGGATGGAACCGTATGTCCAGCCCTGCCGCGAGCCGGGGAGCAGGTGGGGCGCGCGGGTCATCGATTCCTGGCCGCCGGCCACGATCACCTTCGCCTCGCCGCTCCGGATCATCCGGGCTGCGTCAATTACCGCCGTCAGCCCGGACAGGCACACCTTGTTTACGGTTACGGCGGGTACGTTCCAGCCGATGCCGGCGCCGATCGAGCTTTGCCGCGCCGGGTTCTGGCCGGCGCCCGCCTGCAGCACCTGGCCCATGATCACCGCTTCGACGTCCGCCGCTTCCACACCGCTGGCGTCCAGCGCGGCCCTGATGGCGTGCGCGCCCAGGTCCACCGCCGTGAAACTCGCCAGCTGGCCGTTGATGCGGCCTGTCGGCGTCCGTGCCGCTGCGAGGATAACAACGTCGCTGTTGTCAGGAGAGTTGCCCATTGTTGTCTCTTCCGCTCCGATCCGATGTAGGCACCAAGGGTATCGTGACCCGGGTCACCTAACTATTCAAACGCCCGGGCCTGTGCAGGCATTCCTGCCGCGGAGGGCGGAGGTTCGTTCATCATTATGGGAAGCGCGACGGCGGCGCGGAGGAAGGGCGCATGGCGGAACTTTTGCAGCTCCCGGCAGGGCAGAAAACAGGTGCTTGCATTCCGGGCGGATGTGGGGTAGACACGTAGGCGGTTTTGCCGTATCGTAGATATTTGCGTCTTCCCTGTTTACCTTCAGCCTTCATATAGCGGTGGGCTTCGCCTGGCAGCTGGCAATCAACGTGCCGTAACAACGTCACAGCATAGCCGGTACAGGTCCCGGGTCATATAGCGGAACCGGATGGTAGCGCTGCGGAGTATCTCCGCAGGGTGCACAGCGGGGGAGATCTGAAAACGCCTGAAGGTCTGTGGAAGGATCCCTCTTGGTCGCCTCGAGCACCTCTAATAACGAAACCGCTAACACCGCCGACAGCACTGATGGTGCCACTCGCCGGCTCTCATTCGCAAAGATTCACGAACCTCTTGACGTTCCGAATCTGCTTGCCCTGCAGACGGACAGCTTCGACTGGCTGGTCGGCAATGAGCGCTGGCAGGCACGCGTAGCAAAGGCTGTCGAAGAAAACGATCTCAGCGTCGCTACCACGTCCGGCCTCTCGGACATCTTCGAAGAAATCTCCCCGATCGAGGATTTCCAGGGCACCATGTCCCTGAGCTTCTCCGACCCGGAGTTCGCCGACCCCAAGTACACCATGGCCGAGTGCAAGGACCGGGACGCCACATATTCCGCTCCGCTGTACGTCAAGGCCGAGTTCATGAACAACAACACGGGCGAAATCAAGCAGCAGACCGTGTTCATGGGCGACTTCCCGCTGATGACCGAGAAGGGCACCTTCGTGGTCAACGGCACCGAGCGTGTCGTCGTGTCCCAGCTGGTCCGTTCCCCGGGCGCCTACTTCGAGCGTGCCGCTGACAAGACCAGCGACAAGGACATCTTCACCGCCAAGATCATCCCGTCCCGCGGTGCCTGGTTTGAGCTCGAAATCGACAAGCGCGACCAGGTTGGTGTCCGGCTCGACCGCAAGCGCAAGCAGTCCGTCACCGTGCTGCTGAAGGCCCTCGGCTGGACCGAAGGCCAGATCCTCGAAGAGTTCGGCCAGTACGACTCCATGCGCGCCACGCTGGAGAAGGACGCCACCGAAACCCGCGAAGACGCCCTGCTGGACATCTACCGCAAGCTGCGTCCGGGCGAGCCGCCCACCGTCGAGGCTGCCCAGTCCCTGCTGGACAACCTGTACTTCAACTCCAAGCGCTACGATCTGGCCAAGGTTGGCCGCTACAAGATCAACCGCAAGCTGGGCATCGACCGCTCCCTTGGCGACAAGGAAGCCTCGGTCCTGCACGTTGAAGACATCGTCGCCATGATCAAGTTCCTCGTCGCGCTGCACGCCGGCGAGAAGACCATCAAGGGCGTCCGCGACGGCCAGGAAGTGGACCTCCGCGTCGAGATCGACGATATCGACCACTTCGGCAACCGCCGTATCCGCGCCGTGGGCGAGCTCATCGAGAACCAGGTCCGCACCGGCCTGTCCCGCATGGAGCGCGTGGTCCGTGAGCGTATGACTACCCAGGACGTCGAGGCCATCACGCCGCAGACCCTGATCAACATCCGCCCGGTTGTGGCAGCCATCAAGGAGTTTTTCGGAACCTCCCAGCTGTCGCAGTTCATGGACCAGAACAACCCGCTCTCCGGCCTGACCCACAAGCGCCGCCTCTCGGCCCTTGGCCCCGGCGGCCTGTCCCGTGACCGCGCCGGCATGGAAGTCCGTGACGTGCACCCGTCCCACTACGGACGCATGTGCCCCATCGAAACCCCTGAAGGCCCGAACATTGGTCTGATCGGCTCGCTGGCCTCCTACGGACGCATCAACCCGTTCGGCTTCATCGAGACTCCTTACCGCAAGGTCAAGGACGGCGTTGTCTCCGACGAGGTCCAGTACCTCACGGCAGACGACGAGGCCGAGGTGCTGATCGCCCAGGCCAACGCCCCGCTGGACGAAAACAACCGCTTCGCTGAAGAGACCGTCCTGGTCCGTGCCCGCGGTGGTGGAGGCGAGCCCGTCCTGGTTCCGGCCGAGGACGTCGAGTTCATGGACGTTTCCCCGCGCCAGATGGTGTCCGTGGCTACCGCCCTGATCCCGTTCCTCGAGCACGACGACGCCAACCGCGCACTCATGGGCGCCAACATGCAGCGCCAGGCCGTGCCGCTGGTCCGTTCCGAGGCTCCGTTCGTGGGCACCGGCATGGAACGCGCCGCAGCCGTGGACGCCGGCGACGTCGTCATCGCCAAGAAGGCCGGTGTGGTTACCGAGGTCTCCGCCGAACTCGTCATCATGCTCAACGACGACGGTACGGAAACGAACTACCGCATCAACAAGTTCGCCCGCTCCAACCAGGGCAACTGCTACAACCACCGCGTCCTGGTGAACGAAGGCCAGCGCCTGGAAGTCGGCGGCATCATTGCCGACGGCCCGGCCACGGACCAGGGTGAACTCGCCCTCGGCAAGAACCTCCTCGTGGCATTCATGTCCTGGGAAGGCCACAACTTCGAGGACGCCATCATCCTCTCGCAGCGCATCGTGGCCGAGGACGTCCTGTCCTCCATCCACATCGAGGAGCACGAGATCGATGCCCGCGACACCAAGCTCGGTGCCGAGGAAATCACCCGTGACATCCCCAACGTGTCCGAGGAAGTTCTGGCAGGCCTGGACGAGCGCGGCATCATCCACATTGGTGCCGAGGTTGAGGCCGGCGATATCCTGGTCGGCAAGGTCACCCCGAAGGGTGAAACCGAACTGACCCCGGAAGAGCGCCTGCTGCGCGCCATCTTCGGCGAGAAGTCCCGCGAAGTGCGTGACACCTCCCTGAAGGTGCCCCACGGCGAGTCCGGCACCGTCATCGGCGTGCGCGTCTTCGACCGCGACAACGACGACGAACTGCCCCCGGGCGTCAACCAGCTGGTCCGCGTCTACGTCGCTGCCAAGCGCAAGATCACCGACGGCGACAAGCTCGCCGGCCGCCACGGCAACAAGGGTGTTATCTCCAAGATCCTCCCGGTCGAGGACATGCCCTTCCTTGCCGACGGCACCCCCGTTGACATCGTCCTGAACCCGCTGGGTGTTCCGGGCCGTATGAACGTGGGCCAGGTGCTCGAAACGCACCTCGGCTGGGTGGCCAAGACAGGTTGGAAGATCGAAGGCGAGCCCGAGTGGGTCAAGCAGCTGCCCAACCTGCCGCGCGAGAGTGGCCCCACCACTGTTGCCACGCCGGTGTTCGACGGTGCCCGCGAAGAAGAAATCACGGGCCTGCTCGACTCCACCAACGTGACCCGCGACGGTGAGCGCCTGATCAACTCCTCCGGCAAGACCCGCCTGTTCGACGGCCGCTCCGGCGAGCCGTTCCCGGATCCGATCTCCGTGGGCTACATGTACATCCTGAAGCTCCACCACCTGGTGGACGACAAGATCCACGCCCGCTCCACCGGCCCGTACTCCATGATCACGCAGCAGCCGCTGGGTGGTAAGGCACAGTTCGGCGGCCAGCGCTTCGGTGAAATGGAAGTGTGGGCGCTGGAAGCATACGGCGCCGCATACACCCTCCAGGAGCTCCTGACCATCAAGTCCGATGACATCCACGGCCGCGTGAAGGTCTACGAGGCCATCGTCAAGGGCGAGAACATCCCGGAGCCGGGCGTTCCCGAGTCCTTCAAGGTGCTGATCAAGGAAATGCAGTCGCTGTGCCTGAACGTGGAAGTGCTTTCCACGGACGGAACCACGATTGAAATGCGTGACTCTGATGACGCAGTCTTCACGGCTGCGGAAGAACTGGGCATCGATCTGTCTCGTGCAGAGCCCAGCTCCGTAGAAGAGGTTTAACGGCGGGCGTACGACGGCGGGTGCCCACCCGCCGTCGTACCCCACCTCCCTCATTCCGCACCAGGACTTCAGAATTTAGAGAACAAGAGAGAACAGGGACCATATGTCCAGCGAATCCTCCTTCGGCCTCATGCAGATCGGCCTCGCCACCGCGGAAGACATCCGCGGCTGGTCATACGGCGAGGTTAAGAAGCCGGAAACCATCAACTACCGCACGCTCAAGCCCGAGAAGGACGGCCTCTTCTGCGAGAAGATCTTCGGCCCGTCCCGCGACTGGGAATGCTACTGCGGCAAGTACAAGCGCGTGCGCTTCAAGGGCATCATCTGTGAGCGCTGTGGCGTCGAAGTCACCCGCGCCAAGGTCCGCCGTGAGCGCATGGGCCACATCGAACTGGCCGCACCCGTCACGCACATCTGGTACTTCAAGGGTGTTCCGTCCCGCCTGGGCTACCTCCTTGACCTGGCTCCGAAGGACCTCGAAAAGGTCATCTACTTCGCTGCCTACATGATCACCAGCGTCGACGAGGCCGCCCGCCACGAGGAACTGCCCAACCTGCAGGTTGAGCACGACATCGAAAAGAAGCAGCTGATCGACAACCGCGACTCCGATATCGCGGCGATCGCCCGCGACCTCGAAGGCGAGCTTGCCCGCCTGGAGGCCGAAGGCGCCAAGGCTGCCGACAAGAAGAAGGCACGCGACTCCGCGGACCGCCAGATGGCGAACGTGCGCAAGCGCGCCGACGCCGACATCGAGCGCCTCGAGCAGGTCTGGGACCGCTTCAAGAACCTGAAGGTCGCCGACCTCGAGGGTGACGAAGGCCTGTACCGCGAGCTGCGCGACCGCTACGGCATGTACTTCGAAGGCTCCATGGGTGCCGAAGCCATCAAGAAGCGCCTTGAGAACTTCGACATGCAGGCCGAGTCCGACATCCTGCGCGACGTCATCGCCAACGGCAAGGGCCAGCGCAAGACCCGCGCCCTCAAGCGCCTGAAGGTGGTCAACGCATTCCTGACCACCAACAACAGCCCGCTTGGCATGGTCCTCGACGCCGTCCCGGTGATCCCGCCGGAACTGCGCCCCATGGTCCAGCTGGACGGCGGCCGCTTTGCGACCTCCGACCTCAACGACCTGTACCGCCGCGTGATCAACCGCAACAACCGCCTCAAGCGCCTGCTTGACCTGGGTGCTCCGGAGATCATCGTCAACAACGAGAAGCGCATGCTTCAGGAAGCTGTTGACAGCCTCTTCGACAACGGCCGCCGCGGCCGTCCGGTCACCGGACCGGGCAACCGTCCGCTGAAGTCCCTGAGCGACATGCTCAAGGGCAAGCAGGGCCGTTTCCGCCAGAACCTCCTCGGCAAGCGCGTCGACTACTCGGGCCGTTCGGTCATCGTCGTCGGTCCGCAGCTGAAGCTGCACCAGTGCGGCCTGCCCAAGCAGATGGCGCTGGAGCTCTTCAAGCCGTTCGTGATGAAGCGCCTGGTTGACCTCAACCACGCCCAGAACATCAAGTCGGCAAAGCGCATGGTGGAGCGCTACCGTCCGCAGGTGTGGGACGTGCTCGAAGAGATCATCACCGAACACCCGGTGCTGCTCAACCGTGCACCTACCCTGCACCGCCTGGGCATCCAGGCGTTCGAGCCCCAGCTTGTTGAAGGCAAGGCAATCCAGCTGCACCCGCTGGTCTGCGGCGCCTTCAACGCCGACTTCGACGGCGACCAGATGGCAGTGCACCTGCCGCTGAGCCCCGAAGCCCAGGCTGAGGCCCGCATCCTGATGCTGTCCTCGAACAACATCCTGAAGCCCTCCGACGGACGCCCGGTCACCCTGCCTTCGCAGGATATGATCATCGGCCTCTACCACCTGACCACCAAGCGCAAGGGTTCAGCCGGTGAAGGCCGTGTCTTCGGTTCGGTGGCGGAAGCCATCATGGCGTTCGACGCCCGCGAACTGCACCTGAACTCGCAGGTCCAGATCCGCCTCGAGAACTTCGTGCCGTACGCCGGCTGGGAAGCTCCCGAGGGCTGGGAGCCGGGCCAGCCCGCGCTGGTCAAGACCTCCCTGGGCCAGGTCATCTTCAACGAGACCCTGCCCGAGGACTACCCGTGGGTTGAGGCCGTTGCCGACAAGGGCGAGCTGTCCCGCATCGTCAACGACCTCGCGGAGCGCTACCCGAAGGTTGTCACCGCCGCAACGCTGGACAACCTGAAGGACGCCGGCTTCTACTGGGCCACGCGTTCGGGCGTCACCGTCGCCATCTCCGACATCGAGGTGCCGGCCGCAAAGCCGGAGATCCTCGCCGGTTACGAGGAGCGCGCCGCCAAGATCCAGGGCCAGTACGACAAGGGCCTGATCGACGACGACGAGCGCCGCCAGGAACTGATCGAGATCTGGAACAAGGCCACCAACGACATCGCCTCGGTGATGCGCGAGAGCCTGTCCCCGATGAACACGATCAACCGCATGGTGTCCTCCGGCGCACGTGGTAACTGGATGCAGGTCCGCCAGATCGCGGGTATCCGTGGCCTGGTGGCCAACCCGAAGGGTGAGATCATCCCGCGCCCCATCAAGTCCTCCTACCGCGAGGGCCTGTCGGTGCTGGAATACTTCATCGCCACGCACGGTGCCCGTAAGGGCCTCGCCGATACCGCTCTGCGTACCGCCAACTCGGGTTACCTGACCCGACGCCTGGTGGACGTGTCCCAGGACGTCATCGTCCGCGAAGAGGACTGCGGCACCGAGCGCGGCCTGGTCACGCCCATCGCCGTCGCCGACTCCAACGGCGAGCTGGTGCTGGACGAGAACGTGGAGAACAGCGCCTACGCACGTACGCTGGCTGTCGACGTCGTGGACTCCGAGGGCAACGTCCTCGCGGCCGCCGGCACCGACTGCGGCGACGTCGTCATCGCTGAGCTCTTTAAGGCAGGCATCACCGAGGTCAAGGTCCGCTCCGTGCTCACCTGTGAGTCCAGCGTCGGCACCTGCGCCCTGTGCTACGGCCGTTCGCTGGCCACCGGCAAGACCGTGGACATCGGCGAGGCCGTGGGCATCATCGCCGCACAGTCCATCGGTGAGCCCGGTACCCAGCTGACCATGCGTACGTTCCACACCGGTGGTGCAGTCTCCGCCGGCGGCGGTGACGACATCACCCAGGGTCTGCCCCGTATCCAGGAGCTCTTCGAAGCCCGTACTCCGAAGGGCGTCGCCCCGATTGCCGAGGCAGCCGGTCGCATCACCATCGAAGAGTCCGAGCGCCAGATGCGCCTGGTCATCACTCCGGATGACGGAACCGAAGAGATCGCCTACCCGGTCCTGCGCCGTTCACGCCTGCTGATCGAAGACGGCGACCACGTCACCGTCGGCCAGAAGCTGATCAACGGTCCGGTCGATCCCAAGCAGGTGCTGCGCATCATGGGTCCCCGTGCTGCACAGAAGTTCCTGGTGGACGAGGTCCAGGGCGTGTACCGCAGCCAGGGCATCGGTATCCACGACAAGCACGTCGAGGTTATCGTCCGCCAGATGCTGCGCCGCGTCACGGTCATCGAGTCCGGTGACTCCGACCTGCTCCCCGGCGAGCTGGCAGAGCGTGCCCGGTTCGAGGACGCCAACCGCCGCGTTGTGTCCGAGGGCAAGACTCCGGCTTCCGGACGTCCCGAGCTCATGGGTATCACCAAGGCGTCGCTGGCCACCGAGTCCTGGCTGTCCGCAGCTTCCTTCCAGGAGACCACCCGCGTCCTCACGCAGGCGGCCATGGAAGGCAAGAGCGATCCGCTGCTGGGCCTCAAGGAGAACGTCATCATCGGTAAGCTGATCCCGGCCGGCACGGGCCTCCCGCGCTACACCGAGATCACGGTGGAGCCGACTGAAGAAGCGAAGGCCAACCTGTTCACCGGCCCCAGCGCGTTCAGCGACTTCTCGTACGACACCCTGGGCGGCGAGGGAGCTCCTGAGTTCCACGCCATCCCGCTGGATGACTACGACCTGGGCAACGACTTCCGGTAAACGGAATTCCTGCCGGCCCCGCCTCACCCTGCTTTCACGGCAGGGGGAGGCGGGGCTTCCCGCTTAACCCAACTGAGTAGCGTCAACTGTCGTTTTGAGGGTCCATAACGGCAGTTAGCGCTACTCAGTTGGGGAGTGGGGGCCTGATTAAGGCATGGAGGCCGTCCATGCTAGACTTGTTACCAATTGTTATTGTGGCAGTGGATGAGTGCGCCGGTATCAGCTGGAAAGCTGGGCCAGAGCGACGTTTCCGGTTTGCAGGGTTCTTGTGCAACGTATGCCACATTTTCGCATGCCTAGGGACTTTTCGTTCCGCGTCATCCCGACTGGCTTGTGATCCGACTATTAAGGCTTCGCCTTCGCCGCCCTGGGGCTTTTCTCCAAGGCCCGGGCGGCGGGGCAACGCAACAAGAGAGCGGCCGGAAGCGGCTGCTCCGGATAAAACGGAGAACACGAGAGTGCCTACGATTAACCAGCTGGTCCGTAAGGGCCGCACGCCGAAGGTCTCAAAGACCAAGGCTCCCGCCCTTAAGGGCAGCCCGATGCGCCGCGGTGTTTGCACCCGCGTTTACACCACCACCCCCAAGAAGCCGAACTCGGCTCTGCGTAAGGTGGCACGTGTGCGCCTCAACGGCGGCATTGAAGTAACCGCCTACATCCCCGGTGTTGGCCACAACCTGCAGGAGCACTCCATTGTGCTCGTTCGCGGTGGTCGTGTGAAGGACCTCCCGGGTGTCCGCTACAAGATCGTCCGTGGCGCCCTCGATACCCAGGGCGTGAAGAACCGTAAGCAGGCCCGCAGCCGCTACGGCGCAAAGATGGAGAAGAAGTAATATGCCTCGCAAGGGTCCGGCCCCCAAGCGGCCGCTCGTTTCGGATCCGGTCTACGGTTCCCCGCTGGTCACCCAGCTCATCAACAAGGTGCTCGTTGACGGCAAGAAGTCCACGGCAGAGCGCATCGTCTACGGTGCCCTCGAAGGCGCCCGCGCCAAGTCCGGCGGTGACCCCGTTGCAGCCCTGAAGAAGGCCATGGACAACGTCAAGCCTTCCCTCGAGGTCCGCTCCCGCCGCGTCGGTGGCGCCACATACCAGGTTCCGGTTGAGGTCAAGCCGGGCCGCTCCACCGCACTCGCCCTGCGGTGGCTGGTGGGCTACTCCAAGGCCCGCCGTGAGAAGACCATGACCGAGCGCCTCCAGAACGAAATCCTGGATGCCTCCAACGGTCTCGGTGCCGCTGTGAAGCGTCGCGAAGACACCCACAAGATGGCCGAGTCCAACAAGGCCTTCGCACACTACCGCTGGTAATACTCCCCGGACGCCGCCGGCTCACCAGAGCCGGCGGCGAACGTGTAGTCCATCCCAAAAGGAGACCCCGTGGCACAGGACGTGCTTACCGACCTTAGCAAGGTCCGCAACATCGGCATCATGGCACACATCGATGCCGGCAAGACCACCACAACCGAGCGCATCCTGTTCTACACGGGTGTGAACCACAAGATCGGCGAAACGCACGACGGCGCTTCGACCACTGACTGGATGGAACAGGAAAAGGAACGCGGCATCACCATCACGTCTGCCGCCGTGACCTGCTTCTGGGAAAACAACCAGATCAACATCATCGACACCCCCGGCCACGTTGACTTCACCGTCGAGGTTGAGCGCTCCCTGCGCGTCCTCGACGGCGCTGTCGCAGTTTTCGACGGCAAGGAAGGCGTTGAGCCGCAGTCCGAGACCGTGTGGCGCCAGGCTGACAAGTACAACGTCCCGCGTATCTGCTTCGTCAACAAGATGGACAAGCTCGGTGCTGATTTCTACTTCACCGTAGACACCATCATCAGCCGCCTCGGCGCCAAGCCGCTGGTCATGCAGCTGCCCATCGGTGCGGAGAACGACTTCATCGGCGTCGTGGACCTGCTCTACATGCGTGCCCTCGTATGGCCTGGCGACGCCAAGGGCGACGTGACCATGGGTGCCAAGTACGAGATCCAGGAGATCCCGGCCGACCTCCAGGCCAAGGCCGAAGAGTACCGCGCAGCGCTCGTCGAGACCGTTGCCGAGTCCTCCGAGGAGCTCATGGAGAAGTACCTCGAAGGCGAAGAGCTCACCATCGACGAGCTCAAGGCCGGCATCCGCAAGATGACCATCAACTCCGAGGTCTACCCGGTGTTCTGTGGTTCCGCATTCAAGAACCGCGGCGTGCAGCCCATGCTCGACGCAGTTGTGGACTACCTGCCGAACCCGCTCGACGTTCCTCCGATGATCGGCCACGATCCGAAGGACGAAGCCAAGGAACTGACCCGCAAGCCGTCCGCCGACGAGCCGTTCTCGGCCCTCGCGTTCAAGATTGCGGCCCACCCGTTCTTCGGCCAGCTCACCTTCATCCGCGTGTACTCCGGTCACGTCGAGTCCGGCGCCCAGGTGGTTAACTCCACCAAGGGCAAGCGTGAGCGCATCGGCAAGCTGTTCCAGATGCACGCCAACAAGGAAATGCCCGTTGAGGCAGCAACCGCCGGGCACATCTACGCAGCGATCGGCCTCAAGGACACCACCACCGGTGACACCCTGTGCGACGCCAGCAACCAGATCGTCCTGGAGTCCATGAGCTTCCCCGAGCCCGTGATCTCCGTGGCCATCGAGCCGAACACCAAGGGCGACCAGGAGAAGCTGTCCACGGCTATCCAGAAGCTCTCCGCTGAGGACCCCACCTTCCAGGTGTCCCTCAACGAAGACACCGGCCAGACCATCATCGCCGGCATGGGCGAGCTCCACCTGGACATCCTGGTGGACCGCATGCGCCGCGAATTCAAGGTCGAGGCCAACGTGGGTAAGCCGCAGGTCGCTTACCGCGAAACCATCAAGCGTGCCGTGGAGCGCCACGACTACACGCACAAGAAGCAGACCGGTGGTTCAGGCCAGTTCGCAAAGGTCCAGATCGCCATCGAGCCGCTCGACACGGCCGAGGGCGAGCTGTACGAGTTCGAGAACAAGGTCACCGGTGGCCGCGTTCCGCGCGAGTACATCCCGTCGGTTGACGCCGGTATCCAGGACGCGCTGAACGACGGCGTGCTGGCCGGTTACCCGGTTGTTGGCATCAAGGCAACGCTGATCGATGGCGCTTACCACGATGTTGACTCCTCGGAAATGGCGTTCAAGATCGCCGGCCGGATGGCTTTCAAGGAAGCTGCCAGGAAGGCGAACCCTGTCCTGCTTGAACCGCTGATGGATGTCGAGGTCCGCACCCCTGAGGAATACATGGGTGACGTTATCGGTGACCTTAACTCCCGTCGTGGCCAGATGCAGTCCATGGAGGATGCGGCAGGCGTCAAGGTTGTCCGTGCACACGTCCCGCTGTCCGGCATGTTCGGCTACATCGGTGACCTGCGCTCCAAGACCCAGGGCCGTGCTGTTTACTCCATGACCTTCAACAGCTACGCCGAGGTCCCGAAGGCAGTTGCCGACGAGATCATCCAGAAGAGCCGCGGCGAGTAGTCCTCCGGACTTTCAAAGCGAACACCTCGGGTGCGCGGGCCGGCAACGGAAAGCGCAGCCGGTGCAGGTGGCCGGGGCCGGCCGGATCAGTCCTGCCGGCCCGGCTCCGGCCATCTGCACGAACAGGCTCAAGGGACTAGTATTAGTTCCTGAATCTGCAATTTCACCAATCCCAAAGCCCCCAGATAGACTTGCCTGAGTTTCTGCCGCGAGAAGCGCGGTTAGAGGGCAAGCCATTTGAAAACGTTTCTAGGAGGAACCTGTGGCAAAGGCAAAGTTCGAGCGGACTAAGCCGCACGTCAACATCGGCACCATCGGTCACGTTGACCACGGTAAGACGACGCTGACGGCCGCCATTTCCAAGGTGCTGTACGACAAGTACCCGGATCTCAACGAGAAGCGCGACTTCGCGTCGATCGACTCTGCTCCCGAAGAGCGTCAGCGCGGTATTACCATCAACATCTCCCACGTGGAGTACCAGACCGAGAAGCGTCACTACGCACACGTCGACGCCCCCGGTCACGCTGACTACATCAAGAACATGATCACCGGTGCTGCCCAGATGGACGGCGCAATCCTCGTGGTTGCTGCTACCGACGGCCCCATGGCTCAGACCCGCGAGCACGTTCTGCTCGCCCGCCAGGTTGGTGTTCCCTACCTGCTGGTCGCGCTGAACAAGGCTGACATGGTTGAGGACGAGGAACTCCTCGACCTCGTCGAAATGGAAGTTCGTGAGCTCCTGAGCTCGCAGGGCTTCGACGGCGACGACGCTCCGGTTGTCCGCGTTTCCGGCCTGAAGGCCCTGGAAGGCGATCCCGAGTGGGTCAAGTCCGTTGAGGACCTGATGGCTGCTGTGGACGAGTCCGTTCCGGACCCCGTTCGTGACCGCGACAAGCCCTTCCTGATGCCGATCGAAGACGTCTTCACCATCACCGGCCGTGGCACCGTTGTTACGGGCCGCGCCGAGCGTGGTACCCTCGCCATCAACTCCGAGGTCGAGATCGTCGGCATCCGCCCGGTCCAGAAGACCACCGTTACCGGTATCGAGATGTTCCACAAGCAGCTCGACGAAGCATGGGCCGGCGAGAACTGTGGCCTGCTGCTCCGTGGCCTGAAGCGCGACGATGTCGAGCGTGGCCAGGTTGTCGTCAAGCCGGGTTCCATCACCCCGCACACCGACTTCGAGGCAAACGTCTACATCCTCTCCAAGGACGAAGGCGGACGCCACAACCCGTTCTACTCGAACTACCGCCCGCAGTTCTACTTCCGTACCACGGACGTTACCGGCGTTATCACCCTGCCCGAGGGCACGGAAATGGTTATGCCCGGCGACAACACTGAGATGACCGTTGCGCTCATCCAGCCGATCGCTATGGAAGAAGGCCTCGGCTTCGCTATCCGCGAAGGCGGCCGCACCGTTGGTTCGGGACGTGTTACCAAGATCATCAAGTAATTCTTGTTGAACTGAAGAACAGCCCCGCTGCATCAGCAGCGGGGCTGTTCTTTTTGTTTTACTTGTCCCTGATACTCTGGCTGGACCGAAAGGAGATCGTCATGAGCTGGCTTATCTTCCTGGTCATCGTGGTTGCGGTAGTGGCAGGCGTGTTCTGGGCCAAGAAGTACTTCCGCCACGAGATTGACCGCGCCAAGCGCATCAACAGGGCAAACAAGAACCAGTAGGCCCGGCCCAACGGGAAACGGGGGAGGACCAGGCTGGCCTGTTACTGGCCGGCCCGGGTTCTCCTGGCCCGGGAAAGGGCCTGGTACCAGTAATAGGACTGCTTCGGCGTCCGTTCCTGGGTAGTAAAGTCAACGTGCACCAGGCCAAAGCGCTGCGAGTACCCGGCGGCCCACTCAAAGTTGTCCATCAGGGTCCAGACGTAATACCCACGCAGGTCCACGCCGGATGCGATGCCGCCCGGGGACGTGGCGTCCAGGGCTGCCCGCAGGTGGCTGGCCAGGTACTGCACTCGTTCCTCGTCCTGCAGCGTTCCGTCCACGCTGTCCGGTTCCGGAAAGCTGGCTCCGCCTTCGGTGATGTACACGGGCGGCAGCGAGTCCCCGTAGCGGTCCTGCAGTTCCCCCAGCAGGATGCCCAAGTGCCCGGGGGCCACCGGCCAGCCGAACCCTGTATGGGGAAGATCCGGGTACCCCACCTCGTGGTACGGGAGCCGGGCTACCGCCTTATGCGGTTCAGCGGGAATGGGCGTCACACCGGGTCCGATGGCGACCTTGATGGGGTAGTAGTAGTTGAGCCCGTAGAAGTCCAGGGGCTGGTGCACAGTCCGCAGGTCCGCGTCGGACATCCTGCGGCCGTTGCGCAGCCAGGGCCTGGCGTACAGCGGGACTGACGGATAACGGCCCAGCAGGACAGGGTCAGCGTAAATCCTGTTCATGAACAGGTCGTAGATACGGGCCACTGCCCTGTCGCCGATGCTTCCGGAAGCAGGGCGGACAGGCGCGTGCAGGTTGGTCACGCCCACGCCGCCGGCAACTCCGGCGGCGCGGAGGGCCTGGACGCCAAGGCCATGTGCCAGCAGCTGATGGTGCACGGCAGGAAGGGCGTCGAACATCAGCGCGTGGCCGGGGGCATGGACCCCGAGGGCGTAACCGTTCAGGGTCACTGACAGGGGTTCGTTCAGGGTCACCCACTGCGCCACGCGGTCCCCAAAGCGCTCACCGGCTGCCCGCGCATAGTCGCCAAAACGTTCCGCGGTTTCCCGGTTCAGCCAGCCTCCGCGGTGCTCCAAAGGCAAGGGGGTGTCCCAGTGGTAGAGGGTGGCCATCGGGGCAATGCCGGCGTCCAGCAACTGGTCGATCAGGCGGTCGTAAAAATCCAGGCCCGCTTCGTTGAAACGGCCACGCCCGTCAGGCTGTATGCGGGGCCAGGACAGCGAGAACCGGTAGGAGTCCACGCCCAGATCCCGTAACAGCGCCACATCCTCGGGCAGCCTGTTGTAGTGGTCGCAGGCGACGGCGGGGGAGTGGCCGTCAACGATGGCACCGGGCTTCTCGGCGAACGCGTCCCAGCCGGAGGGTCCGCGGCCGCCTTCGCGCAGGGCGCCTTCAACCTGGAAGGCCGCGGCGGCGACGCCCAGGGTGAACGACGGCGGCATGCGGTTGGCCAGTTCGGTCACCGATTCAGTGCTTTCCAGCGTCATGTCCTAATCATCTATTCGCGGACACCCGAGGGCAATGACCTGCCCGGGCTTGCCTGAGACGGGGCGATTCGCATCTGCCCCGGATTTCTGGCAAACTAGATGAGTTGTTCAAGCGCTTCTTCGTGTCCCGGTCCGGATAATGCCGGACGCAGGGTCCAAGTTGAAGACCAAACATAACCCACCCCAATGGATTTGCGGATTTGTATGCGTGTTGAGCGCGACACGCCCGACCGCGGGGGTCGGTTGCGCCGGCAAGGTGAGGAACCCGGATTCATCCGGATTCAGCTTGTGCGGCGGGTGGTGGTTACGACCTCAAATGCTTCGGCAGCCATACAACGAGAAAGTGAACAGGGCAGCCCTAAACCGGGGAAGCACAGACTGAAAGAGAGTCAGGCGACATGGCGGGACAAAAAATCCGCATCCGGCTGAAGTCATACGACCACGAGGTCATTGACGTTTCAGCCCGGAAGATCGTTGAGACGGTCACGCGCGCAGGCGCAACGGTAGTTGGCCCCGTGCCGCTGCCCACGGAGAAGAACGTGTACTGCGTGATCCGCTCTCCGCACAAGTACAAGGACAGCCGCGAGCACTTTGAAATGCGCACGCACAAGCGTCTTATCGACATCATCGATCCCACGCCCAAGGCCGTCGACTCGCTCATGCGCCTCGACCTGCCGGCCGACGTGAACATCGAAATCAAGCTGTAGGGAGGTGCTGAGAAACTATGACCGCAACCCGTAACGTAAAGGGCCTGCTGGGCACGAAGCTCGGCATGACCCAGGTCTGGGACGAGAACAACAAGCTCATCCCCGTCACTGTGGTCCAGGCAGATTCGAACGTCATCACCCAGCTGCGCAACGCTGAGACTGATGGCTACGTCGCCGTCCAGATCGGCTACGGCCAGATCGATCCCCGCAAGGTCACCAAGCCGCTGGCTGGTCACTTTGAGAAGGCAGGCGTCACGCCTCGCCGCCACGTCGTCGAACTCCGTACCGCAGATGCTGCCGAGTACGAGCTGGGCCAGGAACTCTCCGTGGAGCTCTTCCAGGCCGGCCAGAAGATCGACGTCATCGGCACCACCAAGGGTAAGGGCTTCGCCGGTGTTATGAAGCGTCACGGCTTCTCCGGTGTCGGCGCTTCCCACGGTGCCCACAAGAACCACCGTAAGCCCGGTTCAATCGGTGGTGCATCCACCCCGAGCCGCGTCTTCAAGGGCATGCGAATGGCTGGCCGCATGGGCGCCGTTCGTCACACCACGCTGAACCTCACCGTTCACGCGGTTGACGTCGAGAAGTCGCTGCTCCTGATCAAGGGTGCCGTTCCCGGTGCCCGCGGCCAGGTCGTCTTCGTACGCACCGCCGTGAAGGGAGCCTAGTCCAATGGCTAACACTGTCCAGGTTGACCTGCCTGCAGAGATCTTCGACGTCCAGACCAACGTGCCGCTGCTGCACCAGGTTGTCGTTGCCCAGCTCGCTGCTGCACGCCAGGGTACCCACAAGACCAAGACCCGCGCTGAAGTTTCCGGTGCAGGACGCAAGCCGTTCAAGCAGAAGGGCACCGGCCGCGCCCGCCAGGGTTCCATCCGCGCTCCGCACATGACCGGCGGTGGCATTGTCCACGGTCCCACCCCGCGTGACTACAGCCAGCGCACCCCCAAGAAGATGATTGCTGCTGCACTGCGCGGCGCACTGTCCGACCGGGCCCGCAACGGACGCATCCACGTTGTCTCCGAGCTGGTGGCAGGCGACAAGCCGTCCGCCAAGGCTGCACAGGCAACGCTCCGCGGTGTTTCCGACCGCAAGAACCTGCTGGTTGTCATCGAGCGCGCCAACGATGTTGCTGCACTGTCCGTGCGCAACCTCGCCGGTGTTCACGTTCTGTACGCAGACCAGCTGAACACCTACGACGTTCTCGTCTCTGATGACGTTGTCTTCACCAAGGCTGCCTACGACGCATTCGTTGCCGCCAAGGCAGCTAAGAACGAGGAGGATGCCAAGTGAGCGCAGCCACCATCAAGGATCCCCGCGACGTCGTGCTTGCACCCGTCGTGTCGGAAAAGAGCTATGGCCTGATCGACGAGGGCAAGTACACCTTCCTGGTGGACCCCCGGTCGAACAAGACCGAGATCAAGCTGGCCGTGGAGAAGATCTTCTCCGTCAAGGTCGAATCGATCAACACCATCAACCGTGCCGGTAAGCGCAAGCGCACCAAATTCGGATGGGGCACCCGCAAGAGCACCAAGCGTGCGATTGTCACCCTCAAAGAAGGCACCATCGACATCTTCGGCGGTCCGCTCGCGTAGCGGAGACCACTTTAACGAGGAAATAAACTATGGGAATCCGTAAGTACAAGCCGACTACACCGGGCCGTCGTGGCTCGAGCGTAGCGGACTTCATCGAGATCACGCGGTCGACGCCGGAAAAGTCGCTGCTGCGTCCGCTGCCCAAGTCGGGCGGCCGCAACAACACCGGTAAGATCACCACCCGCCACAAGGGTGGCGGACACAAGCGCCAGTACCGTCTGATCGACTTCCGTCGCCACGACAAGGACGGCGTTGACGCCCGCGTTGCCGAGATCGAGTACGATCCGAACCGCACGGCCCGCATCGCGCTCCTGCACTACGTTGATGGCACCAAGCGTTACATCATCGCTCCCAACAAGCTGGCCCAGGGCGACTTCGTTGAAGCCGGCCCCAACGCCGACATCAAGCCCGGCAACAACCTGCCCCTGCGCAACATCCCCGTGGGTACCGTTGTGCACGCAGTTGAACTGCGTCCGGGCGGCGGCGCCAAGATGGCCCGCTCCGCCGGTGCTTCGGTTCAGCTCGTTGCCAAGGAAGGCCGCTTCGCCCAGCTGCGCCTGCCTTCCGGTGAAATCCGCAACGTCGACGTGCGCTGCCGCGCAACCGTCGGCGAGGTGGGCAACGCCGAGCAGTCCAACATCAACTGGGGCAAGGCCGGCCGTATGCGCTGGAAGGGCGTCCGCCCGACCGTCCGCGGTGTCGCCATGAACCCGGTTGACCACCCGCACGGTGGTGGTGAGGGTAAGACCTCCGGTGGTCGTAACCCCGTCAACCCGAACGGTAAGCGGGAAGGCCGCACGCGCCGCCCCAACAAAGAGAGCGACAAGCTTATTGTGCGTCGCCGTCGTACTGGCAAGAACAAGCGATAGGAGCCTGGACACATGCCACGCAGCCTGAAAAAAGGTCCTTTCGTTGACCAGCACCTCTTTGTGAAGGTAGCCAGGGAAAACGAAAAGGGCACCAAGAACGTCATCAAGACCTGGTCCCGCCGTTCGATGATCATCCCGGACATGCTCGGGCACACGATCGCCGTACACGACGGACGCAAGCACATCCCGGTGTTTGTCACCGAGTCGATGGTCGGGCACAAGCTCGGCGAATTCGCTCCCACGCGGACATTCCGCGGCCATGTCAAGGACGACCGTAAGGGCAAGCGCCGCTAAGGCGCCTGTACTTACGTCATAGACGAGAGAAGGAAAGCAATGGAAGCCAAGGCAATTGCGCGCCACATCCGCGTAACGCCTATGAAGGCCCGGCGCGTCGTCAACCTTGTTCGTGGATTGCAAGCGAATGAGGCTCTGGCAATTCTGAAGTTCGCCCCGCAGGCAGCTTCGGAGCCGGTATTCAAGGTAGTACAGTCGGCAATCTCCAACGCCCGGGTCCTCGCGGACCGCGACGGCGTGGCGTTTGACGAAGGTGACCTCATCATCAGCGAAGCGTTTGTTGATGAAGGCCCGACCATGAAGCGGTTCCAGCCGCGTGCCCAGGGTCGTGCATTTCAGATCAAGAAGCGCACCAGCCACATCACCGTGGTAGTCGCTACCCCGGAGAAAGAGGAGGCTCGCTAAGTGGGACAGAAAGTAAACCCGCACGGGTTCCGACTCGGCGTCACCACCGATCACGTATCGCACTGGTTCGCTGACAGCACCAAGTCCGGCCAGCGGTACAAGGACTTCGTCCGCGAAGACATCCGCATCCGCCAGCTCATGTCCACCGGCATGGAGCGCGCGGGCATCGCCAAGGTCGAGATCGAGCGCACCCGTGACCGCGTCCGCGTGGACATCCACACGGCCCGTCCCGGCATCGTTATCGGCCGCCGTGGAGCTGAAGCAGACCGCATCCGCGGCGAGCTCGAAAAGCTCACCGGCAAGCAGGTTCAGCTGAACATCCTCGAGGTCAAGAACCCCGAGATGGAAGCCCAGCTTGTTGCCCAGGGCGTTGCAGAGCAGCTGACTTCCCGCGTGGCATTCCGCCGCGCCATGAAGAAGGCCATGCAGTCCGCGCAGCGTGCAGGTGCCAAGGGCATCCGTATCGCCTGCTCCGGTCGACTGGGCGGCGCCGAAATGTCCCGCTCGGAGTTCTACCGCGAAGGCCGTGTGCCCCTGCACACCCTCCGCGCGAACATCGACTACGGCTTCTACGAAGCCAAGACCACCTTCGGCCGCATCGGTGTGAAGGTTTGGATCTACAAGGGCGATGTCACCGCCAAGGAACTGGCCGCACAGGCCGCTTCGGCTCCGTCCCGCGGTGGCCGTGGCGACCGTCCGGGCCGCCCGGGTGGCGCTGACCGTGGTGACCGCCGCCGTCGCAACGAGCGTCCGGCCGCCGATGCAGCTCCTGCTGCCGAAGCTCCGGCAGCTGAAGCTGCTGCACCCGCAGCAGAAGGAGGACAGGCTTAAATGCTTATCCCACGTCGAGTCAAGCACCGTAAGCAGCACCACCCGGGTCGTTCCGGCGCTGCTACGGGCGGCACCAAGGTCACCTTCGGTGAGTACGGTATCCAGGCCCTGAGCCCGGCATACGTCACGAACCGCCAGATCGAGTCCGCCCGTATCGCCATGACCCGCCACATCAAGCGTGGCGGTAAGGTCTGGATCAACATCTACCCGGACCGTCCGCTGACCAAGAAGCCTGCCGAAACCCGCATGGGTTCCGGTAAGGGTTCACCGGAGTGGTGGGTTGCAAACGTCAAGCCGGGCCGGGTTCTGTTCGAACTCTCCGGTGTCAATGAAGAGGTAGCTCGCGAGGCCCTGCGCCTGGCGATCCACAAGCTGCCGTTGAAGGCACGCATCGTGCGTCGCGAGGGTGGTGAATAGAAATGGCAGTAGGGTCCAAGGATCTGGCTCCCGCAAAGCTGGACGGTTTCGACAACGAACGTCTCGTTGAAGAACTCCGCAAGGCCAAGGAAGAGCTGTTCAACCTGCGTTTCCAGTCCGCCACCGGACAGCTGGAGAACCACGGTCGTCTGCGCGCGGTCAAGAAGGACATTGCCCGCATCTACACCGTTCTCCGTGAGCGCGAGCTGGGCATCCGTGCCGAGGTTGCCGCACCGGTTGTGGAAGCCAAGGAAGAGAAGAAGTCCAAGAAGGCTGCAGCCAAGAAGGCCGATGAGGCTGAAACGGCTGAGACCGAGGAGGATGCCAAGTGAGTGAAAAGGACGGAAACGTGACGGAAACTGCTACCGCCGCCAAGGCCGGTCAGCGCGGTTACCGCAAGACGCGTCGCGGTTACGTTGTCTCCGACAAGATGGAAAAGACCATCGTTGTCGAGGTTGAGGACCGCGTAAAGCACGCCCTGTACGGCAAGGTCATCCGCCGTACCTCAAAGGTCAAGGCACACGACGAAGAGAACACCGCCGGCATCGGCGACCTCGTTGTCATCGCCGAGACCCGTCCGCTGTCCGCCACCAAGAACTGGCGGCTCGTGGAAATCCTCGAGAAGGCCAAGTAGCATCCGCTGCGGAAGCTGTTGAAGCCCCTGCTCCTCCGGGAGCGGGGGCTTCCTCGTTTAACGCGTCACGGGGAGCAGCTTTTGATGGACTACGACGGCGCCGCGGCGGCCTTGCGGGGGGAGCGGCACCCCAGGCGGGACAAAAGGCTGCCGTGCGCGGCGCCGTCGTCCGTCTTGCCGGGGAAGCGGAACTGGTGATATGGGGATCAGCAGAAAACATGCTAGGATATTGAATTTGTATGGCGCCTTTCGTGCGCTGTTCATCAAACTCGTAAACAAGCGTGCCACAGCATAGTGCTTTCTTGCGCCCGGGATCAGTCCTGGACCGGATGGGGGCAACTGCTTCTGGCACGGGCGTTTAGGCCTGGCCTGGCAAAATCCAGGCAGGTCAAGAGACACCCCGATCAACCGTTCCGCAAGGCTCATTCCGTAGGAAGATTTTCGGTCTGAGAACCGGCGCGACGCAAGGAGTAGATAGTGATTCAGCAGGAGTCGCGACTGAAGGTCGCCGACAACACGGGTGCTAAGGAAATCCTTACCATTCGCGTTCTCGGTGGATCCGGCCGTCGCTACGCAGGCATCGGTGACGTCATTGTCGCCACCGTCAAGGACGCAATCCCTGGCGGCAACGTGAAGAAGGGCGACGTCGTCAAGGCTGTCGTCGTTCGTACCAAGAAGGAACGCCGCCGTGCGGACGGTTCCTACATCAAGTTTGACGAGAACGCAGCTGTGATCCTGAAGAACGACGGCGACCCCCGCGGTACCCGTATCTTCGGACCGGTTGGTCGTGAACTGCGTGACAAGAAGTTCATGAAGATCGTTTCTCTGGCTCCGGAGGTGCTCTAGTCCATGGCTAAGATCAAGAAGGGTGACCTGGTCCAGGTCATCACTGGCGCCAAGGCTGAGCGCGGCGGCGACCGCGGCAAGCAGGGCAAGGTCCTGCGCGTGTTCCCGTCAACCAACCGCGTGTTGGTTGAAGGCATCAACCGCGTCACCAAGCACACCAAGGTCGGTCAGTCGCAGCGCGGCACCAAGACCGGTGGCATCGAGGTTGTTGAAGCCCCGATCCACATCTCCAACGTGGCCCTGGTTGACCCGTCGACCAAGAAGCCGACCCGCGTGGGCTTCCGCCTCGACACCGTAGAGAAGGACGGCGTCCAGAAGACCGTCCGCATCCGCGTGTCCAAGAGCACCGGGAAGGACATCTAATGACTGAGACTCTCGAGACTCCGGCAACGAAGATCGTTCCTCGTCTGAAGACCAAGTACGCAGAATCCATCAAGGCAGCGCTCCAGGATGAATTCAAGTACCAGAACGTGAACCAGGTACCCCGCCTGGTGAAGGTTGTTGTGAACATGGGTGTTGGAGATGCCGCCAAGGACTCCAAGCTGATCGACGGCGCTGTCCGCGACCTCACCCAGATCACCGGCCAGAAGCCGCAGGTTACCAAGGCCCGCAAGTCGATCGCACAGTTCAAGCTGCGCGAAGGCATGCCCATCGGTGCACACGCCACCCTGCGTGGCGACCGCATGTGGGAATTCGTGGACCGCCTGGTCACCCTGGCCCTGCCCCGTATCCGCGACTTCCGCGGCCTCAACGGCAAGCAGTTCGATGGCAACGGCAACTACACCTTCGGTCTGACCGAACAGGTTATGTTCCACGAGATCGACCAGGACAAGATCGACCGCGTCCGCGGTATGGACATCACGGTTGTGACCACCGCCAAGACCGACGACGAAGGCCGCGCGCTGCTCAAGGCGCTTGGTTTCCCGTTCAAGACCGAAGCTTAATTAACTACGTAAAAGGTCCGGCCGCGCTGCTGAGCAGGCAGCGGCGGAAACCGTTACGAGGAAGGGCAAGAGCCCACAATGACAATGACAGATCCTGTCGCAGACATGCTTACGCGCCTGCGTAACGCAAACTCGGCATACCACGACACCGTGTCCATGCCGTACAGCAAGCTCAAGGCACGCGTTGCCGACATCCTCAAGGCCGAAGGTTTCATCGCCGGCTGGAAGGAAGAAGACGCTGAGGTCGGCAAGAAGCTGACCCTCGAGCTGAAGTTCGGTCCGAACCGCGAGCGTTCCATCGCTGGCGTTCGCCGCATCTCCAAGCCGGGTCTCCGCGTTTACGCGAAGTCCACCAACCTGCCGCACGTGCTCGGTGGCCTGGGTATCGCAATCCTGTCCACCTCTTCCGGCCTCCTGACTGACAAGCAGGCCGGCAAGAAGGGCGTGGGCGGCGAAGTCCTCGCGTACGTCTGGTAACGGGAAAGGAAGAGAATAATGTCACGTATTGGACGTCTCCCCATCACCGTTCCTGCCGGCGTTGAGGTCAAGGTTGACGGCTCCGTCGTCACCGTCAAGGGTTCCAAGGGCGAGCTGAGCCACACCGTGGCCAGCCCTATCGAGGTTGCCCTGGAAGACAGCACCCTGACCGTCACCCGCCCGAACGACGAGCGCGCCTCCCGTTCGCTCCACGGCCTGACCCGCACCCTGATCGCCAACATGATCCAGGGTGTCACCGCGGGCTACGAGAAGAAGCTTGAAATCGTTGGTACCGGTTACCGCGTTCAGGCCAAGGGATCTGACCTTGAGTTCGCTCTGGGCTTCAGCCACCCGGTCAACGTCTCGGCTCCGGCCGGCATCACCTTTGCAGTAGAGGGTCCGACCAAGCTCTCTGTCTCAGGCATCAACAAGCAGCAGGTCGGCGAGGTTGCTGCCAACATCCGCAAGCTGCGGAAGCCGGACCCCTATAAGGGCAAGGGCATCCGTTACGCCGGCGAAGTTATCCGCCGCAAGGTCGGAAAGGCTGGTAAGTAACCATGGCCATCGCCATTAACAAGAAGCGCACGAACAAGAGCAAGGCTGCTGCCCGCAGCCGCCGCCAGCTTCGTATCCGCAAGCGCATCGCCGGTACGGCTGTCCGCCCCCGCCTGGTGGTCAACCGCTCCGCACGCCACGTGTTTGTCCAGGTTGTCGATGACAGCATTGGCCAGACTGTAGCAAGCGCCTCCACCCTGGAAGCCGACCTGCGCGCATTCGACGGTGACAAGACCGCCAAGGCCAAGCGCGTTGGCGAACTCGTTGCCGAGCGTGCCAAGGCTGCCGGTGTCGAAGCTGTTGTCTTCGACCGCGGTGGTAACAAGTACCACGGCCGGATTGCCGCCGTCGCTGACGGTGCACGCGAAGGTGGGTTGTCGCTGTGACCGAAGCAAACAAGGAAAAGGACACTGTGTCTGCAGATCAGAAGGCGACCGAAGCCGCAGCTGCTGAGACCACTGCCCCCGCAGCCGAGGACCGCCGCGGCGGTGCCCGCCGCGGCGAGCGTGGCGAACGCGGCCAGGGCCGCGGCGACCGCGGTGGCCGTGGCGGCCGCGACGGCGGACGTGAAGCCGAGAAGAACCAGTTCGTAGAGCGCGTTGTCACCATCAACCGCGTTTCCAAGGTCGTCAAGGGTGGTCGTCGCTTCAGCTTCACCGCACTGGTCGTCGTTGGTGACGGTAACGGCATGGTCGGCGTCGGCTACGGCAAGGCCAAGGAAGTTCCCGCTGCTATCGCCAAGGGCGTTGAAGAGGCCAAGAAGTCCTTCTTCCGCGTTCCCCGCGTGGGCAGCACCATCCCGCACCGCGTTCAGGGTGAAGCCGCTGCCGGCGTCGTAATGCTGCGTCCGGCCTCGGCCGGTACCGGTGTTATCGCCGGTGGTCCGGTCCGTGCAGTACTGGAGTGCGTGGGTATCCACGACATCCTCTCCAAGTCGCTCGGTTCCTCCAACGCCATCAACATCGTCCACGCGACCGTTGATGCCCTGAAGCGCCTCGAAGAGCCCGCAGCTGTGGCAGCCCGCCGCAACCTGCCGCTGGACGAGGTTGCTCCGGCCGCCCTGGTGCGCACGCTGATGAACTCGAAGGCAGGTGTCTAGGTTATGGCTAAGAACCTGGTCCCCTCCGACTCCCAGTTGGAGATCACTCAGATCAAGTCCGCCATTGGCGGCAAGCAGAACCAGCGCGACACCCTGCGGTCGCTGGGCCTGAAGCGGATTGGACACACCGTTGTCCGCACCGCCGATGCCGTGACCGTTGGCATGCTCAACACGGTTCCGCACCTGGTAAAGGTAGAGGAGGCGAAGTAAATGGCAGAGAACACTGCTGACAACACTCAGGCTGCTGAGAAGCAGAACGCCCTGAAGGTTCACCACCTGCGTCCTGCTCCGGGTGCCAAGACCGCCAAGACCCGTGTTGGTCGTGGTGAGGCATCCAAGGGTAAGACCGCCGGCCGCGGTACCAAGGGTACTGCAGCCCGCTACCAGGTGAAGGCAGGCTTCGCCGGCGGCCAGCTGCCGCTGCACATGCGCCTGCCCAAGCTGCGCGGCTTCAAGAACCCGTTCCGCGTCGAGTTCCAGGTTGTGAACCTGGACAAGCTGAACGAGCTGTTCCCGGAAGGTGGCACTGTCACCGTCGAGAACCTGGTCGAAAAGGGTGCCGTTCGCAAGAACCAGCCCGTCAAGGTGCTGGGCACCGGCGACATCACCGTCAAGGTTGACGTCACCGCCCACGCATTCTCGGCCAGCGCCGCCGAAAAGATTGCAGCAGCAGGCGGAAGCACCACCGCTCTCTAGGGCCGGTGGGCAACTGCCCGTTGATGAACTCCCGGTGACCGGGGCCCAGGCCCTGGTCACCGGGAGTTTTTCACATCCACACGCCGTATTTTTCCCGCCACCGGGCGCACGGGCGCAGTCCCGGATTGTTCGCAGGGCGCATCCAACCGTTAGACTCGGTTGTTGGGATTTATTGAATCCCATCACTCCACCCTTTAAACACCACAGGAGGACGCTTGCTTAGCGCATTCGGCCGGGCCTTTCGCACGCCTGATCTGCGACGCAAGTTGTTGTTCACGCTGGGAATCATCACCATCTTCCGCTTGGGTGCTTTCATTCCCTCGCCTGGTGTGGACTACCAGAATGTCCAGCAATGCTTGCAGAACGGTCAGACGGCAGGCGGGCTGTACCAGCTCGTCAACCTGTTCAGCGGCGGCGCGTTGCTCCAAGTGTCCATCTTCGCCCTGGGCATCATGCCGTACATCACGGCGAGCATCATCGTCCAGCTGCTCCGGGTGGTCATTCCCCGCTTCCAGCAGCTGTACGAAGAGGGCGCATCGGGCCAGTCCAAGCTGACCCAGTACACGCGCTACCTCACCATCGCACTGGGCCTCCTCAACGCCACCACGCTGGTGTCCCTGGCCCGTTCCGGCCAGCTGCTGCCCGGCTGCGCGCTGCCGATCATCCCCGACGACAGCATCATCACCACCATTCTGATCATCATCACCCTGACGGCCGGAACCGGCCTGATCATGTGGATGGGCGAGCTGGTCACCGAGAAGGGCGTGGGTAACGGCATGTCCCTGCTCATCTTCACCTCGATCGCGGCAACGTTCCCCACCTCGCTGGGCGCCATCTGGACCTCGCAGGGTCCGGCCACCTTCTTCACCGTGCTCGCCGTCGGCCTCCTGACAGTGGCACTGGTGGTCTTTGTGGAGCAGTCGCAGCGCCGCGTCCCCGTACAGTACGCCAAGCGGATGATCGGACGCCGCACCGTGGGCGGCACCAGCACCTACATTCCCATCAAGGTGAACATGGCCGGTGTTATCCCGGTGATCTTCGCTTCCTCCATGCTTTACCTGCCCGGCCTGATCGCCCAGTTCAACCAGCCGGCCGCGGGCGAGCAGCTCCAGCCGTGGGTCGAATGGATTAACAACAACCTGGTCCGCGGCGACCAACCGATCTACATGGTTTTGTACTTCGCCATGATCGTGTTTTTCACCTACTTCTATGTCGCGATCACCTTCAACCCTGAAGAAGTGTCGGACAACATGAAGAAGTACGGCGGCTTCATTCCAGGTATCCGCGCCGGTAAACCGACCGCTGACTACCTGCAGTACGTGCTTTCCCGGATCACCCTCCCCGGTGCCCTCTACCTGGGCTTCGTGGCGCTGATTCCGCTGGTGGCACTGGTACTGATCAACGCGAACCAGAACTTCCCGTTCGGTGGCACCTCGATCCTGATCATGGTGGGCGTTGGCTTGGAGACCGTCAAGCAAATTGATGCGCAGCTACAACAACGTCACTATGAAGGGCTTTTGCGATGACGAGAATGCTGATTATTGGACCTCCCGGTTCCGGAAAAGGAACGCAGGCGGAGCGGATTTCAGAGCGCCTCGGCGTTGTGGCAATCTCCACCGGCGATATCTTCCGTGCGAATGTAAAGGGCGAAACGCCGCTTGGCATCGAGGCCAAGAAGTACATGGACAACGGAGACTTTGTGCCGGACAGCGTCACCAATAAGATGGTGCGCGACCGGCTCAGCGAGGCCGACGTCCAGTCCGGCTTCCTGCTGGACGGCTACCCCCGCACCACTGCGCAGGTGGACTACCTTGATGACATCCTCGCCAAGGGCGAGGAAAAGCTCGACGTCGTCCTGCAGTTGACGGCCGACGACGAGGAACTGGTGCACCGCCTTCTGGGCAGGGCCAAGGAAACGGGCCGGAGCGACGACAACGAAGCCGTCATCCGCCACCGGCTTGACCTGTACCACGAGCAGACTGAGGCCGTGGTGGCCAAGTATGCCGAGCGCGGCATCCTCACCCAGGTGGACGGCATCGGCGCGATCGACGAAGTGACCGACCGCGTGATGCAGGCCATCAAGGCCGCACAGGCAGCCTGATCCAGGCACGTTTTACCGAGGCTCCTCCCCGGCACAGGGGAGGAGCCTCAGCCATTTTGAAAGGACACATCATGGCCTTTGGCCAGCCCCGCATCGAATACAAGAACAACGACCAGATGCGCAGAATGCACGAGGCAGGCCTGGTGCTGGGCCGCGCCTTGGACGCCGCCGTTGCCGCGGCCGCGCCGGGTGTCACCACCAAGCACCTCGACGACGTCTTCGCTGCGGTACTCAATGAAGCCGGCGCCAAGTCCAACTTCCTCGGCTACCACGGCTTCCCCGCCACCATCTGCACCTCGGTCAATGAGGAAGTGGTGCACGGGATTCCCGGCAGCAAGGTCCTGCGCGACGGCGACATCATCTCGATCGACGGCGGGGCCATCGTTGACGGCTGGCACTCGGACTCAGCCCGGACGGTCATCGTGGGCACCGCGGATCCCGAAGACCAGCGGCTCTCCGACGTCACTTTCGCGGCCATGTGGCGGGGCATTGCTGCGCTGGCCACCGGCACCCATGTGGGAGACATCGGCGCCGCAATCGACGACTACGTCTCTTCTGTGCCCGGCAAGCCGCTCGGCATCCTGGAGGACTACGTGGGCCACGGCATCGGTTCCGAGATGCACATGGCGCCCGATGTCCTGAACTACCGGACCAGCCACCGCGGGCCCAAGATCAAGCCCGGCCTGTGCCTTGCGATCGAGCCCATGCTGGTGCGTGGCGGCATCGAAACGGCCGTCCTGGAAGACGACTGGACCGTGGTCACCACGGACGGCAAACGCTCCTGCCAGTGGGAGCACTCCGTTGCTGTCCACGAGAAGGGCATCTGGGTGCTGTCAGCGCCCGACGGCGGCGCGGAGCACCTTGCGCCCCTCGGCGTCACCCCCATCCCGATCCCCTAGCCCAACTGAGTAGCGTCAACTGTCGTTTTGAGCCCTCAAAACGACACTTGGCGCTACTTAGTTGGGGAAGTGTCCGGGGTCTGGCCGTCCGCGCCGTCCGGTTCCCACCGCAGCAGGTCGCCGGGCTGGCACTCCAGTACTTCGCACAGCGCCTCGAGCGTGGTGAACCGCACCGCCTTCGCACGGCCGTTCTTGAGCACGGCAAGGTTGGCCGGCGTGATGCCCACCCGTTCCGCGAGGACGCCGACCGGCATTTTGCGCTTGGCCAGCACCACGTCGATATCCACGATGATGGCCAATCAGATCACCTCATCAAGCTCGGAGCGCAGCTGCTGGGCCTCAACATCCCGCGCCACCGCCTGGGCCAGCAGGGTCCGGAGCACCAGCACGATCAAAGCCACCCCGGCGATCATCAGCGAAGCACCGCAGATCAGCAGGACGATGCCGGGCGCCACCTCGCCCGGAGCCAGCAGTACGGCAATGCCGAATACCAGCAGTGACGCAGCGGCGATGGCGCCGAAGATGATGTCCACGTACCGGAACGCGCCGTGGGAAAACACGGTTCCGCGGCGCACCATGGTCAGCAGCTTCCAGACACACACAGCCGTCACCTGCACGCACACGATGCCCACGACCACGATTGCCAGCAACGCGATCCGCGGGCCGTCCGGAGCGCCTGCCTCCTGCAGGTCGATGGACAGCAGCGGCACCATCCACACCTGGACGAACAGCGAACCGGCAAGGACCAGCGCAATCACGACCCGCAGCGCCAGCACGGTGAGCTTTCCCATTTCCTTCTCCTCTATCGAGCAACAATCGGATGCTATCGATATTCAATAGGTTAAGCAGCGGGCAGAATGGACACCATGGGATCTCTTGCTGACGTGCCGGGCATCCGGGTGGGGCACGACCACAAGGTTGGGGAAGGGTGGCTCACCGGGGTCACCGTTGTCCTGCCGCCGCCGGGCACGGTGGGCTCCGTCGATGTCCAGGGCGGCGGACCGGCCACCCACGAAACTGACGCGCTTGACCCCACGAGCCTGGTCAGCCAGGTGGACGCCGTAGTGCTGGCCGGCGGCAGCGCGTACGGCCTTGCCGCAGCAGCCGGCGCCCAGCGCTGGTGCGAGGAGAACGGCAGGGGTTTCGAGGTGCCTGGGGGAGTGGTGCCGATCGTGCCGGCCGCGGCCATTTTCGACCTCGGCCGCGGGGGGAACTTTTCCGCCCGCCCGACGCCGGACATGGGCTACGCGGCAGCTGCCGCCGCTGCTGCTGAAAAGGAAGGGCACGCCGTCGGACGCGGCAACGTGGGTGCCGGCACCGGCGCCCTCCTGGGCAGGACCTATAAGGGTGGAGTTGGCACAGCCTCGATCAGGCTGGAGAACGGCGTAGTTCTCGGAGCCCTCGCTGTAGTCAATGCGCTGGGCCTGCCGCTGGTTGAGCACTCGCTGCTGAGGGAATCGGTGTCCGGCCCGCCGCTTAACACCACACTCGTAGTTGTCGCAACGAACGCCGTGCTTGATGTGGCCGAGTGCAAGCGGACTGCCTCCGCTTCCCATGCCGGCATCGCCCGTGCGTTGAGTCCCAGCCACACTCTCGCCGACGGGGACACCGTCTTTTGCCTCGCCACCGGCACTGTGGCACTCGACCGTGCGGACGAAACTGCGCGGCAGCTCAGCCTCATCACGCTGCAAAGTGCGGCAGCCGACGTCGTACGCCTTGCCATCCTGGACGGGGTGGCCAGCGCCGAAGCCGTCAGCACTCCGGCCGGCGACTTTGATGCGTACGGCGGGCAGATGCGCTAGCATGACTGGATTTAACTTTCGCCGCCCGATGGCGTAGTGTTGTTTGTTGGTTGTCTGGACTGCCGTGCCCTCATGGGCCCTGGGGTGGGCAACCGATCCAACACAAAACGTTCGTGGCCATGCATGGTGCAATCCGGCAGGGCTGCGGCAACAACAGTTAGCGGAGGGTATGGCCAAGAAGGACGGGGTCATTGAGATCGAAGGCGTTGTGACGGAGGCGCTGCCTAACGCGATGTTTCGCGTTGAGCTCACCAACAAGCACATCGTCCTGGCACACATCTCTGGAAAGATGCGTCAGCACTACATCCGAATCCTCCCCGAGGACCGCGTAGTGGTGGAGCTGAGCCCGTACGACCTCACCCGTGGTCGTATCGTCTACCGCTACAAGTAAATTGCTGGGCGGCTTCAGCGGAAGCTGACGCTGCTCCAGTTGACCAACTGCCACACGCAAAGGAATGCCATGAAGGTCAAGCCGAGCGTCAAGCAGATCTGCGAAAAGTGCAAAGTGATCCGCCGTAACGGCCGGGTCATGGTGATCTGCGAGAACCCGCGCCACAAGCAGCGCCAGGGCTAATTTCCTTCCTCGAAGGAAATCCCGGGTTGCTAACCCACGCAAGTAAATAAAGGCAGCACAAGCTGATCTGGAACATGTGCTTCAACGAGTCCGGACAGCTAACCCCCGGTCGGAGGCTGGGGCCGCACGGAACGTGCGGGTGTACTGCCTACGACCTCCGGTTTATTCAAGGAGTACTGCCACTATGGCTCGTCTCGCTGGCGTAGACATTCCCCGCGAAAAGCGGCTGGAAATTGCGCTTACCTACATCTACGGCGTGGGCAAGACCCGTGCACACGAAACCCTGGCCGCCACTGGCATCAGCGCTGACGTTCGCGTCAAGGACCTGACCGATGCCCAGCTGGTTGAGCTGCGTGACTACATTGAAGGCAACTACAAGGTTGAGGGTGACCTTCGCCGCGAAGTAGCAGCTGACATCCGCCGCAAGGTTGAAATCGGCAGCTACGAAGGCCTGCGCCACCGCAAGGGCCTGCCCGTACGTGGACAGCGTACGAAGACCAACGCCCGTACCCGCAAGGGCCCGAAGCGCACCGTCGCCGGCAAGAAGAAGGCCCGCTAAAAAATCCCGGCCGGGATTTTTTACGGAGCATTCCCCAATAACTTTCTGTAGGAGAAATAATGCCCCCGAAGACTCGTGGCGCGGTTCGCAAGCCGCGTAAGAAGGACAAGAAGAATATCGCGCTTGGCCAGGCGCACATCAAGAGCACCTTTAACAACACCATCGTTTCCATCACGGATCCGACCGGCGCTGTTATTTCCTGGGCTTCCTCTGGTGAGGTTGGCTTCAAGGGCTCGCGTAAGTCCACCCCGTTCGCTGCCCAGATGGCAGCCGAAGCTGCTGCCAAGCGTGCGCAGGAGCACGGCATGCGCAAGGTAGACGTATTCGTCAAGGGACCGGGCTCCGGACGCGAGACCGCAATCCGTTCGCTGCAGGCCGCAGGCCTCGAGGTTGGCTCCATCCAGGACGTCACCCCCGCAGCCCACAACGGCTGCCGCCCCCCGAAGCGCCGCCGCGTCTAATTCTTTTCGGCTGCAGAGCTTGCCCGGACCAGCAACGGTCCGGGCAAGCCCCGCGCGTTAAGTCTTCAGACCGAATTTCCACCACCTGTGTTGCGTCATATAGCGGATGCTCGCCGAAAGGAAACCTAAGTGCTCATTGCACAGCGCCCCACCCTCTCCGAAGAGGTAGTCTCCGAAAACCGTTCGCGTTTCGTCATCGAACCGCTGGAACCGGGCTTCGGCTACACCCTCGGAAACTCCCTCCGCCGTACCCTGCTCTCCTCCATCCCCGGTGCTGCCGTTACCAGCATCCGGATCGATGGCGTGCTGCACGAGTTCACCACGGTTCCGGGTGTCAAGGAAGATGTCACCGAGATCATCCTGAACATCAAGAACCTGTCGGTTTCCTCCGAGCACGACGAGCCTGTTGTGGCTTACCTGCGCAAGCAGGGTCCCGGAGTCGTCACCGCCGCGGACATCGCTCCGCCGGCCGGCGTCGAATTCCACAACCCGGATCTGCACATTGCCACGCTGAACTCGAAGGGCAAGTTCGAGCTCGAACTGACCATCGAGCGCGGACGCGGCTACGTTTCGGCAGCTCAGAACAAGTCCGGCGACGCAGAGATCGGCCGCATCCCGGTCGACTCCATCTACTCGCCGGTGCTGAAGGTTACTTTCCGCGTGGAAGCAACCCGTGTTGAGCAGCGCACCGACTTCGACAAGCTGATTGTCGACGTCGAGACCAAGCAGGCCATCGCCCCGCGCGATGCCGTTGCTTCCGCAGGCACCACCCTGGTGGAACTGTTCGGTCTGGCCCGTGAGCTGAACACCGCAGCTGAAGGTATCGAGATCGGTCCGTCGCCCACCGACGCTGCCCTGGCAGCCGACATGGCACTGCCGATCGAGGATCTGGACCTCACCGTCCGTTCTTACAACTGCCTCAAGCGTGAGGGCATCCACACCGTGGGTGAACTCGTTGCCCGCTCCGAGGCTGACCTGATGGACATCCGCAACTTCGGTGCAAAGTCCATTGACGAGGTCAAGGCAAAGCTGGTTGAACTGGGCCTGTCCCTCAAGGATTCGCCTCCCGGTTTTGACCTCGCAGCACGCGCCGCAGCAATCGAAGAGGACGACGCCGCCTTCGGCGACGACGAACTCTAAACCAGACCCTGGCCGGGGGACTGCACCATGGTGTGCAGCCCACGGCTTCCACATGAGGAGAAACAATTATGCCTACCCCCACTAAGGGTCCGCGCCTCGGAGGCGGCCCGGCTCACGAGCGCCTCATGCTCGCGAACCTGGCATCATCCCTGTTCGAGCACAAGCGGATCACCACCACGGTGACCAAGGCCAAGCGCCTGAAGCCGTACGCAGAGCGCCTGGTGACCTTCGCCAAGCGCGGCGACCTGGCTTCCCGCCGCCGCGTCCTGGGCCTGATCAGCAACAAGGGCGTAGTCCACGAGCTGTTCACCGACATTGCCCAGGCAGTGGAGAACCGCAACGGCGGCTACACCCGCATCACCAAGATCGGCAACCGCAAGGGCGACAACGCCCCCATGGCTGTCATCGAACTGGTCCTCGAGCCGGTTTCCGCCAAGCAGGCCGTGGTCGCCGAGGCCACGCAGGCCACTGCAAACGCTGCTCCGGCCGCTGAGGAAGCTCCCGAGGCCGAGGTCGCCGAGACCGAAGCTGCCGAGGCTTTCGCTGCTGAAGAGGCTGCTGAGGCTCCTGCCGCTGAAGAGGCAACCGAAGAGGCTCCGGCCGCTGAGGAAGCTGCCGAAGCTCCGGCTGCCGAGGAGAAGGACGCGAAGTAATTCGCTGATCCGCTTCGCATAGACTTGGGTCTATGAACCACCAAAAACCCGCTGCCCCCGTTTCAGGGGGCGGCGGGTTTTTGCGTATCCGCGTCGATCTTTCGTACGACGGCGGCCCGTTCAGCGGGTGGGCGGTGCAGCCTGGCCTGCGCACGGTCCAGGGCGTCCTGGAGGAGGCACTGGAACTCCTGGTCCGCCGTCCCGTGCGGGTCACTGTTGCCGGCCGGACGGACGCAGGGGTGCACGCCCGCGGCCAGGTGGTGCACCTGGACCTGGCCGAAGCCGAGTGGCTGGGACTGGCCCGCGGGCACGAACTCGATCCCGCCGTCGCCATGATGCGCAGGATCCGCGGGGCGTTGAACCGCGTGCTCGGAGACCTGCACGGCGCCGTGGAAGTCCACCGCATCGCCCTCGCGCCGGAGGGGTTCGACGCCCGTTTCTCCGCCTTGTGGCGCCGCTACAGCTATCGAATCGCCGACGGCCCCGCGCTCTGGGATCCGCTGGAGCGCTACTTCACCCTGTGGCACAAGAACCCGCTGGACGTTTCCCTGCTGAACGAGGGCGCCTCGCAGCTGCTGGGCCTGCAGAACTTCCTGGCCTTCTGCAAGCCGCGGGAGGGCGCCACCACCATCCGTGACCTGCAGCGGTTCGAGTTCGCGCGCGGGGAGGACGGGGTTATTGTCGCCACCGTCCAGGCTGATGCCTTTTGCCACAATATGGTCCGCGCCCTGGTGGGCTCCGCACTGTATGTGGGGGAGGGCGTCGTGGAACCGGGCTGGCTGCACGAGCGGCTTCTCGCGCAGAAGCGGGACGCCAAGTCGGTGCTGGCGGCACCGCATCCCCTGGTCCTCGAGGAGGTGGCCTACCCGGCCGACGGCGAGCTGCTGGCGCGTGCCGAACTCACCCGGGCGCTCAGACGTTGACCTGCTTCACGTAATGCCTTTAGGTTGGGTGGCGGGCGTGATAAAACCTAAGTAGTTTGGTCT
Source organism: Arthrobacter sp. MPF02 (assembly GCF_046605375.1). Taxonomy (GTDB): domain Bacteria; phylum Actinomycetota; class Actinomycetes; order Actinomycetales; family Micrococcaceae; genus Arthrobacter. Next base: position 2,653,332 of record NZ_CP176772.1, on the reverse strand, counting down.
TTCTTTCCGTGGCGCGCTGGGCGGTACGGCGGATCGACCTGATATGGGGTTACAAGTGCGCGATCCTAACGTGGCCGTAGTGGTCGAGGATGATGACGACGTCCGGAATCTTCTGGTCGCTGTTCTCCAACAAGCCGGTTTCGAGGTCCATGCAGCGGCCACGGGACATCAGGGTGTTGACGCAGTCCGTGCGCACCATGCCAGCCTGGTCACCCTTGACGTTGGGTTACCGGACATAGATGGTTTCGAGGTACTTCGCAGAGTCCGGCAGTTCAGTGATGCCTATGTGGTTATGCTCACAGGCAGAAACGATGAGTTGGACACGATCACAGCCCTTCACGGCGGCGCGGACGACTATATGACCAAGCCCTTCCGTTCCCGGGAACTCCGGGCCCGCGTGGTGGCCATGATGCGGCGCCCTCGACGAGAAATATCCGGCTGGCCTGAGCCGGACACTCTCATGCTGCACCACAGCCCGGAGCCGCGAAGGACCGTAACGGCACAGCGAAGTAAGATTCTTCAGCACAACGGCCTCACACTGCAGGTCGACTCGCGCACAGCCACACTCCGGGGCAAGCACGTCGCTTTCACGAGAAGCGAATTCGACTTGTTGCATGATCTATTTCGAGCGGGGGGTGCGGTGCGGACAAGGGCGGAATTGGTGCGGGTCGTCCGTGGCGAGCAAGACGGTGAAGAATCTTATATAAGTGAAGCGGACCAACGTGCCGTAGAGGTGCACCTTGGTAACATCCGCCGCAAGCTTGGCGACGATCCTGTAAATCCCCAGTGGCTCATCACGGTCAGGGGTGTGGGATACAGGCTGGCTCCAGCAAGGGGGGAATGAACGCCTGCGTATGCCGCAGTGCCGTAGTTTATCCTGTCTCGTCGCGAAGGTAATCCTTTTTTAGGGCAGCCACCGTCATCTCTCCTGCCTTCTTCAGGTCAGGCAGAAGGGCCCGCATAGCCGCCAAACTTCCTTGCCCTAACATGTGCTCCAGCTCCAGGGACCAGCGTGCCAGTCGTGGCGCACCTACCATTAGCGCTGAGTTCTTGAGACTGAGTACCGCGTCGTGCGTGCTCTTCGTATCGTTGTCCATCAGGGCAAGGGTTAGGCAGCCAATCCGCTTGTCCCAAATCCGTATGAAGTCCTCAACGAAAGTGCGTGCTATTCCACTGCCGCCGGCATCCTGCTCCATCTCCATGTCCTGCAGTACAACAAGGTCCAGTAACGGAAGATTTTGTATCCTCCCGCTTAGGGCCATAAGTTCCTGGCCGCATTCGCCCGGAGTGCTCGCGTAGTCAGAGCCTGGGTCGCCTCCGCGCATGCCTTCGCTACTGGACATGGGATGAGGCTAACTACTCAAACCGGAAGAGGGCGGGACCGGCAAAGCTTTCTGCGCAAAGCCTGCGGCAATCCTGCGTCGTGAGGTGTTCATGCTTTACATCGTTCCTATGAGGTTGTCCATCACATTGATAACGGCAGGCCCCATGATGACCAGAAACAAGGCGGGCAGGATGCAGAACATTAGGGGAAACAGAACCTTGATAGGCAGTTTCATGGCTTTTTCCTCAGCTCGCTGGCGCCGCTTGAGCCGCATCTGCTTGGCTTGTGTGTGCAGGACTCCGGCCAACGGGATGCCGTACGCATCGGCCTGGACTACAGCACGAACGAAGTTGCGAAGGTCGGGCACATCCGACCTCTGAGCCAGTGCAAGGTAGGCCTCCTTGCGGGTGCGGCCGACCTGCAGGTCCTGAAGCGTCCTGCCAAGTTCTTCCGCCAGTGGGCCCGTGCCGTTCCGCGCCGAGCGAGCTAGCGCGGCCTCAAAGCCTAAACCGGCTTCAACGGAAATAAGCATTTGATCGAGCGTGTTGGCAAGCTCCACTTCGATAACCTTTTGCCGTTCCGCTGCCCGGCTATGAATAATGATGTCCGGCACGAAATAGGCCACTACGGGCAGGGCAACGGTGATGAGAAGCAGAAGGCCTGTGGGTGACTTTGTGGCCAGCAAAACACTGATGAGACCTGCAATCAAGGCAAGCGCAGGCTTCGCAATCAGGACCCGCTCAAGTGGCAGCCTTGTGGGACGGCCTGCTTTTGCAAGCAGCTCGTCAAGCCACCCGGCATAACCGGTAGGAGTCAGCCTCGCGCCAAGTTTATGCAGTCTTCCCACGCCTGCTACGGGAGTGGCAGCTTTCACAGCCCGCACCCGGCCAAGGTTGCTGCGTACAGCAGCCAATCCGCCCCTGTCAACCACAATAAGCGCCCACGCCAAGGCGGAAACAGGGATGATGATAAGCGCGATCAACAGCCATGCCATTGCACTCATAGGAGCTCTCCTAGAACTTGATTTTCACGACGCGGCTGAGCCACCAGGAGCCGATGCCCATCATCACTACTGCTGCACCGAGCATGGCCCACCCGATGATGTTGGTGTATAAAGTGCCGATATAGGCTGGGCTGGTGGCGTTCATGAAAACGAACATGCCCACAGGCAATCCGATAAGGACATAAGCAGACATTTTTCCTTCTGCACTCAGGGCTTTTACCTGGCCCTTGATTTCGGACCGTTCCCGGATAGTGGCACCTACCTGGTCAAGGACCTCAGCCAAGTCGCCGCCTACCTCCCGGTGGATTTCGATGGCTTGGGCCACCCAATCAAAATCTTCGCTTCTCAAACGCTGGCCGGCATCCACCATTGAATCCTTCAAGTCCCGGCCGAGACGTGTTTCAGCGATGATCCGGGCAAATTCTTCCGACGTTGGTGCTTCCGCGTCAGCAGCGACCGCGTCGATCGAGCGTAGAAGGCTGTGTCCTGCCCGCAGGCCTCCTGCCAGCACCTGCAGGGTGTCGCCCAGTTGGTCCGCGAACTTGGCGCGGCGCCTGTCGGTAAGGACCTTGACGAGCACCATCGCGGCTAACGGGGCCAGAACGAGGAACAGCAGGCCCAGCCCAAGTCCGCCAAGCAACAGGCCGGTGAGGCCGGTGACAACACCCGCGCAACATACCAACAGGATGAAATCAGCCTGGCGCAGGCGCAGACCGGCCTGTTCCAGTGACTCCTGAGAGCCGAAAGAAGCCTTTTTGCCCACCTTCACATCGACAAAATTCACGGCGGAATCGGTCATCCGTGTAAGCAGCGATTCCTGCTTGTCCGTCCCGGGCCGCCTGCGCGATGCGGCGATACCGCGGGCACCGGACCAGATTGTGGTGAACAGGACAAGGCCGATGGCCGCAAGGCACATACCGACGCCGAGGGCAAAAAAGAGGGGATGCGAGGCACTCACCGGTATCCGCCTCCGAGATGCGGGAGACCGAAGACTGCGGGCGGTACTTCGATGCCAAGTTCGGCAAAGCGTTCCGCGAAGCGTGGCCTGATTCCCGTTGGCATGGGCCGACCCAGGAATTTTCCCTCGGAATCCTGACCGGCGCTGTAGTCGAAAACGAACGCGTCCTGGAGCGTGACAATATCACCCTCCATTCCCTGTACTTCAGTAACGTGGGTGACCCTGCGGCTTCCATCTCGGAGCCGGGATACATGCACGATGAGATCGACAGCAGATGCGATCTGCTCACGGATTGCGCGCAACGGCAAATCCATTCCGGCCATCAATACCAACGTCTCCAGTCGGGCGATAGCATCACGCGGAGAATTGGCATGAAGTGAGGAGATTGATCCGTCGTGTCCGGTGTTCATTGCCTGCAGCATGTCCAGCGCTTCTCCGCTACGGACTTCGCCGATGACGATTCGGTCCGGCCTCATGCGGAGCGAGTTGCGGACCAAGTCCCGGATGCCGATCTCGCCCTTACCTTCGATGTTGCGGGGGCGGCTTTCCAGCCGCACCACGTGCTCCTGTTGAAGTTGCAGTTCCACTGCATCCTCGATGGTGACGATTCGTTCATCAGCCGGGATGAAGGATGAAAGCGCGTTGAGCAAGGTTGTTTTGCCTGTGCCGGTTCCGCCGGAGACGAGGATGTTGAGCCGTGCCTGGACACACGCCCGGAGAAGGTCTGCCATCTCGGACGTAAGGGAACCGAAGCCAATAAGCTTCTCGACTGTCAGCGGTTGCTTGCTGAACTTGCGTATGGTCAAGGACGCGCCATTGACAGCGAGCGGCGGGATGACGGCATTGACACGCGATCCGTCGAGCAGGCGCGCGTCCACCATTGGCGAGGATTCGTCAATGCGGCGCCCCACTTTGGTAACGATGCGTTCGATGATCCGGCGCAGATGTTCCTCGGAATTGAACCGTGCTCCGGTCAGGAACAGCGTACCGCCACGTTCGACGTATACCCTGTCCGGGCCGTTGACCATGATTTCAGTCACGGCTGCTTCGTTCAAAAATTTCTGGAGTGGCCCGTTGCCGAGGACGTCGTCAACAATTTCCTGTACAAGCCGGTGCCGTTCATGGGCGGTGAGGGGAATCTCGTCCTCGTCGACGATGTTCTGCAATTCCGCCCTAACGTAGTTCTGCAGTTCACCTTCGTCCAGGGAGGTGTCCGTGATCCTGGTGCCCATTCGTTCGTAGAGTGTGGCGGCAGCGCGTTCCTTGATGGTGTTCAGCGCTTCGCCGGGGTCAGTCTCCCGCGTTGAAGTTTCCGGGGGAACAAGAGAAGGGGATATGGCGACTGCGGGAGGGGCAGTCCAAGGGCTGTCCGCAGGTTCCGGTGTTCCGTCTGCGGGGACGGCGCCGCGACGAGCTTCCAGGCGCTGTGAGAGGTTCATTAGAGCACTGCCCTTCTGTGAAGTTTCCTGGTGGGGCGGGACTCCCAGTCAGGACCAAACCGGGCAACCAATTGGCGCAGTCCCTTTGTTGCAGCATCCTTCGTACCGTCCTGCAGCAGCGGAACGCCCTTGTTAGTGGAGAACGGCACCGCCCTCGATCGCGGCAGGATCACGTCCACGGGACAGCGGATGGTTGCCTCTATGTCCTGCACGCTCAGCCCGGTACCGCGGTCCGCCATGTTAAGCACAACATGGCGTCTCTCGGGAACGAGATCAATCTCTGCAAGGACGTCCAAGCTGTTGCGGAGGCCGCGAATGCTCGGAATATCCATACCGCAAACCCACACAGCATCAGTAGCATGCTCCAGCGTGGCAAGCACATGCTCATCGAGGCCCGGCGCAGTATCTACGACAACGTATTGGAACTCGTTGGCCAACTGGCTTAGCAGACGCCCGATCTGTTCTCCGGAAATGCGATCAGCAGCGGTAGGAAGCGGAGGAGCGCACAGGGCATAAATTCCCGAGGAGTGCAATGAGAGGTAGGACTTCAAAACCACGGAGTCCTGGACCGCGGCTCCTACCACCGCATCGGCTAGCGTCTTCTCCGGGTCGAGCAGAAGCCCGGAGGCCACGTCGCCAAACTGCAGGTCAAGGTCCACTACGACAACCCCCGCAGGAGCATCCTTGCCCAGTCCTACGGCAAGGTTCGTGGTGACGGTCGTTTTACCTACCCCCCCTTTGGGTGACATCACCGAGATCACCCTGCCTTGGCGCGACAGGCCTGGTACCGCAGTGCCGAGCCCGCGCCGCCGGCCCGCAGCGGCAAGGCTTGCACGTTCCAGCATCGCCTGTATGGCGTCCACATCCGACTGTGGGGGGAGCAGGTCCCTGATACCGGCGCGCATGGCCGGCAGGGCCACAGCCTCCCCTCGGTCCGTAACCAGGACAACGCTGATTTCGGGGTATTCGAGGTCGAATAGACTGGCAAGCCGGATCGCGGCCTCAACATCCAGCTGGGGCCCGAAAAGGATCACCTCAACGGGGTCGCCGCTTACCGCCTTGAGTAGATGGTCGGGACCCGGCGGCAGGTGCTCCGTTGCGACAGACTGGAAGGTGCCGCGCAACCTCGATGCGGCTTGCCTGGCCCGATGCTCGAACTCCGTATCGGGGGTGATCAGCACAAATCTGCTCATCGGTACAGCCCCGGCTTTGTAACGACGATCGGACCGGCGTCGGTTGCTGTGGAAGGTTCTTTAGTGAGCCAAAGGCTTCCGAACTGGGCGCTGAAGGCGAGCTTCACTGCATCTTCCTCACTAAGGGCGAAAGTGACTATTAGTTGCCCCTCAGGCAGCTGCGTGTTGGCTTGTTCTGCCGATCCTTCTGTTGCGGAGGCTGACCCCGCGGCGCGTTGGACGCTGGTGATGAGGACCTTGTGGAAAATTTGCTGGGCAGACGCAACCTCGGGAGTGGTCTTGACCGCGCCGCTTTCGAACAGGGCCACGATTCCCGCGGTTTCACCCGGGTTGATGCGCCCGCCTACTACACGTGATCCGTCCAGTTGGACGGAAATTTCCTGCATGCCCTCCGGAATGGGGACAGCGCCGGGACCGGATAAGCTGTCCGGGTTGGCCAATCGGCCTTCGAGAAGAGGTTCTCCAGGGAGGATGTCCGCGGCTGTTACTTTGCCGTCCAGGCCGTCAAGGTGTTTGAGGGCTCCTTGTGGAACTGATGCAGCTGGAAGGGAAGCGACTTTGGTGGCGGACCTGACCGCTTCCAGGTCAGCTCCCTGTGGTATAAGTTCCCGGGCTACCAGTACCTCAACTGGTTGCAGGCCCTGCTGGGCTCTTGCTTCTGCTGCCTGGACATATGAGACGAGCAGTAAGGTGCCGACCAGGGCCAGCACGACCGCCACAATGCCTCCCAGCAAACGGCTTTTCACGTTGACGTTCTCCTTGTTCCTTGGAGTTGCGATGCATTTGCGGATTAGCCGCTGAGTCGTATGCCTAAAGCTTGGTAGGTTGCGGGCCCGCCCAATACGGCCGCTTCAGCTAGCGAAATCTTCTTCACGTATTTGGCGTAGAGGCCAGCATGTGAGTGGTTGTGATTCAGGCTGTTGCTCAATGCTTGGGCGTCAGGCGTTAAGTATGTACTGTCCGGAAACCTCCAGCCGCGCAGGGAAATCTGCGCGAAAGCTTCAACGTGGAAAAAGTGTTCGGACCCGGCGCCTGATTTCTTGTCGAAGATGGGTACCAAAACTTCCACAGGTATTCCGGCTGCAAGTTGCGCTTGAAATTTATCGAACTGCGTTTTGCAGTCGTTCGGAATTGAGTTTGAATTGTCACCAGGATATTCCGTGGTTACACGGATATCGAGACTGCAGTTTCCGTTAATAGTGTCATGCCTAAGCCAGCCGAAGCCTCCAGGAATTTCCGACCCGGAAGATTTTGAGGTGCATGCCGATTTGGTTGCATTGCCATGAACCTGAAAGAATTGAAGAGGCTTGGTCAGGCCCGGGTCGGACTCGCATTGGGAAAAGGTGAGTGGCATCACATGCGCCCGCGAGTATCCTGAAAATTTGGCCTGTGCGGTCGCCCGTATGTCGACGATATCAATGCCCAATACTGGGCCAAAAATCAGCGGGAACTTCTTGTGACCCGAAGCCTCTTTGGATTGCACTTCAACGTCGACAGTACCGCCGGCCTTCCCGCTCACTACCTTCGACTTGACTACTTCCGTGGCACCGTCTAGTGCGTTGGCACTTGCCAGGTCGTTGGCATTGGCAAGGTCTTTTTGGCACGTTGCCAAGTGGAGGCCCCCGGCGCAGGACTCAGCAATCGCCAAAGCTGAGGCATCTGCAGCATTTTGCAGTTGCGCGTGCTCTGAATACATCCTTGCTGTGTCCACGGCGAAGGCTGCCATGCCCAAGACGGCAACCATGAGAATTGCCGTGAGTGGGGCGATGACGCCACGCTCACTCTTCAGGCCACACTGCAGGTTCAGCCGCCGCATCGCATGACCCCCTTGCCCGCTATGGTGAAGGGCTGTGACACCCCAATGAGCTTTTCCAGGCCAGTCATAAAGCCCGCTGAATAACGGACGGTACTGATGACGTTGACGCCCGTGGCGCAGGCGGACCCGCTGGAGTAGGAGATAGTCACGTCGCTGGTTTTCAGGGGGACAGAAGGAGCAGCGGCGACGCCGGCAGACTGTGCAGCTCCCACACTGAAACCGGCATCACCATGGTGTACGGCAACGTAGCGGGTCGATTCGCGGGCAGCTTCCGACAGCGAGACCTGTATGTTGAGTGCCCTGCCGAATTCGAAGATCCCAAGAACAAGAATCAGAAAGATAGGCAGTACCAATGCAAACTCAACGGCCACTGCGCCTTTGTCACCAGCACAACCGATGCCATCGTTTGATACTTTGAAGCTCCGCGGGCTTCCATGATTATTCATTTGGAACCTCAGTTTTATTTGCCAAACGGAGATCGATCGAGCTGGGTCCACATGGCCGGAGGCAAAGTTAGGCTTCACTCCGCCTCCGGCCCTGTGCGCAGAAACACTGGGTTTAGGTCGCAGGGGCGCCGGGCAGCTTGTCAGTGATTGCCTTGAAACCGGCGTTGATTTCATTGCCGAGGAGGACAACGAGTCCGATAATCACAGCGGCGATCAATGCCACGAGCAACCCGTATTCAACAGCTGTTGCGCCCTTTTCGTTTTCCAGGCGGTTCTTGAGGTGGAAGCCGGCGGTGTGAAGGGTGGCGATAAGAGAAAGCATTGTTACTCCTAATTCATGAAGTGGCTGGCCCTGCACCAGCTCTGCAACAACGCTAACCCGCCAATATCGGCCAGAACACAACCTTGGGATCTTCTTGAGCGAACATTTAGCACCCTGCGTATTTCTTGCGAATCTCCAGCGTCAACCTTGGACACCAAGCTGAAAGGTGCCATCTTGCGGCGTGGCCAGCAGTGGTGCGAGTCGCATAGAACCCCGCGGGCAACAGTAATCACCAAGAGGTCAGGATCGTTCCAAGTGCGGCCGCGAGCATTGACGGGCCGAAAGCGATCTCAGCGTTCTTCTTGACCACTTTTGCAGCTACCAGTCCGGCGGAAACTAAGCCGCCGAGTACGAAGCCAAGAGCACCGCCATAGAACACTTGGCTCCAACCCATGTATCCGAGATACATGCCCAGCGGCGCGGCGAGCTTCACGTCGCCCATCCCTATGCCGCTGGGTGAAATGACGGCGAGAACAAGGTAGACGAAGAACAACGCGGCCGCACTGGCACTTGCCCGCGCCATCGAGGACCAGTCCTGTGATAGGGCGCTGTCTAAGGAGAGGAGCACAGTACCGGCGCCGAGCAGTGCCACCACCAGGGGATTGGGCAGCAAATGCATGGCGAGGTCAATCCGTGCCAGTTGGACGGCCAGCACGCAAAGCGCCAGAAATGCCGGCAAAGCGGCCTCGAACCCAACGCGCACCGTCATAACTGTGCAAAGGATCCCGGTGATAGCGGACGTCGTGATACTTGCGCCGGCGCTCGTGGCTGTGCCAAGGCGGGGAAGAAAACGTGCGATCAGCAGTTCGGCCGCCGGGCACAAAACCGCGCACAGCAGTCCCACCACGGCGGCCCAGGGCATAGTCGGCACTGCTGCTGAAGACACGACGGACATAAAGGCTCCTTGCTGATCGGCCCGGCCTAAGAGTGTCGCGCCCAGCGCCGGCTACCCCATTTTGACCCTGAAGCCCTTATCGCGCTAATCTTGGTAGTCGTTGTGCGTGTCCTATTCCGATGGCGCGTGCCCACTTGAGAATCCGGTTGCAGGATAACTACTCGGTGGTCACATTCGGAACTCCAGGATGACTGGTACATAGAGTCCTCACCTCTGCTCCGGTAACGCGCAGATAGTAGGCGTCCACTTTCGTGTGGCGCCTAAACAAGAACGCCAGAACAAGAACGAGGCAAACACCGTGCGTACGTACACCCCGAAGCCCGGCGATATCAACCGCCAGTGGCACGTCATTGACGCCACCGACGTTGTCCTTGGCCGTCTTGCAAGCCAGACCGCAATCCTGCTGCGCGGCAAGCACAAGGCCACCTTTGCATCCCACATGGACATGGGCGACTTCGTCATCATCATCAACGCTGAAAAGGTTGCCCTGACCGGCTCCAAGCTGGACCAGAAGCGCGCCTACCGCCACTCCGGCTACCCGGGCGGCCTGACCTCCGTCAACTACGCGGAGCTGCTCGAGTCCAACCCGGTCCGCGCCGTGGAAAAGGCCATCAAGGGCATGCTCCCCAAGAACTCCCTGGCTGCCCAGCAGCTGAGCAAGCTGAAGGTGTACCGCGGTGCTGAGCACCCGCACGCCGCACAGCAGCCCAAGACTTTCGAAATCACCCAGGTCGCCCAGTAGTCCTGGCCACCAAGCAACTTACTTATTCCAAGGAGAATCGTGGCTCAGAACGAAGAACTGACCACCGAGGCCGTTGAGGCCGAGGAAAACCTGACCAGCTACACCTCTGAGAGCTCTTCTGTCGAAGCTGCTCCCAAGAAGGAGCGCCCGGCGCTTACCGTTGCCGGCGCAGCTGTTGGCCGCCGCAAGGAAGCCGTTGCCCGCGTCCGCGTTGTGCCCGGCACCGGCAAGTGGACCATCAACGGCCGCGAGCTGGCGAACTACTTCCCGAACAAGCTGCACCAGCAGGACGTCAACGAGCCCTTCAAGATCCTCGATCTTGAAGGCGCCTACGACGTCATCGCCCGCATCCACGGCGGCGGCATCTCCGGCCAGGCCGGTGCACTGCGCCTCGGCATCGCCCGTTCGCTGAACGAAATCGACGTAGAGAACAACCGCGCCACCCTGAAGAAGGCCGGTTACCTGTCCCGCGACGCCCGCGTCATCGAGCGTAAGAAGGCCGGTCTCAAGAAGGCCCGCAAGGCCCAGCAGTACTCCAAGCGCTAAATTTGGCTTGCACAGAAGCCCGTCCCGCCATTGGTGGGGCGGGCTGCTGTGTTATTGGGAACAGACATTGTGGGGATGGGATGACGATCTGATCGCATGCCTGCTACCTTGCTGAATGCCGTAAGCGGCGCCTAGTCCAGGATGCGAGGGCATGGTGGTCTCTGCTCATCAGCTAACTACGGGAGTGCCTCTTGCTCCGGAGCGCTTATCGCGAACGAGTAATCTCTGGTTTTTTCGCCTGACGTCAAACAGCCCTGTCGTCTCGAAAAGATCGTTCAGTTTCCTGTGTCCATAATTGCGGGGGTCTAGTGATGCCTGATTTCCTATTTGGCTTCTGACGGCAGAAAAGTTCGCCCAACCGTCATCACCGCGTGCAGCTTCGACTGTATTACGCATCATCAGCACAAGGCGAGTGTTACCTCGAAGTGTTCTCGGGTCGGTCCGTTCCTCCAGCAACGTCTCAGGGCTGGCAGATGACTGCCCAAGGCCTTCAACATAGGTGAATAGTGAACAAGCGTTGACAAAGGGCTCTGGAGTTTTCCTCTGGCCAAACCCGTATACCTTGAGACCGTCCGCCAGTATGCGCATTACGAGTGGAGTGAAATCAGCGTCGAGGCATCTTTACCAGTGCTGTAGGAGAACTGCTGCATCGGGCGAATTGCATATGGATGAAGGGCGGCTTCCCATTGTTGCAGGTGCGGGCTTTTCCAGTTGCCGTATGCGCGCCTGACGTTGGCAACCCCGTGATGGGCACTTCGGCAAGGACGACGTCGATCTTCAAAGCGCTTGCCCGGCTGTCGATGCCCCGGTCGGTGTACAGTCCAGGGAGGAAGCGGAGGAGCTGGTGCAACTCTCGACCAGCCGTTTCAAGCCCCGCCACCCCCATCCTCTAGACTTGTCCGGTGCCTAGATTATTTGGAACTGATGGTGTCCGGGGGCTGGCCAACGGCCTGCTGACAGCGGAGCTCGCCATGCAGCTGGCCCAGGCGGCCGCCGTCGTGCTTGGCCATGACCGCAACTCCAACGGCTCCCGGCCGCGCGCCGTGGTGGCCCGGGACCCGCGTGCCAGCGGCGAATTTATCGCCGCGGCAGTGGAGGCCGGGCTGTCCAGCTCCGGAGTGGACGTCTATGACGCCGGCGTTCTCCCCACGCCCGCGGCGGCCTACCTGGTTGCGGACCTGGACGCGGACTTCGGCGTTATGATCTCCGCCTCCCACAACCCGGCGCCGGACAACGGCATCAAGTTCTTCGCCCGCGGCGGCCAGAAGCTCCCCGACGACGTCGAAGACGCCATCGAAGCCCAGATGGGCAAGGAAGCTGTGCGCCCCACCGGCGCAGACGTCGGACGCATCCAGCGGTTTTCCGACGCCGAGGACCGCTACGTCGTCCACCTCCTGGGCACCCTGCCGCACAACCTCGAAGGGCTCACCGTTGTCCTGGACTGTGCCCACGGTGCGGCCAGCGGCTGTTCGCCCCAGGTCTTCAAGGACGCCGGAGCCAACGTCATCGTCATCGGCGCCGAACCCGACGGCCTGAACATTAACGACGGCGTCGGCTCGACCCACCTCGGCCCGCTGAAGGAAGCGGTTGTCAAGTACGGCGCGGACCTCGGTATCGCCCATGACGGTGACGCTGACCGCTGCCTCGCTGTCGACCACGAGGGCAACGAGGTGGACGGTGACCAGATCATGGCCATCCTCGCCCTCGCCCTAAAGAAGTCCGGCAAGCTCAAGGACGACGTCCTGGTGGCCACCGTCATGAGCAACCTCGGCCTGAAGATCGCCCTCCGCAACGCTGGCATCAGCATCCGCGAAACTGCGGTGGGGGACCGGTACGTGCTGGAGGAAATGCGCGACGGCGGCTTCAACCTGGGCGGCGAACAGTCCGGCCACGTCATCTTCTCCGACTACGCCACCACCGGCGACGGCCTACTCACCGGCCTGCAGCTTGCCGCGCAGGTTGCCCTGACCAAAAAGCCCCTCAAGGAACTGGCCACCGTGATGACCAAGCTTCCTCAGGTCCTCATCAACGTCAAGGGTGTGGACCGGACCCGAGTGGGCAGCAGTGACGTCCTTACCCAGGCCGTGGCAGCAGCTGAGGCCGCCCTGGGCGAGACAGGCCGCGTCCTGCTCCGCCCCTCCGGCACCGAACCGGTGGTCCGCGTCATGGTGGAGGCGGCGGACGAAGAGACCGCACAATCCATCGCCGAGCACCTCGCCCAGGTGGTCCGCACCGAGCTCGCTTTAGAACTTGTCTCTGAATGAGTTGGTGCAACTTGTGGACTGAAGTCTCGGGTGTTCAGTTAGCATCACTGCATGGGGCGACAAACAAAAGTTCAAATTCTTGCCGGAGCTGTGGAGGTATTAAATAGGCGCACACTTGTGCGTAGAGGGGGCACGGTTGTATCCGGAATCCTGCTGATGGCTTTTGTGCCACTGTGGGCTTTAGATGATCCGCGTCCATCAAAGTTGGGTTGGCATATGTATGCAGCCGCGGTCGACCTGCCGCGTGTCGAGGTCCTAATGACCGACGGATCTCGACAAGAAAGACCTATTGGCAGCATTGCTTCTGGGTTCCGTCCAGAGCTTAGCTACTTCTCTGCCATCACTCGATTCATCTGCAGCCGGGAATCCGAAGTTGTTGTAGTACACCTGAGCCGTCAACACCCCGCCTATGAGGTGGAAACAGAATGCTCCAAATTCTGACGGCTAAGGTCGATCCGCGGCCTTTAGCGGCAGCCAGGATCATAACGGGACTGGTGGCCGTTGGGTTCACTTTTGAGTGGGGCCGCACGCTTCTGAGGGCCTCATCGGGAAATTTTCTTACTATGCCGGTTGTTACGGGTTGGCCTCCGGTGGACCCGACCTTCACATACGCGTTGGTCGCGCTCTCTCTGACAGCCTCGCTGGCTATGGCAGTGGGATTCAGCGGTCGAATTCCAGCCATCATCGTCGCCTGTACGACTGGCACTGTTCTCCTGTCAGACCAGCAGACATATAGCAATCATCTGGTGCTGCTTTTTTTGATGACTACATGGATTAGTTTGAGCGGTGCCCACCGGGTGTGGCGGCTTCCGTTTACGAGGAGGAGGGACTTAGTCCCGTACTGGCCGGCCTTCCTGATAAAGGTGTTAATATCGTCGCTTTATGCGTGGACGGCGGTATCAAAAATAAACCCACAGTACTTGTCAGGAGAAGTCATTGGCACGTATTTGCAGCCTTGGGTTCCTATTAGCGATCACTTGCTCCCTGTCACCGCGGCGCTCAGCATCCTCGCGGAGGCTTTCCTGTCAGTGGCGCTTTGGCTTGCTCGTCTGCGGAAACTGGCTTTCCTCGTCGGTGCGGGGCTTCACTTGGGTATCGTTATCTGCTTAGAGTCGTCAGCTCCGCTTGTGGGATTCGGCGCCTCAATGCTCTCCGGATACATAATTTTCGGATACGGCAAAGCTCAGCGTGTTCCAACTGACGGCTCGGCTTTTTCAGGGCACGCGCTGCAGAATTAAATAACACAAACGCGATAACTGCGGCCCGCTTCCCACCCTGGAAGCGAGCCGCGGCAGTTCTACAAACAAGGGTTCAGGAAGACCGGCTCTTCAGCGCATCCCGGATCTCGGTGAGGAGGGCAATCTGCGGATCCTCGGCAGACTCCTTCTTCACGTCCTGGCCGATTCCCAACCGCCGGTTCCGGCGCTCGATCATCAGGTTCATCGGCATCACCACCACAAAATAGATGGCGGCTGAGATCAGAAGGAAATTAACGATGGCCGTGAGCAGCACACCGAACTCGATGGCGTTGCCGTTCAGGTCCACCCGGGCGAAGCTGTCAAAGTTTGGCGATCCCACCACAGCGGCCACAAACGGCATCAGCACCTTATTCACCAGTGCCGTCACCACGGAACCGAAGGCAGTACCAATGACAACGGCGACGGCAAGGTCAACCACGTTGCCTTTCATGATGAAGTTCTTGAATCCAGTCAGCATGGACACCACGCTAGCCCATCGCATCACAGGTACCCCGGAGCCGGCCCCACCCCAAAGTATTCCTCAAAAGTGAAGATCCCGCGGTTCACCATGTCCGTCGCGGCCTCCACCCCGATGTACCGCAGGTGCCACGGCTCGTAGTAATAGCCGGTGATTGAATGGAACATCCACGGGTACCGCACCACGAACCCGAACCGGTGCCCGTTCACTTCTGCCCACACCGCCGCCGGCTGGTCCGCGAAGCACGGCTGGAAGCCGCACACGCCGCCGCCGTCCGCGATGTCGAACGCCCACCCCGTCTGGTGCTCGGAATAGCCCGGGCGCGCGCTGGCGGTATCGGCGTCGGCCTGGCCCCGTGCGGCGACGTACCCGTTGTACGTGGCGGCCTGCGTGCCGTACGAGCGGTAGCCGCTGGCCAGCACCATGGACACGCCGTCCCGCGCGGCCGCCGCGAACATCGCCTCGGCCGCGCCCGCCGTCGTGCTGTTCAGCAGCGCCGCCTCACCGGAAACGGTCATCGCGACGGCGGGGCGCACCAGGTCTGCCGGCGCGTACGCTGCCGGGACCAGGGGGTGATGCTTGTTGACGATGAGCCACGGGCTGGCCGGGTCGGTCAGCGATAACTGCCGCGGCAGCGCGGCGGACGGTGAGGGCGACGGCGGCGGCGCCGGTTCGGAAGGTGCCGGAGGCGCCGTGGTGGCTCCCGCCGTCGGGGTTGCCGGTGCGGTGGCTGCAGCGGGGGAGGGGGACGCCGAAGAAGGGGCCGACGACGGCGCCGCCGCCCTGGGTGCCTCAGGCGTGCAGGCAGTGAGTACGGTCAGCCCGGCGCCCGCTGCGAGGAAACGGGCGAAGCTGCGGCGGCTGGGATCAGCAGGGCCCGAGGAGGACGAACAGTCGTAGCACACCTGTGCTACACCTTCCGCAGCAGCATGCGACGGATGGTGTGGTCCGCCTCTTTGGTGAGCACCAGCTGCGCGCGGCCCCGGGTGGGAAGGACGTTTTCCTCCAGGTTGGGCTCGTTGATCCGTTTCCAGATGTCCCGGGCCGTGGTCTCCGCTTCCTCGTCGGACAGGCTGGCGTACCGGTGGAAGTAGGACTCCGGCTGCGCGAACGCGGTACTCCGCAGCTTCCGGAACCGGTCCACGTACCACTCCTCAATGTAGGCCGTCTTGGCATCCACATAGATGGAGAAGTCGAAGAAGTCGCTCAGCGCCAGGCCCTGCCGGCCGTCATGCCGCGGCCGCGCAGGCGCCAGCACGTTCAGGCCTTCCACAATCAGGACATCCGGCCGGCGGACCACCACTTCCTTGCCCGGCACGATGTCGTAGGTGACGTGCGAATACCAAGGGGCACGGACTTCTTCGGCGCCGCTCTTGATCTCGCTCACGAACCTCAGAAGGGCGCGGCGGTCGTAGGACTCCGGGAAACCCTTGCGGTCCAGCAGCTGGCGGCGCTTCAGCTCCGCCAGGGGATAGAGGAAGCCGTCGGTGGTGATGAGCTCCACGTTCGGGGTGCCCGGCCAGCGGCGCAGCATCTCCCGCAGCACGCGGGCAATGGTCGACTTGCCCACCGCGACGGACCCGGCCACGCCGATCACAAACGGGGTGCGCTGGGTGTGTTCACCCAAAAAGGTGGTGGTGGCGGCATGCAGCTGGCCGGCCGCCTCGACATAGAGGTGCAGCAGCCGGGACAGCGGCAGGTAAACTTCCCGGACCTCCTTCAGGTCCAGGGGATCGCCCAGGCCGCGGAGACGGATGATGTCCTCTTGATTCAGAGGCTGTTCCATCTCGTCTGCGAGCCGGGACCAGGTCTGCCGGTCCAGCTCCACGAACGGGGAAACACCCTCTCCGTTCGCCTCGTTGCGTTGCAAAGTCACGTTAGAGATTTTGCCCCTCGCCCCGCGCATAGCGAAATGGAGCCCTGTTGTGGGTACCGCCACAGCAGGCCGGCGCGGCTGTCCCACAGTTTAGAGGTAGCACCTTCCAGCCGATAGTCTTGGGGCTATGTGTGGAATCGTGGGTTATGTGGGCCGTTCTGGCAACGGTGGAAGTCACAGTGCTTTGGATGTTGTCCTTGAGGGGCTGCGCCGCCTGGAGTACCGGGGCTACGACTCCGCAGGAGTGGCGGTGGTGTCCCAGGGGAGCATTGAGGCGCGGAAGAAGTCCGGAAAGCTGAGCAACCTGGTGGCCGAGCTGGAGGCACGGCCGCTGCCGGAGACCGTGACCGGGATCGGGCATACGCGCTGGGCCACGCACGGGGGTCCGACGGACCGGAACGCGCATCCGCACCTGGCCGACGGCGGCAGGCTCGCCGTGATTCATAACGGCATCATCGAGAACTTTGCCGAGCTGAAGCTTGAGCTGCTGGACAAGGGCGTGGAGTTCCTGTCCGAGACGGACACCGAGGTTGCCGCGGCGCTTCTGGCGGACATTTTCCGGAACAAGCTGGGCGGGGACACGTCCGACGGCGGCCTAACCCGGGCGATGGAGCTCGCCTGCCAGCGGCTCGAGGGAGCGTTCACCCTCCTTGCCGTGCACGCTGACCAGCCCGATGTTGTGGTCGCCGCGCGCCGGAACTCGCCGCTGGTGGTTGGCCTGGGCGAGGGGGAGAACTTCCTGGGCTCGGATGTGTCCGGGTTTATTGACTACACCCGCCGTGCTGTGGAGCTGGGCCAGGACCAGATTGTCACGATCACCGCGGACACGGTGGAGATCACCGATTTTTACGGCAACCCTGCCGAGGGCAAGGAATACCACGTGGACTGGGACCCTGCCTCTGCGGAAAAGGGCGGGTTCTCCTCGTTCATGGAGAAGGAGATCCATGACCAGCCCGACGCCGTGGCGCAGACCCTGCTGGGCCGTTCGGACCTGGAGGGCAAGCTGACCCTGGATGAGCTGCGGATCGATCCGGAGCTTTTGAAGAAGGTCAACAAGATCATCGTGCTGGCCTGCGGCACCGCCGCCTATGCGGGCACGGTTGCCAAGTACGCGATCGAGAACTGGTGCCGGATTCCCACCGAGGTGGAGCTGGCGCACGAGTTCCGCTACCGTGACCCGATCCTGGACCAGAACACCCTGGTTGTGTCCATCTCCCAGTCCGGTGAGACCATGGACACCCTGATGGCGGTCCGGTACGCCCGGGAGCAGGGCGCGAAGACCATCTCGATCTGCAACACCAACGGCTCCACCATCCCGCGCGAGTCCGACGCCGTGCTGTACACGCACGCCGGCCCGGAGATCGCGGTGGCCTCCACCAAGGCGTTTTTGGCCCAGATCACCGCCGCGTACCTGCTGGGAATGTATCTGGCACAGCTGCGCGGCAACATTTTCTCCGGCCAGATCAGGGACGTGCTGGCGGACCTGAACAAGATCCCACAGAAGATCCAGAAGATCCTGGACAACGCCGGCCCGCTGCGCGAACTTGCCCGGTCCATGGCGGATGAGAAGTCGGTGCTGTTCCTGGGCCGGCACGTCGGCTACCCCGTGGCCCTTGAGGGCGCTTTGAAGCTGAAGGAGATCGCGTACATCCATGCCGAGGGTTTTGCAGCCGGCGAGCTCAAGCACGGCCCGATCGCCCTGATCGACGAGGGCCAGCCCGTGTTCGTGATCGTCCCGTCCCCGCGCGGCCGCGAATCGCTGCACGCCAAGGTGATCAGCAACATCCAGGAAATCCGCGCCCGCGGCGCCCGCACCCTGGTCATCGCAGAAGAAGGCGACGAAGCGGTCAAGGCCTACGCCGAGCACGTCTTCTATGTCCCGGAAACCCCCACCCTGCTGATGCCGCTGCTGACCACCGTCCCGCTGCAGATCTTCGCCGCCGAACTCGCAGCAGCCAAGGGCTACGACGTGGACCAGCCCCGCAACCTCGCAAAGAGCGTCACAGTCGAATAAGTTCGCAGAGTCGGGAACCCCGGGCCTAATAGCCCGGGGTTCCCGCGCTTAAAACATCCTGTTTGCGTCACTTTTGTCCTCCTCCAACGGCAAGGTTCGTGGAAACATGCGGTTCCTCCCGGGCAGCCGACGCAAAAATGACGCATTCCAGCCGGCACCGTGTGAGGGCAGGGAACGTCGGAGGGCCACCGTAGAGTAGTGCCATGATCGTAGGCATTGGGGTAGATGTTGTTGACATTGAACGGTTCGGCCGCCAGCTTGAGCGCACGCCCGGTCTCCGGGACCGGCTGTTTGTTCCTGCCGAACGGGAACTGAACACCCGCTCGCTGGCCGCCAGGTTCGCGGCCAAGGAAGCGGTGGCCAAGGTCCTGGGTGCGCCGGCAGGCATGAACTGGCAGGACTGCTGGATCGGCCTCGACCAGAACGGTCCCACTGTCCAGGTCAAGGGGACTGTGCTGGCCGTCGCGGAGTCCAAGGGCGTGAAGCGTTGGCACCTGTCAATCAGCCACGACGGCGGGATCGCCACCGCCACGGTCCTGGCTGAGGGCTGACCCGGCCCGCGAGGACCTTCCCAGATGATCAGCGCGTACACCGGCACGCAGGTCAGGGCAGCCGAGGAGCCACTTCTCGCCGCCGGGCTCGGCGACGTCCTGATGCAGCGTGCGGCCCACGGCCTGGCCAGCGCCATTATCACCGAACTTCGCTCCCGCCGCCGGCGCCTCTACGGCTGCCGCGTCATGGTGCTCGCCGGGAAAGGCAACAATGGCGGTGACGGCCTGTACGCCGGCGCATTCCTCGCGGCGCGGGGCATGCGTACGACGGCGGTCCTCACCTCCGGTGCCGCCCATCCGCAGGCTTTGGCTGCTTTTGAACGCGCCGGCGGACGTGTCCAGGAACTGACTGATGCGGCACTCGGCGCGCTGGCAGCAGAAGCCGCCGGCGCCGACGTCGTGATCGATGCCGTGCTGGGGACGGGGGCAAGGGGCGGGCTGCGGGGGAGCGCCGCTGCCCTGGTCGACGCCATCGCCGAAGCCCGGAGCGAGTCCAAACAAGGTTTCGTGGTGGCCTGCGACCTGCCCAGCGGCGTGGACGCGGACACCGGCGAAGCCGCTGCACCCGTCCTGGCCGCCGACCTCACCGTCACTTTCGGGGCGGCCAAGAGCGGGCTCCTGGCCGACCCGGGCGCCGACTTCGCCGGGCGGGTCCATGTGGTGCCCATTGGCATCGAAGGCAACTTTCCGCGCCCGGCCCTGCGCCGGCTTGAGGAGGAAGACCTCGCCGCGCTGCTGCCGCGACCCGCCCGGCGCGCCCACAAGTACTCCCGCGGAGTGCTGGGAGTGATTGCCGGATCCACGCAGTATCCCGGCGCTGCAGTCCTGGCTTGCCGCGGCGCCCTGGCTGCGGGGGTAGGCATGGTGCGGTATCTCGGCCCGCCGGAGGTGGCGGACCTGGTGCGGCAGTCGTGCCCGGAAGTTGTCTGCAGCACCGGCTTCGTGGCCGACAACCGGGTGCAGGCCTGGTTGGTGGGCTCCGGCATGGGCCCCGACGACCACGACCAGCTCACCCGGGCACGGGACGCCGTCCGGTCCGGGCTGCCCACCATAGCCGATGCCGGTGCGCTGCCCGCACTCCCCGGCCGGCTGGCCGCACACGTGGTTCTCACCCCGCACGCCGGCGAACTCGCCGCGCTCCTTCAGCGGCTCGGCGGGACGGAAGACCGGGAGGCGGTGGAAGCCGCGACGCTCGGCGCAGCCCGCCGCGCTGCCGAACGAACCGGGGCCACCGTCCTGGTTAAGGGCGCCACCACGCTGGTGGCCTCACCCACCGGCGAGGTTTACAGCCAGGCGGACGGCACCCCCTGGCTCGCCACGGCCGGCAGCGGCGACGTCCTCGCCGGCATCATTGGCGCGCTGCTCGCCCAAGCCGTTACCGGCGTCGAACGCCTCCCTTCTCCGGACACCGACCACGACGGCAGGTGGGCCACCATTGCCGCGCTGGGAGCGGCGCTGCACGGAAGGGCCGGGAGGTCGGCGTCGGATATCTGTTCCGGCGGTCCGATCACTGCTGGCGTAATAGCTGATTCTTTACCCACTATCTGGGGTAAGGTCAGCATGCTTAGTAACGTCGGCGGCAGGAAACGTAACAGTCACCGCCACCCGTTACGGTAGGCATAGTTTGCACCGGCAGCGGAAAGCGGTAGTACCGCTGCCGACCAACAATGAGGAGCATTATGGAAGTCTGGCCTGGATCGGCTTACCCCCTTGGCGCCACGTACAACGGAACCGGCACCAACTTTGCCCTGTTCAGCGAACGAGCAGAAAAAGTGGAACTGTGCCTTTTTGACGACGACGGCGAGGAAACCCGCATCACCCTGGACGAGGTAGACGGCTACGTTTGGCACTGCTACATCCCGCAGGTCCAGCCCGGCCAGAAGTACGGCTACCGCGTGCACGGCCCGTACGATCCGGCATCCGGCAACCGGTTCAACCCCAACAAGCTCCTGCTGGACCCCTACGCCAAAGCGATCCACGGCCAGGTGGACTGGGACCCGTCGCTGTTCACCTACAACCTTGGCGACGAGGACTCCGTCAACAATGAAGATTCCGCCAAGCACATGATGCTCGGCGTGGTCACCAACCCCTACTTTGACTGGGAAGGCGACCAGCAGCTGCGGATTCCGTACCACCAGTCTGTGATTTACGAGGCCCACGTCAAAGGCCTAACCCAGCTGCACCCGGACGTACCCGAGGAGCAGCGCGGCACCTATGCCGGCGTGGCGCATCCGGCCGTGATCGCACACCTGCAGAAGCTCGGCGTCACCGCCATCGAACTGATGCCCGTGCACCAGTTTGTGAATGATGGCACCCTTCAGGACAAGGGCCTGAACAATTACTGGGGCTACAACACCATTGGGTTCTTCGCGCCGCAAAACACCTACAGCTCCACCGGGGATACCGGCCAGCAGGTCCAGGACTTCAAGGCAATGGTCCGCTCCCTGCACCAGGCCGGCATCGAGGTCATCCTCGACGTGGTTTACAACCACACCGCGGAAGGCAACCACCTGGGCCCAACCCTGTCCTTCAAGGGCATCGACAACGCCGCCTACTACCGCCTGGTTGAGGACGACCAGCGGTACTACATGGACTACACCGGCACCGGCAACTCGCTGAACGTCCGGCAGCCGCACTCGCTGCAGCTGCTTATGGACTCCCTCCGCTACTGGGTCACCGAAATGCACGTTGACGGCTTCCGCTTCGACCTCGCCTCCACCCTGGCCCGGGAGTTCTACGACGTGGACAAGCTGTCCACCTTCTTCGAACTCATCCAGCAGGACCCGGTTGTCTCGCAGGTCAAGCTGATCGCCGAACCGTGGGACGTTGGCCCCGGCGGCTACCAGGTGGGCAACTTCCCGCCGCAGTGGACCGAATGGAACGGCAAGTACCGTGACACCGTCCGCGACTTCTGGCGCGGTGAGCCCGCCACCCTGGGCGAGTTCGCGTCACGCATCACGGGATCGGCTGACCTCTACGAGCACTCCGGCCGGCGCCCGGTGGCCTCCATCAACTTCGTCACCGCACACGACGGCTTCACCCTCTCCGACCTTGTGTCCTACAACGAGAAGCACAACGAGGCCAACGGTGAGGGCAACAACGACGGCGAATCCCACAACCGCTCATGGAACTGCGGCGTTGAAGGTCCTACCGACGATCCCGAGGTGCTGGCGCTGCGGGCCCGGCAGCAGCGAAACTTCATTGCCTCGCTGCTCCTGTCCCAGGGCGTGCCCATGATCCTGCACGGCGACGAGATGGGCCGCACCCAGCAAGGCAACAACAACGGCTACTGCCAGGACTCCGAGCTGACCTGGATCAACTGGGAAACCATAGACCAGCCGCTGGTGGAGTTCACCGCAGCCGTCAACGCGCTCCGCGCCAAGCACCCCACGTTCCGCCGCAGCCGATTCTTCGACGGCCGCCCGGTACCACGGGGCCAGGGCGAACGCCTCCCCGATATCGTCTGGCTGGACCCCTCTGGGGAAATCATGCTGCCTGAAGCCTGGGACAACGGGTTCGGCCGTTCGGTGGGCATGTTCCTAAACGGTGACGGCATCCAGGGCAAGGATGCCAGGGGCCGTCGGATCACCGACGTGAATTTCCTGCTGTACTTCAATGCCCACGATGACACGGTCAAGTTCACGCTGCCGTCTGACGAGTTCGCCAAAGCGTGGGATGTGGTGATCGATACCGCGGGCCAAAACGCGGACACCAAGCCGGTGGGCGCAGGCCAGCCGCTGCCGGTGGAAGCCAAGTCCCTGGTGGTCCTCCGCGCGCACAGCGAGCCCGAGGCGGAGCCGGACCATTCGGTGGCTGCCTCCCTGGCTGCTTTGACCCAAGCCACCACCAGCGAGGCGGAATCGATCAGCACGCCGGTAGTGGCAGAGCCCGGCAAGACCACCAAGATCGGGGCGCGGAAGGAACCGAAAAAATGAGGGCTCCCGCATCCACCTACCGGTTCCAGATCCGCCGTGGGTTTACCCTGTTCGATGCAGCCGAACAGGTCCCGTACCTGAAGTCGCTGGGCGTGGATTGGGTATACCTCTCGCCCATCCTCACCGCTGAGCAGGGCTCGGACCACGGCTACGATGTGACCGACCCCTCCGCCATCGACCCGGACCGCGGCGGGCCGGAAGGGCTGCTGGCCCTGTCCCGCGCTGCGCGGGAGCACGGCATGGGAGTCCTGGTGGACATCGTCCCCAACCACGTTGGCGTGGCCACGCCAATCCAGAACCCGTGGTGGTGGTCCTTGCTGAAGGAGGGCCGGGATTCGCCGTACGCCGAGGCGTTCGACGTCGATTGGGACCTGGGCGGCGGAAAGATCCGGCTGCCCATGCTCGGTTCGGGCGAGGACCTGGACAAGCTGACCATCGAGGACGGCGAACTCCGGTACTACGACCACCGCTTCCCGATCGCGGCAGGCACATACTCCGAGGGGGACTCCCCGCAGGAAGTCCACAGCCGCCAGCACTACGAGCTGATGGACTGGCGCCGGGCAGATGCCGAACTCAACTACCGCCGGTTTTTTGCGGTCACCACACTGGCCGGCATCCGGGTGGAGAACCCGCAGGTCTTCGAGGAGGCCCACGCTGAGATCGGCCGCTGGTTCCGTGAGGGGCTGGTGGACGGGCTCCGCGTGGACCACCCGGACGGCCTGGCGGACCCGGGCGGCTACCTGCGCTGGCTCAAGGACCTCACCGGCGGCGGCTACGTCCTGGTGGAAAAGATCCTGGAACCCGGCGAGGTGCTTCCCGGCGACTTCGCCTGCGAAGGAACCACCGGCTACGACGCCCTGGCGGATGTGGACCGGGTGTTCGTGGACCCAGCCGGCCAGGCGGCACTCGATGCACTGGATGCTGAGCTGCGCGGCTCTTCGGAACCGGCGGACTACGCGGAAATGATCCGGGGTACCAAACGCATGATCGCGGACGGCATCCTCAGGTCAGAGGTGCTGCGCCTTGCCCGCCTGGTGCCGGAATCCTACGGCTTGGCGGTGGAGGAGGCGGCAGATGCAATTGCCGAAATCATCTCCGCCTTCCCGGTCTACCGCACCTACCTGCCCACCGGCGCCGAGATCCTCAAGGAAGCCTGCGAGTCCGCTGCCGGGCAGCGGCCCGACCTTGCAGTTGCTGTCGGCACGCTCCTGCCGCTGCTGCTGGACCCGGCGAACCCGATCGCGGTCCGCTTCCAGCAGACCTCCGGAATGGTTATGGCCAAGGGCGTTGAGGACACGGCCTTCTACCGCTATACGCGGTTGGGCACCCTTACTGAGGTGGGCGCCGATCCCGCAGAGTTCGCTGTGACCCCGGAGGAATTCCACCACCGGATGCGCCGGCGGCAGGAGGAACTGCCGCTGTCCATGACCACAATGTCCACCCACGACACCAAGCGCAGCGAGGACGCCCGGGCACGGATCTCGGTCATTGCCGAACTGCCCCAGGAGTGGTCGTCCACGCTGAACACCCTGCGTGAACTGGCCCCGGTCCCGGACGGCCCGTACGAGAACCTGCTCTGGCAGGCCATAGTCGGCGCGTGGCCGGCCAGCCGGGAGCGGCTTCAGGGTTACGCATTGAAGGCGGCACGTGAAGCCGGCAACTCCACCACATACACCAACCCCAACGAGGACTTCGAGGCGCGGGTCAAGGCTGCCGTGGACGCGGCATTCGACGACGCCCGGGTGAACAAGGCGGTGAAGGACTTCGTGGGAAGGATCGACGCGCACGCCGCCTCCAACTCACTGTCCGCGAAACTGGTCCAGCTGACCATGCCCGGCGTGCCGGACGTTTACCAGGGCAGCGAATTCTGGGAACGGTCCCTAACCGACCCCGACAACCGGCGGCCGGTGGACTTCGCCCTCCGCCAAGAGGAGCTGGCAAGGATCGACGGCGGCACGCTGCCAGCGGCGGGGACAGAGGCCAGCAAGCTCCTGGTCACCTCCCGGGCACTCCGCCTCCGTCGGGACCGGCCGGAGCTGTTCCAGGGCTACAGTCCGGTGACGGCTGTTGGCGCAGCCTCCGCGCACCTGCTCGCGTTTTCCCGCGGCAGTGGTGACGGGTCCGCGGGAGCGCTGACCCTTGCCACCCGGCTCCCCGCCGGGCTGGAGGCCAAGGGCGGCTGGCAGGACACCGCCGTCGAACTTTCCGTACCCATGCGTGACGAACTTACGGGCGCCAGCTACGGGCCGGGCTCCGTTTTGGTCGGCGATGTGCTGGGTACCTACCCGGTGGCTTTGCTGGTACCGGTGGATGGAGAAAACGCATGACTTTGGTCAATGGTGGTCCCGAACGCTTCGATGTGTGGGCGCCCAACGCCACGTCCGTGATCCTGCTGGCGGACGGCCGGCAGTACCCTATGCTGCAGAAGGAGACGCAGCCCGGTGCGGAGGGCTGGTGGACAGCCCCGGACGCCCCTGCCGAGGGCGAAGTGGACTACGGCTACCTGCTCGACGGCGACGGCCAGCCGGTGCCGGATCCCCGGTCCCGGCGCCTGCCGGACGGCGTCCACCAGCTGTCCAGGACCTTCGACCCCGCTGCCCATTCCTGGCAGGACTCCGGGTGGGCCGGCAAGGAGCTCAAGGGCTCGGTCATTTACGAGCTGCACGTCGGTACGTTCACGCCGGACGGAACTTTGGACGCCGCGGCGGAGAAGCTGGGCTACCTGGCCGAACTCGGCGTCGACTTCGTGGAACTGCTGCCTGTCAACGGATTCAACGGAACCCACAACTGGGGCTATGACGGCGTCCAGTGGTACACCGTGCACGAGGGCTACGGCGGGCCGGCCGCTTACCAGCGCTTTGTGGACGCGGCGCACGCGGCGGGGCTGGGCGTCATCCAGGACGTGGTCTACAACCACCTTGGACCCAGCGGCAACTATCTGCCCAAGTTCGGCCCCTACCTGAAGCAGGGTGATGCGAACACGTGGGGTGACTCGGTTAACCTGGACGGGCCCGGCTCGGATGTGGTGCGCGAGTACATCCTGGACAACGCCGCGCTGTGGCTGCGCGACTACCACGTGGACGGGCTCCGGCTCGACGCCGTGCACGCCCTGCGGGACGAACGCGCCGTGCACCTCCTTGAGGACCTTGGCGCCTTGGGTGACGCTGTGGCCGCGGAAACGGGCCTGCCCAAGACGCTGATCGCGGAGTCGGACCTCAACAACCCGCGGCTGCTCTATCCGCGGGACGCCAACGGCTACGGGCTGGCCGGCCAGTGGAGCGACGACTACCACCACGCCGTCCACGTCAACGTCAGCGGTGAAACCACCGGGTACTACGAGGACTTCCAGTCCCTCGCGGTCCTGGCCAAGGTCCTGAAGGACGGGTTCCTCCACGACGGCAGCTATTCCAGCTTCCGCGGCCGGCACCACGGGCGGCCCATCAACGCATCCCTGGTGCACCCCGCGGCGCTGGTGGTGTGCAACCAGAACCACGACCAGATCGGCAACCGGGCCACGGGGGACCGGCTCTCGCAGTCGCTGTCCCACGGGCAGCTGGCCGTGGCGGCGGTGCTCACCCTCACCTCACCCTTCACTCCCATGCTGTTCATGGGTGAGGAGTTCGCCGCCAGCACGCCATGGCAGTTCTTCACCTCCCACCCGGAACCCGAGCTCGGCAAGGCGACCGCGGAAGGGCGCATCAAGGAATTTGAGCGCATGGGGTGGGATCCCGCCGTCGTGCCCGACCCGCAGGACCCGGAAACCTTTACCAGGTCCAAGCTGAATTGGGATGAGGCAGCATCGGGCGACCATGCCCGGCTGCTGGAGCTTTACAAGTCCCTGACCGCCCTGCGCCGGACGCACTCCGAGCTGGCCGGCCTTGGGTTTACGGAAACGCATGTTTCGTTCGACGACGACGCCGGCTGGCTGCGGTTCCGCCGCGGCAGCGTTGAGGTACTCCTCAACTTCTCGGACGCCAAGGTGCGGCTTGACGATGTTTCCGGAACGGTCCTGCTGGCGACGGACGAAGGGATTGGCCTGGAAGGAGAGGTTCTTTCCCTGGCGCCGTGGAGCGCGGCCATTGTGAAGTACTGAACCCGGTTTAAGATGACGCCGCGGGCTGGCAGCAGTCAGCCCGCGGCGTAACTTTTCCTTCGTTGTAATGTAGCGGCCATCACAGCTGGCAGGATGGAACGCATGACTTATTCAGCAGCGGAGGACCGCTATGATTCCATGCCCTTCCGCCGCTGCGGCCGCAGCGGGCTGAAGCTTCCTGCCATCTCCCTGGGCCTGTGGCACAACTTCGGAGACGACAAGCGCTTCGATGAGCAGCGCGCCATTCTCCGCCGCGCCTTCGACCTCGGCGTCAACCACTTTGACCTCGCCAACAACTACGGGCCCCCGGACGGCTCCGCGGAGACCAACTTCGGCCGGCACCTGAAAGAGGATTTCAGGCCTTACCGCGACGAACTCGTCATCTCCACCAAGGCCGGCTACTACATGTGGCCCGGGCCGTACGGCGAGTGGGGCTCGCGCAAGTACCTCATCTCCAGCCTTGACCAGTCCCTGCAGCGGATGGGCCTGGACTACGTGGACATCTTCTACAGCCACCGCCCGGATCCGGAAACCCCGCTCGAAGAGACCATGGGTGCGCTGGACTATGCCGTCCGCTCCGGCAAGGCCCTCTATGCCGGCATCTCCTCCTACACGCCGGAACAGACCCTCGAGGCAGCCCGCATATTGAAGGACCTTCGCACGCCGCTGCTGATCCACCAGCCCAGCTACTCCATGCTGAACCGGTGGACCGAGGACGGTTCGCCCAACCTGTACGAGGCGCTGGACCAGGTGGGCGCCGGGTCTATCGCCTTCTCGCCGCTAGCACAGGGCATGCTTACCGACCGCTACCTCAACGGCATTCCGTCTGACTCCCGTGCCGCCAAAGCCCGGTTCCTGTCCGAAGACGCCATCACTGACGAGAAACTGGACCGCATCCGCGGCCTGCACGATATCGCTGAGGGCCGCGGACAGTCGCTGGCGCAGATGGCCATCGCCTGGGTCCTGCGCGACCAGCAGAAGGGTTCCCCGGTCACGTCCGCGCTCATTGGTGCCTCCAGCGTGGGCCAGTTGGAGGACTCCCTCTCCGCGATCAATAACCTGGATTTCACGTCGGAGGAACTGACGGCCATCGACGAATTCGCGGTGGAATCGGACATCAACCTGTGGAAGCAGCCGGTTTCCTGATTGTTAAGGGGGGGGCAGGAACAATGCCCTGCCCCCTTGTGTTGGGTACTATGAAAAGGCGCCGCGCGGCGCCATACCAGCCGGCCGCCGTCGCATCGTTCCCGACGCACCACCGGCCGGCTGACGTTTTTTCCTCAAAGGAGTTCCGTGTCTTCACATCCGATCCGTGTTGCGATCGTCGGCGTAGGAAACTGCGCCGCCTCGCTGGTCCAGGGCGTCCACTACTATAAGGACGCCGATCCCAACGCCACCATCCCGGGCCTGATGCACGTTGAGTTCGGCCAGTACCACGTGCGTGACGTTGAGTTCGTCGCCGCGTTCGACGTTGACGGCAAGAAGGTCGGCCACGACCTCGCCGACGCGATCACGGCCAGCGAAAACAACACCATCAAGATCGCGGACGTGCCGCCCACCGGTGTTACCGTCCAGCGCGGCCACACCCTGGACGGCCTCGGGCGGTACTACCTCGAGACTATCGAGGAGTCCACCGAACAGCCCGTCGACGTGGTCCAGGCGCTCAAGGACGCCAACGTCGATGTCATGGTCTGCTACCTGCCGGTGGGGTCACAGGACGCCGCCGAGTTCTACGCCCAGTGCGCCATCGACGCCGGTGTTGCGTTCGTGAACGCCCTGCCCGTCTTCATCGCCGGCACCAAGGAATGGGCTGACAAGTTCACCGCCGCCGGCGTCCCGATCGTCGGCGACGACATCAAGAGCCAGATCGGCGCCACCATCACCCACCGCGTGATGGCCAAGCTGTTCGAGGACCGCGGTGTCACGCTGGACCGCACGTACCAGCTGAACGTCGGCGGCAACATGGACTTCAAGAACATGCTGGAGCGCGACCGCCTCGAGTCCAAGAAGATTTCCAAGACCCAGGCCGTGACCTCCAACGTCGAGGCCGAACTGGCAGCCAAGGACGTCCACATCGGCCCGTCCGACTACGTGCAGTGGCTCGACGACCGCAAGTGGGCCTTCGTCCGCCTCGAGGGCCGCAACTTCGGCGACGCCCCCGTCTCGCTCGAATACAAGCTGGAGGTCTGGGACTCCCCGAACTCCGCCGGTGTCATCATCGACGCCATCCGCGCCGCGAAGATCGGCCTGGACCGCGGCATCGGCGGCCCGCTGCTCTCCGCTTCCAGCTACTTCATGAAGTCCCCGCCGGAGCAGTACAACGACGACCTCGCCCGCGAGAAGGTCGAGGCTTTCATCCGCGGCGACCTCGAGCGCTAAATACTCCTCCTCTGTTGCCCTATCACTTTTGGTCCCCAAACCGGCCGGCTGGGAACCAAAAGTGATAGGGCAACATGCGTTTAAGGGGATCCTCCGCCGTCCAATCGCTGTATGGCATGACTTGCCTGGGCAAGCGCGAGCAGCTTGAGCATGAGCTGGGAGTGCATGTGCATCCCGACGGCGGCAGTCAGGATAACGTCGTTCACATCGCACTCGAAGGTTGTCAGTTCCAGATCCAGGCCTGCGATCTGATCTACAGCGAGGCTGTACTGATCCAGGAGTTCAAGGGGCAGGTTGATGCCCAGGCCCTCCATAACAGCAATGTGCCGGTCCAGGGCGTCGCGGGCGTCACTTCGCGCTTCGGGCCAGTTGCGCATCCGTACGACGGCGTCTGCCGCGGCGGTGCGAACACCCGTACCCCCGGCGGGCTCGAGGTTGAGGACCACGCGCTGGACGTGGGCCAGCAGCGCAAGGCGGGGAGCGCCGTCGTCCGCCAACTGAACGATGCTGCGGATCTGCCCGACGTCGAGACCAACGATCTGGCGGAGAGCGTGGATCAGTTGCAGCCGTTTGATGTGGTTGTCCGTGTAGCGGGCGCGCGTGGCGTGAACAGTTTCGCCGGGAGGAAGCAGCCTCTCCCGCAGGTAGAACTTGATGCTGGCGGGGCTGGTGCCCGTCACCTGGCTCAGTTCCTTGAGCTGCATGTGTTCCTCCGACCGGATAGTCGTCCGGCTGCCAGCTATCTTGATGTACTTTTATTGGATAGTGGCTCTATCTTAGAGCCATGGAGCACTGGAATGTACTGCTTGTCAGTCACGTCGTCGCCGCGCTTTATGTTCTGACGATCGGGCCTCTGCAGATTTTCCGGCGGCGGCGCGACCGTATCCACCGGACGATGGGGTATCTGTGGGTGGCAGCAATGTACTACGTCTGCTTCAGCAGTTTTGGCATCGTCACCGCCGGTCGCTTCACGTGGCTGCACGGGCTGTCAGCTTTCACTATTCTGACGGTGACGCTCGGGCTCGTCAGTGCCGTCCGGCGGAACATCCCGGCGCACAGAGGAAACATGATCGGCAGCTACCTCGGCATTGCCATCGCTTTTGGTTTTGCGGTGGGCATTCCGGGCCGCAGTATCCCGCAACTCCTCGCGGCCGACCCTTGGACCGCTGTTTTCGTTGCAGTGCTGGTGGTGCTGAGTGTTGCGACGGTGTACCTGTCGTTGCTCCGTGGCGGCCCCTCGTTGCCCTATCATTATTCGTCCCTAAAACCCCGGGTTAGCAACCACAAGTGACAGAGCAACGGGGCGTGCACCCCGCCCACATGGCCGCAGCGACTTACCGGACGGCGCGCCGGAAGCCTTGGGCCAGGTCCTCTCCGTTGAATTTGAAATAGCGCCAGCCTGCGGAGTGGAAGTAGGCGTCACGGCGATTGTCGCGGCTCTGCTGTTCCCGCGTCAGGTGATGGCCGCCGTCGTACTGTATTGCAATTCGGTGACGGCGGTAGCCGAGGTCGGCCGCAGGAGAATGGGAGTCTCCTGGGACAACCTGAACTTGCAGCTCCGGCTCGGGAAGCCCCGCTTCAGTCAGAGCCAGCCGCAAAAAGGTTTCGGGTGCCGAGTCTGCACCGGGACGGACAAGTTCGACGGCGGCACGGGCCTTCACGATGCCCTGCATCTTCGGATGCCGGGCCAGCATTTGCTTGAGCTCAGCAACCGTTGACCACGGCTCTGTACGCGCCTCCAACCCGTGCCTCGGCTCCCGCACCAACTGGTCTCCGATGGCTACCAGATGCTCGAGGGGCACTCTCCGGGCAAGGTCCAGCCAGGTGCGTGCAGGCGTAGACATCCGAATGCCCTCATGGACCATGATCTCCTCGTCGAACGCCAGCACTGTATGACCGACTACTCCCTCGCGCCTGACGGGCGGCAGGGACTTCGGCTTGCTAAGGTGCAACTCCCTGCAGTCCTGGAACCAGGGCGGAATCCAGAGTCCCAGCAGAACCGCAGCAGTCAAATGGGAAACCCATGCTCCCGGCGTCGCTGCAGATAGTGCCCGGGCCAGGCCGGGAAGTTCGTATTCCCACCCGGCCGGAAGATACAAGAGCCGGCCCGCGGATGCCAGATCGGAGGACCGGAGGCGCCCTCTGGTTAAACTCGCTGCCTTCGCTTCTTTGACAGTGAACGGAACGGATGCAAGGTGTGCCGGTAACGGCGGGACGGGGCGCATGGGCAACATTCTTACCCAGCGCGGAAGACGCTGCAGAAGTTATCCACACCCCCAGTTGCCCTATCAGTTGTGGTGCTTAAACCTGGGTTTTAGGAACCAAAACTGATAGGGCAACGCTGGGCTTAGGTGAGGCCGATCGGGTTCCCGGCGTCGTCCACGTCCATCCGGAGGGCGGCGGGGCGGGCGGGGAGGCCGGGCATGGTCATCACCGCGCCGGTGAGCGCAACGATGAACCCCGCACCGGTTTTCGGCAGCAGGTCCCGGACATGGATGGTGAATCCCTTGGGAGCGCCCAGGCGGGTGGCGTCGTCGGTGAATGAGTACTGCGTCTTGGCCATGCATACCGGAAGCCCGGACCAGCCGTTCCGCTCGATGTCGGCCAGCCGGTTCAGGGCCGGGACGGAGAACTCCACGCCGTCGGCCCCGTAAATCTCCTGTGCGATCGTCCTGATCTTGTCCTCCACAGGCAGACCCAGGGCGTACAAGTGCCGGAAACTGTCCGGCCGGGCCACCGCCTCCGCCACCAGGGATGCGAGCTCGTCGCCGCCGTCCCCGCCGCCACCGCGTCCCCACACGTCCGCGACGGCGGCCGGGACCCCTTCCGCAGCACACCAGGCCAGCAGCCACTCCAGTTCCTCGGCGGAGTCGGAGGAGAACCGGTTGATGGCCACCACCGGGGCCACACCGAACTTCTCCACGTTCCGGACATGCCGGCGGAGGTTCTCCACACCGCACTCGAGGGCCGCCACGTCCGGCTGGCCCAGCTGGTCCTTGGGTACCCCGCCGTGCATTTTCAACGCCCGCACTGTTGCCACCACCACAACGGCGGAAGGCACCAGGCCGCCCACCCGGGCCTTGATGTCCATGAATTTCTCGGCTCCGAGGTCCGCTCCGAACCCCGCCTCGGTAACCACGATGTCAGCCAGCCGCCGTGCCGTCTGGGTGGCGATCAGCGAGTTGCAGCCATGCGCGATGTTGGCGAACGGCCCGCCGTGGACCAGTGCAGGGGTGCCGGCAATGGTCTGCACCAGGTTCGGTTTGATGGCCTCCTTGAGCAGCAGCGCCAGTGCGCCCTGGACACCGAGGCCGGCCACTGTCACGGGCTCGCGGTCATACGTGTAGCCGAACGTGATGCGGCCCAGGCGCTCGCGGAGGTCGGACAGGTCTGTCGCCAGGCAGAAGACCGCCATAATTTCGGAGGCCACGGTGATGTCGAACCCGTCCTGCCGGGGAACGCCCTGCCGGGGTCCGCCCAGGCCGATCACCACCTCGCGAAGGGCACGGTCGTTCATGTCCAGGACCCGCTTGAACGTCATTCGCCGTGGGTCAATGTTCAGTTGGTTGCCCTGGTAGATGTGGTTGTCCACCAGCGCCATCAACGCGTTGTTGGCCGAGGTGATGGCATGGAAGTCGCCCGTGAAATGCAAATTGATTTCATCCATGGGCAGGACCTGGGAGTAGCCGCCCCCGGTCGCGCCGCCCTTCATCCCCAGGACCGGGCCCAGCGACGGTTCCCGCAGGGCGACCATCACTTTGTGCCCGGCCCTCGCCAGTGAGTCGGCCAGTCCAACCGTTGTGGTGGACTTTCCCTCGCCGGCCGGGGTAGGGGACATGGCGGAAACCAGCACCACCTTGCCGAAGGGAGGCGGCGCGTCCAGCCGGGCCGGATCGATCTTCGCCTTGTACCGCCCGTACTGCTCAACGGCATCGCCATTGATTCCGGCAGCAGCAGCAATTTCACCGATCGGCCGGATCCGGGCGGCGCGGGCGATTTCAAGGTCGGAGGGAAGTGCAGACATCGTTGTCCTTTCCCGGTGCGGCTGTCCGTACCGTGTCCGTCACAGGTTAGTCCCTCGTCGGCCCCAGGTCCCGCACGCAGGTGGCGGGGAATCCAAGGAAAGCGACTCAGGCACCAGCAATCGCCTCAGGACGCGGGTACGGCAGGCAGCAGCCGGTGCCCCACATGGTTGTCGACGGCGGCGTGGTAGCTTTCAAGCGTGATGGCGGCGGTGCGGGCCCACCCGGAGTTCTGGGCGCGGATGGCTGCGGCCCGCCCCATGTCCTCCCGGGTGGCGGGGTCGTCATAAAGGGCCTCCAGCGCGTCAGCCCAGTCGGCGGCGTGGTGCCCGTCCACCAGCAGCCCGGTCCGGCCGTGGAAGATGGCACGGGAGAGCCCGCCCACCCGGGTGGCCACCACCGGGGTGCCGCAGGCCTGGGCCTCCAGCGCCACCAGCCCGAAGGATTCGCTGAAGGAGGGCATCACCACAACGTCCGCGGCGCGGAACCAGGACGCAAGCTCAGGTGCCTTGACCGGCGGAAGCTGCGTGACGACGTCGTCCATCCCGGCCTCCGCCACCAGCCGCCGCAGGTTGAACTCCTTGTTGCCGCTCAGCGCACCCAGGATGGTGAGCCGCAGGTCGATGTCCGGCCGCCGGCGCCGCAGCAGCGCGGCGGCCTTGACCAGGATCTGGGGTCCCTTCAGGCGCTGGATCCGGCCGGCGAACAGCAGGTGGAACACGCCTGGTTCAACGCCGTGCTCCCTGCGGGACCGGGTGCGGAAAGCCGGCGTGAACGTGCTGAGGTCCACCCCGGGCGGGGCGATGTCGATGCGGTCGTACGTTGCCCCGTAATGGGACACCAGTTCCGCGGCCTCGGAGCTGGTGTTCGCGATCAGCCGCGCGGCCCCGTCCACTATCCGGTGTTCGCCCACCTCGCGCCGGCGCGGCTCGGGCTGCTCCCCGGATTCCAGCAGCAGATTCTTGACCTTTGCCATGGTGTGCATGGTGTGGACCAGCGGCACGCCCCAGAGTTCGGACAGCTCCAGGCCTGCGACGCCGGACACCCAGTAGTGCGAGTGGATGACGTCGTACCGGCCGTGCGGCTGGCGGCGGCGGATCTCTTCGATCTCGGCCACCATGTGGTGCAGCAGCTCGGGCAGCTCTTCCTTGGGGATTTTCCGGGGCGGCCCGGCCAGGACGTTGTGCACGCAGACGCCGGGATCCGGATGTTCGACGGCGGGCTGGTTGGCGGAGGTGGCGCGCGTAAAGATCTCGACTTCCACGCCTGCCTCGGCCAGCGCGGAGGCCAGTTCCCGGATGTAGACGTTCATGCCGCCCGCGTCACCGGACCCGGGCTGTTCCATGGGGGAGGTGTGGAGGGAGAGTAATGCGACCCTGCGGATCAATGCCACGGGACCTCCTTCCGGTCACCGGCGCGAATTAGTGGGCACCGGATCAGTGCGCGTTCGATAAGAACACTACTCCTTCCCCTGGCGCCCGCCGGAGTCTGTTAACGCCCGCCGCCCTGCCACAGCTCCCGCAGCGCGGGGAACGCCTGCTCGTACCGGGCCAGCAGTTCCACCGCCAAATCCACTGAATCAACCAGCGGGTGGCGGGCGAAGGCCTCCAGCGCGGAAACGCGATCGCCGTCCGTCGCGGCCCTGACCGTGAGCCGTTCCACGTCCTTGACCCGGCGCAGCAGCCCCAGTTGCGGTTCCGGGGGCGCCTGCTGGGGCAGCGGCACCGCGCCGTCCGGGGTGACGGTGCAGGGGAGTTCGACGACGGCGTCCGCCGGCAATCCCGGGATGGCAGCCTGGGCCCGGGGTGCTTCAGCCGGTGCCGGCCGTGCAGGCGACGGCACCGAGTTGCCCGTGTTGAGGATCAGCTGCGTGTCCCCGGCGCCGGACAGGGCCCTCATCGCCGCAAGCGCCACCCGCTCATAACCGCCGCCGGCCAGGTCGTCCTCATCCCGGCGCTCGCCGTCGGAACGGGCTTCGGCCAGGTAACCCTCCTCGCGGGAGCGCCGGGCCTCCTCCCACAGCCGGAACGCATCGTCCCCGGCGGCGGCGAGCCGCGGATACAGTTCCTGCTGCTGTACGTGGATGGACTCCCCGCGGGTCAAAGCCACGGCCTGCATGGCCTGCCGGGCGTCGTCGCGCCGGTACCAGTAGTAGAGGTACTCATTCGGCAGCGCACCGAGCCGGGCCAGGAAAAGCTGCGGGAACAGCCGGCCTTCCTCGAAGGACTGCAGGGCTTGCGGGTCAGCGAGCAGGTCCGGAAGCACGTCCCGGCCGCCGGACTCCAGCCGGTACAGCCAGCCCAGGTGGTTCAGCCCGTAGTAGCCCACGCCGTCGAGCCGTCCTTCCGGCAGGGAGACCCCGGCAGCCCGTGCGGCACGCTGCGCCAGCGCGCCCGCCGAATCACAGATCCCGATGACGCGGCGGCCCAACACGGGCACCAGAGCTTCGGTGACCATGCCGGCCGGGTTGGTGAAATTGACCAGCCACGCGTCCGGGCAGTGCTCCTTCATCTGCCGGGCCAGGCTGAGCATGTGCGGGATGGTCCGCAGGGCATAGGAGATGCCACCGGCGCCCGTGGTTTCCTGGCCCAGCAGCCCGAGGTCCTGGGCCACTTTCTCGTCCACGATCCGGCCTGCCGTGCCGCCGGGCCGGATGGCCGAGAAAACCATCTGCGCGCCGGCCAGGGCTTCGGGAAGACTGGTGGTGGCACGGACCGGGAGGCGGGCACCGGGCCCCGCGGGCATGGCGCGGAGGACGGCGGTGACGGCGTCCAGGCGGGCGGCATCGACGTCGTACAGCACCAGTTCGATGGCCAGCCCGGCAAAGCGGCCGGAGGCCAGCGCCCGGTAGATCAGCGGCACCCGGAAACCCCCGCCGCCGGCAATAAGAAGCCGCATAACCAGCAGTCTAGGCCCGGCCGGACACAGCCCCTGCGGCAAGCCCGCGGGCCACCCCTGCCGCAAAGCCGGACGGCTACTACCGGATGTCAGTGGCAGGGCGTATCGTGCCGGACATGGACGCGATCCCAGCCCGCCCCTTCGACCCCCTGGCTGCCGTCCGCTCACCCGCTGAGCCCGGGTTCGACGTCCTCCTGGCCGGGACGGTCTTCCAGGACATCATCTTTACCGGCCTTCCGCACAGCCCCGAGCCCGGCACCGAAATCTGGAGCGACGGCATGGGCAGCTGCCCCGGAGGCGTGGCCAACCAGGCCATCGCGTCGGCCCGGCTGGGGCTCAGGACCGGCCTGGCCGCGGCGTTCGGCGACGACGGCTACGGCGACTTCAACTGGAAGATCCTTTCCAGCCAGGAGCACGTGGACCTCAGCCTGTCCCGCCGGGTCCCCGGCTGGCACTCGCCGGTCACCGTCTCGCTGTGCGTAGACAGGGACCGCTCCATGGTCACCCACGGGCACGCCGCCCCCATCACTTCGTCGGAGCTGATCGGCACCCCGCCGCCGGCGCTCGCGGGGATCGCCGAGGTGGGGGTGGAGGTGGAGCCGTGGGCCAAGGCGGCGCACCAGGCGGGGGTGAAACTGTTCGGCGACGTCGGCTGGGACCCCACGGGGGAGTGGGCGCCGGTCCGGCTGGAAAACCTGCAGTACTTCCACGCTTTCCTGCCCAACCAGCGCGAGGCCATGGCCTTCACTGGAAAGGATGATCCGTGGGCGGCCCTGTACGCGCTGGCGGACCGGGTTCCCGTCGCCGTGGTCACGCTGGGCCCGCAGGGTGCCATGGCGGTGGACTCGGAAACGGGGGAGGAGGAGTGGGTGCCGTCCCTGCCCGTGAAAGCTTTCGACCCCACCGGCGCGGGCGACTGCTTCGACGCCGCGTTCATTGTGGGTAGTCTGGCAGGCTGGCCGCTGGGCAACCGGCTGCGGTTCGCCAACCTGTGCGCTTCGCTTGCGGTGCAGGAGGTGGGCGGCTCCCTGGCGGCGCCGGGCTGGGGAGACATTGCGGACTGGTGGAAACGTGCCAACGCCCGGCCGGAACGCCAGATGAGCCAGTGGCTGCGGCGCTTCGGGTTCCTCGAGGACATCATCCAGGACGTTCCGCTCGCCGCCCAGCGCAGGGCCACGGCCACCATCGCCCACCTTTCTGACGCCTAAGGTACGACGCCGGCAGCGGGGCTTAAGGAGCGACGGCGAGTGCCGGCGTCGTACCTTCCCTGCTGCGGTTCCGGGAACCGGGCCGCGCCGCCGTGATTATTCGGCCCGAAGCCCCGGCACTAGAATCAGTAAGGTGACTTACCCCGCAACAACCGGTGATTTCAGTGCTGCCCCCGGACCGGGCCCCCGCCACGAGCGGTCCGCCGTGATCGATCTTGACGCCATCCGGCACAACGTCCGCAGGCTCGCCGCCGCCGCTTCCCCTGCAAAAGTCATGGCCGTCGTCAAGGCCGACGCCTACGGCCACGGCGCCGTTCCCGTTGCCCGGGCGGCGCTCGAAGCCGGAGCCGCATGGCTGGGCGTCGCCCATATCTCCGAAGCCCTCGCGCTCCGGGCTGCCGGCATCGACGCTCCACTGCTGGCCTGGCTGCACACCGTGGACAGCAACTTTGGCGCGGCGGTGGCCGCCGGCGTCGATATTGGCTGCTCCGGCTGGGAACTGGACCGGATTGTTGCCGCGGCGAGGGAGCAGGAACGCCCCGCGCGCGTCCATCTAAAAGTGGACACCGGCCTGGGCCGCAACGGTGCCACCCTCGAAACCTGGGACCACCTCGTGGGCGAGGCGATGGAGTACCAGGACCAGGGGCTGCTGCGCGTCGTTGGCGTCTTCTCCCACCTGGCCGTCGCCGACGAACCGGAGCGTCCCGAAACAGACCAGCAGCTCGCCGCCTTCCGGGAGGCCCTCGCGGTGGCCGAAGACGCGGGCGTGGACCCGGAGGTCCGGCACCTGGCCAATACCCCCGCCACGCTGTCCCGGCCGGACACCCACTTCGACCTGGTCCGCGCCGGCCTGGGCATCTACGGGCTCTCGCCCTTCGACGGCCAAAGCTCGGCAGAACTCGGGCTCCGCCCGGCCATGACGCTGCGCACCCTGGTGTCGCAGTGCAAGGAAGTGCCCAGTGGGCAGGGCGTCTCCTACGGCCTCCGCTACCACACCTCCGGGCGCAGCACGCTGGCCCTGATCCCGGTGGGATATGCGGACGGCGTGCCGCGCGTCGCCACCGGCGGCCCCGTCAGGGTGGCCGGGCAAACCTACCCGGTGGTGGGCCGGATCGCGATGGACCAGATGGTCGTAGACCTGAGCGACATTGGGCCTGCGGGCGGCGCGCTGCTGGGCGCCGAGGCCGAGCTCTTCGGCAACGGCGACGAGGGCGGCCCCACCGCCGACGACTGGGCCCGGGCCGCCGGCACCATCAACTACGAGATCGTCACCCGGATCAGTCCGCGGGTACCGCGCCGCTTCATCAACGAACAGGACGCGTCCCCGGCCGCGCACTCCGCTGCCCTTCACAGGGAAGGAGCAGCATGACCGCCGTCGAAGCCGCCGCGCCCAACTGGGAGAAGACCTTCACGGCGACGACGGCGGAACAGACATCCGCGCTCGGGGCCCGGCTCGCGGGGGTGCTTGAGGCGGGGGACCTGCTGGTCCTCTCCGGCGAGCTGGGGGCCGGCAAGACCACCTTCACCCAAGGCCTGGGTGAAGGCCTGGGCGTTCGGGCAGGGATCATCTCGCCCACGTTCGTCCTGGTCCGCATCCACCCCAACCTGCCGGACGGTCCACGCCCGGGCGGCCCGGACCTGGTCCACGTGGATGCCTACCGCCTGGGCTCGGCCGCCGAGATCGACGACATCGACCTCGAGAACACCATGGACAGCTCGGTGACGGTGGTGGAGTGGGGGCACGAGAGGGTGGAGCACCTGAGTGAGAGCAGGCTCGAGATAGACCTGCACCGCGCCATCGGCCTTGGCGGACTGGAATCTGGTGGCGGCGCTGCGGAGCCCGGCGGCACCCTCGATTTCGACGACGAAGACACGGATGAGCCGCGGAGCATCGTTATGCGCGGCTACGGTCCGCGTTGGCCGGCTGCCCCCGAACTGGGCGCTGCGGAAGGACACCACTGATGCTTATCCTCGCCATTGACACTTCCGCCGTGGCCAGCGCCGCCCTTGTCTCGGATGACGCCCT
Source organism: Arthrobacter sp. MPF02 (assembly GCF_046605375.1). Lineage (GTDB taxonomy): Bacteria > Actinomycetota > Actinomycetes > Actinomycetales > Micrococcaceae > Arthrobacter. Next base: position 2,613,666 of record NZ_CP176772.1, on the reverse strand, counting down.
GGAAGGCGTGGTGGCCAGCTTCTCCACCGAGGACACCCGCAGCCACGCTGAGGTCCTCGCCCCTGGCATCGACAACATGCTGGCGGCCGCCGGCGTCACCGGGAATGACATCGATGCCCTGGTGGTGGGCGTGGGGCCTGGTCCGTTCACCGGCTTGAGGTCCGGAATAGCGACGGCACGCACCCTGTCGTTCGTGTGGGGCAAGCCGCTGCACGGGCTGATGAGCCTGGACGCGGTGGCCCTGGAAGTGGCCGAGTCCACCGCCGCGGTCCCCGAATTCCTGGTGGTCACCGATGCCCGGCGGAAAGAGGTTTACTGGGCGCGCTACACGCTGGCCGAAGGCCAGCTGCCGAAGCTCGGGGACGGGCCGCACGTCGGGTTCGCCGCGGACCTGCCGGACCTGCCCGCCTTCGGCGCAGGGGCAGGAATGTACGCGGACACGTTGAAGGCGGTGCCCGACTTTGCGCTGGAGCAGCCCGACGCGCTGTACCTCGGCCAGTTTGCGCTTGCGCGGCTGGCTGCCGGCAACGGGCTCCTCGACTCCACGCCCCTGTACCTCCGGGAGTCCGACGCGCAGGTTCCCGGACCGCGGAAGAAGGCCCTGTGAACGACGCGCAGAAACCCAATCCGGCCCAGGCTGTCCGGCTGGACGGCATCGTGATCCGCGACATGGTCCTTGAGGACGTGCCCGCCGTCAATGCCCTTGAGCAGCAGCTCTTTCCCGTGGACGCCTGGCCGCTGCAGATGTTCCTCGACGAGCTTGCCCAGCCGGAAACCCGCCGCTACTTCGTGGCAGAAACCGGCGAAGGCATTGTGGGCTACGCCGGCGTGATGTGCATCGAGCCGATCGCGGACGTCCAGACCATCGCCGTCGTTCCCGCCTATGAGGGCCGTGGCATCGGCAGGACGCTGCTCACCGGCCTTATCGACGAAGCGAAGCGCCGGAACGCCGCGGACGTGCTGCTCGAGGTGCGCGCGGACAACCCTCGGGCGCAGCAGCTGTACCGGCGCTTCGGCTTCGAACACATCCATGTCCGCCCCCGCTATTACCGTGACGGCGTCGACGCCCTGATCATGCGGCTCCAGCTCGTCCCTGACCCGGAAACACACGAAGGAAACCAGCTATGAACCGCACCCAGCCACTGGTCCTGGGCATCGAATCGTCCTGCGACGAGACCGGCGTCGGTATTGTCCGGGGGACCGCCCTCCTGACCAACACCGTGTCCTCGTCCATGGATGAACACGTCCGGTTCGGGGGCGTCATCCCGGAAATCGCCTCCCGGGCTCACCTGGACGCGTTCGTTCCCACCCTCGAGCAGGCCCTGTCCCAGGCCGGCGTAACCCTGGACGACGTCGACGCCATCGCCGTCACGTCGGGCCCGGGCCTGGCGGGGGCGCTGATGGTGGGGGTCTGCGCGGCCAAGGCGCTGGCCGTGGCCACCGGCAAACCGCTGTACGCCATCAACCACCTGGTGGCGCACGTGGGCGTGGGGCTGCTGGACGGCAAGGACGGCAAGGCTCCGGAACTTCCCGACAACCTGGGCGCTCTCCTGGTCTCGGGAGGCCACACCGAAATCCTGAAGATCAACAGCATCACCGATGACGTAACCCTGCTCGGCTCCACCATCGATGACGCCGCGGGCGAGGCCTACGACAAGGTGGCCCGCATCCTGGGACTCGGCTACCCTGGCGGCCCGGCCATCGACAAGGTGGCCCGTACCGGAAACCCCAAGGCCATCCGCTTCCCGCGGGGCCTCAGCCAGCCCAAGTACATGGGTACCGCGGAAGAGCCCGGCCCCCACCGTTACGACTGGTCCTTCAGCGGCCTGAAAACCGCAGTGGCCCGGTGTGTGGAGCAGTTCGAGGCGCGCGGCCAGGAGGTGCCGGTGGCGGACATCGCCGCCGCCTTCCAGGAAGCCGTGGTGGACATCATTTCGTCCAAAGCCGTGCTGGCCTGCCGGGAGCACGGCATCAAGGACGTCCTGCTCGGCGGCGGCGTGGCAGCCAACTCACGGCTCCGCGAACTCACCGCCCAGAGGTGTGCCTCCGCGGGTATCACGCTGCATGTGCCGCCGCTGGACCTGTGCACGGACAACGGCGCCATGGTTGCCGCCCTGGGAGCGCAGCTGGTGATGGCCGGCATCGAACCGAGCGGCATCAGCTTCGCCCCGGACTCGTCGCTGCCGGTAACCTCGGTTTCGCTCCCCGCCTAAAACACTTACTTGCGCTATCAGTTGTGGTCCCTAAACAGCGGGTTCAGGGACCAGAACTGATAGGGCAACGGGGGAGCGTCAGGCGGTGGGCCCGTTGCGCATCTGCTTGACCAGGTCCAGCACCACGGCCTGCAGGTTGCCGCCGTTCTCGGCAGCCACGCGGCGCTGGCGCTGGTAGCCCGCGCCGCGGCGGATAATCTTCTCCACGTCGGCCAGCTCATCCGAGCAGCGCAGCTTCGCGGCCACCGGCTCCAACCGGTTCAGGGTCTCCAGCAGGTGGTCTGTGACCAACTGCTCCTTTCCGGCGGCGTCCAGGATGATGATGGCGTCCATGCCGTAGCGGGCGGCGCGCCACTTGTTCTCCTGCACGTGCCACGGCGGCATGGTGGGGATGCTGCCGCCGTAGTCCAGGGTGGTGGAGAATTCGTCCACCAGGCACTGGGTGAGGGCGGCGATGGCGCCAACCTCCTCCAGGGTGGCCAGGCCGTCGCAGATGCGCATCTCGATGGTTCCGAGGGCAGGCACCGGCCTGATGTCCCACCGGATCTCCGAAATGGTGTCGATGACGCCGGTGGTGAACATGTCCTGGACGTAGGCCTCGTATTCCTCCCAGGACCGGAATTGGAACGGCAGGCCCGCCGTGGGCAGCTGCTGGAACATCAGGGCGCGCTGGGACGCGTAGCCGGTGTCCTCGCCACCCCAGAAGGGGCTCGACGCGGACAGCGCCTGGAAGTGCGGGAAGTAGTTGATCAGGCCATCCAGGACCGGGAGGACCTTGCTGCGCCGGTCCAGCCCCACATGCACGTGGACCCCGTAAATCACCATTTGCCGGCCCCACCACTGCGTGCGGTCAATCAGCTTGGCGTAGCGTTCCTTGTCCGTCACCGGCTGCAGCTGCGGGGGGCTGAACGGGTGGCTGCCCGCGCAAAACAGTTCCACGCCCATGGGATCGGTGATTTCCCGGACCGCTGCGAGGGACCGGCTGAGGTCCTCCTTGGCTTCCGCCGCGGTCTCGCAGATCCCCGTGACCAGCTCCACCGTGTTCAGCAGCAGTTCCTGCTTGATGTGCGGATGCTCGTCGTCCTCGTTCAGCTCCGGATGGCGGGCGGCGACGCCGCGCAGCACCTGGTTGGCCACCGACGCGAGCTCACCCGTTTTGCCGTCCACCAGCGCGAGCTCCCATTCAACACCGAGGGTCGACTGCCGCGATGGAGCGAACTCAATTTTCACGCGTTTCCTTACTGTCCGGTGGCCGCTGGCTGCGCCGCTTCCGGGCTGCTGCCGGCAGGCGAACGGGTGTTTCAAGTCTATAGCGCAGGGGTAGCATCCTAATGATGTCCCCGTTCCACCGCCTGCGTGACAGTTCACACATAACAATCCCCCTTATCGCCGCCCTCTCCGCCATGGCACTTGCTTCCTGCACCGCCGCACCGGCGCCGGGCCCGTCGCCGTCCGCTCCCGGCGCGGCAGCTTCTGCCTCGGCTCCGCCTTCGTCCACGCCACGTCCGAAGCCGTCCCGCGCCACTGCGTCCCCCTCACCGGATCCGGGTTCCCGGCTGTTGGGGTGGGGCCCCCAGCAGCGGGACCAGGACGCAGCCGCCGTGGCCGTTGCCGGGATGACCACCGAGGAAAAGGCCGGGCAGGTCCTGCTGCCGTTCTATACGGGCGACCAGGTGGAGGCCCACGCTGCCACCATCGAACGCCTGCACCTTGCGGGTTCGATCATCATGGGTGACAACGTGCCCAGGGATGCGCAGGGCAACGTGGATGTGGCCGGCATGGGTGCCATCAACCACCGGCTGGCGCAGGCCGCCGCTGCCGACGGCGACCCCTGGCCAGGGATGATCGGAGTTGACCAGGAAGGCGGCATGGTGGCCCGCCTCGGTCCGCCGCTGACCGAATGGCCGTCCCCCATGAGCTACGGCGCCGCTGGCAGCGAACCCCTGACCCGGGAAGCCGCGCAGGGCCTTGCCGGTGAACTGGTGCCGCTGGGCTTCAACGTCGACTTCGCCCCGGACACTGACGTCACCATGGGGCCCAGGGACCCCACCATCGGGGCGCGGTCCATGTCCGCCGAGCCGGCCCTTGCTGCCGCGCATGGCGTGGCGTTCTCGCAGGGCATGCTGGCAGCAGGGGTGCTTCCGGCGGTGAAGCATTTCCCTGGCCATGGGTCCGTGACCGCCGACTCCCACCACAGCATGCCCACCCAGCCCGCCGCCGTTGAGGAACTCCGCGGCAGGGACTGGAAGCCCTTCCAGGCGGCCATCGATGCCGGCACTCCCATGGTGATGACCGGGCACATCGCCGTGCCCGCGCTGGAACCGGGCGTCCCGGCGTCGCTCTCCGCGCCAACGTACGCAGCGCTGCGCGGGCTCGGCTTCAAGGGCGTGGCCGTGACGGATGCGCTCAATATGGGTGCCGTGACCAAGCAGTACCCGAACGGTACGGCGGCAGTGATGGCGCTCGCCGCGGGCGCCGACCTCCTGCTGATGCCGGCCGACGTCGCGCAGGCCCACGCCGCCATCGTCGGGGCGGTGAAGTCCGGCACCCTTCCCGCCGCGCGGCTGGAGGAGGCAGCCCTGCGCGTGGCAACCATGATGACCTGGCAGGGCCGGCGCGGCACCCCGCCGGGAGTCCCGGCCGGCGGGGCAGCTCCCGTGTCCGCCCGGGTTTCGGCCGCGGCCGTAACCGTGGTGTCCGGGCCATGCGCCGGGCCCCTGGTTCCCGGAGCCGTCCGGGTGGCAGGCAGGCCCGGCGACCGGCAGCGGTTTGAGGCGGCAGCCGCCCGGGCCGGACTCGCGTTGGGCTCGGGCCCCGTGGTGAACCTGATCGGATTCGGCGGGCGGCCCGGGGGAGGGGACATCGAGGTGTCCCTGGACGCCCCGTGGGTGCTGCAGGCTTCCCCGGCCCCGGTCCGGCTGGCGCTGTACGGGCGGACCGACGCCGCGTTCGACGCACTCGTTGCCGTGCTTGCAGGGAAGGCGCCGGCCCCCGGGAAGCTGCCCGCCGCCGTCGGAACGCTTCCGCCCGGAACCGGCTGTCCCTGACCGCGCGTGGGAACGCGTTTAATGGTCAAGTGCCCATTCTGAATAAAGACATGACCCTCTGCATCTCGCTCTCCGCCCGCCCCAGCAACAACGGGACCAGGTTCCACAACCACCTCTACGAACAGCTGGGACTCAACTGGATCTACAAGGCGTTCGCCCCCACCAACCTGGAACAGGCCATCGCCGGGGTGCGCGGGCTGGGCATCCGCGGCTGCGCCATCTCGATGCCGTACAAGGAGGACGTCATCGCCCTCATCGACGAGATGGACCCGTCCGCCGAAGCCATCGACTCCGTCAACACGATCGTCAACACGGACGGCCACCTCAAGGCTTATAACACTGACTACACCGCCATCGAGCAGCTGCTCGCCGCCAACTCCGTGCCCACCGGCTATTCCGTCCTGGTCCAGGGGGCCGGCGGGATGGCCAAGGCCACTGTGGCGGCGCTCCGGGACGCAGGCTTCAAGGACGTCACCGTCATCGCGCGGAACGAAAGCACGGGGCGGGCGCTCGCCGACCAGTACGGCTTCACATGGCAGGCAGCGCTCGACGGCGGCACGGCGGACCTGATCATCAACGTCACCCCCCTGGGCATGGCCGGCGGGCCGGAAGCGGACACGCTGTCCTTCCCTGCCGGGGCGATCGAAGCGGCGAAGATCGTTTTCGACGTCGTGGCACTTCCCGCGGAGACCCCGCTCATCCAAGCGGCCCGCACCGCCGGCAAGCCCGTGATCACCGGAGCGGAAGTGGCCACCATCCAGGCGCTGGAACAGTTCGTGCTCTACACCGGGGTGCGGCCCAGCCCGGAACAGGTGCGCGCCGCCGAGGAATTCATGCGCGCACAGTAGGTGCTACTGCTGGTCCGGGACGGGATCCACCACGATGGCCACCCGGTCCTCCCCGATGCGGGTCAGGACCAGGGTGGCCGTCTTCCCGGCACCCTTCCTGCCTGCGGCTTTACCTGAGGGAAGCAGCTGCTTCCGCAGTTCCTCGGGCGTGACGGCCATCCCACGCTTCTTGATGTCCAGCACCGTGATGCCCTCCTGCTTCACCCAGGCCTTTAGCGCCTTGACGTTGTAGGGCATCACCTCCCGGACTTGGTAGGTCCGGGCGAACGGCGTGTCCAGCAGGGCGGGGGAGCAGATGTAGGCGATGTGCTCGTCCACCAGGTGGCCGCCAAGTTCCCGGGCGACGTCCGCCACCAGCCCCGCCCGGATGACGGCGCCGTCCGGTTCGTAGAGGTAGCCCTCCACAGGCCCCACCGGTGCGGCCGGTCCACCGCCGAAGTCCTCCGTGCTGGTTAGCTCGGCGGCGCCGCCGGGCCCCAGGACCAGCGCCGAGCGGCGGATTCCCGGGCGGCGGACGGCGTTGAACCACAGGGCCACCTCGGTGACATCACCGCCAACGGATACCCACTGGGCCTCGCAGTTGCCGGGCACCGAATCGTGCGGCATGCCCGGTCCCATTTTGACGCCCACCGCTTTCCCGGCGGCGGCGAGGCCTTCCACGAAGGACAGGGGCGGCGAAAAGGCCTCCGGGTCCCAGATCCGCTTGGTGCCCGAGGTGGAGGTGACCCGACGGGCAGGGTCCAGCCAGACGCCGTCTATCCCGTCCAGCGGCACCGTAGTTGCGTCCGCGTGCACCACCGTCGCGTTGGGGAAGGGGATGAGGTTGATGGTGGCGCAGGCGGCGGTGGTTTCGTCCATTTCCACTGCCGTGACGGTGATGTCGAGGGACGCCAGGGCAAGCGAGTCAGCACCGAGGCCGCACCCGAGGTCTGCCACGCGGCCGATGCCGGCTGCGGCGAACCGCTGCGCGTGCCGGGCGGCGACATTGAGTCGCGTGGCTTGTTCCAGCCCGGCCTGCGTGAACAGCATCCGGCCCGCGAATTCCCCGAACTTTGCCTCCGCCTTGGTGCGGAGCCTGGATTGCGTGAGCACCGCGGACACCAAATCGGGTGAGTGCCCGGCCTTACGCAACGCTGCATTCAGTTCGAACGAGGCGTCTTCCCGGTAGGGCCCCAGCGACGCCAGAAGATCCCAGCCTTCCGGAGTGAGCAGGGGTGCTATCTGGTCCTGGGGAGCTTGAGGCATGCGTTCCAGCCTAGTGGAGGAGCGTCCTGCAGGATGTGGATAGGGTTGAAACATGGAAGACAGCGCGAGGCCCCCTCAGTCCGGAGAACACCAGCCCACGGACAGGGGCCCCGCCAAGTACGCACGTCCGGTGCTGATCGCTGCATCAGTGGTGGCGGTGATCTGCATCGTGTTGCTGGTGATCATCTTCTTCCTGGACGCCTTCAATGCCACGGTCTATTCGGTGGGAGGAAACAGCATCCAGGACGACACCCAGGAAGCCCGCGACATCCGGGGGCTGTATACGGGCGCCCGCACCGGGAGCATCGTTTTCCTGGTTGCCTCCCTGCTGGCAGCCGCAGCGGCAGCATTGGTCCTCTACCGGGGCAGGAACCGGGGATTGCGCGATCCCGACGGCGGCGAGGACGTGGATTTCGAGGACCTGGGCCGCTGAGGCCGCTGCCCGGCACTGGTCAGCAGGACCCCCGTAATCACCAGGACGCCGCCCAGCACCTGTGCCGAAGTGATGGGCTGGCCCAGCAGCACCGTGACGATGGCGGTAAAGACGGCGATCAGGTTCAGATAGTTGCCGGCGTTGGCGGCTGTGGTCCTCTTCAGCGCCAGGTTCCACAGCAGGTAGGAGCCCAGCGACGGGAACAGGGCGATGAACGCAAGGGACCAGCCTTCGGCAGGGGTGGATGGAAGTCCCGCTCCGGCAGCTGCCGCCACAGGCGCCAGAACTACAGCTGCCAGCGCCACCTGCACCGCTGTGGAGGTGATGGCCGGCAGGTCCAGCCTGCGGGCGATGATCGTGTAGAAGCCCCAGACGGTGATTGCGGCGAGGATGAGCAGTTCGCCGGTGTTGATCGAGAACGTCAGCAGGCGCCGCAGGTCACCGCCGGTAAGGACCAGCAACACGCCAGCGAGGCCCAGTCCGATGCCTACCCAGCTCAACGGCCGCGGCCGGTCCTTCAACAGCACCACGGCCAGCACCATAATGAGTGCCGGATTCGCCGCTGTCACCAGGGAAGCGTTGAGCGCCGAGGTGTGCTGGAGCGCGCTGTAGAGCAGCAGGGTATAGCCGCTCATGCCCAGGGCACTCAACAGGAGCAGGACCGGCCACTTGCTCAGCACCGCCTTCCAGTCCGGCCGGTCGATGACCTGTGCCAGCAGAAGGAGCGGGACGGCAGCCAGTGCCCAGCGCCAGAAGGTCAGCTGCAGCGGCTGCATTGACTGCATGGCAGCCTGGCCCACCACAAAGTTTCCCGCCCAAAACAGGTTGGCAAGGATCAGGTACACAGCGGCTCGCACCGGTTCAATGTACACGCCCTTGCGTCCGGCAATGACGAAACGCTGGCACTCGCCTTGACCGAGTGCTAACCCTTACATAGAGTCTTCATTAGCACTCTCCTTAGGAGGGTGCTAATACTGAAGAGCTGCCAGCCAGGCTGCTGCCGGCACCGCGACGACGGTTTGCCAGCCACGGCGGAAAGCTTGCCAAGTCCACGAATTTGCTGACGAAAAGGAGAGGTCCGAGTGTCGGTCTCTATTAAGCCTCTTGAGGATCGTATCGTTGTCCGCCCGCTCGAAGCCGAGCAGACTACGGCTTCCGGCCTGGTGATCCCGGACTCCGCGCAGGAGAAGCCCCAGGAAGGCGAAGTTGTTGCAGTAGGCCCCGGCCGGTTCGAAGACGGCAACCGCGTCCCGGTCGACGTAGCTGTCGGCGATGTCGTCATCTACTCGAAGTACGGCGGAACCGAAGTCAAGACCGGCGGCACCGAGTACCTCGTGCTCTCCGCCCGCGACGTCCTGGCGATCGTCGTTAAGTAACTTTTTCGGAATCCCCGTACCGCCGGCCATGCTTTCTGCTGCCCGGCAGTACGGGGTTCTGTCTTGAAAGGACACCACCATGGCAAAGCAGCTTGCGTTTGAAGACGCTGCCCGCCGGTCCCTTGAGGCCGGCATCGATAAGCTCGCCAACACCGTCAAGGTGACGCTCGGCCCGCGCGGCCGCAACGTCGTCCTGGACAAGAAGTGGGGCGCGCCCACCATCACGAACGACGGCGTCACCATCGCCCGCGAAGTCGAGCTGGACGACCCGTACGAGAACCTTGGCGCGCAGCTGGCCAAGGAAGTCGCCACCAAGACCAACGATGTTGCCGGTGACGGCACCACCACCGCGACCGTCCTGGCCCAGGCCCTGGTCAAGGAAGGCCTGCGCAACGTTGCAGCCGGCGCGGCTCCCGGCCAGATCAAGCGCGGCATCGAGGTTGCGGTTGAAGCCGTTGCTGCCCGCCTGCTGGAGAACGCCCGCCCGGTCGAAGGCACCCAGGTGGCCAGCGTGGCCTCCATCTCCGCGCAGAGCGACGAGGTTGGTGAACTGCTCGCCGAGGCATTCGGAAAGGTGGGCAAGGATGGTGTGATCACCATCGAGGAATCCTCCACCACCCAGACCGAACTGGTCCTCACCGAAGGCATGCAGTTCGACAAGGGCTACCTGTCCCCGTACTTCATCACCGACGCAGACCGCCAGGAAGCCGTCCTCGAGGACGCCCTCATCCTGATCAACCAGGGCAAGATCTCCTCGCTGCAGGAATTCCTGCCGCTGCTGGAGAAGGCGCTGCAGGCTTCCAAGCCGCTGTTCATCATCGCCGAGGACGTCGACGGCGAGGCCCTGTCCACGCTGATCGTCAACCGCATCCGTGGCACCCTCAACGTTGTGGCCGTCAAGGCTCCGGGCTTCGGCGACCGCCGCAAGGCCATGCTGCAGGACATCGCCACCCTCACCGGGGCGCAGGTTGTTTCTCCGGAGCTGGGCCTGAGCCTGGACACCGTTGGCCTCGAGGTGCTGGGCACGGCCCGCCGCATCACGGTCACCAAGGACAACACCACTATCGTTGACGGCGCCGGCTCCGAAGAGGACGTTGCCGCCCGCGTGGCCCAGCTCCGTGCAGAGCTGGCCCGCACCGAGTCCGACTGGGACCGTGAAAAGCTCCAGGAGCGCCTGGCCAAGCTGGCTGGCGGCATCGGTGTCATCAAGGTCGGCGCTGCCACCGAGGTTGAGCTGAAGGAAAAGAAGCACCGCATCGAGGACGCCGTTTCCTCCACCCGCGCTGCCCTCGAAGAAGGCATCGTCTCCGGTGGCGGTTCAGCCCTGATCCACGCCCTCAAGGCACTCGATGAGGACCCGGCTGTCCAGGCCCTCGAAGGCGACGCAGCCGCAGCAGTCGGCATCGTTCGCCGCGCCCTGACCCAGCCGCTGCGCTGGATCGCCCAGAACGCCGGCTTCGACGGCTACGTCATCGTGGCCAAGGTAGCCGAGCTCGAAGCGAACCACGGTTTCAACGCCAAGTCCGGCGAGTACGAGGACCTGATCGCCGCGGGCGTCATCGACCCCGTCAAGGTCACCCGTGCCGCCCTGCGCAACGCAGCCTCCATCGCTGCCCTGGTTCTCACCACTGAGACCCTGGTTGTCGAGAAGGCCGCCGAGGAAGACGAGCACGCAGGCCACAGCCACTGATCTCCCCTCCGGGAGCTCCCAGGCACACAAAAAACCGGTCCGGCACCTGCCGGGCCGGTTTTTTGTTGCCCTGCTCCCGAACGGCGAGCCGGAACGTGGCGGGGATCGTCCCGGAATCGAAGAGGCGCTATCCCTGCCCGGCCCAGAGCGGGCAGTGCCCGGAGCGGCTTGATGGCAGACTGGTGCAATGCTGCTCGACGAGCTTGTGCAAACCACGGAGGCCGTTGCATCCACCCGCTCCCGGCTTGCAAAGGTTGAGGCGCTCGCGGACGTGCTGCGCCGGCTCGAGCCTGCGGAAATCTCGACGGCGGTGGGTTTCCTGGTAGCCAGGCCGCGGCAGGGCCGGGTGGGCGTCGGCTGGCGCGGCATGGGCGCGGCTATGGGGGAGCCCGCCGCGGAACCGGGCCTGACCATCGCCGACTTTGATGCTGCCCTTGACCGGCTGGCTGCCACAGCGGGGACAGGTTCCGCTGCGGAACGGGCGGCGGCCCTCCGCGCGCTGACATCTGCCGCCACCGAACGCGAGCAGGCCTTTATTGCCGGCGTCCTGCTCGGCGAGCTCCGCACCGGCGCCCTTGAAGGCGTGGTGACCGACGCGATCGCCCGCGCCGCCGGCAGGACCGTTGCCGCCGTCCGCCGCGCTGCGATGCTGACCGGGGACCTCGGCGGCACCGCGCTGCTGGCCATGACCGGCACCGTGGAGGACCTTGACGCGGTCGGGCTCGTCGTCGGCCGCCCCGTACAGCCCATGCTCGCCGCAACCGCCTCTTCCACGGAAGCGGCGCTCGAAGCCACCGGTGAAGCCTCGGTTGAATACAAGCTCGACGGCGCCCGCATCCAGGTGCACCGTGCCGGGGACGAGGTGCGCATCTTCACCCGCACCCTGGCTGAGGTGACCCACCGGCTACCCGAGGTGGTGGACCTGGTGCGCCGACTGCCCGTACGGGACGTGATCCTGGACGGCGAAACCCTGGCACTGGACGAGGACGGCGGCCCGCGGCCGTTCCAGGAAACCATGTCCCGGTTCGGGGCCGAGGCGGCGCGTGCCACGTTGCTGCATCCCTGGTTCTTCGACGTCCTGCATCTTGACGGCCGCGACCTCCTCGGGGAACCGTTGTCCACCCGCATCGGCGTCCTCAACAGCATCGCCCCCGGGCACCGCATCCCCGGGGAGATTACCGCGGATCCCGCCGTGGCCGGGCGGATCTCCCGCGACGCGCTCGCCGCCGGCCACGAGGGCGTGGTGGTGAAGGCCGTGGGCTCGCCCTACGAGGCCGGGCGGCGCGGTTCCAACTGGATCAAGGTCAAGCCCGTCCTGACCTACGACCTGGTGGTGCTTGCCTGTGAGTGGGGCTCCGGCCGGCGCACCGGGTTGTTGTCCAACCTGCACCTGGGCGCCCTGGACCCCGCCGGTGAGTTCGGCGAACCCGGCGGCTACGTGATGGTGGGCAAGACCTTCAAGGGCCTGACGGATGCCCTGCTGCGCTGGCAGACCGAAAGGTTCCAGGAGATTGAGGTCCGCCGCTCGGCCGGGACAGTATGGGTGGAGCCGGTGACGGTAGTGGAGATCGCCCTGGACGGGGTGCAGCAGTCTTCGCGCTATCCCGGCGGCATCGCCCTGCGCTTCGCCCGGGTCAAGCGCTACCGGGACGACAAGCCGGCGGCGGAAGCGGACACCATCCAGACGCTGCGCGCCCTGCTGCGCCCCTGGAACTCCGCACAGCCCCCTATTACCGGCCCGTAGCGTAGCGCGCCGCTTTTGGCTGGGAGCATACTGGACACGCCGCCCATACCGCTGGACGAAAGTGATGTCCGGGCGGCTCGTTCACCGGCGTTCCCGGGAAAAACTGCCGGCATCTTCGAAAAGGTAAGGGCACTCGCATCCCACACTTCGCATCCCTTACCGAACAGGAAATATCGGTCTCAGAGGGGTAGAAGATTAACGATGAATCGCACCAGGACAGGATTACTGTCCATGGCCACCGCTGCCGTGCTTGCCATGGGACTTGCTCCTGCAACGGCCGTTGCCCACGGCGGCTCCGGGCACGGGGACGGTGACCGCAGCGACGACTGGCGGAACAACGACGATCAGCGCCGGCTCGTCAGGATCCTGCGCCATGTCACGGACAACTACCGCTGGCTGGAAAACGCAAAGGCGGACGGCTATAAGAAAATTACGGAATGCGTGGAAAAACCCGGAGTTGGGGCAATGGGCTTCCACTACGCAAAGCAGGATCTGATCGATGACAAAACCCAGGCCCGAAAGCCTGAGGTCCTCGTGTACATGCCCAACCGGCATGGACATTACAAGCTGGTAGCCGTTGAGTTCATATCGACGGCGGCCAAGCGCCCGTCGATTGCCGGTGTCAAGTTCGATAACGGTCCGTTCCCTGGCTCCTACGCGCTTCACGCGTGGATTTGGAGGGACAACCCGGACGGTATGTTCGCAGCCTACAATCCGGACTTGAAGTGCCCCAAGTAAGGCCCTGACATCAAACAACCGGTCGCTCCTGTACTTCCAGGAAGGAGCGACCGGCAGCTTGACCGCGGCGCGGAATGCCTGTCTTCGGTGGTCCCAGGCGTACCGTGACGCTTACAGTCCTGTCCCGGAGAGCGGCGACGGACCCTGACCGAAGGGGGCCGTGACGTACGCCACCTCGCCGGAAAAATACCGGCACTAAGTAGAATGGATGTTTTGTCTATGCGCCAGTGAGGTCTATTCGTGTCGATAGCGAGAACAGAGGCTGCAGCGGGACCGCCCTCCAAAGCCAGTGCCAAGAGCCGTAAACCGACCTTCCGGCCGGAGGTGCAGGGGCTCCGTGCGCTCGCCGTCCTGATGGTGGTGGCCTACCACGTCTGGCTGAACCGGGTCTCCGGCGGGGTGGACATTTTCCTCCTGATCTCAGCGTTCCTGCTGACGCTGTCCTTTGTCCGGAAGGCTGAATCGTGCCGCCCGTTCGGACTCCTGGCGCACTGGCTGCACCTGTTCAAGCGGCTCCTGCCGGCCGCCGTCGTCGTTATCCTCGCCGTCCTGGCAGGTACGTGGCTGATCCTTCCGCAGGGCCGCTGGCCGCAGGTGCTGGACCAGGCCTGGGCATCGCTGCTGTACAGCCAGAACTGGCTGCTTGCGGATACCGCGGTGGACTACTACGCCCAGGACCATGCCGGCGCCAGCCCGCTCCAGCACTTCTGGTCGCTGTCCATCCAGGGACAGGTGTTCATCCTGTGGCCGCTGGTCTTCGCCGGCACCGCAGCGATGCTGGCGCTGCTGCGCCGCTATGGCGCCGCGAAGGGGCTGAAGTACCGGGGCCTGCTGGCCCTGGTCTTCGGCGCGGTGTTCGCAGTCTCGCTCGCATACTCGGTGCAGCAGACCGCAACCAACCAGGCGTACGCCTACTTCGACACCCGCACCCGGCTTTGGGAGTTCGCGCTCGGCTCGCTGCTCGCACTGGCCCTGCCGTACCTCAAGCCCGGCCGGGCCCTCCGCCTCGTGCTGGGATGGGCGGGCCTCGCCGGCATGGTGTCCTGCGGCCTGCTGTTGACCGTGGACCGGTCCTTCCCGGGTTTCGTCGCCCTCTGGCCCACCTTGGCGGCTGCCGCGATCATCGTGGCGGGACGGACCGGCAGCCGGTTCGGCGTGGACCGGCTTTTGGCCAGCAGGCCGGCCGTGGCCCTGGGCGACAACTCCTATGCGTTGTACCTCTGGCACTGGCCGGTGCTGGTGCTGGCGCTCGCTGCCACCGGCGTGGAGGCACCAAACCTGATGCAGGGCCTGGCCATCGTTGCCGCCTCAACCGTGCTCGCCGTCCTCACCACCCGGTTCGTTGAGAAGCCGCTGCGGGACTGGCACTGGCCCAAAATGCGGGCCTGGCGCACCGCCGTCGTTATTGTCGCCTGCGGGGCCGTCCTGGCCGGGCCGGTGGCGGTCTGGAAGACCACTCTCACCGCCGAAGAAGCCGCGACGGCGGCGCAGCCGCGGGAACTGACGCCAGGAGCCGCCGCGCTCAGCCCGGAAAACGCCGGACAGCCCGCGCCCCAGGCGAAGATCATCCCGGGACCATCCGCGCTGGACAACGACTGGGCCGGCATCCACGCCCCCTGCACCGGCGCCAACGCCACGGCAGACCCCATCCTGGAAGGCTGCCGCCAGGCCGTCCCGGCCGAGGGTGCCACCAAACGGATCGTGGTGCTGGGCGACTCGCACTCGCAGCAGTACCTCGGTGCCCTGGCGCCCATCGCGGAGGCCCGGGGCTGGGAACTGGTCACGCTGCTGATGCCGGCCTGCAGGTTCGGGGCCGAATCGGATACCAGGAACGCCGAATGCAACGCCTACAACAGGGCCAGCGCAGCCTACGTGCTGGAGCACCGCCCGGACGCCGTCTTCACGGTTGCTTCGCTGACGCACGAGGAGGCTCCCTTCGAAACCGAAGTCCCCGGCTACCTGGACGGGATACGGCCGTTTACCGAGTCCGGCATTGAGGTGGTGGGCATCCGGGACAACCCGCGGTTCACGTACAACATGCCCGAGTGCGTCCAGCGGTACGGTGCCGACGCTCCGGAGTGCAACCCGTCCCTGGCCGAATCGCTCGTAGAGCCGTCGCCGCAGGAGAACTACCGGGGCCGGCTTGAGAACCTGCACCTGATGGACATGAGCGACTTCATCTGCGCGCGGGGCGTCTGTCCGGCCGTGGTGGGCAACGTCTACGTGTACAAGGACGACAACCATCTCACCAGGACCTATGTGGAGACAATGCTCCCCATGTTCGAGCAGCGGCTGCTGGCGGCAACCGGCTGGAGCTAGGTGATGAGGTGCGGTTGCTCACATTGCAGCCGCGGAATAGGGGGATCGGCGCGGAGGTTCTAATATTTACTCAACACTTTCTGCTCCGGAACGCCGCGTGGTGCGGCGCTCCCGCCACCTGCACAGGCCAGACCCGTAATGACGGGCTGGTCATCGGCTGCAACCCCTGCCCGTTCAGCAACCTAGGTAAGAGGCGCACTCATGACCCAGCCCGAACACGACCCCTTCGGCTTCATCGGCCTGACCTACGATGACGTCCTCCTCCTGCCGGGACACACCGACGTCATCCCGTCCGACGCCGATACCTCCTCGCGGATCTCCAAGCGCATCACGGTGCAGACGCCGCTGCTCTCAGCGGCCATGGACACCGTCACCGAATCCCGGATGGCCATCGCGATGGCCCGCCAGGGAGGCCTGGGCGTAGTGCACCGCAACCTGTCCATCGCGGACCAGGCGGACCAGGTGGACCGCGTCAAGCGCAGCGAGTCGGGCATGATCACCAACCCGCTCACCATCCGCCCCGAGGCAACCCTGCAGGAACTGGACAACCTCTGCGCCCAGTACCGCGTCTCCGGCCTGCCCGTGGTGGACGAGGACAACCGGCTGCTCGGCATCGTCACCAACCGCGACACCCGCTTCGTCCCGGAGTCCGACTACCCGCTGCGGCTGGTCAGCGACGTCATGACAAAGATGCCGCTGGTCACCGGCCACGTGGGCATCAGCCGCGAGGAAGCCTCGCACAAGCTGGCCACCAACAAGATCGAAAAGCTGCCGCTTGTCGATGAGCAGGGCCGGCTGAAGGGCCTGATTACCACCAAGGACTTCACCAAGGCCGAGCAGTACCCGCTCGCCACCAAGGACGACGAAGGCCGCCTGCGCGTGGGCGCCGCCATCGGCTTCTTCGGGGACGGCTGGGAGCGCGCCATGGCACTCGTGGACGCCGGCGTCGACGCCCTGTTCGTGGACACCGCCAACGGCCATTCGCAGGGCGTGCTGGACATGATCCGCCGCCTCAAGTCCGATCCGGTGGCCGCGCACGTGGACGTCATCGGCGGCCAGGCAGCAACGCGGGAAGGCGCGCAGGCCTTGATCGATGCCGGCGCCGACGGCATCAAGGTGGGCGTCGGACCCGGCTCCATCTGCACCACCCGCGTGGTGGCCGGCGTCGGCGTGCCGCAGATCACCGCCATCTACGAATCCGCCAAGGCCGCCATCCCGGCCGGCGTGCCGCTGATCGCCGACGGCGGGCTGCAGTACTCCGGCGACATCGGCAAGGCGCTGGTGGCGGGCGCCGACACCGTGATGCTCGGTTCCCTGCTGGCAGGCTGCGATGAGTCCCCGGGCGAATTGATCTTCGTCAACGGCAAGCAGTTCAAGTCCTACCGCGGCATGGGGTCGCTGGGTGCCATGCAGTCGCGCGGCAAGAACACGTCCTACTCCAAGGACCGCTACTTCCAGGCGGACGTCTCGGGCGACGACAAGCTGATTCCCGAAGGCATCGAAGGCCGCGTGGCGTACCGGGGTCCGCTGGCCTCCGTGGCCTACCAGCTGGTGGGCGGCCTGCGCCAGACGATGTTCTACACGGGCGCACCCACCATCCCCGAGCTCAAGGCGAAGGGCAAGTTCGTCCGGATCACCCCGGCCGGGCTGAAGGAATCGCACCCCCACGACATCCAGATGACAGTCGAGGCGCCGAACTACGGTTCCCGCTAAGGCCAAAAAGCCGGGATGGGCACCTGTGCCCATCCCGGCTTTTTCTTGTCTCGCGTACATCGGGGGTACCACTGCAGATCTTTGGGGATGCCGGTTGGGCAATGTGTACGGGGCAGACGTGGTCCAGCTGCGGCAACTTGCGGCAAGCCTGCGCTCAGCCGGACGCCGGCTTGAAGGCCAGCAGCAGTCCCTGACCGGGCAGGTAACCACCGTCCGCTGGCCGGGGCCCGATGCCGAGAGGTTCCGCCAGGCGTGGCAGGCCAGCGACAGCAGTTCCCTGTTGGCCGCGGCCCTGTTCCTGAATACTGCCGCGGAAGCTGTCCTTCGCCACGCGCAGGAGCAGGAGGCGGCCAGTTCGGCAGGAGCGGGAACCGGCAATTCCAGGACCACGCTCATGCCCTCGCCAGGCACCGGATCTTCACCCGGCTCTTCGCGGACCGCATAGGGCCCTTCGTCGAAGCGGCTCCACGGCCAGGAAACCCTGCTGCCGTGGGCCTTGGGGAAGCCGAACACAGTTAGGCTTCCTGCACTGTGGTGCGGACCCGGGCGAGGCTGGGGCCGGGCGGGACACTGCTGAATCCGAACGTGACGGGAGGACGGACGGGGAGCCAGCGCCCCGGAGTCGAGGACGGTCCTGCCTCTGCCCGTCGAAGATCCAGCGCCCGCCCACGGCCCCACTCCAGCCAAGGACCGGACTCCTGCTGGGATAACCTAGTGCAGTGACTTATGAGATCGAGATCGGCCGTGGCAAGCGTGGGCGTCGTGCCTACTCCCTGGATGACGTTGCAATTGTCCCTAACCGTCGTACCCGCGACCCCAAGGACGTCTCCGTCTCGTGGCAGATCGACGCCTACCAGTTCAGCATGCCGGTCATCGGCGCACCAATGGACTCGGCGATGTCCCCGGCAACAGCCATTGCGCTGGGCAAGCTCGGCGGCCTCGGCGTCCTGGACCTCGAGGGCCTGTGGACCCGGTACGAGGACCCGCAGCCCATCCTGGACGAGATCGGCGCACTGAAGGACGAGACCAACAGCCCCGCGGTGACCCGCCGGATGCAGGAGCTCTACCAGGCGCCGATCCAGCCGGAGCTGATCACCTCCCGCCTCGCCGAGATGCGCGAGGCCGGCGTGACCGTAGCCGGTTCCCTTACCCCGCAGCGCACCCAGGAACACTACAAGACCGTGGTGGCGGCCGGCGTCGACATCTTCGTCATCCGCGGCACCACGGTTTCCGCAGAGCACGTGTCCAAGGACCACGAGCCGCTGAACCTCAAGCAGTTCATCTACGAACTCGACGTCCCCGTCATCGTCGGCGGAGCGGCCGGTTACACCCCGGCCCTGCACCTCATGCGCACCGGCGCGGCCGGCGTACTGGTGGGATTCGGCGGCGGTGCCACCACCACCACACGCCGTGCCCTGGGCATCCACTCGCCCATGGCGTCCGCCATCTCGGACGTCGCAGCCGCCCGCCGCGACTACATGGATGAGTCCGGCGGCCGCTACGTGCACGTGATCGCCGACGGCGGCATGGGCGTCTCCGGCGACATCGTCAAGGCCATTGCCATGGGCGCCGACGCCGTGATGCTCGGCAGCGCCCTGGCGCGCGCCGAAGAGGCGCCGGGCAAGGGCTGGCACTGGGGGCAGGAAGCCCACCACCTGGAGCTTCCCCGCGGCGACCGCGTCAACGTCGGAACCGTCGGCCCGCTCGAGGAGGTCCTCTTCGGACCGGGCCACCACACCAACGGCACGTCCAACCTCATCGGCGCGCTCCGCCGCTCCATGGCGACCACCGGCTATTCGGACCTGAAGGAATTCCAGCGCGTCGACGTCGTGGTCTCCCCCTACGCCGGGAACTGAGGGCCGCGACGCTGGCCGGGGCCCGCTTCCGCCCCGGCCAGCCTGCCCAAGCGCTCCGTCACCCAGTAGTGTGGGGTTAAGACCGGCACTAGAGGCAGCGGAGGCGTTCAATGAAGACCAATCCTGCAAACACCGGGGCCCTCGGCCCGGCAGCCAGGGAAGCATCCATCCAGCGGCTGCGGGCCACCTCCCAGCCCGGCCAGGAACTGGACATCCTGATTGTCGGCGGCGGAATCGTTGGTACCGGCGCCGCCCTGGACGCCGTCACGCGCGGACTGAGCGTCGGCATCGTGGAGGCCAGCGACTGGGCGGCCGGTACCTCTTCCCGGTCCTCCAAGCTCATCCACGGCGGCCTGCGCTACCTTGAGATGCTCGACTTCGCCCTGGTCAAGGAAGCCCTGCAGGAACGCGGGCTGCTGCTGTCCGAACTGGCACCCCACCTGGCCCGCCCCGTGCCCTTCCTCTACCCGCTCACCAGACCCTTCATCGAGCGGCCCTACGTCGGCGCCGGCATTGCGCTCTACGACGCCATGTCCATCTCCAGCGGCCACAGCCGGGGAGTGCCCTTCCACAAGCACCTGACAAAGCGGGGTACCCTCCGGGCCGCGCCAAGCCTGAAGAACGATGCCTTCGTGGGGTCCATCCGCTACTACGACGGCCAGGTGGATGACGCCAAGTACGTCGCCAACCTCATCCGCACCGCTGCCTATTACGGGGCGCACGCCGTCAACCAGATGGCGGTGGTGGATTTCCTCCGCGAGGGCGAACGCGTGGTGGGGGCCAAGGTGGTCAACCGCGAGGACGGCACCGAATTCAAGATCCGGGCCAAGCAGGTGATCAATGCCACCGGGGTGTGGACGGACGAAACCCAGGCGATGGTCACCGAGCGGGGCCAGCTGAAGGTTCGGGCCTCCAAGGGCATCCACCTGGTGGTTCCCAGGGACCGCTTCCAGTCCACCGTGGGACTCATCCTCCGCACCGAAAAGTCCGTGCTGTTCGTCATTCCCTGGGGCAGGCACTGGATCATCGGCACCACGGACACCGACTGGCACCTGGACAAAGCGCATCCCGCGGCCTCCAGCAAGGACATTGACTACATCCTCGAGCACGTCAACCGGGTCCTCAAGCGGCCCCTCACCCGCGAGGACGTCGAAGGCGTCTATGCCGGGCTGCGTCCCCTGCTGGCCGGCGAAAACGACTCCACGGCCAAGCTGTCCCGGGAGCATGTGGTGGCGCACCCCGTCCCGGGACTCGTCGTCGTCGCCGGCGGCAAATGGACCACGTACCGGGTGATGGCCAAGGACGCTGTGGACGAAGCCACCCGCACCATGGACGAGCGCGTCCCGCCCAGCTGCACCGAAACCATCCCCCTGCTCGGAGCCAGCGGGTTTCGGGCGGCTTGGAACCGGCGGAACCGCACCGCGGAAGAATCCGGAGTACACGTGGCCCGGATCGAACACCTGCTCAACAGGTACGGATCCCTCACGTCCGAGGTGCTCGCCATCATCGAGGAGAATCCGGCACTCGCCGAGCCGATACCGGGCGCGGACGACTACCTCCAGGCCGAGGCCGTCTATGCTGCCACGCATGAAGGGGCCCGGCACGTCCACGACGTCCTGACCCGGCGGACCAGGATTTCCATCGAAGCCTGGGACCGTGGTGTGTCCGCAGTGCCCGTTGTCGCTAAACTGATGGGTGACGTCCTTGGCTGGAGCGACGCGCAGCGTGAAAACGAGGTGCGGCACTACATTGCCCGCGTGGAGGCGGAACGCCTCAGCCAGCAACAGCCGGACGATGAATCCGCAGACGCCGCCCGCCTGGGCGTGGAAGACATCGTGCCCTTGCGCTGAGGGAAAGATGGTCCGTAGCGCTGACTGAAGGGATACGCCGTGGCGGAACCGCTTGACCCGTATGATGCCGACCTCACCACCCCCGAGATGGTGATCCTGGAACTGGAGGCAACAGACAAGGCCGATGCCGCCACCCAGCTGGCGGAACGCCTGTATGCCGCCGGCCGCGTTTCAGACCTTGAGGGTTTTCTGAAGCACGTCAACGCCCGGGAACACCAGTTGGCCACCGGGCTTCCCGGCGGAATCGGACTGCCGCATGCGCGCAGCGAGTTTGTGTCCCGCACCTCCATTGCCGTGGGCATCGCCAAGTACGGCCACGCCCTCGACTTCGGCGCCGCCGACGGCCCGGCAACCGTGGTCCTGCTGATCGCCACGCCGGCCAGTTCGTTCTCCGACCATCTCGAAGTCCTGGCCACCCTGGCCCGCTCGCTGTCCAAGGAGTCGTTCCGCGAATCGCTGCGCCGCGCCTACGACGCCGAGGTGATCTCCGAACTGATTAACTCCAGCCTGGTGTTCTTCGATCACTGAGCCGGTTTCTGGGCTTGCCGGACACGTGCCCGGCCGGCCGGCGTTTAGTTGTTCTACAAAGGTACGAAGTACGGTTAAGACGTGTGGAAAACAGCCCTAAAGCCCCGATGGATCGCAGGCTTCATCTTTGCGATCGCCGTTTCCGGGGTCTTCGTGCTGCTCAGCCAGTGGCAGTTCGGGCGGTCCACACAGCCTGAGCAGCCGGTCAACCCCGCCACCGAGCAGATCCAGCCGCTCACAGAGACCCTCCTGCCGGGCGAGTTCTTCCACGGTACCGACGCCGACCAGATGGTCCGGGCCACCGGAACCTACGACGCCGGCAAGCAGGTCCTGGTCCCGGGCCGGCTTCACAACGGGAAAACGGGCTACTGGGTCGTCACGGCGTTCGCCGTCGACGGCGCGCCCACCCTGGCCGGGGCAGCCGCCTCACCACAAACCTGGATCCCCGTTGCGCGCGGGTGGGTGGCCGAACCCGGAGACGCGGCAGCGCCGCCGTCGGGCACTATCGAACTGACCGGCCGGCTGCTGCCGTCCGAGGCGCCGCTGCCCAACACGGCTGCGAAGCCCGGGGAAGCCACCGCAGTCTCCGTGGCCGAGCTCATCAACTACTGGGAAGTCAGCAGCTACCCGGGCTTTGTGGCCGCCACCGCCGAACTGGCCGGGGGAGTGGACGTCAGCCCCGCCGCGGTTCCCGGTGAACTGCTTCCGCTCAAAATCGGCCCGCAGCCGCCCGCCCAGCAGATCAACTGGCTCAACCTCTTCTACTCCCTGGAGTGGGTGGTCTTCGCAGGCTTTGCCCTCTTCATCTGGTGGCGGCTGGTCAAGGACGACTACCACCGCGACCTCGAGGACAGCCTGGACGAGGAGGACGCTCCGGCTCCCGCCGGCCGGGAACAGAAACCCCGGCACCCTGAACAGACCCAGCATCCTGAACAGACCCAGCAAAAGGTACAGCCATGATTGATCCGAAACCTGCCACCCCCGCCGCAGCCGGCAAGACGTCCGGCAAGAAGCGGCGCTTCGGCGGCACCGAGGCGCAGATCCGGTCGGCCCTGAAGTTCTACAAGGTGCTGGCGTACCTCACAGGTGCCATGCTGCTGCTGCTGTGCGCCGAACTGGTGGCGCGGTACGGCTTCGGGCAGTACCTGTTCGCCGGCGGCACCGACGCGCTTACCGGCCAGCCCTTCGGCTTCGGCTTCGCCGGCGCCGAACCGCCGGGCGTTTTGAACGGCGTCAACTTGTCCGTCACGGTCCTGATCGTGCACGGGTGGATGTACGTGGTGTACCTGATGTCCAACTTCCGCCTGTGGGCGCTGATGCGCTGGCCCTTCCTCAAGCTGATCCTCCTGGCCCTGGGCGGCGTGGTCCCGTTCCTGTCCTTCATCGTGGAGAAAAAGGTCCACGCCGAGGTTGAGGCCGAACTCGCAGCCAACCCGCAGGCACCGCAGCGGTACTGAACCGGCAGGGCCGGTTCCCGGGCACCGCGACCGGCCGCCCGCCATCGAACGTCTGCTGCGTCACAGCGCAGCTTCTCAAGGTGCGCCGGTACATCGGCGCCCAGTAGGCTATTACGGTGACTACTCCCACTGCATCCCAAACTTCCCAGAAGCCGGTGCTGGTAGTTGACTATGGTGCCCAGTACGCGCAGCTGATTGCACGCCGCGTCCGGGAAGCAAATGTGTATTCGGAAGTGGTTCCGCATACCTACTCCACCGAGCAGCTCCTCGCCAAGAACCCCGCCGCCATCATCCTGTCCGGCGGACCCTCCAGCGTCTACGCCGACGGCGCCCCGAGCGTCGGTGCCGACCTGTTCGAGGCCGGGGTTCCCGTCTTCGGCATCTGCTACGGCTTTCAGGCCATGGCCAACGCGCTGGGCGGCAAGGTGGACAAGACCGGGCTGCGGGAGTACGGCTCCACGGAGACCACCATCCTGGGTGAAGGGCGTTCCGTCCTGGAAGGCATGCCCCAGCACCAGAAAACCTGGATGAGCCACGGCGACTCCGTCCACGAGGCGCCCGAGGGTTTCGAAGTCCTGGCCACGACGGCGGGCGCCGAGGTGGCTGCTTTCGCCAATGAGGACAAGGGACTCTTCGGCGTGCAGTGGCACCCCGAGGTCAAGCACTCGACCTACGGCCAGCAGGTGCTGGAGAACTTCCTTTTCAAGGGCGCGAAGATCGAGCCCAACTGGACCACCGGCAACATCGTCGAGGAGCAGGTGGAGCGCATCCGCCGGCAGGTGGGCGATGCCCGGGTTATCTGCGGCCTTTCCGGCGGCGTCGACTCCGCTGTGGCGGCCGCCCTGGTCCAGCGTGCCGTGGGCGACCAGCTCACGTGTGTGTTCGTGGATCACGGCCTGCTGCGCGAGGGTGAAGCCGAACAGGTGGAACGCGACTTCGTCGCCGCCACCGGCGTGAACCTCTACGTTGCAAACGAGCAGGAACGCTTCCTGTCCGCACTGGCCGGCGTCAGTGATCCGGAGACCAAGCGCAAGATCATCGGCCGCGAGTTCATCCGGGCCTTCGAAGAGGCCGAACGCGCCATCATCGCCGAGGCCGCAGCCCATGGCGAGAAGATCAAGTTCCTGGTCCAGGGCACGCTGTACCCGGACGTCGTCGAGTCCGGCGGCGGCGAGGGCGCCGCGAACATCAAGAGCCACCACAACGTGGGCGGCCTGCCCGAGGACCTGCAGTTCGAACTGGTCGAGCCGCTGCGGGCGCTCTTCAAGGATGAGGTCCGTGCTGTCGGCGCCCAGCTGGGACTGCCTCAGGAGATCGTGGGGCGCCAGCCGTTCCCCGGCCCCGGCCTGGGCATCCGGATCGTTGGCGAGGTCACCAGGGAGCGGCTTGACCTGCTGCGCAAGGCGGATGCCATCGCCCGCGCCGAACTGACCGCTGCCGGCCTGGACAATGAGGTGTGGCAGATGCCCGTGGTCCTGCTGGCCGACGTGCGCAGCGTGGGCGTCATGGGCGACGGCCGTACCTACGGCCACCCCATCGTGCTCCGACCGGTCTCCTCCGAGGACGCCATGACGGCCGACTGGTCGCGCTTGCCGTACGAGCTCCTGGCGAGGATCTCCAGCCGGATCACCAACGAGGTGGAGGGCGTCAACCGCGTGGTGCTTGATGTCACCAGCAAGCCGCCGGGAACCATCGAGTGGGAATAGCAGATTGAATGGCCGGCCTCCGCCGCGGAGGCCGGCCATTCCTGTTCCCTGAGCAAATTCCGCTAATTTGGGTGCTCCAGTGTTGCGGTCTCTTGAGTCCGGCGGGGAAGCGGCTACGCTCGAACCTATGCCGGTATGGTCCAGGGCGTCACGTGAAAGCGCAGAAAAGAAGGCAGTAGTGTCAGTTGGTCAAGGCCACCCGGAAGGCTCGGAAGAGCTTCGCAAATGGCTGTCCGGGCTTAAACCCGTCACCGGGGCGGACACAATGCTGCGCTTCACCAAGACCCCCGAAGGGTCCATCGACCTGACGCACGCCCATCCGTCAGGCCTGGCCCAGCTCATGGCCGGCCGCAAAACCCGCCTCTCCACGCTGATCCGTGACCGTCAGCAGTACATCGTGGCGGCGCGGGCCTCGCGCAACATCCGGTCCAAGATCTTTGAGCTCGCCAATGACCGCGGCATCGATGCGGGCTACCTGTCGGCCGGCACCGTGGTGTGGACGTCCGCCGTCGGGGGCAAACCCCAGCGTGTGTCGGCGCCCGTGATGCTCTCCGCCATCTCCCTCACCGTCCGCCCCGGCGAGGACGACTACGAACTGCAGCTCACCGAGCAGGCCCAGATCAATCCGGCGCTGGTGCGGCACCTGAAGAACATCCACGGCATTGTGTTCGACGTCAACGCCGTCACCCGGCTCGCCTACAGCACCGCCCGCTTCGATCCGCAGCCTGTGCTGGACCGCCTTGGCACGCTCATCCGTCCCATCCACGGCGCGGAGACCCAGCACAACCTGCTCGTTTCCACGTTCGCCGACCTCTCCGGCAATCTGGACGATCCCTGGATCAACGACTCCCACCCCATCGTGGCCAACCTGGCCACGGCGGCCGGGGGCGAAATGGTGGACGTGGAGGAACCGAACCCGTCCCGTTTCCCGCCCCTGGACAGCCGGCATCCCAGGGACGAACTGCTCCTGCTCGACGCAGACACGGACCAGCAGTACGTCATCGACGCCGCCCGCGCCGGGGACTCCCTGGTGGTCAGCAGCCCGCCGGGCACCGGCCAGACGCAGACTGCCATCAACACTATCGGTGCCCTGGTGGACGCCGGCAAGACCGTCCTGGTGGTGGGGGACCGCCGCGCCAGCCTCAACGAGGTGTCCGGACAGCTGGAGTCGCTGGGCCTCGAATCCATCCTGTTCCAGCTGTCCGGGAACGTGACCGCGCAGCAGCTGAAGGGCCAGCTGGTCCGCGCCATCGTCCGGAACGAAAAGTCGCTGGAACCGCAGCTGGAAAACCTCCACAATACGTTGACGGGGCACCGGCACGCGCTGATGGACCACGTGGCGTCGCTGCACAACGTGCGCCAGCGCTGGGGCTGCTCGCCGTACCAGGCCATGCAGTCGCTGGCCGAGCTCACGTCGATCGATCCCGCCCCGGCCACCACCGTGCGGCTCAAGCGGAGCGTGCTGGACAGCATCCGCGATCGTGACGAGCTGGCCGGAAGGCTCCGCCGGGCGGCTGAGCTGGGCAGCTTCAGCAAGGCGGCCACCACCAGTCCCTGGCACGGCGCACGGCTCCTCACCCGCAAGGAAACCGAGGAAGCGCAGGACCTGGTCCGCTCCGTTGAGAAGGGCCTGCCGGTGCTGCGCGACCGGATGAAGGCCGTGGCCGAGCACGCGGAGATCCGGCTGGGCGGATCCTTCGCCGAGTGGGGCGAGCAGCTTGAACTCCTGGTCGCTGTCCGCGGCAGCCTCGACAAATTCACGCCGGACATCTTCGACCGCCCCGTAACGGACCTCATCTCCGCCACCGCCCCCTCGGCCTGGCGGCGGGAGCGGGGCATCGAGATGACCGCCATGCAGCGGTCCCGGCTGCGCAGGGTGGCCAAGGAATACGTGCGCCCGGGCGTGCACATCGCCGACCTGCACAGCTCGCTGGTCCTGGTACAGGAACAGCGCGCCCTCTGGGCCGGGTACGCCACCACCCAGCGGCATCCGGCGGTCCCCTCCGGGCTCGCCGAGATGAACGCGATGCACCGGGAGCTGGAACGCGAGCTGGCCCGGCTAGGCGAGGCCCTGAAGCATACGGAAGCGGGCGGCTCGCTTGCCACGGTGCGCTATGAAGAGCTCATGGAACGCCTCGAGCGGCTGGCGGCGGACGCGGACACGCTCAAGACCCTGCCCGAGCGCACCCTCCTGGTGGAGAACATGCGGGAGCACGGGCTCGGGGAGCTCCTGGCCGACCTGGCAGAACGCGAGGTACCGGCGGGATCCGTGGCCGCGGAGCTGGAACTGGCCTGGTGGCAGTCGGCGCTGGAAGCGATGATCAGCGGTGATGACTATCTGGCAATGTCCGACGGCGACGCCCTCCGCCAGCTGGAAGCGGAGTACCGGCTGGCCGACAACGCGCACATTGCGAGCGGGGCGGCACGGCTCCGCTGGGACCTGGCTGAGCGCTGGCGGACCGCCATCGAGGAGCAGCCCCGCCAGGCCGACCTCCTCCGCAGCCTCCTCAAGGATGGCCGGGTGTCGCTGCCGGCACTGACGGCACAGGCACCGGACCTGCTGGGCACCCTGGTCCCGGTCTGGTCCGTAAGCCCCTACCTGATGACCGGGCTGCTGCCCGCCGGACAGCACTTCGACGCCGTGGTCATCCTCGACGCCGAGGCAACTTCGTTGCAGGCCGTGCTTCCCTCGATTGCCCGGGCCCGCCAGGTCATTGCGTTCGGTGACGCACGTATTGCCAGCCCCCGGACCTTCACCGTCGGGGTGGAGCGCCTGGCGCCAGGTGAATCGGCGCACCAGAGGGTGGAGAGCGCCTTCACCGCGCTGTCCGCCGTGCTGCCGGTATGGCGGCTGAACTTCGTCTATCGGGCGGTGGACGAGGACCTGGTCCTGCAGCTGAGCAAGAACTTTTACGACGGCGGCCTCCGCCGGTTGCCGGAAGGCCAGTCAGCCACGGGGCTGGACAGATCCCTGCTGGTGGAGTACCTCCCCGACGGAACCGGTCTGCCCAGCGCCGACCACGAGGGCGTGGAGTCCGTGGTGGCCGAGGTCAACAGGGTGGTGGAGCTCGTGTTCGAGCACGCCCGCCTCCGGCCACGGACCTCGCTGGCGGTGGTGACAGCAAGCCTCCGCCATGCAGCCCGCATCGGCGAGTCCATCCGGCTGCAGCTGCCCAACCACCCCGGCCTGGCCAGCTTCTTCGGAGCCGGCCCGGAGTCCTTCCGGGTGGTGGACCTCGAACGCGCCCAGGGCCTGGTGCGCGACCACGTCATCTTCTCGCCCGGCTTCGGCCGTACCCCGCATGGCCGGGCCCTGCACAACTTCGGCCCGCTGTCCGCCGAGGGCGGCCGGGAAAAGTTTGCCCTGGCCATGACGCGCGCCCGCCGCTCGATGCACGTCCTGACCTGCTTCCGGCCGGAAGACCTGGACCACACCCGGCTGACACACGGTGCCGTGGACTTGTACGCACTCCTGGACCGCGAAATCGCGGGCAATACCGACCTCGGCACCCCGGCGTCCCGTGCGGCCGCCAGCGAACAGGCGCTGGGCGCGGACCCGCTGGTCGCAGACCTGGGGGACCGACTGCGCGCAAGGGGGGCCAGGGTCTGGCACCAGTATGACGGCGCCATCGACATGGTGGCCGCCGCTGATCCCCTCAGCACCATGGGGCAGGATGAGACCGACCTCCCGTGGCCCGTCGCCATCGAGTCCGACGGTACCGAACGGTACCGCACCATGAGCGTCCGGGAGCGGAGCAGGCTGCGGCCGCAGCTGCTGGAGCGGCTGGGCTGGCGCTACATGCCGCTGTGGACCATCGAAGTGTTCACCGACCCGTCGTCCTGCGCGGACCGGATCGCCAAGTACCTGGGCCTGGAAAAGGTTGTACTCCCGGGCCGGCCGGCTACGTCCCCCGGCTTCCTTGACGATGACGTTGACCAGGCGCTGAATGATATGGACGCCGTTGCCGAGCCCGCCCAGGTTTCCAACGTCACAAACTTCCCCGGTCCGGCCGGCAGCAGGCGCGCCGGCCACGGCACGGAAGGGCGCGCCGGAAACCAGGGTGTTGATCCGGCGCGGGCCGCGAAGGACAGCAAGGAGGCGGGCCAGATGGCTAGCGAGGAAACGAATAACGCCGTTGATCGGGCAGCGTCCCCGGAAACCACGGAAGAGGCGGATACCCGGAACGGGACTGAACCAGACGCGGCTCCCGCCACCCGTGCATCGCAGCGGGCCGCTGCCGGCGGGGTCCTGCCCAAGACGGCGTCAGAGGACGACCCCCGGGCATGGGGTGACCGGGACGACGACCACGACGCCTGGCTGAAGGAACAGCGGCCCCCGCACTGGGGCTGACAGATTCCTGCGCGCGCAGGATCAGCAGCGGCCGCTGTTGCGGGGCTAGGGTGCGGGGAGGGCGGACCCACCAGGACGAAGAACAACTTTCCCTGGGTGGAAGCCCCGGCAAGCCGTGCCGCCTGCTCTGCCGTGGCGGCCACAACCATCAGGCCGTCCGTCTCCTGGGTTCCAAGCCACTGCCCGCCCTGGCCGCCCTTGGCGGACGTCCACAGGACCGGCACGCCGGATGCCAGGACTTCGGACGGCTCCTGCTGGTCGAAGCCGTTGGCGGAGGTGAGCACCACATTCACGAGTTGCCCGGGAGAAACCAGCTGGACCGCGGACGCATCGGCCATCCGCAGGGGAACGGCCGCCGAACCGGGCACGCTGCCGGTGAGCAAACCGGGACCCAGAAGCTGGGCGTCTGCCAGTAACTGGCCTTTCCGCAGCGGAGCCGCCAGCTGCCTGCCGGCGGCCTCCGTGGCATCCTGCAGGACACCCTCGACAAGCATCCCGGGAGGAACCTGAATTGGGGCCACGTCCGAGGCTGCCAGGGCCGATCCCGCCGGCAGGTCCCGCGCTGCGGCCAGGACGGTGACCGTGTGGACGGGTGCGGGGGTGAGCTGGTGGACGCTCAGTGCGGCGGCCGCACACAGAAGCAGCGCCGCTGCGAGCCGGCGGTTTCGGCTTAGCCAGGCTCCCAATCTCGCCGCAGGACGGCGGCTTTGCGGACGGCGGACGGAGGCAGGCGGCCGCCTGTGCCGGAGGAATCCGGGACTACCTTGACGGGCGCGGAGCGGATGTACAGGCATGCTCCCACGCTAGGTGCGCTGGATATGGAAACGACAGCGGCCCCGCGCCTATGTGGACAATGTCCGGGAAAGCGCGGGGCCGCCATCGGAAGGGCGAAAGCCGGATATTAGCTGGCGGCGGCTGCCGGAGCGGGCGATGCAGGCGCGGACGCGGCCGGGGCTGTGGGAGCGGGTGAGGAGGCAGCCGGGGCTGCGGAAACGGTGCTGCCCTTGGAGTCGCGGGAATCCGTGCGGTAGAAACCGGAACCCTTGAACACGACGCCCACGCTGTTGAACTTTTTGCGCAGTGCGCCCTGGCATTCGGGGCAGGACGTCAGTGAGCTGTCCGTGAATGACTGGACGATATCGAAGGCATGGCCGCAATCCTTGCAGGCGTAAGCATATGTTGGCACTGGTGCTCCTCCTCTTGGGCAAACGAGAGGTCCCGTGCTGCCGCCGGCAATCCGTTAGCAGTCGTAGGGCCTGAGTGCTAATTCTATCATCCCCTTACCGCCACCCTGCCCTAGGCGATGTGCCCCAGCGGGCGCAAACCGGACGGCACCAGGACGGCGGGAACGGGACGATCGAACTCCTCGGCAGGAATGCTTCCGGCCGGCAGCAGTTCATCGTCGTAGATAACAGCGGCCAGCGGGATTTCCTTCCCGGCGGTGGCCAGATGGCCCAGGAACTTGTCGTAGTACCCGCCGCCCTGTCCCACCCGGTTGCCGTCGAGGTCCACCGCTGTGGCCGGGATGAACAGGGCCGCGGCATCGCCCGCCACGTCCGGCCCGTGGCGGGGCCCGGCCGGCTCCATGATGGGCGCGTAGCTGCTGCGCACGAACTCGCTGTCCGGACTCCAATAGACCCAGCTCAGTTCCCGCCCCGGCTCACAGACGGGAAGCAGGACGCGATGTCCGTTGATGTGGAGGGCGCTGATCAGCGGAAGGGTAGGCGGCTCAACGCCCACTCCCAGGTAGACGCAGAAGGTGGCCGCCCCGCCACCGGTGACGGTTTCCGCCCAGCCTGCGCCGTGAAGCGCAATCGCTGCGCCGGCGGCCTCCAGGTCAGCCGGGGTGAGGGCGGCACGCCGCCGGCGGTGTTCTTTGCGGATGCCGTCCTTAACCATCGTTGACTCCTCAGGCATTGTGCCTCCTCATCCGCCCAAAGACGGTCGTGTGCACGGCACCGGGCAGCAAACTGCCGGTCCGCTGATTACTGAATGCATGATGCTGACGTTAGATTAGTCCGGTGACTACCAGTAACCCGAGAGTTCGCAAAGCCGTCATCCCCGCAGCCGGGCTGGGCACCAGGTTCCTTCCCGCCACCAAGGCCATGCCCAAGGAAATGCTTCCCGTGGTGGACAAGCCCGCCATCCAGTACGTGGTCGAGGAAGCCGTCCAGGTGGGCCTGAACGACCTCCTGATGATCACCGGCCGGAACAAGCGCGCGCTGGAGGACCACTTTGACCGCGTTCCGGCGCTGGAGTCCACCCTCGAGGACAAAGGGGACACCCAGAAGCTCGCGTCCATTCAGGCGGCCAGCAACCTGGGCGATATCCACTACGTGCGCCAGGGTGACGCCAACGGGCTGGGCCACGCGGTGCTGCGGGCCAAGCAACACGTCGGCGACGAAGCGTTCGCGGTGCTGCTCGGGGACGACCTGATCGACGCCCGGGACGAACTCCTCAGCACCATGATCGACGTGCAGGTGAAAACGGGAGGGTCCGTCGTCGCGCTCATCGAGGTGGAGCCGTCGCAGATCAGCGCCTACGGCTGCGCGGACATCTCCGGGATCGACGGGGAAGGCTACGTCCGCATCAACCGCCTGGTCGAGAAGCCGGCCGCCGACGAGGCTCCGTCCAACCTTGCCGTCATTGGCCGGTACGTGCTGCATCCCGCCGTTTTCCAGGTCCTGGAGCACACCGGTCCAGGCCGCGGCGGTGAAATCCAGCTGACCGATGCGCTGCAGGAACTGGCTACCGGGGACGGCGAAGGGCACGGCGTTTACGGTGTGGTGTTCCGCGGCCGCCGCTACGATACCGGCGACAAACTGAGCTACCTCAAAGCCTGCGTCCAGCTGGCCATTGACAGCGAAGATCTGGGCCCCGGGCTCCGGGAGTGGCTGCCGGGCTTCACCGCCGGCCTGTCAAAGTAAGTCCCGTGCGACCCGGCCCCATCTGGCCCGTAACCCTGGAATGCGGGGACCTGGTCCTGCGCCCCATCAGGTACCGGGACAAAAAGGAATGGACCGAGGTCCGTTCCCGCAACAGCCAGTGGCTGGCGCCATGGGAGGCCTCCAACCCCGATCCCCGCGGCGGGCTGCCTGACTACCGGCAGATGGTGCGATCGCTGAACGTTCAGGCCGCCCAGGCAACGGCACTGCCCTTCGTTATCACGGAACGGGTCCCCGGACTTCGAAACCCGGCGATCATCGGCCAACTGACAGTGTCCTCCATCGTGTGGGGGTCCGTCATGATGGCCACCCTTGGTTATTGGGTGGACCAGGCCAAGGCGGGGCGGGGGATCGCACCCACGGCAGTAGCCCTGGTGACGGACCACTGTTTCCAGACGCTGGGGCTGCACCGGATGGAGATCAACATCCGTCCTGAGAACGGGCCGAGCCTGCGCGTGGTGGAGAAGCTGGGGTTCCGGGACGAGGGGTACCGCCCGCGCTATTTGCACATCAACGGGGCATGGGCCGACCACCGGTCATTTGCCCTGACAGCGGAAGAGGTGCCGGACGGACTGCTGCCACGCTGGCTTGCCTCCCGCCCGTCATAAATCCACTCATTTGCGTCCGGGACTGCGACACACCGGCGCCAATGCGCGTGCAGGACACGCGATGCTCATACGGTTTTGAGTGTGGACTTCCCCCTTAGCAGCTCAGTGATCCTTGTGGTTGCCGTCGTGCTCTGGATTGTGTGGGTCGCGCCCTACGTCCTCCGGAACCGCCGGCACCAGTTCCAGCCCGCCGTCGACCTTGTGGCGGGCGTCGCCGCCGAGGATAAACCGGAGCCGCCCGCCGGCCTGGTCCTGAATGTCGCAGCCCAGCAGGAGAAGCCCATGGATGCCAGGAAGAGTGCCGGACTCGCCGCAAATGCTTCAGGACCGGCACCTAAGCCCCTCCGGATCCGCTACGGCCGCACAGCCCTTGCGCTGACCGGTCTGTTGTCCCTGGCCACTGCGCTTGTGTCGGCGCTCCTGCTGTTGTTCGGACTGGGCTCGCCCGCGCTTCCGCTGGCCTGCGCGGCGCTGACAGCCGGGTCCATCGCCATCCTGCGCTGGCTGGCCGTCCGCGACCGCAAGGCAAGGGTCAACGCGGCCTTCCGCTCCGCAATGGCCGCACCGGCGCAGCCCAAGGCAGCCCGGCCCAAGGCGGCGGATATTCCGCCGAAGCCGGAAACTGCTCCGGTTCCACGCGAAAGCAAGCTCTTCGACGGCGAGGCCCACCAGCCGAAAGTCCAGCAGCTGACGGCCCAGGAACTGCGCGAGGCTGCGCTTGCCGTTGCCGCGGCCGCGGGGGACACCAGTGCGGCAACAACGGCCCAAGGCGTGCCCGCCGGAACCCCCTGGGAACCGGTGGAAGTTCCCAAGCCTGTGTACGTTGAGGCGGCAAAGGCGGAGCGCCCCGAGCCTGAACCCCTGGAGCTGCCCGCCGCCCCGAAAGCCGTGGGCAAGCCGTCACTGAAACAGGGTGCAGCAGGAACACCTGCAGCTGCGCCCGTTGCCGCTGAGGCCCAGCAGTCCGGCAAGGCGCAGAGCGCCCTGAGCAACCTCGACGACGTCCTGCAGCGCCGGCGGGCATAGCCAGGCCGTGCAGGAGCGGCTGCCGCCGAGGTACGACGGCGGGACGTTCCCGGGGTGCGGAGGAGCGCCTGGGCGGCGGATTGGCGTTAGGCAGGGAAAATTTGTAGCCTAGGGTCACCGGTTCCGCACCAGCAGGCGCGGCACGTTCCGGGGCTATAGCTCAGTTGGTAGAGCGCTTCGTTCGCATCGAAGAGGTCAGGAGTTCGAATCTCCTTAGCTCCACTCCTTCAGCCCCGTGTTAGCGCGGGGCTTTTCCTTTTCTGCAGGGGACCTGGCAGGGCCGGCGTGGTCAGGGCATTGCCATGGAAGCCGGATGCCTGCACCGCGGCCTAGCTGTACTGTCCCGGCAGGTTGGTGACACGGGGATTGATTTGACGCAATAAGAGGACCTCCGGGTGTTGTGTGGTGCTTGTCGAGAGCGAACACAAACCAGGAGGTCCTCGTGTCCCACCGTAACGCGTTTCTGGCCCACTCGGGGCGTTTGCAACTCGCCCGCTGCATCGTGGTTGATGGATGGCCGCTGCGCCGCGCCGCGGAAAGATTTCACGTTTCTGTTCCAACGGCCGCGCGCTGGTCCGCCCGCTATCGGGAACTGGGGGAAGACGGGCTGGGGGACCGAACGAGCCGGCCGCTGACCTGCCCGCATCGGACGGTGATCCGCACCGAGCGGCGTGTGCTGGGACTGCGTGTTAGCAAACGCTGGGGACCGGCCAGAATCGCGTACCACCTGCACCTGAACGTCTCTACGGTCCATCGCATACTGACTCGCTATCACTGCCCACCGCTGCGCTTCACCGACCCCGCAACAGGGACCAGAGTCCGTGGCCGGGACCTCGCCCGCCGCTACGAATATGCCTGGCCGGGCGACATGATCCACGTCGACATCAAGAAGCTGGGCCGGATCCCCAACGGAGGCGGGCACCGGGTCCGCGGCCGCGTACATGGCGAAGCCAACTCCCGGGCGCGAAACCTCGCTGAAGGCCAGCGCAAGGACCGCGGCCAGGTCCGGGGCTACACGTTTCTGCACCACGCAGTGGATGATCATTCCCGGTTCGTCTACTCCGAGATCCTGGCCGACGAAACCAAGGAGACCGCCTCCAAGTTCATGCGCAACGCCATCGCCGCGTTCGCCGCCCAAGGCGTCAAAATCCAAAGGGTACTCACTGACAATGGCTCCTGCTACCGTTCCCGTGCCTTCGCCGCAGTCTTGGCCGGGGCCGGAATCAAGCACAAGCGCACCAGGCCTTACAGACCCCAAACCAACGGCAAAGTCGAGCGTTTCAACCGCATCCTCCAAGAAGAATGGGCCTACGCCAGGGCCTACGGCTCAGAAGCAGAACGCCAGGCCTGTTACCAGGACTTCATCGACTACTACAATCAGCGCAGGCCCCACACCGCACTCAAAGGCGCCTCACCGGCCAGCCGCGTCATCAACCAACCGGGTTAGTACACCTAGCCGCCGGACTTGGCCAGTCCGCTGATCAGCGGCTCCGTCCGGTAAGGGATATGCGTGTGCAGGGCCAGCACTGTTTCGGTCCGGATGACGCCCTTGATCCGCAGGACCTGCCGCAACGAGGCCTGCAGGTTGTGCGTGTCCGTAGCCACCACGCGGCACCAGACGTCACCCCGGCCGGAAATCTCGTGGACTTCGAGGACCTGGGGAATCAGCCTTAGCGCGGCGACCACCCCGTCCAGCTCACGGTGGGTCACCTCGATGGTCACGAAAGCCACCACGTCGTAGCCGACAGCTTCGAGGTCCACTTCCCGCCCTCCCGGGCGCAGGACCCCTGCACGGAGAAGGCGGCGGACCCGTGACTGGGCAGTGTTCCGCGCAACGCCCACCGCGTCGCTCAGCTCGCCGATCTGGATCCGGGGGTCACGGATCAGGGCCAGGAGGATTTTGAGGTCTGTGGAGTCGAGATTGTTCAAATGGTCACTCCGGATCATATTCGACGGATAGTTTTGATACTCCTGCGCAATTTTCCCACGAAAGACGGCGTAAAAAGGCACCCATGCCGCAATGTGGTGCCATCGCACATCGACCCCGCGCCGGACACCCACAAGGACCACCTGCCGCGGCTCAGCAGGAAGGCCGCTCCATGACAGTCTTCAGTGAACTCAGGATGCGTCCGGCGCCGGCGACGGCAACGGGCTGGAACGCCTCCACCACCTCCCGGCTGGTGGTGGCGTGCGCCGTCATATTCGTCCTGCTCGTCGGTGCGAACCTGGCCACACCGCTGTATCCGCTCCTGCAGGCACAGTTGGGTCTTTCCACGCTGGATGTGACTGCTGCGTTCGCAAGCTATGTCATCGCGCTGGTGGCAACGCTCGTGCTGGCCGGGCACTGGTCCGACCATATTGGCCGCCGGGCTGCCCTGCTCCTGGCCGTCCTTATGGGACTGGCAGGCGGGTGGGTGTTTGCAGGCGCCGGAACCCTCGCTGCGGTCTGCACGGGCCGGGCCCTGCAAGGGATCGCCGTCGGCCTGGCTACCGGAGCCAGCGCCGCCGCACTGCGCGAACTGCTGCCTTCCCGTCCGGAGTGGGCATCACGGTTCACTCTCCTGGCTTCATCCGGGGGAGTGGCCGCCGGTCCCTTCCTCGGCGGGCTGCTGTCCCTGCTCCCGGGCGCAACCACCGCCCCGTACTTCGTGTACTCCCTGTTGCTGGCCGGGCTCCTGGTGCCGCTGTACCTCATCAAGGCCCGGCCCGCCATCAAGTTTCCCGCCCCGGCCAGGCCGCTGCAGGCGCTGGTTCCGCGGCCCCTGTCAGTCGCCCGGGACGCCCGCGGCGCGTTCTGGCTCGCCTCCGCCGTCGGGTTCCTCAGCTTCGCCGTGTTTGGCTTCTGCCTGTCGCTGGCGCCGGGATACCTCGCGCGCTTCCTGGACACGGATGCCCGGCCGGTGATCGGACTGCTCGCCGGTCTGCCGCTTGCGGCATCCGCTGCAAGCCAACTGCTTGCGGTACGGGGGCGTTACGTGCTTCCGGCGGGACTGGCGGTTCTGGGCGGTTCCGTCTTCCTGCTTGGAGCCGCGGGGGGAGCCTGGCACAGCCCGATGCTGCTGGTCCTGGCCGCCGTGGCGGCAGGTGCCGGCCAGGGCCTTGCCTTCCGGAAGGCCTTCAGCGAGGTGGCTGCAAGCGTTGACCCTGCCTGTCATGCCCAGGTTGTCAGCACCCTCTACGTTCTCACGTACCTGGGCAGCGCGGTTCCCGTCCTCGGGCTGGGCTGGGCGGCGGGGATGCTGGGCCAGGCTGCCGCCACCGGTGGCTTCCTGACAGCGTGCGGCACCGCGGCGCTGGCGCTCTCGGCCGTGGCGCTGCTCCGGGCGGCGCGCCGGCGGTAGTCAGCCGGCCAGGGTCCCGAACTACTCCGGCAGTGGCCCGTGGTTTCCCTGGATGTGTTCGAACACCAGCGTGGTTTCCGTGTGTCCCACCACCGGGTCCGTGGCAAGGTTGTCCAGCACCCAGTCCCGCAGGTCTTCCGTGGTTCCGACCGCGATGTGAAGCAGGTAGTCCACGGAGCCGGAGGTATGGAAGGTGGACAGCACCGCGGGCAGGTGCGGAACGCGAGAGGTGAAACGGTCGATCTGGTCGCGGTCGTGCGCGCGGAGCCGGACCGCCACCAGCGCCTGCACCGACCGGCCGATGGCGGAGAGGCTGAGCTTGGCCTCGTAGCCCTGCACGATGCCGCGCTCGGAAAGGGCGCGGGTGCGCATCAAGGCGGTTGAGGGGGCGATGCCCACCAGTTCGGCCAGCTGCTTGTTGGAGATCCTCGCGTCGGCCACCAGCGCAGCCAGGAGCCGCTCGTCTATGGCGTCCAGCGGCTCCAGATGGGCTCCCGGCCTGGGATTCCTGGCGTTCGTGCTCACGGATGTTCCTTCCAACGGTCTTGTGTTCATCCTAGACCGGCGAATTGGGGCCATCACGCCTGTTCCCGCGCCTCCTGCCGAATTTCATCAAGGGAAGGACTGGCCAGCAGGCATATCATTCGAGGCCTGCGTTGGGCGGGATCATTCGAGCCGCCCGCTGCCCGTATGCACGGCGGCGACGGCGGCGCCGGTGATACAGGCAAGGACCATGATGGCCGCCGCCAGGGCGTCCCAGCCCCATGACTGGAACAGCAGCCCGCCGGCCCAGCCAATGACGCTCGACCCAAGGTAATAGGCGAGGTTGTACAGCGAGGCGGCCTGCGCCCGTCCGGTGCTGGCAATGGCGCCCGTCCAGCCGGCGCCGATGCTGTGCGCTGCAAAGAAGCCCCCGGTGAAGACCACCAGCCCGGCCAGGATCAGCGGAAGGTACGGTGCGAGCGTCAAGGCAAGTCCCGCCGTCGTAAGGGCCAGCCCGGCGAGCAGGACATTCCGCCTGCCGAAGCGCGTTGCCAGCCCCGCGGCCCACCGCGAGGAGACGGTGCCGGACAGGTAGGCCAGGAAGATGAAGCTGATCAGCGTGGCCGGCAGGCTGAAAGGTCCGCCGGACAACCGGAAGCCCAGGTAGTTGTACACGGCCACAAAGCCGCCCATCATCAGGAAGGCCTGGACGTACAGAGCCAGCAACCGGATGTTCTGCAGATGGCCGCCGAGCGTACGGAGTCCGCCGCCGAACCCGGCGGCTCCTGCAGGCACGAATCCCCGGGCCTTCGGCACCAGGACCAGGAAGCCGACGGCGGCAAGCGCCGCCAGGGCTGACACGGCCAGGGCGGCTGCCCGCCAGCCCCACAGTTCCCCGGCCGGTCCGGCAACGAGCCGGCCGGCGAGGCCGCCAAGGGTGGTCCCCGCCACGTAGCTGCCTGCGGCCAGGGCTGCATGGGCCTTGGTCACCTCCTCATTGAGGTAGGCGATGGCGATGGCCGGGATTCCGCCCAGGGCCATACCCTCCAGGAGCCGCAGGGCCAGCAGCACGCCGAAGCTGGTGGACAGCGGCACCAGCAGGCCCAAAACCGTGGCAATCGAAATGCCCCATGTCATCGCCCTGACCCGGCCGATACGGTCTGCCAGGAACGACCAGGGGATGACGGTCACGGCAAGGCCCACCGTCGCCAGGGAGATGGTCAGGGCCGCCTCTGCCGCGGTGATGCGCAGGTCCGATGCCAGGAGGGGCAGGACGGCCTGCGTGGAGTAGAGCTGGGCGAACGTCGCGACGCCGGCGAAGGACAGGCCGGCGAGGATCCGCCCGTAGGCCCGGGACCCCTTTGGGTGTCCGTCCCAGCGCGGCAAAGACCCGGTGAGGCTTGCTTGGTGCGGCATGCAGCAAGGGTAGTCCGGGGGTATAGCATGCCTCCAATGCATAATTAGTGCAGAACTCATCGCATATTTGGATGTCTTCCCAACTGGGTAGCGCCAAGTGGCGTTTTGGGGGCTCAAAACGGCAGTTCGCGCTACTTAGTTGGGGGAGTGCGGGGGAAAGGGGAGCAGCCGCAGATGGAGGCGGACCACAAACAGCTGGTGCAACTGCTGCCGCTGCTGCCCGTGCTGGCCGAGCTCGGACGCACGGAGCACGTTACGGAAACGGCAGAACTCCTGGGAGTACCCCAGTCCACGGTGAGCCGCGCGCTCGCCCGGGCGAGCGCCGTCATCGGCACGGACCTGCTTGTCCGGGACGGCAGGGGCGTTCGGCTCACACCCGCTGCCCGCACCCTCCTGCCCTACATCGAGCAGGCCCTGGCAGAGTTCCAGGCCGGGCTGGACCTGGTCCGGAACGAATCGGAAGTGGTGCGGGGCAGGATTTCGATGTCCTTCCAGCACACGTTCGGCGAGGCCACCCTGCCCCTGCTCATCAGCGCCTTCCGCAGCCGCCATCCCGGCGCCGGCTTCGTCCTGAGTCAGGGCGCGCGCAACGCATGCCTCGAGCAGCTGGCCTCCGGCGAAGCGGACCTGGCCCTCACCGCGCCCGTAGGAACAGCGGGCAGGAACCTGGAGTCCGCGGCGCTGTACCGGGAGCCGCTCCGCCTGGTGGTGCACCACAGCCATCAGCTTGCAGGGCGTCCGACGGCGGCGCTCGCCGACATCGGGAATGACCCTTTTGTGGCCCTCGAGCCGGGGTACGGCATGCGCTCGCTCACCGACGCCCTGTTTCGGGAGGCTGGATACCGGCCCCGCATCGCCTTCGAAAGCCAGGACTCGCATACTGCCCGCGGCCTGGTATCCGCAGGCCTTGGTGTCAGCATCCTGCCACCCGATGGTGACGCTCCGGGCAGGACGGTCAGCCCGGAGACCGGGAACCTGGGCTGGGTGGAGGTTCCGCTTGGGTCCGCGCTGGCATACCGCGAGGTGGGCCTGACCTGGCGGAGGCGCAAGCCCGGCACGGAGCCGGTGCCAGTCCGGCTGTTCCGTGAAATGGTGCTCGCCGAGGGTCCGCGGCTGCTCGCCGGTCTGGTCAGGCAACGGACCGGGCGCTGATCCCTGCGGCTGCGGGCGGCCATTACCCTTGTGACGTGACCAACGCTGAAAAACCTTCCTCCCTTTCCGCGGATAAGACCGCGCCATCCGTCTACACCGGGCCGGCCGGCGTCATCATCGGCCTGGACATTGGGGGGACCAAGACCCACGGCATCCGGTTTGAAAATGGACTGCCCGTGGCTGACGAATCCGCCGGCAGCTCCAATGTCCAGAACGTCAGCCGTGAGGAAGCGGCCCGGAACATCGCCGACCTTTTCGGCCGTATTGGCAGCGGGACCGTGTCCCAGGTGTACGCGGGATCCGGCGGTATCGACACGGACGAGGACGCGGCGGCGCTCGCATCGCTGATCCAACCGCACGTGCCCGGTGCCCGGGTCACCGTGGTCCACGACTCGCGCCTGCTGTTGGCCGCGGGCCGGGCCAACACCGGCGTGGCAGTGATCGCCGGAACGGGATCGGCTGCCTGGGGCAGGAACACTGCGGGCACCGAAGCCCGGGCAGGCGGCTGGGGTTATCTTCTGGGCGACGAAGGCAGCGGATACTGGCTGGGCCGGGAAGCAGTCCGGCATAGCCTCAGGCGCATGAACCAGGGGCTGCCGGTGGACGGCCTCACCGCCGCCCTGCTGCAGTCCTGCGGGGTGGACCACCCCAACCGACTGATCGCGCTGTTCCACTCGCCGGATACCGGCCGCCGGTTCTGGGCGCAGCAGGCACGGCATGTGGTGGAAGCGGCTGCGGCGGACCATCCCGAAAGCCAGGCCCTGCTGGACCAGGCCGGCCGGGACCTGGCGGCCCTGGCGCTGCAGGTGCTGCGCCAGCTGAAGGCAGCCGGGCCTGTCATCCTTGGCGGCGGGCTGGGTATGAACGTGGCACCACTGCAGGAATCCTTCCGGCGGCACCTCGGCAGCGAGGGGGTCACGGATGTCCGCGTCCTGGACCAGGAGCCGGTGTTCGGGGTGCTGCAGCTCGTGGCGGAGCCGGCCTGAGCCCGGTCCCGCCGGACGGGACGTTTACGCCCTGGTCCTAAACAGCCCGTTTCCGGGGTGTCAGCCTGACAGCCGGCAGCGGAGGAGCCGGGATGCGGCCTGCCTCGGCTCCCGCATCCTGGCCGTGCCCGGGGACCAGGCCGTATCGGGCTGCCGCCGTCTCCGGCTCCGGCAGCTCCGCCTGTGCCTCCCAGTCCTCCCTTGCCTGCTCCACTTCCTCGTGTGTTCGGCCCACGAAGTTCCACCACATGAGCAGCTCCTCCTGGAACGGCTCCCCGCCAATGAGCAGGAAACGCGTGCCCGGGCGGGCCTCCAGCCGCAGATCCTGCCGGCCGGTTCCCAGGTAGCCCAGCGGACCGGGAAGCAGTTTCTGCCCGTCCAGCGCCAGCCCGCCGTCGAGCACCAGGATGCCGTGCTCAAAGTCAGGATTCAGGGGCAGGACTGCGGCGCCGCCGCAGGAAATGTCCGCACCCACAATCGGTGTGAACATCGTGGCTGGCGACGCCACACCGGCCAGTTCGCCCATCATCACCGTGGCGGTGTAGCCTTCCCCGCCCACCTGGGGCAGCTGCCGGTGCTGTTCGAACGCCGGCTGCCGGTGCCGTTCGCCCTCCGGCAGGGCCACCCACAGCTGAAGGCCGCGCTGCAGGGGCAGTTCCTCCCCGGCCGGCGGAAGCACCGCGAATTCCGAGTGGGAGACGCCGCGTCCCGCCGTCATGATGTTCAGCTCGCCCGGGCGGACCACGACGTCGCTGCCCACGCTGTCGCGGTGGCGGATGTGGCCCGCCAGCGGCCAGGTGACCGTCTGCAGCCCGATGTGAGGGTGGGGCAGGACGGACATTGCGGTCCGGTCGGGGCCGAAGCTGTCCAGGAAGCACCAGGCCCCGATGGTGGGCAGGCCGCGCTGGGGCAGGGTCCGCTGCACGTTCATGGCGCGGACGCCGCCCAGCGGCACCTCGCGTTCCGGCCACACTTGCAGGCAGGGGCCAGCGCTGCCCTCAGCGCCCGCCGGAGGACAAACTTCGTGCTGGGGTGATATGTCCAAGTTGGTCACCCTCCAACTCTAGGCCCGCGCAGGCGTGACGGATTTGGGCAGGCGCTGTTTGCCCTGCCAAACGGGGGAAGAGTGCCCATCCGGAAGCTCTTCCGCCCCGAATGGTTACAGTAGGGATTCCTTTGCCCGGATTAGGTGCTGCTTCTGGTGATGCCGGCTCCGGATTGGGTTACCGTAACTACAGCGTGCTGATGACAGTGTCGCGGTGCCGGCTGGCGCCGTCCAACAGAACAGGTAAGTCCGCACCATGGACCAGGCGATGATCGAGTTTCAGAGCGTGACCAAGCAGTACCAGGGCGGGCAGCCGGCCGTGGACAACCTCTCGCTGTCCATTGCGAAAGGGTCCATCACGGTCTTCGTTGGACCGTCCGGTTGCGGGAAGACCACCTCGCTGCGGATGATCAACCGGATGGTGGAGCCGACGTCCGGCACCATCACCGTTGCCGGTAAGGACGTCACCTCGGTCCCGGCCCCGGAACTGCGCCGCTCCATAGGGTACGTCATGCAGCAGGCCGGGCTGTTGCCGCACCGCTCGGTGCTGGACAACATAGCCACCGTTCCCCGGCTGGACGGCGTACCTAAGTCCCAGGCCCGCAAACGGGCGGAGGAGCTCCTGGACGTGGTGGGACTGGCCCCTCCGCTCGGCCAAAGGTATCCCTCGCAGCTGTCCGGCGGCCAGCAGCAGCGTGTCGGCGTGGCCCGCGCCCTCGCCGCCGACCCGCCGGTCCTCCTCATGGACGAGCCCTTCAGCGCAGTTGACCCGGTGGTCCGCGACGAACTCCAGCAGGAACTGCTGCGGCTGCAGAAGGACCTGGCCAAGACCATCGTCTTTGTCACCCACGACATCGACGAGGCCACCACGCTGGGTGACAAGGTGGCCGTCTTCGCGGTGGGCGGGCGGCTGGCACAGTACGCCACGCCGGAGGAGATCCTCCGCGCCCCGGCCAACGACTTCGTGGCGTCCTTCGTGGGCAGGGACCGGGGTTTCCGGCACCTTGGGTTCACCCCGTCCGACGGCGTGACGATCCATCAGGTGCCGACCATCGTCCGCGGACCTTCCGTTTCCAGTTCGGACCCTTCCGCGGCCGGCGGCTGGCAGCTGGTGGTGGACGGCGCGATGCGCCCGCTCGGCTGGTCCATTCCCGGATCCGAAACGGAGATGATCCCCGGAGGTTCCCTGTTCCGCCCCGGTGACAGCCTGCGCCGGGCGCTGGACGCGGCGCTGTCTTCGCCGTCGGGCCTTGGCGTGGCGGTGGACGCCGAGGGCCGGGTCCGGGGCGTGATCCGCGGCGGGGAGGTCCTGGCCCTGATTGAAGAGGCGCGCCAGCTGCGGCAGGCTGCCCTCTGATGGACTGGTTCCTCGCCAACAGCGGCATGGTGCTGGAGCGCGCGGGCCAGCACATGGTGCTGGCCATCGTGCCCATGGTCCTGGGGCTGCTGGTTTCCATCGTGCTGGCCCAGCTCGCCCGCCAGCACCGCGCCCTGCGGTCGGTGGTGCTGACAGCTTCATCGCTCCTGTACACCATCCCGTCGCTGGCCCTGTTCATCATCCTGCCCACCATCCTGGGCACCCGCATCCTGGATCCGCTCAACGTGGTGGTGGCCTTGACCATCTATGCCGTGGCACTGCTGGTCCGCGCAGCCCTCGACGCCTTCGATTCCGTGGACGCTGACGTCAGCCAGGCCGCCGTCGCCATGGGATACAAACCGCTCGCCCGGTTCCTCCAGGTGGACCTCCCGCTGTCCCTTCCGGTCCTGTTCGCCGGCCTGCGGGTAGTGTCCGTGAGCAATATTTCCCTGGTGAGCGTGGCCGCACTGCTGGGGATCGGCAACCTCGGCATGCTGTTCACCTCCGGCCTGCAGCGCGACTTTGTGACCGAAGTCGTAGTGGGCATCGTTGCCATCCTTGTTTTGGCGCTGCTGATGGATGCCCTCCTGGTCCTGCTCGAGCGGATCCTTACGCCGTGGGAGCGGACAGGGAAGCGCCGCGGTCCGTGGACGCAACCGGAGAACGCCGGCGGCGCTGCCGATGCCGACCTGGGCCTGTCCCTGCCGAAGACCGGAGGAAAGGCATGAGCGTCTTCTCCGATACCTTCGCCTGGCTGGCCGATCCTGAAAGCTGGGCAAGCAGCACCGGTATTCCCGCCCGGCTGGGCGAGCACCTTCAGTACACCGGGCTGGTGATGCTGATTGCCACAGCTATCGCCGTGCCGGTGGGACTCTACGTGGGACACACCGGCAGGGGACGCGTTGTCGTCGTTGCGCTGGCAGGCGCCCTGCGTGCCCTGCCGACGCTCGGCCTGCTGACCCTCTTCGTGCTGCTCGCCGGCATCGGGCTGATGCCGCCGGTCTGGGCCCTGGTGATCCTCACGGTGCCGCCGCTTCTGGCCGGAACGTATGCCGGAATCTCCAGTGTGGACCGCAACGTGGTGGACGCCGCCCGCGCCATGGGGATGACCGAACTGCAGGTCCTCTTCCGGGCGGAACTGCCCAACGCCCTGACCGTAATGTTCGGGGGCTTTCGGACCGGCGTGCTGCAG
The DNA here is from genome assembly GCF_046605375.1 of Arthrobacter sp. MPF02. Taxonomy (GTDB): domain Bacteria; phylum Actinomycetota; class Actinomycetes; order Actinomycetales; family Micrococcaceae; genus Arthrobacter. The sequence continues at coordinate 2,569,001 of NZ_CP176772.1, read as the reverse complement.
GTGATTGCCACGGTGTCCGTGGTGGCCTACATCAACCTCGGCGGCCTGGGCCGCTACCTCTTCGACGGCCTGGTCCTCAGTGACTTCCCGCAAATGCTGGGCGGTTCCCTGCTCATCGCGGCGCTGGCCATCGCCGTCGACCTTCTCCTTTCCCTGTTCCAGCGGCTGTTCCTGACCCCAGGCGCCGCCAGGCAGTCCCGCCGCAGCCAGCAGGCTGCGGACGATCCCACAGACCCCGTACCCGCGGAGGCTGTTGTCCAAGGAGGTAAACCATGAAACAAAGCCATCACCCACGCCTGGGCAGGCGGTCCTTCGGCGGGCTGGCCGCAGGGCTTGGACTGGCGGTGGCGCTGTCCGCCTGCGGCGGCTCGTCCGATCCCCTGGACAATGCCCCGGCGACCAGTGCCGGGGCATCCGGCGGGGCCACATCACTGGTGGTAGGTTCGGCCGATTTCCCGGAAAGCCAGATCATCGCCGAACTGTACGCAGGGGCGCTCAACGCCGCCGGCGTCACGGCCACCACCAAACCGAACATCGGCTCCCGCGAGGTCTATTTCAAAGCAGTGGAGGACGGCTCCGTGGACGTGGTGCCCGACTATACCGGCAACCTGCTGCTGCACGTGGACAAGGAAGCCACCGAGGAATCCGCCGAGGACATCGCCGGCGCCCTTCCGGACAAACTGCCGGACGGCCTCGCCGTGCTGGAACCGTCCAAGGCGGAAAACAAGGACGCCATGGTGGTCACCAAGGCCACGGCGGAGAAGTACCAGCTGAAGTCCATTGAGGACCTGGCCAAGGTCTGCTCAGAGATCACTGTCGGCGCCCCGGCCACCTTCGCCGAGCGGGCCTACGGGCTGCCGGGCCTGAAGGAGAACTACAACTGCGAGCCCCGGAAGCTGGAGCCCTTCAGCGATGGCGGCGGCCCGCTGACCCTCAAGGCGCTGCTGGAGGACCAGGTGCAGGTAGCCGACATCTACACCACCACCCCGTCCATCGCGGACAACGACCTGGTGGTCCTGGAGGACCCCAAGAACAACTTCATCGCCCAGCAGGTTGTCCCGCTGTACAACGAGGCCAAAATGACGGACAAGGCGAAGGAGGCACTGAACAACGTCTCCCGAATGCTCACCACTGACGACCTGATCAACCTCAACCGGGCCGTCAGCGGCAGCCAGAAACAGGGTGCCAAGGAGGCAGCCGATGCCTGGCTGAAGGAGAAAGGCATCGTCAAGTAGGCATCTTCCGTGCAGCCGCCAGGCTGCTTGAGCGGTGATCACGACGGCGGCTGCCGGCTCCAAAAGTCCGGCAGCCGCCGTTGTGCTGATGTGGGCGACGTCTCAACGGCCGAACATCCCGTGTGTGGCATATTTGAGGAATGGCAGAATTCAGGCAGTCCACGAAGCTCAACAACGTCCTTTACGACATCCGTGGACCGATCCTGCAGGCCGCCCAGCAGATGGAAGCCGAGGGCCACCGGATCCTCAAGCTGAATATCGGCAACCCCGCACCGTTCGGTTTTGAAGCGCCCGACGCCATCCTGGTGGACATGATCCGCCACCTTCCCCATGCCCAGGGCTACAGCGATTCCCGCGGCATCTTTTCAGCCCGCACCGCCGTGTCGCAGTACTACCAGACCCGCGGCATCCAGAACATCCACGTGGACGACATCTACCTGGGCAACGGCGTCAGCGAGCTCATCACCATGTCCCTGATGGCCCTGCTCGACGACGGCGATGAAGTCCTGATTCCCACGCCCGACTACCCGCTGTGGACCGCTTCGGTGGCACTGGCCGGCGGCAGGCCGGTCCACTACCTCTGCGACGAGGACTCCGGCTGGCAGCCTGACCTGGAAGACCTCGAAGCCAAGATCACGCCACGCACCAAAGGCATCGTGGTGATCAACCCGAACAACCCAACAGGCGCCGTCTACCCCGAGGAGACGCTGAAACGGATCGTTGCCCTGGCCGAGAAGCACGGCCTGGTGCTGTTTGCGGACGAAATCTACGAAAAAATCCTCTACGAGGACGCCGTCCACATCAACCTTGCCGGGCTCACCGGCGACCACGTCCTGTGCCTGACCTTCAGCGGATTGTCCAAGGCTTACCGCGTGTGCGGCTACCGGGCGGGCTGGATGGCCATTTCCGGTCCCAAGAAGGACGCCGCCGACTACCTTGAGGGCATCAGCCTGCTGGCCAACATGAGGCTCTGCGCCAACGTCCCGGCGCAGCACGCCATCCAGACTGCACTGGGCGGGTACCAGAGCATCAACGACCTGATCCTCCCCGGCGGACGCCTGCTGGAACAGCGCAACAAGGCCTACGACATGCTCAACGCCATACCCGGGGTAAGCACCCAGCAGGCCAGGGGGGCCCTCTACCTGTTCCCGAAGCTGGATCCCGAGGTCTACCACATCCGCGACGACGAGAAGTTCGTCCTGGACCTCCTCCGTGAGCAGAAGATCCTCGTCTCCCACGGGCGGGCATTCAACTGGGTGCGGCCGGACCACTTCCGCATGGTCACCCTGCCCAACGTGAAGGACATCGAAGAAGCCGTGGGCAGGATGGGGGACTTCCTGAGCAGGTACCAGGGGAACTAGCCTGTGCTCACGGGCGCTTTCGGCCCGGAAGCACTTCGCGGAAAGGATTCCCCCCATGGCAGGCGCCCTTCGGTTCGAACAGCATCCCTCTGAAACCCTGAGGGTAGGCGACGGATTCACCCTGTCCGATATCGACCCGGACGCCACTCCGGGCTACACCGGAACCAAGGAGGACGGCAAGGCGCTGCTGGGCGAGATGGACGACGAACTGGCCGACCTGCAGGAAAGGCTGTTCGCCGAATCCCGTTTTGGCGGCCGCAAAAGGATCCTGCTCATCCTGCAGGCCATGGATACGGCCGGCAAGGGCGGCATCGTCAAGCACGTCATGGGGGCCATGGATCCGCAGGGTGTGCAGTTCAAGGCGTTCAAGGCGCCCACCACGGAGGAAAAGTCCTACGACTTCCTCTGGCGGATCGAGAAGGAAGTCCCTGCCGTCGGCATGGTGGGGGTCTTCGACCGGTCACACTACGAGGACGTCCTGATCCATCGTGTCCACCGCTGGGCCAGCCCCGAGGAGATCAAGCGGCGCTACGTGGCCATCAACGAGTTCGAGGGGCGCCTCATCGAATCGGGGACAAAGGTGGTGAAGGTGATGCTCCACATCAGCGGCGGGGAACAGAAGGAACGGCTGCTGGCCCGGCTGGACAACCCGGCCAAGCACTGGAAGTACAACCGGGGCGACCTCGACGAGCGCGCGTTCTGGGACGACTACATGAACGCCTACCAGGCTGCCTTCGACGAAACGAGCACACGGGACGCCCCCTGGCACGTGATCCCGGCCAACAAGAAGTGGTACGCCCGCATCGCCGTGCAGCAGCTGCTCATCGGTGCGCTGGCGGATTTGAAACTTGAATGGCCCAAAGCGGACTTTGACGTTCCCACCGAGCGGGAACTGATCCTGCGGTCCTGACAGGCGCCGGGACCGCTTTCCCTCCGGAAGGGGTTCCTAGAGCGGCTGGTCGCGTGCAGCGGCCAGCCGCTTCCTTGCCCCCTCCAGCCATTCCTCGCAGCGCGCGGCCAGCGCCTCGCCGCGTTCCCACAGCGCCAGGGATTCCTCCAGGCTCGCGCCGCCCGCTTCCAGCCGGCCAACCACAACGATCAGCTGTTCGCGTGCTTCCTCGTAGCTCAGGCCCGCAACGCCGGCGTCTGTTTTCTGCTCACTCACGGGCTTCTCCTTCTTGCGGATTTTCGGGGTTGGATCCTTGGCTGGCTGCCGTCCCGGTGGAGGTGGCGCCGAAACGGCCTTCCGCCACGCGGATGGACAACGGCGCGCCGGACGGGGCATCTGCCGGCCTGCGGACGACGGTGTGTCCGGCGATGGCTGCCGGACCCGCCTGTTGGCCTTCGAGTTCGACGACGGCGTACCCCCGGTCCAGCGTCTTCTGCGGCGAGAGCGCACGCACCTGGGCTTTGAGGTGTTCAAGCTGGTCGGCGGCACGGACCACCGTGGAATTCACCGCCGCGGAGGACCTGCGCAGCAGCCGCTCGACCTCCTCGGCGCGGACCGTGACCAGCCCTTCCGGCGAGGCCAGGACCGGCCGCGAATGCAGGGACGCCAGCCGGTCCGTTTCCCGGTCGACGAGCCGTTCTATGCAGCGCCGGAGCTGGTCCCGCGCCTGCCGCACGCCGGCCAGTTCCTCGGACACCTCGGGAACGATGCGCTTCGCGGCGTCGGTGGGCGTGGACGCCCGCAGGTCCGCCACATCGTCCAGCAGCGGCCGGTCCGCCTCATGCCCGATGGCGCTCACCACCGGCGTGGCCGCCGCAGCCACCGCCCTGATCAGTTCCTCGCTGTTGAAGGGCAACAGGTCCTCGAGTGCACCGCCGCCGCGGGCGATGACGATGACATCCACCACGGGATGGGCGTCCAGCTCACGAAGGGCGCGGACAACCTGGGACACCGCGGTGTTGCCCTGGACAGCCACCTCGCGGATTTCGAATTCAACCGCAGGCCAGCGCAGGGCGGCGTTCCGCAGGACGTCTTTCTTGGCGTCGGAATCCCGGCCCGTAATGAGACCGATGCGGTGCGGGAGCAGCGGAAGGGGTTTCTTGCGTGAATCGGCGAAAAGACCTTCGGCCGAGAGTGCCTGCCGGAGCCGTTCGATCCGGGCGAGCAGGTCGCCGAGGCCAACGGGGCGGATATCGCGGACCAGCATGTTGAGCCGGCCGGTCTTCAGCCAGAACTCCGGTTTCAGCAGGGCAACCACGCGGGATCCGCGCTCCAGCGGCAGGTTCTGGCGTTCGAGCACCTTGGTCCACACCGATGCGGGCAACGATACTTCCGCATCAACATCACGCAGCGTCAGGTAGGCGTTGCTCCCGCGGCGGTTCAGCTCGATGACCTGCCCTTCCACCCAGGCAGAAGGAGTGCGGTCGATATGTGCCTTGAGCTTCTGCGAGAGCAGTTGCAGCGGCCAGGGGTTGTCCGGTGTGGTTTCGGCGGCTGTGGCGGGCAGCGTGGAGGGGGTTGTGCCGGGCAGGGAAGCCTGTTCAGACATGCAAACGCCCTTGCGGGACTGGTGCTGCGGGCATGGGGTCCTTCGTCTGTTGTGCGGCGGTCATTCAACCTTATCCATAAGCTGTAGCACGCGGGACTGACAGAATCCGGCCAGCATCCCTGCCTAGGATGGGACTACCGCCACCAACCTGAAGGATCTGCTGTGCGCACTTTTGTCTCCGCCGTTGCCACCGTGCTGGGTGTGCTGCTGGCCGCCGTGGCCGTGCCTGCCATCTGGCTGGACCGGAACATCGTCCGGGAGGATGGCTTCGTGGCGCTGGCGGCCCCGCTGGGAAAAAATGCGGAGTTCCAGCAGCAACTTGCGACGGCCGCCGTGGGGACCATCGATACCAGCGCTGTCCCCGGATTCCTCTCCGACCTCGTCCAGCCGGTGCTGGAGCAGGCCGCCGCCTCCATGGCAGGACTGCCCGGCTATCCGGCAGCGTGGGAGGAAACGCTGCGCAGAAGCCACCGCCTGAGCTTTCCCCAGCCTGGTGAAGATCCTTCTTCCGCGGGACCGGTCTCGTCACTGACTTTGGACGTTGCCCCGTTGGTGGCCTTGGGCGTTGAGGAAATCTCCACTGCCACCCGGCTTCCGCTGGACCCGCCGGGGGAGACGCTGATCAACGTGGGTGAGCCCGCACAGCGGGAATGGACCGAACGGCTGGCCACGTACGCTCCCATGGGGTACCTGCTTGCCGCCGGTTCCGGGGTTGCCTTCCTCCTTGCGCTCGTGGCAGCCCGGCGGCGCTGGACAGTGCTGGTGGGAGCCGGGCTTGGCGGCCTGCTGCTGGCCGGACTCTGGGCCGTGGGTGCGCAGGTTGGCTCGGCGGCGGCACTGGCCACGGACACCGGAAACGAAGTGGCAAACCTGTTCCGGGACGAGTTCGTGGCAGCGGCCAACGCCGACTTCATTGGTTGGACCGTGGCGGCTGCGGTCACGGGCACGGTCCTGCTGGTGCTGGGCATTGTGGCGGGCATCGCATCGCGAAGGCGGCCGGGCGCAAGCCGGTAGCATGGAGTGATGACCTCCACCGCTGTTTCCCTTTCGATGCCTACTGTCCCGCGTCGGCGCCGCTCTCCCGAGGAAGTAGCAGCTGCAGCCCCCGTGCTCGGCACCAAGAAGGTGCTGTTGGCCGCCCCCCGGGGGTACTGCGCCGGTGTAGACCGCGCCGTGATCGCCGTCGAAAAGGCCCTGGAACACTACGGACCTCCCGTCTACGTGCGGAAGCAGATCGTGCACAACGTCCACGTGGTCAGCTCGCTGGAGGAAAAGGGCGCGATCTTCGTGGAGGAAACCGAAGAGGTTCCCGAGGGCGCACTGGTCATCTTCTCGGCCCACGGCGTATCACCCGCCGTGGTCAACTCCGCAGAACAGCGGGGCCTGCGGACCATCGACGCCACCTGCCCGCTGGTGACCAAAGTGCACAAAGAAGCGGTCCGCTTCGCCAAGGACGATTTCGACATCCTGCTCATCGGGCACGACGGGCACGAGGAAGTGGAAGGCACCTCGGGCGAAGCGCCGGAGCACATCCAGATCATCAACGGCCCGCACGAAGTGGACAAGGTAACTGTCCGCGACCCGGACAAAGTCATCTGGCTGTCCCAGACCACCCTTAGCGTTGACGAGACCATGGAAACCGTGCGGCTGCTCAAGGAGCGGTTCCCCACGCTCCAGGATCCGCCCAGCGATGACATCTGCTACGCCACCACCAACAGGCAGGTGGCCATCAAGAAGATCGCGCCCCAGGCAGACCTGGTGATCGTGGTTGGCTCGGCGAACTCTTCCAACTCGGTCCGGCTCGTCGAGGTGGCCCTGGAATACGGCGCCAAGGCATCCTACCGGGTGGACTTCGCCAACGAGGTGGACGAAGCCTGGCTGGAAGGCGTGGCCACGGTGGGCGTGACCTCCGGCGCGTCCGTACCGGAAGTCCTGGTGCAGGACGTGTTGCGGCTGCTGGCAGACTACGGCTACGGCACCGTGGAAGAGGTTGTCACGGCGGAGGAAGACCTGCTCTTCTCACTGCCCAAGGAGCTCCGCGCAACCCTGAAGCAGGCCGGCGACGTGAGCCGTGCCCTGGGCGGACGCAGGCAACGGAGCTGAACACCCGCACCTGAACAAACGGTGGCACCACTTCGGCTGGACGGGCCTCAGCAGACCGAACAGTTTCAGAACGAAGGGGTTGGCCCGGCGGCAGCCGCGCCAACCCCTTTTGTTATTTCCCCGATTCAGGCAGCTGCTTCGTCGTTCTGCAGTTCGGGAGCGGCCAGCGTACGGGGCGTCACCTCCACGGACGGCAGACCGGCCAGACCCGATTCGTCCAGCGTGTTCAGCTTCCTGGCCGTAGGCAGGACCCGGGCCTCCAGGGTGCCCACCATTGCGTTGTAGCGGTCCACGGAGGTTTTGAGTGACGCCCCCAGTTTGCTGACGTTCTCCCCGAGCGTACCCATCCGGTCGTAAAGCTGGCGTGCCAGGTCGAACAGCTCCCGGGCGCTGTCCGTCAGGACGTCCTGCCGCCATGTGAAAGCCACGGACTTCAGCACGGCCAGCAGGGTGCCGGGGGATGCCAGCACCACGTTCCGGGACAGAGCATGGTCCAGCAATTCCGCGTCCGCCGACAGTGCGGCAGCAAGAATGGATTCGGCAGGAATGAAGCAGATCACCAGTTCCGGGGAGTTGCCCGGAATGTCCCAATACTTCTTGTTGCTGAGCGCGTCCACATGCGCCCGAAGCGCCTTGGCGTGGGCGGCCAGCAGCGCCTGCTGCGAGCGGGCGTCCGCCGCCGTCAGCGACCCCGGCCTGAAGTTCCGGGAATCCGGCCCGTTCAACTCCTGGGCTTCCAGGTAGGACGACAGCGGAACCTTGGCATCCACCACCAGCTGTTTTCCGCCGGGAAGCTGGACCACGAGGTCCGGACGGACCGTGGAATCGCTGCCGGCGCTGTGTAGCTGTTCCACGAAGTCCACGTGGCGCAGCATGCCGGAAGCCTCCACCACCCGGCGCAGCTGGACCTCACCCCACTGTCCGCGTGCGCTGTTGGACCGCAGCGCCGACTCCAGCGCATGGGTGGAGCGGATCAGCTGTTCGTCGGAAAGCCGGGCTTCCTGGAGCTGCTGGGCGAGCTGGCCGTACTGCTCCACCCGGTCACGTTCGAGCAGGGCCACCTGCTGCTGCACCGCGGAAAGCTTCTCCGCCACCGGCGCTAGTGCGCGGAGCACGCTGCCGTCCTGCGACCGGGCCTCGCCAAGCTCGCGGTTCTGTGCCGCCAGAAGCCGCCGCTCGGCGTCCGCCGCCGCAAATTGCGCGCTGACTTCCGAAAGGCGGGACGAGACTGCGTCGAAGTCTGCCTCCAGGGCATGCGAGTTCTTCCGCAGCACAAAATACATGGCAGCGGCACCGGCGAGGGCACCCAGCAGCAGCATGAACAAGGCCAGAATCAACGCGAAAACATCCATGTCCTCACTGTGGCACGGGGCCCTGACAATCCCGCGCAGTGACATCCGGCGTTACTGGCGCGGGACGCCCTGCAGGTAGAATCAATGCTCGTGGCTCTTACTATTGGCATCGTCGGACTGCCCAACGTCGGCAAATCAACCCTCTTCAACGCGCTCACCCGCAACCAGGTCCTGGCCGCGAACTACCCGTTCGCCACCATCGAGCCAAACGTCGGCGTCGTGAATCTGCCGGACCCGCGGCTGGACAAGCTTGCCGGGATCTTCGGCTCGCAGCGCGTGCTGCCGGCGGCCGTCTCCTTCGTGGACATTGCCGGCATCGTGAAGGGTGCGTCGGAGGGCGAAGGGCTGGGCAACCAGTTCCTGGCCAACATCCGCGAAGCCGAAGCCATCGCCGAAGTGGTCCGCGTGTTCGATGACCCCGACGTTGTCCACGTGGACGGCAAGGTGGATCCCCGCTCGGACATGGAAACCATCAACACCGAGCTCATCCTCGCCGACCTGCAGACCATCGAGAAGGCCATCCCGCGGATCGAGAAAGAGGTCAAGATCAAGAAGCGGGAGGCCGCCGAACTGGCAGCCATCAAGGCCGCACAGGCGGTCCTGGAACGCGGGGACACCATTTACTCCGCCATTAAGAGCGACAAGCTGGACATGGAACACCTCAAGGAGCTCAGCCTGCTCACGGCCAAGCCCTTCATTTACGTGTTCAACGCTGACGAAGCCATTTTGGGCAGCCCGGAAAAGCAGGAGGAGCTGCGTGCCCTCGTGGCCCCGGCGGACTGCATCTTCCTTGATGCCAAACTCGAGGCCGACCTCGTGGAACTCGATGAGGAGGAAGCCCGCGAGATGCTGGAGATGAACGGCCAGGACGAATCCGGGCTTGACCAGCTGGCCCGTGTCGGCTTCCACACCCTCGGATTGCAGACCTACCTCACTGCAGGCCCCAAGGAAGCGCGCGCCTGGACCATCCGCCAGGGCGATACTGCACCGCAGGCAGCCGGTGTGATCCACTCCGACTTCCAGCGCGGCTTCATCAAGGCCGAGGTAGTTTCCTTCAACGACCTCGTGGAGGCCGGTTCCATGGCCGAGGCGAAGTCCCGCGGCAAGGTCCGGATCGAAGGCAAGGAATACGTTATGGCCGACGGCGACGTCGTGGAGTTCCGCTTCAACGTGTAGCGGGTCCAACGCCCGGCCGGTTGCAGACCTTATCCTGACTATGTAGGGCGTGATCCTGGCGGCTCCAGGTCCACCTCCCGGGACAAAAACACAAGGAGGCGGCGTGCGGCTCAGGCGCCTGGCGCGGTACATCACGGCGGCAGCTGCGGCTGCCCTGGTTCTGTCAGGCTGCTCGGGCGGCGGCACGGCGCCCGTCGTGGTGGGGGAGGCAAAACGCGGCGGCGTCGCCACCGTTGCAGAGGTCAACGCGTTCTCCTCCTTCAACCCCTACAGCGCCGACGGCAACACGGACATCAATTCCAAGATCGGCTACATCACCCACTCAGGGTTCTACTACCTGGACGACAAAGCAGCGGTAGTCCGCAATGAGAAGTTCGGGCGGTTTGAGAAGGTCTCGGACAATCCGTTAAAGGTGAGGTACACCGTCAACGAGGGAGTTAAATGGTCCGACGGCGAAGCAATCGACGCCGGGGACCTCCTCCTGAGCTGGGCGGCCGGCTCGGGCTACTTCGACGACGCCGACCCCCAGGCCGGGACGGGAACCACCTACTTTTCCACCGCCGCAGACACCAGCGGACTGGCCGGAACCGTGCTCCCCGAGCTTGGCGACGACGGCCGATCGATCACCCTGGAGTACGCCACACCCTACGCGGACTGGGAAGTAGCGTTCGACGTCGGGCTGCCGGCGCACGTCGTGGCCGCCAAGGGCGGGCTGAACGATGAAGAGGACCTCGTTGAACTGCTGCGGGATTCACCCCGTGGCAACCCGGAAATGCCAAAAGCCAATCCGGAACTGAAGGCGGTCAGCGATTTCTGGAACACCGGCTTCGACACCAAATCGCTCCCTGACGATCCTGCCCTGTACCTGTCCAGTGGCCCCTACCTCGTGCGGGACATTGCTCCGGAGTCCTCCATGCGGCTCGTGCGGAACCGCGACTATGTCTGGGGTGCCGAGCCATGGTTGGACGAAATCACCATCCGCTTCACCGGGGCGCTGCCCGCAGCCGTTGACGCCCTCCGCAGCGGACAGGCGGATATCATTTCCCCGCAGCCCTCGGCAGGCACCGAGCAACTTTTCGCCGGGCTGGCGAATCAGGGCAACACCGTGGAACGCTACGAGCAGGCTGGCTACGACCACCTGGACCTCAACTTTTCCGGCGTTTTTGAGGATGATGATGTCCGCGAAGCCTTCCTGAAAACTGTGCCGCGCCAGGCCATTGTGGACGCAGTGGTGGGGGAGATGCTGCCCGGCGCCAAGCCGCTTGACTCGCACGTCTTCCTGCCGGCCCACCCCAAGTATGCGGACACTGCCCGGAACAACGGCTCGTCCGGGTACGCGAAGGTGGATATGGAGGGAGCACGGGCGCTCCTGAAGGGCGCCACACCCACTGTCCGGATTCTCTACAACCGGGATAATCCCAACCGTGCCCGGGCCTTTGCCCTGATCCGTGACTCGGCCGCGCAGGCAGGTTTCCTGGTGGAGGACGGCGGGCAGGGCAGCGCCGACTGGGCGGGGTCTCTGGGCGGGGGCGGCCACGACGCCGCTCTGCTGGGCTGGATCGGCACCAGCGCCGGAGTCAGCAGGGTTCCGCAGATCTTCCGTACCGGTGCGGGCAGCAACTTCAACGGTTTTTCCGATGCCGATGCTGACCGGGCCATGGAGCAGTTGGCAGGGACCACCGACCTGGGCCGGCAGGACGAACTCCTCGCGGACATCGACAAGCAAATCTGGGAGAACGCTTACGGCCTCCCGCTGTACCAGACCATCGGCACCACGGCCTTCGGTCCCCGGATTACCGGTGTGAAACCGAGTCCGGGCCCGCTCGGCGTGTGGTGGAACGTGTGGGAGTGGCGCCTGGCCTAGGGTCATGGAGACTGCAGGGGCGCTTCTGCGGTCCTTGATCGGTTTCGGCCGTTTCCTCGTATCTATGCCTCAGTCGCGAGCCGTGCCGGCAGCATCCGGTCCGGCGGACAGCACGGGCGGGGCGTCCCGGTCCGGCTTTCGGTCCAGCCCCAGGTCGCGCAGTCGCCGCTCCAGCAACGCGCCCAATGCACGACGCCCCGCCGTGTTCAGGTGCACCGCGTCCGCGAGGTCCTTGGCCAGGCCGTACCGGGTCAACCAGTCGCCGACGGACACAAACGGCAGGTTCTGTGCCGCTGCCACGTTCCCGAGCAGCCTGTCCACCTCCGTGCGCCGGCCGCCGCCGTGGCCCTCGCCGCGGGCCAAAGTGCCGATCATCGCCAAGCGGGTTCCGGGGTAGCGCGCCCGCAGTTCCGAAATCAGTTCCTCAGCGTTTTCGGTGATCCGTGCATTGCTGGCCCCATGGGCTGCGTCGTTGCCGCCGCCCTGAATGACGATCAGGGCGGGAGTCCCGGAAGGGAGCAGCCAGTCACCGTTCCGGAGTGCGTCGATGTAATTGCCGGTTGCGCCGTTACCGGCAACGAATCCCGTTCCTCCCCGGCCGCAGAAGTAGACCTTGTACCCTGCCGCCGCAAGGCCCTGGCGAGGCCAGCCGTCACCAGGTTCCGACTGGGAGTCTCCAATCAGGAGCACTGTCCGGGCGATGTCAGGGACCACCGCCTCAAGCCGCCCGTTATCCAGGTTCCGGACAGTGGAACGCACGTGTACTGTTCCGGCTGCCGGTTGTGCCGTTGTGGCAACTGCCCGTAGTGACGCAGTGGGGGAGTGGCCGGGCAGGGCACATCCTGAAAGACCCAAAAGCCCGGATACGGCAAGGACGAGCCCTGCTCCGGGGGCGCCAAGGCGGGTACGGGCCATGGCTCGTGTCATATGGGGTCTCCGGGCGTGCTCGGCGGTGAGTGTCAGAGCAATCATGTGGCATGCCGGACACGATAGCCAGTGATTTTGCTCACTATTTTAGGGCGTGGCGTGAGCGCTGCCTGCGCGCGCGTGGTTGGCAGCCCGCGTATTTAGGCCAATAAATGCCCCTGCCGGTAGAATGTGTAAAGGCGCCCTGTGCAAAGGACCTTATCCGTCGTGCATTCCGGTAGGACGTGGCGCGATACAACAGCTGACTCCACTGAATCGAGCCATTACGCATGTCTGAAACCACCACCAACACCGCGGTAGCCACTGCATCGCGCAGTGACCTGCGCAACGTCGCGATTGTGGCCCACGTTGACCACGGCAAGACCACCCTGGTCGACGCCATGCTCAAGCAGACCAACTCCTTTGCTTCCCACGGCGAGGTTGAGGACCGCGTCATGGACTCCGGTGACCTGGAACGCGAAAAGGGCATCACCATCCTGGCGAAGAACACCACCGTCGCCTACAACGGCCCTTCGTCCAACGGCGAAACCATCACCATCAATGTCATTGACACCCCCGGCCACGCCGACTTCGGCGGCGAGGTGGAGCGCGGCCTGTCCATGGTCGACGGCGTCGTCCTGCTGGTGGACGCCTCCGAAGGTCCGCTCCCGCAGACCCGTTTCGTGCTGCGCAAAGCACTCGCCGCGCACCTGCCCGTCATCCTGCTGGTCAACAAGACAGACCGTCCCGACGCCCGCATCGAAGAAGTGGTCCACGAGTCCATGGACCTTCTTCTCGGTCTTGCCTCGGACCTTGCCGACGAGGTGCCGGACCTGGATCTGGACGAGATCCTCAACGTGCCCGTGGTTTACGCCGCAGCGAAGGTTGGCCGGGCATCACTTGAACAGCCTGCCGACGGTACCGCGCCGGACAACGAGGACCTCGAGCCGCTGTTCAAGACGATCGTCGAGCACATCCCGGCTCCCACCTACAACCCGGAAGGTGTCCTGCAGGCGCACGTCACCAACCTGGATGCTTCCCCGTTCCTGGGCCGCCTCGCCCTGCTCCGTATCTACAACGGCACCCTGCGCAAGGGCCAGCAGGTCGCCTGGGCCCGCCAGGATGGCGAGCTGAAGACCGTCAAGATCACCGAACTCCTCGCGACCAAGGCGCTGGAGCGCGTTCCGGCCGAGTCCGCCGGCCCGGGTGAAATCGTTGCCGTCGCCGGTATCGAGGACATCACCATCGGTGAAACCCTTACCGACGTTGAGAACCCGCAGCCGCTGCCGCTGATCACCGTGGATGATCCCGCCATCTCCATGACCATCGGCATCAACACCTCCCCGCTGGCCGGCAAGGTCAAGGGCGCCAAGGTCACAGCCCGGCAGGTGAAGGACCGCCTGGACAAGGAACTGATCGGTAACGTCTCCATCCGCGTGCTGCCCACCGAGCGTCCGGACGCCTGGGAAGTCCAGGGCCGTGGCGAGCTCGCGCTGGCCATCCTGGTCGAGCAGATGCGCCGCGAGGGCTTCGAGCTCACCGTCGGCAAGCCGCAGGTTGTCACCAAGACCATCGATGGCAAGATCCACGAGCCGATGGAACACATGACCATCGACGTGCCGGAGGAGTACCTTGGCGCCGTCACCCAGCTGATGGCCGCCCGCAAGGGCCGTATGACCAACATGGCCAACCACGGCACCGGCTGGGTCCGCATGGAGTTCATCGTCCCCGCCCGCGGCCTCATCGGCTTCCGGACCAAGTTCCTGACCGAAACGCGCGGTGCCGGCATAGCGGCCTCCATCTCCGAGGGCTACGAGCCGTGGGCAGGCCCTATCGAGTACCGCACCAACGGCTCGATGGTTGCCGACCGTGCCGGCGTCGTGACCCCGTTCGCCATGATCAACCTGCAGGAGCGCGGTTCCTTCTTCGTGAAGCCCACCGCCGAGGTGTATGAGGGCATGATTGTTGGCGAGAACTCGCGCGCCGACGACATGGACGTCAACATCACCAAGGAAAAGAAGCTCACCAACATGCGTGCCGCTTCCTCCGACAGCTTCGAGAACCTGACCCCGCCGCGCGAGCTCACCCTCGAGGAATCGCTGGAGTTCGCCCGCGATGACGAGTGTGTCGAGGTCACTCCGGAAGCCATCCGCATCCGCAAGGTGATCCTCGATACCAACGAGCGTGCCAAGGCCGCCCGCGCCCGCGCCAAGGCCTAGTTACTGCCAGTTCCAGAGAACGCCACCGGTTTCTTGCCGGTGGCGTTCCTGGCTTAATTGCTGCTCCCTTGCCATGTACCGCCGTGCGCGGTGGGACAACGGATCGCCACGCAGGGACAGTAGGTGCGCGCCGGATTCGGGCTTCGCTGCGCACTGCAGTTGTCCACATAACCCGTCCGGGCCAATGCGGCTGCCCGTCCGCAGCGGGAAGCATAGTTGTCATGCGGACCATCACCGATGCGTTAACGGGGCTGGGAGGGGTCTCCGGCATCGATTCCCTCATGCGGGCTGGCGTCTCCCGGCGGAGCCTCGAAGCCGGGCTCCGGGACGGGGTTGTACAGCGGATTGCGCGCGGCCTGTATGCACTTCCAGACGCCGACCCCCTCCTTGCACATGCCGCCCGCCATCACGCTGTGCCTGGTTGTGCCACAGCTGCCAAGACCGCGGGACTGTGGGTGGTTAAGGCGCCAGACAGGCCGCACCTCGCTGCTCCTCACGGCAGGGCGATCCCTGGCTGTCTGGTGCATCGCAGCAAATTACCGCTTACACACCTGGACATCGTCTGCCAGTCGCTTCGGTGCCTTCCGCATCTCGAGGGGCTGACTATCGCCGAATCGGCAGTAAAGAAGGGCTTGGTCCAGCTACCCGCCCTGCGGGAACGGTTTCCAGCGGCGCGTGAA
This sequence comes from Arthrobacter sp. MPF02, assembly GCF_046605375.1. Taxonomy (GTDB): domain Bacteria; phylum Actinomycetota; class Actinomycetes; order Actinomycetales; family Micrococcaceae; genus Arthrobacter. The sequence goes on along the minus strand of NZ_CP176772.1, from coordinate 2,553,607 downwards.
AAATCCATCCGGGGCTTGATAGCGAAAATCCGGCCGCAGTCAGGCTCCATCATCGAGACGATGGCGCGCTACCTGCTGGAAGAAGCGGGGCTGACGGTAGAGATGCAGGTCAAGATTCCAGGGATGGGTCATCTGGACCTCCTCGTAGACGGCCTGCTGGGCATCGAGACGGACGGCTTTGCCCACCACAGCGACCGTGCAGCCTACCGGGAGGATAGGCGCCGGTGGAACATCACTGTTATCCGGGGCGTGCCCACCCTTCGGGTGACTTTTGACATGTTGCAGAACCAGCCCGAGGAGTTTGTTCGCATGGTCCACCAGGCACTTGCCATGTACCGCCGTGCGCGATGAGACAGCGGCTGGTCGTGCAGGGACAGTTCCTGCACAGTGAGATCCGCCCTAGGTGCGCGGGCGGCGCCGCTCGGGGGCCGGCGGCACTTCCTTGGCCGCAACAACAGCGGCAAGGGGAATCACGACGTCGGCCTGCCGGGTGCGGACGGTGCAGTCGCCGGCGCCGCACGAGATAAGGTGGCCGAGGGCATCGGTCAGGCCGCCCTCGATCCGGTAGCGCACCACCACCCGCGTCCCGGGTTTGGCGGCGGCAAGGAAACCGGCGGGGGCAGGAAGCTGACTCACCAGTTCATACTAGGCGGGCCGGCTAGGTTCGCGGGATCGGGCTGGGAGATAATAGGCTCAGATGTCAAGAGTCCGGCCGAGGTTGCCGGATGCAAGAGCCGGCGGGTTGCCGGAACCAACGTGGAGAGGCCACTGACGTGACGTACGTAATCGCGCAGCCGTGTGTAGATGTCAAGGACAAAGCGTGCATCGAAGAATGCCCGGTGGACTGCATCTATGAGGGTGAGCGTTCGCTGTACATCCATCCGGACGAATGCGTCGACTGCGGCGCCTGCGAACCCGTGTGCCCGGTTGAGGCAATCTACTACGAGGACGACACCCCGGACGAGTGGGCCGACTACTACAAGGCCAACGTCGAGTTCTTCGACGACCTCGGTTCCCCCGGCGGCGCCGCAAAGATCGGCAACACCGGCAAGGACCACCCCATGATTGCCGCCCTGCCGCCGCAGAACCAAGACCACTGACGCGCGCAGGAAAGGGACCGCAGCAGTGACCGCATTCGGCCTTGACCTGCCCGACTACCCGTGGGAGGCCATGGCGCCGTACCTGGCGAAGGCCTCGGAACACCCCGACGGCGTGGTCAACCTGTCCATCGGAACCCCGGTTGACGCCACCCCGGCACTCATCCAGGACGCCCTGAAAGCCGCCGCCGACGCTCCGGGCTACCCCACCGTCCACGGCACGCCGGCGCTCCGGGAAGCCATCGCAGGCTGGTTCGAACGCCGCCGCGGCGTCGCTGGCCTCGACCCCCGCAACATCATGCCCACGGTAGGTTCGAAGGAACTCGTGGCGTGGCTGCCGCTGCTGCTCGGGCTCAAGCCGGGGGACGTTGTCGTACGCCCCAAGGTCGCCTACCCCACGTACGATATTGGCGCCACGCTGGCCGGCGTCACCTCCGTCGCCACGGACAACCTGGACGAACTCGACGACGACACCCGCTCCCGCGTCCGGCTCATCTGGGTTAATTCGCCGGGAAACCCCACGGGCAGTGTCCGTGACGCCGACTCGCTGAAGACGCTGGTGGAGCAGGCACGCGGCCTCGGCGCAGTGGTGGCCTCGGACGAGTGCTACGCCGAGCTTGGCTGGGGAACGTGGGACGTCCAGCGGGGCGGCCAGGCCGTCCCCTCAATCCTCGATCCGAGGGTGGCGGGCGGATCCCACCAGGGTCTCCTCGCCGTCTACTCGCTGAGCAAGCAGTCCAACCTGGCGGGCTACCGCGCAGCGTTCGTTGCCGGCGACCCGAATCTGATGCCAAACCTGGTCAACAGCCGCAAGCACGCCGGCATGATCGTCCCCTACCCGGTCCAGGAAGCCATGCGGGTAGCCCTGGGTGACGACGCGCATGTCGAAGCCCAGAAGAACCTGTACCGGGGCCGCCGCGAGCGGCTGGTGCCGGCGCTGCAGGAGTTCGGCCTGGAGATCAAGGATTCCGACGCCGGCCTGTACCTGTGGTCCACCGCGGGGGAGGACACTTGGGCCACTGTCGCCCGCCTGGCGGAGCGCGGCATTGTGGTGGGCCCCGGTGTCTTCTATGGCGAAGCAGGCAACGGTTACGTCCGCGTCGCCCTCACCGGCACGGACGAGCGGATCGACGCCGCTGTTGCCCGGCTCGGCTGACTTCCGGCAGTAGTGAGGCGCGTAACATTGGTGTGACTCGCGCCACAAGGCCGGCACTTTACGGGACGTGATGCCCTCGTGGATTAGTGACACCCGGCAAGGAGCGGTAGTTTTTAACTGATCAATGGTGGCTTTCCACAAGAAGGCAGCCCGGGTGTTGGAACCTGTCTTCTCAGGGTCTGTGCGCGGCTCACCTGATATTGGATCAAGCTTTCGACAGAGGCCCAGAAGCCTCATGAAGGGGACTCCATGACTGAGACCAACAACGCTGCGACCCTGCTCCATGCAGGTGGCGAGCTCAAGCTCCCCCGCATCCCGGTTATCGAAGGAAACGAAGGCTACGACGTTTCCAAGCTGCTGAAGCAGACGGGCGCAGTCACTTTCGACCCCGGCTTCATGAACACTGCAGCCACCACCTCGGCTATCACCTACATCGACGGCGATGCGGGCATCCTGCGCTACCGCGGATACCCCATCGAGCAGCTGGCGCAGCACTCCAGCTTCCTCGAGGTGTCCTACCTGCTCATCTACGGCAACCTGCCCACGCCCACCGAACTGGATGAGTTCGACCAGAAAATCCGCCGGCACACCCTGCTGCACGAAGAGCTGAAGGGCTTTTTTGGCGGCTTCCCCCGCGACGCGCACCCAATGCCCGTGCTGTCCTCCGCGGTGTCCGCGCTGTCCACGTTCTACCAGGACTCGCTGGATCCGTTCAACGCCGAGCAGGTGGAAGTTTCCACCATCCGCCTGATGGCCAAGCTGCCCGTCATTGCCGCTTACGCGCACAAGAAGTCCATCGGCCAGCCGATGCTGTACCCGGACAACTCCATGAACCTCGTGGAGAACTTCCTCCGCCTCAGCTTCGGCCTTCCGGCCGAGCAGTACGAGCTGGACCCGGTCATCGTGAAGGCCCTGGACCTGCTCCTCATCCTGCACGCGGACCATGAGCAGAACTGCTCCACCTCCACCGTCCGCCTGGTGGGATCTTCCAACGCGAACCTCTTCGCTTCCGTTTCCGCAGGCATTAACGCCCTGTTCGGCCCCGCCCACGGCGGCGCCAATGAGGCCGTACTGAAGATGCTCCGCCAGATCCAGGCCGAGGGCCTCAAGCCCGAGGACTACATGGAGAAGGTCAAGAAGAAGGAAGACGGCGTCCGCCTCATGGGCTTCGGGCACCGCGTCTACAAGAACTACGATCCGCGCGCCAAGATCGTCAAGGCCACCGCCCACGAAATCCTGAGCAAGCTCGGCGGCAACGACGAACTGCTGGACATCGCCCTGCGCCTCGAAGAAAAGGCGCTGAACGACGACTACTTCATCCAGCGCAAGCTCTACCCGAACGTCGACTTCTACACCGGCCTGATCTACAAGGCCATGGGCTTCCCGGAGAAGATGTTCACCGTGCTGTTCGCGATCGGCCGCCTGCCCGGCTGGATCGCCCAGTGGCGCGAAATGATCAGCGACCCGAACACCAAGATCGGCCGCCCCCGCCAGCTCTACATTGGTGAGCCGGAGCGGGACTACCCGGTCCGCTAGCCACGTTACGACGACGGCCGCCCACCTCCTCGAGGTGGGCGGCCGTTTGCGTTGGCGAAATCAGGAGGCGTAGCCGTTGGGGTTGTTTTTCTGCCAGCGCCAGTGGTCCTCGCACATCTCGTCGACCGTCTTCGTGGTGGACCAGCTCAGGTCGGCGAGGGCCGACGTGGCGTCTGCCCAGAAGGCGGGCAGGTCGCCGGCGCGGCGGCCGGTGATTTCGTAGGGGATGGGCTTGCCGACGGCCTTCTCGAAGGAGCGCAGAACCTCCAGGACTGAAGAGCCCTTGCCGGAGCCGAGGTTCCAGCGGAAGACGCCCTCGCGGCCAGCCACGTGGTTCAGTGCTGCCACGTGGCCTTGGGCGAGGTCGACGACGTGGATGTAGTCGCGCAGGCAGGTGCCGTCGGGGGTGTCGTAATCGCCGCCGAAGACCATCAGCTTTTCGCGCCGGCCCACGGCCACCTGGGCGATGAACGGAACCAGATTGTTGGGGATGCCCTGCGGGTCCTCGCCGATCCGGCCGGAGGGGTGGGCGCCCACCGGGTTGAAGTAGCGCAGCAGTGCTATATGCCAGCGGGGGTCCGCGGCGCCGAGGTCGGAGAGGATGTCCTCGATTTGCTCCTTGGTGCGGCCGTAGGGGTTGTTGGCCCCGATCTCCATTTTCTCCACGTAGGGGATGGGGTTGTGCTCGCCGTACACCGTGGCCGAGGAGCTGAAGACGAAGGAGCGGACGTCGTGCCGGTCCATCACGCGGATCAGGTTCAGGGTACCGACCAGGTTGTTGTAGTAGTACTTCAGGGGCTGCTGCACGGATTCGCCCACGGCCTTCAGTCCGGCGAAGTGGATGACCGCATCAATCGCCGTACCCGCGAACACCTGCTCCACCGCGGCTTCGTCCACCAGGTCCACGTTATGGAACTGCGCAGCCTTGCCGGTGAGTTCGGCCACCCGGCGGAGGGACTCCTCGCTTGAGTTGACGAGGTTGTCGATGACAACAACGTCGTGGCCGGCTTCCTGCAGGGAAAGAACAGTGTGGGAACCGATGTAGCCGGTGCCCCCTGTAACCAGAATCTTCATGCGTCCAACGCTATCCCACGGCACACTGCTCCCGCCGCCATGTTTCGGACACCGGCAGCAGGGGACGCCTTACCGCGGGTTTTGCGCATGAGCGTGCTAAATAGCTGTGCTGCCCAAGATTGTTGACGCCGAAGCCCGTAGCCAGGACCCGGCCGTTCCTGGCGGCGGAGCCTGACTGCTGCCACCTGCTGCAGCCGGGCTGGATGACGGCACAGATGTGTTCCGGCGTGCTGGACGGCACCTTGAGGCGCTTGGGCGGTGAGGGGCGTTAACGTGGGCAGGGAGCGGGAATAGACTGATAGCCGGGGGCGCCGGACCGGATCAGCAGACCCGGCACGAACACGGCAGGGAAGGGATTTGGGATGCATCAGGCAACTGGTACAGGGTGGCAGATCACGACGGACACATCCGGACCCATGATGATCGCGTTGTATGTCCGCGATGCCGCGGGACTCAACGGCGCAGGCCACCCGGCACTGTCACATGCAACCCCGAAAATCCGTCCTGCAGACCACAGCCACCTGATTGCCGACGTCGGTGGCCCCGGCACCCTCCGCACGGAGTGGGAAGCCTGGTGGGCGCAGCTTTTGAAGGCATACCCGCAGACGTCGCCGGAACTTACTCCGCCGGACTTCGCGGCCTTCGGCAACTCACGCGCACTCCAGCGTGTCCTGCAGGCACACTTCGGCTCCGCCCTCACCTGGGCCCGGGAGCGGCGGAGCGAGTACGCCGAACTTGAGGCGGAACGGGTGGCAAGCGGCACCAACCAGATGCTGGAGGACCTTGTGGACGACCGCCTCCTTGAAGTAGGCCGGGACTCGCGGGACTTCAAGTTGAGCATCATTGAATTGCCGCTGAATGAACCCCGTGCCTGGTACCTCGAGCCGGACAAGATCATCATGAGCCAGCAGCTGATGAGCCAGCCTGAGCTTTTCCGCAGCTATGTCCAGCCTGTTGTGGAGATCCTCGTCTGAATGCCCGCCCGCGGGGCGGCTTCAGGCCTCCCGGACCGCTACGGTAATCCGCACCTGGCCATCCGGCGCTGGTGACTCCTGCCAGCCATTCCGTTCCGAACGGTCCCAGCTGCGCCCGGCGACTTCCACGCGGGTGACTTCAAGTCCCTTGGCGTTCGCCACGGCCCACTGTGCGATTGACCAGGCCTGGCTGCCTGTGGCTTCCACAACGAGGGTCTGTCCGTCCACTGCCGTGCCCAGGGGGCCATAGGCCTTGCCGAGTTCAGCCGCTACTGCGCCGGCGTCACCGGGAAGGGTGGACGAGCGCAGCGTGCAGTGCACTGCCTCGGGAGTCTGGCCGGACAAACCGGAGGCGAAGAACCGTCCCAGTTCCTCATGCTGGGCGTACGCCAGGGGATAGGCGGAGCGCTGTACACGCTGCGCGGCGTCCGTGATGTCCAGGGATTCATACCCCGGGACCTTCAGCAGTGCGTCGTAAAAGGCATTCACAGCGTAATAGGGGTCCATGACCTGTTCCTCTGCTCCCCAGCCCTGGGACGGCCGCTGCTGGAACAGCCCCCGGGAATCGGGTCCCGCCTGGTCGCCGTGCCCGATGTTCCGCAGCTTGGATTCCTGCATGGCCGTGGCAAGGGCAATACTCGCTGCCCGGGGTGGCAGCCCCCGCTGGACGGCGACGGCCGTGATCAGGGACGCGTACACCGCCTGGTCCGGTGCCAGTTCGGCAGTCCTGTCGCCGACAACGGCCGTGCAGCGCTCCGAAACGAGGGTTTCGGAACGCTGCACGAAAAACACTGCGGTATAGATGGCGCCTGCCACCAGCGCGAGCGTGAGCAGCAGGACCACCAGGCGGCGGAGGCCGCGTCTGCGTGCCACCGGCCGGTTAGTTGGCGTGCAGGGCGTCGTTCAGTTCCACGGTCTGGCCCTTGCGCGGAAGGACCTCCACAACGCCCGTGGTGGAGTTGCGGCGGAACAGCAGGTTGGGAACGCCGGAAAGCTCGGCTGCCTTGACGATCTTGGTGGTGTCCTCGCCCACCTCGTCCTTGGGGCCGGGGACGCGCACGCGGGTGCCCGCGGTGACGTAGAGGCCGGCCTCCACGACGGAATCGTCGCCGATGCTGATGCCGACGCCGGAGTTCGCACCAAGCAGGACGCGCTCACCGATCGTGATCTTTTCCTTGCCGCCGCCCGAGAGTGTACCCATGATGGATGCGCCGCCGCCGACGTCGCTGCCGTCACCGGCGACGACGCCCGCCGAAATCCGGCCTTCCACCATGGAGGTGCCCAGGGTGCCGGCGTTGAAGTTGACGAAGCCCTCGTGCATGACGGTGGTGCCGGCTGCAAGATGGGCACCCAGGCGGACGCGGTCGGCGTCGGCGATCCGGACGCCGGCGGGGACAACGTAGTCCACCATGCGCGGGAACTTGTCGATGCCGTAGACGGTGACCGGACCGCGCCGGCGCAGTTTGGCGCGGGTGATTTCGAAGCCTTCGACGGCAGCAGGCCCGAAGTTGGTCCAGACGACGTTGGGCAGCTTGCCGAAAATGCCGTCCAGGTTGATCGTGTTGGGCCGGACCAGGCGGTGCGAGAGCAGGTGCAGCCGGAGGTAGGCGTCAGCGGTGTCTGCCGGGGCTTCGTCGAGGTTGATCTGGGCGAACACCACCTTCTGCTCGGTGCCGCGGTCCTCGTCGGTGCCGTTCTCTGCGATCCGGACGAGGGCCTCGTCGGCGTTCTCCACCGAACGCAGGTTCTCGGCGGCAACGCCCAGTGCAGGGGTGGGATACCAGACGTCCAGGACGGTAGCCTCGCCGTTGATCGTGGCGATTGTTGCTACGCCAAAGCCAAAGGCGGAGCGGTCGTCGGGGGTGGCGCTGAAGGTTTCGGGCACGGCAGAAGAAGCGGTCTCAGTCATGTGCCCCAGTCTATCGAGGGGCGGGCGCCGGGTTCGAACTAGACTGGCTTCGTGACTGCCGAAACCGCTCCCGCAACGTCCATCCCCGCCCTTGACCTAAGGCAGGACGTGGCGCTGCTGACGGCTGCGCTCCTGGACATCAACAGTGTGTCCGGTAACGAAAAGGAACTGGCCGACGCCGTCGAAGCTGCCTTGCGGGGGATTTCCCGGCTGACCGTGCTCCGGGACGGTGACGCCATTATCGCCCGGACGGAACTGGGTCATGCTGAACGCGTCATTTTGGCAGGGCACCTGGACACGGTCCCGCTGCCGCTTACGGCAGGTTCCAGGGGAACGGTGCCGTCCACCTGGGACACAGGTGTGCCGGGGGAAGGCATCCTCTACGGCCGCGGTGCCACGGATATGAAGGGCGGCGTTGCGGTGCAGCTTGCGCTGGCGGCAACAATGTTCGACGGCGGCGCGCAGCCAAAGAGGGACGTCACCTTCGTCTTTTACGACCACGAGGAAGTGGAAGCCGTAAAGAGCGGCCTGGGCCGGCTGGTGCGCAACCACGGGCACCTGCTGCAAGGCGATTTCGCCATCCTGCTGGAACCCACGGACGGCACAGTGGAGGGCGGGTGCAACGGGACCAGCCGTTTTGAGGCAACCACACTCGGCGAGGCGGCGCACTCCGCCCGGGCGTGGATGGGCAGCAACGCCATTCACGCGGCAGCACCCATCCTGGCCCGGCTGGCTGCCTACCAGCCGCAGACCGTCACCGTGGACGGCCTGGATTACCGGGAGAGCCTCAACGCCGTCAAAATCAACGGCGGTACCGCGGGCAATGTCATCCCGGACCGCTGCGTGGTGGAGATCAACTACCGTTTCGCCCCGGACAAAACGCCGGACCAGGCGGAAGCCGTGGTCCGTGAACTGCTCGAGGGCTTCGAGGTGGTACGCACGGACGCTGCCGCCGGTGCCCGGCCCGGGCTGCAGCACCCGGCCGCCGCGTCCTTCGTTGCCGCCGTCGGGGCTGAGCCCAAGCCGAAGTACGGCTGGACCGACGTCGCGCGTTTCAGCGAGCTGGGCATCCCTGCTGTCAACTTCGGGCCGGGCGATGCGCTGCTGGCACACAAGGACAACGAGCACGTCCATGCCGATGCGGTCCGGAAGTGCTTTGCCGCGCTGCGGCAGTGGCTGGCGGGGTGACCCCAAAGCCCATGCGTTAACGACGGCGGCCCGGACCAGGAAGGTCCGGGCCGCCGTGGTTAAAGCGGTCTATCAGGGGACAGGCGCTTCTGCTGCCTCCGGCTCGGGCTTGGCAACGCCGCCGGCCGCCTTCTTCGAACCGCGCCGCTCAATCCAGACTGCAAGCCTGGAGACGAGGATATTGATGGCGATGTAGATCGCGGCGGCCACGAAGAAGATGGGGAACAGGAACTGGGTGCCCAGGAAGTCCGCCATCACCTGCACCGCGCGCAGGAGTTCGCCGTACGCGACGATGTAGCCGAGCGAGGTGTCCTTCAGCAGCACCACCATCTGCGCCACCAGCGACGGCATCATGCGGCGGATGGCCTGCGGCAGTTCGATCAGCATGCGCGATTTGAAGCTCGTCAGGCCGATGGCCAGGCCCGCTTCACGCTGTCCGCGGGGGAGCGACTGGACGCCGGCCCGGATGATCTCGGCGAACACTGCTGCGTTGTAGAGCACCAGGCCGGTGACTACGGCGATAAACGGCGAGGTGCCGAAGCCGAGCAACACGAACAGCATCATCAGGACCACGGGCATCCCGCGGAGGAACTCCAGCAGAACGCGGACAGGGACACGGATCCAGGCTGCGTCCGCAATGCGCAGCAGGCAGAGAACCAGGCCCAGGGGGAACGCGATGACAGCCGCGAGGGCGGCCGCGCTCAGGGTTGCCCAGAGGCCGTTGCCCAGGAGTGTCCACACATCAGCCCGGGTGAAGATCTGCCAGCGGCGGGCCTCGAAAATGCCCTGCTGGGCGAGGGTCATGATGATCCATGCCAGCAGGCCCAGGATCAGCAGTGACCCGACGATCGAGCCGATCAGGGAAATACGGCGGGCCTTGGGCCCGGGAACGTCGTAAAGGACGGAGCTCATCGGGCAATCGCCACCTTTCGTTCCACCGTGCTGGCCAGGATGCCCAGCGGAACGGTGAGGAGCAGATAGAAGAATGCGGTGCCCAGCAGGACTGCGATGACGGCGTCACCGTTGGCGTTGGCCAGCTGGCGGCCGTAGCCGAACAGTTCAAGGACAAAGAACGCGCCCGCAACCGAGGAGTTTTTCACCAGGGCGATCAGGATGTTGATCAGCGGCGGGATCACCGTCCGCAGGGCCTGGGGCAGGATGATGAGGGAAAGCACCTGACCGAACTTCATGCCGATGCTTCGGGCGGCCTCCGCCTGGCCAACGGGAACGCTGTTTACCCCGGAGCGCACAGCTTCGGCGATGAACGCGGCGGTGTAGGTGCTCAGGGCGATGATGGCGGCGATTTCGAACTGCTCGAACCTGACCCCGATGCGGGGGAGGACGATGGCGGCAAAGAAGAAAGCGATGGTCAGCGGGGTGTTCCGCAGGACCTCGACGTATACGGTACTGAATCCGCGCAGTGCTGCCACCGGAGAAACCCTGGCTGCCGCCAGGAGAGTGCCGAGCACCAGCGCGATGATCCCGGAGACGGCTGACAGGAATAGGGTGCGGAGAAAACCTTCCCAATACAACGGCAGGTTTTCAATGATGACGTCCATAGGATCCTTCGGCTGTGGGAGTGGACGGAAGTGAAGGCGGAAAGGTGCCGGGACCGGCGGACCGGCCCCGGCACCTCAGGACCGGCTTAGTAGCGGTCGATCTCGGGGAGTTCGGGAGCGGTCTTGATGACTGCACCTGCGGTGGCTTCCCAGGCCTTCTTGTAGGACCCGTCCTCTTCGAACGCCTCCAGCTGGTCATTGATCCAGTTGCGGAACTCGGTGTCGTCCTTCTTCAGGCCGATGCCGTACGGCTCCTTGGTGAAGGTCTCGTCCGATGCGAGCTTGAAAGCGTCGGGCTCTTTATCCACGAAACCGGCGAGGATCACGTTATCGGTGGTGACGGCCTCGACCTGCTTGTTGCGCAGCGGCTCCAGGCAGGCGGAGTACGTGGCAGCCGGAACAAGCTCGGCACCGTACTTGTCCACGATAGTGGCAGCCGGGGTGGAGCCGGTGACTGAGCAGACCTTCTTGCCCCTGACGTCCTCGGGGGTCTTGATGGTGTCGTTGTCCTTGTTGACCATCAGGGCCTGGCCGGCTTCGTAGTACGGTCCGGCGAAGCTGACAACCTGCTTGCGCTTGTCGTTGATGGTGTAGGTGGCGATGACCAGGTCAACCTTGCCCTGCTCAATGAACGGCTCGCGGTTGGCGGAGACGGTCTCGGACCATTCGATCTTGTCCGCGGGGATGCCGAGCTTGGCGGCGATCAGCTTGCCGATCTCGACGTCGAAACCAACGGGCTTGCCGTCCAGGCCCACCTGGCCGAACAGCGGCTGGTCGAACTTGGTGCCGATGCGGATGGTGCCGGCAGTGGAGAGCTTTTCCATGGTGGTGCCGGCGGCGAACGTCGGCTTTTCGGCCACGGTGGGGTCGCTGGTGGTGCCGGCTCCGCCGCCGCCACAGGCGCTCAGGGACAGGGCGAGGGCAGCGGTAGCCGCCACGAAGAATGACTTCCGCCGGGTCATAAATGCCTTCATGACATTCCTTTCATTGATGGCCGCGGTTACGGCCTGGGTGCGAACTGAGTGTGGTTGTTCGGTAAATCGGTGACGCGGGTGCGTCAGTGGGTGAGGAGCTTGGACAGGAAGTCCTTGGCCCGGCTGCTCTTGGGGTTGGTGAAGAATTCCTCCGGAGTGGCATCTTCAACAATCTGCCCGTCCGCCATGAAGACCACGCGGTCCGCGGCCTTGCGGGCGAAGCCCATTTCGTGCGTCACCACGATCATGGTCATGCCTTCCTTGGCAAGCTGGACCATGACGTCCAGGACCTCGTTGATCATTTCCGGGTCCAGCGCCGAGGTGGGCTCGTCGAATAGCATGACCTTCGGCTTCATTGCCAGGGCGCGGGCAATGGCGACGCGCTGCTGCTGGCCGCCGGAGAGCTGGGCCGGCAGCTTGGGTGCCTGGTGGCCGACGCCAACCCGTTCCAAAAGGGCCATGGCGTCCTTGTCCGCGGTGGCCTTGTTGACGCCCTTGACCTTGATGGGGCCGAGCGTGACGTTCTCCAGGATGGTTTTGTGTGCGAAGAGGTTGAACGACTGGAAGACCATTCCGACGTCGGCGCGGAGCTGGGCGAGTTCCTTGCCTTCCTCCGGGAGCACCTTCCCGTCGATGCTGATGGTCCCGCTTTCGATGGTTTCGAGGCGGTTGATGGCGCGGCACAGAGTGGACTTGCCGGAACCGGACGGCCCGATGACCACAACAACCTCGCCCTTGCGGACCTGCAGATTGATGTCCTTCAAAACGTGCAGCTGGCCGTAATGCTTGTTCACGGCCTTCAGGGAGACGAGGGTATCGCCGGGCGCAGTAGTAGTCATAGGAAGAATCTAGCGAACTGCGGGTTGCTATGACGGGAATCACCCCAAGTTCACGTGGATCGTGATTCAAGAGATACCTGCCGCGGGAGGTTAGCCTAGGGGAATGAGCATCAACGTAGATCCGGCCAAGAATTCCCAGCCGCGCCGCAAGGGGCCCCTTGAACTGCGCCGCAAGCAGGCGGCGGTGGAAATGTCCGACCAGCATCTGCTTGATACGAAAGGCCCCGGGCAGTTTGTCCACACCGATCCCTGGCGGGTCCTTAGGATCCAAAGTGAATTCGTGGAGGGCTTCGGCGCACTGGCGGACATCGGCAAAGCCGTCAGTGTCTTCGGTTCCGCCCGCACCAAGCCCGGCAGCGCCTACTACGAGATGGGCGTGGAGGTGGGCCGGAAACTGGCGGAGGCCGGCGTCGCGGTCATCACCGGCGGGGGACCGGGCTCGATGGAGGCTGCCAACCGCGGCACCGTCGAAGGCAACGGGGTGTCCGTGGGGCTGGGCATCGAGCTTCCCTTTGAACAGGGGTTGAACCAGTGGGTGGACCTGGGCATCAACTTCCGGTACTTCTTTGCCCGTAAGACGATGTTCGTGAAGTACGCCCAGGGATTCATTGTGCTGCCCGGCGGCCTGGGAACCCTGGACGAGCTGTTCGAGGCGATGGTCCTGGTGCAGACCCGGAAGGTGACCTCGTTCCCCATCGTGCTGCTCGGCGTTGAATTCTGGGGACCCATGATCGACTGGATCCGCGGAACCCTGGTGGCTGAGGGAATGGTTTCGGAAAAGGACCTCGACTTGATCCAGCTCGTGGACGATCCCGCGGAGGCGGTCAACCGCGTACTGAACGTGCCCATCACTCCAACCCCGAACGGCGAACAGCGGCCCGAGTAGGGGCGTCCCTGCGTCTGGCACGATGGAACCGTGAGCTTCTTTCTGGTTTTCCTCGCCATCGCGCTGGTTGGGGCTGTTGTCTGGGCCAGCTTCGGCCGCCGGGCAAGGAGTACGGGGAATCCGTTGCCCGTACTGCTTGACGGCGGGTTCGAACAGCCGCCGGCAAACCTTCCCCCCGTGCTCTTGCCGGCCGACGCCGGTCCCGGGGATGTGGACCGGGTGCGCTTCTCCCTCGGCCTCCGGGGCTACCGGATGGACCAGGTGGACCAGGTCCTGGACGACCTGAGGGACCAACTCGCTGCCAGGCAGCAGGAGGTGGAAGAGCTGCGTGCCCGGCTGCATGCGCTTGAGGAACAGTCCGCGGGGAACCACGCGGGGAAGTCCGACGACGAATCCGCCGGGGTGCCGGTCCTGGGCGAAGAAGCGCCCGGGAAAGGCATCCGGTGAGCACCGTTGCGCGGCGCCGGACCGGGTTCTCCTCGTCGGCGCAGGCAGCGGCGGCGAGAGCCGGTGCGGTGATGCGCGTGTGGCCCTGGTGGGCACAGGTTTCGGCCATTTACATCGCGGCCCGGCTGATCAGCGCCTGCATCTTCATGGCCGCCGCCCTGCACCAGGGCCCCAATCCCTGGTTTCCCGCCAAGCCCGACTACTGGAACTTCATCAACATCTGGGATGCCCGCTGGTACGGGGAAATCATCGCCAACGGCTACCCCTCAGTCCTCCCCACCGATGCTGCCGGCAACGTGCAGGAGAACGCGTGGGCGTTTTACCCCCTGTATCCCTCCCTTGCCGCGGGCCTCAGCAGTATCACCGGATTAAACGGTGCAGCGTCGCTGACCATCATCGCCATGCTGGCCGGCTGGGGGGCGGCGCTGCTGGTCTACGCACTCTTCCGGCAGAAAGCGCCGCACGCACCCGCGCTGTGGGGCGTTGCCTTCTTTTCCACCTTCCCGGTCTCCGCAGTGCTGCAGGTTCCATATGCGGAGTCACTCTCCCTGTTGCTGCTTGCCGCCGCGCTGCTGTTGGTGGTCCGCCGCCAGTACATGTGGGCCCTCCCGGTGGTGGCGCTGCTGTGCCTGTCGCGGCCAGTCGGCGTTCCTTTCGCCCTGATGCTCGGGCTCATCCTGGTTGGCAGGCTCGTGGAACGTTTCCGCGGTACTGGCCAGGAAACCGGGCAGGACGCAGGCACGCATTCGGTTCGGGACCTCGCCGCACTGACCGGGCTCACCGCCGTGGCAGGCATGTCCGCCCTGGCGTGGCCCGTGGCGGCGTGGGCGGCAACCGGGGACTTCCAGGCCTATACCAAGACTGAAACCGTGTGGCGGGGACATGACCTGGTGCCGTTCAAGCCATGGTTCGATGCCGGCGTCGACCTTTTTGGGCCGGTACTGGGGCCACTGGCGCCGTTCGTTTTCGTCGCGCTGTTCGGCGCAATGCTGTTCGTGCCGCCCGTAGTGCGGCTCGGCGTCGAACTCCGCCTGTGGTGCGCGTGCTACATGGGCTACCTGGTGGCGTTCCTGCATCCGCAAACCAGCACCTTCCGCATGCTTCTGCCGCTGTTCCCGTTGGCCCTGGGCGCCGTTCTGCTCTCCAGGTCGAGGGCCTACCGGGGCACGGTGGTGACCATGTTCCTGCTGCTCCAGGTCGTATGGATTGTCTGGTTGTGGGCCTGGGCGCAATTGCCCGGCGGCGGAGATTACCCGCCGTAGTTTGGCCAGCTTCCACGCAGGTCAAAGCGGAAATACCGGCCAGGCGAAAATGTCCATCGATTAGCTACGTACGGGTAATTCCGCGATAATGATAAGTAAGCAAGGACAAAAAGCATTCAGAATACGCGCAGCCTTGGCGGTGGAAACAGCCCGCCATAGCGGCTTGATCGACATGCGGACACAGCCCGCCCGGGCTGATCAGTCCTGGACAAATTGGAGGGGGAATTCCTCATGGCGGCGATGAAACCACGCACCGGCGACGGCCCTATGGAAGTCACCAAGGAGGGCCGCAGCCTGATCATGCGCGTCCCGCTCGAAGGCGGCGGGCGCCTTGTGGTCGAACTGAACGCTGCCGAAGCAGCAAACCTGAAGGAATGCCTTGTAGGCGTTACCGAATAATTGTGCAGGACAGGGTCCGCAGCTCCAGGCTGCGGGCCCTGTCCTGTCTCTGGTGCTCCGCGGCCGCCGCGCTACTTCTTGACGGCCACCAGCAGGCCGTCCCCGGTGGGCAGCATCGCCGAAGCCAGCCGGTCGTCGTCGCGAATGGCCTTGCCAATCTGGCGAAGGATCACGGTAGTGGCCTCACGTCCTGCCGGGTTGGCCACTTTGTCCTTGTCCAGCGCGTCATTGATGACCAGCAGGCCGCCGCGCTTCAGGAGCCGGATGGCCTGCTCCACGTAGCCGGGCAGGCCCGTTTTGTCAGCGTCGATGAACACCAGGTCGTAGGCGGCATCCGTGAGCCGCGGCAGGACGTCGCCGGCGCGGCCGGAAATAGTACGGGTGCGGTTGGCCGGGCTGCCGGCCTCGGAAAAGGCCTCGCGCGCGGCCCGGAGGTGTTCAACGTCCACGTCGATGGTGGTGAGGACGGCCTGCGGGCCGAGGCCGCGCAGGAGGCACACGCCGGACACGCCTGCGCCCGTTCCGATTTCAACGGCGGTCTGCGCCTTTGACGCCGCAGCCAGGACCGTGAGGACCGCGCCCACGCCCGGTCCGATGGGGGTGACACCGAGTTCGAAGGAACGCTCACGGGCCCGAAGCATGACCTCATCCTCAGCGGGCAGATCTTCTGCATAGGACCAGCTGATGGACTTGTCGGCGCTC
This sequence comes from Arthrobacter sp. MPF02, assembly GCF_046605375.1. Classification (GTDB taxonomy): domain Bacteria; phylum Actinomycetota; class Actinomycetes; order Actinomycetales; family Micrococcaceae; genus Arthrobacter. The sequence goes on along the minus strand of NZ_CP176772.1, from coordinate 2,537,605 downwards.
ATGAATTTTCGCTTTCTGGGCGTAAGGGGGGAATGTCTCCTACAGCCTACTGGTTCCGGACAAACCGGCCGCCGAGGAGGGCCGTTGCGCCCACGGCTGAACTTTTCGGCAGTCAGGAAATTCCCAGCCAAGTTTGAAATGATAATTGTCCGCTCATCCACCGGGTGATCGGCGCCGAACCAGAGATGTCAACAGTATCCGGGCGTTAGCATTTCACGAGGGGAGTGGACGATGTCATCTTCAGTTGTGGCACCTGTCCCTGCAACAAACCAACCCGATGCCGAGTGGGTCCGTCCTACTTGGGAAGAAGTGGTCACCAACCACTCCGCAAAAGTCTACCGGCTCGCCTTCCGCCTGACCGGTAACAAGTTCGACGCCGAAGACCTCACCCAGGAGGTATTCGTCCGCGTGTTCCGGTCGTTGGAGAACTTCAAGCCGGGAACGCTGGACGGCTGGCTGCACCGCATCACCACCAACCTGTTCCTTGACCAGGCCCGGCGCAAGACCCGTATCCGCTTCGACGCCCTGGCCGAGGACGCCGAATCGCGCCTGCCGGGCCGTGAACCCGGCCCGGAACAGAGCTTCGAGCTGAACAACCTGGACCTGGATGTCCAGGCCGCGCTGGAGGAGCTTCCGCCGGACTTCCGGGCCGCCGTTGTGCTGTGCGACCTTGAGGGGCTGTCATACGACGAGGTGGCGGAAGCACTGGGTGTCAAGCTCGGGACTGTCCGCTCGCGTATCCACCGCGGCCGCACCATGCTCCGCGAAAAACTGGCTCACAGGGACCCGCGTCCGCAGCAGTCGAGGCGCAAACTGTCCATGCCGCGCATCGCAGGCATCCTCTGATCGGCGTATGAGGCCCCCTTTTCCCCTTGGCGGCAGGCACCAGCGGACGCCCGGCCATCTTTCGACATGCCCTGAATGCGCGGCCGAGGTGCGCCGGGAACGCCAGTACCTGGAGCGTCTCCGGGACGCCCCGATCCCGCCGGCCAGCGATGACCTGACGGCCCGGCTGCTGGCCCGGACCTCCGTGCTTGCAGCGCAGGCCCAGCCGGCCGCCGTCCGGTCAAGCGCACCTCGGACGGCCGTCCGCGCGCTGGCTGTGACGGCCGGCGGCACCATGGCAGCTGCGGGTGTGCTCGCTGCCGGAGCGTTTGCAGCCGCGGGCGATCCCCTCACCCCGGCAGGGACAGCAACGTCCGCGGCGCTGTCCCAGGTGTCCGCCCAGACCCCCGCGGACGGCCGGACCTTGTCGGAGGAGCAGCTGGGCATGCTGCGGGCCGAGGGGTGGGCATGTCCTGAACTTAAGGCGATGGGTTTCCGCCTGGAGTCCGCCAAAGCGGTGGTCATTGACGGCCAGCCGGCGGTTTCGCTGCAGCTCTCGGACGGAGCGTACTACGCCACGGTGACCGAACAGCGTGCCACCGGTCCCGGGGCTTCCGTACCGGGTGCGGCCGGCACGAACGGGACGATGCAGATCGGCGGCACCTCGCCCTGGACAGCCACGTACCGGTCGCAGGACAGGACGTTCACGTACGAATCCAACCTGCCCGCCGACCGTGCCGACGACGCCCTGCCCATCCTGCAGCGCCTGGGCAACCAGTCCGCGGCCGGGCTTGCCGCAGGGACGGCCGGCGCCCCCGACGAAAACGGTGAGTCCCTGGGCACCCGGCTGCAGCGCGGCATCAACAACATTGTTGCCCTTTTTAGCCGGTGATGACGGCCGTTACCGGGAAGGCACGGCGTAAATCGTCAGTGGCAGCTTGTAGAGGGTAATCTTCCTAAAGTGTTTGGAATCAACGGCCCGGAGTTCTTCCTTCTGCTGATCATTGGCGTCCTGGTGATTGGTCCCCAAAGGCTGCCCGAATACACCCAGAAACTCGCGAACCTGGTGAAGGAAGTCCGCCGGATGGCGTCCGGCGCCCGCGAGCAGATTAAGGAAGAAGTAGGGATCGACATCGACGATGTCGACTGGAAGAAGTACGATCCCCGCCAGTACGATCCCCGGCGCATCATCAAGGAAGCACTGCTCGACGACGATTCCAAGCCGGTCAGTGCCGGTGCGCCGGCAGCAGTGGCCGCCGTCGCAGGCACTGCCGCCGTCGCCGCCGTGGAATCCGCACCAGCACGCCCCCGGCGCATCGTGCAGACGCTGCCGCCCGGTGAAGCCGCCCCGTACGACACGGAAGCCACCTAGTCCGGCCTGAAGGACAGCCGGCGGGACTGTCAGCGCGGCTGGAGGCCTAGCTTCATCCCGGCAAGGCCCCGCGGCGCCGCTGCGAGCTTGCCCGCGATACCTGATAGCGCGGCGGCCGCAGGAGTGCCGGCCTGGCCCACCACGATCGGAACCCCGGTGTCCCCGCCCTCACGGAGCTGGATGTCCAGCGGGATCTGCCCCAGCAGCGGCACATCGGTACCCACGGTGGCTGTCAGCCTCTCGGTCAGCACCGCCCCGCCGCCGCTTCCAAACAGTTCCATCCTGCCGCCGTCGGGCATTTCCAGGTAGGACATGTTCTCGATGACGCCCGCCACCTTCTGGCCCGTTTGGGTGGCAATCGCTCCTGCCCGCTCGGCCACGTCAGCGGCGGCGGCCTGGGGCGTGGTCACCACAAGGATCTCGGCCTTCGGCAGCAGCTGGGCCACCGAGATGGCGATGTCTCCGGTGCCCGGCGGAAGGTCAAGGAAGAGGGCGTCGAGGTCGCCGAAGTAGACGTCCGTGAGGAACTGCTCCAGAGCCCGGTGCAGCATCGGCCCGCGCCATGCCACCGGCTGGTTGCCGCTGACGAACATTCCGATGGAGATCACCTTCACGCCGTAGGCCACGGGTGGCAGGATCATGTCGTCCACCCTGGTGGGGGCCTGCGTGATGCCCATCAGGGCGGGCACGGAAAAGCCGTACACGTCGGCATCAACGATCCCTACCCGGAGGCCCTGGGCAGCCAGGGCGCAGGCAAGGTTGACCGTGACGGAGGACTTGCCCACCCCACCCTTGCCGCTGGCCACGGCGTAGACCTTGGTTAGCGAATCAGGCTGGTTGAACGGGATACCGCGCCGCCCGCCGGCGCCACGGAGCTTCTCCTTCAGGGTGTCGCGCTGTTCCTGGTTCATCACCTTCAGGTCCACCTCGACGGCCGTGACGCCCGGTACCGCGGACAGTACCCTTTCCGAATCGGCGCTGATGGTGTCCCGCAGCGGGCACCCGGCGATGGTGAGGAGCACGGCCAGGGTGACCTTGCCGTCGTCGGACACCTGGACCGATTCCACCATGCCCAGTTCCGTGATGGGGCGCCGCAGCTCAGGATCGATGACGGTGGCGAGGGCGTCGTTGACGGCCTCCGCCAGGGCAGGATGGCGGGCAGGATTCGGATCCATGGGGGAACTCATGAGGGCGGGACTGCTTTCGGGAAAGTACTGTTATCGGTCCTGGGCGGAATGCCCCGGCTTGACCCTTGGAATCTGCTGCGTCCTGGGATTCCGCTGCCGGTCACGCTGTTCACGCAGCTTGTCCTTGACCTTGTCCCGCGGGGACTCATGGCTGCCCGGACCGGACTGGTCATGGATCCGCAGCTCTTCCTGGGCTTCGAGCAGGTCCTCCAGCAGCGACCGCAGCTCGGCCCGGACGTAATCGCGGGTGGCAACCTCGCGCAGTGCGATCCGAAGCGAAGCCAGCTCGCGGGTCAGGTACTCGGTATCAGACAGGTTGCGCTCGGCGCGCTGCCGGTCCTGCTGCAGCGACACGCGGTCCCGGTCGTCCTGCCGGTTCTGGGCCAGAAGCAGCAGCGGCGCCGCGTACGAGGCCTGCAGGGACAGCATCAGGGTCAGCAGGGTGAAGCCGAGGTCCTTGGAATCGAACTGCCATTCTGCCGGTGCCCACGTGTTCCAGCTCAACCAGAAGATACAGAACACGGTCATGTAGAGCAGGAACTGCGGGGTGCCCATGAAGCGGGCAAAGCCCTCGGTGGCGTGGCCGAAAGCGTCCGGGTCCGGGGAAAGCTTGGGCAGGATCCGCTGGCGCCCGCTCAGGGGAGTGTCGAGGCTTCCCTTGGGCGCTGCCTTGCCCTGGCTGCGCTGGCCGGGGTTCTTGGGAGCAGTGTTGTCAGCCAATCCGGCCACCGAGCTTTCTTATCGGGGCTTCGCCATCGTGGGCGCGCCAGTCATCCGGCAACAGATGGTCCAGGACGTCATCAACAGTCACCGCCCCCACAAGCCGGCCGGTGTCATTGACCACCGGAAGGGAGTTCAGGTTGTACGTGGCGAGGGTCCGCGCCACCTCGCTGATATGGGCCTGGTCGGAGAGCGGCTCCAGATTCTTGTCCACGAGGTTCCCCAGCGGTTCGAACGGCGGGAACCGGAGGAGCTGCTGGATGTGGACAACGCCCAGGAAGCGCCCGGTGGGGGTTTCCAGCGGCGGGCGGGCGATGAAGATCGCGGAAGCGAGGGCCGGGGAGAGCTCCTCCCGGCGTACGTGGGCCAGTGCTTCCGCCACCGTTGCTTCCGGCGGCAGGATCACCGGAACAGGCGTCATCAGGCCGCCGGCGGTGTCCTCGTCATATTCCAGGAGCCGCCGGACGTCCTCTGCCCCTTCCGGTTCCATCAGCTGGAGGAGTTCCTCGGCCTGGGCTGAGGGGAGCTCGCCAAGGAGGTCGGCGGCGTCGTCCGGGTCCATCTCTTCCAAAACATCGGCGGCACGCTGGAGGTCCAGGGCGGAGAGGATCTCCACCTGGTCGTCCTCCGGGAGTTCCTGGAGGACGTCGGCCAGCCGCTCGTCCTGCAGTTCGCTGGCGACCTCAAAACGGCGTTTGTCGCTCATTTCCTGCAGCGCCTCGGCGAAGTCGGCAGGTTTCAAATCCTCGTGGTTGGCCACGAACTGGGTGGCCGCCTGCGGTTCGGTCCGGGGACCCTGCAGGGCGTCGGCCCAGTCGATGATCAGGGTCTCGTTGCGGCGCAGCCGGCTCAGGGGGGAGAGGGAGTGGCCGCGGCGGACAAAGAGCTTGCTGACGAACCAGTCGCCGGAGCGGTGCTGGTCCATGGCGATGTCCTCGATGGTGGCGTCCCCGCTGCCGTCCCGGAGGGTCACCCGGCGGTCGAACATCTCGGCGACCACCAGGGTCTCTGCGCCGCGCTGTTCGAAGCGGCGCAGGTTCACCAGGCCCGTGCAGATAATCTGGGTCTGGTCGATCGAAGTGATGCGCGTCATGGGCACGAAAACGCGCTTTTTACCGGGTACTTCCACCACGATGCCCACCACGTGCGGGGCGCCCTGGGTCCCCCGGGACAGCACAACAACATCGCGCAGCCGGCCCAGCCGGTCGCCCAGGGGGTCGAAAACGTCGAGTCCCAGAAGGCGCGCCACAAAGACGCGCGTAGGTGTTGTGCTCACCCCTACAGGCTACCGAGTCTGCTCTCTTTTAGCTGAATTCACAGGCAGCATACATAGTCATGGGCAAGAATGGGGGTATGGCAAACATTTTCGGTGCTCCCAGGGCAGGCGGTCCCAACGGCATGGATGGATCCCGGGCCGTTCCCACCGGCGATACCGTGGGCTCCTACACCTCCTACCTTGATGCCCAAAAGGCGGTGGACTACCTTGCGGACCAGCAGTTCCCGGTGCAGATGGTCTCCATCGTGGGGAACGAGCTGAAGATGGTGGAGCGGGTTACGGGGCGCCTGAGCTATCCCCGGGTGGCTTTGTCCGGGGCGCTGAGCGGCATGTGGTTCGGCCTGTTCGTAGGCGTCCTGCTGTCCTTCTTCGCTCCGTCGCCGGGGTACTTCTCCATCATGACCTCGGTGTTGATGGGTGCCGCGTTCTTCATGCTCTTCGGCATCGTCACCTACGCAATGCAGCGGGGCAAGCGCGACTTCACGTCCACCAGCCAGGTGGTTGCCACCACTTACGACGTCATCGTCTCGCCCGAGGCCGCGCATGAGGCCCGACGGCTCCTGCAGCAGCTGCCCATGACCCGCTCGGATGCGGCAGCCGGCAACGGCCCCTACACGCAGCGGGACTACTACAACCAGCCCTACCAGCAGAACCACCCCTACCAGCAGCCCGGCCAGGGCCCTTCCCGCCCCTCGGGCTGGACGGATCCCTACGGCCAGTCCTCCGGGTCTTCGGTCCAGGACGGCAACTATGCTGCCGGCGGCGGGCAGCAGGGCGGGCAGGATTACGACGCCGGCACGTCCGGGCAGCAGGCACCGGCACCGGCGCGTTCGGTCCGCTACCCGGACCTGCCGGACGGCCGGCCGCAGTACGGCGTGCGGTTGCCCCAGGCTCCCGCCGCCCAGCCGGGTCAGCCGGGTGCGGCTTCCGGTCCCGGCAACAATGACCAGCAGCAGGACGCCGCCCGGCCGGGCAGCGACGAGTTGCCTGCCGGCGGGAACGCCGACGGACAGCGGCCGGCCGACCCGCGGCAATAACCGACATATGAGAAAAGCGGGGCCGCCCGAGTTCAACTCCGGCGGCCCCGCTTTTTGCGTCTCCACGTAATTGCTGCCCGGCCGTTACCGGATGTCCTCCGACTCCCCGTAGATCCCGGTCATCCAGTCCTCCACGTCCCCGGGCTTGCGGGGCAGGGCGGCGCTGAGGTTGACCGGTCCGTCTGAAGTCATCAGGACATCATCCTCAATCCGGATGCCGATCCCGCGGTATTCCTCCGGAATCGCGAGGTCCTCAAGCTTGAAGTACAGGCCGGGTTCAATGGTGAACACCATGCCTTCGGTCAGGATGCCGTCCAGGTACAGTTCCCGCTTGGCCTGCGCGCAGTCGTGGACATCGAGGCCCAGGTGGTGGCTGGTGCCGTGGGGCATCCAGCGGCGGTGCTGCTGGCCCTCGGGGCTGATGGCCTCCTCCACGCTGACCGGCAGAAGACCCCACTCGGCGAGGCGCTCGGCCAGGACAGTGGTGGCTGCCGTATGGATGTCGCGGAACCTGGCGCCGGGCCGCGCGGCGGCAAACCCTGCATCTGCGGCATCCAGCACGGCCTGGTACACCTTGCGCTGCACCTCGCTGAAGATTCCGTTGGCCGGGAGCGTACGGGTGATGTCTGCGGTGTACAGGGAGTCGACCTCGACGCCGGCATCCAGCAGCAGCAGTTCGCCGGCATGGATCTTGCCGGTGTTGCGGGTCCAGTGCAGCACCGTGGCGTTATTGCCGGACGCGGCAATGGTGTCATAGCCGAGTTCGTTGCCCACCTCCCGGGCACGGGCAAAGAACGCACCTTCCACCACCCGTTCGCCGCGGACATGGGTCAGCGCGCGGGGAAGCGCCTTCACCACCTCTTCGAACCCTTCGACGGTGGCGGCCACCGCGGTCTTCATCTCCTCGATTTCCCACTCATCCTTGAGCAGGCGCAACTCGGACAGGGCTTCGCTAAGCTTCTCGTCCAAGGTATCGAGGACGCCGAGGTCGAGGTTCTCGGGGTCCCGGGCGGTGTTGTACCGCGCGGTGTCCACCAGGGCATCGATGTTCTCGTCGACCTTCCGGACCAGGCGGATGGAGATGCCGCCGATCTCCGGGGCGCCCACGTTCTTGGTGATGGCCGTTTCCAGCTGGTCGATGTGCGCGGTCGGCAGGCCCAGGCGCGCCTCGAACTCGGCAAGCGTGGGGCGGGCACCAATCCAGAACTCCCCGGACCGGGCGTCGGCATAAAACTGCTCGGTATCCCTTCCTGCCAGCGGGCGGAAGTAGAGGGTGGCACGGTGGTGGCCGCCGTCGTCGCCCTTTCCTTCCTCAACGGGCTCCAGGATGAGGGCGGCGTCGGGCTCGTGGTCAAGGCCGAGGCCGGTCAGGTGCGCGAACGCGGAGTGCGGGCGGAACCGGTAGTCGGTGTCATTGGAGCGGACCTTCAGCGGTCCGGCAGGAATAACCAGCCGTTCGCCCTTGAACTTGGCGGAGATGGCCTTGCGCCGGGTTGCGGCGTAACCGGCGACTGCGTCCCGGCCGGGCAGTTCCTGGCTGGACGGTGCCCAGTTGCTGGCCATGAAGGCCTTGAAAGCGTCGGAACTGGGCCGCTGCGAGCGGTTGTTGACGCGCTCTTCCAGCGGCTGGGAGGCAGAGTTGGAGGTGTTTTCGGCATCGTTCACCGGACCATCGTCTCACCAGCACCCCGGCGATGCGAACGGACTTCCACCGGCGCGGAGCCCGGGTCTACTAGTCTGGACAAGTGAGGATTGACCTGCATGCCCACTCCAATGTTTCCGACGGCACGGAGAAGCCCGCGGACGTGATGGCGTCCGCCGCCCGGGCGGGACTGGACGTGGTGGCACTGACCGACCATGATTCAACCGACGGCTGGACGGAAGCCTCCGCTGCCGCCGTCGAACTCGGCGTGGCGCTGGTGCCCGGCATGGAAGTCTCCTGCCGGACCAGCGAGGGCATCAGCGTCCATCTCCTCAGCTACCTGCACGATCCCGCTCACCCCGGCCTGCTGGAGGAAATCACCAAGGCCAAGGACGCCCGGCTCACCCGGGCCGAGCGGATGGTCACACTCCTGGCCGAGGATTATCCGCTGACGTGGGACGACGTCATCCACCACGTCGCTCCAGGCGCCACCCTCGGCCGCCCGCACATCGCCGATGCCCTCGTGGCCGCCGGCGTGGTGGAGGACCGGTCGGAAGCCTTCGCATCCATACTGACCTCCCGTTCGCGGTACTTCATCCCGCACTACGCACCCAACCCGGCCGCCGCAGTGGAACTGATCCGGGCCGCGGGCGGCGTTCCCGTCTTCGCCCACCCCGTTGCCTCATCGCGGGGCCGGATTGTGGGGGAGCGGACCTACCGGGAGATGATCGACGCCGGCCTGGCCGGCCTGGAGGTCGACCACCGGGACAACTCGGAGGAGGGGCGGGACTTCCTCCGCAAGCTTGCTGCCCAGCATGACCTGCTCATCACGGGATCCTCGGACTACCACGGCACTGGCAAACCAAACCTGCTGGGTGAGAACCTCACCGCACCGGAAACCCTGGCCCGCATCGAGGAGCAGGGGACCGGCGCCGCCGTCGTCCGCCCCTGACCCCTCGCCCGCCCAAGTAGGTAGCGCCAACTGCCGTTATGGACCCCCAAAATGGCAGTTGACGCTACTTAGTTGGGCTGGAAAGAGGTGAAGGTGGCGTGGGCACCCAGCCGCCGGGCCATGATGTCCACGGCAGGCTGGTTCTGGTCCACGCACACGAACTTCCGGCCCAGCTTCGCAGCCACGGCGCCAAGGGTTCCTGAGCCCGCGAAAAAGTCCAGGCACCAGTCGCCCGGCCTGCTCGACGCGGCCACCACCCGGCGGACCAGGCCTTCCGGCTTCTGCGTCGGGTAGCCGGTCTTTTCCTTGCCCGTGGGGGAGACGATAGTGTGCCACCAGACGTCCGTGGGCAGCTTGCCCAGCTCACGCTTGGCAGGCGTCACCAGCCCGGGGGCCATGTACGGTTCCCGGTCCACTTCGGCGTTGTCGAAGTGGTACTTGGCCGGGTTCTTGACGTACACAAGGATGTTGTCGTGCTTGGTGGGCCACCGGTTTCTCGCCCGTGCCCCGTAGTCGTAGGCCCAGATGATTTCGTTCAGGAAGCATTCCCGGCCGAAGATCGCGTCCAGCATCACCTTGGCGTAATGCACCTCGCGGTAGTCCAGGTGCAGGTACAGCGTCCCGTCCTCCGCTAGCAGGCGCCACGCCTCCACCAGCCGCGGCTCCAGGAAGGACCAGTAGTCGCTGAAGGCGTCGTCGTAGCGGTGCAGGGCGCCTTTGATGGTGTCGTAGGAACGGCCCTTGAAGCCCACCCGGTCGCCGCTGCCCTCTGCGTTGGCCACCATCCTGGTTTCCCGCCGCTGCTGGGGCCGGCCCGTGTTGAAGGGCGGGTCAACATAAATCAGTGTGAAGGCGCCGTCCGGCAGCGTGGGGAGGTACTCCGCGTTGTCCGCGTGCACCACCAGGCTGCCGCCGTCCGGCGCCCAAACAGTGTCACTCATGGGGGCAGTTAGCCCTCGCTGGTGCCAGGCTGCGCGCCTTTGTCCGTGCTGGTGACCACTTCGCCGTTGCGGCGGCGGGTCCTGGTGCGGGTGCGGCGGGCACGTGCGGGCTGCTCGCCGTCGGCCGGTACTGCCTGTTCCCCGGCAGGTGCGGAAGCTGCTGCAGAGCCGGAGGTACGACGCCGGCGCTCGCCTGAGCGGCCGCCCTCGCGGCCGCCTTCGCGGGCACCGTCACGGGAACCGGAGCGGCCCTGCCGTCCGCCGCCGCGGCTGTTCTTCTTGCCGGTTTCGCCCAGGTCCTCGAGGACCTCGGCGTCGACGCCGGCAAGGGTGCGCTTGTCGCGCGGCAGCCGGCCCTTGGTGCCCTCGGGGATGTCCAGGTCGGTGTAAAGGTGCGGCGACGAGGAGTAGGTTTCAACGGGCTCGGGCACGTTCAATCCCAGCGCCTTGTTGATCAGCGCCCAGCGGGGTACGTCGTCCCAGTCCACGAAGGTGACCGCCGTGCCCTTGTTTCCGGCGCGGCCGGTGCGGCCAACCCGGTGCAGGTAGATCTTTTCGTCTTCGACGCACTGGTAGTTGATGACGTGGGTAACGTCCTCGACGTCGATGCCGCGGGCCGCGACGTCCGTGGCCACCAGGACGTCCACCTTGTTGTTGCGGAATGCGCGGAGGGCCTGCTCGCGGGCGCCCTGGCCCAGGTCGCCGTGGATGGCGGCAGCCGCAAAACCGCGGTCCACCAGTTCCTCGGCCACCTTGGCGGCAGTGCGCTTGGTCTTGGTGAAGATGATGGTGCGTCCACGCCCGCGGGCCTGCAGGATGCGGGCCACCACCTCGGTCTTGTCCATGCTGTGGGCACGGTAGATCAGCTGGCGGATGTCGCGCTTGGTCAGGCCTTCGTCGTCCGGATCAGCAGCCCGGATGTGGGTGGGCTGGGTCATGTAGCGGCGGGCCATGGCGATGACCGGGCCGGGCATGGTGGCGGAGAACAGCAGCGTCTGGCGCACGGCGGGGGTGGCAGCAATGAGGGTTTCGACGTCCGGCAGGAAGCCGAGGTCCAGCATCTCGTCGGCCTCGTCAAGGACCACGATCTTGACGTTCTTCAGGCTAAGGTGCCGCTGCTTGTAGAGGTCGATGAGGCGCCCGGGGGTGCCCACCACGACCTCGACGCCCTGCTTCAGCGCTTCCACCTGGGGCTCGTAGGCGCGGCCGCCGTAGATGGTGGCGATGCGGGCATTGCGCTTGCGTGAGGCGGTTTCCAGGTCGCTGGCCACCTGCACCGCGAGTTCACGGGTGGGGACGATCACCAGTGCCTGCGGCGCGCCGGGGACCGCCAGCTTGTCGTATCCGGGGTCGTCCTGGCCGATGACCCGCTGCAGTGCAGGAATGCCGAAGCCCAGGGTCTTGCCGGTGCCGGTCTTGGCTTGGCCAATGATGTCGTGCCCGGTCAGGGCCACCGGCAGGGTCATGGCCTGGATGGGGAACGGGTGGGTGATGCCGGCGTCGGCCAGCGAGTCCACGATGTCCTCGCGGACGTTGTAGTCGGCGAAGGACTTCTCCGCGATTTCGTGCGGCTTCTCGTCGGAGATGATGGTCTCTTCCGGCTCGATGGTCTCGGTGCCGGTCTCATCCGTCAGAAGCTGGTGGGTATGCAATTCACTCACAGGGAGTTTCCTTATTCATTTGGGCAGTGGCGCTGCCTGCTCAACGGGCCGGATAGAAAGGCCGTTCCGGAGCACGCTCGGGCGCACAAGCAATTCCAGTGGAAGCCGATCGCGGGCTATCTAAATGCTGGCACTGGTGACCAGCGGGCAAATCTCAAGATCGCGTAGGGGCGGGCTTGTTGGTTTCAGTTCAAGGAAATCAACGACCGGGCATCCATTTCTACCCCTCCAGTCTAGCCGCACACGCCTTAAAACCCGGCCTTCGCCCTCCGGCGGCGGGAAACGCCACCTCCGGCGTGCCTCAACCCACCAGTTCGAAGTGGACCTCGCGGGTGGCGATATCCGAGGAAATCAGGCGCACCCGGACCTTGGTGCCGGACTCCAGGTCCCCTGCGCAGCGGGCAGTGACGGCGGGCTCGGCCACCTGGATGATCCCGGACCCGCCATTGCCGTTGCCGTTCTTCCCGTTGACGTTACGCCCGTTTCCACCGTTCCCGTTGTCCTTCTGCGGCTTGGACCCGGAGATGACGATAGCGTCGAATTCCTGGCCGATGTGGTTCACCAGGAGGGCCGCTTCCACGGTGTCCAGCGCCATGCGCTCCATCCTGGACGCCAGCTGGTCCGAGCCGGCCATGATCTCGGGCAGCGACGGCAACGCCTCGCGCGCCCACTGGGGTACATTCCCGCCGTTGCTCAAGGCCTCGCAGATCACCAGCACAAAGCGGTCCACCAGCCGGCGCAGCGGCGCCGTGGTGTGGGCGTAGGCGGCACCGATAGCGGATTGCACCGCGTCCCCGGGGACGTCGCCGTCGAAGGCCGTGTAGCTGGCCCCACGGAACAGCATGCCTGCCGAATGCATGATGGCCAGCTGGCGCGGTTCGGTGGGGTCAAGGGTGCGCAGGTACTCCCCATAGCTCACCTCGCCGTCCCAGGGTTTGCCCAGCACCTCGGTCTGCAGCTTGAAGTGGTTGAGGGAGCGCTCGTCCGGGGCCGGCATGGTACGGAGGATGCCCACCTTGCCGTTGAGCATAAGCTGCGCGGCAGCCATCCCGGTCATGAGTGAGATCTGCGCGTTCCAGTCCTCCACGGGCAGCTGCGGGGCAGCGGCGATGCGGTAGCCGCCGTCGGGAAGCTGGACAATCTCCTGCTCCGGCATGTTCAGGCTGGCGCCGTCACGGGCGCGCTCCAGTTCCACCCGTTTGAGGCCCACCTCGCGAAGGAGCCGGAGGACGGGTGACGCGCTGCCGTCGTCGAGCGCCGCCTGCGCACCCTTGTAGCTGAGCTTTTCCCGGCTGCGCATCCGGGCCCGCCGGACGGTGACGGAGGTGACTTCGGCACCCTCGTTGAGGCGGAAGTCCCAGACGAACGCGGAGCAGTCCTGCCCCGGCAGCAGGCTGCCGGCCCCTTCGCTGATGACCTCCGGATGCAGCGGGATCCGGCCGTCGGGGGCGTAGAAGGTCTGGCCCCGGCGCCGCGTTTCGGCATCAAGCGGCCCGCCAGGCGTCACGAAGGAGGGAACATCGGCAATGGCGTACAGCACGTGGTAGCCGGAGCCGTCGGCTTCGATAAACAGTGCCTGGTCCAGGTCGGTGGATGACGCCGGATCGATGGTGATGAATTCGACGTCCGTCAGGTCATAGGCCGGCAGATGCAGGGCTGCCACCGCGGCTTCCGCATCCCGGACCGCGGTCTCCGGGTACGGTCCCGGAAGTTCCAGCTCTGTCCGCAGTGCGCCCAGCGCTTCTTCCAGGGCGTTGTTGTGCTCATGGACGTTGGGAGCCAGCCGATGATGTGACACGAAAATCAGCCTAGCCCGAAGACCGCCGAATATGCAGGCCATGCGGCATGGCCAGGGACGCGCCGTGTTGCCCGCCGCAGGATGCATCAGGAGCCGGCACCATCCAGCGCGTCGAGCAGGGAAGCCGCCGCAGCCGCGGGGTCCTCTGCTTCGGTGATGGCCCGCACCACCACGATCCTCCCGGCTCCCGCCTCCGCAACCTGCCGGACGTTCGAGTGGTCAATGCCGCCGATGGCGAACCACGGCACGTCAGTCCCGGTACTTGCTTCCGCGGCATACCTCACCAGGTCCAGTCCGACGGCGGCCCGGCCGGGTTTGGTGGGGGTCGCCCACACCGGACCCACGCAAAAGTAGTCCAGCCCGGCAGGTCCGGCCGCGGCGGCGAGGGCAGCATCCACCTGGTCCGGGGCGTGGCTGGAAAGCCCGATGGCGGCGTTGCCGTTGAGCAGGGTGCGCGCGGCGGGCAGCGGGAGGTCCTTCTGGCCAATATGGAACACCGGGGCGCCGGACAGCACGGCGATATCGGCGCGGTCGTTGACGGCCCAGAGCCGGCCGTGGCGCTGCGCTGCCTCCTTGAGGACTGCCAAAAGATCCAGTTCCTCGGCTGCCTCAATGGTCTTGTCCCGGAGCTGGATGATATCCACGCCGCCGGAGAAGGCCGCGTCCACGAACTCCGCGAAGTCGCCGCGGCCGCGCCGGGCATCCGTGCAGAGGTAGAGGCGCGCGGCCTTCAGCCCGGAGGTGCCCTCGGCCGTGGTGAAGGCGTCGGCCGCGGAGACGGAATCTTTGGAGGGGGAGTGGGACACATTCATGGCTGCAAGCCTAGTTCCTCTAAACTGGCCTCGTACTGCGGGAGCCTGCGGACGCTGTCACAAAGCGCCGGGCTGAGAGGGCGTCAGAGCCGACCGCTTGACCTGATCCGGGTAATGCCGGCGTAGGGAAGGAGACACATGGGTACCCCACATACGGCATCGGACGGCGCCGGGCAGGGAACCATCCGCGCCGACGTCGCCGTAATCGGCGGGGGAGTGATCGGGCACGCCATCGCCTGGGAAGCCCAGCGGTCCGGACGTTCCGTGGTGCTGATCGATGATGCTCCCGGCTCCGGCGCCAGCTGGGCGGCAGCCGGGATGCTGGCGCCGGTCAGCGAGTTGCACTACCAGGAAGAGGACCTCCTGGACCTCATGCTCGCCTCTTCCGCCCGGTGGCCTGGCTTCGCGGCGGACGTGGCCGCCGCGTCCGGTGCAAGTACCGGCTACCTGACGACGCCGACCCTCGCCGTGGGTGCCGACGCCGCCGACCGCACGGCCCTGATGGACCTGCGCACCGTGCAGCAGGCCAACAATCTGGCCGTGGAACCGCTGACGGTCCGCGAGGCCCGCCGCCGGGAACCACTGCTCAGCCCCGCCATTGCCTGTGCGCTGGACACCCCCGCCGACCACCAGGTGGATCCCCGGCTCCTGGTCTCCTCCCTGCGCCAAGCCCTGGCCGGACACAGCATGCGTAGCGGCAGGCAGGCCCCTGTGGACGGGGCGGTTGACGGCTATGCCGTGGCGGACAGGGCCAGCAGCTTGCTTTGGGAGGGCAACACGGTGGCAGGAGTGCGGCTTGCTCGTGGCGGCACCGTGCTGGCCGGCGAAACGGTGGTGGCCAACGGACTGGGCGCGGCATCCCTGGCCTCCCTGCCGGAGGGCCTGCACCTGCCGCTGCGGCCGGTGCACGGGGACATCCTGCGCCTTGCCGTGCCCCGCCAGCTCCGCCCGCTGGTGACGTCCACCATCCGCGGGCTGGTCCGCGGCGTTCCCGTCTACATCGTTCCCCGGGAGGACGGGACGGTAGTCATCGGAGCCACCCAGCGTGAGGGTGCCCTCGGCGCAGCAGGCAGCCTGCCGGAAGCGGAAGCCAGGCCCGCTGCCGGCGCAGTATCGGCCGGCGGCGTCTACCAGCTCCTTCGGGACGCCCAGGTCCTGGTGCCCGCCGTCGCGGAACTTCAACTGCTGGAGTGCACGGCGCGCGCCCGGCCGGGAACACCGGACAACGCCCCGCTGCTGGGCCGTGTACCGGGTGCGGAAGCCGGGCCAGGGCACGTCCCGGGCCTGATCATTGCCACCGGGTTCTTCCGGCACGGCGTCCTCCTGGCCCCCGCCGCAGCAGCCATTTGCAGGGACCTGATGGACAACGTCACGGACAGCCGCTGGGACCCCTTCAACCCGGGCCGGTTCTCCGGCCGCCAAACATCCGCAGCCAGCTCCAAACTCAAGGAAACAGCATGAACATCATCCTGAACGGATCCCAACACACGGTGGCTGACGGGGCTTCCCTCACCATGCTTGTCAGCGCGGTGACCGGACGCGCCCTTGCCGCCAGCGGGCAGGCAACCGACGGGGGCAGGCTCGGCGTCGCCGTCGCCCACAATGCGCAGGTGGTGCCCCGCAGCCAGTGGTTCACTACTGCGCTCGCCGAGGGCGACGCCGTCGAGCTTGTCACCGCAGTACAGGGAGGCTGACACCATGACCGAAACCACCACTGCCACGCCCGCCGGGGCACCGGGCCTGGACGACGCGCTGGTCATCGACGGCGTGCGGCTGGAATCCCGGCTCATCATGGGCACCGGCGGCGCGCCCAGCCTCGACGGTTTGGGCGCGGCGCTGCTGGCATCCGGCACGTCGCTGACCACTGTGGCCATGCGCCGCTACTCACCGGCAGAAACGGGTTCGCTGTTCCAGCTGCTGGTGGACCACGGCATCAAGGTCCTGCCCAACACTGCCGGCTGCTTCACCGCCAGGGATGCCGTCCTCACCGCGGAACTCGCCCGTGAGGCGCTGGAGACCGACTGGGTGAAACTTGAGGTGATCGCTGACGAGCACACCCTGCTCCCGGACCCTGTGGAACTCGTGGACGCCACGGAACAACTGGTCAACCGGGGCTTCAAGGTGTTCGCCTACACCAACGACGATCCCGTCCTTGCGCTGCGGCTTGAAAACCTGGGCGCCACCGCCGTTATGCCGCTGGGAGCGCCGATCGGCACGGGCCTGGGCATCCTGAACCCACACAACATCGGGCTCATTGTGTCCCGGGCGTCCGTCCCGGTTGTCCTCGATGCCGGGATCGGCACTGCTTCGGACGCGGCCCTCGCGATGGAGCTGGGATGCGACGCCGTCCTGCTGGCCACCGCGGTGACCAGGGCGCAGAACCCGGCACTCATGGGAGAGGCATTCAAACATGCCGTCATCGCCGGTAGGCTGGCGAAAGCGGCCGGCCGGATACCGCGCCGCGAGCACGCGCTGGCATCGTCGGAGATGGAAGGCCGGGCCGAGTTCCTTTAGGCCTGGACGCCGGTTGATGCCCTGACTTAAGGAGCAGCAGATGGCCGGCAAGGATGCCCTTCCGCGCGAGCAGGTCGAGCAGGCCCTGTTGGGGCTGCCTGACTGGCGGTACAGCGACGGCGGGCTGGTCACCGTGTTCAAGACCCCGACGGCGGCCTCCGCGCTCGAGCTGATTGCCGCCGTCGGGCGCGCTGCGGAGGACCAGAACCACCATCCGGACCTTGACTGGCGCTAAAACCGCGTCTTTATCCGCTATACCTCGCACGACGCCGGCGGCCAGGTGACGGAGCGGGATCTCGCCGCGGCAGCCGCCGCCAGCACGGCAGCCGCTGCGGTGAAGGCCGTGGCCCAGCCCGGGAAATACGCCTCCGGGCGCTGACCCTGCCAAGCGTCTGGCTGCTTAACTGGCTGCGGCCGCCACCCCCTAAGGGTGGCGGCCGCAGCCATGTTCTCTCTGTCCTTCAGTTCAGCGGCGAAGGATTGCCGTGAGCCGCTCCGTGTCATGGCGGGCCCGGGCATGGCCCAGGTAAAGAACGGCGGCGACGGCGGCAGCACTGCCCAGCACGATGGGAAGGACCCAGGGAAGCCAGGTCAGTCCCGGCCGGTAACCGAAGCCCGCCACCATCAGGATGATCCATACGAGGGCAGCGATACCGACCGCGACGCCCGCGGGCAGCCCGGCGCCGTACTTGGTGTGCCGCTTGTCGTTGGCCCACACGATGAAGCCCGCGGCGGCAGCGGCCAGCACAACGATGGTCAGGGAAAGCATGCAGCTCCTAGGGGACGTGGACGTGCGGCAGGCCTAGAACTGGCCAAACCCTACGCGGCGCACCTCTTCAGCGCCGATTTCCACGTAACCGAGGGCATTGCCGGGAACAATGATCAGGCGTCCCTTTTCGTCCGTCAGGCGCAGTTCGCTGCCTGCGTTTATGGCTTCACCCACAACCTTGGCCACGGATTCCGCGTCCTGCGTCGATTCCAGCACAATTTCGCGGCCAACGTTTTGAACGCCGATCTTGATTTCCACAAAGGCCTCCCAGCCAGTCAAGGTTCGTTGATATGTCTTATTTGTAGTCTAGGACTCTTTGGGGAAGCGAGAGATTCCGCGCCAAGCTAAACGGTAAATCAGGTCACTGGCAACATCGAGGTCCAGGTTACCGTCGGTTTCCAGCCAGTACCGGGCGCTGACCTGCGCCATGCCGGCAAGTCCCCGGCCCAGGAGTTCGGCCTCGATGTGGGGGAGTTTGGTGTCCTCGGCGATGACGTGGGCAATGGCATCAGCGAACGTCCGGTTGAAGGTCTCCAGCCGGGAGCTGACATCGGGATCGTTGATGAGGTCGGACTCGAAGACCAGCCGGTGTGCCTGGTCGTCATTGGCGATGAAGCGGAAATAGGCCCGCATCACCGCCTTGACGCGTTCCTTGTTGTCCGTGGTGGAGTTCAGCGCCCCCAGCATCAGCTCGGTAAGGGATGTGAGATGGCTTTCCAGCAGGGCGAGGTACAGTTCCCGCTTTGACGGAAAATGCTGGTACAGGACGGGTTTGCTGACGTGGGCGGTCTCGGCGATCTCATCCATCGCCGCGCCGTGGTACCCGTTCGCCACAAAAACTTCGTGGGCTGCGGAAAGGAGCTGGGCACGGCGCTCGTCGCGCGGAAGCCTGGCGGAGCGCTGGCCTGCCGGACGCTGGGAAGCCTGCGGTTCGGCGGCGGGCGGGCGGTCAGCCCGTGCTTCAGGGACCACGGTTGTCCTTCTTTCCATTGCAGTTACACCCACTTTACTGCGGGGTAATATGACCCGGCGGTATCCCGGGGCATACATTGAAGTATGGCTTCGACTTTCACCGCAAATGTTTTACCTGTTTCGCTGGATCCACTGGTGGAACCGGCAGACGGACTTACCCCTGCCGAGGTGGAACGGTACTCGCGGCACCTCATCATTCCGGAGATCGGGACACTCGGGCAGCGCCGGCTAAAGAACGCAAGGGTCCTGGTGATCGGCGCCGGCGGCCTGGGTTCGCCCGCACTGCTTTACCTAGCTGCTGCCGGCGTGGGAACTATCGGGATCATCGACGATGACACTGTGGACCTGAGCAACCTGCAGCGGCAGGTCATCCACGGTGTGGCAGACGTCGGCAGGCCCAAGATCGAGTCGGCCCGCGATGCCGTCGCGGCACTGAACCCGCTGGTGGACGTCCGGCTCCACAACGAGCGGCTGGACGCATCCAACGCCCTTGAACTCTTCGCGGGCTACGACCTGATCATGGACGGGGCGGACAACTTCGCCACCCGCTACCTTGTCAACGATGCCGCCGCGATCCTGGGCAAGCCCTACGTCTGGGGCTCGATCTTCCGCTTCGACGGCCAGGTCAGCGTGTTCTGGGAAAAGCACGGTCCCACCTACCGCGACCTGTACCCTGAGGCGCCGCCCGCAGGCTCCGTCCCCTCCTGCGGGGAGGGTGGCGTCTTTGGCATGCTCTGCGCAGCCGTGGGCTCGCTGATGGTGACCGAGGCAGTCAAGCTGATCACCGGCGTCGGACGTTCCCTGCTGGGCCGCGTGGCACTCTTCGACGCCCTGGGCGGCAGCTGGCGGGAGATCCGCGTGTCCAAGGACCCCGCGGCGGAGCCCATCACCGAACTGACGGACTACGAAGCGTTCTGCGGCATCACGCCCGCAGCGGAGGCGGACACCGAACACACCGTCACGCCCGCGCAGCTGGCCACCATGCTCGCGTCCCGCAAGGCGGGGCTCAAGGACTTCGAACTGGTGGACGTCCGGGAACCTGGTGAGTATGACATCGTCCGGATTGACGGCGCCCGGCTGGTTCCGCAGGGCCGGATCCTGGCGGGGGAGGCGTGGGCCGACCTGCCGCAGGACAGGGACATCGTGTTCCTCTGCAAGGCCGGTACACGCTCTGCCAACGTCCTGGCGGCGGCGCGGAAGGCGGGTTACCAGCGGGTGAGCCACCTCGACGGCGGCATTCTATCCTGGGTGCGGGACGTGGAACCCCAGAAGCCCGTCTACTAACAAGTTGCCCTATCAGGTATGGCTCCTAAACGGACTGTTTAGGAGCCATATCTGATAGGGGATGTGGGTGTTGGTCAGGCGCTTTCGAGGCCGCGGTGGTCCACCGGGCATTCCGCCTGGACGGCGGGAGCGGGAGCGGCGGGCTGTTCCACGGTGATGCCGTACAGCGCTTCCAGCGCCGCGACGTAATCATCCTGCTGGCCGTTCGCGGCCAGTTCGCGAGCCCGGACCGTGGGAACATGCAGCAGCTGCTTGACCATGCGCCGCAGGGCGAATTCGACTTCCTCTGCAGCGGCGGTGCAGCCGTGGCGGGCACGGACCTTTTCCATCTCCGCGTCCAGGACGTTCATGGTGTGCCGGCGGAGGGCGACGATGGCCGAATCCACGGAGCGCGCCTCGCGCTCCTGCTCGAAGGACTTCGCGGCATTCTTCACGATGCCGCTTGCCTGCGCCAGCGATTCGGCCTGCTCCTGGGGCGCGGCAAGGCGGACGGATTCCAGGGTGAGGAGTTCGACGCCGTCCAGCTCACCGACCGCCGGATCGAAGTCATGCGTCAGGGCGAGGTCGATGGCGATCAGCGGCTGGGGCGAGTTGGCACGCACCTGGGCCAGCTCATCGGCTTCCACCCGGGTATCGGAACCGCTGCAGCCGATCATCACGTCCGCCGCAGCCACGGCCGGGTACAGGGAATCGGCGTCGAGGGCGGTGCCGCCGCGCGTGGCGACGAAGCCTTCGGCCCGGCCGGACGAGGAGAAGACCGAGATGTCCGTGCAGCCACGCTCGCGCAGCAGTGCCATGGTGGCACCGGCGTAGGCGCCCGTTCCGAAAACCACTACTTTCTTGGTGGACCAGTCCGGGTCCTCCGAAAGGTCGGTTGCCAGGTCAAGGGCCACGGACACGATGGAGAGGCCGCGTGAGCCGAGGGCCGTCTGGGCGCCGACGTCCTTGGCTGTCTTGGACGCGGCCTGGAACAGCCGGACCAGGCCCGGGCTGGCGGTGCCTTCGTGCTGGGCCGTGATGAGGGCCCGCCGCACCTGGCCGGCGATTTCACGCTCACCGACGACGGCGGAATCCAGACCCGCGCTGACGGCAAAGAGGTGCTGGGTCACTTCTGGGCCCATACGGGTGCTGAAGGACCGGGAGACGAGGGGCTCGCTCAGCCCGCTGGCTTCGCTGATCTCCGCGACCAGCGCCGCGCGGGCGGCTTCCACGTCATCTGCGTGGGGAGCCTCGCCGTAGATTTCGTACCGGTTGCAGGTGGCAAGGACCACCGCACCCGTCACCGCCGGCGAGCCGGAGAGAGCGGATGTGGCGATACCGGAGGAACCGTTGCTCAGCTGGGCAACGGTCTCAAGATCGATGTCGGCGTGTGTAGCCACCAATGAAAAAAGAACCACAACAGACCAATCATAGCTTTTTCGCTTCTCGGTAGAACAACTTCCGTTCGTGCAGGGACACGCAGGCGACGTGATTCCCGCCACGGCGGCAATCACGGTCTGTGCAATGACAGGCTGTCGTTATCTTTTGGCGCTGAACTTCGGCACAATCAGAGGCATGACTCCTAGCCCTGCCGTCTCCGCTGCCGGCGCCCTCGCCGCGGACCACCCGCTGGTGGACGGCCGCACCGCAGACTCTCCGCTTATCACTGCCTACCGCGGCGGCAAGCCTTCCCGCCGCCCCGTCTGGTTCATGCGGCAGGCAGGCCGGTCCCTCCCGGAGTACCTGAAGGTTCGCGAGGGCATCGCGATGCTGGACTCGTGCCTCCGGCCGGAGCTGGCGTCCGAGATCACGCTCCAGCCCGTCCGCCGCCACGACGTTGATGCCGGCATTTTTTTCTCTGACATCGTCATCCCGCTTAAGCTCGCCGGCGTGGGCGTGGACATCGTTCCCGGCGTGGGCCCCGTCCTGGAGAAGCCCGTCCGCACGGCCGCGGACGTGGCAGCGCTGCCGCAGCTCACCTGGGAAGCGCTGGAACCCATCCGCGAAGCTGTCCGGCTGACAGTCGCCGAACTTGGCAGGACCCCCCTGATCGGTTTCGCCGGGGCGCCCTTCACGCTGGCGGCCTACATGGTGGAGGGCAAGCCTTCCCGTGACCACCTGGGTCCGCGCACCATGATGCACGCGGACCCGGAGACGTGGAATGCCCTGGCCAACTGGGCGGCGGACGCGTCCGGGCTGTTCCTCCGGGCACAGCTCGAAGCCGGGGCATCCGCCGGCCAGCTCTTCGACTCATGGGCCGGATCCCTGGGGCTGGCCGACTACTCCCGGTTTGTGGCTCCTGCCTCCTCCCGCGCGCTTGACCACGTCCGCCAGCTCGGCGCCCCGCTGGTCCACTTCGGCACGGGCACCTCCGAGCTCCTGGTGGCCATGCGCGATGTCGGCGTCGACGTGGTGGGTGTGGACTACCGCCTTCCCCTCGATGAAGCCAACCGCCGACTGGGCGGCACCGTGCCCCTGCAAGGAAACATCGATCCCGCGTTGCTTGCCGCCCCGTGGGAAATCCTGGAAGCACACGTCCGCGAAGTAATCGCCGCCGGTTCAGCGGCCCCTGGACACGTCCTTAACCTTGGCCACGGCGTGCCGCCCGAGACGGACCCGGCGGTCCTGACGCGGGTAGTGGAGCTCATCCACTCCATTTCGCCGGAGTAGCCGGTGGGCAGTCTGCCGGCCAGGGCCCGGACCGCGCTGGTGGTAGGCGGCGGGATCTCCGGCCTGCTTTCCGCCCGGGAACTCGCCGCCGCCGGGTACGGCGTCACAGTGCTGGAAGCCGGTAACGCCTGGGGCGGCTGCGTGGGGAGCCATACGGTGGCTGGCCTGACCCTGGACAGCGGTGCCGAGTCCTTCGCCACCCGGTCCGACGCCGTGTCCGTGCTTGCGGCGGAGCTGGGACTGGCCGGCAGGATTGTTCCTCCGCGGCCCGGCGGTGCCTGGGTACAGCTCCCGGAAGGTCCCCGCGAACTGCCCAAGACCGGGGTCCTGGGCATACCGTCCAACCCCTGGGACCCGGAGGTCAGGCGGTCCCTCGGACTCATTGGTTCCCTCCGTGCTTCCCTCGACCGTTTACTTCCGGCCTCCGTTGGTGCCGGAAAAAACGAGGTCAGCGTTTCCGCCCTGGTCAAAGCGCGGATGGGCGCCAGGGTGCTGGACCGGCTCGTCGCGCCCGTGGTGGGCGGAGTTCACTCTGCTGATCCGGCCCTGCTGGACGTCGATATGGTGGCCCCCGGACTCCGCGCCCGGCTCCGGCAGCACGGATCCCTGGCTGCCGCCGTGGCCGCCCAGCGGCGCGGCCCGTTCCCGGCGCCCGCTGCAGGCGGAAGCGCACCCGCTTCCGCCCCGGCCGCCAAGGCGGGCTCCGCCGTCGCGGGTCTTGAAGGCGGTATGCACACGCTGGTGGACGCCCTGGTCCGGGACCTCCGGGCACGGGACGTTTCGCTCCTGGCCGGCACGGCCGCTACCTCCGTTGCCCGCACTCCGGACGGCTGGCGCGTTCTTTCCGCGGAAGCAACGTTCGACGCCGGCCTGCTGGTGGCAGCGGTTGACGGTCCCGCAGCCGTCGACCTGCTGGAGCAGGCAGTGCCGGCCATCGCCGGAAAGAAGCCGGCGTCCGGGCCGGACGTCAAGCTTGTTACCCTGGTGCTGGATCACCCGGGCCTGGACAGCCGTCCCCGCGGCACTGGCGTCCTTGTGGCGCCACAAACGCCGGGCATCCAGGCCAAGGCGCTGACGCATGCAACCGCAAAATGGGACTGGCTTGCCGCTGCCGCCGGGCCCGGCCGGCACGTTCTTCGGCTCTCGTACGGCAAGGTGGACGGACTGGGCGGGCAGCAGGCCGGTCCGGAAACCGATGACGGCCTCCTTGCTGCCTCCCTGGAGGACGCCTCGGCTCTGCTGGGCGCTGTAATCAGTGAGGACAACCTGGTGGATTGGGACGTCGTCCGCTGGCGCGGCGCCTTGCCGTTTGCCGCCGTCGGCCACAGTGCCCGTGTTGCCGCAATCCGCGAAGCCTGCACCGCGGCCGGCAATCTCGCACTGGTGGGCGGCTGGGTGGCAGGAAACGGACTGGCGGCCGTGGTGTCCGACACGCGCAAGCACATCAGAGTTTTGGCCAGCTAAAAAGTCTTAGCTGGTCAAGGCCGGTTCAAGCCGGATTTTCGGACCGGCCGGGCCGCCTGGAACGGCCTTGCCGGTTTCCACATCCCGCCGTGCCATGGTTAGGGTCGATGACTATGTTTCAACACAGGTCCGAGCTTCCAATGTCCCGGACCGGTATCCATGGGGGAATCCGACGCGGCACGGCAGCTGCGGCAATCGGAGCGGTACTGGTTCTCAGCACAGGCGTCACGGCGTCCCTGGCGGACGAAGGAGGAACCGATTCCGGCAACCCGAAAGTCCCGGTGACGCTTGAGACCCGTTCCGGCCCGCAGGAAGCCTCCCTACGGGGGAACTCCGGGGAGGCCCGGCAAAATGCGCCGGGGCAGGACAAGGACCAAAAGAAGCCGGTGCCCAAGGGATACGAAGGCGCCAATGAGCCCGAAGAAGAGGCGGCTTCCACGCCGGTCCTTTCGGTTCCCCCGGCGCTCCTGCCGGCTGTCAAGGCAACCCTTTCGCCGTCCGCGACGGCAGTGCCGACTCCTACTCCCGCTCCTGCGTCTCCGTCCTCCACTGCCCCGGCCGGCAGCGCGACCGCAGCAACTGCTCCGGCCGGCAGCGCCCCTGCTGCGGCTCCAGCGCCGACGAAGCCGGCCCCTGCGCCGGCGCCGACCGTCGCCGGTGTGTCACCTGCCGGTGCTTCCCCGGCCGGTTCAGCTCCTGCTGCACCGGCAACGGCGCCGCCGGCAGCCGCGGTGACGGCCCCGGCTGGGGCTGCCGCCACGGCCAGCGTGCCGCCGGCAGCGGCGCTCCCCGGCACGGACGGATCCACGCCGGCAGACCAGGTTCCTCCGGCGGTAGAAGCCCTGTCCGTTCCCGGGAAAGACGGCCCTTCCGCAGGAGCTAAGGGCGGCCAGGCTGAAGTTTCGCCGCTCTACTCCCGCCCGCAGACCCGCGCCGGCTGGACGCCCTACACGTCGGAAGGCACCTCCCGCAGCAGCGCGGTGCTGAACAACCAGCCCGACGAACGCAGTGCCCTGGTATGGCTCGGATCCGGCCTCGTGGGCGTTGCAGGTGCAGCCGGTCTGGTGTTCTTCCGCCTGCGTAACCCCTAGCCGGAGTGCGGGACAGGGAAGGGTATGCGGACCAAAATGTGATCTTCCACACTTCTACGCGCTGTAGAAGTTGTTGGTTTCGACTTGGCGGTAACTAAAGGGCAAACTTGTAACCATGAACCACACTTCTGCCGAATCTGTCACTAAAACCGAAGAATCAGCCGAGCAGTTCTTTACCCTTTGGACCGTTTTCAAGCGCTCCGAGGCCGTGGTCCGCAGCGCGGACGCTGCCGCTGACTTCGAGGCCCTGCTGGAACGGCTTGCCGAAGCAGGCGTGACGCACCGCGGCAGCTACGACGTCTCGGCCATGCGCGCCGATGCCGACGTCATGGTGTGGCTCCACGGCCCCAAGCCCGAGGCCCTGCAGCAGGCCATCCGCGACATCCGCCGCAGCACCCTGTTTACCGGTACGGAGATTGTGTGGTCGGCCATGGGTGTCCACCGTGAGGCCGAGTTCGCCAAGAACCACACCCCGGCCTTCTCCCGGGGCGTCACCCCGGCCGAATGGCTCTGCGTCTACCCGTTCGTACGCTCCTACGAGTGGTACATCCTGCCCGAGGAGGAACGCGGTGCCATGCTTCGCGAACATGGCCTCCTGGGCCGGGAGTTCCCGCAGGTCATTTCGAACACGGTGTCCTCCTTCGCGCTGGGCGACTGGGAATGGATTCTGGGCCTGGAAGCCCCCGAGCTCGTTGACCTGGTGGACCTCATGCGCCACTTGCGCGCCACCGAGGCCCGCAACCACGTCCGCGAAGAAATTCCGTTCTATACCGGCCGCCGGATTTCCGCCGACGAGGTAGCGGAGGTGCTGGCATGAGCCCCCTCGACCCCCAGGGCGGCGCCGCCGTCAACCCCGTCACCGAGGCGGGCCGGATGGCACCCAAGAACTACGACGCCATTCTCCTGGCCTCCTTCGGCGGCCCCGAAGGCCAGGAAGACGTGATCCCCTTCCTGCGCAACGTCACGCGCGGCCGCGGCATCCCGGACGAACGCCTCGAGGAAGTGTCCCACCACTACCGCGCCAACGGCGGCATCAGCCCCATCAACCAGCAGAACCGCGAGCTCAAGGCTGCGCTGGAGGCCGAACTCGCCGCGCGCGGCCTCGACCTCCCGGTGCTGTGGGGAAACCGCAACTGGGCGCCCTACATTCCGGAAACTTTGCAGGAAGCTTACGACGCCGGACACCGGCGGCTGCTGATGATCACCACGAGTGCCTACTCCTGCTACTCCAGCTGCCGCCAGTACCGTGAGGACATCGGCATGGCACTCACGGAGACAGGGCTCGACGGCCGCCTGGAAGTGGACAAGGTCCGCCAGTACTTCGACCACCCCGGCTTTGTTGAGCCCTTCGTCGAGGCCACCGCCGCCGGCCTGGCCGAGGTGCGCGCCAAGCTGGCAGAGGCAGGAACGCCGGACGCCCCCGTCCAGATCGTGTTCGCCACGCACTCCATCCCCACCCGGGATGCCGAGGCAGCCGGCAAATCCGAGGGCGAGCCCCGCGAGTTCGAGGAAGGCTCGGCCTATGTGGCCCAGCACCTGGCCACCGCTGCGGCCGTCATCCGGCGGGTGGAGGAGGAATCAGGCCTCACCGCCCCATGGTCCCTTGTGTACCAGTCCCGTTCCGGCGCCCCGCATGTGCCGTGGCTGGAGCCCGACATCAACGACGCCATCGAGGAACTCGCGGGCCAGGGCGTCAAGGGCATCGTGATTGTGCCCCTGGGCTTCGTCAGTGACCACATGGAAGTCGTGTGGGACCTGGACACCGAGGCCCTGGAGACATGCGCGAACCTGGGCCTGGCAGCCACCCGCGTTCCCACGCCCGGCACGCACCGCAAGTTCGTCAACGGCATGGTGGACCTGATCTGCGAGCGGACCCTGGCGAACAACATCAGCGACCGCCCGGCCGTGACGGACCTGGGCCCCTGGTACGACGTCTGCCGGCCCGGCTGCTGCGCCAACTTCCGCGGCGGGAAGCCCACCATCGCCGGTGCTGACACCACGGTGGGAACCGGACTCGACCCCTACCCCGCAAATTCACCCCAGGGAGCAGCACAGCAGTGACCGTCCGGATCGGAACCCGCGCCAGCAAGCTCGCCCTGACGCAGACGCAGCAGACCGCGGACCAGCTGGCCGCCGTCGGCGGCTTTCCCGTAGAGCTGGTCCACATCAGGACTGACGGGGACGTCCTCACCGGATCGCTGTCGCAGATGGGCGGCACAGGCGTCTTCGTGGCCGCGCTGCGCGACGCCCTGCTGCGGAACGAGTGCGACGTCGCGGTCCATTCGCTCAAGGACCTGCCCACCGGCGCGGCCGTGGGGCTCAGCCTCGCCGCCACCCCGCGCCGCGTGGACGTCCGTGACGTCCTCTGCGCACGTGACGGACTCAAGCTGGCGGACCTGTCGGCTGGAGCCACGGTGGGTACCGGTTCGCCCCGGCGCGCAGCCCAGCTCCGGGCAGCCCGCCCGGACCTGGAGATCCTGGACATCCGCGGCAACGTGGACACGCGCCTGGGCAGGGTCCCAGGGCTCCCCGGAAACACCACGGATGCAGTAGTTCCCGGCAGGTCCTGTGACCTGGACGCCGTGGTGCTGGCGGCTGCAGGCCTGGAGCGCATCGGCAGGCTGGATGCCGTCAGCGAATTCCTCGGGACCGATGTGATGCTTCCGGCAGCAGGCCAAGGTTCCCTGGCCATCGAATGCCGCACCGCCGACGCCCCGCGGAAGCCCGGTTCAAGCGGGGGGTCCCGCGCGGTACTGGCCCAGGCCCTGGCGGCCCTTGATGACCAGGACACCCGGCTCGCCGTCACCGCGGAACGGGCCCTGCTGGCACGGCTGGAAGCGGGCTGTGCCGCTCCCGTGGGCGCCTACGCCTACCGGAAAGGCAGCATGCTCCACCTGGAGGCCGTGGTGTGTGCCGTGGACGGCACCACCTCCGTGCGGGACAAGCGGGCAACCGACGGCCTCACCGAGGTGGGAGCCACCCTCCTGGGCATCGAACTCGCCGAAATCCTGCTGGCCCGCGGCGCAGCCGACATAGCAGACCTCCAGGCATCCTGACCTGCCCATGGGACTGCCATCCGGCGCACCGGTACCCCACCAGCCCCTCGCCGGGGCAAGCGTCCTGATCACGCGCAGCCCGGAGCGCTCCATGGAATTGGTGGGGGCGCTGCAAAAAGCGGGGGCCAACGCCCTTCTCCTGCCGCTCATCGACTTCGAACGGGCACCGGACCAGCACTCTCTGGACGCGGCCTGCGACGGCTTGGGCGCCGGAGCGTTCGACTGGCTGGTACTGACCAGCGCCACAACCGTCCATGTGCTGCTGGACAAGGCCCGCGACCGTAACCTGACCCTGCGGCAGGGGATCCCTGAGAGCACCAGGATCGCGGCCGTCGGTCCGGCCACCCGCAGGCTCCTGGAAGCCAACGGCGTTGCCGTCCACCTGGTGCCCAGGGATGAGCAGTCCGCCGCCGGCCTGCTCGAGGTGTGGCCCGGCGGTGGAAAGGTCCTGCTGCCGCAGGCTGACATCGCCGCACCCCTGCTCGCCGACGGACTGGCTGCCGCAGCCAGCACCGTCACCGTGGTTTCGGCCTACCGGACGGTTGACTACCCCGCGGCAGCGGAGCGCAGGCTCGCCGTCGCAGCGGATAGCGGGGGAGTGGGGCAGGCGCCGCCGTCGTACTCGCTCCTGACCCCGGAAGCCGCCAGTGCGGGATTCGCGGACGGAAGCATCAACGCCGTGCTGGCCGCCTCGCCCAGCGCCGTCCGCCGCATCGCCGGGCTCGCGCCGCTGCACTGCTGCAAGCTGGTGGTGATAGGACGGTCGACGGCGGAGCAGGCGGCCGCAGCCGGACTTCCGATCGCGGCAGTGGCGGCTGAGCCCACCCCGGACGGCCTCGTTGCCGCGGTCGCAGC